>JAJDYX010000043.1 GCA_022824945.1 Candidatus Latescibacterota bacterium
GTAATTTGTATATCTTTGGGGTAAGTCATCGTAGCCTCCAAGTTAGGGTTTATACTACTTACTTACTCACCCCTATCTTAAGACTTTTCTCGGAGCTACGGTGACTTTTTCAATTTTACAGAAATATAAGGACGCTATCCAGGTGAAGGCTCTTGTATTTTCCTAACAGCCAATGCATATAATTACCCGGAAAAGACTCCAGGAATTTTGGCAGGATCATCCTGAGTCAGAAAACCCCCTCAGAGCTTGGTTCTCCATCATGAGATTAAAGCACTATTCTAATCCACATGAAATACGCCGAGATTTTCCTTCTGCCAGTTTCTTGGGACAGTGGCGCACGATTTTCAATATTGGCGGCAACAAATATCGACTCATTGTGGATATGCGCTATGATTTGGGAAGGGTCTATATCCGCCAAGTCCTCACACACGCAGAATACACTCGCCGAACGCGAGAAGGCACTTTGTAAAAAGGATTACCTGATGGCTGACATACTCGATTTCACCAAACCTCATGTGTTGAGAAACGAAGAAGAATACGATTGTGCCGTCGCTGAAATCGACACCCTTCTCGACACAGATCCCCAGCCCGGATCAGAAGCGTATGAGCGACTGGAATTTTTGTCTGTACTGGTGCAGGCTTATGAAGACACGCATGTACCGGCCTACGAGCAATCGACACCTCAGGAAGTGATTGATTTTATGCTGGAGCAGAAGGGGCTTTGCCGGGATGATCTGGCAAAGTGGCTGGGCAGTAGCAATCAGACAGCGGAATTTTTTGAAGGAACTCGCCCGCTCTCTATTGAACAAATTGGTGCATTGCGAGCGCATCTAGGCATTCCAGCGGATTTGTTGATAGAGGTTGATGCCGAATGAACCTTCCCACAAAAGAAAAGCAGAAACCCGACAAAACAAAACCGGCGGTTCCGGACGAGCCAGCATTGGTGGAAGGGCGACTGATGGAAGTGAACTGGGTTTATGGCACAGCGGAACTGCACTTCAACCCACAAAGGGTCGTACCATTGCGTTTCGATCCGTCCCTGAACGACGACATGCGTCGGCTGGCGACACAGTATGTCGAGATTAGAGGCCGCGGCCGCTTCAACGACAATGACGAATGGGATGTTATTTACGTAGAGCAGATAACCAGCACGCGGTCATGGTCAGAGTTATTTGACTTCGACGCATTTCGTAACGATCCCAATCCGAAGATTTTTGATCCTGATAAAGTCGTTACCGTTAGTGACCCTTTTGACGTAGATGAGTTTCTTCGCATCATCCGCGCACCAGCACCATAACCAGATCAGTCACAGGAATAACGAATTATGAAACTACATGTCGATCCTGAATTACAATCGTTCGAAAAATCCAAGCTTCTCACCGAATCTCTCGAAAGCCTCCGAGAAGCTTTCAAACCCTCGGATCTGGACGATTGGGAGACTCAAAGAAATCAACTGTGGTCAAAATGGCAACTTCCCACCTGATTGTTGATACCGACATCATCATCAGACCTTCCACTCTCCTGAAAGCCATTCACCTCCCAACTCATGCACCTCTGCCTCTGTGTTAAACCGTTCATCAGCCTGTTGAACCGTTTATCATCTTTTACTTCTTAGAACGCGATTGATGCCTACCTTTTGATTGATCACAAAAGAGAAGTATCCACCGTCAAAAGGAGGATGTCATGTCAAAATGGAAATACGTCATATTGCAAATAAGTGCAATCTTCATCGCGCTTCTAACACCGATTCCCGCATCTGCCCAGACAGATAATGCACAACCTTTCAAGGTGCAAATAACAGGATCTGGACATCCGATGATTTTAATTCCGGGTCTAAGTAGTTCTGGAGATGTCTGGCGCGAAACAGTCAGCCGATACCAGAACAGCTTTGAATGCCATGTCTTTACACTGGCGGGTTTTGCCGGACAGCCACCCGTGCAAACAGAACATTATTTGCAAACCATGAGAGACGCGCTTATTGCATATATCCAAGAAAACGAACTGAAAAAACCAATCCTTACAGGACACAGTTTGGGTGGTTTTCTATCCTTGTGGGTTGCGGCAAGCATCCCCGAAAGCGCAGGACCGCTTATTATAGTCGATGCCGTGCCCTTTTTACCCGCATTACAAAATCCAGCAGCAACCGTTGACTTTATGCGTGCGCCAGCAGAACAAACACGCGCCTGGATACTTTCGCAAACACCTGAACAAAGAGAAAAATCAACGCCATCTATGCTCAAAACGATGATCACAGACCCCGCAAAAATAGATACGGCTGTCGTGTGGAGTCTATCTTCGGATCCAAACACAGTTGCACAAGCAATGTACGAAATATTTTTGACAGACTTGCGAACCGAAATAAAAAAAATACAAACACCTGTACTGGTATTGGGTGCCTGGATTTCGGTTCAATCTCAGGGCGCAACGCGAGAAAGCTCACTATTCGCGTATCAAAAACAGTATGCTCACGTTGAGAATTGCGAAATATGGATGACGGACACGGGCAAACACTTTATCATGTGGGACGACCCAGACGGCTACTTTAAGACCATTGATGCGTTCCTCTCTAACAAAACAACCGCGCCCCAGACTCCCAGATGAGCACAGCATGTCTGAGATCAAAAACCACAACAAAGCATATTGGACCTGTCAGATTTTGGGATGGGGAATATACGGCCTGCTCAACACGGTTTTCCTATCTGCTTTTCAGACCATTACGGCACAAAATTTGGGCATCATCGTCTTTGGATCTGTACAACTTTTGTTGTGGACACACCTGCTCAGAACCATATTCAAAAAGCGGCATTGGGTCACACTGCCTTTGTGGAAACTATTTATCAGAGTATTGATAGCCGATCTGGTCATTGCGATTATCAGCCAGAGTATTCAGGTCTTTGGTTACTTTTATATAGATGAGATTTCGTTTGAACAATTCCGTTGGAAATTGTATGGCATACAAATACTCAACACGAACTTTATCCTCTGGATATGGTCGCTGTTGTACGTCATCTTCCACATGTTTGACATAACCAAACGCGGAGAACGCGAAAAATGGGAATTGCAAACAGCGGTTAAAGAAGCCGAATTGATGGCACTAAAAGCCCAGATAAATCCCCATTTTCTTTTTAACAGCCTCAACAATATCCGTGCCCTGGTCATTGAAAACCCCGAACGCGCACGCGACATGATCTCAAAACTGTCTGAGCTATTTCGATACGCACTACAGGTCAGCAACACCAGAAGTGTGTCGTTAAAAGAGGAATTGGCGATTGTGAAAAACTATCTCCAACTCGAAGCCACCCAGTTGGAAGACAGGTTGCGTTATCGGTTTGACATCGCACCGGAAACACGACAAGTCGAGATACCGCCGATGACCGTACAGACCCTGGTCGAAAATGCTATTCGACACGGTATTGCACAGCATCCAGATGGCGGCGAAATCTCAATTCGGACAACCCTTCAGCAAACTGTGATGGTGGTTTGCATTGTAAACACCGGCCAAATAAAAAACAACGCAACAAATGACGGCATTGGCCTGCAAAATACCAGAGAACGTCTGCGCCTTTTATTTGGTAACACCGCGCAATTGACCGTTGAAAATATTTCTCAAAATCAGGTCTGTGCAAAATTTCAAGTACCGCTCACTGGACAACAAACATGAATGCATTGATTGTCGATGATTCACGACTTGCCCGTCAGGAATTAAAACACTTACTCAAAGCTTTTGAGACTATCACTGTCGCAGGTGAGGCCGCAAATGCAGATGCTGCACGGCAGCAACTCAAAAGATTGTCTGTCGATGTGATCTTCCTCGACATTCAGATGCCCGGGCAAGACGGTTTTGAACTGCTTGAAACCCTTGACCAGGTACCACAGGTGATCTTTACAACCGCCTATGACGAATATGCCATTCGAGCATTTGAAGTAAATGCACTCGACTACTTGCTAAAACCCATTCAGCCCGAACGCCTTGCAAGCGCGATTGAAAAACTACAGGCCCAAACATTTTCTTCCGATGAAGCTGTTACACCAGCATTGATAGATTCGAGTCGCGTCTTTGTAAAAGACGGTGACCAGTGCTGGTTTATCAAACTCTCAGACATTCAATTATTCGAAGTCTCTGGCAATTACACACGGGTCTATTTTCAAAAATTCAAACCCCTTATTCCGCGTACCCTCAACCATCTTGAAGAGCGTTTGGACAAACGCATATTCTTTCGTGTCAACCGCCAACAAATTATCAATTTACAGTATATCGAAAAAATTGAACCATGGTTTCAAGGCAGCCTGAAAGTGTTGTTAAAAGGAGGCTATAAAATTGAAATTTCCCGACGTCAGGCACAAAAATTTCGAGAACGCCTGAGTCTTTAATCTGCGCGATCCAGCGCACCGCCAAAGAGGCAGTAATGAAATTTAAAGCCATAATTTTCGACTTGTTCGGAACGCTGGTTGATAATTTTAGCAAAAAAAAGCACGACAAAGTACATGCATTGATGGCCGAAACTTTGTCGGTGCCATATAAAGCGTTTAGACAAGCATATGGCTCTTCTTTTTCTGACCTATGTATTGGGAAATTCAGGTCAATGGAAGAAATTATCGCTGTATGTTGTGCTCAAATCGGTCTATCCTCCAGTGATTGTAAAATCAACACAGCCGCGCAATATCGATACGACTTCACAATGAAGATACTCAAACCAAAAGTTGAAGTCTTGCTTACGCTTCAAAAACTAAAAGATGATGGCTATAAAATTGGACTGATAACAAACTGTGGTCCAGATGTTCCGCTACTCTGGCATACGTCTCCTTTATCAGAGCATATCGACTTACCGCTCTTTTCTTGTACAGAAAAAATACAAAAGCCCGCTATTGAAATCTATAAACGGGCACATGAACAGTTGGGACTTCCGTCAAATGTCTGTATTTATGTAGGCGATGGTAGCAGCCAAGAAATGACCGGTGCTAAAAAAATAGGTTTCTTACCCGTGCTAAAGCAAGTCGATTTAGAAGATGTATATGATGACGCAAGACCAGACATAATTGGATGGCGTGGATTATCAATTACTGAAATTGAGGAACTGCCTGAATTACTCGCGCGCATCAATCATACCCACTAAACCAGGATAACGCCATTGCAAAATAATGGTTCTACAGCTAATACATCAGGCACATTGAAACCAAAACAATGTGCCTGTTTTTTGTATTAAGTGTTCATTTTCGGACACCACTGTATCAAAATCGGACACTTATTGAACTGTGTTCATGACACAAATTTTCATAACTACTTGTAAAACATAGAAAAGAGTGTTTTGGCACAAAAATTGCTTAATATTTTTACAGATTCACTCTACCTGAATGATCAGTTCCTATCCCTACACAGGAGAAACCAATGTTCGGTGAAATGTCTTTATTCATTAGCTACCTGAAAACAGCGATCCGCAACCTCGCCAGACACCGCATCTACTCGGTCATCAACATCATCGGTCTCGCCATCGGTCTCGCATTCTGCATAATCACCTTCCTCTTTACCTACAGTGAATGGACCTACGATACCTTTCACGAAAACGCCGACCGTATCTATCGAGTCTATGTACAGACGCCATCCGGAATCGCAGAATTGCCCCGAGTCCCTGACGGTGTCGCACTGACGGAGGCATTTCCCGAGATGCAGACATCTCGTTTAGTATTCGGCCATGGAAAAATTGGCACAGACAACCGGGCTTTTCAAGCCTTTTGGAGTTATGTCGATCCCAACTTCCTCGAAATTTTTTCGTTTCCAGTCATTCGTGGCGAAACTGCTCTTCAAGACAAGTACTCCGCGCTTATAACAGAAAGAACTGCTCAAAAGTATTTCAAAGATACCAATGCGATTGGCGAGGTACTTCCCATCCAGCGTTTCAATCCCATGCTGCGTAAAAACGAAATTAAAAATTACACCGTCACGGGCATTATAAAAAACATACCCAAAAATTCTACGCTTAAATTTGACATGCTACTACCCTTTGAACAAAGTGGGGTGACAGAAAATAAACACGTTATGTCGGACACATATATGCTGCTCCCGCCAAATGTAAATCCCAATAGCCTTGAACAGCAATTTCCCAAATGGACCAAAATCTGGTGGGGTGAAAAGAACGAAAACCAGCTCAAACTTCAGCCACTCACACAAATGCACTTTGATCCAATTATCCGGACCTCGAATGTCAGCAATCCCATTTATACGTACATCTTATCAGGCATTGCCCTACTCGTGCTATTTATCGCGTGTGTCAACTTCACCACCCTGACCCTTGGACGGCAGGCAACGCGGGCGCGAGAAGTCGGCCTGCGAAAAGTCGTCGGTGCAGGACGCCTGCAAATCGCAAAACAATTTATCGGCGAATCGCTCTTACTCATCACCATCGCATGCATCGCCGGCATTGCCATCGCAGAACTCGCGTTACCTACATTCAATAACCTATCTTACCAATCCCTGTCTATAAGCGATGGTCTCAATCTCACAACACTCGCATTTCTCATTCTGCTTGTCAGCCTCGTGGGCATCACAGCAGGGGGATATCCCGCCTTTGTGCTATCCCGGCTGCAACCGACCCAGATCATAACGAGCCGATTGCAAATCAAAACGGGCAATCGTTTGGGTAGCGTACTGGTCATTTTTCAGTTCGCCCTTTCGATATTCTTCATCATCACCACACTGATGATGGGCAACCAACTCGCTTATTTGCGAACCAAACCACTGGGGTATCAAACCGAACACGTTGTCGCCATTCAGACTCATGAATTGCGAAGAGAAAACAAAACCCTACCTATTATTTTTCGGGATGCGCTACGGTCTTATCCGGCGGTGGCCAGCACAACCTGGTTTAGTGGTAGCCGTTTGGTCAACTTTCCAGTCTCGCTTCCCCCTAATATTTTTGTAAGTTATGAAGACATGCAAGATCAACCGGTTAAAATGATGTCTATTGATTACGATGTGTTCAAGACGCTCGATATAAAACTCGTTGAGGGCCGGGAATATTCTGAAGAATTTCCAACTGATCAAAGAAAATCGATTATCGTCAACGAAGCGTTGGTCAAAAAACTCGGTATAGAAGATCCCATTGGCAAAACGATCAAAGACATCAGAAAAACAAGGACCCGTACTATTTCACGCTCCAAAACGATCATCGGCGTCGTGCGCGACTTTCATTTTCGCTCTTTGCATCACGAAATTGGGCCTGTCATTATGCCCCTCTTTACAACGGACTATGCCAGCTTGCTGGTTCGCATCCATCCCGAAAACGTGCCCGGCACCATCGCATTTATGGAAGAAAAATGGAAAGAAATCGCACCCGCTCTAACATTCAGATTTTCGTTTCTCGATGAAAACATAAACGGACAATACCATAAAGAAGAACGCTGGAACCAGATGATCCAATACGCCACAGGTTTCGCCATCTTCATCGCTGCACTCGGCGCATTCGGACTGGCGGCACTCGCCACAGCCAGACGCACCAAAGAAATCGGCATTCGCAAAGTATTGGGCGCATCCCAGGCACAAATCCTATCCCTGCTCTCACGAGAATTTGTCCTCTATATCACCCTGGCCAGCCTCATCGCATTTCCAATCGCCTATTACGCGACCACTCAGTGGTTGCAAACCTTCGCCTACCGCACCGAATTGGGTATTGGTATATTCTTACTCGGCAGCCTCGTCTTGTTCCTCATCGTACTCACAACCGTCACCGCCCAGACCCTCAAAGCCGCACGCGCAAACCCGGCGGATGCATTAAGAGACGAGTGAAAACAAGTGCCCCATTCTTTCAGGTTCACAATAGATACAGAGGGAAACATGAAAGCAGGATCAGTAATCTATACAGGTTTTATAATCCTGAGTTGCATCTTTGGCACTGGCTCATCCAGAGGAGAAACCACAATAGACACGCTGTTTCAAGAGGCAGTAGAGCAAGTTGGTCAGGTGAGCCGGAAGGAAAGCATTGTGGCTTTCGAGAAAATTATTTCACGCGACGCTGATTACGCACCAGCATACAACGAATTGGCCAAACTGCATCTGTTGGATTATAGCGTAAACGGACGACAACGGGCGAGACAGATAATTCAGAAAGCAATCGAACAGGATTACAAGAACCCAGCCTATCAACTGACACGAGCAAAAATTATGTGGTCGCAAGGCTTCTGGGAGGAAGCGTTAAATCAGTATAAGAACGTCGTGAATCATCACCCGAAAAATACAGAAGCCCTTGATGGTATTGGTATGGCTTTGGTGTACGAATATCTGTCAATGAGAGATGCGGTCAAGACCAGAGATAGAGATTTTAGCGGCTTTGCTGCAAAGGCTAACAGGGAAGCCGAGCAAGTACTGCTCAAAAGCATCCAATTGGATCCAGCGAATCAGACACCTTATTACTTGCTGGGGATGCTCTATTTTGAAAGCCAGCGTTTTGCTGACTTTCAAGTCTTAATGAAAAATCTACAAATGCACTATCCAACAGACAAGAATGTGCTGTTGTTCTGCGGTCTCGCTGAATATGAGGTGGGTGAATTTAATAACGCACATCAATTCTACTCAAAAGCTCTGGAGCAAATGAGCCTGGATGAACGCGAGTTGATGGAATCCATTGATCTGTTCAAGCCACAAGAAGACCCGGATATTCCTGTCGTACAATTGTCGCAAGATAACATTAGCCAGTCTGACGAACTGCGAAGCCGCAACAATTTTTGGAAAAGCCAGGACCCACTCTATTTGTCAGAATTTAATGAAAGAAAGATGGAACACTTTGGACGCATGGCGTATGCGAATTTGCGGTTCAAACGATTTTCAGATGACGTGGAAGGCTGGCAAACTGACATGGGCAAAACCTATATCAAATTTGGAAAATTTCGATATCGAAAATCGAGTTCAATAAGGTGGGTAGAAACCTGGTTTTACGAACAGTTCAAAATTTTTTTTACAGGGAATGGCGCTGATCGGTGGCGTTTTGGCGGTGGATCTGAAATCGCTGGTAAACGCTTAAGCCCATCCAGAACGGCAAGTGCATTTGATGATACCAATGCTGTAGCTAATGTATTCAGAAGATCGCCAGGACGAAATGTATATCCCACCAGATTTGAGGAGCGTTCAGATCATATTTTTTTTACGACTGAGCAACGTTATGTCGATCCATACTTAAATCGAAAATACACCTTACCCTATCTGATCGCCACCTTTCAAGAACGAGACAACGTGCGGGTAGAACTCAGTTATATGATTCCAAAAGACCGCTTAGAGGAGAATTCCGAAGATGGCAAGGTGAGCTTCTGGGATGGTGTGTTCTTGTTTGATGAGCAGTGGGATGAAATATATGACTATCGCAAATCAGTCAACCTCGCATTGCCACCGCCCATACCTGCCGAAAACGCAGCCGCAAGACATCGGAACAATCACTTACTAATCTCGCGCAATCTGTATGTGCCCAAAGGAACCTATCATTTCTCTGTCGAATTATTGGATCAAACATCGGGTGCGATTGGTATAGCACGCAATGAAGAACAATTTTTGTATGACCAGGAGACCTTCCATCTGAGTGATCTGTTGGTGGCGAGTGATATTCAAGCGAGGAATGCGTTTCCAGAACACCGCGATGACCTGATCATCACCCCCAATCCTGTACGCACGTTTTCACAATCAGAATCGATCTTCATTTATCTGGAAATCTATAATTTGCAACGCGATAATTTCGAAAGAACACACTATCAAATCTCCTACACCATCAGCAAGCCAGAAGCGGATACGGTGTCTCCAGAGTTATTTATGTCTCAAAAAGTACTCGATACTCTGGGAAAAACAGAAATTAATAGGGGCCTGGTGCATCATACAGAGGCTCGTGATTTGAAGATCGAACGCACGCAGAGTGATGTGATCCGCACAGTAACAGCCGATTACGAAGGCAATCGAGAAGATGATTTTACATATTTGCAGATCGATGTGAACCAGATACCCGAAGGGATTTATCAATTGACCGTACTGGCAAAGGACAAACAGACGGATCAGACAGATAGCAAATACGTCTATTTTCGGGTTGTAGAATAAATATTGGATACCAATTCATGGTTAGCTATATGGTTCTACAGCTAATACAGCAGGCACATTGCAATCAAAACAATGTGCCTGTTTTTTGTATTAAGTGTTCATTTTCGGACACTACTGTATCAAAATCGGACACCTATTGAACGGGATCCAGGACACAAATTTTCATAACTTATTGTAAAATATAGAGAAGAATGCTTTGGCACAGTAATTGCTTGTTATTTTAATACGTTCACGCTACCTGAGAGATGAATGGCTGACTGTAAAATAACAGGATAGAACAGAGAATAAGATCATGATCAAAAATTATCTGACTGTTGCGATCCGCAATTTGACGCGGCACAAACTGTACACATCCATCAATGTATTGGGACTTGCCATCGGCCTGGCGTGTGGCATTTTGATCCTCTTATATATCCAACAGGAATTTTCAATAGATCGCGATCACACACTGGGCGACCGCATTTACAAAGTGATTCGAGAAAAGCGCAGCAGTACGCAAACAACTTATGAAGAAGGCACATCAGGCGCACTCGGTCCTGTGTTGAAAGAAACATTTCCCGAAGTAGAAACAACGGTGCGTATCTGGCAGTGGCTTGTGTCTGCACAATACGGCAAACGCAAAAATCGATATACCCTTGCACTGATAGATGACAACTTTTTGGACGTGTTCGATTTTCCCCTCATAAAAGGCGATCCAGAAACCGCATTTCGCACACCCTACTCTGTGGTCATAACTGACGACATGGCGCAACATTTATTTGGCGATACGAACCCAATCGGCAAAACAGTTTCCGTTGACAATCGCATTTTTCCAGGCGAGTACACAGTAACAGGTATCGCAAAGGCACCACAACGCTCATCAGACCTTCATTTTCACTTACTCACAACCACAATACCCTCCGTAGGAAAAACGCCGTGGATAATGTGGCTACCCAGGCAACCGTGGCGTCCAGTAAACACATACGTACTATTAAAAACAGGACAAAACGCAGAAACCCTGCAAACAAAAATGCAGCCGTTGATCAAACAATATATGGGAGATGAAGTTGCGGCAAAAAACACCTATTATCTACAGTCCCTGCACCGCGTGTACCTGTATGGCGAATCCGATTTTAACCCGGCTGCCAACAGCCCCATACAACAAATTTACATACTAACGGCCATCGGGCTGATCGTAGTGGTCATTGCATGCGTGAACTTTACCAATCTGGCAACTGCAAGGGCTATCACTCGTAAGCGCGAAGTAGGCGTGCGAAAAGTGGTCGGCGCGCATCGTCCACAACTGATGATTCAATTTTTAACTGAATCTCTGCTTTTAACCTCCGTCGCCCTGCTGATTGCCCTCGCACTGGTCGAGTTATGCCTGCCCTTATTCAACCAATTTGTACGCGGCAATTTACACCTCAACGCGGCTACAGTAATAATAGGTGCGCCAGCAGTACTGGCATTAACCTTGGTAGTCGGATTGCTGGCAGGATGGTATCCGGCGTTCTTCCTCTCATCCTTTAGTCCGGTAACAGCACTAAAAAGTAGGGCGTCTTCCTCCTCGGGTTCCACAGGACAGAAGAAAGGACTCGTGATTTTTCAGTTCGGCATGTCCATCTTGCTGGTGATCTGCACCCTGGTGGTTTATCAACAACTGCGATTTATAGAAACCAAAAATATGGGTTTCACGCGCGATCACATTGTAAGTGTGCCAATCTTTGCTCATGATCGCGAGCATGAATTTGCCCCACAAATGCGCCTTTCGGCACGCCACCAGATGGTGAAACAGGTCTTTCTCGAACACCCCAATATCCTCAGCGCATCGGCATTGAGATACGACATTTCTGGATACGGTGGACGACCGCGACTGATCTGGCCCGATGGAGACCGCACAAAAGAACGGACAATTCGCATAAACGAAGTAGATGATTCGTTCTTTGAAATATTCGACATTCCCGTGCTTCGTGGTCGCGTCTTTTCAGCCGATGTTGCCAGCGACACCTCTCAGGCGATTATTTTGAACGAAACAGCCGTGCGCCTGCTCGGCTGGGAGGACGACCCGATTGGCAAGCAGATTCTGTTACCAGCTTATGAAAACCGATCTCCGATCGTAATTGGCGTCGTAAAAGATTACCACAGTTTGACACTGCGCGAAGAAATCGCACCCATGGGATTTCTTCGCGATTGGAGGCTATTTGCTTCATTGGCCCTGCGCGTCCGACCAGAAAACACCGCGCAAACCCTGTCTTTCCTCGAAACGCAGTGGAAACGCTTTGTGCCAGACGCACCCTTTCGATATATGTTTTTGGACGAGATCATACAGCGGTACTATTTCAACGAACGGCTCACTGGTAAAATGCTCGGCGTGTTTTCACTACTGGCAATTTTTGTAGCCTGTTTGGGACTGTTCGGACTGGCCGCATTCATGTTTCAATCACGCATCAAAGAAATTGGCGTAAGAAAAGTACTGGGCGCATCAACATCCCATCTGGTGATGCTACTCTCCCGCGAATTTATATTGCTCATTCTACTTGCCAATCTCATCGCCTGGCCAATCGCCTACTATCTGATGTGCGACTGGCTGTCTGGATTTGCCTATCAGACAGATTTAAATATCTTGCCATTTGTCACAAGCGCGATACTGGCACTGATCATCGCCTTTGGAACCGTGAGCATGCAGGCCATTCGCGCAGCGCGATCCAATCCAATTGATGCCTTGCGAGATGAGTAAAAATCGAGAATGGATAGGATAGAGGCACATTGACGCAAAACAAAGTTGAATATTGTTCAAAGTATGACTATTTTCCCCATTCAGCATTCTATGATACACCAAACTTTTGGATAGAGGATATAAGCATGTCAACACCCGAACGAGATGATGCACCGAGTAAGAAAGCCGTACCCAGTTTTGTCGGCAGCGGTTCTTCATCGTCCCAACCGGCAACAGAAGCCTCGGGCCAGGACGGCATGGACCGCAGAGTTGAAAAAAAAGTATGGACACCAAAGCGCATTGCGACCATAAGCGGAATCGCCATATTTGTGTGTGCCGTAATCTACATGGCGATCTTTGGCGATCACAGCGCCAGACTCAATGTACAGGTCGATCGGATTACCATTTCGGAAGTCACACGCGGCCCCTTTCAGGAATTTACAGTCCAGCGCGGCACCGTATTGCCGATACAAACCTATTATATCGACGCACTCGAAGGCGGACAAATAGAAGAGATTTTTCTGGAAGAAGGGACCATGGTCGAAAAAGGCATACCCATTTTGAAATTGTCAAATCCCACCCTGGAACAAAATATTTTAACCCAGGAAGCCCGCTTGTTCGAACAAATCAACAACATGGAAAACACGCGGTTGAATCTGGAAAATCGGGCCATTCGCAACCGCCAAGAACTGATGCGCGTTGAATTGAACTTGCGGGAGACAGAACGCCAATACGAAAAGCAGAAAGTTTTGTTCGAACGCGGACTGACTTCCCAAGACCTGTTTGAAAGTGCGCGAGATCGATATCAAAACGATCAGAAACGCAGGTCATTTGCACTGGAAACAGTACGCCAGGACTCGCTGTATCGCATCAACCAACTCGCTGCACTGGACACGAGTGCCAGAAGCTTGCAACGACAATTGGAACATGTGCGCCGCCCATTGGAAAACCTGACCGTGCGCGCCCCCATTGCAGGGCAATTATCCCAATTAAATGCAGAAATCGGTCAGTTGATGAACAGGGGAAGGCGCATTGGTCAGGTCGATGTACTCGACGCCTACAAGATGCGGGTGGGCATCGATGAATTTTACATCACGCGAATCACAAAGGGACTCAAAGGCACCATTGAAATCGGCGATGAAACGTATGACCTCACAATCCGTCGGGTCTTTCCCGAAGTCTTAGAAGGACAATTTGAAGTCGATATGGATTTTGTGGATGCGACACCTCAAAGCATCCGGCGCGGTCAAACAGAACAGATACGTCTGGAACTCGACGCACCCGAAGAGGCCCTCTTGCTTCCGCGCGGTGGATTTTATCAAACAACAGGCGGCAACTGGGTATTTGTCGTCGAAGGCGACGAAGCCATACGCCGCGACGTACGCATAGGCCGCCAAAGCCCCGAATACTTCGAAGTCCTCGCTGGCCTCTCTCCCGGCGAACGCGTGGTCACATCGTCCTATGACAATTACGAAGAAATCGACAAGTTGGTTTTAAAGCAGTAAGAGGTGAGACATAAGAAGTAAGACGACCACTCAATACCGCCCAAAATCAGGTAAATTGATTATAATAAGCCACAACTTACACCTGAACTGGAGAACCCCATGTTTGTGAATTATTTCAAAATCGCGGTCCGCAATTTTTTGGGGCAAAAAACCCATTCTATAATCAATATTGCGGGTCTTTCCGTGGGCCTGACCTGTAGTTTTTTAATTTTTATGTGGATCGCCCACGAACTCAGCTACGATCAATTCCATGTGAATGGCGACCGAATCTACCGCTTCATGCGGCATCATCACGGCATGAATAAGATCTCGACGTTGTCTTCGATACCCCATCCGAGTGCCAAACTGCTGGAAGAGCGATATCCAGAGGTTACCGAGACCGTGCTTGTGACCTGGAATCAGCCCATGTATTTGACGTATGGAGAACAGACTTTTCGGGAGAGCGGATATCACGCTGGACCGGCCTTTTTTAAGATTTTCACCTTTCCCCTCATCCTGGGCGATCCCGAAACAGCGCTTTCAGAGCCCAATAACATCGCCATCTCAGAGCGACTGGCCGAGAAGTATTTCGGAGAGGATTGGAGGAGTACTGCGTTGGGACAGATCTTTGTGGTGAATAATACGCACGCGCTGGTGCAATACGATAACAAAAGTTTTAAGGTGGCTGGGGTTTATGAAAACATGCCCGTAAATTCGACGCAGAGATATGACTGTATTTTGCCAATGGCATCTTATTTGGCCAATAAACGCAGTTTTTATCGGTGGACGGTCAATCACCTTCGGCTATACGTTCAGTTGCAAAAGGATGTCAATATCGATCAATTCAATGCCAAGATCAAAAATATCATTAAGGAGAATGATGATACGGTCACAAGCGATGCTTTTTTGCAGCCCTATTTGGATATGCATCTGTATTCCGACTACAGGAATGGCAAACTGGTCGGTGGTCGGATTGACTATGTGCGGATGTTTATTGTCGTGGCCGTGTTCATCATCCTGATCGCGAGTATCAATTTTATGAATTTATCGACTGCGCGTTCTACGCAACGCGCCCGAGAAATTGGGATTCGCAAGGCTGTGGGGGCACATAAAACCATTCTGATTGGGCAGTTTATGGGCGAATCGCTCATGATGACCATGTTCGCTGCCATTCTGGCACTGATCATGGTCATTCTGGTTTTGCCATCGTTTAGCGATTTGATCAATCAGACGCTCACAACCGATCTTTTCAGCATTGAGATTCTTCTCATTTTTTTTGGTATTGCGATTGTAACCGGAGTGTTCGCGGGAAGCTATCCCGCTTTTTATCTTTCCAATTTTAATCCCGTCATTGTTTTGCGCGGTACGTTTACACCGGGGTCGGGTTCGAGTCAGTTGCGCCGGGTGCTGGTGGTGTTCCAATTTGGTCTTTCTATTTTGCTCATTATCGGCACGCTGACGGTTTATGAGCAGATTGCGTATATGCGGAACAAAGATCTGGGGATTGACCGCGATAATCTGGTGTATATGCGGTTGGAGGGTGCAGCTAAGCGGCAGTATGAGGCTTTCAGACAGGAACTTTTGCAACAGCCGGGCATTGTCGGCGTGACCAGTACCGCACACAATCCGCTCAGGGTAACGAGTACCGGAACAAATGCGATGTGGGCGGGGAGAGACCCCAATTCAGAACATATTTTTCACAGGTTACAGGCCAACTACGATGTGGTCAATACCCTGCACATGGAGCTTGTTCACGGACGTGAATTTTCCAGAGATTTTCCCGGGGATCTCAGAGGTTTTATTGTGAATGAAGAAATGGCCCGGGCTATGGGCATGGAAAACCCGGTTGGCACCCGTCTGCGGTTTGGTCGCGAAGGTCCAATTATTGGCGTGGTTAAAAATTTCCATTTTCAATCCCTGTACACGGCTATCGAACCGCTGATTATTCTTCTGAGTCCCACCCGTACAGAGTTTTTATTTGTGCGTATTGCCGGGGGACAAACGGCTGAGGCCATTGCAAGTATTGAGAGGGCATCCAAGAAATTCAATGCGGACCGTCCTTTTGAGTTTTCTTTTCAGGACGAACAGTTTGAACGCATGTATCGCAACGAGAGCACGATGGGCACGCTGGCTACTTTTTTTGCCATTTTCGCCATTTTTATTTCTTGCCTGGGTCTGTTCGGCCTGGCGTCCTATACCGCCGAACAACGCACCAAGGAAATCGGCATTAGAAAAGTCCTCGGCGCATCCATCCCCAATCTCGTCATTTTGCTTTCCAAAGAGTTCATCAGGCTGGTCGTCGTTGCCTTCGCACTGGCCGCGCCGCTGGCCTATCACTTTATGAACGACTGGTTAAACGATTTTGCGTACCACACATCTATGGGGTGGCGCATCTTTGTTTTTGCTGGCGTCTTGTCTATGATTATCGCCTGTCTCACCGTGAGCTATCAAGCGGTCAAAGTCGCTATGGCCAATCCCGTTGAATCGCTGCGGTATGAATAAGGAGGTTGCTTTTGTCCGATAGACCCAATTTTATGGATTCGATTCAGCCGAAGGAAGACATTCGTTCAATTTCCGAAATGATGAATAGGCTGTTTGCTTTGCTATCAGGTTTAATTAAAAATGTCTCAAAGTAGATGCTTTTAACGTCTCATGTCTTATGTCTTACATCTCACCTTAAAGAGGAGTCTCACAATGATCAAAACCGTCAACCTCCAGAAAGTCTATACCACCGAAGAAGTGGAAACCACGGCTCTGAACAATGTCAACGTAGATATTGACGAAGGCGAATTCGTCGCCATCATGGGACCGTCTGGATGCGGCAAATCCACACTCTTGAACGTACTCGGTCTGCTGGACAATCCGAGCGGCGGAGAATACTTTCTGAACGAAGAAGAAGTCTCCAAACACACCGAGCGGCAAAGAGCCAACACCCGCAAGTCAAATATTGGCTTTGTATTTCAAAGTTTCAACCTCATCGACGAACTGACCGTCGCCGAAAACGTGGAACTGCCCCTGCTGTATCTGGGCTTACCAACCAGCGAGCGCAAACAGCGCCTGGATGAATCGCTCGAATACATGGGCATCAAACACCGCGAAAAGCACTTCCCGCAGCAATTATCCGGCGGTCAACAGCAGCGCGTAGCCGTGGCGAGAGCCGTCATATCAAACCCCAACATCATCCTCGCAGACGAGCCAACGGGTAATCTCGACTCGGCAAACGGCAACGAGGTCATGGATCTGTTGACCGAACTGAACAAAAACGGCACCACAATCGTCATGGTAACGCACAACTCGCACGACGCGGGATACGCGAATCGCATCATCCACTTATTCGACGGCCATGTCGTGACAGAGAACATCAAAGGATAGCGCGATTGTCATTAACTTCACAGGTACACAGAAAGACCGATAGGCCCATCGGTCTTTTGTAGCAGTCGGATTTTAGCGATCAGTAGTAAAAGCTATCCTGAGTATCGCCTATCCATAAGGGAATTGACTCATGGTCAAAAATTATCTGACAGTCGCCATTCGCAACATCGCCAAAAATAAGACATTCTCCGCAATCAACATCATCGGACTTGCGATAGGGATGGCGTGTTGTGTGCTGATTTTTTCGACAGTGCATCAACAATGGTCTTTTGATCGGTTTCACAAAAACAAAGATGTGATCTTTCGAGTATTAACGCGGGAAATCACCAGAGAAGGCGAAGTCGCATTTACAGTATTACAGCCGAAGGAACTCTCAGGCACATTGAAGGACGCATTTCCAGAAATCGTTCACACAACGCGATTTGCCAGTTCGTATGTGATTGTCGGGCGTGAGGACAAGCTGTTTCAAGAACGCATTGCACTAATAGATCCGCCTTATTTGCAGATGTTTACCTATCCACTGTTAGCGGGAAATGCAGATTCTGCGCTTGACGATTTGCACAGCGTGGTCATCAGCGAGCGCGTGGCGAGAAAATACTTTGGTGAGACAGAAAATTACGCCCATGTGATAGGCCAATCGCTGCGTATTAAAGGCGCTCGAGATCCGCAAGATTTTGTGGTGACAGGCATTATGAAAGCCTTGCCGTTGACCTCGAGTATGCGTGGAAATGATATTCTAATACCCTTTGAGAATGCATATCGAAATGACACATGGTATTTCAGGACGTCGCAGTCCCGGAGTGGGAATATTGTATCGACTTATGTTCAAATCCAGGACGCGAGTCAGACAACAGCATTGAATGAAAAACTCGCTTCTTTTGCCAGCGAACTTCTGGACAAGCAGCGAAGCAGAAGGATCAAGAGCGGGCGTATTCAAGATCGCGCCGATGCGTTTCAACTACAGTTGCAAGCACTCGTAGATATTCATTTTCAAAATGAGGTGCGCGGAGGATACGCGCAAAAGATCAGCCCGATGTTTGCTTATGTCCTATCAGCCATTGGTATGGCGGTATTGCTGATCGCATGTATCAATTTTACAACCCTGTCACTGGGACAATCGGCGCAGCGATCGCTTGAAGTGGGCATGCGCAAGGTGTTGGGCGCACATCGCGGTAACTTGATGCGGCAGTTTTGGGGTGAAACTCTGATGATGAGTTTGCTGGCTCTGATCCTGGGGTTGGCACTTGCAGAATTGTTTCTGCCGGTATTTAATAACCTGATGGGCGGGGCAGTAGCGATTGTGCCGAGTTGGGAATTGGTCGTTGCGCTGATGGGTATTCTCGTATTTGTAGGGCTTGTCGCAGGCAGTTATCCAGCACTCATCCTGTCAAAATTTCAACCCATATCCGTATTTAAAGGCAACACGCGGACAAGACGGCGCAAACCCTTTACACGCGCCCTCGTCATAGTGCAATATGCTTTGTCGATTGTTTTGATGATTGGCACGGGAATCATGGCGCAACAATTGGATTATTTGCAGTCGAAAAGTTTGGGATATACCAGCGAACAGGTGGTGGTCCTGGACAAGGCGACGCCGGAAACTCCCCAACGCTTGCGCGATGCCTTACGCGGTCATGATCGCATCATAAATATTGCTGGCGGTGGCTATTCATTTGTAAATAGCCAAGAACAAAGAGGCCATAGATTGCCCAATGGCAAGTTGATCACTATCTGGACCATGTGGATTGATGAAGCCTATCTGAAAACACTGGGGATTGGCCTGAAGATGGGGCGAAACTTTTCCACAGATTTTCCGAGCGATCCTCAGCGGGCTGTAATTGTCAATGAAACACTCGTAGATATTTTTGGATGGGATAACCCCATTGGACAGCCAATTCCCGTACTGAACAAAAAAGAGCCGCACCAGGTGATTGGGGTGGTGAAAAATTTTCACTTCGAATCGCTCCACAGCGAAATCGAGCCGATTGTATTTTATAACTCAATAGGCGACTCGCCAGGCGACCGCGGCCCAAGCGTGATTCTCGTGCGTATTCGCCCAGAAGATGTGAACGGCAGCATTGAGTTGCTGCGAGAAACCTGGAAAAAAATTGAACCCGAGCGTCCATTTTCAATCGCATTCCTGGATCAACAGGTCAACGAGCAATACCACGCAGAACAGCGCTGGCTCCGAATCGTCTGGTACGCATCGGGATTTGGCATTCTGATCGCGTGTCTGGGTTTATTTGGCCTCGCATCCCTATCTGTTTCGCAGCGCACCAAAGAAATTGGCATCCACAAGGTATTGGGCGCATCGGTAAGTGAGATCACCGCGCTTCTATCCCGGGAATTTGTACTCCTCCTCACCATCGCCAATCTCATCGCCTGGCCCGTGGCCTACTGGGCAATGGGACAATGGCTCAACGGCTTTGCATACCGCATTGATCCCGGAATAAAAACATATCTTCTGTGTAGCCTGTTAGCCGTTATCATCGCCCTGTGTACCGTAAGCCTCCAGGCCATCCGCGCAGCGCGTTCCAATCCCGTTGACGCCTTGCGGTATGAGTAGTACTGACCGCAACTCCGGAGAATCACCATGCCTAAAATCTCGATCAAATTGCCACCTTTAGACGCCGAAGACACCGTGGAAGTAACCGTAGTGGTAAACGGCAAAAGCAGAAAATACGATTACCGCCTGGAACTATTCGCCTGGGAGGAACACGCCGAACCTCACGAACAGAGAGTCACGTGTTTGAAACGGATTGTGGAAAACTACGACGAAGACTGGTCCCTCGTAGAAATTGGCGAGCCATCTGAACACGAGGTATCCATCTTATTCGAACGACGCGCATAAGTCATATATAAAAGGAGATAGAGATGATCGAACTAAAAAACATCGAAAAATACTACGAAAACGGCATCGTAAAAACATTCGTACTCCGGCGAATAGACCTGCAAATCCGCGAAGGAGAATTTGTATCCATCATGGGACCCTCTGGAGCCGGCAAATCAACCCTATTGCACATCCTGGGCATGTTGGACACCGCCTCGAATGGAGAGTATCATTTTTACAACCGCGCAGTGCACAAACTGGACGAACGCGCATTGACCGAGCTACACCGCGATCACATCGGATTTGTATTTCAAAGTTACCATCTAATCGACGAACTAACCGTCGCCGAAAATTTGGAAACACCCCTCTTATATCAAAAAGTAAAAGGCGCCGAACGCAAAGGGCGGATCGCCGAAATGCTGGACCGCTTCAACATCGTAGCAAAAAAGCGACTATTCCCCAACCAGTTATCCGGCGGACAACAGCAACTGGTGGGCATAGCCCGGGCATTGATCACGCAACCAAAATTGATCCTGGCCGACGAACCAACCGGCAACTTAAACTCGGCAGAAGGCGAGCGGATCATGACCCTCTTCAAACATCTAAACGCCGAAGGCGTAACCATTGTCCAATGCACCCATTCAGAGAAGAACGCCGCTTATGGAGACCGCATCGTACATCTATCGGACGGATGGTTGGACCGGGATGAGCATTTGTAACCCCTCCAATTAAATTTATCACTCGAACATTTTTAGAGAAAGATGGTGCCAAAATGAAGGAACGCATCGATCCAACACTCGCGAACGAATTGGCCGAAGGCAGTCCAGAAAAAAAAATAGATGCCCTGTTCGCCTACATGGAAGCGAGGGGCCAGTCCTACTACGACGAAGTCGTAACGCAACTCGAACACGCGCTCCAGTGCGCCAATCTGGCCCAGCTCGTCAATGGAGACGCGATTCAGATAACTGCTGCACTATTGCACGATATCGGCCATTTTCTGATGGACGAACACGCAGAAAACGCAGATTTCCACACCCAGGACTTTCTCCACGAAGAAGTGGGCGCCGCGTATATAGCGCCCTTTTTTATCGAGGCGGTGACCGAACCGGTGAAACTTCACGTTCCGGCCAAGCGATACATCTGCACCACGGATTCAACCTACTACAACACCCTATCCGAAGCCTCTAAGCATAGTTTCCAACTGCAAGGAGGCCTCATGTCAGATCGGGAAAGGACCGAGTTCGAAAGCAATCCTTACTACCAGAATGCCGTGCACCTCAGGAAATGGGATGATCTGGCCAAGGTGAAGAACCTGGAAACCCCAGAGCTCGAAACGTACAGGGACGCAGTGGCGCATTGTCTGATTTAAAAAAATCATGTTCCAAAACTATCTGAAAATCGCCCTGCGCAATTTGATGCGCCACAAAGGATACTCGCTAATCAACGTACTGGGATTATCGGTAGGCGTGGCTTGTTGTGTCCTCATCGGATTATTTATTCACGATGAATTTCGCGTGGATCGGTTTCACACAAAGAGCGATCGGATTTACAAATTGATCCGCGAGATGCGCAACGACGACGGCACCCGTGACATGGGTTTTGGCACATCGGGCGCAGCGGGTCCCGCGCTCAAAAAAGACTATTCAGAAATCGAAACAGTCGTGCGATATATGCCGGACTACACCTGGACCACGTATAAAGACCGCAAATTCAATCAGCGGTTCTGTTTGACAGATCCCGATTTTTTGGAAGTCTTCGATTTTGAACTGGTAAAGGGAGATCGCGCGACGGCACTCAAAGAACCGCTCTCCATTTTGGTGACAGAGACAACGGCGCGGCGATTTTTTGGGAGTGACGATCCAATAGGAAAAGTACTCACCGTCGATGACCGGTATATGGGTGGGGTATATACGATTACCGGGGTGCTGAAAAACGCGCCTCGACATTCAACCCTGCAATTTGATATCGTATGTGCAACGGTGAATACCCGTTGGACGCGGAACGTATTTGAAACGTGGGCGGTGGATTCAACCTGGCGACCGGCAAACAATTACATCTTATTGCGAGAAGGCGCAGATGCGAAATCACTCGAAGCAAAATTGCCTGAATTCATGGCGCGATACATGGGAGATGAGATCGTCAAAAAGAGCACCTATTTTTTGCAGCCTTTAGAGCGCATGTATCTGTATTCCAAAGTGGATTATGGCATTTCATCTTATAGCGACATTACATATGTGTACCTGTTTGCGATCATCGGAATATTTATTTTACTGATTGCGTGCATCAACTTTATGAACCTATCAACAGCGCGCTCAGCGCGACGGGCACGCGAAGTTGGGTTGCGAAAAGTGGTAGGAGCCTATCGCATCCAATTGATTCGACAATTTCTGGGAGAAACATTTTTAACCGCACTGCTGGCCGGGATATTGTCACTTATTATTGTAAAATTCTCACTACCCCTCCTGAATAACTTTGCCCAAAAAACAATCGCGCTTGAAGGACAGACCCTGTGGTATGCGATTGCCGGACTATGTGCTTTAACCGTGCTGGTAAGCGTACTCGCCGGAGGATATCCCGCGCTATTTCTATCCAGTTTTCGACCCGTGACAGTACTGAAAGGCACGCTTGTTTCAGGTACCAAAAGCGGCCGATTGCGACAGATCCTCGTGGTATTTCAATTTGCGATCTCGACATTTTTAATCGCGGGTACATACACCGTATATCAGCAGTTGAATTACGTACAAAATAAGAACCTGGGATTTGATAAAGATCTCATGATCATGACCTGGCTATTTGCGACAGACCGGCGATTGACGGATGATTATTTGAACATCAAGAATGAATTTTTGAAGCACCCAAACATCTTGAAAGCATCGGCATCGCATTCTACGATGGGATATGGGGGACAATTGGACAGGGTATTTCCCGAGGGAAGAGGAGGTGAAGACTGGCGGATGCGCGTCCTGGGCGTGGATGAAGCCTTTTTAGACACCTACAATCTGGAACTCACAGCGGGTCGCAATTTTTCACTGGCCGTAACAACCGATACGTCTCAGGCGTTTATCTTAAACGAGACTGCCGTGCAGCGATTGGGATGGACCGAGCCGCTTGGAAAGGAATTTGGATGGGCCACGGATAACCGGGAGAAGGGCGTTGTGATCGGCGTTGTGAAAGATTTTCACAACCGGTCGCTACACGAAGTCATTCGGCCCGTGGCGATCGCGATGTGGCAACCCAAGTTCAACGTGCTATCACTAAAAATTCGCGGCCAGGATATTGACGAGACGCTTAAATATATCGGTGAAATATGGCGAAAATATATCCCCGAAAAGCCGTTTTATTATCGTTTTTTAGACGAAAACCTGGCGCGGTATTATCTGGCTGAACAACGGATAGGAACACTTATAACCGTATTTGCCGGACTGGCGATTGTAATAGCGTGCCTGGGCCTGTTTGGCCTGGCGGCATTTACAGCAGAGCAGCGTACCAAAGAAATTGGCATCCGCAAGACACTGGGCGCATCCGTCCCCAATATCGTACGCCTGCTCTCGCGGGAAGTTGTGATTCTGGTACTCCTGGCCAACCTGATCGCATTTCCGCTGGCCTATTGGGTCATGAACGAATGGTTGGCGGGGTTTGCGTATCGCATAGATCTGGGTGCGCTGGTATTTGTGTCGAGCGGATTGCTAACAATGGCAATCGCGATCATGACCGTAAGCACCCAGGCTATTCGCGCAGCCCTGACCGATCCAGCCACAGCGTTGAGATATGAATGACCCCTCACACCCCACGCGACATAGACAGCCCCTCTTGCTCCCGCCACAGATACAACACATGGCGCGACTTCCGCAAATGGCGTTCATACTCCTTGCTAAAATCTCGACGCTTGCCACTCGGCGTTCTGCCATTGGGTCGCGCATTGCACTTCCCGCGCGCCTGCGTAATGCTTCGGCTGCCATTTTGCACCGCAATCGTCATCACCCGATGCGTCTCCTCCTCCGGCGTCGTAACCTGCATCGTCCAGATTGACGACTTCCCGGTCTTGCAATTATTCGCATAAGACCCCACGCAATGGTGCATCTTGCGTCCCTCGAGGGACAACTCTTTTGCCGACAGCAACTCCGTAATCGTCCACCGCTCCTTTTCATTCCCATAATTATCCGTCGCCGTCCAATCCAGCTCATTGAGACCCGAAGGCGCCCACACCTTTGCGGGCAAGCGGTTCTGCCTCGCCAACTGCCGGTGCCAAAACTCAACCTGCCGCAGCAACTTGACCATACTGCGCCCCTTAATCGAAAAATTCGGCTGCTCGGGAGGCAGTTGCACAACCTCGCCATCAACCGTCTCCTCTCGAGGCACGTATTTCTGATTGTAAATATAATCCACAATCGGTCCCACCTCATCGGGATCGAGCATCGGATTATTCACAAAAAAATGCACCACCTTATGCCAGAAATCTTCGCATTCAAAGGACGACCCCAACCGCGTACCATTCACCGCGCGCGCCAGCGGCTCTTCCCCGCCAAGCCCCAGAATTTGACCCCGCCGAAACGCCTCGTAAATCGTGTAATCGTGCGGCGACTCCAAAAACAAATGCGCCATCTTCTTCGTCAGCGTCAGCGGAACATCTGCCTTGCGAATATTTCCGCCCGTTCCCACATGCACAAACCATCCCTGCTGCTGCCGCGCCTCGTCTTCCAAGCCGAGAAACCACGCAATATCCATAAACGCGGGCACATCGTATTTCGCGAGCAAATGTCGCGCAAGAGAACCAAACTGCTTGCGCCCATTGTGCGAATCTGGCCGCCAATCCGCAGGATCGCGCAACCACCGCTTGTGCCAACTCGCCAGTGCGCCCAACCCCTCGATAAATGTATTCCCATCACATGGACCCAGACGCACAATCGCGGGCTTGACGTCAAAAAAATCGCCCCGCTTTTCCACATGAAGCAACAACTGCAACAGCGCGCGACGCCCCTTGCGGTCTCTCCCCAGCCCATCAAAAGCCCGCTGGATCTTTTGCAAATGCGGGCGATTCAACTCCGCCTCCGACAGCTTGCCCTCATAAATGGCCCGAATCGTCTCCTGTGGTCGCCGCGTGTGATTCTTCATCTTCGCCAAAACCGCATCGCTCTTTAACCGCTCGGCCAAATCGCGCTCTTTCTTGCGCTGAGCAACGCTCTTATGCGTTCCCGTACTCAACCCATTTGCGGAACACCACGCGGTATAATCCGCAACCGTCTTTAACCCCAACGCACTGATATGGCGCACAAATTCCTGCTCGGCCAATTCCACATCAATCGCCCGATCAGCAACCTTGCGCTCCTGCCGTCGCTCCTGCCAGCTCTTATTCAGCGCCCCATTAAATCCATGATCCCGACACCACGCCTGGTATTGCCCCACACTCGTCAACCCCAGCGACCGAATATGCGCCGTCAAATCCGCATTCGCCTTGCCAGCAGCCCCTCTGTGCCGTCTCTTTTTTCGTTTTGTAGCCATAACATTCTCCTGAGGATTCATCCTACCACTTATAAGGATGCACTTATCAGGCATACTCCGGCAAAAAAACCTCAATCAGCGTCGGACCCTCGACCCGCAACGCCTCTTCGAGAGCCTCACCAAACCCCTGTCCGCTGGTCACGCGCACGCTCTGCATGCCAAAACTCTGTGCAAACATCACAAAATCGGGATTCGCCAACTCCACGGCAATATTCCGCCCATCACATTCCCGATCCTGCGCCCGTTTAATCGCGTCATAAGTATTGTCATTGCACAAAACAACCGGCAGTGATATCCTCTGCTGAACCGCGGTAGAAAGCTCTGTCGCCGTGTACATAAACCCGCCATCGCCGCACAGCGACACCACCTGCTTATCTGGACACGCGATCTTGGCACCCACAGCCACCGGCATGGAAAACCCCAGCGTCCCGTAAACCGTTGGCGACAAAAACGTGCGCGGCTGATAAACCGGAAAATGGCGACGCGCCTGATAGCTAATCATCGTCATATCGTTCACAACCACCGCATCTCGATCCAGCACATTCCGCAAAATCCCCAGCAACTCTGGAAAAGGTTTCTCCTCCCACTGACCGGACGCCTGCGACACAGAACCACTGACATCCCACGCGGACTTAACACCATCCAGACGCGCGTACAAGCTCCTCAACCCCGCGCCCGCATCGCCAACCAGCGCAACATCTGGCTCAAACGACCGTCCGATCACCCCCGGATCGATATCCAGATGAATGAGCTTCTCCGGTGTCCCCTTCCACATCTGCTCAAATCGAAAACCCAAACGCGTACCCACAGCGAACACCACATCCGCCTCATTCAAACACTTGTTCATCGCCTCACCGCGCACCAGCAAAGGGTGATCCGCCGGAACAGCCCCCTGACCATTCGCAGTAACAGCCACCGGCAATCCGAGTTTTTCCGCCAACCGGATCACATCATCGCTCGCATCTTGCGTCCCTCCACCAGCGATCAACACTGGCTTACGCGCAGACTGAATCATCTCTGCGGCTATATCCAGCGCAGCCTCCTCAGGCTTATGCGGCGGGCGGTGGGCTGGCTCGTCAATCTTTACATCCGCTTCTTCCTTAAAAACATCCAGCGGAACTTCAAAAATATAGGGCCGGGGACGCCCGTACTTCATCGCCTCAAATCCCTCTGATAGCGCATCCGGGATCTCCTCCACACGCGACACGCGCTGCCCGCGTCCCGTCACCGAAAACAACGTGCCAAACTGATCCCGCATATCGTGTAAGACACCTGCATCTGTGCCATTTGTTTCATCCGTTGGACCACTGCATATCAACAACACGGGCGACGACTCCGCGTGCGCCTCCCCAATCGGCGTCAACGCATTCACCGCCGCTGGCCCCGTCGTCGTCAACGCCACGCCCACGCGCCCAGATGCCCGCGCATATCCATCCGCCATAAAACCCGCCCCCTGCTCGTGCCGCGTCGTCACATGCCGAATCCGCGGATGATCGTACAGCGCATCGTAAAGCGCCAGCGTATGAACCCCCGGAATCCCAAACACCACATCCACCCCCCATGCATCCAACGTCTCAACCACAGCCTGACCGCCAGTCATCAACATAATCCCATCCTTTCAATCCAATGATAAAAACCCGCCCCGTCAATATACAACCAAAATCCCCCATCGTCAGACCAAATTTGCAAGGGGTATAAATGCATTGTTGTCGAAAAGCGTGTCTTAAATGAGTCAAAAGTTTGTCAAATAACGTGTCAAATAACGTGTCAAATAACAGAAAATTTCAGTCTATATTCTTGCAATTTTAGTAAAAAATTATTATTATTTAATATCTTATAAAATTTATCATTGTGTCAAATAACGTGTCAAATAACGTGTCAAATAAGAGGACAAAAATGGACTGGGAAAAATTCTCTTTTGAGTATCATCTCGACCAGCAAGGTCTCTTTCAGGATCTCATATCTATTGAAGCTTATAAAGAAGCCTCTCTAAACCTCGTGTTCCCACAAGAGTGGCAAAGCCAGCTTGACAGGCTCAATAGAATCCGTGCTGTTCATGGCACAACTGCGATAGAAGGCAACCCTCTGTCCGAAGCTGAGGTTGCTCAGCAAATGGAGTACCTCGAACAACAAACACACAACGGCGACAGGGAAACCGCGACAAAAGAACAATTGCAAATCAGAAATGCTGGGGAAGCTCAGGCCTGGGTAAGACAACGGTTTCTTCCAAACAGCCCACCTGTTGGTCTGGGAGACATCCTCACCATGCACGAAATGATCACCCGAGACTCGGATACCACCAACAATATACCTGGGAAATTCCGCAACTTTCCCGTTACTGTAGGCACGGAAGCGCTTGGAGGAGTCCATAGAGGTGCGCCGCACGAAACGCTCCCTCGCTTAATGAATGAGTATATCAATTTCATCAATTCTCGCCAGCTTGAAGGCCATCATCAAGTCATACGCGCCTTGCTCGCTCACTTCTTCCTCGTGACAATTCACCCCTTTGGAGATGGAAACGGAAGAGTCTCCCGACTCGTTGAAGCAGGTATCCTCTTTCAACTCGGATATAATGTGCATGGCTTTTACGGGCTATCCAACTACTTCTATCGCCACGAACAAGAATACAAATCAATCCTCCAGGAATGTCGGCAAAGCCAGCCTTTCGATGTGACACCATTTATTCGTTTTGGCGTAGCTGGCTTTGCGAGCGAACTCAAAGGCATAAATAATTTCGTCAAAGCAAAGCTCAATCGACTGGTATATCGAACGATGCTCGTACGCGCGTATAATAAAAAGATGGGACCCCGACGACGACTTCTGAACCAGAGGGAATACAATCTCCTCAACTTTCTCTTGAGCGAGACAGAGCCTTCAGACCCCTTCTCTGATATCCCATCTCGAAGGATCGAACTATCAGAACTACAGGAAGATCGTTATGTACAATCTGCGTACCAGAATGTTACCTGGCGAACTTTTCAAAGAGAGTTAATACGGCTTGGAGAACTTGGATTTATCCGGTTTATCAGGGATGGAGCGGTTCAAGACTGGGTCGTAGAATTGGATTTCGAGGCCATTTCAAAGTATTAAAATGTTTTATTTTAGTATTGATATTACACAGCAACAGTATATTTTGTAATTCCTGTTTGATCTATGCTATTTCTGTACCTCAAGGACTATGGTATTGGATTTCCGGGACTTTGGTTGTCGCAGGATAATTGAGGCAACATAAATTTGTAGTATGGCCTACCTATCTTTTTCAACGCATACAGAGGGAAGCGCAGGTTTATGAATAGTATCAGATACACGGCATCAGGCCGCTTGGGCTTCTGGGATACTCTACCTGGTTCTATCGACAGCTTTCTGAAACCACTAAAGGATATTCTGATCGCTAATTCCCACGCGGTTCTTGAAGCCGAGCGAGAGTTCTATGAAACCAATGACCCAGCCGTGGCCTCCATAACCGCCATCTGCGACAAAATCATCACCCGAGGTAACCCGGCTCTCGTTGATCTCGACTTTGAGCGTGCCTTGTTCGCTGGTCCCGTTCAGCAATTTTTCCGCTGCGAAGTGTTAGAGAACAGTCCCGAAGTCGGGACAAGATTTGTCGCGTCGTTATTGCCTAACAACAGCAATGCCCTACTCACGGCAGCCGATGACTTGTTCTGCCTGCCCTACCGAAGCGGCGATTCCGTCTCTGTATCCCCACTTCCATTGGAACTTCAAAATTTGACCAGTACTGAAGAAAATCAGTTCTACGAAGAACTCGGTACAGCTATCGGAGCAGCTAACCGCCATCGTATTCGTAGGCAGGTGCTGATCAGCGACCTCGTTGATCTTCCCGACAATACACTTTCAGATAATTTGGCCAACAATCGCGTTGATTTTGCGCTCCAAATAGGCCGCCTAAAGTGGGTTTTTGAAGTGGATGGTCAACAGCACGAGGAGCCGGGACAAAAAGAAAAAGACCGGAAGCGTGACCTTATTCTCCGCGAAAATGGCTGGACCGTCCACCGTATTACAACAGCAACAATCCATAACAAACTTCAGGAGTGGCTAACACAACTCAAACACCGTGCTGACAAAAATGAAACGCAAGCATTGGAAATCGCTTCCAACCTGCGCTCAGTGCAGGACATTATCGCCACTTCGCCAATGCACGCGGCGGCGTTTTACACCATACTCATTCCCCTGGCGGTGCATCGCTGCCTTCGTTGTCTCCTAAAACTCTACTTCCACGAAATTCTCAGCACCCAACGACCTCAGCGTATTCTGGTCGTTGAAGAAGATATTCCGGTTACTGCAGAAGCCTTTCGAATGCTGATTGCTATGTGGAGCAGAATCCACATTCTTGCACCTGAAACTCCACCGCCACCTGAGATCGAATTGGATATAATCGGAGATAACGTTCTCCCGGTCATTCCTTGCCCCGATTTGGAAACGCGCTATATGTCCGCACCTGATGGTTCATATGACCTCATCCTACTAAATAGTTTTTTTTTAGACGAAGGATGTATTGGGGGTACGGAGCGTCTCCTTTTTCCCAGCCTACCATCTAATGCGATTCGTATTCGGCGTGCGGTCGGCTTCCGTACCGAGCGGGAACTCCAGTGGTGCGAATCATTGCGTTATGATTTGACCGATTTAGCCAACTCACTGACTGACCAGAACGGCGTTGATTTGCCATCCGTCACGGAGCAGCAGGCTGCGCTACAGTTCCTGTTGCAGCTAATATTCCGCAAGCGCGACTTTCGAGACGGACAACTTTTCGCCATTTCACGATTACTCCAAGGCCAACCGACGATTGCACTTTTACCCACTGGTGGTGGCAAGTCGTTGATTTATCAGTTCAGCGGTATGCTACTACCAGGAATGACAGTGATTATAGACCCTATCATCTCACTGATGGTTGACCAGGTGACAAATCTGCGTCGGTCTGGAATTGATCTAATAGGTGAAGTATCCAGTCAGCAATCCCATGGTGACAGGGAAACTGTATTGCGGAATATGACCGCAGGCAATCTGGCATTCGTTTTCATTGCGCCAGAACGCTTGCAAAGTGAGGATTTTCGCAATCGACTCAGAGGAGTAACCGGAAAATTTCCCATTTCACTTGCCGTGGTGGACGAGGCGCACTGCGTCTCTGAATGGGGTCACGATTTTCGCCCTTCGTATCTCCATTTGCCGTTTAATTTACGCAAGTACTGCTCCGACGCGAGTGGTCTCCCTCCGACGCTGGTCGCATTGACCGGTACGGCGTCTTTTGCTGTACTCACTGACATTCAGATGGAAATGGGCATTACCGATGAGAATGCAATTGTTCTGCCTAAATCCTTTGACCGAGCAGAACTTCAATTTGAAGTCGAATCCGTGATGCGCCGTGAAAAATCGGTTGCGCTGACGCGATACCGGGAACGTCTTCCCCGTGCCTTGAGATTAAATCCACAGAATTTCTATCGCCCTCAAGGAAGCGAGACGAATGGCGGTCTGGTATTTTGTCCTCACGTTAATGGTGATCTCGGAATTGATAGCGTGGCGAAGCAACTCAGCCACAACAATATCTATGGCGGAACAAAACCGAAGGGTTTTACCGGTAACTGGGACGATCATAAGCAAAAAATCCAGAATGACTTCACCGACAATCGCGTCCAAGAATTGGTCACGACCAAGTCTTTTGGGATGGGCATTGATAAGTCCAATATCCGCTACACCATTCACTACGCGATGCCTGAGTCCGTAGAGGCTTTTTATCAGGAGGCCGGTCGCGCGGGCCGTAACGGACAGGCTAACTACGCACGCTGTGCTATTCTGTACAGTGATGACAATTGGCATGCGGCACTGGAAATCCTCAATGAACCTGACCATCAAAAAGCACTGGCGAATCTTAATCAATTGGGTAGGGACAACCAGGGTGACCTTTTTGTTCACCTGTGGTTTCTGCTAAACTCGTACAAGGGTAGGGAGCAAGAAAAAAAGGATACGTTGCAATTGTGGACATCAGAGCTAGCTAAAAAAATTGAAGAGTTACCAGTCGGATCAATCAATACTGCGCTACTGAAATTTGGGAAAGATAATGAACGCGAGAAATCCGAGCGGGCTATCTTTCGTCTTGCGTTGCTGGGCCTGGTTGAGGATTACACTGTTGACTGGCAGTCTCGCCAGTTCGAGGTTCACATTAAACGTATAACGCCTTCAAACATAAAGGAAAACCTTCGGCAATATCTGATGAAGTATAAGTTTGCAGAATTTGCTGACGACGCAATCCGTGCGGTATTGATCGACACTGTAGAAAACACTCTGAGGTCTGCGGTTAATTCGCTTATTGATTTCGTTTATGATGAAATTGTTGCGAAACGCAAGCAAGCCATCCGTACCATGGGTGAATTGTGCCGCGGTTTCAGCAGCGACACCGACTTTCGGGAGGCCATTCTGGCATATCTACAGGAGTCAGAATTTACTGATGAACTGCGCGGATGGGTGGGCCGCCAGTTCGACGAAATTGGCCTTGATAACATCAATAAACTTTTGGACCTGGTATCATCATTGGAGGAGGTTAAACGATTGATTGGCACTACACGCCGTATGCTTGACACAGACCCTCAGAACGTGGCGTTGCGCTATCTATCGGTATGCACACGGCTCAGGAGTTCCACCGAGAGTGACGCCAGTGTGCTCGACGAGGCGGATACGCTTACCAAGTTGGTTCAGGAGTCTGGCGAAAGCATCCGTGACCCTTATGGTATTTTAGTAGCAATGCTGGAAGACGCCAATACGCTGAGAGACACGGTTGCAGAAAAAATTGCCGATTCAATGTTGCGCCAGTGCGGTACCCTAACTATGGCCAAGTATTTGTTGCGTAGCAAGATTGCTGATTGGCCTGTTGTCCGTTGCCATTCTCTCACCTTGCTTATGGCAAATGTACTACGATCAGCGGAAGACAGCGGTTTTTATACAGCACTAACCCAGGAGTATAGCAATGGTTGACACCGATAAAATTCTTGAGGCGGAACAAGGCATTCAGAACATCGCTGCTGAATTGGGACGAATGCGCGATGCAGCGACAATTCTTGAAAGGGGCAAGGAACAGAACGAAGCAATACGGACTGCCGCAGAACAACTGGTAAGCGAGTTAAAACCTTTCATTGGTGTCTGTGGAGAAATAATTACAAAGCTTTCCGAGTTGAACATCCACGAGCAATTGGATAGGCTTGATACAGAAATAAAACAAAACAGAACTTTTGTTCAGAAAAGCAACGAGAGCACAGACAATGCCATCGCAAAGATTAGTAATCAAGTGAATGAATTGCACAACTTTGTGGAAAAGTTGGCAGAAAAACAACAATTGAATGAGATAGAGATGGAAGTAAAGCAAATTGGCTCTTTCGCCAAGGAAACAGCCAAGAGCACAACTACCGCTATCGCAAATATTGATACCAAAGTAAATGAATTACACAACCTCGTAGAAAAGTTGGCGGAAAAGCGTGGGATATTTTTTTCTTGGAGATAGGATAAGTCATGAGAGATGCGCGGAAACCGCCAATCCAAAAGATAGATTCAAAGGCTACCTCTGTGTTCTACAAACGTCCATTTCCCACATTGTGGATACTCATTTTCCTCGGCTGTTTATCGATCTGCATGCAGTACATCACGATAGCGAAACTCTCGGTACTTCCGCCAGCTCTGAGCTACGTCACCCTGACAAAATATATACAGGCCATTAACGAGAAGGTCTCTTTCGGATGGATCGATATCTCGCTATCCGTCCTGTTCCTTGCCACCAGTGCGCTGATCCTGTGGCAAGAAAAGCGCAATCGGGCACTCACCGACTTCTTGCAAAACATATTCTCCAGCGAGCGCAAAACCCTGTACCTGCTTCTGGGCTGCTCGGTGGTATGCATCCGTTTTTACTTTGCCCCTGGCGGCATGCACTGGGCCGCAGATGCCTCTCACCACATTGCCCAATCCTATCTCGCCGCCAGAGCCATCGCGGATGGCGAGTTGCCCATCTGGACATTCCTCATGGGCAATGGATCGCCCTACATGCAAAATTACGGCTTTGCCTTCTATTATCTCGTCGGCCTAGTCGATTTTTTTTGCCGGGATATATTCCTATCCCTCAAACTGGTCATGGGCACCACGCACGTACTCTCTGGAATCGGCATGTACTATTTGGCGAGCAGCCTGTGTCAATCGCGCCGCGCCGGATTTATCGCAGGACTGGGCTACGTACTGTGTTTTTGGCACACGCAGCATGTACTCATCATGGGACGATTGCACGTCTCGCTGTTCTACGCCCTCTTACCCTGGCCCTTCTATGCTGTCGAAAGCCTTATCCGCTCCTCATACAAAATGCGCGCGGTCCTCATAGGGGGATTGAGCATCGCCCTGCTAAATTTCACGCACCCGGGCTACGGGACTTATGCGATGGTATTCTGGGGGTGCTACTGTATCGTGCGGCTCTGGTCCTTATGGGGTCACCCCGACATGAAAACGTTTTTTCGCGCCGGTGTTCTACTCCTGATCCTATCCCTCTCTTTTAGTGCCTACATGAACGTTGGCATGTGGTTCGAACGCGAACATACCGATATGCATAACTTCCGTGCTGGCTTAAAAGGCACTTCTGAGCAAGTCGGCATGTCCACCTTCCCCGACCCCACCTGGCGACATTTGTTAAGCTGGTCAAACTTCCGATTTTGGCTGATTCCGCCCGATCCACCCCACTGGTACGGCGGATACCTGGGCATCTCCTTGTGTGTATTGGCTCTGGCCGGCGTCGGGATTGCGTTTTTCCAACGCAACAAGCTACGGCACTTTGCGGCGAGTTGGGCCTGTCTGCTACTATCTGTTCTGGTTATCTTTGCGTACCGCCTGCCTCCGTTCAATATGCTGTCGCTCGTCCAGGTCTCAAACTCTTCCCGCTACCTGCTCTTTCTCACGTTTTTTCTCGCACTCGCAGCGGGTATCGGTACACTTATACTTCTGCAACATCGCCCCGGACGGCTCTCGCGAAATCGCTGTTTTACCCTCTTGTTTCTCTTATTGTGGATCGATCTCTTCCCAACCACCTTCTTGCACGCTTATGACCAGTCCCTTGACCGATCTTCAAGCGGTGGATTTGAAAATGTCTGGAAAGCATCCATTCCCTTTTCCGAGCGAGGCGAATTGCCCAATTACCGCGCACATTGGCTGGACAAAGACGAATACGTCGCCATCCGCATGGCATACCCACTCTTTATGTCCGAGACACCGATATCCGAGGCATTTCACCCGGGAGAACTGCGTACCCGAAGCACATTTACCGATCCCTTCCTGCAGTTAGCACGCTATCTCGCACCGGATTTGGTAGCAACACCTGACCAGATTAACGCCAACGATCCCGTATTCAAACTGCTGAAATCGGGCTTTCGTCTGCTCAATACGCGCTACGTGATCTTGTCATCAAATACTAAAGGCCGTCAGCTTTCCATGGACCAAAACAGCCCGATCATCGTATCTCCTCGTCTGGTCAGCTATGACCCGGAGGCCGCTTACAACGTCGAACTCACCGGCGCCGACCTGGACAGTCTGTCTGTACGCGCAATTTCGCGAGTCTTATGGATCATTGGCGAGATGGGCATTCGCCCCCATGACAATACTTGTGAGCGCATTTTCGTCCGAAACCGGGAGGGAAGCGATCTGGAAACAGAGCCAACGGCACAGGTCGTCGCGCATGTGGTCCGCCACCAACGGGTAGAAATGAAGGTATCCATTTCCGAAGCCTGCTATGCGCGACTATCTTATGCGTATTTTCCCTATTTGCAGATCACTGTAGATGGAACGCCTGTGCAACCCCTGGAAACCGCTGGTAGATTCATCGCGTTGCCGCTTGAGGCAGGCGAGCACGATATTGTGATTCAAGCGCGACTCTCCCCTCTGCGAAGAGGTCTTATTGGCTTCGCAGTAGTCATGTTATTAGGAACTCTGGGTCTGGTTTTTATGGAACAGAAGAGGAAATCTTCTGGATCGCGGCTAAAGCATGTCCCTGCACGGTTTAAGCAGGGACCACGCCGCGATGACGGCTCTGTTGATAGGATTGATTGATGCGTAAAGACCATATCATAAACACCATCGTTATAGGCGGTGGACAGGCTGGCATAACACTGAGTTATTTCTTGCAACAGCGCGGGATTGAGCACCTCGTATTGGAACGCGACCGGGCGTTCTCCGCGTGGCACAACTGCTGGGACAGCTTTCGGATGAACACAGCCAATTGGATGAACACCTTGCCCGGCATGCAAAAATCGTTCGCACCGCACAAAGCCTGGTACGACACTGCCACACGCGAAGAAGCTCTCGACTATTTCCAGACGTATCGCCAGATGGTCAATCCCCCATTGAAAGAAGGCGTCACCGTCACGCAAGTCGCCGAAGGAGAAAACACCTGGAACGTCCATACAGACACCAAAACCTATCAAACAACCAACGTCGCCATCTGCACCGGACATGCTGCCCGCCCCTTTGTGCCAGACGCCGCCAAAAAACTGCCGCAATCAACCCCTCAGCTACACTCGTCAGCCTATCGAAACCCCGACCAGATCACAACCGCAAACGTCCTCATCGTCGGCAGCGGCAGCAGTGGCGTTCAAATCTGCCTGGACCTGGCACAATCGGATCGTTTTGAAACCCTCTCATTTGCACTCAGCGGCAACGGCGTCGTCCCCTGGTCAATACTGGGCATCCCCATCGGCGTATTCTCCCGCATGCTCCCAATATTTGAAATCCAGCGACAAACGCCAATCGGACGGCGTATTATGCACCAATGGCAGGGAGGCGACCCCGCCATGGCACCATCGCCCCGCTGGCTTTCAAAACACTATGGCGTACAACGGGTCGGTCGCGTAACAGATGCCGACCATCGCGGAATCGTCTGCGCCGACGGCGAAATAGTCAGCCTGAAAAACCTGACCGTCTTATGGTGTACAGGCTTTAGACCCGACTACGCATTTATCCGCGTACATCACCTCGAATCCGCATTTGACAAAAACGGACCTATTCACAAACGCGGCGTCTGCATCCCCGGCTTGTTCTTCGTCGGCTTGAAATTTCAACACACCGTCGGATCACATCTCTTGCGTGGCGTGGGACGCGACGCGGAATACATCGCGCAGAAAATCGCAGAAAGGAACCATCACAATGCCCCGTGAACAAAACATCCGCCTGGGCCTGATCGGCTGCGGCGGCATCGTCCAAAAATCACACCTCCAGGGCCTGCTCGACATCCCCAACCTCGTAACCATCTCGGCAATAGCCGACCCCATCCCCGAAAACAGAAACCGCGTTGGCACAGCCGCAGACATCATTTCGGAACAACGCTACGAAGACCACCGCCACATGCTCGTCCGCGCCGAACTCGACGCCGTCATCATCGCCACCCCCCATCACCTGCACGCCGAACACGTCATCGAAGCCGCACAGGCAGGCGTCGCCATCATCTCGGAAAAACCCATGGCAACATCCCTTGAAGAAGCCGACCAACTCCTCGACGCCGTCAAAAAACACAGCGTCCCCTACGCCATCGTACACAACTTCCTCTACACGCCCGGCACCGCAGAAGCCCTCAGACTATTGCGCCGAGAAAACACGGGCATCCCTCAAACGGGCCGCGCCCTCTCCCTCTTTGGCAAAACAGAGGACCAGGCCGACCCCAACAACGTCTGGCGCGCATCCAGAGCAGCCGGCGGCGGCTGCATCGGCGACAGCGCCTACCACGAAATTTACCTCATCGAAACCATGATCGGCTCACCCGTGCGCTACGTGGAAGCCCGCGTACAGACCAAATTCTTCGACTTCGATGTCGATGACGTCGCCTTCCTCCTCTTTGAACACGAAAACGGCGCAATCTCCACCGTCTCGACATCCTGGGGCATGCCCGGCGGCGACCAGAGTACATGCGAAGTCTATACCCGCACGCACGGCATCCGCATTGTCGGACGCGGGCGCGAACTCCGCTACCTCGACAAAGCCGACCGCAGATGGCAACCCGTTGACCTCGACCACGGCCTCGACAATGACGCCCTCTCCCGCGCCGGACACGCCAACTATTTTGCCGCCACCTTCAAAGCACTCGCAGAAGGCAACTCACCCCCAATCACCGCCGAACACGCACGGCACAACCTCTCCCTCATCCACGCCGCGCATCAGGCGACAACACAGCGCAGGGCCATCGACGTGACCGAACTATAAAAGGAACCTCCATGTCCAACCCCAACATCATCTACATCTACGGCGACGACCTCGGCCGCGGCATGCTCTCCTGCTACGGCCAGAAACACTTTCAAACCCCCAATATTGACCGCCTCGCCCGCGAAGGCCTGCAATTCACCCGCGCCTACGGATGCATCTTTTGCGCCCCGGCGCGCGCCAGCCTCATGACCGGCTATCACGACGCACACGCGGGACGATGGACCTTCACCAGAGGCGGTCTCTACCGCCCCATGGCCGAAGGTACGATGACCTTTGAACACATTGCCGAACTCATCAACAACACCGGCCTTCAAGAACGACCCGACGAAGTCTTTCTCGCACAAATCGCACAACGCGCAGGCTATGTCACGGGACAAATTGGCAAACTTGAATGGGGCTTTGCCACAACACCAGAACGCATTCGTAGGCACGGCTGGGACTACCACTACGGCTACTACGACCATCAACTCTGCCACGGCTTCTATCCGCCATTCCTCTTTGAAAATGGCGACATCGTCGAAATACCCGGCAACACCCATCCCGACTGTGGCAACCACCCCGGTTCAGAATCTCCAGAAAACGCGGCCATCCGCCACGACATGACCGGGAAAATCACCTACTCTCAGGACCTCTTCAACGACAAAATCGTCGATTTCCTCCGCAAACATCGCAACCAACCCTTCTTCCTCTTCCACCCCTCACAACTGCCCCACGGCCCCATCTCCGTTCCCGAAATTCATCCGGGCGTAAAAGACGCGCCAGAACTCACCGGCTTTGAAAAAGAATACGCATCCATGATTCTTCGCCTCGACGACACCGTCGGCATCATCCTCGACGAACTCGACGCGCTCGGCATTGCCGACAACACCATCGTCTTCTTCAGCTCTGACAACGGCCACGAAATCTACGCCGCACAACAAGGCCGCACCGTCAAAAGACAAAGCCTCGACGGCATCCGCTATGACGACATCACCACCCGACACACAACAGAGCAAAGCGGCGACATCTTCAATGGCAACGACGGCATGGCTGGCCTCAAATGGACGAGCTGGGAAGGCGGCACCCGCCTGCCCTACATCGCGCGCTGGCCCGGTCGCATCTCCCCCGGCATAACCGATCACATGATCGCCAATTACGATTTTATGCCCACACTATCCGATCTCACAGGCGAAGAAACACCCGACGGGAAAGACGGTGAATCCTTCTTTCCCACCTTTTTAGGTAAAGAGCAACGCCCCCACGCACCCGTCGTCTTTTCCTCGCGCCTCGGTCCCGCACTCACCACAGCCGAAGGCTGGAAATTGCGCCACATCAACAAAACCAACAGCTTTCAACTCTACAACATCCTGGACGACTACCGGGAAGAAAATGACCTCGCCACCGAATATCCCGACAAAGTCGATCAACTCGCACGCCAACTCCTCAGAGCCTGCGACGGCAATTTTGCCCACGGCAACCCCGATATGCATCTGGCGCACATCTATTTGGAGGAGACCCCATGAACCACCTCACACCCGACAAAATCGCCCAATTCGACGAAGAGGGATACCTCGCATTCGAAGGCCTCTTCGACCACGACCTCAACGAGCGAATCAAAGCCGACGTCGATCAACTCATGATCGACCGCGAAACGGATAAACGCCCCATGCTCATGGCGTATCCAGAACTCGGTCTGCTCACATCTGAACCCGGTGTTGTAGATCGCGTGGCCGATCTGATGAAAGGCAAAAAATTCGTCCATCACCACATCCACGCCCGATGGCAACTGCCCGGAGAACGCGGGGTAGCGTGGCATCAGGATTATGCACAACTCCCCCACACAAATCGCTCGCACCTCATGGTCCATGTATTTATGTACATGGACGGCCTGAACGGCGAAGTGGGCGACCTCCTCGTCATGCCCGGCACCCACAAAAAAGTCATGGCCAACGATGCCTTTCGCCAATTTCAATTCGAAGATCTACCCGGCTCGCGTACCATCGACAACCTGGCCCCCGGCTCCATCATCATCGTCCACTCCGCCCTGCAACACGCCCGCCGCCCTAAACCCGGCGGCGGCATTTACAAGCGCTACTTTATCGACACCTCCTACTGCGAAGAAGGCATCCTCTGGCCCTCCTATCCCAACATCGCCGAAATCAACCGCGTCGCCTTCGAAACCGGCTGTGACAGGAACGGGAAATACGCCTTTCTCTACGACACCAGCCAGTTTTTTGAACGCAAGGATTACATGGATATGTTCAATGAGAAAAATCAGGGCAGTATCGCGTTGCAATTGTAGCGTGCGTTTAAAAATAAAATGTCCTTGATTAAATTGAGGTATTATTAAATATTTATGTGTCCAACCACCCGTAATACCAGAAAGGAACCCAACATGGCAGACAAACCCGTCTTATTGACCGACGCGCAAATGCAACAATTCATCCGCGACGGATATCTGATCCTCCACCCCGACTTCCCGGAGGGATTTCACGAAAAAGTCTATAAACGCATCGACGACGCCTTTGAAAAAAACAGCGGCAGAAATCCCGGCAACAACCTCCTCCCCGCCGTGCCAGAACTGCAAGACGTATGGGATCACCCCATCGTTCACGGCGCATTTTCCAGCATCCTCGGACCCGATTATTATCTGCACCTGCACCGCCACGTCCACGAAAGCCGCCCGGGCAGCGATGCGCGCACCATGCACAAAGACAGCTTGCACAACAGCCGGTTCTGCGCCGATCAAAACCGCCGTCACCACCACTGCCGCTGGATGATGGCGATGTATTACCCCCAGGATACACCCCGCGAAATGGGACCGACCAGCGTAACCCCCAGATCGCAATACATCACCGCCCGCGACCAGGAGGGAGAACATCTCTTCACAGCGGGACCCGCGGGAACCGTCGCACTCATCCACTACGACATCCTGCACAAAAAAGAAGCCAACTACACAGACATCACGCGCCACATGGTCAAATTCCTGTTCACGCGCATGACTGAACCCACCGAACCGACATGGGATCACAGCGATGAAACATGGGTCGCATCCGATGATCCACAAGAACCGATATGGCAGGCCATGTGGGACTGGCACCTGGGCAAAGCACCCGAACACGCGAGCAACGGAGCATCAATCGAAACCCTGAGCGAACAACTCGCCAACCCCGACGAAGCCGCCGCCCTCCATGCCTCCTACACCCTCGGATTACAGGGCGAAAAAGCGATTCCCGCCATGATCGACGCACTCAAAGACACGGAAGATGAGAACCCGTCTCGAAACGCTGGATACGGGTTCACAAACGTCGGCGAAGTCGCCGTACCCGCACTGCTCGAACTCACCAAAAATCCGGACCCAAAAATCCGCATGCGCGCAGTCGATGTACTCGGCGACCTGGGCTTGCGAGCAAAATCAGCCACGCCCGACCTCATCGCCCTGTTGCAGGACACCGACGAAGACACACGCGCACATGCCGCAGAATCCCTGGGCACCACCAGCCAGAACACCACGGAAGCCGTGCGCCCGCTCGCCGACATCCTATCCACGGATGAAAGCGACTTTGTGCGACGCAATGCCGCCCTCTCCCTCGCGCGATTGGGCATCCATGCCGAAGAAGCCATTCCCGAACTGGCAGATGCCATGCGCGACGGCAACCACTACGTCCGCGGATTCGCCGTACACGGCCTCTATCGCATCGGCACACCCGAAGCACTCAGAGCCGCCATGCATCGCCTCCAGGCACTGCGCTGGGACAGCGAACCCAGAGGTCAAACACAAAGAAGACCCAAAAAGGTAGCTTGAGAGATGACCTGGACCCCCGTGACCAAACACATCTCAACGCCTTTTGCGGAAAACGTCTCCCCCGATAACGCCCTGCCAGAACACCCGCGCCCTCAAATGGTGCGCCAACACTGGCAAAACCTCAACGGCCTGTGGGACTACGCCCTCGAACCCCTCGGCACCACCAGCGCACCTACTGCCTATCAGGGTCAAATCCTCGTCCCCTTTGCCATCGACGCCCCCCTCTCTGGCATCATGGAAATTCTCCGCCCGAACCAGCGTCTCTGGTATCGCCGAAATATTACCGTTCCCGACGCCTGGACGGGCAAACGCGTACTCCTCCATTTTCAGGCATCCGATTGGGAAACCAGCGTCTATATCAACGGCGAAAAAGCGGGACAACATCGCGGCGGATACGACCCCTTTACCTTTGACATCACCGACCATTTAACAGACGACGCGAACGAACTCACCGTCTCCTGCTGGGACGCCACCGAGCAACATCCCCAGGCCCTTGGCAAACAAATCATGCCAGAAAACCGCCAGGGATTTCGGTATCAACCCACCGGTGGCATCTGGCAAACCGTCTGGCTCGAAGCCGTACCAGAGCAATCCATCCGCACCCTTCGCCTTACACCCGATATAGACGCTGAAAAGATAGATATTATCGTCTCAGGCGAAAACTTAGAGAATTGCCAAATTCAAACAATCGCCTATGACGGCAACGAGCAAGTCTCAGAAGCGACTGGACAGACCGACCACACCATCTCCCTCGGCATTCCAAACGCAAAACTCTGGCATCCAGACCACCCCTTCCTCTACGACCTCAAAATCAAAGTACAACACGACGGCGAAACCATCGACACAATCGACAGCTACTTTGGCATGCGAAAGATATCCATTGGCGAAGACGCAAACGGCATCAAACGCTTCCACCTCAACGACAAACCCATCTTTCAACTCGGTCCCCTGGACCAGGGCTATTGGCCCGACGGCATCCTCACCCCGCCATCTGACGAAGCCATCCTCTTCGACCTCCAGTACCTCAAACAAATCGCCTGCAACATGGTGCGCGTACACGTCAAAACCCATCCCGACCGCTGGTACTATCACTGCGACCGGCTCGGCCTATTGGTCTGGCAAGACATGGTCTGCATGCCCAAATTCGGACAAAACGTCACCCCCGAAGCCGCACAACAATGGCAAACCGAATTTGACAACATCATGGACTGGCTGCACAACCATCCCAGTGTTGTCCAGTGGATCATCTTCAACGAAGGCTGGGGGCAGCACGACACCGAACGCCTCACAGACCGTGTCGCACAACGCGACCCCTCGCGCCTCGTCACCAGTGCCAGCGGCTGGGCCGACATGGGCACGGGCGACATCTGCGATATCCACGACTACACCTTCTACCCGGCCACAGCGCAACAACAAAGCGCCAATGACCGCATCGTCCTCCTGGGCGAAGCGGGCGGATTCAACCTCTGCATCCCGGGTCACACCTGGTACGACCACGAAAAACCATCCGAACACATCGACCACATCAACGACATCACCCGTCCCACATATCCAACGCCACAGGCAATGGAAGACGACTACCGCTTCTGGGTCGAAAACCTCCGCGCAATGGTCGGCCTCACCCCCCTCAACGGCGTCGTATATACCCAGATCACCGACGTCGAACACGAACTCAACGGCTGGCTCACCTACGACCGCAAAATCTCCAAAATCGACCCCGACGAACTCGGCAACATCCACGCCACACTCTGGGACCCCCCGCAATTTGAAACCATCATCGGTCCCCACACCGAATGGCGGTACAGCACGGACGACGTATCCCCTCTCCCCGCCATACACACCTCGCCCCGCGACAACCTGCCAAACTGCGGCGGCGACTGGTGTCAAACCCACTTCGACGATTCATCATGGAACGCGGGCACAGGTCCTTATGGCACAGCAGAAGGGACCACATCGGACGCCCCCATCTATCTCCGCACCACCATCGACCTGAAACAACGCCTCGATAAGCCCCTATTCTACGTCACCTCATCTGCCGACTGCCAGATCTTCATCAACGGCCAACTCATCCGCAGCCTCCGCGTCAGGCAGCACTCCGCACCCATCTCGGAAACCTGCGCCCTGCTCCATCCCGATGAATGCGACCTCCTGACCCCTGGCGAAAACACAATCTGTGCCATCCTCTTACCCTCTCAAACACCATCTTATCTGAGCGTTCAACTCCTGGACATAAAATGATTTCCCCCTTCGTGTCCTTCGTGTTCTTCGTGGATAAGAAAAAGGAACATCTATGCAACCCAACATCATCATATTCCTCGTCGATGACATGGGCACGGGCGATACCAGCGCGTACCAGGACTGGACCGGCAACCAGGACGACGAACAACTCCACACCCCCAGCCTGGAACGCCTTGCGCGCCTGGGCGTGCGCTTTACCGATGCACACACCCCATCAACCGTATGCACCCCCACGCGCTACGCCCTCCTCACCGGACGCTATTGCTGGCGCACGCAACTCAAACACAAAGTCGCCTTTGGTCCCCACTATCCGCCACTCATAGAAAAAGAACGCCCCACACTCGCCACCATCCTCAAAGAAGCCGGATATCGCACGGGCATCTCGGGAAAATGGCACGTGGGCCTGACCTACACAAAATCCGACGGCTCACCCGCCGAGGGATGGGATGACGCAGACGTGCGCCACCCCCTGACCGATTGCCCCGAAGAACACGGCTTTGATTACCACTTCATCACCAACCGAAGCCATGGAACCTCTAAAAATGCGGGCTGGATCGAAAACCGCCGCTGCATCGGCGCAACCGGCAAAAGTCCTCACGACATCGCGGGTTACGACCTGTACAAAACCGGACCGATGAACTTCCAGCACGCCGTCGGCTTTCTCGACGATCATCTGGACACAGACGACACAAAACAACACCCCTTCTTCCTCTACTACGCCGCCAATTCCAATCACACACCCCACACGCCTTGTGACGCGCTCAACGGCGTACCCGTCGCGGGACAGGCGCACTTCAAAAACAACAAACGCGAACTCTCGCGTCCACACGCAACCACCAACGATCCCAATGGCTGGGAAAGCACCGAATGGGGCAAACAGCGCGACCAGGTCGGTGGCTGCGAGCACAACACGCCCGAACGCCTCGACTTCATATACGAAAACGACGTCGCAGTCGGCCAATTGCTCAACTACCTCGAAACCCACGACGACCCGCGCAACCCGGGCCACAAACTCATCGACAACACCCTCTTCATCTTCTCCAGCGACAATGGCGCGGAAAACGCGGGCAAAGAATCCAGCGGCTACTACCGCGGTCGCAAAGCCCACATCCACGAAGGCGGCCATCGCGTACCCACAATCGCCTTCTGGAAACAGGGCAACATCGGCGACGGCAACGACGCGACACCCGGGCGCACCAGCCACATCACGTATGGACTCAACGACCTCATCTTGTCCATCGCAGACCTCGTCGGCATCGAGACATCCTCACACGCAGGATTTGCCGAAGACAGCACCAGCATCGCGCCCTTTCTCACCGGCCTGAAAGACGAAGAATTTGAACCCCACCCCCTCGTCCTCCACGACGACTACATCATGGGGCCCATGCTCTCGCTGCGAGATGGCGATTGGAAACTGATCGTCGGACAAGAACTCATTACAGAAGGGAAATTAAAACACCACGCCCTCTTCAACTTAAAAGACAATCCCACAGAAGACGAACGCCAGAACCTCATCGCATCGGAACAACACAGCCACCTCGTCGAGTCTATGTCTGAAAAACTTCTCGATATTTATCACCAGAAGTCACGAGATGGCCATTAAAAAGCGATCCGCCGTTCGCGGTATTCTCTTGACACCTGAACATCGCGTGTTATTAATTCGCATGTAAGAACCCGAAAGTACGCTGATGTACAAGGACGAAACATGTTTATAGAGCACATCAAACTAAAAAATCTGCTCTCCTTCGGACCTGATACCGAAGCATTGGAACTTCGTCCCCTGAATGTTCTTATCGGTCCCAATGGCTCCGGGAAGTCCAATCTTATCGAGGCAATTGGCCTGCTGAAAGCCACGCCCAGAGACCTCACGGCCCCAATTCGGGAAGGTGGAGGCGTCCGCGACTGGATTTGGCGAGGTGATCCCAGAGCATCGTCAGCCCATATCGAAGTAATTCTGGATAACCCAAAGGGGTCGGCACTGCGATATTCCCTCGGATTCGCCGAGAGGGGCCAGCTATTTGAGTTGATAGAAGAGTTGCTGGAAAACAAAGAGGCATACAGCTCTGAAGAAAAGTCCTTTATCTATTACGAGTTAATGGGCGATAAAGCCCTTCTGAACTACAGTGGTGAATCGTACAAGAGTGATGAAACACGCCGTCCATTAATCCTGGAACAGATCAAGTTACAGCAATCCATTCTTGCACAGCGGAAGGACCCGGACCAATACCCGGAGTTGACATGGCTGGGCGAGACATTTGACCGCATGCGACTCTATCGCGAGAGTTCTTTTGGTCGCCGTACGCCGCCGCGTCAGCCACAACCCGCTGATCTGCCTAACGACTTTTTGCTCGAAGATGGAAGAAACTTGGGGTTGGTTCTCAATCGGTTGAAGCGAGAGCCAAAAGTTAAAGATCGGATTCTGGAAACCATGCGCCAACTCTACGAGGGCGTGACTGACCTGGACATCAGCATTGAAGGCGGAACGGTTCAGGTCTTCGTCCAGGAAAGAAATATCATAGTCCCGGCAACGCGATTATCCGATGGGACGCTGCGCTTTCTGTGCCTGCTGGCTATCCTTTGCCACCCGAATCCCCCACCACTTGTGTGTATTGACGAACCGGAACTGGGCCTGCATCCCGACGTTCTGCCAGTCCTTAGCGACCTGTTGCGCGAGGCATCGCAAAAGTGCCAGCTTATTGTCACAACGCACTCCGACATGCTCGTGGACACCCTGACCGATACACCGGAGAGCGTCGTGGTCTGCGAAAAACACAACGGCAAGACGGAAATGCACCGACTTAACAAAGCCGACCTTACCGAGTGGTTGAACCGTTACAGCCTTGGGGAATTGTGGACCAGAGGCGATCTGGGAGGAAATCGCTGGTGAAGATCAAGGTTTTTGTCGAAGGTGGCGGGGAAACGAAGGCACTGAAGACAAAGTGTCGTCGGGGTTTCAGCATTTTTTTTCAAAAGGCTGGCATGGAAGGCCAGAAGCCGAGCGTAATCGCAAGTGGTAGTCGGCGGAGTGCCTTTAATGATTTTCGTGCAGCAGTCCGCGGGGCAAAAAGAGATGAGTTCATCTTGCTATTAGTTGACAGCGAAGATCCCATAACAGCGGGATCCAGCCCCTGGCAACACCTGAAGGCGCGTGATAGTTGGAACCAACCCTCGGACGCTACGGACGACCAGGTACATCTGATGGTGCAGTGCATGGAGGCGTGGTTCCTTGCCGACAAGGACAGCCTGGTAGCGTACTACGGAAACGACTTTAACCAGAACGCGCTTCCCGCTCGCCAGGATATTGAGAACATCGCAAAAGACGATATATCGAACGGCCTAAAAAACGCGACGCGTTCGGGTGTTTCGAAAGGAGAATACAGCAAGGGGCGGCATTCGTTCGATATCCTCGCGCAGATTGATCCTGCCAAAGTAATTGCGGCATCGCCCCATGCGAAACGACTCGTCGATACCCTGAAGGCAAAAGTCGGATAATTGACCCGCCCAACGTCTGCGCTGGCCCTATCGAGCACCTCTTCACCAAGGACTACCTATGCCATCACCCTTCCCCGCTAAACTGCCACTTGAAAAACCGGATCGCGAACTCAGCGCCTCAATGGAACGCATGTACGATATATGGAATCCTCATGAAGACCGCGGCAATGAATTCTTTAGCAACTTCAAATACTCACCCCTCGAAGGATTCTCACGAGAACCCAACGTCTCCCGCCGCGACCCCTCTAAAGTCCTCCGCATCGACGGAACCTATTACGTCTGGTACACATGCCGACGCACAAAAGGCCCGCCCGTCGGCCACGAAAACGCCACCGACGACATCCCCTCTGTCGATTGGGACCTCACAGACATCTGGTATGCCACCAGCGAAGACGGCTTTCACTGGGAAGAACAGGGACCAGCCGCCACGCGCCCACCAAAAGGCGAATTTGGCTGGCGCTCAAACTGCACCCCCGACATCCTCGTCTGGAAAAACAAATACTATCTCTACCACCAGGCATACAGCGAAGTCATTCAGGGCGGCGACTCGTGTCCCGTCACCATCGCCACCGCCGACTCTCCCCATGGACCCTGGACGCGACTGGGTAGGCCCATTGTGGAACCCGGCGGACCCGACGACTGGGACTGCAACTGCATCCACGACCCCTTTCCCCTCATCTACAAAGGCAAAATCCACATGTATTACAAAGGCTCGCCCGGTCAAAAACGCGGCGGCGCAAACATCATCCGCGCTCAGGGCGTCGCCATAGCCGATCATCCGGAAGGACCATACAAAAAATCCCCGCTAAACCCCGTCCTCAACTCCGGCCACGAAACCTGCCTCTGGCCCTACAAAGAAGGCATCGCCGCAATCGTCAGCCTGGACGGACCCGAAAAAAACACCGTACAATACGCGCCCGATGGCCTCCATTTCGAAATGAAATCCCTGCTCCAGGTACCCCCCGTCGCCCCCGGACCCTTTGTACCCGACGCTTTTGCCGACAACGGCGACGGCCGCGGCATCACCTGGGGACTGTGCCACATCAACCCGGACGGCGGAGGCAGCATGAGCGAATCCGTCCTCGCCCGATTCGACTGCGACCTCAGCCGCGACACAGACCGTCCCCTCTTCAAAAACAACAACCTGCGCTTTGACGAACCCACCTACTTCCAGCGCGTCCTCAAACTGCCCGAATACCTCCAAAAGCAAATCCTCAGAGAACAGAATGATATCGACCAAAACACCATTGGAACCTTCAAGGAGCCATCATGAAAACGATCTACCGTTCAACACTCGTGCAAGGGGTGTGCTGTTTCCTGCTCATCGGCGGACTGCTCGCCCCAGCCGCAGAGGCCGTTAAATTTCGCACCGAAGAAGGTCAACTCCAGCAATCAAAATTCGTCATCGCCGTGCCGGAGTCCTGGAACGGGAAACTCCTGCTGCTGGCTCACGGCTATCGCCCTGAAAATGCGCCCCTGAGTGCCGACTTTCGCACAGAGTCACCCACGTACCAGCATCTGCTTGCCGATGGCTGGATGATCGCATCTACCAGCTACCGCCGCAACGGAGCGATCGTCGTCGATGCAGCAGCGGACATCGAACTGCTACGCCAGCATATTGTCCAAACTTATGGCGCGCCCAAACGTCTGCTTGTACAGGGTAGCTCAATGGGCGGTGCGATCGCGACCCTGATCGCCGAAACCGCTCCCGAAGGTTATGACGGCTTGCTCGCGTTGGGGGCGGCACTGCAAGTGCGAGATGCAGAGCACCCCCACGAATGGAATTATACGCCACGTCTCCCGTTGCTCTTCGTCAGTAACCAGAGTGAAGTGGCGGGACCCCAAGCGTATATCCAGAAAGCGGTCAAGGCACCGAGTGTGCCAGTGCTCTGGTCTGTGGCACGCGACGGACACGTGAATCTCAGAGAGATCGAACAAGAAACCGCGTTGCGTGCGCTCGACGCCTATCTGGACACCGGTGCGATAGAACGAGACAAAGATGCGACCATCGCTCCGGATCATGTGTCGTCTGCGGAATTTGTGGAAGGTGGGGCTTACACAAAGGTAGAGAGTCTCTCCTCGACCTACGGCAACATCAACACCGAATTTATCGAGGGCGACCTGCAGCAACTTGGTATCTCTCCCAAAACCCGTTTCCAGGTCAGCTATGGGGCGCAGACGTTCACAGTATTGCTTGCCACCACCTATGGAGACGTACCGCGGGGAGAGTGGGTTGCATTCCTGACAGCGGAAGGCCGCTTGAGGATTGCTCGCAACCACGAAAACGCCTCAAAGACACTTGGGTGTAAGGAGGGCGACAAAATCCTCATCGCGCCCGCCGAATAAACCTTATTTTTTAAAACCATCCGGAGATCCCAATGTCCAACCCCAACATCGTCTATATCTTCTTTGACGACCTCGGTTACGGAGACATCAGCTACCTCAATCCCGAATCCAAAATCCAAACCCCAAATATGGACCGCCTGTCCGCTGAAGGCATGTGCTTCACCGATGTACATTCCTGCTCCGCTGTGTGCTCCCCCTCGCGCTACGGCGTCTTAACCGGACGCTATTGCTGGCGCACCCGATTGCAAAACGGCGTCCTCAACGGATACTCAGAACCCCTCATCGAACCCGACCGCCTGACCGTCGCCTCCCTGCTCAAACAACACGGATATCACACCGCTTGCATCGGCAAATGGCATGTGGGACTGAACTGGACGCGCAAAAAAGGCGTCCAGCACCTCGAAGATTATAGATTGGGATGGGACCGCGGCGAAGCCATAGACTTCACCCGTCCATTTACCGGCGGACCGTGCGACCTCGGATTCGACTATTTTTACGGCATCTCCGCATCCCTGGACATGCCGCCTTATGTCTATCTTGAAAACAACCACACAATCTGTGCGCCAACAGCCCGTGCTCCCCAGGGCCTCTTCGGCCGAGAGGGACACGCTGCCCCGGGCCTCAAACCCGAACACGTCATCCCGGATCTCACAAAAAAAGCGGTCTCCTTCATCGAAGAAACCGCAGCAGACAAACAGCCCTTTTTCCTCTACTATCCCGTAACCGGACCGCACACACCCATCGCGCCAAACAAAGCATTTACAGGCAAAAGCCAAGCTGGCAAATACGGCGACTTCGTCGTCGAATGCGACTGGGCAGTTGGGCAGATCATAGACGCTGTTGAAAAAGCCGGCGCCACCGACAACACCCTCTTTATCGTTACCAGCGACAACGGACCCGAACGCTTTATGCACGCGCGAAAAGAAGAATACAACCACTACAGTGCCTATCACTTCCGAGGCTGCAAACGCGACAACTGGGAAGGCGGGCATCGCATCCCATTCATTGCCCGCTGGCCCGAAAAAGTCGCCGCGGGATCCTTCAGCAACGAAATAATATGTCTCACAGACCTCATCGCAACAGCCGCCGACATTGTCGGCCATTCGCTCCCTGAAAATGCCAGCGAAGACAGTTGCAGCATCCTACCCGTCCTCACGAGCCAGAACGCGACATCCATCCGCGAAGCCACCGTACACCACTCTTCCAAAGGCGAATTTGCCATCCGCCAGGGCAAATGGAAATTGCTCCTCCATCAAAGCTCCGGCGGCAACGATTATCCCGACGATCCCCCAGATGATGCCCCCGGCCAACTCTACGACATGGAAACCGGCTACCGAGAACGCGAAAACCTCTACGCACAACACCCCGAAATCGTATCGCAATTGACCGATCTGCTCAACCAGTACAAAATGAGGGGACGCAGTGTCCCTATCGCATAAAATGGAGACACCATGAACGCTTCGGACCTATTTGTCAAAGCACTGGAAAATGAAGGCGTGGGATATATCTACGGCGTGCCCGGAGAAGAAAATCTCGCCTTTCTGGAAGCTCTCCGCAAATCGAGCATCAAACTCATCTTGACGCGCCACGAACAGGGGGCTGCGTTTATGGCTGCGACCTATGGACGACTCACGGGCAAAGCGGGCGTCTGCCTCGCCACGCTCGGTCCCGGCGCGACCAATTTTGTGACAGGTGCCGCGTATGCCCAACTGGGCGGCATGCCCCTGCTCATGATCACGGGCCAAAAACCCATCAAAAAGAGCAAACAGGGCCAATTTCAGATTATCGACGTCGTGAGCATGATGGAACCCCTCACAAAATACACCCGACAAATTGTCAACGTAGATATGATCCCCTCCATGGTGCGCGAGGCATTTCGCCTCGCACAAGAAGAGCGCCCCGGTGCCGTACATCTGGAATTGCCGGAAGATGTCGCCGAAGAGCCAGTTGATGAAAACACCACGCCGGTCTTTAACATCAGCACATGCAGGCGCGGCGACGCCAATGAACGCGCCATTGACGACGCGGTAAAAATGATCAAAGAAGCCACGCGGCCCTTGCTCCTCCTGGGCGCGGGCACCAACCGCAAGCGCATCTGGGAATCCGTGGCGCACTTCCTCGACAAAACCGGCATTCCCTTTTTCAATACCCAACTGGGCAAAGGCGTTGTTGGCGGTCTCCACCCCCTGTTTTTGGGCACCGCAGCACTCTCCGATGGCGACTATCTCCACTGCGCCATTGAACGCGCCGATCTGATCATAAACGTCGGGCACGATGTCGTGGAAAAACCGCCATTTTTTATGTCACACGACGAAGGGGCAACCCGGGTAATCCACATCAACTTTCAATCGGCCGTGGTAGATAATGTCTATTTTCCGCAACTGGAAGTAGTAGGTGACATTGCAAATACGATCCAGCGCCTCGCCGACAAAACCGGCAAAACAGCCTCGCACGACTTTGACTATTACATGCGCATCCGTGACCAAATTCAGGAACACATTCGTCTGGGAGAAAACGACAACAGCTTTCCAGTAAAACCACAGCGTCTCGTCTGGGACGTCCGCAAAGTCCTGCCCGAAGACGGCATCATTGCGCTGGATAACGGCGTGTACAAAATCTGGTTTGCGCGCAACTACCCAACCACGCAACCCAACACCGTGTTGTTGGACAACGCCCTCGCCACTATGGGCGCGGGCTTGCCCTCGGCAATGGAAGCCGCGCGGTTTTATCCCAACCGGCGGGTCATGGCGATTTGTGGCGACGGTGGTTTTATGATGAATAGCCAGGAATTGGAAACAGCCGTAAGACTCAACCTCAATCTCGTCGTACTGATCTTGAGGGACAATGCCTACGGCATGATCCGCTGGAAACAATACGGAATGGGGCTTCCCGATTTTGGACTGGAATTCGACAACCCGGATTTTGTCCTGTACGCCAACAGTTATGGCGCGCATGGGCACCGCGTGAAATCCACAGAAATGACCGTACCCCTGATAGAGAAATGTTATGCCAAAGGCGGCGTACACCTCGTCGAAATACCCGTGGATTACTCAGAAAACCAGAAAGTGCTCGTTGATGAACTACAAGCAAAGACCTGTTTATTATGATGTTAGTGCTTTCTTGTTGTTTTTTGCTACTATTTGTCAACAAAGCTGTTGACAAATAGTGACCAGTAGTGCAATAAATAACTTGCACCTCTGGTATGTCCTAATCCATCAGCCTCACATTGTATTGTCGCGCAGAGGACTGATATCCCCGATACTGACTCTCATCCAGGGGATGTGGGGTGTAAATATAGATCGCGGTATCCCATGGATTGTACAAAACCAGTTCTTCCCGTTCATCTCCGCACACATCTGCCGGAATGCAGTGATACCACGCCATGCGTCCAACGGGTTCGGGCGCCGGAAGATCCGGCAGAGAGATAGAAGTCCCCTCAAGAGGTAGCCATAGCATCCCGCCATTGTACAGAAGCGCGTCCGCGTCCGATCCATTCCAGTACACGACCTCCATACCCGTATTGTTGGGCGAAGGATTGAGGCGGAAATCATTGAGACAATTCCCCTTTGTATCAATAACCATAACATCCGTATTGTGGCCCTGATATCGAATCACCATCTGGGGAGACTGATCGCGCACGCTAAACCGCGCCACCCTCACCTCCTGACCGTGGGGCACCTTCTCCTCGCCAAGTCGCAGAACCACATTCCCACAACCGTCCATCACATGCCCAAAGCCAGAGCAAATGGCGCGCATCTGACCGTTATCCCACTCCGCGATAGATACCGAATCCATATTCCATCCAAGTTGCTCTTCCCACAGAACCGTCCCATCGTAATCTAACAGAAAATACCCGCCATTCACCTCATCCCTGCCATCGCCGTCAATATCTCCAACCGAGGGAATGTACGCCGGGCATCGGCTATACTCTGTCCACTCGGATTCATAGGTCCACAAAACCTGAAGATCTTCATCAAAAGCAATGACCTTGCCCCCGAGCTTAATCACAAAATCTCGAGGCGTATCCGTCCCACGAAAATTGGCAATCATAATACGCTGATGCACCCAATTCGCCCCCCGTCCCCGACACATCCGCAACTCAACGGGACTTGCCTGCTTCTTGAGATCGCCATTCGCCCCGTCCCGAATCTGAACAACCACATTTGCCATTGAATCGGGATCCGCCTCAACTGCAGAATCGAGAAAAAAACAGATAACTTCCTCAGCGCCATCGCCATCAATATCGCAAATAGCGACAGGACCGGGCCGGCTCGGCTGGACACCTCCCTCTCCCACCTGCCATAGAACCTCGCCATCCGCGGTAAACGCACCGAGAAAACAGGGCTTCATGCCCCCGCCGTCATGGGCATCGTCAACCGACCGGTACACCAGAAAATCCGCCCGTCCATTTCCCTCGAGATCGCCCATCCGAATATCCCCGCCATAAGTACCCTCCTCTGCCGTGACGCAGAACTCGGGCGGAACCTCCACTCGCTTATATAAAATTGGGCTACCATATTCCATCGGATTGCTTCCCTTATTTTTATGTAGTTCAACGAAAAACTCCTTGAACAAAGATACATCTCTAAGTAAGATAAAAAAGACCAAACAACAACATCAAGACTATATATCCCATGAAACAAACCCTCTACCTCAGTAAAAACTACCTCACCATTGCCCTCCGCAACCTATTGAGACACCCGGGCTATTCATTGATCAACCTGTCGGGACTGGCACTTGGAATGGCGTGTGCGGTATTGCTCGCGATCTACATCGCCTATGAACTGAGCTACGACCGATTTCGCCCAGAAGTAGCGCGCACCTACCGCGTCATGAAACAAACCCGCCATGCAAACGGGCGAATCGCGTGGAACACGGGCCAGCAGGGACCACTGGCAACCGTGTTGCCCGAAGAATTTCCGCAAATAGAAGACGCGACGCGGTATTGGGCCGGTCTCAGATGGGTAATCGCCGGAGAAAAATCGTTTGAACAGATGTTCTGGCTAAGCGACCCCAACGTATTCGCATTCTTCGGCATCGACGTATTGACAGGCGATCCTCAAACCGTATTACAGGACCCATTCTCCGTCGTCATAACAGAACCCATCGCCCGAAAATTTTTTGGGACCGATGATCCAGTTGGCAAAACAATCACCGTAGATCACAACCTGTTTGGCGGCACATATCAAATCACGGGCGTCATTCGACAAGCACCCGACAACTCCCGGTTTCAATACGACTTCATCACCGCCACCATGCCGCAGGGCGTTCGCCAGCGCAGATCGTGGGATCACTGGTTGTCGCCATCGTACTCGCGCCCGGCAAACACATATCTGCGCCTGAAACCCGGAGCCAACCCCGAAGACATCGCCTCCAAATTGGCGGAAATGGTCGAACGCTACGCGGAAATCGCAGAAGACGAAAGCGAAACCGTGCGCTATTATCTCCATCCCGTGTCGCGCATGCACCTGTATTCCAAAATCGATATGCCCGGATTTACGGGCGACGCGGGAAGACCCTACAAAGACATACAACAAATTTACCTGCTGGGACTCGTGGGCTTCTTTATCCTCACAATAGCCTGCATCAACTTCATGAACCTGTCCACAGCCCGATCCGTTAGTCGCGCAAAAGAAGTGGGACTCCGGAAAGTCGTGGGCGCATATCGCTCGCATCTGGTGAAACAATTTTTGGGCGAATCCCTCCTGTTATCCGCCCTATCCGCCTGTATAGCCCTCGGATTGGTATATCTCGCACTGCCCCCATTCAGCGCATTTGTGCAGGAAAACCTGACACCAAACAGCGGATTGACCCTCTGGATCCTGGGCATCACCCTGTTCGTCGGGCTATTATCGGGAAGCTATCCCGCACTCTACCTCTCCGCATTCGAACCCACAACCGTTTTGAAAGGCGGAGCAATCAAAGCCGGATCAGCGCAAGCCCGCGTGCGAAAAGGACTCGTCGTGTTGCAATTTGCCATTTCGATTATATTAATCATAGGAACCATCATTGTAGCCGATCAGATGAGATTGATACGGGAAAAAGACCTGGGATTTAACAAAGATGATGTCGTCGTCGCCTCAATCTTCCGGCAAGACCGATATCAAAACAATGGCGGACAGTTGCAAAAGCGGTATCTTCAGGTCAAAGACGCATTCGCACAACACCCGAACATCTCGACCGTATCGGCAACATCAGACCTGCCGGGAAATAGCTGGCCCAACCGCGAGTGGTTCTTCCCGGAAGGCGACCTAGACCGGGGCGTTGAAGTGCGGGTATTTGGTGCAGACGAGGCATTTATAGACTGCTACGATATACCCCTGCTATCCGGGCGAAATTACGACCGCACGTATGCGGAACGGGCGTGGGAAAGACGCGGCAAACCCGACGAATTATTCGTCATAAACGAAACAGCAGCAAAAGTATTTGGCTGGACAGATCCCGTGGACAAAGTGTTAAACTCACACGTCCGAAAAGGACATGTAATCGGCGTGGTCAAAGACTTTCACTATCGACCCCTCTACGAAACCATCGAGCCACTGGTCATCACAGCCGCGTGGTATCGCCTCAGCCACCTCTCCATGCGAATTCGACCTTCCCCCGAAACAATGGCATTTTTACAACGCACCTGGACGGAATTTCTTCCCAATCGCGCCCCTGCCATTGCCTTTGCGGCCGACGAATTGGAACGCTGGTATCGGGACGACCAGCGCACGGGGCAAATATTCAGCGCGGCATTTATCATCGCTATTTTTGTAGCATCTCTGGGACTATTTGGACTGGCAGCCTTCACCGCAGAACAGCGCACAAAAGAAATAGGCATACGCAAAGCAATGGGTGCATCCGTCTGGAACCTGATAATACTCCTGTGCAGAGACTTTATCATCCTCGTCGGAATAGCAAATCTAATCGCCTATCCAATAATTTATCTGGCAATGGACCGGTGGTTGCAGCATTTTGCCTATCGGATCGAACTCAGCGCAACCCCATTTGTGCTCGGAAGCCTCCTCACATTGGGAATCGCACTATTAACCGTAAGCACGCAAGCGTGGAAAGCCGCCCGGACAAATCCTGTAGAGACATTGCGATATGAGTAAGGAATTCTCCCATGCAATACCACCTCGCACAAATAAAAGCGTTTTGTGACGCGCATCCAATCGACGCAAAAGTCCTGATTGTCCCTGCCATGACCATAGGGCACGACCTGACACTCGCACTTGCGGCAACGGGTTATTCGTGGCTGAACTTGCAAATCGAAACCCTGCGCAGTCTCGCGGAAAAAGATGCGAGTGCCCTGCTCATCGCGGAAGGGCATGCGCGCATGGCGCAAGACGCGGATCTATTCTGGCTCGACGAAATGATTCCCCAGGCTGTAAGCGAAGTCAACGACGATTACTTCGCGCAACAGGCCACCGCACTCACGCGCCCATTTCTGCGCACATTGCGCGTCCTGCGTACAGCGGGGTTGGAACCCGACGAACTTTCTATGAAAGATCAGCGACATCAACTATTGCAGCGCCTTTATCAGACATATTGCGCGGCGTTTGAAAGAGACAGCCTCTACGACAACGCCGTCTTGTATCAACGCGCATTGAAACATCTAAAATCACCCTCACAAAACACGCACTATGCCATCCTCGACGAAACGCCATTACCCAGGCTGGCATTCTCCTATATTCAAGAAAAAACAAAGGGATATATCTGGCGCATCGGGGGAAAAGACATGGGCATATCGCCCCCACCGCACAGTGCAGCCGTGCGCTTTGAAGACACGCCCTATCCCACTGCCACGGGCAAAATAGGAGCAGGTAGAAACATATTCATATCGGGATTGACCCCCAGAGATAAATCTCAAATCCAACTGTGCGAAACCCTGGGCACAGAAACAGAAATCAGCGCCGTATTGCGCGACATAAAATCGGGCTCCATACCCCTGGACACCGTCGAAATCGCATACACCTCGAAAATGCCTTATGTGAGCCTGTTGTGCGATGCGGTTCAGCGATATGGACTACCCGCCACATTTGCCGAAGGCATGCCCATATCGACAACCCGAACCGGTCGCGCACTGGCGAACTTCTACCATTGGGTAGGCGCGGGAACCCCTGCTGACGAACTGATCATGATGTGTCGCGCGGGCTTGATCGCCACCGAAGGCGCACCTGTAATTGCAACCGTCCTCCAACAAGCGCGTATTGGCGAAAGCGGGGGACATCAGAGATATTTTCATGCCCTGAACCAGATAAAAGCCGACATGCGCGATAGAGAAGCCGAAAATTCGGAAAGCGGTTATCGCGGATTGACCCTTGAAGAGATCGAAACCGTTGAAGAAGAACTGACGCGCTTATTCGACCTGATCCCCCAAAGCCCCAGTGTATCGCTCGGTGCATTGGTCAATGCTGGCTTGCAATTTCTCAAACACTTTACAAACGCCGAAGAAGAGGTCCTCACCGCGATCCAGGATCGCTTGCACCACATAGCTCAATCCGTGCGCCGCAAAGCACCTGTGCGCCGACTGGCAAACCGTCTAACAGAACTGATCGCCAACCTTTCTTTTAAAGCCGAAGCAGCCAAACCCGGACATCTATCTATTGCCCCGCTTCCGTGCGCTGGATACACCAATCGTGCACATATTTACATCACGGGCATGGATGAAGCCACCTTCCCCGGCGGTGCAACAGAAGATCCCATACTATTAGATGGCGAGCGCTCGGGCGTATCCGGTGAACTGGAATTGCGCCGCACGCGACCCGCCGAGCAAGTGTGGCATCTCATTCGCGTATTGGGCATGGCATCTAACAAAGTGACATTGTTATCGTGCCACCGAAGCCTATCCGATAGTAGGGAACGCTACCCCGCCGCACTCTTTCAGCAAGCAGCCGAACAGATGGGCATTGACCCTGTACCTGTTACACGCGCCTTGCCCGAAAATCCTGCACAGGCACTGGACGATGCAGAGACATTGATGGCACACCATTCCTCTACCGACTACGAATCCGTTGTGAATCGAACCTTCCCCTATCTGGTCTCTGGACAAAAGGCGCGTCAAAATCGCGAATGGGATGGACTGACGACCCATGATGGATGGCTCGGTAAATCTACACCCGAATTGGCGATTACCGCACAGAACCGCATCTTTTCACCCTCAAGACTGGAAATGCTCGCCCGATGTCCATACCGGTATTTTTTGAACTATGTGCTCGAAATCCAACCCATAGAAAAAGCCGAAACCGACCCCACGCGGTGGCTCGACCCCCTGTCTTATGGCGCTCTGTTACACAGCCTATTTCACAAATTCATGCAAACCCTAAAAGCGCGGGGCGAACGCCCGGATCGCGACCGACACGGAATACTTATCCAGGAACTCCTGCAAAAAGAAATAGAATCGAAAAAAGAAACCCACCCCGTTGAACACGAAGCGGCGTATCGCGCCGACGTCAAACGCCTATCGCAAGCCGCGCAGGTATTTTTGGCCGTCGAGTCCGACCAAAAAAACGCCGACCCCATCGGATTCGAAGTGAGCTTCGGATTTGGCGAATCGGGCGGGCTAAATAGCGAACCCCCAGTGACACTCGCACTCGCAGAAGACGTCGCGCTTCGCATCCGAGGGCGCATTGACCGCGTAGATCGCGTCGAAGACAACTTTGTAATCTGGGATTACAAAACCGGATCCATGGCGCAATACGACGAACGGGACTTGCTCAAACGCGGCACGCATCTGCAATGGGCTTTATATGCCTATGCTCTGAATTCGATCTTAAGACAGCAGAACGAACCGAGTCGCGTACAATTATCCGGTTACGTCTTTCCCGGCGACAGAGAACACGGCCGTCGGCTTGCAGAAACGCCACCAGCACCTGAAACACTCGCCAATGTGTTACGCCCCTTGCTCAAACTGGTAGAAAACGGCGGCTTTTTTCACATACAAAAATCCCAAGAATGCGACTACTGCATCTACAACCGCGTCTGCAGCAAAGAACGCCTGGACGCCAACGGCCTCGCCGACGCGCGTGAAGAGATGGGCGACAACGCTGACTTCGCGCCATTACTGGACAGCCTGAATCGCTGGATGGGAATTTAGGGGCTGGGGACTGGATGGACTACTGACCGCTGACTACTGACTACTAATCCTATGACCCTTCAAGATCAACAAGCACGCGATAAAATAGCCGGAGCACTGGATCGCAATATGATGGTGCTCGCAGGGGCAGGCGCGGGAAAGACCTATGCGCTGGTGCAGCGGATGGCGAACGCCGTGCAAACAGGTGTCGTAGCCGTAGATCGACTATCCGCCATCACCTTCACGCGCAAAGCCGCGGGTGAAATGCGCGGGCGATTCTTCAGTGAATTAAAATCGCGCGCCCAAAAAGCAAACGGTAAGGACCTGGACCGCATTCAAAACGCACTTGAAAAAGTAGATCAATGCTTTATTGGCACCATACACTCATTCTGCGGCCAGTTATTGCGCGAACGTCCCGTTGAAGCGGGCTTGCCACCCGATTTTTCAGAAGTCGAAGAGCGCGAAGAAGCCGTCATGCGCCGCGAAGCGTGGGATCAATTTGTCCAAAAGAGTTTTCTATCCGAAGACCCACAACTCGCCAAATTTGAAGAACTGGGCCTGCGTCCGGAAGACCTGTATGGATTTTTTCAAAGACGCTACCAGTTCAGCGATGTACACCTCGTATGCGAACAAGTCCAAAAACCCGATTTATCAACCGCAGTTTCAAAACTCGAAGCCTTTCTACAACGCACAGAAGCCTATATCCCCGATCCCCTCCTCGGCAGACGCGATGCCCTCCAGACGGCATTGATGCGCGCGCGATTATTCCTGTCGAACCGGGGGATTCAGTCCGACGCGGATCGCATCGCCCTCTTGCAAATACTCACAGGCAACCTCGGTGTCACCCTGAAAAGCTGGACGCCCAATCAGGATTTTGCAAAGCACTTGCGAGACACCTTATTCCCCGAATTTCAAACCGAAATACTCAACCCCACCCTCACCAAATGGCGACAATACATCTACCAATTTGCCGCTCCCTATGTCGATAAAGCAGTCGATGAATACGCCAGAACCCGCCGCGAAACCGGACGCCTTACCTTTCAAGACCTCCTCGAACTGGCCGCGCGATTACTGCGCCATCACCCCGAAGTGCGCCGTCACTTTCAGGAACGATATCACTGTCTATTCGTAGATGAATTTCAGGACACTGATCCCATCCAGGCTGAAATATTGCTGTATTTAACTGGCGAAAACCTGAAAGAAACCGATTGGCGCAAACTCACCCCCCGCCCGGGCAGCTTATTCTTAGTAGGCGACGGCAAACAGTCGATCTATCGCTTTCGTCGCGCGGACGTCGAAACCTTTGACCTCGTCCGCAACCGCATTGAAAACACCAATGGCGATATTGTCGGCCTGAACACGAACTTTCGCTCACTGGGGTCCCTCTGTGATTGGATCAACGCGGCATTTGAACCCCTGTTCGCCGCGCATAAAACCCCCTATCAAGCCGAATTTGCGCCGCTATTCAAATACAGACCCGATGGTGAAACAGACGCAATCCGCCGAATCTCAATCGACAAAGTCTTCCGCAACAACCGAAGCCAGATCGCGAAGCAAGACGCCGAGCGAATTGCAAACTTCATCGCAGCGGCTATAGAAGACAAAGTGGTATTTAATGGAGAAACCGCCAACGCATCGCCGGGCGACTTTCTCATCTTAACGCGCACCTCTGGCTATTTGTCCCATTACGCTCAGGCACTGGAGGAACACAGCATTCCCTTTGAAATCACGGGAGGCGATCGTCTGGGTGAAGCAGACGTATTGCATACACTCGTGGATTTTTTGGAAACCGTTTACATGCCCGACAATCCGCTTCCACTACTCGCCTATTTGCGGGGAGGTCTCGTCGGCTTGGGAGATGATATCCTCTATGAATTCAAAAAAACAGGCGGTGTTTTCAACTGGACACGCGATCTGCCCAAAGGGATGGATCCAGAATTACACCGGACCTTCGCGCAGGCTTATGAACATCTCAAAAACGCGTCGGAATGGCTACAATCCCTATCGCCCGATACCGCCATAGCGCGCTGTGTAGAAAAACTCGGCCTCCTGCCCTTTGTACATACCCAGCCTATGGGCGCAACACATGTCGGCAATTTCATCCGCATCTTATCTCTCGTCCGCGAATGGACAGCGCAGGGATTGCATTGGGGGCAGGTAGTGACCGAACTGCGTGCCCTCATCGACGACAGAGACTACAAAATTGAACAAATGACCATCCCCTCCGCACAGGAAAACGTCGTGCGATTGATGAACCTGCACCAGGCTAAGGGATTACAGGGCAAAATCGTCTTCCTCGCCGACCCCTATGACACGAGTTACACGCGCTATGGTCCCGAGTTTCACGTATCCCGCACCAGCGACGAACCCTTTTTGGCATTGCCCATTACAAAACCCCGCGGACCATATCAACGCGAGGTCGTTGCCGAGCCTGTGGGTTGGGAAGACGCCGAAGCCGAAGAGACGCAATTTTTGCAAGGCGAAGAACTGCGATTGCTCTACGTAGCAGCAACGCGCGCAGAAAATTTGCTCATAATATCCACCTACGAGGAAAAACCCGACCATGGGCCATGGTCGCCGCTCTATCCCCATCTAAAAAATGTGCCCGAACTGGCGCACGGCGACCGTTCATCGCATCCCACCTCAGAGACGCTATCAACCAAAACGCCGTCTGTGGAATTGGAACGAGAGCAAAGAGATCAATTCTGGCAAACTGTGAAAAAAGAATCATTTAAAGTCGCGCAGGTGACAGATGATCGGGCAGACATCACATATACGGACGAAGGGCGATCAGCAACACCAGCGGGTAAAGGAGCAGCGTATGGAACCGTGATCCACCAGATATTTGACGACGCCATCAACAGGCGATTGCCCGATGATCTCACACCTTATATCGCGCATTTGCTGAATGAGGCGGGTGCAGACGCCGAGTTTTTGCCGAACGCACTGGACGCATTGCAGCAATTTCGCAACTCGGAGATATGGGCAGAAATACAGGCTTCAGAAACCGTATATACCGAAGTCTCCTTTGCCGTATCGCAAGCGGAGAACAGCCTCTCGCCCAACGAGATTATTCGAGGCGTCATCGATCTGGTCTATCGCCTGCACGGAGGATGGAAAATCGTCGATTACAAAACCAATGTGGTCAAAACCGACGAAGATGTACGAGCACTGTGCGAACAAACGGCCGACCAGGTGAACACCTATACCAGACACTGGGAGAATTTCACCGGTGAAACGGTCATCGCCAAAGGCTTGTGGCTGACGGAAAGACGTGAATTTAGAGAAGTTTAAAAGATGGCGTTTAACAAAAATTAACGTCCTGTTCCTATACTGAGTATGAACCGAGTTCTTCGCGAATGACTTTGCGTAGTGTTTGTTCCACAGAAAGACGTGAATTTATAACCGTTTAAGTTGTTGTTTTTTTTTCTGATAATTCTTTGGGACACAGAGGGTTTTAAGAAAAAAAGTAAGGTTGACAAAATCGTTAAAATTCAGTAAATTATAGTGTTTATATTTGGGTAAAAAATCAATCATTTTTGAACCTGAAAAACCGCTTCATTCAACACCTCAAAAAATCATTCACAAAGAGCTTGACGCGCTTGGGAGAGACGCATTCATGAAAGTATCAATAGAAAAAGATGAACTCCTCAAAGGTATCCAGGCTGTGATCGATATTGTCCCCTCTAAAACCGCATTGCCAGTATTGTCCAATATCTTGATAGATGCAAACAATGGTAGCGATGTGTGTTTGAGTGCCACAGATCTCGATATATCAATAACATGCAAACTTTCAGCCACCATCGAAGACGCCGGGGCAACAACGGTGCCAGCGCGCAAATTCTCAGAAATTGTGCGCGAGTTGCCCGAAGAATCCCTATCCCTCACCGCCGAAGAAGGTCGTGTAACGCTTCAGCGCCAAAGTGGTGCCGAAGGAACTTATGCCTTGATGTCGGTGCCATCTGACGATTTCCCCGAACTACCTTCAGAGATTGAAGGTCCCGAGATCACGTTTCTATCCGATGAAGAAGAGGATGCTGAGGACTCTTCGGCTGATAGCAATGTCCTCAGCGAGATGATTTCTAAAACGGTCTTTGCCGTATCTCGCGATGAAACTCGCCCGGTGCTCACAGGCGTGCTCTGGCAGGTTGGTAATGGACGCATGACCATGGTGGCAACAGATGGTCATCGCCTGGTCAAATATTCGCGGATTCAGGATGGATTACCCGAGGAAAATAAAGAGGCCATTGTTCCCCCTCATGCTCTGAATCAGGTGGTTAAACTCATGGGCGGGGGGGCAGATCTTCAAAAAGTCCAACTCGGGCAAAGCCATGTGCTCTTTTCACTGGGCGACGAAGACGCCATCCAGATTTTCTCTCGACTGATTGAAGGTCCCTATGTCGATTACGAACAGGTGATTCCCCAAAACAACGGCAAGCGCCTTCGCGTTTCGAACAGCCAATTGCTGCCTGCTGTGCGGCGCGTATCCATTCTGGCAAGTGCTCAAACCCATCAATTGCGGCTCGAACTCCAAAAGAACGAACTCGCATTATCAGCGACCAGCCAGGAAATAGGTGGCGAAGCACGCGAATCTATGGGTGTTGAATACGACGCCGATGAAATGACCATTGGATATAATTCCGGCTATCTACAAGACGTGCTCCGGCGCATTAACTGTGACGAAGTGCTCTTTGAACTCGACAGCGCTGTGGCCGCGGGAATCATCAGACCCGGAGAACAACTCGAAGGCGAAGACTATCTTTGTCTCCTTATGCCCTTGCGGCTCAATGAATGATGTATGTCTCCTCACTTAAACTCACTAATTTTCGAAACTTTGAGCAGGCTGAATTTACATTTGATCAGGCAAAAACGGCAATTTGGGCAGATAATGCCCGCGGGAAATCAAATGTTTTAGAAGCGTTGTACTTTTTGGCACTGGCCAAATCGGGCCGAGGTGCCAGAGATCGGGACGTGCTCAGGTGGGGTGCTAACTATTTCGTGATCGACGCCCAGATAGAGCGCGAAGATCGTTCCTTTCCCATTCGCATTGCCTACGATCCCCTCGTCGGCAAGAAACAAGCCTCTCTTGCAGAGACATCTCTTCCCCGCCTTTCAGACCTTATTGGCGCATTCAACGCTGTTTTATTTTCCCCCGAAGATGTAGATCTCGTATTGCGGGAACCGGCTCAGCGCCGCCGTATTTTAGATATTCTTGTTTCGCAATCAAGCGCGTCCTATTTGGCTGATCTGGAAGGGTATCAGCGCGTTTTGGCGCAGCGCAATCGATTATTAAAAGACCGCCGTTCAGCATTATTATCAAATCCCGAACAAGTTGAACCGTGGAATGAGCAATTGTCCAATTTGGGTGCTCGCATTATATCTCGCCGTCTCGAAGCACTCAATGACATACAACATCTTCTATCGGAATACTATCAGGCCATCGCGCCCACATCCGAAAAAATGAAAGCGAGTTACCGCAGTCCCATATCCCTGGAAACGCGCGATCAGGGCAGGGAAATACTCTTCGAAGCTCTAACGACCCGCTTGCCACAAGAAGTCGAATTGCGATATACACTTACAGGACCGCACCGCGACAATCTGATTTTTACGCTTGATGACAAAGCCGTACATCAATTCGCATCCCAGGGCCAACTGAAAACGGTCCTGCTTTCTTGGAAATTGGCCGAAGCGACGTTTTTAGAGCAACAGACCGGGTGGCGCCCTGTCTTGCTGATGGATGATGTGTTTTCAGAACTCGATCCCAATCGGGCAAAAGCCGTATTGAACCTGATCCCCGATTTTGGGCAGGTCGTAGTAACCTCAGCGCGCGATCCAGATTTGGATTTTGAAGCACATGGGTTTCGGCTGTTGAAATTGTGAATAAACGTTATGAATGCCGAGACAGATAGACGCAAGAGCGGTGTTTACAGGTATCGGAATAGTGGGGCATCCGAGCCGGTTTCCGCAGGTGACGCCATTCGCCAGTTGGTAGATAGCTTGGGACTTGCGGAAAAATTAAAACAACAACGCGTGTTGTCACTGTGGGAAGAAATTGTGGGTGAAGATATAGCTGCTGTAACGCAAGCTGATGGATTTCGGGGAGAGCAAGGGGAATTAACTGTTTCAGCACAAAACCCCACATGGAGTCACTGGTTGGGCCTTCAACGCGAAACTATACGTCAAAAATTGAACCGCGAGGTCGGCGGTGATGTGGTAAAAACAATCCGGTTAAAAATTGATTCGTCTATTCGTTGATGAACTGGCCTGGGAGACGGCCAGTTGTACGCCGTTCCGTCTATTCGCTCACACAGGAGTCATATATGGCAGATGCAGTTGAAAATGGTTATACCGCCGATGATATTCAAGTTCTCAAGGGACTTGAAGCAGTGCAGAAACGCCCGGCAATGTACATTGGCGATACTGGCGTTAATGGTCTGCACCATTTGATCTGGGAGGTTGTTGACAACAGCATTGACGAGGCCATGGGGGGACATTGCGATCGCATCGAAGTTTTTCTCAATACAGATGGATCGGTTACAGTAACGGACAATGGCCGGGGTATTCCCGTGGATAAACATCCAGAAGAACAGCGTTCTGCCCTGGAAGTCGTCATGACCGTGCTGCATGCGGGGGGCAAATTTGACAAAAAAAATTACGCGGTTTCGGGAGGTCTTCATGGCGTGGGCGTCTCGGTCGTAAATGGACTGTCAGAATGGTGTGAAGTCGAAGTGTGTTCCAAACTCATCAACCCCGAGGGACGGGTATATTCACAGCGCTATGAACGCGGGGTGGCCGTTACAGAGGTAGAAGATATTGGTGCGGGATCATCTACTGGAACCAAGACCACATTTAAGCCGGATGATGAAATTTTTGAAACCGTTGAATACAATCAGGAGATCGTGGCGCATCGATTGCGCGAACTGGCATTTTTGAACCGTGGGCTCACCATCGTATTAAAAGATCTGCGCGATGATTTTGAAGAAATTTTTCACTATGACGGCGGTCTGAAAGCCTTTGTGGAATATATGGATGAGGGGCGTTCAGCACTCCACGATCCCGTGCATTTTGAAGGTGAACGCGACGGCGTGGTTACCGAAGTGGCTTTTCAGTACAACGATTCCTACCAGCAAAATATTTTGAGCTACGTCAACAATATCCACACGCTTGAGGGTGGAACACACGAAACTGGATTCAGAACAGCCCTTACCCGGACATTAAATGCTTATGGCAGCAAAAACAATGTATTTAAAAATGAAAAATTCGCGCTGTCAGGCGAAGATACCCGGGAAGGGCTTACCACTGTGGTCAGTGTAAAAGTGCCCGAACCCCAGTTTGAAGGTCAGACCAAAAGAAAACTGGGCAACAGCGAAGTGCGCGGCATTGTTGAATCACTGGTGGGAGAAAAATTGGGCGAATTCTTTGAAGAAAATCCCAGTATGGTAAAAAGGGTTTTGCAAAAAGCCATTGATGCTGCTCGGGCGCGAGAAGCGGCGCGCAAAGCACGCGAACTGGTGCGCCGCAAAGGCGTACTCGAAGGGGGTGGATTACCGGGTAAGTTGCTGGATTGTTCTTCAAAAGACAAAGAAGAAACAGAAATTTTTCTCGTGGAAGGTGACTCGGCCGGCGGTTCGGCAGCGCAGGGACGCAATCGCGCATTTCAGGCGATATTACCCATGTGGGGCAAGTTGCTAAACGTGGAGAAAACGCGGCTGGATCGGGTATTGGGCAACGACAAATTACAGCCCGTTATCCTGGGACTCGGTGCTGGCGTTGGGGAAGACTTCGATGTGGAAAAACTGCGCTACGGCAAAATTATCATTATGGCAGACGCCGATGTAGATGGCTCGCATATTCGGTCTTTGTTGCTCACGTTTTTCTTCCGCTATATGCGTCCGATGATTTTGGACGGGCGCGTGTACATCGCCCAACCGCCTTTATATCTCGTCAAAAAAGGGCGCACAGAACGCTATGCTTATGACGATGCCGAGCGAGACCGAATTTTGGAAGAATTGGGTGAAGAAGGAAGAGGCGTGACGGTTCAACGCTACAAAGGTTTGGGGGAAATGAATCCCGAACAATTGTGGGAAACCACCATGGACCCCGAGACGCGCACAGTATTAATCGTTACGGAAGAAGATACAATGGAAGCAGAGCACGCATTCTCAATGTTTATGGGTGATGACGTTGCGCCCAGGCGAAAATACGTCGAAGAACACGCACTGGAAGCGGAGTTGGATGTGTCGGGACCGTAGAGACGGCGGCTGGGGGCTGGGGACTGGGGGCTGGTTAGGCGATCATCTCGCGTTTTATCCCGTATTACAACCTGTGGGGCTGATCGCTTGATAACAAAAAGGAGATGATGGACAATGATGATAGAACGATCGCGGGTGATCCCTGTTGAAATTGGTGATGAGTTGAAGAAGTCCATGCTCGATTATTCGATGAGCACACTGGTCAATCGCGCATTGCCGGATGTGCGCGATGGAATGAAACCATCGCAAAGACGCATTCTGGTAGCGATGAACGACCTCGGCCTGGGCGCAAACCGGCAGCATCGAAAATGCGCTCATATTGCCGGTCATGCCTCGGGAAATTATCATCCGCACGGTGAAGACATTGTCTATCCAACGCTGGTGCACCTGGCGCAGGATTTTAAGCTGCGTTATCCACTCGTAGATGGGCAGGGTAATTTTGGCTCCATCGACGGATATCCGCCCGCTGCAATGCGCTACACAGAAGCGCGTATGGCCGGACCGGGTCAGGAGATGTTGAACGACCTCGAGAAAGAGACCGTTGATTATCGCCCAAACTACGACGAGCGCCTGGAAGAACCCCAGGTATTGCCTTCTGCGTTTCCAAACATGGTTTGCAACGGTGCTGTAGGCATTGCCACCACAATGGCTACGGCTATTCCGCCGCACAATTTGGGAGAGGTCGTCAATGGCCTCGTCGCACTAATCGACAATCCCGAATTGGATATCGTTGAATTGACGGAATATGTCAAAGCACCCGACTTTCCAACCGGCGGCATCATTTATGGCATGGGTGGCGTTTTAGATGCCTATACCACGGGCCGCGGACATCTGCGGATTCGGGCAAAAGCCGATATAGAAGAAGACAAAACCGGACGGGAAACCATTATCATCACAGAAATCCCCTATATGGTGAACAAAACAACGCTATTGGAAAAAATGGCGGATCTGGTACGCGAAAAACGCATTGAGGGGATTTCAAATATTCAGGATGAATCCGACCGCGACGGGTTGCGCATCGTCGTGGAACTCAAACGCGATGTGGTCGGAGATGTGATCTTGAACCAACTCTACAAACACACCCAATTGGAAACGACGTTTGCGGCCAATATGGTTGCGCTGGTCAACGGCCAGCCGCAACAAGTGACCTTGAAGCATATGTTACAGTGCTATATCGACCACCGCCACGATGTCGTGAAACGACGCACGGAATACGAACTGCGAGTAGCTGAAGATCGCGCACATATCCTGGAAGGATTAATACTCGCGCAGGACAATATCGACGAAGTGATCCGTATTATCCGCAGTTCAAATGATACCAATGAAGCGCGGCGTGCGTTGACACAGCTCAAATTGTCCGCACCACAACTCGAATCGCTTGTAGGACAACACCTATCGGGAGAAGAACAACGCCAATTGTCCGAACGCCAGGTACAGGCCATTCTGTCCATGACATTGCAGCGATTGACCAACATGGAGCAGCAAAAGATAGCAGATGAATACTCCGACCTGACGCAAGAGATTGAACGCTTGCGCTCTATTCTGGACAACCGCGAATCGCGCATGCAAATCGTCAAAGACGAACTGGGTGTAATGCGCGAAAAATACGGCGACGAGCGACGGTCAGAAATCGTGTTCGCGGCCTCTGAGTTCAGTATTGAAGATTTGATCCGCGAAGAAGATATGGTCATTACAATTTCTCACAATGGGTATATCAAACGCATTCCAGTATCCACCTATCGCGCACAAAACCGGGGTGGACGCGGGATTACAGGGATGCGAACAAAAGATGAAGATTTTGTAGAAAGTTTATTCGTGGCTTCCACGCACAGTTATATCCTCGTATTGACAGATCGAGGACACTGTGTGTGGTTAAAAGTGCATGAAATTCCTCGGGGTACGCGTCAAGCGCGCGGTCGGCCCATTGTCAACGTAGTGGATATCCCCTATGGACATAAGGTAGCCGAAGTCGTGCCTGTGCGCGAGTTTGATGAAGATCACTATCTGTTGTCTATAACCCGAAAGGGACTGACAAAAAAGACCGCGCTATCGGCATATAGTCGCCCGCGCAAAGGTGGTATTATTGCGATGAATGTGCGGGAAGACGATCAGCTAATCAAAGCCGCAATTACTGGGGGTGACGACCAGGTGATCATCGCCACAGAGCACGGGCAGGCTGTGTACTTTGAAGAAAACAAAGTGCGGGCTATGGGGCGCAACTCACAGGGTGTGCGCGGCGTGTCTTTGCAAGGCGATGATGTCGTGGTGGGCATGGTGGTCGTTAATCCCGAAGACGTAGAGCAGTCTCATTTATTGACCGTCTGTGCCAATGGATATGGCAAACGCTCGCCAGTTTCGGAGTATCGCCTGACAAACCGGGGTGGTAAAGGCGTAATCAACATCAAAACAACAGACCGCAATGGTCCTGTGGTATCGGTGATGGGCGTGACGGAAGATAGCCGCGACGATATGGTGATTGTGACACAGAATGGCATCTTGATCCGACAGAAAGTCGCGGACGTGAGCGTAATTGGGCGCAATACGCAGGGTGTGCGCCTGATCAACCCGGATGAAGGCGATCAGGTGATCGATGTGGCGCAGGTCAGCCAAGATGAGGAAGAAGGCGAAACCGAGGTGGACGCGACATCTGAAGAAGTAAGTGAAAGTGGAGATGAGAATACGGCTGAGGAGAACGGAACGATGAAGGCATTATGGCGCGAGGTGCAAAAACGAACAGGATGGAAGTGAACAACACAATATTTTAAATTGGAATACACAGCGGCAGAGAAAAATCTCTGCCGCTTTTTTCTTTTTTCATCCTCTCATGGATGCAAAATCCGAATAATCTGCGGTTTTTCAGTCACCGCGGACAAATTCCCGATGCGCGTGATGGCGCGTTGCATCGCGGATTCGGGAGCATCGTGTGTGATCATGATCAGAGGAACCGTGCCACCTTCTGTTTCCGAGCGTCCGTGCTGAATGACCGTTTCTATACTGATGCCTTCACCGGCAAAGAGTGCTGCAACCCGCGCCAGAACCCCGGGTTTGTCGTGAACAGTAAGACGACAATAGCTACCGGTCTGAATATCGCCGATGGGAACGAGGTCTGCCTCGGGCAGCGGAGCAAGCGGTGCTCCCGCGGGGCCAAGACCGTCTTTGCGCCGCTCCGCAATGGCGACGAGGTCAGCGACCACCGCGCTGGCCGTGGGCAATTCGCCAGCGCCTTTGCCGTAAAAGACCTGGGCGTCAACCGCACTACCGACAATTTCCACAGCATTAAACTCATTGCGAATATCGGCCAGGAGTGCATCGTGGGGCACAAAGGCGGGATGCACGCGCGCTTCAATGCGACTGCCCACCACGCTGGCTATACCGAGCAATTTGATGGTATAGCCGAGTTCGCGGGCAAAATCGATATCTAATGCGGTAATATGAGAGATACCCTCTTTGAGAATATCGCCGGACGAGACGCGCTGGCGGAAGGCGAGACGACAGAGAAGCGCGAGCTTTTGAGCCGCATCCGTGCCGTCGATGTCCATAGTGGGATCGGCTTCGGCAAACCCTTTGTCCTGTGCTTCTTTGAGCATGGGATCAAAATCCTCTCCGGCTTCTGTCATGCGGGTGAGGATGTAATTGGTCGTGCCGTTGAGAATGCCGTAAAGCGATTGAATATTGTTGGCTACCAGACCCTGACTGAGCGTCTGAATAATGGGAATACCACCGCATACACTGGCTTCAAAGCCCAGCCCAACATTGTTTTGAACCGCAGCTTCAAAGAGGCTGTCGCCGCGTTCGGCAAGAAGCGCTTTGTTGGCCGTAACAACGTCTTTGCCATTTTGAAGCGCCGCGAGGACGAGGTCATAAGCCGCATCAACCCCGCCCATCACTTCGACCACAATCTGGATTGCAGGGTCGGAGACCACATCCATGGGATTGGTCGTAAAACGGTCGGGAAGCAAATCAATTGTACGAGATTTGGACAAATCGCGCACAGCAACTTTGCGAATATTGAGATCGAGACCTCGAACGTCTTTGAATTCGCGTTCCCGGTCTCGAAGGATGCGGGCCACACCACCACCGACAACGCCCATGCCAATCAAGCCAATACCAATTGCCACTTTTACCTCATAAGGTTAGAGATGAAAATTTTTGCGTTTTTCTTTATACTGTCAAAGTGTTAAAGTGTATCCTAAGGCCTTTCTCTTGTCAAGAAAAGGATTCGATATGGGTGATTTGCCAAAAACAATGCCCGCGGTGATGTGCCGCGCGCCCGAAGATTATCGCCTGGAAGAATACGCAGTGCCACAGGTAGAGGCGGGTGAGGTTCTAATCCGCGTGCAAGCGGTCGGTATATGTGCAAGCGATTTGAAGTGTTATCAGGGAGCACCCATGTTTTGGGGCGATGCCCATCGCGAGGGCTATTGCCAGGCACCGATTATTCCCGGGCACGAATTTGTGGGAGAGGTCGTTGCACTGGGTGACGGAGTTGGTGACAAATGCGGATTGGCGATCGGCGACCTCGCAGTATCGGAGCAGATTGTGCCATGTGGCGCGTGTCGTTATTGCTTGCGCGGGCAATACTGGATGTGCATGGTACACGATATTTACGGCTTTCGTCAGGCCACATTTGGCGCAATGGCCGAATATTGTAGATTGCCTGCCAAAGCCTTAAATTATCGCGTCCCAAAATCCATTCCCACCGCGCATGCAGCTTACGTAGAACCCCTCGCCTGTGCGATTCACGCGGTCGAACGCGGCAATATTCAGTTAAATGACACCGTCGTAATTGCCGGTGCGGGACCACTGGGCCTGGGTATGGTTGCCGCTGCGCGAATGAAGAATCCCGCTTTGTTAATTGCGTTAGATCTAAGTGATAGGCGATTGGAAATAGCCAGAGCCTGTGGGGCAGATCTGGGATTGAATCCAAATTCGGTGGATGTGATTGACGAAGTCCATAAATTGACAGAGGGTTATGGTTGCGATGTGTATATCGAGGCGACCGGGCATCCCGCAGCAGTAGAACAGGGACTGCTTATGATTTGCAAACTCGGCACATTTGTCGAGTTCAGCGTGATGCGCGAGCCTGTGACAACGGATTGGACGATTATTGGCGATACAAAAGAACTCAATATTCACGGCGCGCACTTGAGTCCTCATTGTTATCCCATTGCCATTCGAATGCTGGAACAGGGACTCCTCCCAATGGACCAGATCGTAACCCATCAATTGCCACTTGAGGATTTTCACAAGGGTATTGACCTCGTCGCAGACGGAACGCAGTCCGTAAAGGTGACATTGAGACCATAGGGACGGCACAGGAGCCTGTGGTCGCTCGTCATTGCGGCACGATTAAAGCCGCAATCCAGGAAATTTTTGCTGACCACTGGAGAACAACATGTCAGAAATATATGTAATGGATTTATTTCGATTGGATGGAAAGGTCGCCTTGATCACCGGTGGGTCCAAAGGATTGGGCGCATCAATGGCGATGGGATTGGCGCAGGCCGGTGCAAAAACCGTCATTTGTTCGCGGACGCAGGCAGATTGTGACCGCGTGGCCGCAGAGATCGCAAAAGAAACACGGCAAGAGAGTATTGGTATCGCTGGAGATGTGACGCATGAAAAAGATGTGGATCGGGTATTCGATACCGTCATCGAGAAATACGGGAAGCTGGACGTGTTGATCAACAGCGCGGGGATTAATATTCGGCATCCCGTAGAGGATTTTCCACTCGACGAGTTTAAACAAGTGATCGATATCAATCTGACCGGCGTATGGTTGTGTTGCCGAGCGGCTGCCCGGGTTATGAAGCCACAGGGGTCGGGTTCAGTGGTGAATATTGCGTCGGCATTAAGTGGCGTCGGGTTAAGAGAGCGCTCGGCCTATTGTTCGTCAAAAGCGGGATTAATCGGAATGACAAAAACAATGGCTTTGGAATGGGCAGAGTCCAACGTGCGTTGCAATGCGTTGTGTCCCGGACCCTTTTTGACCGAGATCAATGTACCGCTTCTAAAGACGCCCGAGAAGGTAAAATCGTTATTGGAATTGACCGCATTAAATCGCTGGGCAGAGTTGCACGAAATTCGTGGCGCAGCGTTGTTTTTAGCGAGTGATGCTTCCAGCTTTATGACGGGAGCATCGCTATATGTGGATGGCGGATGGAACGCGCAGTGAACAACTTTTCTGAGGAAAATTGCAGTGATTGAAAAAATCAACGAATCGGAAATAGAGGAAACATCGCGCCAATCGCGCACGGGAAAATACGGTTTGTCTCGAAAGGATATTTCCGGAGCATTGGAAACCACGGGACAACCATTTGAGGTTGAATGGGTGCGATTGTCCCCAGGAAAGATAAATTTTCCATGTCACGCGCATCAGGTACAATGGGAATTTTATATCGTGCTCCGAGGCCAGGGCACCGTGCGCCGCAATGATCACACATTTGAAGTGGGAGCAGGCAATGCATTTGTTCAACCGCCCGGCACCGCGCATCAGATTCGCAATACGAGTGAGACAGAAGATCTGATTTATTATGTCATTGCCGACAATCCCGTGAGCGACCCGGTCTATTATCCCGACTCGGATAAATGGGCGATCCGTCCACCGGGGAAATTAGGCCGCCTAACCGAGGCGGAATATTTCGATGGAGAAGAATAGGGAACGCAGGTAAGAAGTAAGAGGTGAGAGGACCACTTTACCCCTCTCACGTCTCACCTTTTAAAAAAGGATCAAAATGAACAGACCAAATTTTATGCTGATAACAGCAGATGACATGAACTGGGATGCCGTGGGAGCATTTGGTTGCCCAACAGCGGGGACAACGCCAAATATTGACCGATTGGCTGCAGGAGGATTGCGATTTAACCACGGTCATGTGACAATTGCAGTATGCCAACCGAGCCGCTCGGCACTGATGACCGGGCGCTATCCGCATCTCAGCGGAGGCGAGGGCTTTTATCACTTGCGACACGAAGGCGTCCCCATACTATCCGATATTTTGCGTGGCGAAGGCTATGATGTGGGCATTTTAGGCAAAGTGACGCACTCGACGCCATACGCGGCATTTCAATGGGACATGGCGCATGATCAGACCGCTCTGGGGCAGGGACGCAATCCCGAAGTGTATTATCAGCATGCAAAAAGCTTTGTTCAGAATGCCGTAGATGCTGATCGACCATTTTTCCTCATGGCGAATTCCCACGATCCGCATCGCCCGTTTTACGGCAATGACAAACCCGAATGGTACAGCGAACTCGATCCGCCTGCGGTGCCACCTTCGCGCACATTTGATCCAGAAGAAGTGGTCATTCCCGAGTTTTTGCCCGACCTACCGGACGTGCGTTTGGAAATTGCCGAGTATTACAACTCTGTTCGCCGCTGTGATGATACAGTGGGCAGATTGCTCGATGTATTAGACGAAGCGGGCGTGGCGGAGAACACCCTCGTGATGTTTCTATCTGATAATGGCATGGCATTTCCTTTTGCAAAAACAAATTGTTATCTAAACAGCACACGCACACCCTTTTTGGCGCGATGGCCCGCGGTCATACAAGCCGGGCGCGTGGATACCGAGCATTTTATCTCCGGGGTAGATTACTTGCCCACGGTGCTGGATGCGATTGGTGTAGATATCCCGGACGGTGTCAACGGCAAATCGCGTTTGCCGGTATTGCAGGGTGAAAAACAGGATGGATGCGAGCGTGTCTTCACGCAATTTCACCAGACTTCGGGGCGGCGCAATTACCCGATGCGCTGCGTGCAAAATACGCGGTTCGGATATATCTTTAACCCCTGGTCCGATGGCGAGCGAGAATTTCGCAATGAATCCCAGAATGGCCGGTCCTGGCAGGCGATGAAAGAAGCAGAAGCCAACGACCCGGAATTGGCTGCGCGAAATCATTTGTTCAGCTATCGCGTACTCGAAGAATTTTACGACTTTGAGAACGATCCCAACGCGCTAAACAACCTGATTGATGATCCCAATTATGCCGATGAAATTCAGGACTTGCGAAACGCGCTCAATGAGTGGATGGTAGAAACAAACGATCCGGCGCACGGGGCATTTCGCGATCGCGCATCCCGTCAGGCACTTGACGATTTGATGGATCACCTCGCGGACACAATTGGAAAACGTCCCAATGAGTAAGAGGAGGCTTTTAGTCATGCAAACTGATAAACTCGCGGAAACTGTTTCGGAGCAAGGTTTGAAATACAGCGACATGCTCCGAGAACTGGGCACTTATTTTTTGCGAAATCCGAAACGGTTCAAATTTGCGTTAAACCGCCTGTCCTACAGACTCGATACCCGTGAATTTGAGCAGTTGCAAAAATTGAGTCGCGATCGAAAGATCGAAAATTCAGGGACATTTGAAGATCGATTTGAGGAAATTTGCTGGGCAAAAGACCCCGCGGAAAAACGCGAACTCGTGCGGCGAATGCTCCGGCACATGTAAGGTCGTACGAGGAGCATGGCGACTCCGCAGGACCGTTCATTGAACGTATTTACAAGGAGAGGAGAAAGTAAATGGCACATTTGCCCAATATTTTGATCATACTGGGCGATGATCACGGTTACGGCGATATCTCAGCGCATCGGGGACCACATATTCAAACGCCAAATATCGATCGCATTGCTGAAAACGGCATTCGCTTGACACAGTTCTACGCAAATTCGTCCGTGTGCTCCCCCAGTCGCGCAGCATTGATGACGGGGCGATATCCAGATCGGGTTGGCGTGCCTGGCGTGATTCGCACGTATCCCGAGAGCAATTGGGGATATTTCAGTCAAAATGCCGTAACATTGCCGTCAATGCTAAAACAAAAAGACTATCACACGTCAATTGTTGGAAAATGGCACCTTGGTCTCGAACCAGAAAACCACCCGTGCAAGCGCGGATTTGACCATTTCCACGGTTTTTTGGGCGACATGATGGACGATTATTACACGCATTTGCGGCACGACCAGAATTACATGCGGAAAGACCTCGAGGTGATTGATCCGCGCGGACACGCGACGGATTTGTTTACAGAATGGGCGATAGACGTGATTCGCGGACACGCGCATTCGTCACAGCCGTTCTTCCTCTATCTGGCTTATAATGCGCCACATACGCCCATTCAACCGCCAGAGGATTGGATTGAGCGAGTGCGCCAGCGCGAGCCTGATGCCTCGCCCGAACGGGTGAAATACATCGCACTGGTCGAGCACATGGATGCGGGCATTGGTCGGGTTCTGGACTCACTTGAGCAAACCGGGCAACTCGCCAATACACTTGTGATTTACACATCAGACAATGGCGGACAGTTAAATGTGGGCGCGACCAACGGTGATTTAAAAGGCGGAAAGGGACAGATGTATGAAGGCGGTATTCGGGTACCCGCCTGTGCAATGTGGGCAGATGGAATCGAGAAAGGCACGGTGTGCGATAACGTTGCCATGCTCATGGACCTGTTCCCCACAGCCTGCGATATAGCAGGTGTATCGGTCAACCACCAGATCGAGGGCCTGTCTATTTTGCCAACGCTGAGAGGAGAAACGCAGAATTTTTCTGATCGCGCGATGTACTGGGTTCGAAAAGACGGAGGCCACTCATTTCTTGGACTAAACCAGCACGCTGTTCGACGCGGCAATATCAAATTGCTGCACAACAGTCCTTTTGAACCACTGGAACTTTACGATCTGGGCGATGACCCTCAAGAGGCATCGGATCAGGCAAAAACACAAAAAGACACATTTCGGGAGATGGGCGAGTTGTTGCAGGCGGAAATGCAACAAAATGGCAGTGTGCCCTGGCAAGCATAGAAGGAGATCCAAATGGGAATAAAAATGGTATTGCAGCGGGCGTTGGAAGATGAATACATGCAGCAGATCCGCGAGCTTGGTGTAGAAACTGTGGTTGTGAAGTCCGAAGGGGACTTATTATCCGAAATTGGCGATGCACATGCCTATTTCGGCGGCATGTCACCGCAGATCTTGAAGGCAGCGAAAAAACTGCGGTGGGTGCAGGCGACGAGTGCCGGACTGGATGGCTATTATTTTCCAGAATTGCGGCAAAGCGATTTGATAGTGACCAATATCCGCGGGATATACAGCGATGTGATTGCCGATCACGTCTTTTCAATGGTGATGGCATTTGCGCGCGGACTGCATCACTATATTCGCAATCAATCTCAGAGCAAATGGGAAAAAGGCGCACCGGTCATCCATCTTGCGGGAACGACATTGGGCGTAGTTGGATTGGGAGGCATCGGATTAGCCGTTGCCGAGCGAGGCCCGGTATTTGGCATGCGCGTGGTGGGAATGGATCCCGCACCAAAGGGAAAGCCAGATTTTATCGCGCGTATTTATTCCCCAGATGAACTTTCGGATATGGTCAGTGTATCGGATTTTGTCGTGATATGCGTGCCACACACTGACCAGACCGAAGGGTTATTCGACGCGGATATGTTTCGGGCGATGAGAAATACGGGAATACTAATCAATATCGGCCGCGGCAAAGTGGTCCAATTGCACGCACTGACCAGCGCATTGCAATCCGGGCAGATCGGTGGGGCAGGCCTCGATGTCTATGAAGAGGAACCGTTGCCGCAAGACCACGCCCTGTGGTCCATGGAAAATGTGATATTGACGCCACATGTGGCGGGTGTTTCGCCCGAAATTGACAAGCGCAGAAAGGCATTAATCGTAGAAAATGTGCGTCGATTCTGCGCCGGAGAACCCCTGTTAAATGTGGTGGATAATCAGAAGGGGTATGTCGTGGATGCGACGTCGATTTATACAACATAGGAGTGGTGCTCAGTGTCCGCTCATTTGGGTAACAGTTCTTTTTATCATTTATCAGGAGAAAAAAATGGCAGATTTTAAAGCTGGTGTTATCGGTTGTGGGGGCCGAGGGAAAGCGCACGCACGCGGATGGACCGCGTCAGACGACGTGGATATCGTAGCGTGTGCCGATCCGTTTGAGGCACCGCGTTTGGCGTATATGGCAGAATTTGGTGTTGAAAATGGCTATGAAGACTATCGCGACATGCTGGAAAAAGAAGACCTGGATTTTGTAAGTGTGTGTACCTGGACCGGATTGCATCACGATATGATTGTAGATGCTGCGGGCAGTGGGATTCAGGCGATTCACGCCGAAAAGCCCATGGCACCGACCTGGGGAGAAGCAAAATCGCTGTATCAAGCATGCGTCGATAATGACGTGGTCATTACATTTTGTCATCAGAGGCGGTTTGCAGGGCAATTTATAAAGGCAAAGGAAATAGCAAAATCTGGCGCCATTGGCGAACTGCGGCGTTTTGAGGGCAATTGCCCAAATATGTTCGACTGGGGCACGCATTGGTTTGATATGTTTTTCTTTTACAATGACGATGAACCCGCCGAGTGGGTAATCGGGCAAATTGACGCAGAAGGTGGACGCGAGGTGTTTGGGACGCCCGTGGAAGGCAGCGGAATTTCCTGGATTCGGTATCAAAATGGGCGCGAGGGATTGTTGGTAACAGGTATAACCAGGATGCAGGGCATTGCAAATCGGTTGGTCGGGAGCGAAGGGTTCATTGAAATTGGGGGCCGCGATGCTCCCCCGCTCCGCGTTGTATCGGGTACCCAGGATTTAGATGTGGATCTTAGCGGTATGGTGAGTCAGCGCGATGCGACAACCGTTGCTGTGCTGGACCTCGTTGATGCCATAAAAAACGGCCGCGAACCTGAACTTTCGGGGCGCAAAGCACTCCAGGCAACAGAATTGATTTTTGCAACTTATGAGTCGAGTCGTCGCCGGGGCAGAGTTGAATTACCTCTAAATGTAGATGATTCCGCACTGTTGAGCATGCTGGAAGATGGCACGGTCAAATTATGAAACACGTAACAGTGTACCGAGAAACGGGGCGTTTTGCGGGTTGGCCCGCAAATTACGGGGTGTGGTCGTGGGGTGACGAGATCGCGCTGGGATTTACGCTGGGATATACAGATCTCCAGGGCGGTTTTCACGCGCGAGACAAAGACCGTCCATTCGTAAACATGCAGGCGCGAAGTGTGGATGGCGGCGAGACCTGGCAGGTGACGCCCATGCCGTGCAAAACCCCGGGAAATCGCGGATTATCAGCCGACGAACACATGAATGAGGGATTGCGCGTAGGTGAAGTTCTGGACGGTAAACACGGGCCGACAGATTGTCCGGGCAATGTGGACTTTTCGCATCCCGACTTCGCATTGATGTGTGCCAGAACGGGCCTGGGGCCGGGAGTCTGTTCCTTCTGGTACTATTCGCAGGACCGATGCCAGTCGTGGAAAGGGCCTTTTCGGCTCCCAATGTGGGGGCAAACCGGAATTGCTGCGCGGACGGATTATCTGGTAGATAGCCCGGATCAATGTACGCTATTTCTAACGGCGAATAAGCGCAATGGGCTGGAAGGCCGCGTATTTACTGCGCGATCTTATGATGGCGGGCGCAAGTTTGGATTTCTATCGTGGCTAAGTGATGAGCCTGCGGGTTTTCAGATTATGCCAGCCAGTCTGCGTCTCAGTAATGGGCATATTCTCGTCGCTGTGCGCTGTACGGAGCGCGGAGAATTTACAGCGTCAAAACACTGGATTGATACGTACTTGTCCGAAGATGATGGGCTGACATGGACACACGTCGGTCGTCCTGTACCGGCTTCTGGCCAGGGGGGGAACCCGCCGACACTGACGCTTCTGAAGGATGGGCGGATCGTTCTAACTTACGGTTATCGCGCGGAACCTTATGGTATCCGCGCCAGGATCAGTGATACGACAGGCACCATCTGGAGCGAGGACATCGTCCTGCGCGATGACGGAGGCAATGGAGATATCGGATATCCGCGCACCGTCTTGAGACCCGACGACTCACTTGTAACAGCCTATTATTATAACGATACCCCAGAAGGCGAACGCTATATCGGCGCGACAATCTGGAATCCCTGAACTTAATCTTCCCAGACGTTTACACCTTCACTGTCAAATGCCGGGAGCAGGACAAAGTGATCCTCTGTCTCAATCATGCGCTCGCACAACAAGCGATGATGGTGGGCAACCAGGTCGCGGTAATTGGGATCATCTACCTGATTATTCATTTCCCCAGGATCGTTTTTCAGATCAAAAAATTGCCAGGGCCTGCCGCCCATGTTATTGCCCTTCACGGTATATTTGTAATCCCGCGTGCGAAATCCCCGCCAGACTTCATCAAAAAATGGTGGCCGTTCTCGCAGTTCCGCAACAAATTCGAGCAAAACGCCCTCGCGATCAAGCGCGTTGACATCCCCGTGAATGAGGGGTGTTAAGTTCGTCCCCTGCACCTTGTTTTTTGGGGTTAATCCCGCCAATCCAAGCAGTGTTGGAAACAAATCCTCGGTGCATGTCGGATCTTTAATCACCGTTCCCGCGCGTTCTCTTATGCGCGGATCCCACACCATGAGTGGAATCCCCACAGATTCTTCATAGGGCCATTGCTTCGCACGCAGGCCGTGTGCTCCCGCCAATTCGCCGTGGTCAGATAAAAAGACCACGATTGTATCATCCAATAATTCCTCCGCTTTGAGAAAAGCCATCATCTTTCCGACATTAGCATCCAGATTCTCAACCATGGCATTGTAGCGCTTGCGATTGAGAATAAAAGTTTCGCGCTCCGCGGGGTCTGTCACATCAAAATTTTCGGGTAATACAATATCTCTCGCTTCCCAGGCGGATTGCACATCTTCGGGAGCCACAAAAGGATCGTGAGGCGGTTCCACAGAAATAACCATACAGAAGGGTCGGTCGTCTGTGCGGTCTTTTATATGATCCATCCCAATTTGAAACAAACCATCGGTCTGATACCCTTCAATTTTTTTCGGCGTGGGATCGTCATCCTCAAAATAACAGGTATCAAAAGGATCATTGCGCAACTCAAAACCATACCACTTTTGCCAGCGCCCCTGCCGAGAACGCGGCACTCGCGTGCGGTTGACCTGCACAGCAGATCCCAACCGCCCGTGCCCGCCATCGAGATGCCATTTGCCCACATAAATGGTCTCATACCCCGCCTCATTAAACTCATCGGCCAGCGTGCGCTCTGCTGACGACATTGCGTATTCGATCCCCGGTATTTTGCGGACATGTGCATATTCGCCAGTCATAAGTGTAAACCTGAAAGGCACGCAGATCGGATATGTGGAACACGCATTGTCAAATCGCACACCCTGTTGTGCAAAGGCGTCCAAATGCGGTGTGCGCGCATCCGGGTCGCCGTGAATTCCAAGAGCCTGTCGGCGCAACTGGTCACTCAACAAAACGAGTAGGTTTGGCATAATACACTCCATTTATAAATAAAAAATTTATCCCCACAACTCGACTGCCCGCCACATGTACCAGCTCCCCACAGATCGATAAGGTCTCCACCGCTCGCAATAAACCATCAATTCCTTTTCTGCTGGCAACTCGTCCAATCCATAAGTAAGCATAAATCCCTTGCGCACTCCCAAATCTTTTGTCGGGAGCACATCTGGCCTACCGAGTTGAAACATCAGAAACATTTGAACGGTCCACTCCCCAATGCCACGCACCTGTGTGAGATTTTCTATAATATCGGCGTCCGACATTTCGCGGAGGCGTGAACCCGGGGGAATCAGGCCATCTATGGTTTTTTGCGCGAGATCATTCGCTGCGGCGATTTTTGCCCGGGACATTCCCGCATTCCGAAGCATCTGATCATCCATCGCAAGTACTTCATCCGGGTTAATGATTCCCCCAGAAAACAGGGCGCGAACCCGTTTGTGAATGGCGGCAGCAGCTTTTCCTGAGAGTTGTTGATAGATAATTGACCGCAAAAGCGCGTCAAAAGGGTTTAATCTTTTGGGGAGATCAATAATTATTGGTCCTGCCTGCTCGATTAATTGACCGAGTGTGCGATCCTTTTTGCTCAATACACACATCGCTTTTTGAGAATCATAAGTCAGCACCTCAATCATCTCCTGCGAATAATTGTTGCGATTGCCTACCTGACGACACAGAAGAATAATAAACATATCCGCAAAAAAATAGAAAATTCTCCGTCAACCTGATATACCAATCAACAATAGATTTCCTCAATGTGGATAACTCAATTTCCCGGTCACTGGATAAAAAAATCAAAACTCATTGATTTTTAAAGAGAAAGAAGGTCTGTGCACAACTCTGTGCACAAGTTTTGGAATGTGGAAAAGAATCTGGATATATTGTGGATTATTTGTGTAAAAAAGATATCCACATGCACAAGTGTGGAAAACCACACTATTTTTCCACATTTTTTACACACAGAAATACACAATGTCAAATTGGCAGAAATTTTTTTATCCCTCTATTTTCCCACAGGTTGTTCTTTGTTTTTCATATTTTCCACAGAATCCACAGTGTTATTATTATTGTTGTATATTATAGTACATATTTTCATTCTATTAATAATATAAACAGACATTGTGAATAATTGCCGACCTGGACATCTAAAACAGGAATATAATCAACAAAAATAAGCCCCAGATCTCATAGAGGTCTGAGGCTTATTTTTAACATCTATCTGCTTATATCATTACAGACCTTTCACTCGTTAACTGACGATATGATCTTGTAGCTCACTGACAAGATGTTCAAATTCTGGATCCGATGATATTTTGTTCTCGACGCTCCGACAGGCGTGAATAACTGTGCTGTGATCGCGATTTCCAAATTGTACACCAATGGTTTTGAGTGGCGCACCTGTAAGAGATTTGCTCAAATACATACTCACATGCCGGGCTGTTGCCACATCTTGCTTTCGAGTTGCACCAATCAGTTTATCTAAAGGTATTTCAAAAAAGTGAGCGGCAGCTTTTTGAATCCTCTCAATAGTAACAGTCGGTTTGGTCTTTTGGGGCGGGCTTAGAAGAGTCTTTCGCGCTGTTTCAATCGTGAGCGGATAGCGTTGTAATTTGGTAAAGGCCACCAGACGTTTTAATGCACCTTCAAGTTCGCGGATGTTGGTATCGATCTGTTCAGCTAAGAAACTGGCAATTTCGTGGGATAATAAAACACCCATTTCTTCTGCTTTCTGCATTAAAATTGCCACACGCGTGGGAAGGTCTGGCGCTTCAATATTTGTAACCAGGCCCCATTGAAACCGAGAAATCAACCGATCTTCAAACCCTTTGAGATGAGATGGCGGGCGATCAGAACTGATGATGATCTGTTTATCCGCTTGAAATAAGGCATTAAATGTATGGATAAACTCTCTTTGGCAACCTTCGGTTTTCACATAATACTGGATATCATCAACAAGCAATACATCCGCCTGGCGATAGATTTGATAGAAATTAGAGGTTGTTCCGCGGTTAATTCCTTCTAAATAATCCGTGAGAAACTGCTGTGCAGTAACATAAACCACCCGTTGAGCCGTCCCCATTTCGATGCAATATGCACCAATAGCCTGTAGCAGGTGGGTTTTTCCCAATCCAACGCCGCTATAAAGGACAAGGGGATTAAAAGCTGTTTGCCCCGGCGACTCTGCTGTGGCTTTTGCAGCGGAAAACGACACTTCATTGCTTTCGCCAACAACAAAATTTTCAAACCGATACCGTGGGTTGAGAGGAAATACAGGTTGGGCAGGTCCAGAATGAAGAGATGGTCCAGTAGATACAGGATCGAGAGATGTTTCCCGCATGTATTCGGGACCCTGTATCACGGGAGATCCCATTTGTTGATGAGTATCACCAACGGCAAAACTTATGCGCGGATTCCAGGTGAAAACTTCTTGGATGGTCGTTTTGATCAACCCGATGTAATTTTGTTCTAACCAATCGGCATAAATTCTCTCGGGCACTACCAGAATAGCTTCTTCAGAGGTAAATTGCCGCGCCGTAATTGGAGCGAACCAGGTTTCAAAACTTTGATCCTGTATTTTTTCCTGGATGGCGTGGAGACACCGGTTCCATAAGTTAGAAGAGCGTTCATCCATAGTGGGAATATCCGTCTATGGCTGGCAAACACGCGCCAACTAAGGGAAATACCATGAGAATACATAAAGCGTTGGAAACCGTTGTCTGAGGAATCCGAATATAAGGGAGGTTGATTTCGGTTCAGAAGCCGGAAGGCTCTCAATTGAGGGGGGGAAATTGAAAGTATTCTGAAATTTTGAAATCGAAATAGTTCGGTTATTCTTAACAGCAGACTACGGTGGGGGAATCCACTTCAAAAGTGAATTTCAAAAGATTCTAAAAGCTAATCGAAAATTAAGCAATGGAATAAGCGGTGTCAAGAGTGTTTTGGTCAAAGAAGAACGTTAATAAACATTTGAAAAATAGTAAAATAATAGTAAAAAGTCAATATATAGTGTACAAAAAAAATGTACACTATATATAGTAGTGTAATTACACAGGTCTCCCATTAACGGGAAATCCCTTGACAAAGCAGATATGCACCTCTATATTCCAAACTCTTTGTCGATATAGATAATTGAAATTTTTGTAGATACGAGGTGGTTTGATGAAACGGACGTTTCAACCACATAATCGCAAGCGCAAAAATAAACACGGTTTTCGCGCTCGCATGAGCTCTCCTGGTGGTCGCCATGTGCTGAATCGACGGCGCCGAAAGGGTCGCAAGCAGCTATCGCACTGATATGCAGGTGTGTTATGGGAACACCCAACCTCCGCATTCGACGCGAAATTGCGAAAATTCGACAGCACGGCCAGATCTTTCGTGGGCGTTGGGTTCATGTTCGGACAGGTAATTCCGAGATGGATCTAACGCTCATTTCAATTCGGAAAAAATTTGGAAACGCAGTTCGGCGCAATCGCATCCGCCGGCAAGTACGTGCAATATGTTCCGAACTAATACCTTCAGGTCATCCTCGCTGTCTAATGCTTATCTCTGTAGGAGACCACGCTTGCGGTGTCTCTTATACCCAACTCCGTCTTGAACTACACCTCGCATTTCAAAAGGTCGGTCTTATCGACTCCTGATTCGTTTTTGCAATCCCTTCCTTTATTATTCTCTGTGTAGAAAGACTGAATTTATGGATAGACGTACGGTATTTGCCTTTGCGTTAATCGGCCTGATCTTGATACTGATGCCGTATTACATGCAATTCTTTCAAGGTGACACACCTCCTGTAGAAAGATCCGCCCCTCGCCAGATTGAGCCACCGCAGATTACTGATACAGCTCCCAAACCTCAACCCACACAACAACCCGAAACTCAACGACCTCCTATCCAGGACAAAAGTCCAGCCTCTACATCGACGTTCCAGGCTCGTGATATTGTCATAGATGCTGAACTCTACCGCGCTGTCATCTCCACGCGCGGTGGCGTAATTACCAGTTGGCAACTCAAAACCTATTTTGATGGCAATGGCAATTGGCTGGAATTGATCGCGCCCAACAGTGCTGGACTTGGCGCTACTGTTGCGGGTGAGTCCCTCAATGGTTTCGAATTTACTCCTGATCGAGATCGCCTTGAAATTTACGGTGATACGCAAGACCTGATCGTGTTTCGTGCCCAATCTCCACGAGGCCTGGTCGAAAAACGTTTTCGATTTCAGGGCAACCGATATCGCATTCACGTTTCCGTCATAGCTGAAGGTCTTGCTCGAGATGATAAATTGGCGATAACATGGGATGGAGCGCTCGCTGACACAGAAAATAAACGCGGGACTTCAGAGAGTTTTTACGAAGGTGTTTACGAACAAATCGTCACCTACATGGGAGGGGAAGTTGAAACATGGGATACGGACCGCCTTCAGGAGAAAGAGACGCCCCCAAGCGGTCAACTAACCTGGATTGGCATAAGAAATAAGTACTTTCTCGCCGCGGTAATCCCCAATGAAGGCCGTTATGACCTCGCCCTGTACGGTGATCATAAGACTGATCCTTATGGCTTTTCTTATCGCGATTTTGCTTTTGATATGTATGCTGATTCCGGACTTAATACTATCAATTACTCCGCATATGTCGGCCCAATTTCTTATGACATTTTGCGTGCTCAAAATCGCGACCTCGATGGACTCGAACGAGAACTGGATCTCGATGACTTTGTCGATTATGGTCCTTATTTTGTACGCTCTATTCTCAAGCCAGTTACGATTTTAATTCTTAAAGCGTTTCTGGCCATGCACGCTCTGGTTCCCAACTACGGCGTGGTCATAATCCTTTTCTCTATTCTCGTCAAGGTCGTTGTTTTCCCACTCACGCACAAGAGTCTTGAATCCACTGCCAAGATGCAGACGCTCCAACCCAAAATTGCCGAACTGCGCGAGCGTTATGCTAAAGACCAGCAAAAAATGAATCAGGCGATGATGAAACTCTACCGAGACGAGAAGATCAATCCCCTCGGTGGATGTTTGCCAATGCTCTTGCAGATGCCCATACTGTTTTCTCTTTTCTCTCTGTTTCGCGGTACTATTGAACTCCGGCAAGCTGGATTCGCTCTTTGGATTACCGACCTTTCCCAACCGGATACCATCCCCATTGGTGGTTTTGACCTGCACCTCTTGCCTCTTTTAATGGGGATATCGATGTTTATTCAGCAAAAGATGATGATGAAAGATCCCAAACAGGCTATTCTCGTTTATATCATGCCCATCTTTCTCACCTATATTTTCTGGAGTATGTCCTCTGGCCTCGTCTTTTATTATACACTCTACAATGTGCTGACCCTCGCCCAGCAGATCATCATGGAAAAAACCAAATCGATGTTGGGCACGTCCTGACAGGTTTATTTCTATGTCCGACAACGATACCATCGCGGCCATCGCCACTGCTCCAGGTGAAGGGGCAATTGGCATCATCAGGCTCAGCGGACCAGATGCGATCTCAATTGGAGAACGTCTCTTCAGAGGCAAAAACCCCCTCAGCAACCTTCCTTCTCGCCAACTATCTTTTGGACATCTCTATATTCAGGGCCGGAATTTTGACAAAGTTCTGGTCTCGGTCATGCGTGCTCCCAATTCTTTTACCGGTGACGATACAGTTGAATTTAACTGCCATGGGGGCCCTTTTCTACTCAGACGGATTATGGAAGCAGTATTTCAAGAGGGTGGTCGGCCAGCTGGTCCAGGAGAATTCACCAGACGAGCTTTTCTCAACGGCAAAATAGATCTCTCACAGGCCGAAGCAGTTTCTGATATGATCACCGCGAAATCTGATCTGAGTCTCCAATCTGCTTTTTTCCAACTCCGAGGTGGGTTCCATCGCCGTTTCGTAAAAATGGCAGAATCTATTCGCCAGGCAGCCATGCTTCTCGAAGCTAATTTAGACTTTTCCGAGGATGTAGAGATAGATGTCGAGATGATTAAGCCACCGCTCTCTCAGGCTTCAAAGCATATTGAAAAGCTCATTCTTTCCTATGAACGCGGAAAAATTATTCGTGAAGGTGCTGTCGTCACCCTCGCTGGTCAACCCAATGTGGGAAAATCCAGTCTTCTCAACCGACTTCTCGAAGAAGATCGAGCGATTGTTACAGATATTCCCGGTACAACTCGAGACACAATTGAAGAGCAGATTGATCTCAATGGAATTGCTGTTACACTGGTTGACACTGCTGGTATTCGCGATACCGACGACCCGGTGGAAAGAGAAGGTACACGTCGGTCTCAACAATTCATAGACCGCGCAGCTATTGTTCTCTATATTGTAGATGGATCGCTTCCACCACATTCCCAGGACCTGGACAACATCAGTCGTTATGACCAGGCGTTTCTCGTTCTCAATAAGAGCGATCTGGGTATTTACACCGGATGGCAAAGCGTTCAGTCTCCCCATTCCCAAATCATTCTTTCAGCCAAAACAGGCGATGGCATCACCACTCTGCGTGATCGCCTCCGTGAGACGCTTCTGGGAAAGAGCGACCTGCCTGACGAAATCATCACCAAAGAACGGCATGTTCTCGCACTTCAGCAAGCTTCAAAGGGACTCTCCCAGGCTCTTCAAAGCCTTGAATTCGGCAATCCGGGAGAAATTATTGCCCTGGACCTCCGCGTTGCCCTGGACGCGCTTGCCGCAATCATTGGAGAGACCACGCCCGATGATGTTCTCGATCGAATCTTCCAAACCTTTTGTATCGGAAAATAATGTTGAACGGGTCTCTGGTCCCGTGTAGAACCCTCACGGGATGACGCGACCGGTTGTAAAACGTTCCACGTGAAACATCGGTGAGACGTGAAACGCAAGAAGGGTTGGGCGGTCGTCTCACCTTTTACGTCTTACCTCTTACCGCCTTTTCTAAAGGTATATCCAATGAAACCAGATGAAGCCATTGAGCTTGCGGAGAGATCCTTTGGCCTTTCTTTTTCCAATAAACAGGTCGTGCTGCTCAAGCAATATGTCGATTTGCTTACCGATTGGTCGTCTCGCGTTCGATTGATCTCTCGAAATGACCGCAATTTTATATGGGAGCGTCATATTCTCGATTGTATCTCGTTGGTACCGCACCTTCCGGAAGGTGGTCCTCTCCTGGATTTGGGTTCCGGTGCTGGTCTGCCGGGTATCGTGGTCAAGATTATGAGATCCGACCTCGAAGTTTATCTCCTTGAACCCACCCGCATGAAGAACCTCTTTCTCCAGGAAACGATTACCGCGCTCGGCCTTCAAAACACTTTTGCAATTAGAAGTCGCGCTGAGGCACTTGTTGGGGATTCCGCATTCTCTGGTAAATTTCTGATTGGTACAGCTCGTGCAGTTGCACGGCTGCCCCAACTCTGGGATTGGGCTGAACCTCTTCTTGCCCATCAGGGTGTACTTATTGCAATGAAAGGCCCAGGTTCTCTCAGCGAGTTCACAAACGGTGTTCCACACCACATCTATGCTACTGAAACCTCTTTGACCTTACCCTTTACACGACGAAGACGATCTTTTGTCTTTCTTAAAAGATGACGCGACCAGTTGTAAAACGTTCCACGTGAAACATTCAAACGTTAGCAATTTCACTTGTGAATTATCTGGATATTTGTTACTGACAGTTACACCTTAAGAAAGTATGTAAGAAGCCCGTTTCTCGCGTTGAGAAACGGGCTTCTTTTGATTTTAATGGATTTCTGGCTGTACGTACCCCTCCGATTTGGCAGTTACACGCTTTTAATACAGATCAACTTATTCCAGCAAAAGCTTTTGCTGTGCTTAGCAACGCTTGCCATTGTTGGACGGGGATCTGGGTGATGATCTTAATGAGTTCGGGAATATCCCGGTCTGTGGTTGAAGCGCTCGCATTCAGAGCTTCGCACCACTGCTTGTTCTTGAGTATCTTGCGAATATCTGGGCTCTGGAGTGCTTTGACAATGCCTGCATCGAGCATTTTGGGGTTGACAATTACCTGACTGATGACCGGATCTGTCATCAGCTTTTCCATCTGAGAAAAAAGTCTGCGGCCTTCGGACGTTTTCTGTGCGCGTTCTTTGTAAGCCAAAAAAAGAAGCCTTTGAGGGTCGAGATCGAGTGCTTTTGCAAGATACGCACATACGTCGTCAGATGGTATGCGTTCGCCTTTTTCTATTTGATAGATATAAGTGCCCCACACCCCAATAGTTTCACCCAAAGCCTGCTGGCTAAATCGCCCATTACGAGCTTGTTTAATTATTTCACCAAACCTCATACACCTCTCCCAATGGTCAGTCGCGTTTAAAAACTTGATGACATAATATGAATTGAAAAGAGTCGCGTGGCAAGCTAAATCCTTGAGAAACAGGCAGGTTAAATGAATATATTTACTCTTGACAACACAAACTTGAGAGTGTATATTTGGGTAATTGCATTCTGATACTCCCCACACAGAATGCAATGAACACACACTTGTTTGTGTGTATAAAGGACTTAATGTCCTGAAAAATAAAGAGAAACGAGATTCAGTTAAATTCCATTTTCCCCTGGATTCAAGTCTCTCTTTATTGGGTGGGGAGGGTAAGCCGATCTTGCTCTGATTCCCCTTTCTCCCCAGATCGTCAGGCTTATCCTCCCCATTTCCCTTTTTTCTCCCCTTATATTTTACAAGTACGGATATTTTTTACTCAATCTGTCTTTCTCAGGAATTCGCCCATGGCCCTTGATGCTGGCGAACTCGATCTCATTCGAGAAACCGTTCACAATGCCATTGAGTCTTCGCAAGAAAACTTTGCTCAAATGGTCGCCAGGCAGTTTGTAGAAGTTCGATCTGATATCCAAAATGTGCAGGATGCAATTCGCAAAATAAGCACACGTCAGGCTCAGGTCGAGGCCGATATATCAGAAGTCGGCCACATCTGCGAACAGCTAAAGCGCAGGCTTTCGATCATACACGACGGCATGGGTACTGCTGATCGGCTGTTGCACGAGCGTGAAGTTTCACTCAGATTGGATCATCTCGAACGCGAGTTAGCAGAATTGCGGAGCCGTTTGCCCTCTGTTTGATTTCCCTCCCCAAACATCCAGGTCCCCTATAAGCGTAGTGCCCCGTAACTTTGGGATATCTCAATCTGAAACAACCGGATTTTCGAGTCGTCCCAGCCCATCAATTTCACATATGACATGGTCGCCGTGTTTGAGCCAGAGTTGTGGCTCACGCCCCATACCCACACCGGGTGGTGTGCCGGTAAAAATCAAATCTCCGGGAGCAAGTGTGAATACATGTGTGAGATAAGCAATGAGTTTGGGTACGCCGAAGATCAGTTGAGATGTATTGGAATCCTGTACTGTTTCGCCATTGAGAATACAGCGGATGCCCAGGTTATGAGGATCGGGTACATCGTCTGTTGTGACCAGGTCAGGTCCTATTGGAGCAAATGTGTCAAAGGTTTTGCCCATCATCCATTGTGCTCCCGGTTTTTCAAGCTGGTAATCACGAGCACTCACGTCGTGTCCAACCATGTAGCCCGCAACGTGGTTGAGGGCATCTTCTTCAGAGATATTGCGACCGCGTTTGCCAATAACGACAACGAGCTCGACTTCGTAGTCAACCTGGGAACTCGCGCCGGGAGCCACGATATTCTCATCTGGGCCGATGATGGATGATGCATATTTGGAAAAGACAATGGGTTCGTCGGGAATGGGCATGCCGCTCTCGGCGGCATGGTCGGCGTAGTTGAGACCTATGCAAATAATTTTTTCTGGATTGTCGATGGGAGCATGAATGCTGACATCTGTTTCAGAAATGGCATGGTCTCCTTTATCAATCACTGCCCTGACCCTGGAAATGGCGTTATCACCTGCTTCGAGAAATTCTCTCATGGTCGTGGGAATCGAAGGATCGGCAGCACTGAAGTCAATGATCGAATCGCCTGATCGGGCACCGAGCCGACGCTGTCCCTGGTGTGTAAATGTCACAAGTCGCATAATGATGTTGTCCTTGGGAATGTGGAGGGGTGTGTTGTTCCGCGAACAATAAAGCGCGGAGAAGAACCACTGTCAAGGAAGATTTGGGGGTGTTTTTTTTGCTTAAAATGTGCAAACGGATTGTTGCCTATGATGAGCGTCTGGGCTTATATTTACAAACAGTACATATACCAGGCGGTGTTGTTTTGGTTAAGGAGAAATGTCTATGAAACGATTTGTTTTTTTGGGGCTATGCCTTTCGATAGCGGCCTGTGGAGGTAGCGGAATGGAAGATTTAAAACAAGCCAATGAGAAGTTGAACAATGAGAATCGGTCGTTGAAAAGCTCTTTGAACAAGGCACAAAACCAGATTAAGCGGGCTGGCGAGGTCGGAGGCCGAATGCTATTTCTGGTAAAGCAGATTCGGGATGTGAGAGCGCGTATCGCGACGAATATGGGGGATATTGAATTGAAGTTTCACCCCGAAAAGGCACCTGTTCATTGTTTCGCCTTTATCGCGCGAGCAGAAAGCGGATTTTACAACAATACCAAGTTTCATCGCGTGATTAAAAATTTTATGATTCAGGGCGGCGATCCAAATTCAAAGGACGATGATCCATCTGATGATGGAATGGGGGGACCACTCGTGCATATCCCTCATGAATTTAATGATATAAAACATGTACCGGGTATTCTTTCTATGGCACGCATTCCCGATGTGTCGGCGGGTGCTGGATCACAATTTTTTATCATGCATGGGTCTTCGCCCAATTTGGACAATCAATATACTGCTTTTGGAGAGGTGACCAAGGGAATGGATGTAGTTAACAGTATTGCAATGGTCGAAACCGCGCCGGGGGATCGGCCTTTAAAACCCGTGGTGATCAAGCACATAGATGTGTTTCGATAGACGGATGTGGAGAGAAGGGCAAGCGGGTGTATGAAGACGAGCAATGAACAGCTGGTGAAGTGTCACAGTTGTACACCGCTTCAAGCATGACAGCGGCGCAGTTCAATACTGAACGTTGTGCTACGTGTGCGGGGCCTGACTGCGACGGCAGTTCATCAAAGGAGGTGTGTCGCAATGAATGTGGAAAAGTGGATAATATTATCAACAAATTAAGTAGTTGATTTTATTGAATAAAGGAATAAATCAACACGGATATTAAAAAGTTATCCACACACTTTTCCACATTTCCTCTCGGATTTCTCACCGCTGAAATGCAGGCTTTTCGGGTTGTTTTTTGGCCTGTGCGGAAGGGATATTTCGCTTGCTACACCTACAGAATTGGCATATATTTGGATTTGTTATAGCATTAGAAAATTCAAATAAAAACTTCACTATCCGTGGGTTTTAACAGTGATTGAAAAAGTTAAAGATGATGTTGCCGAGATTTTGGCACCTTCTACAGAATATCTCGTCGAAAAACGCTTTACTCCCGATTTGTTGACGATGATCGGGTTTATTTTCAATATAGGTGCCGCTGTGCTCTTCGGCTTTGCCTCGCCTACTTCGGCACCATTATTGTATATGTGGGCCGGGTTGACGGTGCTTGTTGCGGGTATTTTTGATTTTCTCGACGGGCAGGTGGCGCGCAAGGGTAAAACAGAATCCAAATTTGGTGCGCTTCTCGATTCTACTGTTGATCGGTATTCCGAAATTTTCATCTGGTTTGGCATCGCGATCAGTTTTATAAGGGCTGATGATCTCTGGACAAGCTCGGCGGTCTTTTTTGCACTGGCAGGATCTCTGATGGTGAGTTATGTGCGCGCGCGCATCGAGGGTCTTGGGGCGGAATGCAAAGTTGGGTTTATGCAGCGCCCCGAGCGCGTTATTGCCATTGGTGCTGGCGGCGTGATCGTCCCTTTGATTGGGGATATCGGTTTGATCGTGGTGGTCTGGGCAATTGCTCTGTTGGGAAATTTTACTGCGATGGAGCGGGTAATTCACTTTCGAAAGCTGACAAAATCATAAGGCCTGGTTGTCGAATACAGGATGACAAAACCCGGGGGCATCACCGGGTTCTTTTTTTCCTTACAGAAAAACGTGGGAACAAATGTCCGGTATTTTCATATCATTTGAAGGCATTGATAAAAGCGGGAAAAGCACCCAGGCCAAGAAACTGGCTGGTCATCTGCGGGCGCGTGGGCACGAGGTTGTACTTACTTATGAGCCGGGTGATACAGAACTCGGCCAAGAAATTCGGCGTCTTGTACTCGAAAATAAATCGCGAGGCGAGATAGATGCAACTGCGGAACTGTTCTTATTTTCAGCGGATCGCGCGCAGCACGTCAACGAATTGATTCGGCCATCGCTGGATGCGGGCAAAGTGGTAATTTCAGATCGTTACGTCGATTCTACACTGGCCTATCAGGGCTATGGTCGCGGGTTGAATCTCGATGACCTGAGAATGATTCAAAACGTGGCCACGGGTGGTTTAAAACCAGATATCACAATCTGGATAGATGTCGATTTGCAGACGGTTCAAAAACGGGAATTGCCACTTTTTTCAGATCGCATTGAATCAGAAGATAGAGGAGGAGAGAAAACATTTTTTCAAAGGGTTCGGCAGGGTTTTAAAGAAGCATATCAATCTGAACCCAATCGCATTTTCAGGGTGGATGGTACACAATCTGTCGATGCTGTTTTTAAGGATGTTAAAAAGGTTTTTGTTAATCAGATCTCGGTCAGGGATTTATATAAGATTGACTTGAAAGACTGGGTACTCAGTACCATCGAGAAGGTAGAAAAAGGAATTGATTGGAATTGCGCGTGGAAAGAGACATATTTTGAACTGGGAGGCAAGAGCAGAGAAAGCGGGCGTAAATTCTCACCTATGAACGGTACAGAGGTCCTGTATCGACTGGGAAGAATTAAAGGCAGTAGAAAGCCTTTTCGAAATCCAGAACTGAAAGAGATATGGAACTGTTCAACGAATGGTGCCTATGCGATTCTGGCGTTGGAATACATTTTAGAAAAGCCCGATATTTCTCGGTCTGCGTTGTGGACCAGAATACAAGAACGCATTCGTTCTGAATTGGGTGAGGAACCCGCAAAGTTCAATCAAGGAGCTCCCACAGTTGCATATAAGCTGTGGCATCTCGGACTGATCATGCACGATAAATGAGTTTGCCGTAAGAACCTGTTACCACAAATTGGAGGCGCCCCATGTTTGGAGCGAAATTCCGAAGAAGAATCGCCATTTTTACAACTTTAATTGGTGTTTTAGGTGTTTATCTGGTGCTCGATTCCCGGTTGGTGACCGGCGAAGATACTTATGAGCAATTGGGGCGCGGTTTTGAGGAGATTAACGAAGCTTACCGCCTGCTCTTCAACCAGTATGTCGATGAGCTGAAGCCAGGGGATTTGAGCAAGGCTGCCATTTCCGGAATGTTGTGGGATCTGGATCCTTATACGACCCTTTTTGACAGTAGCGATCTCAAGCAACTTCAGATTGAAACACAGGGCAAATTTGGTGGGCTGGGCATTATGATCAGCAAGCGAGGAAAGGATAATGGGCCTCCGGTTGTGATGAGTGTTATTGAAGGCACGCCTGCCGACAGCACCAGGCTCGTTGTGGGAGATCGCATCGTCGCCATTGATGGGGATCCGACTTTTGACAAGGATCTACGCGAAATTGTCAATATTTTGCGGGGTGATCCAGGTGCTGGCGTGACCATTAAAATTGAGCGACCAGGAATGAAGGAACCATTTGATCAGCCAATTATCCGGGCGCGGATTGATATTTCAAGTGTACAAATTCCGGGCGAAGTCGATCCCGATATCGGTTATATTTCCATGTCCTGGCTCAGTGCGTCTCGATTTACTGAACGTACGGGAGGGGAGCTGCAACGGGCATTAAAAAAATCGCTCAATAATGGTGCTACGGGGATTGTCCTGGACTTGCGCGGCAATCCAGGAGGCTTACTCAACGCGGCGGTTGATGTGGTCGATAAATTTTTGCCATCTAATCGCCTGGTCGTGTCAACCAGAGGTCGCCTTTCGGATCAGAGTCGCAGTCACAAAACGCGCTACGACTCCATATTGCCCGCCGAGATTCCACTCGTGATCCTGGTTGACGAGCGCAGTGCCAGTGCATCAGAAATTGTCGCAGGGGCAATTCAGGATTGGGACCGGGGGGTGATAGTGGGCACGCAAACATTTGGAAAAGGCTCTGTACAAACCGTGCGCCCATTGGGGCGTGTGGGCGATAAAGCTTTGAAGTTGACAACAGCAGCTTATTATACGCCGAGTGGGCGCAGCATTCACAATGCTGAGAAGCGCCGATATCGCGGCGGCCCCATTGAGATTACTGTGGGAAATTCAACACAGGTCTCGGCGTATGAACTCTTTGGCATTATTGGTCAGGCTGAGCGGCGCGAAGATGTTATTACGGAACTCGAGGAAAGATTTGATCTGGATAAGGACTTAGCCGAAGAAGTACTTGGAATGAGATTGGAAGGCTTGTTGGGTTTGGCTTCCAAAGAGCATAATGGGCCTGAAGATATCGATCCTGAAAAGGTATTTACAACGCGCGTGAACAAGCGCAAAGTTTATGGCGGCGGTGGCATTAAGCCCGATGTGGTGGTTGAACAAGAGCGCAGGCCACGGCTGGTGATAGCATTATTGCGCGAGGGACTGATTTTTGATTTTGCCGTTGATTTTGCAACAAAGCAATCATTTCCCAATCGGTTTGAAGACTACACCTTGCCCGAAGATATTGTCGCTCAATTCTGGACTTTCATGGCAGATTCATCCAATGCCGAGGGTTTTGACTATAAAGCGGATACAGAAATACAAGTGCAAGAGGTCAAGAAATCACTAAAAGAGAAGGATGTATTGACAGACGAGACCACAGCCGCACTCAGTCAATTGTCACATGCTGCCGAGCGCGAGCGCGAAGCCGATTACAATAAGGCCGAGCCGTATATCCGTCTGGAGATTGAACGGGCATTGGCCAATCGCGTGTGGGGCACTAATGGCAAAATTTTAGCGACGCTGAAGGGTGATAAGCAGTTTCAAGAGGCTGTTCGTCTGTTAAAGGATCGAGCTGTTTACGCTCAAAAATTGGCGTTGGTGGAAGAGTAAATATATGATGTCATTGCCCAATATTATTTTTATTCTCTGTGATGATATCGGCTATGGCGATCTGGGTTGTTATGGGCAAAAGGTTATTCCCACACCCCGATTAGATCAGCTTGCGTCGGAATCCATGCGGTTCACGCAGTGTTATACCGGGTCTTCTATCTGCGCGCCATCTCGTTCGGTTTTAATGACGGGTTTGCACAGTGGACACACGAGGGTGCGCGACAATATGGGCATTGTGGGTGGTGTGGGAGATCAGAAACGGGTGCCGCTTGAGCCGGAGGATTTTACGGTTGCCGAGATGCTCAAGGAGGCGGGATATACCACTGGGATAACCGGCAAATGGGGATTGGGTGAACCCGATACGACGGGTATTCCCACGCGCAAGGGATTTGATGCATGGTTTGGCTATCTCAACCAGCGCAACGCGCATTCGTATTATCCGCCCTATTTGTGGCACAATGAAGAGAAGGTTATTCTCAAAGGCAATCTGGACGGCCAGGAGAACGACTATTCTCACGATATGATTTTTGACTTTGCCTGTGACTTTATTCGCAACAATAGCGATGGTCCGTTTTTTTTGTACTTGCCGTGGACATTGCCGCACGGGAGATATGAAATTCCCGATGCGAGTGCTTGGGATGATAAACCCTGGACAGATGATGAGAAAATTTACGCGGCGATGATTACAAAAATTGATACACAGGTTGGACAGATTGCGGATTTGCTGCGCGAACTGGGGATAAAGGACAATACGCTTTTGTTTTTTGGTTCTGACCATGGGGCCGCGCGCCGCTGGGAGCCGTTTGGCAGTTGTGGTGCTTTGCGCGGGCAAAAAGGGACGATGTATGAAGGTGGTTTGCGCACGCCGATGATTGTGCATTGGCCAGCGCGTATCCCTGCAGGTACCGTGAGTGATCAGGTGTGGTATTACGCCGATTTTATGCCTACAGTTGCAGATGTGATCGGTACAGATGCGCCAGATAATATGGATGGCGTAAGCATATTGCCGACGCTTTTGGGTGAATCACAGGATCTTGGGGAGCGCTTTTTATACTGGGAGCGCTTTGGCGGGGGCTTCAAACAGGCTGTGCGCTGGAAAAATTGGAAGGCCGTGCGCAATCCGTCGCCCCTGTTGCTCGACGAACCGCTCGAGTTATACGATTTGGACAGGGATCTTGGCGAGGAAAACGATGTCGCAGCGGATTATCCGGATGTGATCGCCGAAATCGAGAGCTTTATGAAAGATGCGCGCATAGACTCCCCTAATTGGCCGATTGGTGTCAAGGGGGCTCATGGGTAGTATGCACCGCGACTTGAGTTCGTCAGAAAAAAGCGCGAGTCAATAAAGACTTGCGCTTTTTTTAAAATCAAAATGCCAGCAACACAGGCGGTCATCATCATTCCCACATTGGTGAAGATTTCTTACCTGCGGCGATTACCATATCACATCAATTGAATACTCCTGAAAGGGTCTGTCTCTGCTAACCACTGGTATGTCCTCTACCATAGCCTGTGCAATGATCAAGCGGTCAAACGGGTCGCGGTGATAAAAGGGAAGTTCGGTATATGTTGCAAGATGAGGTAATGAGATAGGTAGTACATCTATTTCGTTTATCAGAAGTTGCTCTGGGATGAACTCACTGAAGGCACGCGACAGACTCAACTTCCCGATACCATACTTAATGGCTATCTCCCACAGGCTCCCTATGCTCAGCAACACCTCATTATCTATATTAGAGATGATTTGCTCTGCTCTCCGGCTGAGCTTGTCATCGTCTTCTATATACCATAAAAAACTGTGCGTATCGAGTAAAAGGCGCATTACATATATTCCCGGAAATCTTCGAGCGGTTCGTCGAAATCATCGCTTATATGAACAAGCCCTTTGGCACTTCCGGGGCGCCGTCGTCGCTTCGTTGGAACTGCTGGTACAGTTGCATCCTGCTCAACAGCCACAAATTTGACCACGGGTTGATTGCGTTCCGTAATAATGACATCCTCGCCGCGTCTGGCTCGCTCCACGAGCTCAGGGAACCGTTGCTGTGCTTGATCCAACTCAAAACAGTTCATTGCAAAATTCTCCATAAATCAGGATATGGTGTCCAGTAACACCATATCCTCGGGATTATGGTTCATAAGCCGCTGCTCGATCATATCCGCCAATCAGGTGGGACTTATGCGTCGCAAACACGATTTCTTTATCTTTGCGCGCCTTTCTGTGCTGGGTTTGTTCCCGCAAACTATCAACCATCTTCTGTAGCCAGATGGTATATTCGTCGGGCAAGCCTCGCACATCAAGTGTGTCCATCATTTTCTCCTTTGGAATTGATTGCAGGAGGCATGAACCGCTTATATCGGAAATTACCATACCCAACAATAAAAGTCAACCAACAGCTTTCATTTTATCTGCGCGAGGGTGGGCTCAGGTGTCAAATTAAAATACCAGCAACACAGGCGGTCATCATCATTGCAAGTGTGCCGCCGATCATGGCGCGTATGCCGAGGATGGCTAATTCTGCACGGCGCTCTGGGGCAATGCCGCCGATGCCACCGATTTGGATGCCCACGCTGCCAAAGTTGGCAAAGCCGCACAATGCATACGTCAGGATCAAGGTGCTCCGCTCGCTCAAGACCACGCCCGAATCGGGCTGGGACCATTCCATCATTTGTGCATAGGCGATAAATTCGTTGAGCACCATCTTCTTGCCCAGTAATTCACCAGCGTAAAAGCAATCGGACCACGGAATGCCCAGCAGATAGGCAAACGGTGCAAAGACATAACCGAAAAGTGCGGCAAGAGACCAGTGCCAGTTATATCCAAGGAGCGCGCCAATCCACTCACCAACCAGACCCAGAGCTGCATCGACCAGTGCGACAAGGGCAAGGAATGCGATGAGCATTGCGACGACGTTGAGGGTTAGTTTCATGCCGTCTAATGCACCTTTGGTTGCTGCATCCACGACATTGGCGTGTTTTTCATCCACACTTAATTCAACGTGTCCCAGAGTCACGGATTGCTCGGTTTCGGGAATCATCAGTTTGGAAATTAGCAATGCTGCAGGTGCGGAGATGACCGACGCGGCTACGAGGTGTCCCGGGTCAATGCCCATACCCACATAGGCGACCAGGACGCCACCGGCAATGGTCGCAAAGCCTCCGACCATCAATGCCATGAGTTCTGATTTTGTCATGCTGCTTATGTATGGACGCACCATCAGTGGTGCTTCGGTTTGTCCGACAAAAATATTGGCTGCTGCTGCGAGTGTTTCCGATCCCGAAGTGCCCAATGTACGTTGCATGACCCATGCAAATGCTTCAACGACTTTTTGGATGATGCCGAGGTAGTAGAGAATGGACATCAATGAGGAAAAGAAGATGATGGTGGGCAATACTTTGAAGGCAAAGAAATGGTGGACGTATTCTTCTCCAAATACCAGACTTGTGCCCGCATCGACAAAGCCCAATGTGGCGGTGAAAAAGTCTCCGATGGTTTGAAATATGGCAGCACCTATTGACGTTTTTAAAATGAATACCGCGAGGACAAGTTGCAACAACAGCCCGCCCCATACCACGCGAAGGTTCACCTGCTTTTTGTGTTCACTCATAGCCCAGGCCAGGCCCATCATGACCACCAGACCCAGCACGCTGATTACGCGCTCCATAACCCCTCCTTTAACGGTTGCCGATGTGTATAAATGCTTTTAAATTGATTTGGTACCTTTCGTCTCGTCCCCATTTCTATCGCGGTCTAAATGAAAACGACAGAATATTTTAAACACACACGAAAGCGACCTGATCGCATCAATATTACAGACGAATGGATTCAATATACAATCAATAATCCGTTGAGAACAGAGATACAGACCGATGGCAGAATGCGAATGTGGGCTAAAATATCAGAAGCCGACAAATATCTCAGAGTCGTTTTATTAGAGGACGGTGAAACGGTTCACAATGCTTTTTTTGATCGAGATTTTGAAGAGGAGAATGAGATATGAAAGTACGATACTTTTCCGATACGGATACCGCATTGGTTGAGTTTGTAAATAAAAAAATTTTTGAGACCAGAGAGATCAATGAAAACATTTATGTCGATCTCGACGAAGAGGGCAATCTCGTAAGTATGACAATTGAGCACGCCAAAGCCAATGCAGGGCTCCGGGAATTTTCATATCAGGAAGTGACCGCATAACCATTTTTTGTTTTTTACAACTCTTTTATGAAAGGTTCATACAATGGGTATTGAAGTTATTCGGGACGAGATGGCCGATCTGGTTGATCCCGCGGCAGAACCCGAATTGGTTGCAGATGGATTTCAGTTCACCGAAGGTCCGGTCTGGGATCCGGCACAGGTCTGTTTGTTTTTTTCGGATATTCCGGCAAATACCATTTTCAAGTGGTCGCCAGAAGGGGGCGTGGTCGCCTATCGCCAACCGAGTTATCATTCAAATGGTTTGACATTAGATGGACAGGGACAACTCCTTTCGTGCGAACACTCTGGACGACGGGTGAGTATTGAGGCAGATGGCGAATTGAAGACGGTGGTGGATTCTTATCAGGGCAAAAAGCTCAATTCGCCCAACGATCTGGTTGTCTGTCAGAATGGGGACATCATTTTTACGGATCCTCCTTATGGTCTGTCGGGCAGGCATGGTGTGCCGGGAGAACAGGAATTGCCGTTCCTGGGGGTGTATCGCCTGCCTGTAGGTGAATCGGAACCCATTCTTCTGGTTGATGATTTTGAACGCCCCAATGGATTGGCGATAACAGCCGATGAAAAGACCCTGTACGTCGATGACACGCACCGGGGACATATCCGCGCATTTGATGTGCAGGAAGATGGCTCTCTCGCAAATGGCAGGGTATTGGCCGAACTGAAAGGCGATGAAGATGGTGCGCCCGATGGCCTGAAGCTGGATCGCAATGGGAATATTTATTGCACGGGACCGGGTGCTGTGTGGGTGTTTAACCCTGCTGGTGACCTTCTTGGAAAAATTAAACTGCCTCTTCCCGCTGCCAATTTGAACTGGGGCGGAGAAGATCGGAAGACGTTATTTTTTACAGCGAGAACCGATGTTTATCGCGTGGCGTGCAAAGTGGGGGGATAGATATGAAAATTACAGCTATCAAGACGTTTATGGCGAGCATGGGACAGCGGTCCCGTGCGCTGGTAAAGGTCGAAACCGATGAAGGGATTTACGGATGGGGAGAGTGTTATAGCCCCGGGCCCGATCTGGCAATTGGTCCAACGATGGATTATATTTTTGAGCTGGTTAAAGGCGAAGATCCTCGGCGGATTGAATACATCATGCTCAAGCTGTTTCAGCAATTCCGGTTTCCACCGGGGGCAATAGGTCTTTCCGCTATGTCGGGCCTGGACCACGCGCTGTGGGATATCAGTGGCAAAGCTGCGGGATTGCCGGTTTATATGCTGTTGGGCGGTGCGGTGCGCGATCGCATTCAGGTTTATCGGAGTGTCGGCGGAAAAAATGGCAAGGAAGCAGCAGGTGTTGCGCGCAAGCTAAACGAAGAGCACGGTATTACGGCATTTAAGACCAGTCCGTTTCGCCTGGATCCCAGTGCGGATCGATGGGGTCGGGTATGTGCGGCTGCCGCCGATTATTTCGAGGCATTGCGAAAGCATTCGGATGATAATTGGGAATTTGCATTTGATCCACATGCCAAAATTTTTGAGCCAATTCGCGCGTTGCAACTTGCCAATGCCCTGGCGCCTTATGATCCGCTCTTTTATGAAGAACCGTTAAGGCCCGAGAACAGCGATGCGTGGGGACGCTTGCGTTCACAAATGCAGGTTCCGCTGGCAACAGGTGAATCTCTGTACACAAAGTTTGAGTTTTTGGATTTGTTATCGAAAGATGGCGCGGATATTATTCAGCCAGATGTTTGTATATGCGGTGGGTTATTGGAGATGCGGAAGATCGCCGCGATTGCACAGGCGCATTATGTGACGGTGGCACCGCACAATCCGATGGGACCATTGGCTACTGCGGTCAATGTCCACTTTGCCGCTGCCACGCCCAATTTCAAAATTTTGGAATATCACCTGCCCGATGAGAGCAATGCGCTAAACTGGTTGGACGAACCCTATTGGCCCGTGGATGGCTATTTGGAATTGAGGCCAGACCGTCCCGGTTTGGGTGTGGAAGTGAATGAAGAAGTGATCAGGGCTGGGGAATACGTCCACTGGGAACGGGGGAGTACCAAAGCGCCCGATGGTTCGACGAATTATATTTAAGGGAGGAGGGCGAAATGACACCAGAAGAACGGTTTATGTTTGACCTCGATGGATATTTGATCATTAAAAATGTGTTGACGCCTGAGGAAGTCAAACGGCTCAATGAGGTCGCTGATGCGACATTTGTGCGGGATTACGACGATCCAGGCAAGGACTCAAAGGGGCGAGCAGGCCGCCGACAAGTGGGACGCGTGTCTGCGTGGTCGCCAGAGACACAGGCTCTGATTGATCATCCGCGTATTTTGCCGTATTTAATTGAATTGCTCGGTCCAGGTTTTCGCCTCGATCACGATTATTGCATCTTTATGAGGCCGGGGGCTGCTTGTGGTCGCTTGCACGGCGCGCCTGGCGGGCATACGGGCAGTCAACGCAAGTACCTGTATCTGGAAGGTGAGATGTTGAATGGCTTGAGTGTGGTGACTTTCTTTTTGGCGGATGCAAAGGCGGGAGATGGTGGCTTTGCCTGCATTCCCGGAAGCCATAAGACCAATTTCGGACAAAATGTGCCCCTTGAAGTGCGTGATTTTGAGCGCGTTCCCGATTATATGGTCCAACCCGAAGTAGAAGCAGGCGATGCGCTGATTTTTACAGAGGCACTGATGCACGGTACGATGCCGTGGAGAGCACAACATGAACGCCGCGCATTTCTGTACAAATACGCGCCGGGCCATCTGGCATATTCCAATAAGTTTTACAATGCGGATGACTATACCAATCCATCAGATCAACAGCAGCGTATCTTGACGCCGCCATCTGCGGGAAGACGTCCACCGGTGATTCAGGAAGTGTGATCCGCAGATGAACGCAGATATACACAGATAAATATGGTAGGGGCGGAAAACCTTTCGCCCTTGAAGGGAGAGATTCTATGAATATTGTCCTCATTATCATTGATACAATGCGCTACGACTATATTGGAGCGAACGGAAATGACTGGATCGAAACGCCCAATCTCGATCGTCTATCCGCGCAATCGTGGTGTTTTGACCGCGCTTTTGCCGCCAGTTTTCCCACCATCCCCTATCGCACGGATGTTATGACTGGAAAATACGGCAGTCCCTTCCACACCTGGAAACCCCTGCCTTTTGACACGCGCTCTCTGCCCTCTGTGCTGGGCGAAACGGGATACGCGACACAACTCATTCACGATACGCCTCATCTCGTCAACGGTGGGCACGCATTTGATTATCCGTTCCACACGTGGACGTTTATTCGCGGTGCAGAAGTTGACCGGGCATGGATGGACGATGAAGCGCAATGGCCGAGCAATTGGTGCAAAGATCCCGTATTCGATGTTCTGGGCGAAGATGCGGATCTGACGAAACACAATTATACGTATGCCCGTACCAATCGGGGGCGCACAAATTTAGACGACTGGAATTGCGCCAAGCTCTTCAATACCGCGGCTCAGTTCTTGCGGGATAATGCGCGGCGGGAAAATTTCTTTCTGTGGATTGACTGTTTCGATCCCCACGAGCCGTGGGATGTACCTCCGGCTTTTATGCTCAAATACGACAAGACTCCCGGTTACGATGGGCGGCTGGATCCCCGCGCTTTTCAGGGCGCGCGCAACAATCCCAATTTGCCCGATGAAGCCAAAGCGCGTCTCAAAGCGAGTTATGCCGCCAAGGTCACATGGATGGATCACTGCTTTGGGCGGTTTCTCGAGGCTTTCGACGCCACGGGCCTGAGCAAAAATACCGCGATTATTGTCGCTGGCGATCACGGGACCAATGTAGGCGAGCGCGGGCGCTTTGGCAAGTACGCGCCTGTGTACGAGCAGGAGATTCACATCCCGCTCATTATCAAAACGCCCGAAGGCGACGCGGGGCGCAGTTCAGCGATTTTTCAACCCCAGGACTTTTTCGCTACGGTCGCCAATCTGGCCAGCGCGTCCATTCCGGGAAATATAGACAGCCAGGACATCCTCGCCGCCGCGCGGGAAAGCAGTGCGGGGATGCGACAACTCGCGCTTGCGGGCACTGCCCGGGGATGGGCAAAACAGCGCGGTTTTTTCACTGTGTTCGATCAGGAGGGGTATCTGGAATGGCAACCCGAAGTAGAAGACTGCATGCTCACGCCTTATGGGTCGCTGGACAACACGGCGGCGGAACATCCCGACCGCGTTCAGAATTTGCATGCCGCTGGTCTTTCTGAACTCGCGCGCCGGGGTGCTGATCCCTTACTGATCGACTGGCTCAAAAACGGCGCCAAGGACGAGGTGCCCGATAATTGCCGCCTTTTCGATGGCTGGCCCGGTCCAGAAGGGTTTCAGACCTATTTTGCGAGAGCTTATGGCGGTGCTTGATGGTGTGCTTTTACGCGCACGGTCACGATATCCGTTTCGTGATATTGCTGGTGGCGAACAGATGACGCGAGATGTCGCAACAGCCGAAGAGAAACTTCGCGCTCTACAGGGATTTCGTCCGTCTGCTCGCTGAGCAGTGCGATCCGATCCTGAATGTTACCCTCTCCCGACGAGACAACGAACTCGAGGACCGCATCGCCTTCTTCTCTGTACGCAGTAAGACGCAAGCGCCGTCGATCGTGTTCTTCTTCATCTTGAGGGATGAGTGTCAGCAATGTTTCCTCAGCAGCGGCGTCCAGGCGGTTCGCCATCGCCGTGTCCCAACTGTTGCGGGATGCAAATGCATTGAGAAAGTCTCTGATTTTTGGCAGGACGGAAAAATCGAATGTCATCTCTATCCGGCTGCGGCGAGGCTCTGTTAGTTCTACAAATAGCGTCATGAGGATGGCTGTAAAACCGCCGGCGTTCATCCCATTCCGCAAAAAACCGCCTGCAAATTCCGAGATATACTCGGAAAATATAAGACCGCTCTGGAAGCCAACTCCGACCAGGAACGCGATGCCGACGATCATGCCGTTGCGATAGTCGATTCCATCCTGAAAGACTATTTTAATGCCGACTACGAAGAGCGTCGCCAGCATTATGGCGAAATAAGCTGCAATGACGGGACCTGGTATCGCCAGGATCAGAGCGAGTACTTTCGGAAGAAATGCCATAGCAATGAACACTGCTCCGGTGGCAATCCCGACGTTGCGGGCACCGACCCCGGTGAGTTCGGCCATCGACACGCCCAGCGTGTTGGCTGTGTTGGGTATTGTTCCCGCGAGACCGGAAATCAAGTTGCTTATTCCATCTACGGTTATTGCACCACCCACCGCCTGGAAATCCACTGCCCGGCTCTGACGCCACGATATGCGCTGGATGGCGACGGAGCTGCTGATCGTTCGGATGGTACTGATTATGGCTACGAGCAAGAATGCGGGAAGAAGTGCCCAGAAAGTTGGTCCAAAATCGAGATCAAAGCCCGGCCATTCGTTCGGCGGCAGGCCGATCCACGAAGCCTCGGCAATGCGATCCACCTCGTATAGACCGAAAAAGCCGCCAATTATCGAGCCAGCGGCAACACCGATAACCGGTGCCCAGAGGCGCAATACCCCAGTCGCCTTTAGCGCGATGCCGCTGATAATGATGATTGTTGCAAGCGCACTCAGCGGCGCAGCGAACGCTGGTGCGCCGGGCGCCGATAGCAGATTGAAGATGGGCGGCATTATCGTAATGGGTATCAGCATGATGACTGTTCCCGCGACGGTCGGCGTCAAGAGTCGCTGAAACAGCGAAAGCCGATGGGAAAGTACAAGCGGGACGAAGGATGAGATGACGACCAGGGTGGCGAGCATCGCCGGACCGCCTTCGGTGATTGCCGTGATGCAGACCGCGATGAAGGCTCCGGACGGACCCATAATGAGGAGGTAGCCCATGCCGATCCGGCCGATGCGGATCGATTGAAGAATTGTGGCCACCCCGCCAACCACGACCGTGGCAGACACGGCCCATGACAGATAGGCTTCCGTCGTACCGGCGGCGCGCATCACGACTGTCGGGACCAATATGATGGCGGCTATGCTGAGAACGGCGAGTTGCAAGCCAAGGCCGAGGGCGAGTGTCGCCGGAGGCCTTTCGTCGGGCTGGTAGCGGATACCTGTGTCACCGCTGGGATTATTGGTATTCATTGTGAAGTGTGAAAGGTTGAATAAGTGGAACCTTCATCGAATTCCCATAAACCAACAGGCCCCGAATTTCCATCCGGGGCCTGATATGTAAAAAGTGTACGTTTTCCGGCTGGAGAGAATTTCAGCCTCAGGCTGCGTCCAGCCGCGCGACCAGTTCCTGTACGCTGTTGAGATTAGCACAATCTTCAAGAGTCAATTTAACGTCGAATTCTTGTTCGACTATTTTCGCGAACGCGACGAGATCTACGGAGGAAATTCCGGCCTCCAAGAGGCTGATGCTCAGATCATCGGGCAACGAAATTGGCTGCCCATCGACTTCCAGATTTTCCGCGATGAGGTTTCTGATACGTTCTGCAGTTGAAGCCATTGTTAAGCTCCTTTCGTAAGATTAGATGGTTTGAATCGAAAAGATAGTAATCGGCAGGCGTAAAGTCAAATTATTTTTCTGGTTGTTTTGGCTATTGAATCCAGTAGTGCTGACGCTGGAATGGATAGCTCGGCAAGGAGATGCGACGGCGCGTTTCTCCCGCAAATAGCCCGGCATGAGAAACCGGGAGTCCCGCTTCATACGCCTTCGCTACGGCTTCTACAAACCCGTCGTCCTCCAGGCTCGACAAGACAACCGGTGGTTCCGCGTCGCCCTCTATCGGATCCAGCACTGCGTTTGGACCAATCTCGATGAGTACATCAATCCCCTGGTCGGCCAGCTTCTTCATGCATTTGTCGAATGCCACTGGCGCCTGCGCTTGCCGATGCCAGTATGCTGCATCAAGGTTCTCGATCTCTCCTGTTACACTGCTCACCAGGGTCAAAGATGGCGATGCGATTGTGACGTCTGCGAGGGTGGCTTCCAGACTGTCTGTGTCCCGCTCCAGCGCAACCCGCAAGCCATCCTCCAGGCTAAAGACACCCGCCGCCTGTGCCGCTGCAATTTCCCCGATGTCGTGTCCGACGACCACGCTGGGCTGAATCCCCACGCTTGACCACAGTGCTGTAAGCGCGGATTCCAGTGCATAGATGGCTGGCAAGTCAGATAGATCGCCGGTTTGACCGAACATCACGTCCAGCAAGGAGGTGTCCCGCTCTTCCCGGAGTACCTTGTCGCAACGGTCCAGAACTACGCGGACTACTGGCTCGCTTTCGTAGAGTTTCTTACCCATGCCGATCCATTGGCTGTCCTGTCCGGTGTACGCGAAGGCGACCTTTGTCGCCGTATGCGGTTCTGGTCTTTCACCGATCTCTGCGAGTGTCTGTAACTTCTCTCTCAGCGATTCAACATCCTGGAATAGGATGCCGACACGGTGATCGTAATGGCTGCGTCCCACACCTGCTGTCCACGCCATGTCGGCAAGCAGGTCCTTATCTTCGGAGGTAAGTTCGTCGAGCCACGATAGGTATCGCTCTGTCAGGTCTCGAAGTGCTTCATCGGTTTTTCCCGACAGAGGCAGGAGCCGCGTCTGGCGCGGAGCGCACGCTTCTTCCTCGTTCGGAAGATCCATACCCGACGAGAAAACAGGTTGTGCGGAACCCACAGGCGTTGCATCCGGGCTGTCATATCCTTCTACGACAGCATGGGCATTCGTGCCCGATATCCCGAAGGCACTTACCCCCGCCCGTGGCGGTCGGTCGGGATGGCGCGGCCAGTCCGTCAGGTCTGCTACTACCTGCACCGACAACCGGTCCCAGTCTATATGCGGACTCGGATTCTCGAAGTTCAAGTTTTTAGGAATCACCCCTCGCTTCATCGCCAGTACTGCCTTGATCAGAGCCGCAACTCCGGCAGCTGGTTCCAGGTGACCGATGTTGGTCTTCACAGAGCCGATCAAAAGCGGACGATCTGCTTCGCGTCCCTTGCCGTAAACCGCAGCCGCTGCCTGCACTTCGATCGGATCGCCCAACTCCGACGCACCCCCGTGTGCTTCCAGATAATCCACTTCTGATGGGGCAACGCCTGCCCGCGACAGTGCCTCTTCAATCACCCGCTCCTGCGCCGGACCGTTTGGCACGGTGGGTCCTGCGCTGGCCCCGTTCTGGTTGACCGCTGACCCGCGGATCACGCCCCAGATGCGGTCGCCATCGGCTTCTGCCTCGCTCAGCCGTTTGAGGACGATCATCCCACAGCCCTCACCCCGGACGAAGCCATCCGCAGAGGCATCGAAGGTTTTGCACTGCCCTTCCCGCGACAATATCCCCAACTCCGCCATCTCTTTGGTTAACTCAGGAGACAGAACTGCGTGTGTCCCTCCAACCAGAGCCATATCCACTTCGCCCTCTCGCAAACCCATCACTGCCTGATGTACCGCGACCAGTGACGACGCGCAGTTGAGTTCCACCGGTATCGTTGGTCCCTCCAAACCGAGAAGGAAAGCAATTCGCCCGACCGTCATGCTCGCGGCAGTGCTCAGATAACTGATGCCGTGGTCGCTGGCTGTCATCAGGTCCCGGTATTCGCTGGTGGCGATGCCAGCGTATAGCCCGGTGCGACTGCCCCTCAATTCATCTGGATCTATCCCCGCATCCTCGAGTGCTTGATAGGTTGTCTCCAGCATCATGCGCTGCCGCGGATCCATCATGCGCGCTTCAATCGGCGCAATCCGAAAGAATCTCGCGTCAAATTGATCAATTCCCTCCACAAATCCGCCCCGGCGATAAGCGGCGTATTCGGGAGGAAGGTCTTTGGCGAGATTGTTCCATGAACCGGAATCCCGGCGTCCGTCGGCCACGGCGTCTTTGCCGTTTTCGAGCAGGTGCCAGAAGGCGGAAAGATCCGGGGCGCCGGGGAAGCGGCAGGCCATGCCCACACTCGCAATACCATTGTCCTCGCGCTGTACTTCCGTCTGTGGTTCTGGCTCGGGTTGCACCTGGGGCGGAGGAGTGGGCGCAGTGCTGACTTCGTCGAGTTCCTCGATTAGATGGTTGGCGAGACGGGCGATGTCCGGGTAGTCAAATACCACAGTGTTGGGTACCACGTACTCATCGGCAAACGCGCGGTTCAGCCGGTTTCGCAACTCTACGGCCATCAGCGAGTCCATCCCCAGATCGAAAAATCCCACCGTGGGTTCCGGCGCTGTCGGCAACCTCAGCACCGCCTGTAATTCCTGCTGCAGGAACGATACCAACAGGGCCTCACGCTCCGCCGCGGGCGTTTCCGCCAGACGGGACATCAGGTCGTCAGCCAGAGCAGGCGAGTCGGCCTCGTCTTCTGAAATGGTGGAGAGCAGATCCTCCAGCAGGGGCATACGGTATTCCAGGCTCTCCCCGTAAGACGACCAATCGGCCGCCAGCACGACGGATGTCGCGGCGTCCTGGCGCACCAGTTGATCAAATGCCCTGAGACCTTGCTGCGGCGTGATCCAATCCGTTCCTCGCGCTTCCAGCCGTTCGGCAATCCGTTCCCGTTGTTCTTCCGCTTCGCCGAGTTCCGACCACGCGCCCCAGGCGATGGTCTGTCCTGGAAGTCCGAGTGCGCGGCGATGCGCGGCGAGTTGATCCAGAAACGCATTGGCCGCCGCGTGGTTCGACTGGCCCGGATTGCCCAGCACGCCGGCCACGCTGGAGAAGAGGACAAACATATCCAGATCGCGGTCCACTGTCGCGCGATGCAGATGCCACGCGCCCAGCACCTTCGGCCACAGCACCTGCTCGAATCTTTCCCAACTCTGGTTCCCGAGCGCACCGTCCGACAACACCCCCACGCTGTGGATTACGCCTCCGAGCGGCGGTAGCGTCTCATCCATTCGCGCCAGCATCTCATCTATTGCATCGGCGTCCGTCACATCTGCGAGTTCTACCTGCACTGTCACGCCGCGTTCCCGCAGCCTGCGGATCGTCTCTTCGGCTTCAGGGTCCGGTGCCCGGCGCCCGTTTAGCGCGATTGCACCCGCGCCGCGATCCGCCAAATAGTCGGCCATTACGCACCCGATCCCACCCAGACCACCTGTTACCAGATAGGTTCGATCCTCTCGCAACCGCCCACTGGTGAGCGGCGAATTCGCAAAGGCGATTTTTCCGATGTGTCTGCCGTCGCGCATGAACTCAATGGCCCGTCTCGCTTCGGCAAGCGGCCACCTGGTGTGGATGAGCGGCGTTAGTTCTCCCGCTGCCAGCCGTTCCATGATGTCTCTCAGCAAAGCGCCGGGTCGCGCCGGGTCATCCCCCTTCATGGCATGAAGATTCACGATGTAATAGGCCACATCCGGCCGTACGGCCGCCATCTCTTCCTCGCTCAGAATGTCCCGCGCCGCCAATTCCACGAACCGGCCACCATGCGCCAGACACGCCAGACTCGCGTCGATGAAACCCTCCGCCGTCAGGCTGTTCAATACCACATCGACCCCTGCGCCGTCCGTGGCCTCGAGGATTTCCTCCCCGAATTTCGTCTGGCGGCTGTCGAACACATGCTTTACGCCGAGCGAGCGGAGATACGCCTGTTTCGGCGCGCTCGCCGTCGCGAACACCTCCGCTCCCGCCGCCTGCGCCCACTGGATGGCCGCAAGCCCCACGCCACCCGCGCCTGCGTGAATCAGTACGCGGTCACCGGCTTTCAGCTCCGCGAGTTCGTAAGACAGCGCGACTGACACGAACACCGTCGGCATTGAGGCGAGCGCCGTGGCGGACAAATCCGGTGGCGCGGGTGCCAAGAGTTCCGCCCGGGTCACCACCTCCGGCCCGAAGGTGCCGAATGCCAATCCCACGACGCGATCGTCCACCGCAACGCTCGCCACCTCGGAGCCAACCTCGATGATATGGCCGCAAAACTCCGTGCCCAGGAATTTCTCGTCAATCAAACCGAGCGCCGCGAACACATCCCAGAAGTTCAATCCAGCGGCCTCGACAGCCACGCGAACTTCTTTCGACGCCAGCGGCGTCGGCGCCACCTGCAGGTCAGCGATCGCGCCGTCCTCGCCGACCCCCAGCATCCAGCCCGGGTCTTCGGGCAAAATTATCCGTTCCGTCCCCTCGCCGGTCCGGACAAGGCGGGCTACGCGGCGTCGGCTGCCGCGGTGTACGATTTGGTCTTCCGTATCGGGATAGAGCAGTTCATTGGCGAGGTCTATCGGCGGTGCCGTAGGCTCGGGATCCAGATCGATCATCTTCGGCTGCATGTGGGATGCTTCCCGGGCCAGTACCTTTCCGAAACCCCATAGCGTCGCGCCAGCGAGTTCTCCGGCGCGTTCGCGCTCCAGCACTTGCGCGCCCCGCGTGAGAAACCACAAGCCCTTCTCGGGCGTCACATCGGCGTCGGCCAGACCCTGCGCCAGCGCCAATGCGCTCGCTCCCACTCGTTTCACGTTCTCCGCCATTTCAGCAGTCGTCGTATCGGGGCCGTGGCCGTCGAGCGCCGCGAAATGCACGACACCGCTGAGTGCCGCATGCCCGGGCAGGTCTTCGAGCAGCGACCGCCACGATTCTCGGCGCTCCATCTCCAGGGACGTATGGATGACAGCAGTTTTTTCATCCGCCGGACCCTCTCCCGTCGAACCTGCATCGCTCGCCAGCACAACCGTCTGGTTGCGCGCCGCCAACTCCAGGGCCAGCTCCGCCGCCGCGCCGCCGCGATCCGCCGCCAGAACCCATACTCCGCATCTCTCGGCTACGTCCTCGGGTAGCTGCGCCAGAATCACGCCCCTATCCGGCATCTCGGCGGCGTCGGGTCCGCCCAGTCCCAGAATCTCCACGCCTTCGAAACCCACGCTGCCGAGGGACTGTCGCCATACGTCTGGCCCCGCCAGGGCGTAGGTGGGGCGGCAGTCGTCGGAGAACCGCCACCAGCCGTCCAATTGTCCGAAAGTCATATCCAGCCAATCCTGGCCGCAAAGGTTCTCGAGTGCCACGAGATGTCCCGACGGCGCGAGAAGGCTCCGGCAGTGCGTTAGCGTCTCCTCCAGGTACCGCGTGGCGTGAAGCACATTGGACGCAATCAACAAATCATAACCGTGGGCGTCGAATCCCTGCTCTACGGGGTCTTTTTCGATATCCAGCACCCGGTACTCGATACACCCACCACCATCACCGAATAGCCCCTCTGCCTGCGCGAAGAAACCCGCCGAGATATCCGTGTACATGTAGTCGTACCGCCCTTCGGGAAGCTCCGGCAGGACGGATTCGGTCGCCGATCCGGTACCCGCCCCGACCTCAATCACTCTCAAGCGCCGTCCTTCGGGCAACCCGGCTACAAGTGTGCGCACCGCGTCTCCCAGCATCCGGTTCGACGCTCGATATATCGGTGCCTTGAAATAGAGATCCGCGGCGCTGGGTTCTCCGCTACCGAAGAGAAGCGACAGCGGATCCTCCTCGCCGCGAAGCACTTCCGCCAGGGCACCCGCGCTTCTGCGAAAAATCCCGATCTCGCTTGAAGCATACGAGTAACGCTCGCTCACTTGTGCCGCGAACTGCTCGGGATTGCCCGGAATTCCTTCTGGCAAGGGATCTCCAGCCCCTACGGCAACGACAAAATCTTCGCCCGCCGCCTCCAGAACGCCTGCGCGAGCCAGTATCTCGAGCATCCGGCGGAACAGACGGCTGTGTTCATCCAGGACTCCCAGGCGCTGCCGCAAATCTTCGGGATCTACGGCGGTGCCCGCCTTCCTCTCCCATCCGAGTTTCTCCAGGGCCGAGAGCGCAAAATGCCGCGCCATGCACGAGAGGTCCGCCAACCAGGCGGGCCTCAATCCGGCGTCGACTCCTTCCGCCGCCAGGTAGTCGGAGAACAGCTCCCACCGGTCCGCAACCTCTCCCGGACTCGGGAGGAAATCCGCTGGCAGCAGTCCCGGCGCAAGGGAGCTTTCGCGCCACATGACCTCGTAGAGCAGTTCCTGCACCCCTTCCACTGCCGAGAGCAGCGCCGCCCGCGTCGCGCGCTTCACCATGAATCCGCTCAATTCGCCGATCGGGACCCCACTCTGGTCGTAGAGAAGGAAATCCCCCACGAAGACCTCCGGCGATCCGCCGGTTTCGGCATCCGGTCCCCGATTCTTCGAAGCCTCCCGCATGCGCACATGGCAGAGAAACCGATCCGGTAGCCGATCCGGCAGCCACAGCCGCTCCCAGCCGAACGGCAGATAGGTGATTCCGTCTTCGGCTCCACCCGGATTGCGCGCGGCTCCCATCACCTGAAAGCAACCGTCGAGCAGGAGCGGGTGTACGTCGAGATCGTTCCCGCCGAGAGCTTCGGGAAAACACACTTCCCCCAATGCCTCACCCTCCCGGGACCAGACCATCCTCAGCGTGCGGAACGATGGGCCGAGATCGATCCCGACGCCCGCCTTGGCGCGATAAAACGCCGGCACGTCCTCGGGCGACAGACCGGCCTTCAGACTTTCCAGATCCACCTGCTCAGAGGCTTGCCTTGCGCCGGTATCCGATGGCGCGCGACATTCCGCGTGCAGCGTCCAATCCTCCTCGGCCTCTCCTTTGCTGAATATTCGAACGAGGCGCGAGGGCGCCTCCTCCGGAGCCTCGAGCAGAACCTGCATTTCCCGGCCCCTGCCTTCATCGTTATCCGCACTCTCCTCCGGAAAGATCAGCGCATTGTGCAGTTGCATTTCCTCGATGACCATCGATCCGCTTCTCTCGGCGGTGGATGCCGATATCGCCATTGCCCCATAGAGCGCGCCCGGGGCTATGACACGGCCGAACACCCGGTGATCGTTCAGCCAAGTCGGGTCTGAGGGGAACACTTCTGTCTCGAACGCAATTTCGCCGCTGGCGGATTCATGCCTCTCGCCCAGGAGGGGATGACCGGCGCTTTGCCGCCGTCGTTTCGGCGCTTCGACCCAGTAGCGTTCGCGCTGGAAAGGATAGCCCGGCAGCGAAATACGGCGCCGGGTTTCACCTGCGAACAGTCCGGCAAAGGACACTGAAAGACCCGCTTCATAAGCATTTGCAACTGCCGCTGTAAATGCGCGGTCGGCTTCTGCTTGCGACACTTTGGACGAGGGACGCAATAAGCTCGGTAGCGCAACAGGAGGACCCCCTGCCGTGTCTGGCCACGACAGGGTCGCCATTGTACTCAGCACGGCGTGCGGACCGACTTCAATAACCAGATCGACGTCCAGCCCAGCCAATGTCTCGATGCTTGGCGCGAATGCCACTGGCTTTCGCGTGTGCTGACGCCAATACGCACTATCCTGACGTTTTCCCGTTTCCAGCACCTGACCCGTCACATTGCTCACCAGGGTGAGCGATGGGGGCGCGATCTCGATCTCTGAGACTATGGCATCCAGTTTGTCCAGCATCGGCTCTACCAACGCGCTGTGGAATGCGTGCGTGGTGTGCAAGCGGCTGACCCGAATGTCTTGCGCGAGGAAGAGCTTGGAGATCACCTCGATCTCTTCTTCAGGACCGCTCACCACCTGATGCGCGCCATTGTATGCCGCAATGCTCAGTCCCACGCCTGTGGAAGCTGCGTTCAGTTCGTCGAGGGCTGATTCTACCTGTGACACGTCCGCAAAAATGGCCGCCATGGCCCCACCACCGGGCAGTGTCGCTGTCAGTTCACCTCTCGCCGTAGCAAATCGCACACCTTCTTCTATGCTAAAGACACCCGCGGCTTGTGCCGCTGCCAGTTCTCCAAGGCTGTGCCCGAGTACTACGCTGGGCTGAATTCCCACGCTTTTCCAGAGTGCTGTCAGCGCGCATTCTATCGCAAAAATGGCTGGCTGTGTCCACTCCTGGTCGGATAAATCACCAGCGCGACCGAACATCACATCGAGCAATGAGGCACCTCGCGCTTTCCGCAACACGGCGTCGCATTGGTCCAGCACTGCCCGCACTACTGGTTCGGTGTGGTACAGGTGCTCGCCCATGCCGACCCACTGGCTACCCTGTCCGGTATATACAAATGCGATTTTGGAGGGCGTTTGCGGTGCAGGTCTCGTGCTGATCTCTGCGAGTGCATTCAGGCTCTCGCGCAGCGATGCGCCATCGCTGAATACGATGCCCGCGCGGTGAGGGAAATGGCTTCGTCCCACGCCGGCTGTCCACGCCATGTCGGCAAGCAGGGCTTCATCTTCGGAAGCAAAATCGCGTTTCAGGTACTGCCTCGCCAGGTCTCGAAGCGCTTCATCGGATTTTCCCGATAGCGGCAGCAATCGCGTCCTGCGCGCGTCGAGTTCTTCCTCTGGCGGTAGCACTGACTTCGGTAGAGAAATGGCAACAGGCCGTGCGGGTCCCACGGGTAAATACTCTTCATCACTGCTTTTTGGTGTTCCGTACCCCTCCACTATGACATGCGCGTTTGTGCCCGACCATCCGAACGAATTCACTCCCGCAATCGGTGGTCGTTCGGCGTTGAGCGGCCAGTCCATTGCCTCGGAAGTCACTCGTAGAGGTAGTCGATCCCAGTCCATGTTCGGATTGGGATTCTCGAAGTGCAGATGCTTTGGGATCACGCCCTGCTTCATCGAGAGTACGGTCTTGATCAGGCCCGCAACCCCCGCGGTTGGCTCCAGATGACCGATATTTGTTTTTACCGAGCCGACGAGTATCGGGTTGTTCGCCTCGCGCCCCTTGCCGTACACCGCTGCTGTCGCGTTTATCTCAATGGGGTCGCCCACCTCTGTGCCCGTTCCGTGTGCCTCCACATAATCGACTTCCGATGGCAGAATTCCCGCCCGCGATAGTGCCTCTTCGATCACGCGCTCCTGTGCCGGACCGTTTGGTACCGTCAGGCCTGTACTCGCGCCATCCTGGTTTACCGCGGTGCTTCGGATGACGGCCCAGATGTGATCGCCATCGGCCTCTGCTTCGCTCAGCCGTTTGAGGACCACGATGCCGCAGCCTTCACCTCGCACGAAGCCGTTCGCAGACGCATCAAATGCCTTGCATTGCCCGTCTGGCGACAACATCCCGGCATTTCCCCGCAGTTCGGTTAGCCGCCCGGAAAGGATCGCCTGCACCCCGCCCGCCAGTGCCAGGTCCGCTTTGCCCTGCTGCAATTCAGCAACCGCCTGGTTCGTCGCAACCAGCGACGAGGAACAGGCGGTATCTACCGCCATTGCCGGTCCCCCCAGACCCAATGCGAAGGCTACTCGACCTATGGCTGTGTTCAGAGAGGTGCCCGCGACAGAGAAGAGGCTGGCGGAAGGCTCGGCAGTTCTGCTGGATCCCAGAATTACGCCCCGGTAATCGTTGTTGCTGATTCCCGCGTACACACCGGTGCGGGTACCCTTTAGCCGATCTGGATCTATTCCCGCGTCCTCGAGAGCTTGCCAGCTCATCTCCAGCATCATTCGCTGCTGGGGATCCAACAATTGCGCTTCGACCGGCGAAATGCGGAAGAAGGTGGCGTCGAACTGGTCGATGTCATCGACGAAGGCGCCGAAACGGCAGGCGTCGTTCTGCACCTCAGCGTTTGGGAAGAGCGTGCCCACGCGACCGACGCCAGAGCCTGGGGCCCCTTCTGTCACGGCGTTCTGACCGGCTTCGAGCAGACGCCAGAAGGCAGAGATATTCGGCGCGTTGGGAAATCGACACGCCATACCTATGATCGCTATTGGTTGGTCTGATTTATCCGGCTTCATGTGACACCTCCATGTTCGCGCGGGTTTTACAATAGGCGATTAATCTCGAGAAATTTCCGGACCATACCAACGCATTTCGCTGGTTTTTCCAATTGAAGCAAATGCGTTGCCTCTGGTACGAAATCGTAATCTACAGTTAAAATGTCACCAAGGTCAATGGTCGGCAGAAATGCATAGGGCAAGGTGGGGTCGGCTCCGATGACCTTTATGGGACAAGACAGTGTTTCAAAATCCGCCAATGCAGAAAAACTCCTGAAATAATCAGTGATCTGCGCTTCGTATTCGCGGGGACACCGAAGCTCGTAACCCTGTTCATCAGCAGACTTTCTAAGGGTTGTTCGCGCCATGAGTTCCCGAACCCCGGAAACGACGCGTGAGAAGCCGGGCAGATAGCTGAGGAGTTCTGCAAAATCCTCTTCTGTTTGAAACAGATACCCGCGACGGCGGGTAGTTGCGGCTGCGTGTTCGATGGCCTTATCAAATTCTATCTGGCTATTGCCGGGCTTGCACAAAGGGGGATCAAATAGAATCATCGCCGATAAATGGCTGCTTTGGGCAGACGACCACAGGTCTGCCATAGCCGTGGACGATAGGAGGGTGATCAGCGCAGAAGCAGAGTGAAATATACCGGTTTTTGGTTTATTCCCATAGTGACGGTCAATGGATTCAAAAATACAGAGCTGGTCGCGGACCAGCGTTGGGATATTGTGTTTTTCGCGTGAACCAACGGTATTCCAGCCGTGATTTCTGAGGTCGAAGATGACGAGGTCGAAATCATCGGCGAGCAGTGACCAGAAGGGGTAATAGAGATCTATTGCGAGGCCATTGCCGTGGCTCAGAACGAGTCGGGGGCCTTCGGGATTTCCATGCCGCCGCAGGGTGGTGACGGTGTCGTCGTCGAGCTGGACTTCGCATGTCGAAAGTGGTTCGGGTATTTCCCACACATTATTCATAACAGGGTTCCCAATGGTATTGGTACTAAAGAATGGCACGCACCACACGACACAAATGCGTCGAGGACGAGCGTGCCAATAAAAATATCACTCGCGGAGGTGTTCATGTGGCTTTTGCATCAAGTTATGCAGTTACAGAAAGTCGTGCAAGAAGATTTTTATTTTTACGTTTGAGAAAAATAAAAAATAAAACGCGGATAGCCCTTGACATGATGTTTAGAAAGATGTTGTTTTACAGCGTGTTAGTGGTAAGAAGCAATCACGGATTAAAGGCAAGCCCTTATCGCTTTGCTGTGCCTGTAAATAGATTCTTACACGGAGGAGTTTCCATGCGTATCCTCATGATCACCTTTTCGATTATTCTGTTTTCAGGCTCTGTTGTCCTGACGGGTAGTGGTCTTGCTGCGGATTGGCCGCAGTGGTTCGGTCCCAATCGCGATGGCATTTCTCCTGAAACGGGGTTGCTCAAAGACTGGCCTGATTCCGGGCCTGCTGTTCTCTGGCGAACACCACTGGGCGAGGGGTTCTCGAGCATTGCGATTGCACGGGGCGCAGCCTATACTATGTTTGCTGAAGGGAAAGATGAGTATGCGGTGTGTTTGGATGCCGCTACAGGGGAAGAGCGCTGGCGAGTTAAGACGGGAAGCAATTTTTCGGACTGGCAGGGAGGGAATGGTCCCAGAGCGACTCCCATAATTGACAAAGAACGGGCCTTCTTTTTGGGTGCAAACGGACAGCTTTATGCACTCAATGTTGAGAACGGAGAAACGGTATGGTCTCATCATTTACAGACTGAATACATAAGTGATCCCCCTCACTGGGGCTTTTCTACTTCCCCTTTGATAGAAGGGAACTTGCTGATTGTCGAGGTTGGGGGTTCCTCTGGAAACTCTTTTATTGCCTTTGATAAAACCACCGGCGAGGTCGCCTGGGCTTCTCAAGATGACGCGCCTTCTTATGCTTCCCCCATTGCAATTACTGTGTCTGATATCCGGCAGATCGTCTTTTTCCCGGCCCCGGGTCTGGTCGGTGTCGCTGCCAAAGATGGCCGACTTTTATGGCGGCATCCCTGGCAAACAGGTCCCGATGTCAATGCCGCGACGCCTATTTTTCTCCCTCCAGATAGACTTTTTATCTCTTCGGGTTATGGCAAAGGCGCGACGGTTATCCAGCTTATTTCCCAGAACGACCAGTTTGCAGTCAAAAAAGTATGGTTCAATCGCGGTATGAAAAACCACTTTGCTACGTCTATTCATCACGAGGGGCACCTCTATGGGTTTGACAACGCCATTCTCAAGTGCATTGCCGCGGAGACCGGGCAGGAGCAATGGCGCAAACGCGGTTTTCAAAAGGGGTCACTTATCTTTGCGGACGAGCATTTGATCGTCCTGGGCGAACAGGGTAAGCTGGCTCTGGTAGAAGCTACACCTGAAGCGTACATAGAAAAAGCCAGTGCTCAGGTTTTGTCGCCCCGCTGCTGGACGCCACCCACGCTGGCCAATGGCAGGCTTTATCTTCGAAATCACAATGAGGTGGTCTGTTTGGAAGTGGGAAGTGGGAAGTGAGGGGGACCGTCCCCTACCTCTTATCGCCTATGGCTACCCAAACATCTTTTGTCGCTGTTGGTTTCCCCGGGCGGTTCAGGTCGGTTACGGTTACGCCAATCGTGAGTTTTTGTCCCGGTTTTGCCGCTACATTGAGGGCGACATAGACGGGTTCTGTTTCCGTATTGCCCCGGTGTTCATAAGATACCTGTACTCCTTCTTGCTTTTCAGATATGCCCAGCAATGTGCCGATGCCTTTTAGCAACCGGGCGCCGGCATTTTTGCTGCCGCGCACGGCATAATCCACGCGGTAATGCGTTTGTCCTGTGTCATCTCGGAAGAGGTTATACACTTTATAGTACAGATAGACTGGCTGTTCTGGGGCAAAGGTGTGTGACGGCAGAGGGAGCACTTCGAGTTCGTCTCGGATGAATTTGCCTTTTGTACGGGCTTCTATTGTTGCAATCTTTCCGGCCACGACGAGGTCGCTTACCATCAGGGTCGGGGCGTTGTATGCTTCTACATCAACGAGTTGTCGGTGGATTTGTAGTTTCCCCGAGGCCGGGTCGGTCACGCGCACAGCCATGAGATAGTGGCCGGGTTTAACTTCTGTTGTGACCTGGTCCACCCACAAAACGCCGGGGTCGTCAACGATTTCGGGCTGTGTTGCCCGCGTGTTCAGGCTGTCGCGGGCAATTTCTGTTCCCCGTGCATCATAGAGGACCCACATGCGGTTCACCGAAGCCGATACCTGTGTTCCCCGTTTTTGCGTTTTCAGTGCGGTCCAGGGTATGCCGATAAAGGCATCCAGGCGCGTATCGCGTCCATTGCCTCTGAAATCCGCGACCGACATAAGCAGCGGCATTGGATCTCCGGGATATGGATAGTGGTAAACAGAGGGCGTGCGGTTGACGACCCGTGCGACCACAGCTTCGGGTGCGAGGTGTTGCCACAGCAATCGATTGGGCGAGTCAATAGGCGGCTGGGGAAATTGAAAATTGAAATTGCCCAAGGCGTCGAGGAATGTCACTTCAAACCCCTCGTCAATATGGGCGTAAATCCAGGTTTCCCACTTGTAGTTCAAAGACGCGCCATCTCGAAATAATGCGCCCTGATGCGGCAGGGGAAATATCGGCAGCCCCCGAACCTCGGGTGTTACGCGAAGGACCGTGTTCGAGCCATATGACGACTCTGCTTGCAACGATGTCGTAGGGGCGATTTCGTGCAGTGCTTGTCCCGCAAGGTCCATGAGTCGGTTTTTTACCCGAATTACTTTTGCATTGGTTTCGAATACGAGGTGGTCGGACCAGCTTCTGTGATCGGGATGACCAAAGCGGATATACACATCGCCGCGCGCATCCCAGGGTATTCGACCTTCGGAAAAGTTCTGTATCGCGTAATTTACGCGCCGATAGTGTTCCAACCTGCGCTCGTTAACAGGTGTGGTTGGTGTTGGATCTGTCTTGCGCCAGAATAAATTGGTAAATGCGAGTTTTTCATCTCCTTTGATCATGCGAAAGGTCTCGAATTCACTTGCGGACAGGAGCAAGGTGACATCTTCGTACAGGGCGCGTTCATTTTGCGGTAAGATGGATAGGAATTGCGAAAATGACGCTTCTGCTTGCTCGTACGCACCCGATTCCAGATATTGTGCGCCCAAAAGTGGTAGATAACGCTCGGGGTCTTTTTGGGCGAGATCGCGCAGTTCTGTGGTGGTGTGCAATTCTTGTTTCAAATATTTCAATTCCATAGCCACGCGCGCCAGTCTGCCCCGTGCCACGCTGTGCGCTGGATTTATAGCGACCTGTTTTGACAGTGCTTTGACGGCTTTTTCAAAATAGTAGAGCGATTCGTAAAATATCCCCAGCTTAAAATACGCATCGCGGTGTTGCGGGAAGCGCTTGACCACATTGCCAAAATGATAGTCCATATCCACGCTGCGCATTGCCAGGTGGCACATCGCCAGATTGTAATACGCCGCCTCGTATTTCGAATCGAGAGATACGGTGTCTTGAAAAAGATCCAGTGCGCGGCGCACCTGTTTTTTCTGGATCAAGCACGCCAGTGCCCGCCCGTGTCGCGCGATGAGAAACCGCCGATCTTTTTCAAGAACGCGCACAAAAATGCGTTCTGCTTCCAGGCCCTTGTGTTGTTCTAATAAGCAATATCCCAGCGCGCACAGGGCGATTCGGTCGTTGGCATCGTCCTGTAGCATTCGTTCAAATAGTGCAATAGCGCCGTCGAGCAGGGCAGAATCTGGTGGTGCGGCGCGCGTTTTATAGCGCTGGGGTATCAATCGACCGCGTTCGAAAAAAGCGTCTGATACCGTCAGGTAGCGACGCCCGATGTGATACCCGTAATAAAATTCCAGTACTACGGAATTGTGTCGTTGCCAGAAGGCGATTAAAAATTGCGCTTTCTCTTCCCTCGGCAATGCCCGATAGATGGCTGCGCTGTCTGGTCCGGCGCGTTCTGCGATCAGGACCGCAGCGAACGAATCCGCCCGTGCATCGAAACTTTCCTGCAGGCGATCTGCCCAGGCTGGCGCACATATCATGGCAAATGCACACGCGATAATGGCGCGTTTACAGTGCGAATTAAAAATTAAAAATTGAGAATTAAGAATTGAAATCATGGCGTCCTTGCCCATTTTTTTCTAGCCCAACCAGCCCCTGGCCCCCAGTTCCTTGCCCCTCTTTTAATACAATGCCAGTGAATGTCCTTGTTCTGGAAACCAGATACAATCTACCAGAAATGACACAAATACGCCCGTGAAATACCCGACCATAAGTCCCAGGAAAAACGGCGATGCTTTGCGGTACAGATCAATGCCGCCAGCCCGCAGTATGACAAATTTGGAAAACCAGGCAAAGAAGATCGAAAATACAATGCGATTGACCGGATACGCTGTTACGGCAGCAAACCCGATCGGATGCAAGGGCCACCAGGGCCATACATAGCGCAACGCCAGCATCAATGCCGTGGTTGCCATTCCAATGAGCGCGATGAGCATGCGCTCGCGCTTCAGAGCAAAGGGGTCCCGAATATGACCGGCTATGGTATCAAAAGTGTTCTGCACATAGGGACCGTAAATACCGCCATAATTAAATGCGCCGGTTACATAACTCGATGATATTTGATAATACGCACTTGTGGTTATCACCACCAGCATGGCCAGTCCCAGGGCGATGACCAGGCGCGTTCTTTCGTGCCGGATGCTGTCGTAAAGCCGCGTGGCATTGGCAAGGTTAGCCATCAATATGGTTTTTATATCGTGATGCCATGTTTCGGTGAGGGCAAATGCCGCCATTCCCGATGGGGAAATATTCACGGGACCGAGCAGGTGATATGCGACAAATTGTCCCTGTATCATGCGGCTGCTGATCATGCCGCCTTCCACGCAGACGCGCGTGATGCCCAGCCAGATAATGCCGACAAGGCTCAAGAAGGTCAGGGCGACAAAGATCGACATGCCGGATGCCACACACCAGCTCAAAATAAATAGCCCGCTCGCCAGAAATCCGCCGAGTGCTGTGCGGTAGGACAATAATTCGTCCGAGTCTTCAACCTCCCGCGCATTGAGCACGGCTTTGCGAAATACATTTCTCAGATGTTCTCGCGCCATCCACAAGCTCCACGGCACCAGCACGCACAGGGCACCAAATCCCTGCCAGTTTTCAAATTGCGATGCTGGCCACACATGGGTTGGGCCTATTTCGATTCCCAGGCGGTTGAACAGCCCCATTTCAAGGGTGAGTAACAGGTGAAAGACGATGATGCTAAGCAATACATCCAGGTCCATAAAATACGATACGCCAATGATTACGGGATAAAACCGCGTGTGAATCGGCGGGAAGTACTGACCGAATTCCATCAATCCCAGGTCTCGGGGAATGGTTGGAAAAAGCGGCTGGAAATATCCGACCATGTTCCAGTAAATGGGAAATGAGGCGAGCGCGAATCCCCACCAGAATACGGGGCGATTCATTATGCCCACGGGCCAGAATCCTCGCGGTTCTCTGTTGACCAGTTCCAGTGGCAATGTCATTAACGGAAAGGTCAGGCGTTCGTGTTCTACCCATTGCTTGCGCAGGATTGAAACTGCACAGAATCCAAATACGCCGATCATAAATACCAGACTCAGGCGCCAGATCATCGGCGTTATCCAGATTTCCCAGGGGATGGTTGCGCCTGCTGGCAGTCCCTCAAAGAACCACCGCGCAGCCGTCACATCGGTTACGACCGCCCAGTCGGCTAAATACGGATGTATGTCGTCTGCCCATCGGTTCTCTGTGTTGGCAAAGTAAAATGGCGCGGACACATTGGCGATTAAATGTCCCATAAAATAGCTGGGCAATGCCGATGCCACCAGGCCCATGCTGAAGATGACCAGCAATTCCGAAGGGCGCAAGACCCATTGCGGGCGCACCTTTTCCAGTACTTTATTCAATACGATCGCGATCAACAAAAACGGCACGACCGCGCCCCAGGGCAAGTGGTCCTGTGCCATTTTTGTGGTGTGTGCAATGTGTCGCGTAAAATGTCCACCCCACCCCAGGAAGCCCGCGCACATGGCACCTATCACGATTGACCGCGCGGTTACGGCCCGTTGAAGAGGTGCTGTCTGTGTTTGTTGTTCGCGAATTGCCATTCATGATACTCCAGATCGGATCGCGGATTACGGGGATTACGCGGATAGAGCGGATGGGAAATCAGGGGCAATATACGTATGGCAATATCAGGTGTCTATCTAATTTAGCGCGTACGCGCTATCCCAGCTTTTGCAGATGGGTGATCGGGCGCTGTTTGCAAGACTTGCTGCCAGGCGCTGCGCGCTTCGTCTATCCTTCCCAGAGACCAATACGCCCAGCCCATGTTCGCGCGCGCATTGTGGGTGTTGGGATCTCGTTTCAATGCTTCCCGATAGTTATTTATCGCTTCGTGAAATTTTTCTTCGTGAAATAAGATGTTGCCCAGGTTGACGTACGCACGCACCATGTCGGGATCCCGGGATAGTGCCTGGAGATACGCATTTTTGGCGGCTTCCGTTTTTTGCGTACGTGCATAAGCCAATCCCAAATTGTAATACAAGACGGCATCGCCCTGTCCGTATTTTTCCGCTTCTTCGAAATATAATCTCGCCTGTTCGTTTTCATTTGCCCACAAATAAGCCGTGCCCAGGTTGAAGGGGTCCATGGCCCAGTTGTTTTGGGCGAGTTGCCCGTTTTGTTCAATGCGATAGCCGGTCCACAGGATGATCAGTGCCGCTGCACCGATGCAGAGATTTTTCCATTTTTGCGATTGTACATAGGCTATCAATGTCCATATTCCCATGCCAGCAAATATCATGAGGATAGGGATTGCGGGCATGCGATAGCGCGATGATACGTGAAAAGCCAATACGCCCGCCGCATATCCAATGAGCCACAGATAGAGGATGGCATGGCGATCAAATTGCCGGGCTGCGACGATGAGTCCCACGATGGATAGGGGAAATAATAGCCACAATTCTGCGATTGGAAGGCGCAAGAGGGCAGAGAATTTTCTCTGGTAATAAAAATTGTAATTGAGCGGGATTTCGTATCCCGATGCAAATAGGCGCACTTTTCGCAAGGTTACGGCTATCGCGCCTATTGGATCGTCTATCCAGAATGCGAGGCCCTTATTAAACCAGAAGGAAGAGACTTCAGATGCTTTCAGAGATCGCCCCAGAGCATCTTCGGCCACGCGGCGCGGTTCTTCCAGATTACCCTGTGCCCCATCCGGGGTGATCTGCGCATCCATGCCAGCAGGTGCGGAAAACCAGCCCGGCGCATCGGGGTGATTGCCCATGTGAAAGTTGATGCCGCCGTGCGCGGTTATCAATACCCAGTCGTCTGCGACCAGACCATTGCGCAGTCCGCACAGGAGGAGTGGGAGTATGAGTCCTCCTAAAAAATAACCAGCCAGTCGTATTGAGCGTTTTGCCGGTGTTGCTCTGTGGTATGCCCACCACACGCCGAATAGTAAGAATGGGATTGCCGATAAGATGTTGGGGCGCATGAGTATTGCCAGTCCAAAGACCAATCCGGCTAGTGCCAGATGCCAGTGGGTTTTATTTTTTTCCGAGAGTAACGTCAATCCTATCAGGCTGAGGAATACGGCACCCGATGTGCCCAGTAACATGCCTTCGTAAAATAGTTGTGGTCCATAGCTCGCAAATAACAACCCTGCAAATAATCCGGCCCATGGACCAAAATGCCGCGTGCCCAATCGATAGACCAGTATCGCACTGGCACATCCGGCGATGGCCTGTAAGCCTATGATCAGTTTGGGCGCGTGTCCAAAGATCGCATAGACGATTCCCATGAGGTATGGGTAGAGAGGGGGTAAAATGAAGACTTCAGCCGTGCCGAGCCAGTCTCCAGAGGCGATACGCAGTGCCCAGTCGTCGAATATCCGCGCGTCTGAGATCAGTTTCTGCGAGAACGGATGAGTGGCCCAGAATGACCAGAAATAAAGAAAACGGATCACTATCGCAGTCCCGCCCACAATATAGGGAAAATAGCGCGGGAGCCGATCCATCGCGTTGTTTGTTTTCGATGTCATGTTTTGTAATATCTGATCCATGACATCAGAATGCAACCCAAATTAGGAGAGGAAATAAGAAAGCCCGTCAATCTATGGTGATTGACGGGCTTTTGTTTGTTTTTGAATTAATCCAGGAGGTTTGGGTTGTCATCGCGACAAAATAAAAAGAACATATCTTTCACCATACCACTGATTCATCGCTCAAAATATACACTTTTGTCACCAACGTTTGTGCTCCTCCACCTCCGCTTCAACAGACGATTCACAAATTCAAGTTGTGAACAAGAGCGCAATACTGCATATTGCAAAGCATAATGAGGTGCCTGAACTTCTGTCGAGCCTCTTTTTATCGCTCGATTTTGTGATAATTGCATTGTTGGCCTGATATTTGCTTGAGTTCTGACTGTTGCGTGTGTCCAAAATACCACCAACCTTCAGAAAAAAGGAAGCAGAAGTGTCAAACGACAACAATTCAATGAAAGAATATAAAGGCATTCTGGGACAGGTCACTTCACCCCTAATATTTTTTGCTCTGGCACTTCTGGTCATTGAAGGAATCATTGGGATTACAGTCGTTAAGTCTCAACTCGACGCTACGCAGCAATTCTACATGATTCTTGTTATGGCTTTTTTATTTTTAGCTGTTGTTGGCCTTGTTGCCTGGATTACGGTGAAATATCCGTTGAATTTAATGGATAAAGTTGATAAAAATTTGAAACGCAATGACTTGATGGAAACGCTCCTTGGAAGTGATATGTTCAAAGACGCTGTTATCGACATCGTATCGGATATTGTCCCAGGGCCACAATCAAAGGAGAAAGAAAATGGATCAAAATGAACAAGGGACGATAAAGGATATTGTTAAAGTGATCTATCATTCTAGAGGTGACTGGCGCACGCCAGGGGGCATTGCAAGAGATCTCAAAATATCTCCTGAAACGGTCATCCAAATCGTCAAAAGCCATCCTGAATTTTTTATTTTAGCGAGCGACGAAAGGGCAAAATATGTTATCCGTTTCGGCGGGCTCGATGCCGTGTCACTCACTGATAGTGCGCGAAATTTATATCTTCAGGAGCTAACGCTGAGTGCATAGCTCACGACGTATCCGGTGAGCATTGTTCTGTGCTGCAAAGAGTTTTGCTGATCGCTGATTGTTCAATCGGAAAATGGGACGCCGTGACCCTGCCCGTAAAACCAGATCATATCGACGAAGAACGAGATGCCCGCGCCCACATAGTATCCCATGATCAGTCCGAGGAAGAAGGGGCGGGCACTGCGATAGGTCCTGCTGCCGCCAAAGCGCAGGATCGCGAATTTGCTCAACCAGCCGAGAAAGATTGGAAAAACTACATGGGTTACGGGATACGCAGGCCCGGTTGCCAGTCCCAGTGGGTGCAGGGGCCACCAGGTGTAGCGATAGCGCAAAAAGTACAGGAGGGCTGCGAAGACGATGCCGCTGGTGAAGAAGGCCATTTTGCGCCAGTCGGGATTGACGGGATCTCTTGCGTATTTGACCACAAAGTCCCAGGGACCTCGCGCTAAGCCTCCGGAGATTTGCGATCCGTAATTGCCCGCGCCACCTTCATACCCCATGGATATGATATACAAACAGGATGCGACAATGCCCACGCCCATTGCGAGGCATATGGCCCAGACGAGTTGCCGTTTGTGGTGCTGGATAGTGTCAAATAGACGGACGGAGTGGGTCAAGGCGGGCATGAGCGTTGTTTTCATATCGCCGCACCAGCCGAATGACATGCCGAGTGCGACCATGGTTTGTGCAGATAGTCGCGTTGTGCCAAATGTGAACATAATAAATGTTTGCGGTACCATGACGGCTCGGATGGTGATGACGCCGGTTTCGGCGATGATGCGCGAGATCCCGATATAGACCACCATCATGACGATGAGAAATACCGCGATGACCCACAGGGCCATGCCCGAAGCGTAAAACCAGCAGGCCATGTAAAGCAGCCCGACCAACAAGCCGAAGACAGCACTCCGATAAGAGAGCAACTCGTCTGAGTCATCGATTTTTGCATCGCCTTTGAATGCTTTGCGAAATACATCGCGCAAATGTGACCGCGCAATCCAAAGTCCCCAGCCCACGACGGTAAACCACACGCCGATCATTTGCCAGCCTACGGGTACAAAGGAGGTGCCGCAAAAATTCGCTTCTGAAATTGTGACGCCGAATCGGTTGAATAATCCCTCTTCAATTACTGCGAGGAGGTAGAAAAAGCAAATGCTAAACGAGATGTCTAAATTGATAAAGTAGGCAAATCCCACGATGGGCCAGTAGAGGTTCATGCGAATTGCCTGAAAATCTCGCCCGAAGGAAATGGCTTCAAATCGCCATGGAAATACGGGAAATGTGGGATTAAAATAGGATACGATGTTCCACAATATGCCGAAGATCGAAAAGGAAAAGCCTAGCCAAAAGAGCGGCGAGCGCATAAATGGGGGCAAGCGGGACGGGGTATCGCCTTCCTCGACCATTGCGAGAGGCAATTCCATGAGGGCGTAGTCCAATCGCTCGTATTCGATCCATTGTTTGCGCAGGATTACCGCTGTACACAATAAGATGGCGCAGAGTGCGGCGAGCAGACTCAACCACCAGAATAAGGGTCCGATCCACACTTCCCATGGAACAGGTGCGCCACGCGGCAAGCCCTCAAAAAACCACGTCAGTGCCGGGCCGGGTTCAATCACGGCCCAGGATGGCAGATAATCGTGTGTAAATTCGCCCCATCGGTTTGTCGGGTCGGCGAGATAATACGGTACACAAAAGCTGGCAATCAGTCGGCTTAAGAAATACGTTGGCAGGGTTGAGGCGATCAGGCCCATTGAAAAGATGACGAGCAGTTCGCCTCGATTGAGCTTGAGATAATGCCGCAAGAATACGACTGTTATTGCAAAGGGAAAAACCACGGCAAGGGACAGGTGATTTTGCGCCAGCCGCGTTGTGTGCAAGATGTGCCGTGCATAAAATCCACCGAGCGCTGCCACGAGTACAAGTATCAGTCCCAGGATGATCGACTTGTAGGTCAATGCGCGTGCGGAGGGGTCTTTTTGTTCGTATTCTCGAGCGACTTCAGCCATGGCTTCTATATAGGTCTGTGGATTGAGGCTGTCAAGGGAGAATGAAAAAGCACGCTCGATTTAGAGCGTGCTTTTTAAATCCAGTACCTGATATTTAAGACAGCTTCGGCGTATTCCTCTATGGGTTGTTGCTAAAGGCATCGATAAAGGCGAGAAAATCCACAAAGTTAATGGCACCATCGCCGTCCATATCCATGCGCGCGTCGAAATTGATGTCTGATATCGACAATCCAAAGACACCAACAAAGGCGAGAAAATCGGCAAAGTCAACGTCGAGGTCGCCATCGAAATCGCCATTGGAATCACTCGGTTCAAAAGTACCGATAAAAGAGATTGCGGCTTCAGATATATCTAAATAGTCGAGTTCACCACTGAGGCCGGCCATCACAATGGTTTTGACAGTAAGGGTTGTCTTTTCTTCGAGAGGTTTGATGACCTCCAGGTTAATTTGACCGAGATAGCCATTTTCTGGCACTGCGGGGATAGAAAGAATCAGTGCGGCTATACGGGGACGGCCGGGTGTTCGACGCAGAGACGCGCCAGTAAAACCCTTTCCCGATATGTTCCCGATATGATCGAAAAATGCCTTGTCGGACAGGGCAAGTTCCATCTCATAGCCGTATGTTCGCTGGTCTGCGGTCGTGGGTGCAAAGAGTTGAAATTGTATCGTATCGCCAGGTCTCTTTTTCGGAATGACCAATGTGTTGTTCAATACAGGGGGTGTTTCAATCGCGGTATCGAGATAAAGCCGCATGCCTGCAAATTCACCGCCCGAGGACTCATTAAACGGCGTAATAATGCTTGTCGTCAGGACAGTAATAAACAGCAGAACACCCTTGACTCTTGTGACTATCTTGCCTATTGTCATTTCATCTCTCCTGCTAAAGAGATACTTTTTTGGGGTCGTGTCTTTGCCGAGACACGACCCTCTCTGTTTAGAATGCAAAATAAGAAGTTCAAAGTCAAATAGATTTATGCGCGGTGGGCGTATTGGGCTTGATGAATTTGCCGAACAGGTGTACCTTCGGGATGGATAGACGGATAGACACCACCTCTATATTGTATAGATGAAGCCTATGAAAGACGAACGATCAATCGCAGCTTATACGGGTCTTTTTTTGATCGCTTTGGCGTCGCTGGCGATCCAGATTGTTCTGGTGCGTCTGCTCAGTGTTATTACCTGGTACCATCTGGCATTTTTTTCTATTTCCATTGCCATGCTGGGTATGACCGCAGGGGCTATCCAGGTCTATGTACAAAAGGATCGCTTTGATGATGAGAATAAGATCGAAGCGATTATTCGTGCATGTGTCGGGTTTGCGCTGTCTATTCCCGCGTCTCTGATCCTTTTGTGCGTTTTGCCCATCGGCTTTTACAAAAGTATTCTGAGTCTGATCGTGCTTTTTGTCGCAACGCTGGTCTGCGCCTGGCCGTTTTATTATGCGGGTCTCGTTATCACGACTGTGTTGACGCGGTTCAATGCGCCGATTGGCAGGCTTTATGCCAGTGATTTAACAGGTGCGTCTGCTGGTTGTCTGATTGTGTTGGGTGGTCTCGAGATCCTTGATGCGCCGAGTCTGATGTTGTGGTGTAGCGGTATTGGCGCGTTGGCAGGTGCGTGTTTTGCCCGTGTTGCACAATCTCGCGCTGTTCGTCGTTATATCGCGTTCGCGTTGCTGTTTTTTGTGTTGGGGATTCTCAATGCCCAGACCCCGTATGGCATTCGCCCGATGTTTGTGAAGGAGAGATTTCAAAGACTCCACGACCAGATTTTACAACGGTGGAATTCCTTTTCGCGCGTTGTTGTCTATCGCCAACAATATTTGCCTCCACAACTCTGGGGTGGTAGTCCCGTAGCACGGGGTGAGAATATCTTTTTTCACGGGATGACGATTGACGGGGCAGCGGGTACGGCTATTAGATCTTTTGCTTCGCCCAAAGATATTGAGCATCTGCGTTATGATATCACAAATGTCGGGTATTATCTCAATAGACGGGGTAAAGCGTGTATTATTGGTGTGGGCGGGGGGAAAGATATCCAGAGTGCGCTATTTTTTGGTCACGACGCGGTTTTGGGTATTGAGGTCAATCCGATATTTGTCGATTTGCTCCAAAATGAGTTTCGCGAGTTTGCCGGTCTCGCCAATCGGGATGATGTGACGTTTGTGGTTGATGATGCGCGCAGTTTTTTGTCGCAAAGCCGTGCGCAGTTTTCCGTTATTCAGATGGCGTTGATAGATACCTGGGCGGCAACGGGCGCGGGCGCATTTTCTCTGTCTGAAAATGCGCTCTATACTGCGGAAGCCTGGCAGACATTTCTCAGCCGTCTGACAGAAGATGGTATTTTTACGGTGTCGCGGTGGTATAGTGCCGAACATATTGGGGAAACTGGTCGGGTGTTGAGCCTGGGGGTTGAATCGCTTTTGCGGCTCAAGGTAAAAAGACCGGCCGATCACATGGCGCTGGTCACAATCGACAATGTTTCGACTTTGCTGATTTGCCGGCAGCCGCTGAGTGCGGCGGATATTAACCGTTTGAGGCAGGTGTGCGAGGCGTTGCAATATCAGATTGTGCATGTGCCCGATAGTTTGCCCACCGAACCCATTTTGAGGCAAATTTTATCTGCCCAATCCACAGATCAACTCGCAGAGGCTGTGGCGCAAGCCGAACTCGACTATAGCCCGCCGACGGACGACAATCCCTATTTTTTTAATATGTTGAGGCTGAATCACATAGGGACTGCGCTGCGAGGTCAAGAGGGGGTTCTCAGTGGGAATTTGAGAGCTTTAGCTACGTTACTCGTGCTTTTATTGGTGCTTGGAATACTCACTGTTGCGACGATTGGCGTGCCTTTGTGGCTCGCGCACAGACCCACAACGTTGATGCAAACACGCGGTTTCTGGTTCGGTGCACTGTATTTTTCTCTTATTGGCTCGGCTTTTATGTTTGTAGAGATTGCCCTGATTCAACGGCTCAACGTATTTACTGGACATCCCATCTATTCGCTGGGTATATTGCTGTTTACACTTATTGCAAGTACGGGTATGGGCAGTTTTGTAAGCGATCATCTTCCGCTTACGCGAAGGCCGTGGGTTTATGTTTTTCCGATTATAACGGCGGTGAGTGTCGTTGTTCTCAATGCGGTTCTCCACTATTTGTTGTCCTATATGATGACTGAGGATACGACGACAAAAATACTGGTGTCTGTTCTGGTCATTTTTCCCGTGGGCATGCTCATGGGGCTGTTTTTTCCGACGGGTATGCGTCTGGTTCAGTCCCATTATGAAGACGATACCCCGTGGTTCTGGGCACTGAACGGGATTATGGGTGTGCTGTGTTCTGCTCTGGCTGTGTTTGTTTCTATTATATTTGGGATATCTACCAATTTTTATATTGCCGCTGTGGCTTACGCGTTCGTTTTGTGGTGCGTTTACAATTTGCGTCGGGAACGCGCAGTAACGTGAAAGGGTTTTCTATGATTGATCATATTGTTCTTCTCAAGCTCAAAGATGACGTTACGCGGGAACAGACTCAGGCACTCCACGATGGTCTGATTGCTTTGAAAGAAAAGGGGAGTATTCCGGGAATGGAAGAGATTACGGGTGGGTATAACAATAGCCCGGAAGGAAAAAATTACGGCTACGACTGGGGGTTTATTATTCGGTTTACGGATGAGACCGCCCGCGATTTCTATTTGCCGCATCCAGACCACAGAGCACTCAGCCAGACTTTTATACGTCCAATTGTCGATGATGTGCTTGTGTTTGACTATGAAATAGATAAATAAAAAAAGGCACTGTTTTTAGGCTTCAATTTTGCTACATTTTGGTATGAACTTTACTCAACACGCCCTTGATAAACTTGAACTTTATGAAATTGATTCGGACATTGTAGAAAAAAGTAGCGCGATACATACGTTCTACGACAAAACGCAAAATACCGATATCAAAATCGTTCGCATCAAGGGCATACTATTCGTTCTTGTCATTGATCCTGACACCGAAAATTTTATCACAATTTATCGAACGGATCAAAGAACTATTGATAATCGACGAAAGGCAAAACGATGGATTTAAACTTTAAGCCCGAACTTTTTGACAAGAAGATCGATCCTCAAACCGGAAATATTCTCTTTTTTCGGCGGGATATGCGAGGCATACCTGACCAGGTGATCGAAGGTGATGGTTTTACTGTTGAATTTAAAGATAATCAGGTTTATCTGATTGATATCTTTAACGCAAAAAAAGTGATGGGGAATCTTTTAAGAACGATCCCAACTGAAAACCTCGTTTGATAACTTCCTATTTATTAAAAGGAATCCGCGAATGCCTGAAACACAACTGAGACAAAAACTTCTCTTTCTATATCTGGGCAATTCCAGTCTGGAGAGCGAAGTTGTTGGATGGTCGCTTTACGATGGGACGACTGATGAGATGTTTGAAGCTGCAGGTGAAGATGCCGAGCCGCCTTACAACTCTGTGTTGGATGCCATGCGCGATGGATGGCGCGTTATTCAGGTGCCTTTTATTAAAGCGCCTCAAGTTGGACGCGAATACGAAAACGATTATCTCGATTTTGAATTTGTCCTGGAAAAAATGGAGGTTATAAATGGATAAGAATCTTTTGCTTACGTCCGTAGAAATGGCCCAGTTTGCAAGCACGGGGTTTCTGCGTTTTGACAATTTGGTGCCGCGCGAACTTTGCGAAGCCGCACATGAAGAGATGAGTACGGGCAAGATTAGACGCCGCGCTCCGATGGGCTCGCCTTTTAGCGAGTCCTGGCCCGATGAAGCTATTGGCAAGGTTTTTCGCCTGCCCAAAGTGGCAGCGATTATTCACAGTCTGGTGGGTCCCAATCCGCGATACGATCACCACGCGGCGCACCTCACGCCGGCAAATACGCGCAAGGGTGCCAATTTGCATCAGGATGCCGAATACGATATTCGCGATTTGCATTTCGATATTCAAATTTCCTTTTTTCCAGAAGACACGCCGCTGGAAAGCGGGGGTACGCTTTTTGTGCCGGGCACGCAATTTCGTCGGGTCCACGAAGCCGAGATCAAACGCTATCAGAATATCATAGGGCAGGTGCAGGCGGTTTGCGAAGCGGGTACGATGTTTTTCTGGCATACCAATATATGGCATTCGGCGCGGAGCAATTTTACGGATAGGGATCGGTATATGTTTAAGCTGCGCCTCAATCCCACGGTTCGGCAGCAGCGCCTGTGGAATACCGATGATCTGGATAGTCCCGAGGTTATACAGAAACTCAATCAGAAGATTCCCTGGCACGGGCAACGCCACCGCATTGAGCTTATGAATCGCATCAAGTTCTGGCGTTTTCTCACTGGAGATCCCACTTTTGATTTGGCGCTCTGGTGGGGGCGCGTTGAAAATACGCCGGATATTATTGTTCAGGGGGGTTAGTGATGCATTTATCTATGCACAATTGGATGCGCTCGGAGTCTCTCGAAGTCACGCTCGATAGATTGGCGAAATTTGGGTACGAGAGTATTGAACTGAGTGGTGAACCCGAGCGGTACGGTACGTCAGAGGTGCGCGCTTTGCTCGGTAAATACAATATCCGCTGCTGGGGGGCGGTGACTTTGATGATGGGCGACCGCAATATGCTGGCCAAAGACGCGGGGATTCGGGCACAATCCGTGCAGTACGTCATGGATTGTGTTACGATGGTCAAAGAACTCGATGGGTACGAGCTGACTGTAGTACCTGCTACTGTGGGAAAAATCGAGCCGGATGCCACGCCCGATGAAGAGTGGCAATGGGCTGTGGCGGGCATGCAGGAGGTTTACGATCATTCCGAAAGTGAGGGGGTTCGTCTCGCGATTGAACCCATCAATCGGTTTGAGACGTATTTTATTACCCGGGGTGCTCAGGCGCTTGCTCTATCAGAGGCGACGGGTGCGAATTGTGGCGTTTGTTTAGATGCTTTTCATATCAATATCGAAGAGGCAGATCCGTATCAAGCTATCCGGGATGCTGGCGACCGGCTCGTGGATTTTCATGTGGCGGATAACAACCGCATGGCGTGTGGGCTGGGAAACTGGGATTGGGGAAAATTGGTGACGACGCTCAAAGAGGTGGGTTATGATGGCGCGCTTACAGTGGAGTTTGTCGCGCCGATTGATCGGACGCCTGCGAATGAGTATCCCAATGCGGTTGAGACCAATCCCGTTGATATTACACCCGAGGAACTCAAATTTATTCAGGATCACGGGAGCAGTCTGTTGAGTGAAGAATTTTACACTTTTCTGGTGGAGAAAACGGCTGAGACTTTGTTGCCGCTGATTGGATAGGATCCGCAGATGGCGCAGATAGACGCAGATGAAAGGCGAGAAGGAGACAGCAGTTCATTGACGAATTTCAGAGGGAGATATGGCTCAAAAGATTCTTATTACAGATAAATTGCAGGGTCCCGAGTTTGCATCTGAGGAGCGGACAAAGGCGATTGACCGGTTGCGCGATTACGCGGAGGTGGAATTTTACGACGCGACCGAATTTGGTGCCGAACACGCCGAGGGGGTGGTGGGTGTTCTGGCGGATTCGGTTGTGTTCTCGCCCGAGTTTTACGCCACGGCGCGCGATTTGCGCATTGTTGCGCGTTGGGGTGTGGGTTTTGAAAAGGTCGATGTGCCACGCGCAACGGATTGCGGTGTTATCGTTACGGTTGCCCCCGTGCATATGGTTACGGTTGCCGAATTTGCGATCGCGCAGTGGATGGCCGCGCTGAAGCGCGTTTATACGTTGAACCGAAATAGCCATGCGGGGAATTTTGAGATTATCAGGACTTATGACGCGGAAGGTTCTACGCTGGGGATCTGGGGTCTGGGAAGAATTGGTCAGGCTATGGCCGAACGCGCGCGTCCGCTTCTGGGGGATTCAGGACGTTTGCTGGTCTATGATATCCGTCCGGATATTGACGCGGTCGCCGCGCAGTACGATGCCGAGGTGGTAGATGATCCCCGCGTCCTTTTTGAGGAATGCGATGCGATTTCTCTCCATCTTTCAGGCGATGACACTGTTGTGACCTATGATTTGCTCTGCGCGATGAAACCCCACGCCTCAGTGATCAATCCTTCGCGCGGCAATCTGGTTGATGATGAAGCGGTGAACCGGGCGATTAAAGAAGAGCGGCTCTATTATTATCTCGTCGATGATCCGGTTAATCAGACGCGCGCGATTCACAAAGACCATCCCCGCATTATCTGTACCAATCACAATGCGGGCATTACTGTGGAATCCGCTATTCGGCTTGACGAGTGTTGCGTGGAGCAAATTATTGACGCGCTTGAAGGTCGCGCGCCCAGGGATGTGCTGAATACCGATGTGCTCGATCACCCAAGGGTTCAGGGGTTTTTGAAGTGAGAAGTGAAAAATGACGCTATCCACACTCCGAGACTCTGCATCTGAGCTTCGCGCCGATCTCCTGTCCGCGAGGGTTGTTCTGGCGTTGTCAGTCGGCTTTACTTCGGGCCTGGGTCTGCTCATTGCGCAGATTGCGTTTGGGAGTTTTATATTCTCGGGACCTCTGGCTTCCTATTCCTCTCAAGGCGTCGGTCTGATACTTTTCGGGAATTTCGCTGTGTGCCTGATTATCGCCCTCGCGAGCGGGTACCGCGGGGCGATTGCGGGTCTGTCTCCCGCGCTGGTGATTGTGATGGCGCTGTTCGGGTCCTCGATCTCGATCAGCGCGGAAGGCGACACGCTGTTCGTCACCACGGTGGTCGCGCTCCTGATCAGTGCGGTGGCCACAGGTGTGTGCTGTTTCATGATCGGACGTTTCGGACTCGTCAATCTGGTGCGTTTTATTCCCTATCCGGTGGCAGGCGGATTTGTAGCGGGAATAGGGGCTGTCGTGTGTCCGGCGGCCCTGTCGTTGATGGGAGCAGAACTGAAATGGTGGATGATTCCCGCACTCATAGAGCCTCCCGTTCTGTGGAAGTGGAGCCCGGGTGCGGTGTATGGGATTGCCCTGTACTTCGCGATGAAACGCTGGCGCAACCCGCTGATCCTGCCGGTAAGTATCGTGCTTGCCGTAGCTGCGTACCATTTCATACTCGTCGGTCTCGGCATTTCGGGCGACGAGGCGCGGGCAGAGGGATTACTGCTCACGAGCACGGCGGATGGGGGCCTGTGGCCGGCTCTGCTTCCCGCGGATCTGGTGCATGTAGATTGGTCTTTGATGGCTACGCAAGTCCCCCATATGCTGACGCTGATTCTGGTCGCTTTCATTTGCGTGGTCATGAATGTCGCTGGTCTCGAGTTGGCTGCGAATCAGGAGTTGGACTGGGACAGGGAGTTCCGCGTGACGGGGGTCGCGAGTGTGGTCGCCGGTCTGGGCGGCGGTACGGTGGCGACCATTGTGGTGCCAGCGTCCCTGCGCAGTAAGCTGTTCGGAGCTGCAACGCGCCTGACCGGGGTGGTTGCCGCCTTTGTGATCGGGGTCGCGTTGTTCATGGGGGACGGGATGCTGGAATTCGTTCCGGCGCCGCTGGTGGGCGGCATTCTGATCTTTGCCGGTCTCGGCATGCTGGACCAGGGTCTCGTGACAAGCTACAGACAGCTTCCCTGGTCAGAGTACGGCATTATTCTGCTGATCTTCTTTGTGATCATATACTTCGGACTCTTTGAGGGCGTAGCTGTCGGAATGGTCGCCACTCTGGTGTTTTTCGCCGTGCGCCTGAGCCGCGTGGATCCGATCGAATCGCGGTTTACCGCACGCGAGCGCGTGAGCAACAAGACCCGGTCCGTTCCCGATCGCGCCATCTTGCTGGAGGAGGGAGAGCGGGTGCAGGCATACCGGCTGCGCGGCTATCTCTTTTTTGGCAGTATGAGTCCTCTGGCCGATCATCTCAGGCAGTCCCTGACCGGTGTTTCGCGTCCCCTTTGTCTGTTGCTGGACTTCAGCGCTGTCTCCGGCTTTGACTTCTCGGCAGTGAGCGTCCTGGGCAGATTTTTGCAGACGGCGAACGCGGCCGGGGTACGGGTCGTTCTGTGCGCGTTGCCCGAGGGATTGAGGATAGGGCTTGAGCGAAACCTTCCCCCTTCTGTATATGATGAGTTGCTGGTAGAGCCGGATGTGGATGGTGCCCTGGAACGCTGCGAGGATATTGTTATTGAGGCGTGGAATACGGATGTGGATATGGCAGACGAACGGCGTGCCTCGCTACTGGATCACGCCGCCGATGACCTCGAGCGCTACCTGGATCAGCAGATGGTGTTTGAGAATCTGATGGAGGAACTTCAACCCTATCTGAGTCCTCACGAGTACTCTGTTGACGAGACTATCGCAGGACCGGATGCGTCCCAGGAAGATCTGCAACTGCTGCTTTCGGGCCGGGCTTCCGGCTACGATTCCGCGGGGGCGCGCCTGTTTCAGTTCGGTCCCGGCGATGCGATATGGCCAGCGGACGCGCCGGACCAGAGAGCGGCATCTGTGGTTGCGGACGAACCCTGCCGAACAATGGTGCTGACGCCGGTCGCCCGGGGTAATCTGGAGAAGAGCGAAGAGGGGCTTGCCCTCAAGCTATATCTATACCTCCTCCGTGGGCGTCTCCAGGTTGAGCCGGGAGGTAGGCAATCGCAAGCGGATTCCCGGCGGGAGGAAGACCAATGAGTAAAGATATACAAATCGACATGACCCCACTGGATTACGGGCGCTCGTTCCTGATCGGGAAAGGGCACGCCAATGAGGCGCGTTTCTGGATCGAGTCGCGCACCCGCGTTATCGATGACAGGCGGGAAATCTGTGAGGATTTCTACCAGGCAGCCTCCTGCAAGAGTGAGAATACCTTTCATGAGCAGGATCTGTTTATACAGGACAACTACGATTTCCTGCCGATCTTCAGTGCCGGATACGGTCTCATTTTCAGGCGCCCTGCCTATCTCAGCGACCGGTATCGGGAAACGCGTTCGTACACGGAGATGTTTGGCGGTTACGATCTGCATCTCGTCGAAGGTGCGACGGTTCGCGAGTTGCCGACGAACGCGGCGATCCGAGAGGAGACGTACGGCTTCGCGCCGCTGGTTTCGCAGACTGAGATCCGCAACGACGAGACCGGACTTCGGGCACTGATTGAATGCCCGGTTAAGACGATGAATACCCGCCGTGATGACGACCGCTACCAGGTCGATACGGGTCCGATTGTATTCCCGGACCTTTCGGTGCATACCGAGCGGCTCGTCGATTGTCTGATGCTGGCCTTCGTGGCTTTTAATGTCCCTCACTTTGCCGATTTCGTGATTGAAGTGCCCACCACGGTCGATCCCGACCACCCCGATTTGCAGATTTACCATTTCTCGAAGATTGTCAGCCTGCCCGCGCGCAATCGGCTGTTTGCGGTTGAATAGGGCGGCTCCCTATTTATCGAAAGATGTGATCCACATCGGTAAAATGCAGTACGCTGGCCTGGGACAGCTCGGGTGTGAGATTGCCCGCGTAGATGATGTGGCCTTTCTGTGCAGATGACGCGATTTTCTGGAATTGCGCGATTCCTTTTGCAAATTCTGGATTGAAGGTCATGGCCGATTTGATTTCTATGGGGATTAACTGTCTGTTCTGCCTGAACAACAGATCTACTTCGTTGCCTTTGTTGTCGCGGTAAAAGTAGAGTTCAGGCTCTTTTCCCGCGTTGAGTCTGGCTTTCAAGGCTTCGATGACGACCATGTTTTCAAAGAGATTGCCGATTAGTGGATCCCGGGTAGCGAGCGCGGGCGATTCAATGCCGAGCAAGTAGGACGCAAGCCCGATATCGGTAAAATAGATTTTTGGCGATTTGATGATGCGTTTACCAAAGTTTTCAAAATAGGGATTCAATCTGAAAATGGTGTGCGATGCTTCGAGTACGGAGAGCCATTCTTTTAGGGTGGTACTCGACACGCCTATGTCGTTAGATAGAGAACTCAGGTTCAAAATTTGACCGACGCGTCCGGCGAGCAGGCGCGTGAAGTTCTCAAAATCTGTCAGGCTTCTGAGGTTGATCATTTGTCTGATGTCGCGCTCGATATAGGTTTGACAGTAATTTCGGTACAGGCGAGTCGGGTTGATTTTTTCGTTGTAAAGGCGGGGCATAAAGCCCTGGTAGATAAATTCGTCGCGGGTGTGTGTGATGCCGGTTGCTTTGAGTTCTGATATCGACAGGGGGAGCAGGCGCAAGAGGGCAGTGCGTCCGGCCAGGGATTGGGCAACGGCTTCTTGAAGGCGCAACTGATGACTGCCTGTGAGTATATATTGTCCGCGTTGATGGCTGCTGTCAGCGAGGACCTGGATGGTTGAGAGCAGTTCGGGGACGCGCTGAATTTCGTCGATGATGACGGGTGGGGGAAATTGTGAGAAGAAGGCGTGGGGGTCGCTTATTGCAAGCCTGCGTATGTCGGGTGCTTCCAGGTTCGCATAAGCGTGGTTGGGAAATTGCATGCGCGCCAATGTGGTTTTTCCCGCCTGCCGCGGACCGATGATTGTTACCACGGGAAATTCGCTTGCTGTCGCGGCCAGTTCTCTGGCGATTTGTCGTACTATCACGGTGCTGATCCCTGTTCGCGTTGATGTAACTCAAGGGTAAAATAAGCAAATTGGTACAAATTTCAAGTTAAACTTGAGATTTGTACCAATATCAGGTTCATATCTGTGATATCACTGTACGAGGCGTCGCCGATCCGTTTCTACTGCTTCAAACCACGTTTCCAGTTCACCTTTCATGCGGTGTACGCGGTCCGGCTGTTGTTGCGCGAGGTCGATGTTTTCGTGGGGATCGTTGTTGATATTATAGAGTTCCGGGTCGCCGGACGGTGATAGTGTCCGCTCCACAGGTGGATTTTCTACGTTCATGAGAAAATGCGGGACTTCGAGACTTTTGTGGAATGGCGGACCATCCGATTTGAGTTTTTGCATGGCTTCTTCAATGCGGGGCCAGTAGAGTTTCCATTCCCCGTCTCTCATTGCGGCATTGCATGTGCCGATAGGGTCGTAGCGGTTGAATTGCCAGTATCGTTTGGTCGGGAGTTTTTGGGGGTCTCCCTGTAATGCGGGCATGACGTCCATTCCGTCTGTGGGCGTCTGCGTGTCGATTCCGCAGGCGTTTAAAAGGGTGGGCATCCAGTCTGTGAAATGCAGCATGCCGTCATACGTTTTGCCCTGCGGCAAGCCCGCGGGCCAGCGGATCAAGCCGGGTACGCGGATTCCGCCTTCGAGTACGTCGTATTTCATGCCCCGAAACGGTCCGTTGTAGCGGGTCTGGTCGTTTTCCCCTTTGCCGAGGTGGACAGGTCCATTGTCGCTGGTGTAAAGTATTATCGTATCTTCCGCGAGGCCGTGTTGTTCGAGTGTGTCCAGGATTTGTCCGATTCCGGTATCCATCCGTCGAATCATGCCGTAGGTGAGGCATACGGCGCGGGTGAATTTTTCCATTTCTTCAAAGGGGCGGACGTCTTCTTCGGGTGCTTCGAGGGGGCTGTGCGGCGCGTTGTAGGCTACGTAGAGAAAAAATGGCTCTGTTTTGTGCCGTTTGACAAATTCGATGGCGTCCTGCGTAAATACGTCTGTGAGATACCGGCCGTCTGACCATTTTGGCTGTCCGTTGTATTCGATGATCCAGTTCCAGTAGTTCATCGCTCCGTTCAAAAAGCCGGCGAATTCATCGAATCCCCGGTTGTTTGGGTGATACCGCATGTCGTGTAGTCCGTTGTGCCATTTTCCCACCATTCCCGTTGCATAGCCGTTTGCTTTGAATAAGTCCGCGATTGTGGATTCTCCCAGTGCTATTCGGTCCAGTCCGCGGTTTGATTCGACGCTCAATGCGCCTACGCGGTGGTTGTAGCGGCCGGTTAAAAGAGCGGCTCGGGCTGGCGCGCAGATTGGGGATGCGGTATAGTGCTGGTTCAGACAGAGTCCTTCCTGGCCGATGCGGTCGATGTGAGGCGTGTCCAGGTCCGGGTTTCCGTAGATTCCCAGGTCGCCATAGCCCTGGTCGTCGGTTAGAAATACGATTACGTTTGGTCGTTTACCGGTCATGTTGTTCCTTAGTGGTCAGGGCAAGATATCTACGGTCAATCGATCTGTCTGTTCCGGGTTGCATGCCCAGAGTCTATCTGGACTGTACACGCGGGGCGCTTGAGGCGGGTGCGTCGGCAATGTCCAGTCCGGTTTGTATTGTTTGATCAGGGTCATGACATTTCGATGGGCGATTCGATCTTTCAAGTCGTCGTCGCAGTCGGCTTCTTCTATTACGCGCTGGAGAAAGCGATAGTCGTAATACGGCAGGTCTGCGCCAAAGATGAGTCGCTCGCGTCCGACTTTGTTGGCGAACCATTTGAAGTCCCAGGTGGAGTTCCGTCCATCGGGGTATTGTACGACTTCGAACCAGATGTTGTCGTGCTGTGCCAAATTTTCCGCGGCCCAGGTGCTGGCGTGTACGATAAATTGTGCATTTGGAAATGTTCGGGCGGTGCGGTCCATCAAGCTGTCGTGCCAGTGCAGGTTGCACAGTCCGTTTCGCGCGGCTGCGACTTCTACCATGGGGAGGATTTCTTCTTTCATCGGGGGGTGTCCGGCTATTCCGACGAGGCCCAGGTCGTCCATGGCTTTTTCGGCTTCGTCGATGCCGAGTTCGCCAAACCGTGGCTCGATGAGTGCCATGCCGATGGGAAATACGTCTGGAAATTTTTTGCACGCGCGGGCAATTGCTTCGTTTTGTTCCCGTATGTCTTGTATTCCCCGGGTGATTGGACTTCCCACGGCTGTTGGCATTGATATGGCTGCGTATATATCGGTTTCGGCAAATCGGGATAAACACATTTGGGCGTTTTGTCCGACGGTGGGTGTGCGGTTAATGGTTCGTCCGATGTGGTTGTGACAACAGATGTACGGTCGCATGGTGGTTCCTTATGGGATTGTGGGGGATTAAATTTTTTGCGTTAAGAAGGCGATAACACGTAATATATGACATCGGATTGGATCGTCAATCGAGAGATGAGGACAATATAGATGCATAATTATCCATCTCCCCAATATCCCGCACGATGCAGGCGTACCCATAGGATATGTGAACTTCAGTCGGGTGCGTTTGCGGTTGTGGCCGGGCGGCTTGTGGCGCGAGATTCGCTTTCCGATGAGACGGGAATGGTGCGTCTGTGTTTTAATACTGCGGTCGAGGCAAAGACAGGGGATATTGTGGAGGTTGAGGGTCGTCTTGAGGGCGATATTTTTCACGGTACAGGGTTTCGGGTGCTGGTGCCGTCGCGTGGTGCGGATGTGTCTTTATCCCAGAGTGTGCAGATCAATTTGCGCAAGCGCGCCAAAATTATTGCAGGGATTCGCCGCTTTTTTGATGAGAAGGATTTTGTGGAGGTCGAGACCCCTCTAATGGTGCCGCAACCGGGTATGGAGCCACATCTTGAGGCGTTTCAGACGACGTATGAGATGCGGCAATTTTATCTGCATACTTCGCCTGAGTATGCGATGAAACGCCTTCTGGCGGCTGGTTTTGAACGGATATACCAGATTTGCAAGGTGTTTCGGCACGAGCCTGTTGGCAGGATGCATACGCCGGAGTTTACGATGATAGAGTGGTATCGGGCGTACGCAGATTATACCGATATTATGGTGGATACTGAGTATTTGATTGCCGAACTCGCTACGGATTTATATGGAGAGCTTGTTGTGCGGACGGATCAGTGCGCGGTTGATCTGACGCCTCCGTGGGAGCGTCTTTCTGTGCGGGAGGCGATGTTGCGCTATGCTGGTATTACTGCTGATCCGTATTCGGAGACGGCTGCGTTTATCAGGCAGGCGGGGCATGAGACGGTTGATGAAGACGATCCGCCAGATGTCGCGTTTTTCAAGGTTTTTCTCGATCGGGTTGAACCGCATCTGGGTGTGCAGGAGCCAGTGATTTTGTACGATTATCCCGCGCCGATGGCGGCGCTTGCCAAACGCAAGTCCAGCGCGCCAGATTTGGCAGAGCGTTTTGAGGTTTATATTGCGGGGGTGGAGTTGTGCAATGCGTTTACAGAGTTGAATGATCCAGATGAACAACGCCAGCGTTTGGAAGAGGAGGCCGCCCAGCGCGTGAAGGAGGGGAATCCGGCTTATCCGATTGATGAATGTTTTCTTGCGGCACTCGAATACGGGATGCCGCCTTCGGGGGGTATTGCGCTTGGGGTGGATCGGCTTATTATGTTGCTTACTGGGGCGTCTTCTATAAGCGAGGTTATGGCTTTTCCCATGTCTGATCAGTAAAAAGAACAGGGTGGAAGATGTGTGTCTTCCACCCTGGATCAGGCTCTGATTTCCCTTCCCCCGTCAGCCTGAATAGATGTATTATTGTTCAAGTTTCAGGTTTAATCATCCCACTGCAAGGATCCAGCGCTTTGATAATCCGTGACGCGCGTTTCGAAGAAGTTCTTTTCTTTTGCGATGTCAATGGTTTCACCCATCCACGGGAATGGATTTTTCGATCCATATACGCTTTGTAGGCCGATTCGTTCTAACCGGCGGTCGGCGATGAATTGCACGTATTCGCGGAATAAATCTTCATTGAGGCCCAACACGCCGTCGGGTACACAATCCCGTGCGTAGATGACTTCGTATTCCACGGCTTCGTGGATGAGGTCGTAGATGTCGCGTTGCAGTTCCGTTGTCCAGATTTCTGGGTTTTCGAGTTTGATGGTGTTGATCAGGTCAATGCCAAAATTCAGATGTATGGTTTCGTCGCGCAGGATGTACTGGAATTGTTCGCCAATGCCGGTCATGCGGTTTTGCCGATGGAAGGAGAGGATCATGACAAAGCCGCTGTAGAAGAATATGCCTTCCATGATGACGTAAAAGCCGATGAGATTTTTCACGAATTTCTGTATGCCTTCAATGCTTTGTGTTGTGAAGTTGGGGTCCAGTACATCTTCGGTTAGTTCCATTACAAATTTGTCTTTGCCTTCGATGGAGGCGACTTCGTGATACATGTTGAATACTTCGCGTGCGTTTAGCCCCAGGGATTCGACGATGTAGTGGAATGTGTGCGTGTGTATGGCTTCTTCAAATGCCTGGCGCAAGAGGTATTGCCGGGCTTCGGAGTTTGTGATGTGTTTGAAGATGGCGAGTACGATGTTGTTGCCGACGAGGCTTTCGCCCGTGCTGAAGAATCCGAGGTTTCGCAAGATGACTTTTCGCTCGGCGTCGTTCAGTGCATCTGAACGCCAGAGTTCTATGTCGCGCTGCATCGGTACTTCTGTCGGCATCCAGTGATTGGCGCATCCGTTGAGATAGTGCTCCCAGGCCCATTCGTATTTGAGGGGCATCAACTGGTTCACATCTACCTGCCGACAGTTGAGTAGTCGCTTGTCTTCCGGGTTGATGCGCCTGGTCAGGTCATACGCCTCGCCAGTGGCACCGCAACACAGCGTGGATGGGGTATTCTCTGCCTCAACGGGCGCATGAATACCGTTTTGCTGCGCGTGACCACCATCCTTGTAGTCCCTTTCAACGTCTTCGTCTTCAAATATTAGCTTAGACATACGACAACTCCTTTTAGGTCTCTTTTTATTGACACGCTTCACATGTGCCGTCTGTAATATCGCAGGATGCGGCTGTTGGGCCTGGTGTGGCAGGGGCTTGTTGGTGTACCTGCCCATTGAGCGGTGCATCTGTTTCAACAGGTGCATCTTCGCGTTGTACTTGCACATCGCTTGAAGCGGATTTGGATTGCATCCACCGGGGCTGGACGCCGCGTTTGTTGATGTCCATGGTGGATTTTTCGATCTGGGTCGCGGCGAGGGAGCGCAAGTAGTACGTGGTTTTTAGCCCGCGTATCCAGGCGAGTTTGTACATGTCGTCCAATGCTTTGCCGCTGGGGGCTGCAATGTACAGATTCAGCGATTGACCCATGTCGATCCACTTTTGCCGGCGGCTGGCGCATTCGATGAGCCATTCGGGTGCCACTTCAAATGCGGTTTTGTAGAGTGCTTTGATGTCTTGCGGGATGCGGTCGATTTCCTGGACTGATCCGTCGAAGTATTTCAGATCATCTACCATCTGGTCGTCCCACAGGTCGCGCGCTTTTAGGGCATCGACCATGTAGGGATTTAATACTGTAAAGTCTCCTGACAGATTCGCTTTTACATACAGGTTGCGATACATCGGCTCGATGGATTGCGTCACGCCCGAGATATTCGATATGGTGGCGGTTGGGGCAATGGCCATGACGTTGCTGTTTCGCATGCCGTGTGCGGAGACTGCCTCGCGCACGACATTCCAGTCCAGGCGCGCGGATGTATCGACTTCGAGGTACGACCCCCGTTCCTGTCCCAGCACCTTCAAGGTATCGATGGGCAAAATGCCGCGATCCCATTTTGATCCGATGTAGGAGTGATATGTGCCGCGTTCTTCAGATAGGTGCGTTGAGGCGAGGATCGCGTAATACGAGATCATTTCCATGCTTATGTCGGCAAAGTCAACCGCGCCTTGCGAATCGTAGGGCAAATTCAACAGATAGAGTGCGTCCTGAAATCCCATCACGCCCAGACCCACGGGACGGTGGCGTTTGTTGGATGTGGCGGCTTCTTCTGTGGGATAATAATTGATGTCTATCACGTTGTCCAGCATCCGAAGCGCCGTTGATATCGTGTCTTCCAGCAATTCTCGGTTGAGGCCCGTGGGTGTGATGTGTGCCACGAGATTTACAGAGCCGAGGTTGCATACTGCGGTTTCTTCGCGGCTCGTGTTCAACAGTATTTCAGTACACAAGTTCGAGCTGTGGACAACGCCCGCGTGATCCTGCGGCGAGCGGATGTTGGACGGGTCCTTAAATGTGATCCACGGATGCCCGGTTTCAAAGAGCATGGACAACATTTTGCGCCACAATTGCACGGCGTCGATCTGGCGGTGTTGTTGCAGGGCACCAGATTCGGCCATTTGTTCGTACGCGAGATATTTTTCTTCAAAGGCTTTGCCGTACAAGTCGTGCAGGTCAGGGACCTCATCCGGGCTGAACAGGGTCCAGGTTCCCTTTTCCATGACGCGCTTCATAAACAGGTCGGGGATCCAGTTGGCCGTGTTCATGTCGTGTGTGCGGCGGCGGTCATCGCCCGTGTTTTTGCGCAACTCCATAAAATCTTCGATGTCTAGGTGCCAGGTTTCCAGATAGGAGCATACCGCCCCTTTGCGTTTTCCGCCCTGGTTGACGGCAACGGCTGTGTCGTTCACGACTTTCAAAAATGGAATGACGCCCTGGCTTCTGCCATTTGTGCCGCGGATATAGGAATTTGTCGCGCGCACATTGGTCCAGTCATTGCCCAGACCGCCAGCCCATTTGGACAATTTGGCATTGTCGGATACCATTTTGAAAATGTGTTCCAAATCGTCTTGTGCGGTTGACAGATAGCACGAGGACAACTGCGGGTGCAGGGTGCCAGCATTGAACAGGGTGGGGGTGGCAGAGACAAATCGGAAGGAAGAGAGGACTTCGTAAAATTGAATGGCGCGCGTTTCTTTGTCGTCTTCGTCCCAGGCGAGACCCATGGCCACGCGCATCCAGAAGAACTGCGGGGTTTCAATGCGGCGCTCATCGACGTGGAGCAAATAGCGATCAAAAATCGTTTGTACGCCCAGGTACTCAAAGTCTTCATCGCGCTCGGGTTTTAAGGCCGCGGATAGACGCTCCAGATCAAATACGCGCAATTTGGGATCTAAACGGTCATTTTTAATGCCCGTTTCAATAAATTTTGCAAATCCCTGCCGACATGCAGTATCTCTGTCTTCAAGCGCAGGCTTGAATCCCAGGGCGTGGCGATAGATCACGTTGAGGAGCAACCGCATTGCGACTTTGCTATAGGCGGGTTCTTTTTCCACGCGGCTGCGCGCTGATAGGATCATGGCGCGTTCAATATCGTCGGGTTTGATGTCGTCGTAGAGGGAGCGATATATTTCATTGAGCAGAGCTTGGGGATCTACCTCGTCATCGCAAACGGCAAATACCTCGGTGCGAATGCGGTTGGCATCTAAAGGTTCGCGCTTGCCGTCGGCGGTTTGCACGCGGAGTTTGGGCGCGTTGGGGTCCTGGGGTTCTTCCTGGCCGCTGAGTACGCGGGCTTTTTTGTGGTCTTCTCGATAGACGATGTAGCGTCGAGCAACCGCGAAATGGCCTGCACGCATCAACTGGATTTCGACTTTGTCCTGGATGCGTTCGACATCTACGCTGTCATCCGGCTCGTGCAATTCCCCTTCGATTTCAGCAATAACAGCGTCGGTGAGTTCCGACACATCGGTTCCAATTTTAGGCGGCAATGAATGGTCGTTGGACAATCCCAACTCGGCTCTAAATGCCGCCTCAATCGCGCGTTCAATGCGCGAGCGGTCAAAATCGACGACTCGACCATCGCGTTTGCGTACCGCAAAATCAACTGCTTCCAGTAAAGTATCAACTATTTCGGCCATGCATGCCTCCCAAATGCGAGCCGAGAACAATAGGAGTTTGCTCCCGCGCGTTCTGGCAGAAAAAATAAACCCATAACCGTTGCACAAAAACCACAACGGGGAGGGTTGAAAAATGAGCGTGGGGGTTTGTTTTTAGACAACAAATCGGGAAAACTTTAGGTGAGAAATCCCAATCGCAGAGACGGGGAGAGACTGCGAACAATGGATTTGTTTTCCCGAAAATAGTAATAACTTACGCAGTTGTAATGATTTGTTTGAGTTTACAAAAAATAGTTAAAGGGAGAGAGTGGATAAATTTTCACTAACAACTGCAAGCACAATATATGGTGGTCTAAAAAAAAAGTCAATACCAAATATATGTAAATCGCAATTTTACTGGTGTTGGGCTGTGCGTGCGTCCAATTGCCTGTATATGCGAGATTTAGAGCAAAAATTTGAAGCTGGAGGAAATGGGTTTCGCATGTGCGACAGAGAAACAATACATTTTTTTGCATATTGTTTTTTTCTAAAAAAACCCTTTGACGCGGCGGGTAAAATTCCGAATATTCTGGTCCCGTGTAGAATCATCACGGGATGACGCGATCAGTTGTACCGTTGGTGCTCGTCACGCCCCTGCTTAAGGCGTACAGAGGCAGGCTCTGCATGCTTTAAGCAGGCGTCCAGGATGGGATGCTTTTAACCTTTGTTGCATTAATTGTTGAAAAGGAGAAGATATGGATGCTCATTTGCTCGCTTCACTGACACAGACCAAAAAGGCGAGGACGTTGCGTGCATCGTCATGGGATAACAGTGGACGCAATGGCGATGCATGGATTATTGAGGGCGGTGAGACGCGCGTGTTGGCCGATCTCATGGGACCGGGGTGTATTACGCATATCTGGATGACGCAGAGCGGGGAGGGTGCTTTTCGCAATGTGGTTTTGAAGATGTTTTGGGACGGTGAAGACGATCCGAGTGTCGAGGTGCCGTTGGGAGATTTCTTTTGTTTGGGACACGGTATTTCCACGTCTTTTCAATCGCTGCCTTTTTCGGCGTCTGCCAATGCACAGCGCGAGAATCAGTTTGTGCCCAATGCCGCGCTGAATTGCTATTTGCTTATGCCGTTTAATCGTTCTGCGCGCGTTGAGGTGACGAATGAGGGCGACGAGTCTTATCGGCAGTATTTTTATGTGGATTACGAGTTGTACGACGATCCCTGGGGAGAAGATACGGCGTATTTTCACGCGCAATTTCACAGGGAAAATCCCTGCGATGGCTGGGGGCACGAGATTCGCGTCAATACGCCAGAGGCGAATATTGTCAATGTTGAGCGGCAGGCGTGGGATGGCAATTACGTGATTTTGGAGGCGACGGGTGTCGGGCATTATATTGGGTGCAATTTGTCGGTGACGAATTTTCAGGGGACGTGGTGGGGCGAGGGCGATGATATGATCTGGGTGGATGGGTACAAGTGGCCGCCGGAGTTGCACGGTACTGGTAGCGAAGATTATCTCAATCAGGCGTGGGGGATGCAGGATAATGCGTTTTTGATGAATGGGTCGTCGATTTACGAGCGGAATACAGGCGGGTATCAGACGTCTTATGTTTTTCATTTGACCAATCCCGTGCGGTTTGAAAAGGAGATTAAGGTGACGATTGAGCACGGGCACGGCAATCATCTGGCGAATGAGATGGCGTCTGTAGCTTACTGGTATCAAAAAGAGCCGCATCGCCCATTTGGGATTCTGGATGTGGCACAGCGACAACCGGTAGAGAAGTCGCGTGAGGGTGCGTGGGTTCAGGATGGCGAGAATCAGACGCCGCAGCGCGAGGTGGAATTGAATGCAGAGATGAGAGAGAAGAAACAGCAGTGGGCGATGAAAAGTGAAGGAAGATAGAACTATGCTGGAGACAAAATTGAGATTGGGCTTGAAAGATCAGGGGCGGTTGCTGACGGATGAGGCGTTTGCCGAGGCGGAGTGCGATGCGCCCTATAGGTATGAGCGCGTGGAAGAGCGATTGGTTGTGATGGAGCCGAGCGATTTGCCGCATGTGCAGGTCGTTTCTGCTATTCTCGAGAAGCTCTATGTCTATAGGCATACACATTCGGGGATGATTGAACTCATTGCGCCCGAGGGCTGGATACGAACTTCGGATCAGACGGATCGGGTCGGTGATATTGCCGTGTATTTGGAGGATGTGTCTGCTGACCATATTTACGATCTGGTTCCCGATCTCGTTTTCGAGGTTGTGAGCATGGGGAGCGAGGAGCGAGATTATATTTTGAAGCGTGGAGAGTATTTCGATCTGGGAGTGGCAGAATATGTGATTGTCGATCCCTTTAGAAGAGTTGTTACGGTTCTTTCGCGTGGTGAGGGCGATTATATAGCTCGGGAATTGCGGGAGGGGGATATTTATACTTCTGATCAGTTGCCGGGGTTTGAGTTTCCGATTGTCAATCTGGGATGGTGAATCTATAATAAGGACAAGGAGTTTGCCGAATATCTGGCTGTCAAAATGACGTAAACAGGTTTGAAAAATCAATTTCGGGATAAGTCATGGCAAAAAAAATTCCTCTAAAGGGTTCTGCAAGTATGAGACCCCGTGCAAGGCTAATCGGACTGATCGGGGAAGAACTCATCAGCGATGAACCTGTTGCTCTGGTGGAGCTTGTTAAAAATGCCTATGACGCGGATGCAACCTGCGTTGGAGTTTATTTTGAAGGAAAAGACCCGGAACGACCAGAGAGGATTGTGGTTGTTGACGATGGAATAGGAATGAATTTGGAAACGGTCCTCTCCGGCTGGTTTGAACCCGGAACGGTCCTAAAACGAAAATTTGAAAGATCACCAGGTGGACGTCATTATCAGGGTGCAAAGGGAATCGGCAGATTTGCAGCAGCGCGTCTTGCCGAGGGCCTATTTCTGGAAAGTAAAAAGAAAGGTGAAAATCAAGGTGTATCGGTTTTGCTTGATTGGGGAAAGTTTGATGATGAAAGCTATCTTGATGAGATTACCATAGACTATGAAGTCGTACCCATGATTGATATAGATCATGGGACACGTTTAACTCTTGAAGGTGTGAGGAAAACTTGGGATGAGTCAGATTACGAAGAACTGTTTGCCCGGCTGTCCCGGCTGATGTCACCATTTGAAGACGTAACGGATTTTAAGATCAATCTCGAAATCCCAGGATATCCTCAATTCTCTGGAGAAGTCCAGCCGCCTGAACTTGTTCTCAGTCCCAAATACCTTCTGAAAGGAAAATTAAATACAAGTAGAAATTTCACGGGAGAATTGTTGGTTGATGGGAGAAAAATAAAAAAATATACAAACCGCAAGATTGGAGATAGGGATTCCGCTCCGCTGTGTGGCCCTTTTGAAGTAGAGATACGAGCCTGGGATCGCGATCCGGAAGGGTTGGAACCTGTAGTTGAAAGGCATGGATTGGGGATACAGGAAATCAGAAGAACTTTAAATAACTACTGTGGAGTGAGCATCTACCGGGATGGATTCCGCGTCTATCCATATGGTCAGAGAGGTAACGACTGGCTTACTCTCGACTTAAGAAGCCGTCAGGTTCCAGTGAGGCGTCTCGCAAACAATCAGATTGTTGCAGCCATTAAAATTTCTCGGCAGGAAAATCCAGACTTACGTGATCGGAGCACAAGAGAAGGTCTGGTTGTCAATGCGGCATATTCGTCTCTGGAAAAATGGTTTAAAGAAATTTTGTCCCTTCTGGAAGAAGAACGCTATGAAATTCGCCCTCGCCAGGAATCATCCGAGACTGGTGTTGGCGAGCCGTTATTTGAGGCTTTTGATCTCCACCCAACCGTCCAGCGTACCATTGATGAACTTGGTAAGGATCATACAGTTGCCACCCTGATACAGGATACCGAGAAACAGGTAACAGAGGGAGTAGAGAGACTACAAGAGGTGTTCTCACGCCTTTTGATGTCGGCGGGACTTGGGCACATGGTTGATATTGTTATTCATGAGATCGGTTCTCCGATAGGAAAAATAAATAGACAGCTACTGATACTTGAAAGACAGTTGTCAGACCTGATGAATTCGGATGAACTAAAAAAAGTCTCTACAAAAATCGATTCAATTAAAGGATGGCTTGAACAGATTCACAATCTGCGTCAACGTCTTGAACCTCAGACCCCGGCAAAACGAGGGCGTGCAACAACATTTGATGTGCTTGAAGAGGTGAAAGATAATTTTAATCTTCATGAAGCGTTGATTAGCAAGCAAAGAATCAGTTATGATATAACTAGTTCAGAAAGGCCATTAAGAGTAAAAATGTCCAGAGCATGTCTGGGGCAGATACTCGTTAATCTTATCGATAATAGCATCTATTGGCTCACCCGCGATAAAGGAATCGGTAATGGGGGCCAGATAGATGTCCATATTGAGTCCTTAGCGCAGGGCTTTCGGATACTTTTCTCTGATGACGGGCCTGGTGTTCCAGATAAAGATGAGGTAAGAATATTCGAGCCGTACTTTACCAGGAAGCCAAATGGAATGGGTCTGGGACTTTATATATGCAGAATGCTTATAGAGCCTTATGGAAAACTTGTTTATCGAAATGACTGCAATCAGTCAGGGGCATGTTTTGAAGCGAGATTTGAAAGGAGCGTAGGACGATGACGGGTGGTAGCCAAAACCTTAGTGTGCTTCTCGTTGAGGATGATAAAGAAAATCTTGATCTACTGATGGAGTCTTTACCTGAGACAGTTTCTGGACATAACATTGAGTGGGAACCATGCAGTGATTTTGAGGAGGCCGTTCGTCTTGTTGGATTGAGACGATATGATTTGATCGTTACCGACATCTATAGAGACAGGGGAGACCAGGAGAAGGAGATAGCTGAAGATGAGAAAGCACTGGATATATTGAAAAGCATCCGAAATACACGATTCTGTCCAGTTGTGGCTTTTACAGATGGTTCTGCCCCTAAATCCTTTAAAGAGGGTCCATTCGTAAAGTTTGCGGACAAAAGTACAGGCAATGAAGATATCGTTGGAAAAATGGAAGAGCTTATAGATACAAGGATCCCGGAAATTGCAAGAAAATTACACGATGAACTTGATCGTGCCGCCGGATCGTATCTTTGGGAATTCCTTGAAGGTCATTGGGATGATTTGAAGGATGACTTATCGGCCTCTGATGTTCTTGAGCGTCTGGTAAGAAGACGTGCATCCATTCAAATCGGGCGCCTTGATCCAGATAAGCCTCTTCCTACTGAGGTAGAAGATGTAGCGGGAATGGAATTTTATATCTACCCTCCTGTATCTGGTGAGGAGATCAGGTTAGGTCAGATTTTGCAACATAAAAACGAAGAAGATTACCGGGTTGTTCTTACGCCACACTGCCATCTTACAGTTCAGCCGGGCCAAAATAGACCAAGAGCTGAGTACGTTCTGGTAGCTGGAACAGTGCCAGCCCGAGATATCTTGGAGCGATATCCCCCTGAAGGCAGGACCAATGATCGAAAACTGAGGAATTTGGCCAGAAAGACGCAATCTCCTGCCGATCTCGGTCAGCCTAATGGACGGTATTGGTTCTTGCCAAATTTTCTAAACATGCCGGATTTGTACTGCGATTTTTTGCAAATTGAGAGTTTGTCGTTTGACACGATTGACTCGGAATATGAACGCTTCGCCGTGCTCGATACACCATTTGCAGAGGCCCTGCAATCCTGCTTCACCAGATTCTATTCTGCTGTCGGATTGCCCGGTCTGCAAATAGATAAGTTTCAGCATTTGATCCTGAACGGGGATGATGGAAAAAACAATTAAAATCGAATTTAACACAATCCTCTCTGCTATTTAGCAGAGGATTTTTGTATAAGCTACGGAAGGTAAATCTTGTCAGAAGATATTACTAAAATTCCTGTTATTGACTTATTCGCTGGGCCAGGCGGACTGGGCGAGGGATTTTCTGCTTATACTTATAAATGTTCTGGTGAACAGCCTTTTCAGATCAAACTCTCTATAGAAAAAGATCCTGCGGCTCACCGGACACTTCAGTTGCGTAGTTTCTTTCGTAAGTTATCCCAAAATCCGGTCCCTGATGCCTACTACGACTATCTGCGACAGGCTGATGTTGTTCCAGAAGATGAACGACGAAAGAAGCTGTTTGATCAATACCCCGAAAAAGCTGAGCAAGTTGAAAGAGAAGCTCTTCTTGCCGAACTGGGGCAAAAAAATCCTCATACAATTTATAAGTGGATCCAGAGAGCTTTAGCGGAATATGACGAGTATGACGAGTGGGTGTTGATTGGCGGCCCTCCCTGCCAGGCATACTCTATTGCCAACAGATCTCGTAATCGCGGTAATGACAACAATCAGGAAGAAAAAGAACAAAGGCAATATTTATATTTAGAATACTTACAAATTATTGCGGAACACCGACCAGCTATCTTTGTGATGGAAAACGTCAAAGGATTATTGTCTGCTACCTTCAAGAATCAGCACATCTTCGAACTTATGTATGAAGACCTTCAGGAACCAGAGAAAGCCCTGAATCGTGAGAATCGCCCTGTTCGTTCACCTGTGCCTGCTCGCAGACCATCTCGATACAAATTATATTCGCTGGTAAAATCTGATGAAATCAGTAATGCGAACCTCTCTGATTTTGTGGTTTATATGGAAAATTTTGGTATTCCTCAGACGCGGCATCGCGTCATTATTCTCGGAATCCGTGACGATATTAATATCCCGCCAAAAACTCTCGAAGAACGGAGTCAGATTAATGCGAGGAAAGTCTTAGACGGTTTACCGAAATTAAGAAGCGGATTATCCCGAGAAGAAGATAGTAATGACGCCTGGCGTAATTGGCTGTATAAAATAGCTGAGTGTCCCTGGTTTGAGTCGCTGCAAACCCAAGGGAATGGAGAAATTTATGAAAAACTGAGTAATGCACTAAAAAAAATTCGACATAATGCTGGTCGTGGTGATGAGTTTGTGCCTTATGATGATACAAATATCAATTATGAACGCGAATGGTTTCTCGATTCCCGTATAGGAGGAGTGTGTAACCACACCACGCGTGGACATATAGTGAGTGATCTATATCGCTATTTCTATGCTGCTTGCTTTGCAAAGGTTAAGGATCAATCTCCAAAATTAAAAGACTTTCCTGATGATCTTTTGCCTGACCATAAGAATGCTAAACGCGCTGCGAACGGAAGCCCTCTTTTTGTTGATCGGTTTCGGGTGCAACTACGCGACAATCCCGCAACAACTGTTACTTCGCATATATCGAAAGATGGGCATTACTATATCCATCACGATCCGACACAGTGCCGCAGTCTCACTGTCCGGGAGGCAGCAAGACTTCAGACCTTCCCGGATAATTATTTTTTTTGTGGTCCGCGTACATCACAATATGTTCAGGTTGGTAATGCTGTGCCGCCTCTTTTGGCCAGACAGATTGCGGACATCGTCCACGATGTACTGAAGCGAGATGGAAGAAGCATATTGGGGAGGTAATTGTGTCTGGTTGGACTGACGTCTTACAGGACATCAAACAACGACATTCATTTCTTAAGCAACTCAAGGTCTGTGGATCGCAGCACTTCTCATCACCACTTCCAGAAGTCCTGCAAGCCAGTTTTGATATTGCAGAAAATTTGCGTTGTGGAGACCCGGATTATAAACGTCTGGCAATGATCTTCCCCCTCTTGCTTGACTGTCCAGAGTGGATCGCTGTGGGCTGCTCTCTTGCAGCAATTAAGCAGGATTTTCTCCCAACTATAGAGAGTTTAGAGCCCTTTTCGTCAGGTCAAAAGTTGCTATTAGATGGCAAATATATTGTAGAATATGTGCGACAGGAGCATAAATATGGAGATCCATTTTTTGTTGTCCGAATGAGTTCTAAAGGCAAGGCTGGACAGAAACCCACTAATACTGAAAAATGGTTCCGTATTAACGAAATATTACGTTTTCAACCAACTGAGACCAAAAGACCATTGACGCCGATAGAAAATACAGTTTCCCAATCTGATCATCCCCTTGACCGACTTCTTGGGATAAGCTCTTTTGGCAATCGCTCTATTTTTACAAACGAAGTAGTTCTTGTCTCCCGGTTGACAAAGATGCGCCAATTTGTTGAAAAGACTCACATAGTTAATCCTGTATCTCCAGAGCAATCAGTTTCATTGCGCGATTTATTTCAGTGGGGTGGTATTACCGTAGAAGGTGAACTTGAACAATGGGGCCATCAACAAATTGACGCAAAACCTGTCATTGGAGTTGCTCCCGATCTTATCACGCTTCGGGAATACCTTTTCAACCGTCAATCGTCAGATGTGCTGATTATTCTTGACAGTCGCCTCCCTTTTGCCAACGACCTTCAGGCACTTGATGAAATCCTTGATGAAGGATATGCCGTTCTTGCTCTGATGGAAAACAGGCATCTGGACGATCTTAACCATCTTGAGGATCGAGGATTTAAGACCTGGGTCTGGTCAGAGCATGACCTGCAACAGTTTGAGCTTGCCGAAAGCATTGACGTATCCAATCAGGAGACCCCCTTTCGTTATTTTCATCGCACAGTTGAGAATTACAATGTTCGGCAGATTGAAGAAACAATATGTGACCGCTCAGGATTGGATAGTGCAGCAGAGAAGTTGCAAACATTCTCGAAACAGTGTCATTCAGATAATCTCGAACACAGAAGTCTTGAACGCAAATTTTACTATTGTCTGCTCAATCTTTCTCGGTTACTTCGTCCGTTTGGTATTAAGGATGATGTGAGCAGGGATAAGATTCTGAAAGATATTGAACAAATACAGTCGGACGTGAAAAATAAGGCGAGATGGCTAGAAAAAGATGCAGTAGATACAGCCCATGAATTTGTGGATAAGATCAAGATATTTATAGAAAATCCAAATAGTATTTCAGGCAAGATAATAGAACTTGAAAAGGTACTTCAGAACAAGACTCGAAAAAATCAAAGTGCTATTATTCTCGCAGATGCCTCTGAGATGCCAATTACGGAGAGTTATTGGCAGGGCACAGTTTCCAGAAACAAACTAAAAGGCATTAGCTTTGTTACCCCATCTAAACTTGAATTTGAGCAGGATTATGACCACCTCATCGTGTGTGGGTGGCTTGGTGCAGAACGGATGCAGAAATTGTTCGATTCCTGTATTGCTCCGTCTATCACAGTCCTTATGTATCCTTTTGAACAGGAATGGTTCCGCTCGGCAGTAAGTAGATGGCGCAGACAAAAAGAGAGACAAAAGAGAGAGGAACTTACTGCACGACAGAAAGCCGAGATTCTCCAGACACAACCAGAAAATCTTTCGGTTTCACAAAAACCCAAAGAGGGTGGAACACCTGTTGCATCTCTTGAAACCGACTTTGACATTGCTGATTTTGAACTTCGTTTGCACACTTATAGGCGAGCTCTCTATGCCAGACCGGCTTCACCAGAAGAAACTACGGCAGAGGCTCGGTTTGTAGATTTTTCTCACGATATGTATGCATACCTGCGCCCCAATCACAAAGTGCCTGTAGTTACGGATTTTGTTGATGGGCATGCTGATGAATCAGCAGGAGTTCCTTTCGCAGATGTCTCTCAATTGAAAGTCGGTGATTATGTAATTTTTCGGGAGGGTTCGGACAGTGATCTTTTACGGGTTATTGCAGACATAGGGCTTGCCAGGGCGGGTAAAAGTGAGTATCGAAAGATAGCCAGTTTATGGAAACGGGCACTCAGGCGGTTCGTATTTAATCATTCGGACGGTTTTGAAGGGGCTTTGATAGAGTTATGGGATGAGGGGCTTAAACCCACTGAAATTACTATCCGAGGTTGGTTGAACGACGAACACCGTATCGGTCCTCGCAGTGAACAAGACATCGAAATCATTGCCCGCGTGAGTGGCAATCAAGAACTTCAAGAGCAGCTTGACTATGTTCGACGGGCAATCAAGGAAGTTCGTGGTGCGCATCTCCAGGCAGCCCGTTCTCTCGCTCAGAAGCTCATTGCTCAACTTCCTGTTCTTTTACAGCAAAGATTTGACGAATCTTATACTATTGAAATTGAAGAGATTGGGCAGGCGGCTTTCGTGGTCCGTGTTGAATATATTGACGATGAAGAGATAGAGGTTCCTCTTACTGAAGTCAATCGCTTATTCAGAGATGAGTTCTAATCACGCATTCAAGGGACTTGAGAGTTCGATTATTATCATCACCCATATTACACGCTTGCTTGATAACCATAATCGGGTACTGTTGTATGTGGGCCTGTCTCGCGCCAGGCACGGGTTATCATTTTTGATTTCCGATTCAGCACGAGAGGAATACCGAGAAGCGATTGGTAGAAGTCTCCAGAAAGGAATAGGATGAGAGATCAGATCATAGACTTTTTGCGTGCCGAATTGATCGGCCCAGATCCTATTCCACCAGATGTCCAAGACAATGGTGAAGAAATTCTTATCACCGATCCGCCCCGGCTACGTTATGGCGCAGGCGTACTTTTCCCACAAGGTGTGTCCACTGAAAAATCCGAGGATGTAGAAAGTTCGGAAGATACTGGATTCGAAGTAGAAATAGAAAAAGAAGAAACGGATATTGATGTTAGGGAAGACAGTCAGATACGCGAAACCACTGAGGACCAGAGTGCCGAAGAAATTACCTCATTGACCAACTCTTATCTGCCTTCTGCAATCGGTTTCAGTTGTATGACTACCTTGCCGAATACTGGCTTTCTGGTTGAGGTCAAAGCCGGAACCTATCATGAAGAACCCCGGGAATACATAACGAAAAGTGGTGAAATGAGAAAGGGACGCCAGTGGCTTCGCACACCGCTAAAATGTGTCCTTGAAGTTCCCTCTTCTGAGCTGGATGGTGAAGACATTCGAATATGGTCGGAGAGTGTGAAAAATAATAAAGGCGAAGATGTAAATCTTCAGGTTCAGATTCTCAGCAGGCCCCGACAGTCAGGCGACGATGGAAAATCCCGGCGTCTTTTGACTGTTGCGCTAATCAATTGCCATGAATCAGCGACGGGTCGGGCTGATAACAAAAAATGCTTTTTTCAGGTTGAACTCAAATTGCGCGCTGCTGACCAGAGTGCTCCTTTTCTTGAGTATCCCGATAGAGAAGGCGAATCTCTGGACCAGGAAGAGGAATCATTGCGGCTACTGTACCGTCATCGCAAGACGTATGCCGTGGGACATGGTTGTGCTGCCGATTGGCAAGGAGATGAAGACCGAGTTTGTATGATTCAATCGGACATTATCCCGAGCTACGAGATCAAACCTATCGTTCCGACACGTTTTCCAGATCTTGATCTTAAAATGCATGATCTGAGCACGCTTGGTGACGAAGCTGCTATAGATCCTGTTCTTAATTCTCTATGCGATAAATACGAAGAGTGGATAGAGCAACAACAAGCTACTGTGTACAAGCCAGATTTTCCCCAGGAATTTCAAAACGCTGCGTTGCGCCATCTTGACAAATGTCGGGAATGTTTACGTCGTATGCGTTCCGGCCTGGATCTGCTTAAGGCCGATTCGATGGTTATGCGTGCTTTTCGGCTTGCCAACCATGCGATGTTACTTCAGCAATTGCATTATGACCTTTCTCTGCGACCCTGGAAGTTCCCGGATAGAGGTTCTCCGAAAATTGATCCTGTAACCTGGCCTGATCCGACTAATCCACGGCGTGGTCTGGGTTCCTGGTATCCTTTTCAGATTGCGTTTATTCTTATGAATCTCCGTTCGATTGCTATACCCGAGGACAATGAACGCGATATTGTAGATCTGATCTGGTTTCCTACAGGTGGAGGTAAGACAGAAGCGTATCTTGGTCTCACCGCATTTACCATTTTCTTTAGACGTCTTATCAATTCCGATGATTCAGGCACTGCGGTGTTGATGCGTTATACTTTGCGACTATTGACAACGCAACAATTCCAGCGTTCTGCATCGCTGATCTGTGCCTGTGAAATGATTAGACATGAATCGGAGGAACTTGGATCGGAACCCATCACCATCGGTCTTTGGGTTGGTGGGAGTCTCACGCCCAATAAGCGGAGTGATGCGGTAGGAGCCTTGACCCGCCTCAGTCAAGGCAAAACACGCGAAAATCCGTTTATCGTTCTTCAATGTCCCTGGTGTGGTGCTCAAATGGGGCCTGTAAGTACAGGGAATCGAGTCAGGATTTTTGGGTATGAAAAAAAGCGACGGCCATCAACTGTGAAGTTTAGATGTTCTGATTCAGCCTGTGACTTTAGTCGGGAACTGCCACTAAAGGTTATTGATGATGAAATCTATGAATCTCCACCGACACTGCTTATTGGAACCGTTGATAAATTTGCCCTGTTGCCCTGGTTTCCAGATGCACGTAAACTCTTTGGTATCAGAGATGGAGATAATGTTTCGCCACCAAACCTGGTTATCCAGGATGAGTTGCACCTGATTTCCGGTCCATTGGGTTCAATGGTTGGTCATTATGAAACGGTCATTGACGAACTTTGCTCTGAAATAAAAGAAAACCATAAGATCAGAACCAAAATTATTGCATCAACAGCAACTATTTCTCGTGCAGAAGAACAGGTCCAGTCTCTGTATGCCCGGAACGTTTTCCTTTTTCCTCCTCAGTGTTTGCGTGCTGGCGATTCGTTTTTTGCTGAGGAAGATCAATCTTCGCCGGGCAGAATGTATGCTGGTGTTCATGCATCTGCGTTGCCCTCGCATGTTACGGCACAAGTGCGGGTGATTGCAGCCCTGCTACAGGCCACGCGCTCGGTTCAGACAGATAGTGAAAGTGAGCGAGATCCTTACTGGACTCTGATTGATTACTTTAATAGCCTGCGTGAACTTGGACACGCGGCTACGCTTATCCGTGCTGACATCCGTGAATATCTGAATGCGATGTGGAGCCGTAAGAAGATCAAAAAGACAGATACTTTTGACGAAAGAAGGTTTATTAACCAGGTACTCGAATTAACCAGCCGTGTTTCCAGCACTGATATTCCTGAATCACTTCAGAAGCTGGAAATCGAGTATCCTTCACAAGATCGACCTGTGGACATTTGTCTTGCAACCAATATGATCTCCGTAGGTATTGATGTTTCTCGACTTGGTTTAATGGCCGTGGTTGGACAGCCCAAAACTACGTCTGAATATATTCAGGCCACCAGCCGGGTAGGACGCAGGCACCCTGGGCTGGTTATTCCCATTTACAACACAGGCAAACCCCGTGATCGGTCACATTATGAACACTTCCGGTCATTCCATGCGAGTATTTATCGTCAGGTTGAACCAACAAGTGTGACGCCGTTTGCTGCTCCTGTTAGAGAGCGTGCGCTCCATGCCCTTCTGGTCGCACTCGTACGCTACTGGGGGCGTCCGGATACGAGGGACCAACCTCAACCGTTTCCCGATGATGACTTAATAGCGGATATCCGTTCAGTTGTTGAGACGCGGGTTAAGGACATAGATTCTAACGAACAAAATCTGACTCTGAAGTATTTCGATGAACTGGTTGATCGTTGGAGGCGTGTCCTGCCCCCAGAATATGGTGGTTTTGGTCCACCGGGTCCCAACATACCGCTTATGTATCCAGCGGGGGCTGAGCCGTTGGAAGACTGGATCGGACGGTCATGGCCTACTCCATCTTCCATGCGGAATGTAGATGCCAGTTGTGAAGCGGAAACCATCAGTCAATATCCTGAGCCTGACGAGGTAGATTAATATGAAACCGATACGACGCTCTCAACTCATTTCACCCTGGGGGGTTGGCAGCATGATTGACTTCCCCGGTGACGAATCTTTGATGGTTTGTGGTCTTGATGCCTGGCCGTTTGCAAAAGAAGAATGCCCAATAGATTTCAAGTTTGAAGAAGAACGTCTTCAAACACGATTGCGAGTCAACCATTTTCGGTTGCCACCTGATTATCGAATTCCTGCACCAGGAGTACAACATCCGAATCTGAAAATTCCTTTTGTTCGATTTCCCCAATGGCATTATTGCCCTCGATGCGGCAACATGCAGGAACTCTCTCCCTTTAGCGGTCCTCAGAAGTGCAATGCTCCTGACTACGCCGAAGGTCTTAACTGTGCCTCCCTGAATCAGTGGAAACGACCAGGATTGGTACCTGTGCGTTTTATGGCGGTTTGTGATCAGGGTCATATCCAGGATTTTCCTTTTATGGAGTGGGTCCATCGCGACGATGATTGTGCGCCTGATTGCAAGTTGCGCTTACGTGCAGGAAGAAGTGCAGCAGGACTCTCCGGAATCACTATCCAGTGCTCATGTGGTAAAAGTAGATCAATGGCCGGTGCCTTTAGTGAAGATGCATTGGATAATGTGGATGTGTCCTGTGGAGGATTACGTCCCTGGCTTGGTGACATGACACCCAGGACAACAAAGTGCGGCAATAGCCTTCGAGTACTACAGCGTGGTGCTTCAAACGTTTATTTTTCCCATGTAGCAAGTTCGATTTATCTGCCACTATGGGCCGAAAGCACATCCCGCGGGATCGTTGAACTCCTAGAAGATGCCGATATATGGCAGAATCTTTCGCGTGCTCTGGTTAATGGTCGCATTGATCTGGAACGCTGTAAAGGAATTTGTGAGTTCAATCCCAAATGTAAGGGCATTGACCCTGAGGAATTATGTGAAGCAGCACAACGGCGCCTTGACGGTTCGGAACAGGTTACCTGGGCTGGTGAGCAAACAGAAGAAGAATACCGGCAAGCTGAATATGAGGCAATGACAACAGCTCGAGGCGGTGAACAAACAGATCTCTACATTGTGTCAAGAGATCGGGCTAAATATGACCCGCCTGTTCGAGACTATTTTGAGAATATCATGCTGGTACGCAAATTACGGGAAACGAGAGCCTTTTACGGATTCTCACGTTTTTTGCCTGATGATGGCAGAGGTCCTCGAGCGCATATTGAAGACCTGCGCCTTGATACTTCAATAAATTGGCTCCCCGCTATCATGGTTCGGGGCGAAGGTATATTTTTTAAGCTGGATGAGAAAAGATTGGCGACTTGGGAGCAGAAGCCTGATGTTATTGAGCGATTCGACAGACTGCGGAATGAATACAACCGGGTTCGAGAAGGTCGTGGTCAGCGCAAAAGGCCGTTCTCCCCTAAATTCGTCCTGATTCACACGATGGCGCATTTGCTGATCAATCAGCTTTGTTTTGAGTGTGGCTATGGTAGTGCATCACTTCGTGAACGTATCTACTGTGATGAAGAAGATCGTTCCCATCCAATGAGCGGTGTACTGATTTACACAGCATCTGGAGACTCTGAAGGGACATTGGGCGGTCTTGTAAGACAGGGTGAACAAGGAAGGCTTGAACGAGTTTTAATCCGCGCTCTTCGGACCGCGCTCTGGTGTTCGTCCGACCCAACCTGTGTAGAGAGTAGTGGCCAGGGTCCTGATTCATGCAATTTGGCTGCCTGTCATGCCTGTGCTCTTTTGCCTGAAACTTCATGTGAAGAAGGCAACCGATTACTGGATCGCGTGCTGGTTGTGGGTTCTCCAAAACAACCGAAGCTCGGTTTCTTCAATGACTATCTTCAGAGTTTATAGAGTTTATAGTAATCTAATGGATTACTTCGTTGTGCTACGCGCAGTGAGCGCAATTATCTGACTTGGGAGTTTCGGGAGGGCGATGTTTTTCTGATCAGTTGCCGGGGTTTGAGCTTCGGATTGCTGATTTGGGATGGTAGGCGCGATTAGACTTTCATTTTTTAAAAATTAAGTTGATACCGCAACAACGAGAGGTGTAATTCTATGAAGATATTGGTAGTTAGCTCTTGCTCAGAGAGACAATGTAATGACTATGCACCTGCCGCGGAGCTATATACAGGACATAATCACACACCGTTGATGGAAGGCTTAAGAGAAGTTAGAAAATGCGATCAGTCTGGAAAGACAACAATTGATTTATTTATTCTGTCAACCAAACATGGACTCATTGGCGAACGCGATGTTATCGCTCCTTACAATGTTGAACCTGAACATGCCATCTGGAACCAGAATCCCGACTGTGTTTATCAAAAGCTACGAGGCATAATTGAAAATAATCAATATGACCTCGTTTTCTTTTTATTGGGTCAAGATGTCAAAGCTCTGCAACTTCGTGAAAAGTCTTTTTGGTATTCTGGTACAACAGACTTGATTTTCCTGCTTGCCCCAACTAATAGGAGGCATTATCTCCCTTCTGATTTACCACCGAATATCCACGTTGTTGAAGCAGGAATTGAGTTAGCAAATGAAATTGAGGAAGCCGACACTTATAACCTCAGAGGGTTCCTGTTCAAAAAGTTGTGTGAGTCCGCGTGTAGTGAAGGTTTACAGGTCTTTGAAGAAGCCAGACAGAATCCGCAGATTATTCGTGACATTGCACAAGGTGGTCATACGCTGTATGATCTGAAATATCATATCGTATGGATCACGAAATATCGGTATCAGGTTCTGCGTGGGGACATAGCCCTTCGTGCGCGTGACTTGATTCGTGAGATATGTCAGTCTCGTGAGGTTTCGGTCATTCGGGGGTCATTGGGCCTTGGTCATGTGCATATTTTAGTGTCGAGTCCGCCCTCGTTGTCTGTATCCGAACTGGTGCAATACGTGAAAAGTCGTTCTTCTGCTAAGCTTCAGCGCGAGTTTCCCAGCCTTCGTAAGAGGTATCGGGGTCAACATTTATGGGCGCGCGGATATTTTTGTGCGACGGTGGGGGCGGTAGATGAAGAACGTATCAAGGCGTATATTGAAGTGATGTGAGACTTTAAATAGCACAATACCATTAGTGTGTAAGGTTGCGGTTGATGGCTGGAGTTGGTTCGTAAGATTGAGTTGCTTTTTGTTTTTACTGGGTTGCGGCTAAAACCATGCCGCAATGACAATCCAATTCATTGATATTAACAAGGTTCTTTCATGTCTGAACATATTACAATTTTGGGTGGGGGTAATACGGCGTTTGCTGCGGCTGCAAATCTGACTTTGAAGGGGTTTGATGTGACGCTTTGCGAATTGCCGGAGTTTGAGGAGATGCTCGATCCAGTGCGCGATAGTGGCGTGATTCATCTGGTAGGTGTTGAGGAGACGGGGGCGGCGAGAGTTCACAGTTTGACGACGGATATTGAGGCGGCTTTGAATGCTTCAGATCTGGTTCTGGTGATTGTGCCAGCGTATGCACATAAGCCTTTTGCGCTGGCGTGTGCGCCCTATCTGAGACCTGAGCATACGGTTGTGTTGATGCCGGGTACGCTGGGTACGCTGGAATGGGCGACGCTGTTGCGCGAACGGGGTGTGGCTGGTGTCGCGCTTGCCGAGGTGGATACCGCGCCTTATGTGTGTCGGAAGACAGCGCCGGATACGGCGACGATTTGGGGTACTGTGACGGGGTTGGGGTTGGGAGTTTTGCCAGCGACGGAGACTGAACGGGTGCGCGAGCGTCTGTCGCCTTTTTTCCCGGGTATTCAGGCGTATCCGACGGTGATGGCGTGTGGTTTGTCTGCGATGAATCCGGTTGTGCATCCCGCGGGTGTGTTGATGAATGCGGGGCGGATTGAGTATTCTCACGGGGAGTTCTATTTTTACGAGGAGGGGGTTTCCCCATCTGTGGCAAAGACGATTATGGCTGTGGATGCGGAGCGCAGAGCTATTGCTAAGGCTTTGGGGTATGATCTGGTGGCGGCTGATGAGGCGTTTTATCGCGCGGGTTTTGGTCCACAGGGCGATTTGTGGGCCGCGATTAATGGCAGCCGGATGCTGACGCAACTCAAGGCACCGGGATCGCTGGAGAGCCGATGGCTCACGGAGGATATCCCTTATGGGCTTTCAGCCTGGCACGATGTGGGCGCGCAATACGGGGTGGATGCGCCTTTGATGCGGGGATTGGTGGATATTGCGTCTGTGGTGATGGGGTTTGATGGGTGGACTTCAGGGCGCAGCGTGCGCGAGTTGGGGATTGAGGGGATGGGGCTGGAGGATTTGAATGGGTTTTTGGAGGTCGGTCACTCCACATCGTAAACACAACGAAAACCGATGGACCCACTGGTCGTGCGTGGAAAAAAGCGGCGTCTTATTGTTGCGCGCATATCTTGAGGGAGCGGCGATGTAGCTCCTCCTCGCACTACCCGGTGCGTGCCCGTTTCAGGACCTGAAGGATTTTCTTCAGGACTGGCGGCATAATAATTTTGATCGTACCAATCCCAGACCCACTCTGCCACATTGCCGCCCATATCGCGTACACCATAAGGACTCACATCAACCTCATGCACACCCACAGCAGCCGTTGGCCCTTTCATACTCCAATCTACTAAAAGAGATGTGTCAAGGGGTTCATTGGACCAGGGAAAATGCTGCCCACTTTCACCGCGTGCTGCTTTTTCCCATTCGGCCTCAGTGGGCAAGCGTCCGCCGATGCGTTCACAATACGATTTTGCGCCATACCAGGAAACTTCTGTCATCGGGTGATCGGATTTGGTCGAGTCGAGCACAACAAGCCCATTTACAGTAAATCCGATTTGTATGTCGCGATCATCGAGGTCAACCAGCTCGTTGCCTTCTTCGTCTTCCAGTTTTTCAATGAGGCGCAGATAGAACGCATATTGTTCATTGGTCACTTCGTATTTATCAATGCGATACGCCTTTAAAAACACCGTGTGGGATGGTTGCTCGGAGTCGGACCATGAATTGGATCCCATTATGAATGCACTGGCAGGAATGAGTACTGTTTTTTCGGGATCATAAGTTAGCCCTTGCTCGTAAGGGTCATTTACACTGCCGATACCACAGCCGTAAAATGCGATCAGAATAAAAAATAAAAAACGCCAGTAGATCATAAGTCATCATGCCTGTGTGTTAAAAATACACAAAACAGAGGTGTATGACGATCCCCGGCGTTTTTAATTTAGAGCAGATTGCTGAATGCTGCAAGAGAATTGCGTGGGCTACTTTCATTCGATCAATTCTTTGACATTGTGAACGCGAATATCGATTTTGGGCCAATGAGTGTTTAGAATTTCGATAATGTGATCCTTCGGGCCGAGGAAGATCATGATCATGTTTTGTGGCACAAAGAATTTTTCGAGAAAGGCGCGCACTTCATCATCGGTGACGGCATCAAATCCGCCCTGGCGGTGTGGTGAGTTGTAAATGGCGTTGCTTACCTCGCGGTTGAGTCTCTGCTGTGGCGATCTGTCGTGGACAAAAGATATATCGTTGGTTTCGCGATGTTCTTTGAGTGTTTCCCAAAAGCGAGGGTTGTCGGGCAGATTTTGAATGAAGTCGAACATTTTGGTGATCAATTCTTCGCTATTATGGAGTTGGGGATCGGCATAAATTTCGAGATATCGGACATTTTGGTCGGATAGATACCGGCAAGATGTACCATAGACCAATTTCAATTCTTCTCTGAAATATTTATAGAGCAACCTGGACTCAGGATGTTGGCCAAGTGTGTCCGATATCAGGTTTGGAATATAATTTTCTTCATCCGTGCGGCCACAGGGGATTATCCAAAGACAGAATACATTTTTTAAGTGTGAATAACCCTCAAAAATAAAAGCCGCAGGACCAGTTTTAGCATTTGTTGATGGGAAATTCAATGAATGTACAAAGCCGCCCGCTTGCCCGCGCATCTTCCTTTCTTCTGTTAATGGACGAAGTGCGTTCGCAATCTCAGTGGAGTCGCGATCTGAGATGACCTTAAAGAATACCACGTCTGTTTTCAGGAGCCGATCCGCGTATTGTCTGACGTCGTATAGTGAGAGGTCATTCAGCGTTTTTAATGAGCGCATTTTCAGGATGCCAAGGGTTTGTGACAGTGCCAGATTTTTTATTTCTGTATAGGTTGGGTTTTTGATCTCATTTTTGTAATCGGCACTTAGTTGTGATTTTACGTATTTCAGATCATACTCGGTAAACGCGAGGTTATATATCAGGTCGCAAATTATTTCTATTGCTTTGTCACTGTTCTCGGATAAGCCGTAAATGGAGATGGCTTGGTATGTCTCGCTGGTCGTGAGAGTTAGATGGGTGCCCAGTGCTTCGAGTTGATCAATGTGCCTCTGTTTTTTGGCTGTCTTCCAAATCAGTTTTCTGACTGTTTGTGCAAGGCCAATCTGCGAAGGGGTGTCTGCACCGGTTCCCGCGCCGAGAAAGACAATCTCAATTTTGGTGAGGGGGGCGCGTTTGTCGGTGCGATAAAAGATGTGGTGGTTGGGAATTTCGGCAAACGCAGATAGGGTACCAAACAGAACAAAGCTAAATATCGGGATTAAAAATCTCGTCATTGAGTATCACCTTTTGAGAAGTGATCGTCTCGGCCTTTCTCCGCCATTTTTTTATTCCCCATACAAATAGCACGACAATACCGCCCAACACCGTTAGAATACCGATCAATACGAATACTGCACGTACATATTGTCCGACGGTTCGGGGCTTTCGCGGAGGCGATTCTATCTCTGTGAGGGAGTGGGTGATCGAATTGTCATCGGTCAGATATTCGTCGATGATGCGCGGAATATCTTCTGTGCGGATGGATTTAAGGTCTTGTATCAATTTTGGATATAGCAAGGGATCACCAGCATGGGCAAATGCGCCGCCAAATGAATAAGCTATGCTTGAGCGGTTGTAAAATGCGGAATACAGAGTATTCAACTGCTGGCTTCGGGCGGCATTGAGTTCTGCATCAGAAATGTTTTTCAGATTTGCCAATGCCACATGGATCATGTCCTGGATCGTATTTCTGGATGTGTTATGGGGCAGTTCTGCATAGCAAGTCATCAAGCCGAATCCCTTATAGCTGCCTACTGAGACGCTGAAAGATTTTGCGAGTCGGGAATCGACCAGAGAAGCACTTAGGGAATTTGTGGGCTTTTCCAGCAGACGTTCCACAATGAGCAGACCCGCATGGTCGCGATTGCCTAAATTGGAGGTGTACCAGCCCTTCCTGAATATGGTAAAATTGAGCCCATTTGAAGAGTTTTTTAATCTTTTTCCAAGTACGTCACGGTCGGGGAATTGGGGCGCGTACACTTTGACTGGCGCTATATCATTGCCATAAGCTTCATCGAGTTTGGTGAGGACATGGTCAATATCCACATCGCCGATGATAACGATGAGTCTTTTTTGCTCGCGCAGGTAATTTTCGTAGTAATCTTTCAAGCCAATGGGTTCGAGTTGTTGGATAAATGTCTCCGCGCCGAGACCATTAAAATTTTTCTTTCCATAGATCAAACCATAAAAATAATTCGCAGATCGACGTGCTGGTAGTGTCATTCTTTGGCTTCTTTCTGTCAGTACGATCTTTTTTTCTTTCTCGACGACTTCTTCATCGATTACTGTATCGTAATATATGTTGCGGTCTATCTCAACGGCGAGGTCGAATTTATCCTTTGGAAATCTCAGTGTAAAGCGTGTAAAATGAAAATACGTCGCGGCCTCACTTTGCCCACTGTTCTCGGCGATAATTTGTTTGAGTTTGCCCGGTTCATAGCCTCCCCTGCCTATCATAATATGCTCTAAAAAGTGGAGCCGTCCTTGTTCGCCTTCGGCTTCATCTGCGGAACCCGCGCAGTAGAAGGTCTGGTATTCAAAGGACGGGATGGTGCGATCGACGACGATGACGGCATCGAGCCTGGGGTTGATGGTGTAGTGCTGTGCGACGAGTGTTTCCGATAATGTCGCTGTGCCGATAAGTTCGTAGGCCGTGCAGGTACACGGCAAGAGGCACGCAAGAATAATGATGTGCGCGTAGTGCTTCATATTGGATATTCGCGGTAAAGTTAGGCGCGACCGGACTGGTCGCGCCTATTTGTTATTGCGTCAGGTGTTAGAGTTTCTCAATGTCTATATTGCGGAACCAGATCTGGTTGCCGTGGTCTTGAAGGCCGATGTACCCGGCTTCGGTCATTTCGCAGTATGGACGGTTGAATTTGTTGCGCGTGCCGTCCGGGTTCTGGTTCGGCGTGGTCCAGCGGTTGAGATCCATGTCGGTGATTTGCTCGCCGTTTAAGGTGACGCGGATGATGTTGTCCATGGCGTAGAGGATCATGTGATTCCATTCGCCCGCGGGTTTGCAGGTGTTGTGCGTGGGGGCTTGCAAATCATAGACTGCGCCGCAGCATTTGGTGGTTGCGGGTTCGTGACCGTGTGTATCAAGAATTTGGATTTCAATGCCGGTTTGCACAGGGTTGTCCAGATCGGTCCAGCGGAAGAAGACACCGCTGTTGGTTCTGGGGGGATGTTTGAATTCGAGCGAGAGTTCAAAATTTTTGAACTGGTCTTCTGTGTAGTACAGGTATTTCCCTTGTTCTGCGGTGCAGAAGAGGCAGCCGTGATCCACAATCCAACCGTCGGGATTGCCAGTGGCTGCCCAGCCGTTGAGGGTTTTGCCGTCGAAAAGTTGCATGTAGCCTCCTTGTTAATGTGTGATTGCGACGGGTTCTGTGAGACATTCGCCGCGCATAGCGCGCGAGCGGTCGTAATAGGTCCACAGGTCTTCGAGTTCAAATTCCGCTTCGATGTCTTCTACGGATATGTGTTCCATGAGGGATTCGAGTACAAATGTGGCTTCGGGGCGCATGATGTGGATGCGGACCCCCGCGCCATAGGTGCTGTGTATGTCGCCGAGTTTGTTCTGGTTGAAGTCGAGGTGGTACGCTTTGGTGTCTGCGTTGATCTCGGCAAATGCAAAGGGTGGGAGTTTGCCCTGTTCTACGAGGGGTTCACTATAGCCCTGCCACGCGAGGCGATGGCCGCACATGTCGGTGATGGAGCTTTCCTGGGATTGGCTGACGACGAGAAAAACGCCGTAATCGCGTGCCCAGGCAGCGTGTCGCATGCCGCCGTTGAACATGCTGGGGAAGAAGACCATGCGCGCACCCGCGCGGGCGAGCATCATGGCAACTTCGGGGAATTTGAGGTCAAAGCAGATGCACATGCCCACGCGACCACAGTCTGTGGCGAATGTGTTGGCCTGTGTGCCGGGCAGGGTGCCGCGTTCCATTTCGGTGACTGTGGGTTGCACTTTGTGGTAGCGCCCCATGACGTTTCCGTCTCGGCCGATGAGGACGGCTGCGTTGAAGGTCTGGTCTTCCCACCGTTCTTGCATGCCCACGATGACATGGGTGCCAATTTCCGCGGCTACTTTGCCAATGGCTTCGGTTGTGGGACCGGGTATGGGTTCGCCCGTCCAGGCATCGCTGTCTTGCGGGCAGCCGAGTTCTCGCGCGACTTCGGTGAAGCACACGAAGTCGGGGCAGTACGGGGCTGTTTCTTCGAGGTGGCGCACCATGTGTTCTACGTTTTGTTCTACGTTTTTGTACCCACCTCTGGGGAATGAGATGCTGAGGAGTCGTACGGTTTTCATGGCTTTTTCCTTTCGCAAAAAGGTATAATTATCGCTCGCCGTAGTAGGTGATCAAGCACTGGTCCATGACCCATGATGCACGGGCACCGCTTTCGCCAGTGGATACGCATTGGCCTTCGCCGCGCAGTTCGTTGACGATGGTTTGTATCAGGGGTTGCTGGACGTGCGGGGGATTGGGTGCGGAGATGTGTTCTTCTGTGCTGTTGCGTTTGAGGATGATGTCGGTGTCTGCGAAGACGGGGGTTTGGATTTCGCCTTCTGATCCCGTGAATGTGATGCGGTTGTCAGAGTGGTCGGCGTGGAAGTTCCAGATGCCTGTTCCCACGACGCCGCTTTCAAATTCAAATGCAGCGGTTGTTACGTCTTCGGCTTCGTACGTTCCGCCGGTGTTGAGCGCGTAGCCGCTGGCGCGGGTGATGGGGCTGACGAGGAAGTCGAGGATGTCGATGCCGTGTGATGCGAGGTCGAGGAATTTGCCCGCGCCAGCGATGGATGGGTCGAATCGCCAGTTGTTGGGGTTTGTGTCGAGTTTGCCGTATTGGACGATGTGTACAGATGTGAGGGTTCCTATGGCGCCTTCGCGGAGGAGTTCGCGGACTTTCAGGAAGCGCGGGAGTCCTCGGCGGTAATAGGCGACGAAGAGGGGGAGGTTTTTGGCTTTGAAGGCTTCGACCATTTGTTCGCATTCGCGGTGGTTCATGGCCATGGGTTTTTCGACGTAACAGGGTTTGCCCGCGTCGGCAACGCGCAGGGCGTAGTCGCAGTGTGTGGAGGGCGGCGTGGCGATGTACACGGCGTTGACGTCGGGGTGATGGATGACTTCGTCGGCGTTGTTGGTGGATTGGGATATGCCGTGGCGTTTGGCGAAGTCCGCGGCTTTTTCACCGTCCCGGCGCATGACGATGACGAGTTCTGAGTGGTCCGCTTTGTAAAATCCCGGTCCGCTTTTGACTTCGCATACGTTACCACAACCGATGATGCCCCATTTTACTGTTTCCATTATTAAGGTCCTTTCATTAAAATTCAGTCATTATCTCGATTCAAAACATTCTCTAACTTTGATAGCAGGGATCCTCCTGCGAGCAAATAGAGTCCGAGGGCGAGATAAATTATAGCGGCGATTCCTTCTGCCCAGATATACGAGGACAGGTTACCGATCCAGAGGTCCCAGAAGGTATCAGTTTTGAGAAGAAAAAGAAAGATAATGCCCTGATTGATCACTTTGGGCACACCTGTGACGACCATATAGATCCCGATGAGCCGAACGCCCGTTTTGTAAAGTACCTGGGGCCAGTTGTTGTCGGGTGAAATTGCAATTTCTTGTTCAACAGGGTCTAATTTTTGCGCAATTGCGTCGGCATGCTTCAAGAATATATAAGCGAAGATGAAGTAGAGAAGCGGCAGAGCAAAATGTCCATAAATCGCGCTTTCCAGTTCGGTCTGGCGTATTATAAGCCCCTGGGGTAAGAGTCCAAGCATAATCACTGCATTTACCAGAAATACCAATCCGAACATTTTGCAAGCGACTTTAATGAGCGCGTGTGAATGGATCATGGATCGTCTCCGATCTGTAGTTTTATGTGCGTGAGGCTGGATCGCGGCCCCGTATAAAGGCACTACGGGACATGCTTACACCCTGCCGCGATGACGATTGTCGTCTCTTTCTACTTCCCATTTCTCTTGTATTTTGCCTTTTATCTGTGTCTATCTGCGCCATCTGCGGATCACACTTCTCCCGGTGTCGGCGCGTCTTCTCGCAGCAAGCCTTCGGATTTTAGTTCTGCCCAGAGGTCTGAGGGTATGGGGTGCTGGTAGTTTTTGATGTTTGCATGGATGTATTCGGGTTTGAGGGCGCCGGGGATGATGGCGGTGACGCTGGGGTGCGCGAGTGGAAACTGGATGGCTGCTGCGGGGAGCGGTACGTTGTGTGCATTGCAGATTGTTTCTATTTTTCGGGTTTTTTCTATGATTTCTGAAGTTGCGGTGTCGTACGCATATAATGCGCCTTCAACGGGTCCTGTGGCGAGGATGCCCGAGGCGAATACAGAGCCGATGACGATGTCGGCGCCGTGTTCGGCGCATTTTGGAAATTCTTCGTCCAATGGGTCCTGGTTGAGGAGGGTATAGGGCATGGCGACGATGAAGAAGTCGATATCGACCATGTCCAGGAATCGGGGGATGAGTCCCAGCATGTTGAGTCCCACGCCAATGCCTTTGATTTGTCCGCTTGAGCGCAGTTCGTCAAGTGCGCGCCAGCCGCTTGTGTAGATTTGGGCGAGGGTGGCGGTTACCATGTCTTCGGAGGTGTGAAAGAAGTAATCAGGGTCGTGGATGAGGAGCAGATCTACGGCGTGCAAGCTCAGTCGCTGCAGGCTGTCTTCATAAGACCGCATGATGCCGTCATAGCTGTAGTCAAAGGCGTATTCAAAGGGCAAGCCACCAATCCACATGTCTTTGTCAAATGTTTTGAGGTCGCGCGTGGCTTTTAATACGCGTCCGACTTTGGTGGAGATGGCAAATTCTTCCCTGTTCTGTTGGCGCAGAAAATGGCCGAGGCGATGCTCGCTTTTGCCATAGCCGTAAAAGGGGGCTGTGTCGAAGTATCGGATGCCCGCATCCCATGCGGCTTGCAAGGTGTCTTGCGCCTGTGTTTCGCTTACGAGTTCGAATAGATCACCTATGGGCGCGCCGCCCATGCCTATTTCGGTTACTTCGAGGCCTGTTCGCCCTACTGTTCGCGTTTTGATTGTGTTCATGAGATATTTCTCCTGAGAAGCTCTCTTACACTGTGGGTAATGGCGCGTCGTCGCCTGTTTCATGTTGCCAGAGGCGAATTTTTGCCGCCATTTTGCGGATGCGGTCTCTGTGTTCGGGGTCGTCGAATAGGTTTGTGAGTTCATGGGGGTCGCTGTTCAGGTCGAATAATTCGCATTGGTCGCCCGCGCACAGGTTGAGTTTCCATCGGTCGGCTGTTACGATTGCGCGCCAGGGAAGGGTGGCGATTAAGTTGATCTGCGGCGAGCCGAGGTTGCGGTCTCCCAGTCCGTTCCACTGAACGAAGACGTCGTTATCGTCAAGTGTTTCTATGCCTTCGAGGACGGGTACGCGGCTGGTGCCTTGCAGGTGGTCGGGCACGGGTTGTCCCATGAGGTCTAATAAGGTGGGGACGAGATCGATATGGCCGATGTTGCCGGGGATCATTCGGTGTTCGCGCCCGAGATGGGGGATCCGCATCATGAGCGGTACTTTGGCGGAGGGTTCGTAAAATGCGCGTTTTTCCCGCATGGCCTGGTCGCCTGCCATTTCGCCGTGGTCAGAGCTGAATACGACTATGGTGTTGTCGGCGTGGCCCGATTTTTCAAGGGCGTCCATCAGTCTGCCCAGTGCCCGATCTACGAGTGTGACGGTGCCGTAGTATTCCGCGCGGAATTTGCGCAGTTTTGTTTCTGCGGTATGTTGTTCTTCAGGGGTTGCGTCGGGTTGTATATTGCGTTCTGCCCTCAGTCTGTTGAATAGCGATGCGCCCTCAGGATAGCGCGTGAATGCGGGACCAACGGGCATTTTGTTGGGGTCGTGTATATGTTTCATGGGTCCCGAGACGGGTGGGTGTGGCTCGGGGCAATGGACCTGTAGCATGAATGGTTTGTCTCGGTCCTCCATTAAAAAGCGTGCGGCTTCGTCGCATAAAAAAGATACCATGGACAGGCGTTCGGGCAGGTCTGCGCGCAGTTGTCCGGAGAATACGCGGTGTCCGGCCTCTGTTGTTTTGTCTGGTTCTATGCCGTTGTCCAATAGGAACTGGTGATACGGTGTGTCCGGGTGGTCGATGACCCAGGGCAGCTCAAAGACGGGTAGCCATTCGTCAAATCCGTGTTGTCGCGTTGTTTCTTTGCCCAGGTGCCATTTGCCGTAGTAGGCTTTGTGATAGTCGTCTGACGTCATTTCTGCGATGGATTTGATTTCTGGATCGAGCAGGATGTTGTTTTTTGTCATTCCGGCGGAATGTGGATATAGTCCCGTTACGAGGGTTGCGCGCGATGGCGTGCAGACGGGTTGCGCGCAATAGGGGTTTTCAAAGACAAAACTTTCGCTGGCGAGGGCGTTCATGTTCTGTGCCTGGATCCAGTCGTTGCCATAACACGCCATGGTGTCGGAGCGCTGTTGATCGGTGATGAATAGTAAAATATTGGGTTGCTGTTGCATGTGAGCCTCTTTATTTTAACTTTGATGGGAGGTAGGAACAATCAAGGGGAAATATCTGTCAAATTGGGTGAAAAACAAGTTGAAAATCACTCTACTAAGGAGGAGATTCTATGGTTGGTCGAATAGTTCGTATGGTTTGTATTGTCGCTTTTGTTCCACTATGTGCTGATGCAGATAATTGGCCGCAGTGGCGCGGTCCGCAGCAAGATGGGGTGAGTACGGCCAAAAATTTGCCTGCGTCCTGGAGTCTTGAAGAGAATATTATCTGGAAGGCTGAGTTGCCTTCGTGGAGCGGGAGTACGCCCATTATCTGGGATGATCGCATTTTTCTGACGTCGCCATCGCCTGCACAGAGGCCAGAGGAACAGCAACCGGGCGGACCGGAGATTTTTATTTTGTGTTTGTCGAGGAAAGATGGCAGTGAACTCTGGCGCTACAAGTTGGATGAGGGCAATGTGTTGCGGCGCAAGCACAATAAGACGTCGCCGTCGCCTGTTACGGATGGCGCGCATGTGTGGGTAGCTACAGGCAATGGGGTTGTGACGTGTCTGGACATGGAGGGGAAAGCGGTCTGGGCGCGCGATCTCCAAAAAGATTACGGCAACTTTGGTCTGCTTTTCGGATATGCGTCTTCGCCCATTTTGTACGGTGGTAAGCTCATCCTGCAGGTGCTTCACGGGATGCGTACGGATGATCCTTCGTATGTTGTTGCGCTGGATGCCGGGAGTGGGAAGGAGGTCTGGCGCGAGGAGCGCCCGACAGATGCTATTCGGGAGTCTCCCGATTCGTACACGACGCCTACGCTTTTGAAGCGCGATGGCAAGACTCAGATTGTTATTACGGGTGGGGATTGTGTGACGGGTCACGATCCGGATACGGGGCGCGAGGTCTGGCGGGCAAATGGATTGAATCCCGGTCGGAGGGGCAATTATCGGATTGTGGCGTCTCCTGTGGTGGTCGGCGATATGATTTATGCGCCGACCCGACAACGGCCCTTGCTGGCGTTGGCTGCTGGTGGTACGGGCGATGTTTCCGACAATGTGGTGTGGAAGTGGGAGGGTGCTGCTGCGCCAGATGTGCCTACGCCGACGAGTGATGGGAAGTATTTTTATATGGTTGATGATCGCGGACGGGCAATGTGTCTGGACGCGAAGACCGGAGCTGTGGTGTGGGGTCCTGAGCGGACGGCACAGGGGATTGTGAGCGCGTCCCCCCATCTGGCGGATGGGAAGTTGTTTTTGCTGAATGAAGATGCCGTGACGACTGTTTTGGCCGCTGGTCCCAAATTTGAGGTTTTGGGTACGAATGAACTGGATGGTACGTACACGCTGTCATCGCCCGTGTCATCTGGATCACAGCTTTTTATTCGGACGGCGACGCATTTGTATTGTATTGGTTACGGTGAGGAGTAAAAGGAATCTGTCCAAAAAGAGAACGCCCCAGCATCGTTGTGCCGGGGCGTTTTTCGCGCCAGGTAAATCTAATCTCTTGTCTAATGTCCAGATATTCTCAAATTGAATTGGAAAACTTCATGGCCGCCGCGCTCGTCGAGGGTCGCAAAGCACTTCCCAAGTGCTTGCCCAATCCACCGGTCGGATGTGTGCTGGTGCGAGAAGGCAAAATTATCGCCCGGGGTTATACCAATCCGCCGGGTCAATTTCACGCAGAGGCGATGGCACTGGCGCAAGTGGCGGGTTCACTGGAAGATGTTACGGCATTTGTCACTTTGGAGCCGTGTTCTTTTTACGGGCGCACGCCTTCGTGTGCACAGGAACTTGTGGAGAGAAAAATCCGAGATGTTTTTGTCGCACTCATTGACCCGCATCCCAAAAATCGCGGGCGCGGCGTTCAAATTCTCAAAGACGCGGATATTCCCGTGCAGGTCGGTTTGTTAGAGGAAGAGGCTGAGAAAGACCTGCATCTTTATTTGTGTAAAAGTTGATCCATAAGGAGACAATATGAACGACTGGATGGATATTTATGAAGAACGAAACTACGGCACCATGCCCTATCGCCTGCTCAGGCCCATTGACATTGCAGACCATCCCGATAAAGCGTATCCCCTCATTTTCAGCTTGCACGGCGCGGGAGGCAAAGGCACAGATAATATCAAAAATCTGCGTCACTGGAACGAGACGCCCCTGGCAGATGAAACACACCGCCGAAAATATCCCTGTTTCGTTCTTGCACCTCAAACACCCATGCGCTGGTTGGTGCCCAATTCCATGCCTGAGGTGACACGGGAATATATCGACTCGCTCTCCGATATCTGGCAAGCGCGCGTTAAGCGATTGCTGGCTCGAGGTGACGATCTTTCAAAGGGCGATTTGGGCAACGCCTTTGATCTGCTGGACACGATATGCGATGAGTTTCCAATTGATCAGGACCGCATCTACGTACTCGGGCATTCAATGGGTGGTTTTGGTACCTGGAACGCCGTTTGCGCACAACCCGACCGTTTTGCCGCCGCGATTCCCTCTGCTGGCGGGTGCGAACCGTGGAATGATGTCAGCCGCATTGTCAAAGTTCCCATCTGGACATTTCACGGCGATGCCGATGCAACTGTGCCCGTTGACTTGACCCGAGATGCTTTTCGCCAGTTGAACGCGATAGATGCCAATACCAAATACACGGAATTAAAAGACGTGGGACACAATGCCAGTGCTTATGGTTTCGCGTACACAGGCGACGACCCACAACGCGGATTTATCACGCATTTTGCCAGCGATCAATGCGACAAGACTGAAGATGTATGGGACTGGCTATTTGCACAAAGACGCGGGTGATCTTAGATCACCGTACCCGATGGAATGACGGCGTCTTTGGTGATGACGACGATGCCATCGCGAATGGCGTAGGCGTCGTGTTCTGCTTCGCGGATGTTTTTTGCGTTTTGTATGGTGACATTTTCCCCTATGCGCGCGTTTTTGTCGATGATTGCGCTGTCGATTACGCATCCCGAACCGATGCCGACGTTTGGGATGCCTTTTTGTTTGTTGCGTTTTTTGTCTTCGGGGGTTTCGTAAAAGTCAGCGCCCATCATGACGGTATTGGTGAGTTTGACGCGGGGACCAACAATGCTGCGTATGCCGATGACAGCGTGTTCAATTTCTGCGTCCTGGATGTCGGAGCCATCGCCGATTTTGCATTGTTTGAGGTGGCATCCGTCCAATTTGGCCGCGGCGAGGTAGCGCGGGTGCGTGTAGATGGGGGCGCCGGGTTGATAAAAGGTGAAGGGGGGCGATGGGGTTGTGAGTGCGAGGTTGGCTTCGTAGAAGGCGCGGATGGTGCCGATGTCTTCCCAGTAGCCTTCGAATCGATGGGCATAGACGTTGTGGCTGTGGATGGCGGCGGGAATGATGTGTTTGCCGAAGTCGTCGCCGGTGTTTTCTGCGAGGAGCGTTCTCAGTTTGTCTTTTTCAAAGACGTATATGCCCATTGAGGCCATGTACGCTTCGTCGGGGTTGCTGCCCGGGGCGGGATCGAGTTTGAGGTCGTCCAGTTCGGCGTCGGTTTGCGGTTTTTCTACGAAGTCGATGATGCGCCCGGTGTCATTGAGTTTGAGGATGCCGAGGTCGGGCGCAATTTCTCGCGTGACGGGTTTGACGGCGATGGTGAGGTCTGCGCCTTTTTCGCGGTGTTCGGCGACAAAGTCCCGGTAGTTCATGCGGTAGAGGTGGTCGCCGGAGAGGATGAGGTATTGGTCCATCTGGTAGGACATGAAGTGGCGGAGTTGCTGGCGAACCGCGTCGGCTGTGCCCTGATACCAGTCGAGGCGGTCCTCGGTTTGTTCAGCGGCGAGGATTTCGACAAAGCCGTTTGAAAAAGCGTCGAAGCGATAGGTTTGGGCGATGTGGCGGTTGAGAGAGGCGGAGTTAAATTGGGTGAGTGCGTAGATGCGTGTGAGGCCCGAGTGCAGGCAGTTGCTGATGGGTATGTCGATGAGGCGATATTTGCCGCCGATAGGGACTGCGGGTTTGGAGCGGTATTTGGTCAGGGGATAGAGGCGCGATCCCGCTCCGCCGCCTAAGATGATGCCGATAACGGATTCCACGAAAAACCTCCTTGTGTTGTGGGGGCGTGTAATATAATATAAATATAGGCGTGCGGGTCAAATGTGTCGATAAATTCAGTAAAAGGAGAATAACTATGGATCTCGAAGTCGGTATTGCCGGATGGGTACTCAGTGGTGAAATTTTGCGGGAGAAGTCGCTGACTTTGCTGGAATTTCCCGAGGTGTGTGCCTCACATGGCGTGGAGACGGTGGAGTTGTGTTCGCGGTTTTTTGAGTCTCAGGATGCGAGGTATTTGAATGAGCTTCGGAATCGGTTGGCGGATAATGGACTTTCGGTGCGCAATATCGCAGTGGATATGGGCAATATTGCAGGGGCTGATGAGGCTGTGCGGCGCACGGATTTGGAGGCGTTGAAGCAGTGGTTTTACACGGCGTCGGCTGTGGGGTCAGAGGCGATACGGATTAATACGGGGCACGCGGATGACGATGGGGCGATGAGCCGGGTGATTGAGGGGTATCGGGAACTGGTAGCTGTGGGCGAGCAGGCGGGGGTGAGACTGCTGGTGGAGAATCACGGAGGTGTGTCGTCGTCTTCTGATAATTTGCAGCGGATTTTAGATGGGGTGGATTCCGGTTGGTTTGGCACCTGTCCAGATACGGCGAATTTTCCCGATGGGGATTGGGAGGCGGGGATGCGCGTGCTGGCTCCGCGCGCGTTTTCGTGTCATGTGAAGGTGTTTAATTACAGCGATGACGGTGTGCAGGCGTGGGAGCGGGATGGCAAAGCTATGGGGTATGATTTGAAGACGTGTTTGGAAATTTTAAGCGCGGCTGATTACGCTGGTCCCCTGTGTGTGGAGAAGGGTGCTTCGGAGACGACAGAGGCGAGTATTCGCGATACGCTGAGTTATTTGAAGGATCTGCAGGCGACGGTGTAAGAACAGGTTTACATTGAAGTATTAAGCGCGTCCATTGAGAAATGGGCGCGTTTTGTTTTACACACTGTAACAAAACGCTACAATTTTCGTACAAAAGACGGGAACGGAAAGGTATTTCTGTGAATCTAAACTAGAAGAGAGGGTTCTTTCAATATTGTCCTTGGGAGGAGAAAGGAGAGACTCTGAAGAGGGGTGAAAATTCCGCGGACTTGTATGTGCGCGGGGACATGCCGGGGCAAATAGGAGGAATCACAAGATGCGCAAATTTTTATTTTTTTGTCTAATTCTCATTGGTGTGTTGGGTGTGTCGGAGTTGTATATGGTGATCGATGCCGACGCGCAGCAGCGCACGCGCCGCCGCACGACCAATCGCGCGAAGCTCTGGGTGTCGTTGCGCAACAATGGCACACTGGGGCACTCGCTGGATGGTGGTAGCACCTTTGGCGTTGAAGTGGGCATGTCTTATCCCGGACGGTGGACATCGACCTATCGGGCGGGCATTGTGAACCGCGTGAATCGGCCAGACAATTCGCGGGGCAATGGCGTGTGGGTGATGGCGCGCACAGACGATGGGCGCAAATATGTATCTCAGGGAGGGCCTCGCCAGCCATCCGCAGATATTTTCCCGATTCAACACAATCCGCGCAACAATGTTGAGAGCATTGCGCCGATCTGGCGGTCTGTATGGCGTGCTGGCACTCGTCCTTTTAACTTGTTCAATTACGGGCAGAATGCCGCGCTCTACTGGCCCCGTATGAGAATTATGAAGATCACGCACCATTTTGTGAATGGCGAACCTGTGGAATACGAGTACGATGTCGGTACTTATGGCGGTTTGGGGCAGGCCGCTTTCCCACCTGGTCCTGACAAAGTGGAGCCAATAGATTATTACAACTGGGGCTTTGGGTTTTATCCGCTGAACAAAGAGTCGTTCGAGCAGATGCTTGAGTCGTCCTACAACAGGGTGCGCGCCGGGTTGAATCAGATGCGTTCAAATGGCGTCGCGACCAATGATCCGCGTTTGTCGCCCGAGTTGTTCGGCGAGAATCTGCTGGTGACGGGCTGGTCGCAGGCTTCGGGCATTTCGGTGAAGCGGATGGTGCATGCGTATTCCACGCCGGGTACGGATAATGACGTGCTGATCCCCGTGCCAACGCCAGATGGCAAGCAGTCTTCGATTATGACCACGGGTAATTACGACGACTTTTTGATCACAGAGATGGAGTTCTGGAATAATGGCGATACAGATGGCGATGGCAGTACTGATCCCGGGTATCCCAAACAACTCGACGAAGTCTATATCGTGGTCAAGAACGCATTTGTCCCCAGCAGGACCGGTGCTGAGTGGGTGCCTGCTGGCGGTTCGAATTCGAATGCCTGGAATCTCGTTCAGTCCTCCACGCAAGACGATTACTGGCGCTATACACAGGCGGATAATTACGATCATCCGGAATATGCCTACAACTACAAGGGCGCGCCGATGCACCTGACGTATGCATATGATGGCGATGCCGTTGCCCGCTTGTGGAATGATTACGGAGAGCCTTATACCCGGTCCCGCGCACAGCATCAATACGTGTCAACATCTAATATTCAGGATGGCACCTTGCTTTCTCCGCAGTATATCGGGATGATGCCGATTGCCACGGGAACAGCCGACCATCCGTTCAATGCCCTGGATAGAAGAGGCGGCTATGTACTGCCTCAGGGGCCACAGCCCCACGCTGTGTTCAGATGGCGCATGTATTCTTCGGCATTGGGCGATGATCCTCATGGCGGTACGCACGGCGAGAATCAGTTGTTTGATATTTACAGCGATGCTGCCGGCGTGCTCGGGGAAAATGATACAGACCGCATGGTACAACACCACGACAATGACGAATTGGGTGCGTGGATCGATGCACAGGTTTACGGTCCTTATACCCTGGGTCCCGGCGACAAGGCCAAAGTGGTGATCGCTTATGTAGGGGGTATGGCGGCCAATTCGGCCAAATACCGCATGGATACCGCGAATTACGCACGTCCCTACGAGTGGAACTGGCAGCAGCAGACCTTGGTTGATGAATTGGAAATGGGTCTGGAAGCGATTTATGCACACGGCAATGAAGCGCAAAAGCTGTATGACCTGGGCTTTGACGGACTTAACCAGCCGCCCGATGTGAAGGTCAATGGGATGACGACCCTGGAAGGCAATATCGAACTGAACTGGTCTGGCATTGCCGATACGGCGATTGATCCGGATCTGGGTCGTCCCGATGTGCTGGGTTATCGGGTTTATCGCTCTGATTTCATGCGTGCTGGACCGTGGAAATTGCTGGCGACGATCCCCAAGGCAGTGGGACCTGAAGGCGAACGGCAGTTGCCCGCAGGTGCGCCCGCAGGTGCTTCTTTTATCAATCAACCCTGGGCAGAAGGACTGGAGGATCCTGCTGAAGCCGAGGTCGATGGTCCTTTCCGCTGGGGTACCTACAGGTTTATCGATCCAGAACCCGATATTGGTTTTATTCACCACTATTCGGTACGGGCTTTTGATGAGCAGGGATTGGAAACCGGGCATTCGGACGAGCGCAATCAGTACTTATTCCCCGCCGATGGCATTGTGCCGCGGTTGACTTCTGCCTTGCTCAGCCATGAGAATGAATCCATGTCGCTGCCGATCAGGGTGGTGCCCAATCCCTGGGTACAGGGCAGGGATGAGCACAGCTATGGCGCGCCTCGCATTCGGTGGATCAATGTGCCGAGCAGGTGTACGCTGTATATCTACACGCTGACGGGCGATCTGGCGTGGCGCCAGACTTTTGACACGCTGGATCCGCAGCAGGGCAATCCGGTGGCGCAGGGCGAGATTGAGTGGGATACGCACACGGTGGGTTTGAATGCCAATACGCGCGGTCGTCTCAATGCCGGTACGTATATCTGGGCGATTGAGTCTCACCATCCCTCGAGTATGGGTGAGATCCAGAAGGGTCTGTTTGTGATTGTCAATTGATCACCTAATTTCTGTACCCAGCCCGTCGAATTGAAGTATAAAGCGCGTCCATTAAAAAATGGGCGCGTTTTGTTTTACAGACTTTAACAGAGTCTTAACAATTTTCGTACAGAGAATGGGGAACGGAAAGTTATTTCTATGAATCTAAAATATGTCAGCAGAAAGCGAGATTACACTGCCTTTGGGAGGGGAATAGGAGAGATCATGAAGCGAATTGTGCAGTTGTTTTTCATATGTGTTGTCATCAGTACACAGGCTTATGGCCAGGGTGCAGTGCGGGGTACGGTGCGCGATGCATCCAATGGCGAGACTCTGCCGAATGCCAATGTTGTGATTGATAGCTTGAGTATTGGTGTGGCGACGGATAAGGCCGGTTATTTTGTCATTGGGAATCTGTCGCCGGGTTTGCACAGGGTTTCGGCGAGTTATATCGGTTATCAGAGCCAATCTGTTCAGGTCGTGGTTATACAGGGCGAGACTGCGCGGATTGTGATTGAGTTGGAGCCTGCGGAATTGATGGGTGAGGAGATTGAAGCCATAGGCGAGCGCGTGGCGCCGACTGAGGTGACGCCGGTGAGTGCGTTTGGCACGCGGGTGACGGAACTGGCGCGTATTCCGACGGTGGGACAGCCCGATTTGATGCGCGGGATTCAATTGCTTCCGGGCGTGCAGGCTGCGAGTGAAAATTCTGCGGGTTTGTATGTGCGGGGGGGCACGCCGGGGCAAAATTTGATTCTGTTGGATGATGTGGTGGTCTATAATCCGAATCATTTGTTTGGGTTTTTTAGCACGTTTAACCCCGATGCCTTAAAGGATGTCACTTTGATTAAGGGGACGTTTCCCGCGCGGTATGGCGACCGTCTGTCGAGTGTGCTGGATATTACAAATTTGGATGGCAACAGGAAGTCTTTTGATGCGCGGGCGTCTATGGATCTGATCAGTGCGGGATTGACGGTTGGTGGGCCAGTGGGTGAGCGCGGTTCGTGGATGTTTTCGGGGCGGCGCACGTACCAAGAGGTTTTAAATTCGCCTCTGTTTGAACATATCGTGGATGAGATGTTCAGTACGCGTATTGGCACAATTGGCACGAGTCCGATTACTGGCGGTGGGCCGGGGGGATTGGGAGGCGGTGGCTTTGGGGGACGGCAAGGTGGTGGACGCTTTGGACAGGCGCGGTTCAATTTTCAGCAGCAGACGAGTGATTTTGGGCAGGATTATGGTTTTTACGATACGAATTTCAAGCTGAATTTTGATGTGTCTGACAATGACCGGGTTTCGGTGAGTGGATACATGGGCAATGATGCGCTCAATCTGTCGCTGCCGTCTTTTCGAGAGCAGACGCGCGATCAACTCATGGATTGGGGCAATCGGATTGCGCGGTTTAAGTGGTTGCATCTATACACGGATAATTTGATCGGCAATGTGCAGGTTTCGGCGAGTCGTTATATATCCAATTTTGATGTTGCGACCAATCAAAACGAGGCTGCCAATAGCGAGCAGACCGGGGAAGGTGGAGGTAGTCGGCGTGGTTTTGGATTGAATCGCAATAATGAGTTGAATGATTTGACGGCAAAGTTGACATTTGATCTTTATTCGGGTCCTTTTCACACGACCCGCGTGGGTGCCCAGTTTACGTCGTATGACGCTTTTTACAAGCAGGGCGTGGGCGATTCGACCCGGTCAGAGATTAATACGTCGTCTTTTTATCAGACGGGTTTTGTCGAGCATACGATGCGCTGGGGGCGTCTGGAGTTGACACCTGGGGTGCGCGTGAGTCATTTCCAGAGTGGCAATTATACCCGATGGTCTCCGCGCGTGGCGGGTTTGTTTCAATTTGATGATAGGATCGCGTTTAAGGGCGGTTGGGGCATTTATCACCAGTTTGTCAATTTGATTTCGATTGAGGCCAATACTTATACGACGGATATGTGGCTGCCGGTGGATGAGACCCTGACGCCTGGCAAAGCTGTTCACAATGCGTTTGGCCTTATGTTGACGCCGGGTGATGCCTGGCAGGTTGATCTGGAGTTTTATTATAAGGATATGGATGATCTGGTTGAGTTTCAGTCTCAGGTTCGTCTGAGTGATTCTACGCCGCTGTCTGATTTGTTCGCTACTGGTTCGGGAAAATCTTATGGTGGAGAGTTTTTGCTTCGCAAGACTGAGGGGCGTTTAAAGGGTTGGGTTGGATATACGTTGAGCAAGACGGAACACACTTTTGACGCTTTGAACCAGGGCAATCCGTTTCCGCCGAAGTACGACCGGCGCCACGATGTTTCTGTTGTGACGGATTATTATCTGGGTAGAGGCTGGAATCTGAATGCCAACTGGATTTATGGTACGGGACAGGCATATACACTTCCGGAGGCGCGTTATGAGGTGCAGCAGCCAACGGGACAGTCTATTCCCTATGTCCATGTGTCGGAGAAAAATGCCTATCGGTTGCCGGCGTATCACCGTATGGACCTGGGTATTACGCGCGATTTCAGGTGGGGTAGTGTTGGGGGGCAGTTGGTGTTCAGTGTGTTCAATGTCTATAATCGACGCAATGTGTGGTATCGCTCGTTTGATGCGACTGAGGCGGAGATTCAGGTGCAGGATGTGCTTCTTCAGCCGATTTTGCCGAGTATTGGTTTTCGTTTTAATATGTGATCCGCAGATGAACGCAGATGAACACAGATAAAACGTAGGGGCGAGGCATGCCTCGCCCATCATTATAGAGGAGTTTGTGATGAAAAACATACAGTGGCTATTTTGTTTTGTTCTCTGTCTTAGTGCAGGAGGGTGTAGCACAGCACCGACTGAGTCGTTGGGGGAGTTTCGAGAGACGGTTTATATCGAGGGTTATTTGCGGGCGGGAAGTCCTGTGTCCGATTTGTTTGTGGGTACAACGATGCCGCTTTCCAGTGTGTATGATCGCGAGGCGAGTGCGCTGTCCGATGCGCTGGTGACGATTGAGGTGGATGGGGAGTCTTACGAGCTATCGCCTGTGGGGGATCAGCCGGGTTATTATGAGCAACCGGATCTGATTATTGAGTCGGGTAAGACCTATCATCTGTCTGTTACGACGGGGTTGGGTACAGCGACCGCGCAGACGACGGTGCCGGTTGCACCGTATGTTTCGGGTGCCTCTACGTTGCTGATTGGCGGCGATGCTTATCGGGTCACATGGGAGGGTGAGACAAAGGGGGGATATGTTACGACGCGCAAGTCTATGGAGTTGTTGGAGCAAATTCCGCTGGCGACTCAGTTTGGAAGATTTGGCGGGGGTTTTGGCGGCGCAGTGGATACCACGGGGCTGGGCGCATTGCGGGATAGCATTGCTCAGGCAGATCAATGGCGTTTTTTGCAGGGACGCTCGTTGTCCTTAAATCCAAGACAGTTTTCGTATTATGGCATATATTCATTTCTGGTTTATGCGCTGGATGAGAATTACGGCGATTATTTGATTTCGAGCGCGCAAGATGAAGCGGCGTTGGATGAACCGCGGTTTCATGTGAAGGGGGGGATTGGGTTGTTCGCTTCTATGGCCGCGGATTCTGTGGTTTTTCGGGTGGAGTGATTATAGGTTCTTTACGCAAAAGCCGCTCGCTTGAGCGGCTTTTTTTTGTGTCTTTTATGGTGGCGTTTAAGCCGTCTCTTCAGTCGGGTCGGGTGTCTGGTTTGTGTTGTTCTCGGCAAGGGCAGTGAGTCCACCAATAGCCCCCAGGTTCATCGATTCCAGGGCAGAACTCGGTACGATTACCAGAGAGCCTTTTTCTTTCAGTCCTTCAAAGAGCATGTTCATACCGCGCAGTTGAAGGGCGACGGGGTTATTGTGATAGTTTTCGCTGGCCTGGGAGAATTTTTCTGAGATTTCGGTTTCGGCTGTGCCCAGGATGATCCGGGCCTGGCGTTCTCTTTCTGCCTGGGCTTGCTTGCTCATGGCGTCTGCAAGGTCGTTTGGAATAACAATGTCTTTGATGCCTACACTCTGACAGGTAATGCCCCAGGAACTGGTCGTTTCGTCAAGGGCCTGTTGCAATGCCTCGGCGATCTTTTCTCGATTTTGCAGGAGATCTGCCAATTCGTGTTTGCCGATGATGTCGCGCAGGCCAGTCCGGGAGACGAGTGAAACGGCGTATTCATATTCCTGAACTTCGAGGGCGGCTTTTTCAGCATCCCAAACGGTCCAATAGACGACGGCATCGACGTTGACCGGTACAGTGTCTTTCGTCAGGGTAGAGTCGGCTCTAATGTCAGTAACCCGAACTCGCTGGTCGATATATTTATCGACCCGGTCGATGATGGGAATGATGAGAAACCAACCCGGACCTTTTAAGCCGATAAATTTTCCCATACGCAAGACCACAGCTTTTTCCCACTGGTCAGAGATTTTCAATGTGGCTGCTATGAATAGCGCAGCAGCCAGTCCGATCAGGGCGATGGTTAAAGAGATCAGTTCTGAGTAGAACAGGATCGCGTTTGCCAACGTGAGGATGACGAAAATAAAGATCGAGACGAGATTGACATGCTTGTTCAGAGGAATTTTAGCGTTCATGATCTGCTCCTTGTCGTTGTTGTAGTTCTTTGATCAAGTCTTCAAGATTGAATCCGTAGGCCGAGGCAATGCTCTGGAATTCATTGCATATACCCGTCAGCTTTTTTTCTTTTTCGTTGTCGGGAATCTCTACTTTTACTGGCGCGATAAATGTTCCGGATCCTTGCTGGGTTTCCAGAATGTTTTTAATTTCCAGTTCCCGATAGGCTTTGCTGATGGTGTTGAGATTGACCTTGAGTTCTACGGCCAGAGCGCGAACGGTGGGCAATTGGTCTCCTACTTTCAATTTGCCAGCAGCAATGCCATAACGGATCTGGTCAATGATCTGGCGATAGAAAGGGATACCGCTTTTGGGGTCTAATTCGAAATTCATCCTGGACTGTTCTCCCGTGGAATTGGTTTTTATCCGGCTATCAGTTTTTCGATTATTGTCTTTATTTGAGGTAAGAATCTGGTCTCGACATAACCCATTTCCTCATATTGAATTTTGCCTTCCTTATCTATTATGAGTGTCGTTGGAATATGCCGAATATCCATTCTGCCTGCGATGTTTACTTCCTTTGTGTCGTAAAGCATCGGAAATGAGATATTCGCCTGTTCTGCAACTTTTTGTATCGTAGATAAATAATCTTTGAAGATGCCCCTCGTGAACATGTTGTGGATGGCAATTACTTTGACGGGTGCATTGCTATATTCGCTATGGACTTTTTCTAACATCGACAGCTCTGGAATGCATGGCCCACACCAGGATCCCCAGAAGTTCACAATGACGACCTGGCCTTTTAAATCGGCAAAGTTAATGGTTTCGCCGTCGATGGTTTGCAATGAAAAATCTGGAAAATCCCTGCCGATAGTTGAGTGTATTTCATTTGCTTGGCTTTTTGATGGACGCCTCTGTTCGAGGCGCGTCGCAAATGCGCGATACCCTTCGTCCGTGCCATGCCGAAGGTTGTAAACGCGCTGAAGCAGGTTCCAGAGACCGGTATCATAGGGATTTTTGACAAGTGCATCTGAATATAATTTCAGTGCTTCCTCGTAATCGCGTTTGAGCGTCTTTACCATTCCCAGATCTTTTAAGACGCCGACATCCCAATTATTTTTTACAGGTATTTTATACTCAGGAAGTTCCCCGAAGAGAGACAGCGCTTGTTGAAGTGCTATCTCTGCATCATCGAGTTGCTCTGCCGCTAAATGAGAATAACCCAAAACGTGATAATAGCGAAAAAGAGCTTGTTTGCGATGCGGTAGGGGAATATCATCGGCAGAAGCGATAGCTTTCTTTGCGTATTTTAGTGCAGTAGATGGGTATAATTTCACATCGCCATACGAGGGCGGTATCTCCTGGCCGTTCATGAATCTGGCGATGGTTTTATAAACACTGGAACGGGGGACCCACTTTACTGCACTGTCTATCTGAGCATGCACGCGCATACTATCCGCCACTTTCATGAATGCTGCACAAGAATAGAGAAATGCCGCGCCGCGATTTTCATAACCTGTGTTTTCGAGCAGTGTTTCCCAGTGTTCTACGGCAGTTTCAGGGTCAAATCTCATGCTTTGTATAGCCTGGATCCATACTTGCTGAAGTTGTTCGTCTGAAGCTATTTGTCTGTCGGGAGCATGATGGGTGAAGCGCCTGGACCTGCGCCTTTTCCGATCATGGTTTAAAACAATAGAGATCGTATAGACTTCTTGAGGCCAATGGTTCTTGTTGAGCTTGACTGTGTATTCCCCTGGCATACGAGGTTCATATACGGGGGTGGCAATAACGCCGCCAACAGTGCCTGATATGCTTAGATTCACAAAAGAAGATTCGGGAATAGTGTAAGATATCGCGATGATGGCGTCTGTTGGCGAGGCTACAACTTCCAGGGTGGGTCTGGATGGCTTCGTCGTTTCTTGAGCAAGGACATAGGTGTTTTGGGTGGATATGAAGGCGATGGCGATATATGAGATCAAGAGATAGAAGCGTTTCATGTTGGTCTCCTTCTCTTCAATAAGTCATATTTTATTATTGTCATAGTAAAATATGACAATAAGACAAGTAGATGTCAAGGGGAATTTCTATTTTAAAGTATTTCGGGTAGGGTGATCCCGCGTCAGGCGTCTGTTTCTGATGGCGTTTTTTCACGCCCAGAACGGATGCCTTTTTGTTCGTCAACGGTGCGCAAGAGGAGACCGCCTATGATGAAGAACAGGCCCACGGTTGCCATGCCGAAGCGCTGGGATCCAGAGGCTTGTGTGATGACGCCCATGAGGAGGGGTCCGAGAAATGCTGTGGCTTTTCCCGAGAAGGCGTAGAAGCCGTAAAATTCGGTTTCTTTGTTTTGGGGAACAAATCGTCCCATGAGGGAGCGGCTGGCCGATTGGTTGGGACCAGCAAATAGGCCGACGAGGATGCCCGCGATCCAGAACCAGATTTTTTCCTGGGGTACGACGGCAACAATAGTCGCGATGACGAATCCGATGAGGGTGATCTGGATGGTGAGTTTGCCGCCCAGGCGGTCGTCCAGGTACCCAAAACACCACGCGCCGATGCCGGCTGCGATGTTGACGATGATGCCGAAGAAGAGGACTTCTTCAAATGTGAATCCATAAGTGCCGACCGCATAAATGCCGCCAAAGGCAAAGACGGTGATGAGGCCGTCGTTATAGACCAGGCGCGCGAGCAGGAGTTTGAAGATTTCGCGGTAGCGCTGGAGTTCGCGGAAGGTTTGCAGGATGCGCCGGTAGGATGCGGCCAAACTCAGTTTGTCGCCGGTTTGTTGTGCAGGTGTTTGGGGTAAATAGAAGAGGGCTGGGAGGCTGAAGATCGCAAACCAGATTGCAACGCCGATGTTTGTCGCTCGGATGTGTTCATGGGTTTCTTTGGTGAGGCCAAACCAGGGGGTTTCTGCAGATACAAAGCCGACCATGAGGACGGCCATCGAGAGCAGGCCCCCGAAATATCCCACGCCCCATGCTTGTCCCGATATGCGACCGATGCGCTCGGGCGGGGCAATGTCGGGCAGGAAGGCATTGTAAAATACGATGCCCATTTCAAAGCAGATGCAGGCGATGATGTAGAGGGTTAAGGCATAGATAGGTTGCCCTTGTTGCGGGAAATAGAGCAGTGCGGTGAAGATGACGGCGAGGAAGGTGAAAAATAGTAAAAAGCGTTTGCGATATCCGCCTTGGTCAGATAGCGCGCCGAGGGGTGGCGATAGCAGTGCGACGACGAGCATGATGATGCCGACGCCGCGAGACCATAAAGCCGTGCCGATGATTTCATTTTCAGCGATGACTTTGGTAAAGAACGCCGCGTAGATAAATGTGGTGACATTGTTGGCAAAGGACGAGTTCGCAAAGTCATACATCATCCACGAGATGATGGTTTTTCGGTTGGAAGTTTTGGGCATAGGTGAAGTGGGAAGTGTGAAGGGTGATAAATGGTCAATCACCAATTAGAGGTTGGAAATCCTCGCCATTCATCGGTTCATATCTGTCCCAGCGACCACGCATTTCAATCAAAACGCGCTGTGTCATCGGAGACGGTGGGGGATTGACCCGCACCACATGCGCCGTGTACTCACCAGGCGATTCGGCCATTGCCCTCGCCATCTCGGAAACGATATAACGCGGGGTCCAGCCAATCATGTGGTAATCAGTTGTCTGGAGTTGCACGGCCAAGCCAGTTACTGGATTGGTTAGTTCCAGTGTTACATAAAGTTCTTCTCCCGGCTTCAGCGCATTCAGCCGTTCTTGCGCGGGGAGGCTTGTTTGTCGCCAGCCGTGCAGGAAAAACCGGCAGACAAAACTTCCATCGTTGGCTTTCACCAGTTTCGGAAAGACCTCGTAATCGTCGGTTACTCGATAACCACCGCTTACCGATAGCATATCGAAAGGATCGGCATTCTCGTGAAGGTCGAGGTTCCCCAGATAGTCCGCACGGTCCGGCCTTCCCTGTGCAATGACTCGATTCCTGAATAGTGGAAATAGTTCCAGAGATTTGTAATCTTCCAATAGCTGCGGAAAATCCCACAACGGCGGGAACTTCAATTCTTTCTGTGCCCGCTTCGCCCCTTCAATATAACGAAAGCGATAGAGCGGACGTTCTACATCTGCATCCAACCGACCAATCGGGAACCACTGGCGGGTCTGTTCTTGGTCTTCCCAAGCCAGAAACAGGGTTCGCGTATTCATTGAATCATTCCTCCTAACTGCTCAAAATTATAACACATTAGAGCAATCGCAAACGTACGGGCTGCAGGAGACATCCAGTTATCAGGCACGCGGCTGACAATCGTGCTTATAGAATCTTCATCCAATTTTTGGAGTTTCGCCAGTGCAGGATGGAAAAGGTCTGGATAGGTAGGGGCCGTACGCCGTACTAATTCCAGCGGACTGGGGCCATATCGCTCGTCCTCAGACCAGTAAATCGCACCGCGTCCTCTTTCCGCATAGTCTCCTACGCGATTCTCGACCATCAGCCTGTCGCGGCGTTCATCCCGAAGTTCTCGACCCAAAGAAGATGCGTGGTCATAAGACGGTGCTACGAAACCCCTCCCTTCGTCACCTGCCCGCCGCCGAAGTATACCCCAGTTCTCGTGATGGCGATCTGTGTTGCCGACCAATGCGTCCAGAACCGTGTATTCAGCAATGATGAGCTTCGCTTGTTTCGCAGATACAAGATCGAAAAAAATAGAGTCCATTACTTTCCATATATTCGCCAAAGTGTGACTCGACTGACGAAATTTTTGGTTGGGATTGTAACCGTCAACGGTCACTTCTAACATTTGGTTGCCGTGATGTAGAACCCTGCCCTCAAGGGCAAACGATTCTGTCACTGAGCCGCGCTCATCTTGAAACTGCGCCAGTTCTACCTTCGCATGGGAAATTCCTATCACAGAGGCAATTTCAGACGCTATCTTCTCGGCCCAGTGTTCTCCTGTGTTTGGTCGAGGGTACTTGAAGAGCCAGTTTGTATTATCATCAGGCTTGCCATACCAGAACTTCGTTTTACCCCCCATTTCCTCAGGGTTAATAACCCATTCCGGTTCTACTGTAACGACTGGGTATGCGTCAGACATGCATCAGTTCCGATTCTCTTTTCTTTTGAACAGACACACAGATTCTGCTCCTGCAATTCATCGTCTTATCTATCTCCCAACTTCTATCCCAGATGCTCAATTTCAATATTCCCCCAGTATTCACGAAGATACTCAGCAAAAGGATTACAGATTCTCACATCACATCCAATATCGCTTGCGGGTTTTTGTCTGCAACCATCAATAGTGTCCGAGCAGCACCCGATGGACGACGGCGACCCTGCTCCCAATCTTGCAACGTGCGAACAGATACACCCATCAATTGGGCAAACTGCGTTTGAGAAAGACCTATTTTCGCTCTCGTTTGGGCAATATCAGGTACTGTAATGATACGACCTTGTTCGCCGCGCTTGATTTCCTGTAGGCCAGATAGAATCTCTTGACCGATGTTTCTATTCTTTTCATTCATTTTCGATCTCCCTATGCAATAAATGTAGCGAATCATGCGAAATCGTGCCACCTTTGCATATATGGGCAGAGATACTCTATCTCATTTGAGCGTTTTACACCATAGCGGACATATAGGCAAGCGGTACATATCTTTCACATGACCGCCTATTTATCGATCAAAATATACAGAGCGTGTCTTGTGCCAAACAGACGATCCACCTCAAATGTCGTTGTACATCTTTGGGTCTGGATCAATTTCCACGACTTTGCCATCGCGCATGACCACAACTTTGGTACCGGTCTGGTGCGCGATTAAGTGCGCGCGTTTGGCGGCGCGTATGAGCGCGGCAGTCATGCCTTCTTCATCATTGTCGGACTTTGTTAGCTCTTTTTTAATGTTCATGCATCTCCCCAGTGCCATTTAGCTCCTGCTCTGTCTCTTCTACGGTAGGCAGCGATTCGCCCAATGGAAATTGTGCAGCGAGTTGCTGCACAGTTGAACTGGCCTGAGAAGCGGCCAGTCATGCTCGAATTACTCGCCTTCATACATCGCTTCCCACTTCAAATTAGTGCTTCAAAATTCCGCTTGATCGTCGCTGCCAGTGATACGGCCTCAATGTTGAGTTCTTCTATTTTCTCGTGGATTTCGCGCAGGGTATTGGCTGCTCCCCACAGGCGTTTTTCAATGACTTCAATGTGTTCGAGTTGTGGCAAGGTTCGTTTCCTCACACAAATTTTTTAATTTCTCCGCTTTTCAGGCGTGCAAAATACGAATCCATTTCATGCTTGACGATGGGGGCCAGGAAATACAGCCCCAAAATATTCGGCACACAAATCAAAAACACCAGCGCGTCGGAAATATCCAGCAGGGGTCCTAATTGCACCATGCATCCCAAAACGACACAGAGGCAGAAAATGATTTTGTACACGTTTTGCCTGTGTGTGCTTTCGCCAAACAAATAGGTCCAACCTTTTAATCCATAATAGGACCAGGAAATCATCGTGGAAAAGGCGAACAGCACAGCGGCAAAAGCCAGCGGAATGGGAAACCACGAAAATTGCCGCTCAAAGGCCACAGACGTCATGGCCACGCCCGTTGCACCGCCAGCAAAATCGGGTGCAACAACCTGCGTTGTGGCAATGACCAGAGCGGTGATCGTGCAGATGACGATGGTATCAATAAAAGGCTCCAACAACGACACAATCCCTTCTGTGATAGGCTCGTTCGTCTTGACCGACGAGTGGGCGATGGCGGCCGATCCAATACCGGCTTCATTGGAGAACACCGCGCGTTGGAAGCCGATAATCATCGTTCCCACCACGCCGCCAGCTACACCTTCGCCGGTGAATGCGCCCCCAAAGATGTTGCCGATGGCGACGGGCAGTGCCGAGGCGTTGAGCAGAATCGTGATAAGAGCAAAAAAGCAGTACAGGACCGCCATAGAGGGGACGACTTTTTCTGTAACCCTGGCGATCGACTTAATCCCTCCGATAATCACGGCAAAGACCACAGCGCCCAAAATAATGCCGACCAGCCAGCCCAGTCCGTCCAGCATTCCGCCGGTCATGTGGTTGAGTTGCACATACGCCTGATTGGATTGAAACATGTTGCCTATGCCCAGTGCGCCTATTGAAATCCCCACCGCGTAAAAGCCGCCGATCAGTTTGCCAAAGCTGTCCATGCCGCGGGCTGAAAATCCTTTTCTGAGGTAGTACATCGGGCCGCCCGACACCGAATGGTCCGGGTTTTCATTGCGGTATTTGACGCCCAGCGTGCATTCAATGAACTTCGTGGACATGCCCAAAAAGCCCGCCACAATCAGCCAAAATGTCGCCCCTGGTCCGCCAACGGTTACCGCCACTGCGACGCCACCGATGTTTCCGATGCCGACAGTTCCCGCTACTGCCGTGGACAGTGCCTGAAGGTGGGAGACTTCGCCTTTGCTGTTGGGGTCAGTATAATCGCCGCGCACCAGTTGGAGGGCATGCTTGAAGCCGCGGATACCAATGAAGCCGGTGTAAAAAGTAAAAAATACTGCACCAGCGACAAGCCACAACACCACCAATGGCAATTCCGCGTCGGCTACGGAAATTTTAAAAAAGACAAACTGACCGATCACCTCCGCAATTGGCGCGGTGGCATTGTGAATGGTCTCGTCAATTCCCAATTCCATCATAGCCGAATACACAGTCGAAGTGAAGGTCCTTTTTTGTTTTAAGTTTGCAACGCTTACTGCGATGTCAGGGGCGATAACTGAACAAACTCTTTATTTTATTTAATTTGCCAGGTGGGTAGAGATTGTGGCCTATGAATTTCTGCAAGCTGGTTTTATGCAAGATCGTCGTGTCGCCGTGGCTGGCGTCTTGGTCAATTAAGGTAGAGGGAACATCTTCCCAGTTGAATGCACGTCTGCCAAAGGCGTCGCGTGGTTCCCAGACGATGACTTTCTCTCCGTCAATCGTCCATCCTTTGGATGCCTCGCCTTCTTTTTTTACATAGGACGCTGGACGCAATAGACTTTCGAGGGCTGCTTTAACTCTGTCGTATCGCTTTTCCGCATAGTTTTGCCAGGTTACTTTGCGGCACCATTTGGGCGGTGTTTTGCCTGTTCCTTCTGATATAATGTCGCTTATAACCTGAGATGAAATCGCCAGCCAATCATCTGGAAGGTGTCCGGGGTCCATGCGTTCCATAATTTCAGATAGGTATCGTTTATAGAGATGTCCCGTGAGATTGCGACGCATCTTCTGTACATCGCCTTGCAAACGCTGCCGTGTTTCCTCTTCGTGAGAGGGCAGTGCAGTTGTGGTGTATATCATCAGGCTGCGCTTGACGATTTCGTCGGGAAATGATTGGGGTTCGGCATTCATTGCGAGTATGAAGCACGGATATTCAGAAGCAGGGGGTTGTAATTCCTCTTTGATCATATCCTTGCCGTACTGATTGAAGGCGCGTTGCCCTATATCATCAAACACAACGGGAAAGCGTTTGTACGACGCCTGCAATCCGCGAAGGCGGGATGTGGTGAAACTCCGTTTATCCACTGTGTTGGCATAACCGAACATGGATGTCATGAGCGTGTCAATCAGGCTGGTTTTGCCGCAATTGGATTTTCCAAAGACGATGCCAAAGGAAGGAAAGCGGACCACATCGCTGTCTTGCACCATGGCAAGTGACCGCATGTCGCACATGAAGGGAGAGAAATACAGCCACGCCATCAAGGTGAAGTAATCCCGTTGCAGCCGTTTTACATCTCCCTCAAAGGCGGCGTAGTTTTCGAAGTATTCCAGGAGCAGACGCGCATCTGTTTTTACCGAATCATCATCCCATTCCAACGGGAATGTCTCGCCCGATAGGGTGGCATGGCGCGTGGTTCTGTCGATATGGAAGTTGCGCGTATCGACTTCTTCGGCTGACTTGACGAGGACCACGCGATTGATCTGGCGTTTGATTTTCTGGGTGATGCGTTGCTTGTCATTGCGTATGGGAGGCAGGACCGATGATAGCGCAGGACCAAGAGCGGCACGGACCTTTTCTACGCGTTCTACCTGAACCGGAAAGGAGGTTTCGACTTCATCCGGTTCAGGTCGCTCAATTATGAGTGTGGCCGGTCCGTTGTTCATAGATGGGGTTTCCTGAATTTCTATTTCCGCTCGCGTTATTTTCTCATCGGGTAGCTCGATTTCGTCTGATGCGGAGTCCCGGATGGTGTTGAACATATTATTGTAGTGTTCATAGGCTTTTTCATCATTGTCGAACATGACCAGTGTCTCTGGTTGCTCGCCGGAAAATGCCCGTTCCGAGAGGTTGGCGGATCCAATTATTACTCGTTTCTGTCCATCCGAATTAGACAGCAGGTAGAGCTTTGCGTGGGCTATGGACTTTCTCAAGACTCTGAAGTGGGCTTGTCCCGCGTGTACTTTTTCGAGAATTTGTATGTGCCGTTCGTCTTTGAGGCCCATGATTGCGGCGCGGGTATTGCCGACTACTGTCTTCTGAAATGCGAGAATGTCTTTCATGTCGCGGATAATGCCTTCATAGCCGAATACGCATTCGAAAGTTGTGAAAGCGTATTTATCGAGCATTCTAACGATGGCATCCACGCTCACTGAATAGGTCAATACCCGCAGGGTGTCGAATCCCTCGAATACGTCCCAGTCGAATTTTTTTTCTGAGTTGAATTTCGCGCTGACCACACGAAGGCCACTTCTGTCATCTATTCCAAATGACATCTGGCTCTCGCTGGTGTCGCCGAATATCATGCCTTGCTGAGTATCCATTTTTCGTGTCTCCGTTGATGCACACGTCAATTTACCAATTCTACCAATCTATTTCTGCCGTTTTTCGTAATTTGGTACTTCTGCAACCGGCTTCCTGGTTTTTCTGGTATTGTGTATTTGATCAGTCCGTCTTTTCTCAATGCGCGAATTACCTTGTTAAGGCCCGCCGACACGGATCGGTGCCCTAAACTATTGGCTATGATAGACTTTGAAAGCGGTGCTTCGATTAGCAGTGCCAAGACGCGCAATTCCAATGACTCTGGCCTTGACTCTGGCCTTGACTCTGGCCTTAGACCAAATCTGGGCTTGACTTGCTCTTGACTTGTAGGGTATCTGTAAGGCACTTGTTCGGTGACGTGTGGGGTTATCTGCCCGCCATGTTCAACCTGTCGTTTGAATGTCGTGACTACCCAGTTATCCGAAACCTCAATCACAGGTTCTTCTACCCCGTAGTCACGGCACTCTTGTCGAATTCGTCGGATGCCGCTACCGATCTGCTCTACCATTCCCATGCGGTGGAACATGCCGAATAGAAGTGGATTGCGCGGTACGCTTCTGATTCCCAAATCTTCTTCCCGCATTCCCGCTGGCAACCCGCCCGGTGTGACGATTTCCAGTCGATCATGGAATATGTGTACCTGCACTTTAGCGGTGGATCGATAGTCTCGATGCGCGATGGCGTTGACCATTGCCTCGCGGAGTGCGTCCTCCGGTAGTTCGAGGCGTTCGTCCCGTCCGCGAGCATGGGGAATCAGTGCCGTGTTCAATTTTGCCTGCATGTAGGCTATACAGTCATCATAGATGGCGCATATATCGCCTGTGAAGTTCTTGAGGTCGATGATATGCGTATTGGTCACGCCGCGAAGAACCGCGCAGGTTACGCCCGCTGTCAATGTGTAGCGCGTGATGTCTTCCGCTAATAGCCACGCGCCCGCATGGGTCATGATCCCACCTTCGAGCAGGTGCAGGTTCTCCAATGCCACGATTGGGTCCATGCCTTCGGGGATATACGCCCGCTTGGCGAACCGCGCCCATGCTTCCGGTGTCAGGTCTCTATCTATTTTGAAGTTATGGCATGGTGTTTTGTCGAATTGAATGGTCCTTTCATTGTATCTCTCTTCCTCGTGCGGTGAGGCGATATTTTTGGTTTCTCGCGGTGGGCGTTTCGGGACGTGTCATTTCCACGAGTCCTGCGGACAGTGCTGGACGAATGTAGTTGTTGCGGAATGTGGGACGGTGCGATAGGCCCAGTTCCGCCATGAGTTCAGCGGTAGTTTTTGGACCTGTCCGCAAGGCGGTGAGTAGCCGTGCTACTTGGTCGGTTACTTGGTCGGTTACTTGGTCGGTTGTCCGGAGAGCATCCAGAATAATTTCCAGCATGAACGCAATGAATGGCGTGCTTTCGCCCTCTGACGAACTCTGTCTGATGGCTTTGTAGTAGTCGCTTTGTCGGGCATGGACTAGGCTTTCTACGGGGATATGGGCGAACAGGGGTTTCCAGCGGGTCAGGATCAGGGTCTGCCAGAGCCGTCCCATTCGTCCGTTGCCGTCCTCAAAGGGGTGAATGAATTCGAATTCGTAATGGAAGACCGAACTGGCGATTAGCGGATGCTCATCGGTGCTGCCCAGCCATGCCAGCAAGTTTGCCATGAGTTGTGGTACGCGCATAGGGGGCGGGCCGATGTGATGGACTTCACCGCCGCCCATAACGCCAATGTCTCTGCGGCGATATTGTCCGGGCGCATCCAATAGGCCGATCATCAGAATTTCGTGAGCGCGCAACAGGTCGGCTTCGCTGGCGGGGTTCCACTGCGGGTATTGATCGTAGGCTTTGATGGCGTTGCGGGCTTCCTGTATGTCTCTTGGTGGCGCGATAACGGGCTTGCCGTCGAGTATTGTGGAGACTTGTTCTTCGCTGAGGATATTGCCTTCAATGGCAAGAGATCCTCGGATAGTGAGGATGCGATTGATTCGTCGCAGGCGCAAGTCCTGCGAGATGCCCGTTGCGCGGCCAATCGCTTCACCGATTTCTTCGATGCGAAAGAGAATATCCGGCGTGATTGTGTATGGTGGGTTTTCGATTTTCATTGTTTATCCAGGGTGCATGGTATTGCACAGCATGCATGTTCAAGGGTTTCTTGAATGTACTTAATCATGCGAAATTGCGCCACCCTTCATATTGCGAACGGGCGGACACAGAGGCACCGCCCCTACATTTGCAAACACTGGACCGTAGCTTAACACCACGTCACTTGAAAGTTTGATCTTGCTTTTGCCTTTATCCGTGTTTATCTGTGTTAATCTGTGGTTGCTTTTTCCTTCTGAGGTGCGCCCCAAAAGTTGACCCAGTATAAAGGCTAATTGACATTGAGTATCAGCGTGGTATTTTCTCACCAACAGGAGGAGATACCATGGTAAGAAAACCAAGAAGTCCTACTCCGCTAAACTCAAGTTCCAGATCGTGTTAGAGGCATTGACCTCGGACAAAGAGGATGCAGAGATCGCTCGTGCTTACGATGTGCATCCGGTGAGTCTCTCCCAATGGAAACGTCAG
>JAJDYX010000012.1 GCA_022824945.1 Candidatus Latescibacterota bacterium
CTGACGTTTCCATTGGGAGAGACTCACCGGATGCACATCGTAAGCACGAGCGATCTCTGCATCCTCTTTGTCCGAGGTCAATGCCTCTAACACGATCTGGAACTTGAGTTTAGCGGAGTAGGACTTCTTGGTTTTCTTACCCATGGTATCTCCTCCTGTTGGTGAGAAAATACCACGCTGATACTCAATGTCAATTAGCCTTTATACTGGGTCAACTTTTGGGGCGCACCTCATTACCTTTGTGTTGATGTTCTGTATTGGATTAGGTAGTCGTTGGCCCTCTTTAAAAGACCCAGAGTCCTTAAAAAACTACGCCTTTTCTTACGTGAAGTTATCACTAAAAGACAACAAGTACGTTTTTACATTTGGTTCAAAAGATAAAATACTCTACTGGTACGATATAGATAAAAACGTCTTACACGAGAAGCCAAATCCATCTATTAACGACACGTTTTTAGAATCAGATCTAATGGACCAGCTTTTAAAACCAGGTCCGATCCATGCAGCATCATTACTGGTTGCCCAAGAAATTCTCGGTACGCTGAAAGCCAAGGCTTTAAATCCTGCTAAAACGTTCATAGCCAGTGTTCTAGGTGGCATATCAGGTTATAGCCTTGGTCGTTGGGTTGCTGTCAGGGTCTTTCTACCCAGCTTTGATTCACCTCAAATTATAGATATAGTCAAGTCTAAAGATACATGGATTGGCTGGAAGAAATATGTATTAGAAAACATCTTCCGTGAGATAGACGATATGATCAGCGACATTGAAAATGATGGTGAGCAAAAGATATATAATGAGGCTTTGGATCGGGTGTTGATGTCCATGAAAGACGAGCAAGATGATTCTTGGACATCTAATTTAAATTTGATGTTAAGGGTCTATACCATAATGAAATATAATCAAAGAGATTTTGATTTTTAATTTGGAGTTACCCTATTTTGGCGGGGTATTTAAGGCTTGTTGTGTTTCAAGCCTGTGATTGATGTAGCTTTTCATAAGCCATCGGCGCGTGGTAGGCGATTGACATTTCCAGCATGGTGTTCATCTGAGCACCATTACCATAACTACCTTCCAAAATGCCCTGTATTCTTCAGGGCATTTTTTGTGTGATTTCCCTCTGTAATCCCCCTGTTTTATTCCTATCCCAACTGTTTCATTTGAAACACTTACTGTTTCGTTTGAAACAGTTGGCAGCATGTCCATTTTTCGGCATTTTCTAAAAACACGCTCTCCTGCAAGCAGTTACGGGTTTTTTGCAATTTTTGGCACGGTTTTTGCACTGTATAAAGGGCACGAGATCAAAAATTTGCAGTTTTAACCCATACAGGAGGGCAGTCTCATGATTCACCAGTCACTCACCACCCGTCCAGCAGTACCATCCTCTACAGTCCCACCAAAATCCCATCCTGAACCCGACGTCCTCGATGTCTTCGGTTCCAGATACAATGCGGTTCGGGAGCACTTTCAGCGCGTTCTCAGTCTCTCTGCGCCAGCGATGATTGTCATTTTCGCGGTCTATGCGACGCTCGTGGATATGGCTCTATCATTCATGCTCGAGGCCATGCCGTTTTACTCGATTGCCGATGATGAGGCCGCGAAAGCCATCGACCCGAGGGCGATGATTGCCGACAAAGGATTATGGGTAACATTTATCGCGGCGATCTTCCTGGCGCCACTTCTCGAAACCCTGATAAAAAAGAATGTGTAAACCTCTCAACCCCAGAGATATGCTTATGACACCACGATCATCCATACAGAAACTCCCAAAAGCTCTCGCGCAAGACGAGCTTGAAGCACTCAAATCCGTACGTATGAACCCGCGCGATCACGCGCTCATCACCGTCCTCGCGCGGTGTGGGTTGCGCGTATCCGAAGCGTGTTCGCTCATGGTTGACAATATCTACTGGTCAACGGACACGCCGAGCCTTCGCTTAACGGGCAAGCGCGGCAAAGAGCGCGTTGTTCCGATGAACCAGGAGGTGCAGGACGTCCTCCGCGCGTGGCTGGAGTCCCGTCATTTTTCGGATTCTCCTTATGTCTTCTGCAATCTCCGTAACGGGCAGCAACTCAGCCGCAAGACGGTGTGGGCGGCCATGAAGACCTACGCGCAGCGCGCGGGGATCCGCCACGTTCATCCGCACATGCTCAGGCACACCTTCGGCACGGACTTGGCAGATCGGGATGTGCCGGTCGAGCGCATCAAAGACCTGATGGGGCATTCGTCTATTGATACGGCGTCCATCTACATTTCTGTGAGTGACGAGCAAAAGCGACGTTCTGTTGATCGCATTGACCGCAGGTCGCGGTTGTCGCGGTGGTGGTCGCGCCTGAAGAATCGCGATTACAGATTTTCCGCGCGGCCGAAAAAGCAGTTGCGTATCGGGATGGGGGAGACTGTGGGACGCGATGAAGAATTGTGCCAGCTAAAAGACAACTTGAGTAAGGGTATTGATACACTATTGCTCGGCCCGATCGGCGTGGGCAAAAGTTATTTGCTCGCGTTGCTCAACGCAGAAAACGCGCTCAAAGTGAAGACGTTGACGCCAGCGAAAGAGAGCCTGATAAATATTGCGAAGGAGCTTCACAAAATAGGAAGGCTTTGCCCGAATGGTCCGGAAAGTGCCAAATCCAATAATCCGTGCCATCCGCGTAATCTGTCTCATCCGCGATCAGATTTTGAAACGTTCAAAAAGCAACACACTCGCACGACCATTCAGAGCTGGACCGATATGGTGCTCAACTCGGTGGAGAAAGACGAGTTCGTTTTAATTGTGGATGATCTGTCGGATATGACCGCCTCCATCGGGCGACTGATCGACAAACTCAACAGCAAGTTCACTATTATCGCGGCCCTGCCTGAAGTGCGGAAGCCTTATGAGAAGCACTTCTGGAAGTTCGACCGTGTAGAAATAGAGCGCTTATCTACCGCGGACTCGAAAAAACTCATCCGCCAGTGTACTGCTGGCGCCAATATAGAAGACTATCGAATGACCGAGACGAATATTTTGCAACAGAGTGCTGGCAATCCGCGTGCCATCATTGAGATTGTGGAACGGTTTCGGAAAGAACCGGCGGTGACTCGGTCCGTGGTGCGAGATGTGTTGCACACGGGCGCGCGAAACCAGATCGATCTTACGTTCGCCGTGGTGCTGCTTTTGCTGGCCGTGGTCGCAGCGCGATTCTTCATGCGCGGTATCGGAAGTATGGAGGGTTATGTGCTGGCTGGCATCGGCAGCGCGCTTCTGGTGGGCATTCGATTCTTTATGTACAGGTTCAAACGATGACTGCACCGACTCACATTGCATTTGGGCTGCTCACGGTGGCGAGTTCCTTCTCGCTCTTTTCCATGTCCATTCACCGCAATCTTCCCGCGGTCGCAGGCGCGATCATAGGGAGCCTGCTTCCGGATGTAGATTCGCCGAGAAGTTATATTGGCCGGGTGATGCCCTTTGCTTCCATTCCGATTGAGCGGCGATGGGGGCATCGCACGATTACGCATTCGCTGCTCTGTATGTTCGCTCTATCAGTTGTCACCTTGCCCTTGCTTGCCTATCAAACCGCGTGTTATGCGGCCATACTATTGGGGTATATGAGCCACCTGATCGCCGATAGTGCGACCAAAAGCGGCGTGCCTTTGTTTTATCCCCATACTGCGGTTTGTGTTTTTCCCGGTAGTGCGAGGTACAGGGTCAAAACCGGATCCCTCCTGGGGGAGGGTACTGTATTGGCCGTGGTTGTCATACTGCTCCTATTGTTCATGCCCATATCGAACATGGGCGGTATCTGGCGATCGTTCAGATATCTGATGGCGACGCCTTCGGCCGCTTATGCAGATTATCGGAGGGCCAATACAGAAACCTATTTGAATTTTGAAGGACAATGGCGACACACGCGGGAGAAGGTGTGGGGAAAAGCTCTGATCCTCGATGCCAGGCCCGCCTGGTTCTGGATCTTTTTCGATGGGCGGGTTCTGACGTGTGGAGAACACGGTGCCATTTTGCCGGATAAGGTGCGCGTGGAGGAGACGGATCGACCCGTGGAAATACAGATGATCCGGTTGAAAGACGAGACCTATCAGGAACTGGTAGAGCGGATCCCGAAAAATAGTTTTGTGTCTGGACTGCTCGAGGCAGATGCTTCTTTCGAAGTTGAGGAGGAAGATTTTCCGAGCAGTGCTGTCAGTTTCACTACCCGGAAAATTGAATTCAATTTTGCCCAAAAAAAGGAGATTTTGCGGTTTCAGCCCGTTTTGAGAGGTCTCTCTGAGCGTGTAAAAGATTTGTTAAGGCAGAAGCAAGAGGTTTTTGAGAAATTGGAAATCTTAAAAATGGCTTATCCGCCCGTTCACTACCTGAAACTGGAACAAGTTGAGAGAGAACAGGCGGAAAAGGAGAAAGAGATCGAGGCTCTGAAACGCAAAAACGTGCGATTCAGGGGTATGTTGCGTATTCGTCTGACAGGAGATCAACTATGATATACAACGCGATGTTTCTGTGCGGCCTGTTCCTCATGCTCGTTGCCGCAAGGGCCAGCGCAGAAGAACTGATGTTGCGGGCGCCTTTAGTACCTGCGCGATCGGCGACGGTCTATGCCGGGATGAACGCGCGGATGCAGCGGGTCAATTTCGAGGTGGGAGACCGGGTGGTCAAAGGGGATACCCTCATGGTATTATCCCGCCGAGATCTGCGCGTGAAGGAAGCCGCGGCTCGAATTACACTGAAGAAAGCCCAGACCTTGCAAGCGCGATTGGAAATATTGCACAATAAGAAACTGATCAGTGACCAGCAGTTCGAAAATGTCCGCTTCGATGCCGAGGTCGCACACTACAACTGGGTTGCCGCGCGTATGGAACTGGACAGAACCGCAATCATCGCACCCCAGGACGGGTTGGTGGTTGAGGTCAATGTAAAGGCAGGTGACTGGATACTGGCCTACTCCGCGGTCGCGCGGATCATCGACCCCATGGATCTTCAGGTGTTTATGTTTGTGTCCGAGGGCAGGCTGAACGCGATCCATAAGAATATGCCGCTGTCTGCCGTGCTGACCGCTGGCGGAAAGCGCACGTTGCCCGGGCGCATTGTCGGGATCAGTCCTGTTATTGATCCGGAAAATGGGACGTGCAAAGTAACAGGTCTTTTTTTGAATGCGGGAAAATACGTCCGCCCCGGTGCCCTGGTCAATGTGACCATCGGAAGGTGAAAAATATGTTTCTCATATATAAGAAGTTGCCTTATTTTTTATGTGATGAGCATTCACAGGTAATAATGACAGGAGATATATCATGCAGAGAGTAATCAAAAGTGTTTTCGTTGTAATCTTATTGGGATTTTTCACGGGTACATCCGCTCAAGTTTCACAGGAGAAGACGGCTGCTTTTAAGTCGCCGGAGATGGTGGTGATTCCTGCGGGAAGTTTTAAGATGGGGTGCGTGTCGGGGAGAAGTTGTAATAATAGCGAGAGGCCGGTGCATGAGGTGACGATTGCATCGTTCGCGCTGTCCAAGTACGAGGTGACATTTGAGGAATATGATGTCTTCACGGATGCGACGGGACGCGAACGGACAGATGACAGGGGTTTTGGTCGAGGACGGCGTCCCGTGATCAATATCACATGGGATGATGCGGTGGCGTACACAGCGTGGTTATCGGAGCAGACGGGAAAGAACTATCGTTTGCCGAGCGAGGCGGAATGGGAGTATGCGGCGCGCGCGGGAACGGTGACGAGGTATAGCTGGGGGAATAATCTCGGTCACAACCGCGCCAATTGCAATGGGTGCGGCAGTCAGTGGGATAATGAGATGTCAGCACCTGTGGGATCGTTCGAGGCCAATGCCTGGGGACTTCACGATATGCACGGCAACGTGTGGGAATGGACTCAGGATCGTTTTAATAATAGATATGTGGGAGCGCCCAATGACGGGTCTGCATGGGAGGTCGGCGACTCTACTGCGCGCGTGGTGCGCGGTGGTGCATGGTACCTGGAAGGATATTTTCTTCGCTCGCCTGTTCGCGACCAACACAGAACCTTTGCAGGGAGCCTTTATGTGGGGTTTCGGGTGGCGCAGAGTTTGTAACTGCGATTTTTTTATCAAAAAACAAAAAGGGTGTGAACTTTTAGCGTTCACACCCTTTTCTTATTGGAACTTGTACGAGAAATTTTCGTCTGTATATGGTTAATAAAAAAATGGTGGCTCCCGGCGGAATCGAACCACCGACACAAGGATTTTCAGTCCTCTGCTCTACCAACTGAGCTAGGGAGCCATCATATTTCCCGATAAGACGACCAAATTTAACAAAACGACTAATTGGTGTCAAGGTTCTTGCGTACGTTTTTTTTCAAACAGAAATGATGTTGCGCTATGTGCAGGATTACAATTATAAACATATAAACTATTTGACAAATGCAAGGGGCGAGGGTTAATTATTCCCGCACATTTTTTAAGGGATTTTACCTTGTATAACAAAAATCGCGCCAATGGCTCTTGATATACAAAATATTCAGACAGAAGCAGATGATGCGAGTTCACAACCCGCAGTAACATTGCGTGCTGTGGGATTGGGAGTATTTCTCGTCATTGCCCTCGATCTGCTGGCTATGTATGTGCGCTATATCTTGCACGCTTCGCTGATGACGTATAGCCACATCCCAATGGCTATGTTGATCATTTTGATGATTCTGATGATTGGACTCGCCATTGTTGCCAAAATGACCGGCTGGGTGCTCTCAAAAGGCGAATGGCATGCAATTCTGGCGATGGGTCTTGTGGGCGCAGCACTGCCGTGTTTTGGCCTGACGGGCTATGTTATCGGCTATATCACGGCACCTTATTATTTTGCGACAGAAGAAAATCAGTGGGCTGAGCACTTGCACCCGCATTTGCCCAACTGGCTCTTGCCGAGCCACGAGGGCAATGCCGTTGCGTGGTTTTACGAAGGCTTGCCGGGTGGTGCAGAGATTCCATGGGGCGTGTGGATATTGCCCCTGTTCTGGTGGACGACGGTTATAGCTGCGGCTTTTTTGATGCTGGCCTGTGTGGCCACTGTTTTTAGAAAACAATGGGTACAAAACGAACGCCTTGTTTTTCCCGCAATGGCGCCGTTGATCGATATGACTTCTGAACCGGGCGATGGAGAGGGGTGGTTGCCCGAGTTTATGCGCAATCGCTTGTTCTGGATCGGATTTGCCATTGCGTTTGGTGTGCTGGCCTGGAATTGTATCAATTACTTTTTGCCGGGCTTTCCGCGTTTTCCCATTTATCGGTCGCGCTGGTACTGGATTGATCGCCAACTGCCGCCTATCAGGGGATACTTTGGCATTTTTACTATACTTTTTTCCTATTTTGCCAGCCTGGATGTTCTGTTTTCAATCTGGTTTTTTGATCTGGTGTTCATCTTTGAGGGCGGCCAGCTCAGCAAGTGGGGCTATAAAGCCACCACGCCTTATTATCGCACGGGTGTTTATTACTGGCAGACTTTTGGGGCTTTTGTCGTTTTTGTGGGATCGACATTCTGGGTAGCGAGAAAACATTTGCGCGATGTGTTGATGAAGGCACTCGGAAGGGATCCCACAGTGGATGACTCCGAGGAATTGATGTCTTATCGCGCCGCTTGTATCGGTCTGCTGTGCAGCATAGCGTATTTGTTTATCTGGCTGACGCAGATGAATTTCGATCCGTTTAAAGGGTTTTTATATATTCTGGCAGCGATTTTTGTCTATACGGGTATGGCGAAGATCCTCGCCGATACCGGCATGCCATTTGCGAGCAAACCCATTGGTTCCTGGAGTATGGTCGCCTCGTTTTACGGCAGGCGCAATATCTCGCTTTCCACCCTTGTCGCTTTTCGCTTTTCCGCGCTGATTAACGAGAATTTTAAGGGCTTGTTTATGCCCGCGCTTTCCCATGCCGGGCGCGTTTCCGAGGGCGTTCCCGGCAATCAGCGGCGGCGGTTGATGGGGGCACTTGGGCTGGTATTTATGGTCAGTTTGTTGTTCAATATGCTGTTTACCGTGTGGTTGGGGTACGATCAAGGGGCTTATAATTTCAACAGTTGGGAGATCACACGGGCAGCGGAACGCCATTTTCAGAGCACGGTTGACGCACTCAAAAAACCCGATGAACCGCCATTTTACGAGGAACATCCCGAACAAGCGGTGTTTTTGGGTATTGGTGGCCTTTTGATGGCCGGGTTGATCTATATGCGCTATCGCTTTGTGTGGTGGCCGCTGCATCCCGTGGGGCTGGCGATTTCGGGTTCTTATCTGGCTCGACGCACCAGCTTTACAACTTTTCTCGCCTGGTTGATTAAGTTTGTTATCATAAAAGTGGGCGGGCCAACGGTTTATCGCAAATCGAGACCTCTGTTCATCGGTTTGCTCGTCGGATATATTCTCGGCGTGGCTTTGTCACTGGGAATCGACATGATCTGGTTCCCGGAACGCGGGCATTGGGTACATCGCTATGGATAAATATTACAAGCTCATTGTGTGGAGTCTTATCGGTCTGGGGATTTTTGTCACCGCGCTCCTGATTGCCGGTCCCTATCGCGTAAATCCCCGTATAGCTACTTTGTTGGGATTGGAAACGCCCGGCGAGGTTCCTCCTGTGCCCGTTCCTCGCGCAGAAGAAGTGGGGACACGGGTTTTGGATGCCGTGCGCGAAGATGGGATTCGCACGTTGATGGAGCAATTCACGCAACACGAATCGCGCGTGGTGGGTTATGAGGGGCACGAAAAAACCGCGGATTTTATAGAATCTGAATTCCGGCGTTTTGGCATGGAAGACGTAGAAGCCGAGACCTATGGCGTGGCCGTGCCCATAGACCAGGGCGGCAGCTTAATGGTGGAAGATACCGGCGAGGTTTTTACCATTCACGGCTTGTGGCCCAATCTGGTCAAGACGACCACCTTGCCCACAGGTGGTGTGCGGGGGCATCTCTTGTGGGGAGGCACTGGCGATGTGTCGGAATTTAATGGGCGCGATATAGAGGGCGCGGTGCTGTTGATGGAATTTAATTCGTGGAACAACTGGCTCAACGCCGCCATGCTCGGCGCGCAGCAGATTGTATTTATCGAACCCGATTCCACGTTTACCGCGCAGGCAGAGACCAAATTTTTGCAGGTACCCAATAGTGTTGAGCGTTTCTGGATTGATAGGCAGAGCGGCGAACGGCTCAAGGCTTTGCTCGCGCAAAAGGATGAGGTCAATGTCACTTTGAAGGCGCGAATGGATTGGGAAAAGAAAGAGACCCGGAATATTCTGGGCTGGATTCGCGGAACCGATCCCGTATTGAGCGAAAAAATCGTGGTGATCAATACGTATTACGATGCGATGTCCGTAGTGCCAGCACTCGCGCCAGGCGCAGAGATGGCGTGTGGGATTGTGGGCTTGATGAAGTTGGTCGAATATTTCAGCAAGTACCCGCCCAAACACACGCTTTTATTTCTCGCATCTTCTGGGCATCATCTCGGCTTCAGAGGTATTTGCGATTTTTTGAGCAGGCATTCGCGCAAAGAAAAGCATTTTGCAGCATTGATGACAGAACCTCTCGAGTTGCCGCTGTTGATTTCTCTGGATTTGACGAGCCAGACAGATGAAATCGGGGTCTGGAACAGTACGCGCAATTATTATTACAAGCGTTTCTTTACGCCATTTGGCAAGTCGCTTGTGCATTATTCAGAGGCGATAGCCGAGCGATTTGAACTGGATCCCGCCGATGCTCTCATCGATGGGATCAATCCAAAAGGCGGCATGAACTGGGATATGTATATTCCGGGGAAAGTTCTGAAAACAGATGGCGAGGTCGTTTTGGAAGCGGGTACGCCAGCGCTATCGCTCATTACGGTCAACGACGCGCGTTTTAGAGTAGATACGCCGCTGGATAAATCCGAACATGTAAATTTCAAAAATCTCACCGGACAGGTACGCCTGCTTGCCGGTGTGCTCGATCTCGGGTTAAATTCAGAAGATTTTTTGCCCGATTACAAGTTGGATCCCGACGATCGTATGCGCGGTTTACAGGGGTTTGTACGCACATTTCCCCGCCTGAGCATTACACCTGATCGTCCCCGTCCCGGTGCTGTGGCTTCGCTGCGAATGGGCAATGACAAATCGATTAAAGGCGTACGCCGCGTCTATTACGACATTGCCGATGAAAATGGCGAATTTTACATGCCGGGCATTGCAGAACGCCGCGTGGATGTGAAGGCCTTTTATATGGATCCGGAAAGTGGGGAGATTACGTACGCGCCCAATCACGGTCGCCAGGCGCGCATATACCGGGGTGAGTTTAATATGGACTGGTGGATATCCAAGCGCACGCGGATATTGTTCCCGTGTGTTGCAACGGATTTTTACGATACAGTCGATCCCCGTTATCTCACCAAGTTGTCGAGCATCAGTGTGCTCGGTCCCGGCAATACTGCGCCACAGGAATACGGCTATGCCATTGGTTTTGGTCCAGAAGAACCGGTGGGAACCATTTTTACAACGCCGGGTGAACGAATCAAAATTGTGATGCGGGAGCGAGAGATCGGCGTACGCTATTTGTTGTTGAACTCAAAGAGCGCGGAAAGTGTGGAAGTCGCGCGCGGTGATGGGTTTCAGATTTTGCAACACGGGGGGGCGTTTATTCGCTCTTCGTTCCAGGCCGCAAAAGATATGTGGACGCTGAATGAGGCGCGGATGCGCGAATTGGAGAAGTATTCGATTGAGAACCAGCGGATGACCAATTTGCACGACCAGGCCAAATACCATCTGGATTTGGCTGAAGAAGCGATGCAAGACAAGAAATGGGATTTGTTTGTCAAACACACACGCGCGGCGATGGGCCTCGAATCGCGTGCCTATCCAGACGTAAAATCAACGCAAAACGATGTAATTCGAGGCGTGATTTTCTTTATGATACTGGTTATTCCGTGTGCGTTTTTTGTCGAGCGGTTGCTTTTTACCTTTTCCGATATCCGGGTACAAATCGGCGGTTTTAGCGCGGCTTTTGTGGTGATCTGGATCGTTCTTTCGCAGGTGCATCCCGCTTTTGATCTCTCCAATCCGTTTGTGATTTTGCTGGCTTTTGTGATTTTGGCACTGGCGATTTTTGTGATTTCCATTGTGTCGGGGCGGTTTCACGACAATATCCGCCAACTGCGCACAGAAGAGGTGTTGTTGCACGATACGGATGTGGGGCGGATCAGCGCGTCCGTAGCAGCATTTCAGTTGGGCATTGCGAATATGAAAAAGCGCAAAATGCGTACCAGCCTGACATTTGCTACGCTGGTTTTGTTGACATTTACCGTGTTGTCCTTTACGTCGATCAAGACGACGCTCGATTTTCATCAACTTCCGCTGGATGATACCGAAGGCAAGTATCCGGGGCTGTTGATCCGCAGCCAATTCTGGGGGCCGCTGGAGGATACGGCTTATGATTATGCCCGAATCAATTTTTTTGATCAGGGTGAGATCGCGCCGCGCAGTTGGTATGTTACGCGGGACCTGAAAAAGACGCCTATTGAAACGCCGGAAAAATCGACCAAAGTGCTGGGGATAGTGGGACTATCGGTTAATGAACCCGCGGTCACGGGGATCGATACCTTGTTGAGCCATGGGCGTTGGTTTGAAGAGGGTGAGATCGCGTGTATTTTGCCTGGTAAAATAGCCGGATTGCTCCAGGTGGAACCTGAAGATGTCGGCAAAAAGAGCGTGCGCTTATTTGGCAAACAATTGAAAGTCGTGGGGTTGATCGATGCGGAAAAAATGCGCGATCTCAAGGACCTGGATGGCGAAATTTTAAGCCCGGCAGATTTTAAGCTGACGGATGATGAGATCATCTCGCAGATGACCCAGTCAGAGAGTCGCGAAAAACAGGGTCTGGAACAGCCTCAACTCGAGAATATGCCATTCGAGCATATAGATCCGGACGATATTGCCATTATTCCCTATAAGATATTGCGCGAAGTGGGCAGCCCTCTGCAATCTGTGGCAATTCGTTTGCGCGAAGATATAAATGTTGAAGAACAGGTCAAAGAATATGTGTCGCGGTTATCGGTGGTTGTGTACGCGGGCATTCCTGGGGAAGATGGCAAAATCCATGTGTCAATTTACAGTTCGCTGGGATGGGGTCCATTGCCTGGCCTTGCCAATTTGTTTGTTCCCATTCTGGTGGCTGCGTTGATTGTGCTCAATACGATGATGGGGTCGGTGTACGAGCGTTTCCGCGAGATTGGTATTTATTCTGCTGTGGGATTGGCACCTGTACACATCTCTTTTTTGTTTATTGCCGAGGCGTGCGTTTATGCTGTGTTGGGGACTGTATCGGGGTATTTGCTCGGTCAAGGCGTGATCAAAATTTTGTTGTGGCAGGAGTTGTTGCAAGGGCTTAATGTGAATTATTCGGCATTGTCAACGGTGATTTCTTCGGCACTGGTAATGGTCGTGGTTTTGATTTCGTCGCTCTATCCCGCGCGTCAGGCGGCACTTATGGCTGTGCCCGATGTGACGCGCCGCTGGAAGTTGCCCGATCCGGAAGGCGATCACTGGCATTTTGAGTTTCCATTTACTGTGGGCGGTAAAGACGTGTTTGGGCTGTCGGTATTTCTGGTGGATTATTTCGAGTCGCACATGGGCGAGTCCATGGGCGCGTTTTACACAGATGGCGCGCGGTTCGGTTCAGTAGAAGCAGCAACCGGCGCGGGATATACGATTGATACGACAATCTGGTTGGCGCCTTATGATTTGGGTGTGAGTCAACAGGTGCATTTTGAAGCCGTGCCCACAGGCGAGCACAATATTTTTTCGATGACTCTGACAATAGATCGGCTTTCGGGCGATGTGGCATCGTGGCGGCGGGGCAATCAGGGCTTTATGAACGCGCTTCGCAAACAGTTCTTGATCTGGCGAACAGTTGATCCAACGAATCGCGCCAAATATACAGATAAAGGACGGGAATTGCTCTCTGCTTCCACAGCAGCGGTCAACGCATAGTATCTATACACGGGACAATCTATGGCTTTAGGCAATCTTTTAAGACGCAACAAAGACAAACCAAAAAGAAAAAATACGCAGTTTGAAGAGATCGAAGAATATCGCGATCTGCTCCAAACGCCCGATGAATTTGTCGATGGCTTTAATGCAAAGACCATTGTGGGTGCGTTATTTGTGTCGATTGTGATGGTGCCTGGCAATATTTATCTGGAACTGATGATCGGCGGCTCTATTGGCGCGGCGGCGCAGTGGGTCACGATTATTTTGTTCATCGAATTGGCAAAGCGCTCGTTTACCATACTCAAGCGACAGGAAATTTATCTGTTGTATTATGTGACGATTGCGCTGGTCAACCGGGAGTCCAATGCGTTTGAAGGTCTGCTGAAGCATCAGTACTTTGTTCAGTCGCCCGCAGTCGTACAATTTGGCATACAAAATGCATTGGGCGAATTGTGGTGGTACGCGCCGAAGGCAAATTCCGAGGCGCTGATCGAGCGCACGTTTTTACACGTCGATTGGTTTTGGCCCATTGCATTGCTGATACTCGGCACGATTATGGGGCGCATTGCCTGGTTTTCCGCCAGTTATGTGTTGTTCCGCATCACATCCGATTACGAGAAATTGCCTTTTCCATTTGCACCCATTGCTGCACAAGGGGCTATGGCATTGGCAGAAGAAAGCAGCGGAGATATCACGTGGCGCTGGCGCATGTTTTCTGTTGGTGCGGTGATTGGCCTGGTGTGGGGGATGCTCTACGTGGCTGTACCGGCTATTTCGGGTGCGTTTATGGAACAGCCCGTGCAACTCATCCCGATCCCCTTTGTCGATTTCACGCAATATACGGGATATTTTTTGCCCGCGACGCCACTGGGTTTCACCCTGCATCTGGCACCTATTTTTGCGGGTTTTCTCGCCCCATTCTGGGCTGTGATGGGGGCCTTTATTGGGGTGGTCATCCATACAATTGCAAGCCCCATTTTACACGCTTATGGATTTATGCCCCACTGGTTTATGGGGATGGATACTATCCAGACGCACTTTGTGACGGGTATTGATTTCTGGATGAGCTTTGGTATTGGCATTACATTTGCCATTACTGTCATTGGGTTTTATCAGGTGTGGCGGGGCGTGCGAACCGCCCGGATTGAAAAGACCGAGACGGGATCGTGGGAGACGCCGCCCGGGCGGGGTGATTTCAGAATTTGGATTTGCGTGGTGTTGTTTTGTATAGCGAGTTTGTACACCATTATTCTGTCAAAAATTCTTTTTCCGCAACTGGTCACCATCACCCTGCTTATCTTTTTCTTTATTTTTGCATTTGTGTACACGCCCCTCATTTCATTTGTCAACGCCCGTTTAGATGGTATGGTGGGGCAAAATGTGAGCATCCCGTACATTAAACAAGCTACCATTTTTCTCAGTGGTTTTCGGGGGATTGAGATCTGGTTTGTGGATTTTGGTCTGGACAACTATGGCGCGGCAGCGCAGCGTTTTCGAGAGATTGAGTTGACGGGTACCAGCTTCAGGAGCATTTTGAAGGCCGAGATCTTCATGGTGCCACTGGTTTTTCTGACCAGTTTTATGTACTGGTCCTATATCTGGAAACTCGCGCCCATTCCGTCCGATGCGTATCCCTATGTGCAATTGTTCTGGCCGTTGGACGCCCTCCAGCGGTGTGTGTGGATTACCAGTACTATGCGCGGGGAAGTTGACTATTCTGAAGAGGGCACTGTAACGTGGACGCCAGCGAATTTGACGGATAATGCGTGGTGGTACTGGCGGGTGCGGGCAACGCCTGATGACCCAGAGAGTGTGTCCCCAGACCAGGTCAGGTATGGCCCGTGGTCTAAAACTGCCTATTTTTACACCAATTTTAATGATGCACACCCTCCGCCATACTCGCCCTCAACACTGAGTCGCGCTCCGCCCGATATTTCCGATGCGCTGGCACAGGGATTGCCTTCTGCGCCAGAAATACGCAGCGCGGACGATGGCGCGCACCTGAATACGCCAAATCCAGAAATGATCATTTCCAGGGCGATGGATCCTCAGGGCCGAGAATTGTTCTATCAATACGAGGTTGATCAGGTGCCTTCTTTTGATGGGGCATTCTTGCAGTCGTCAGATGATAAGCCCATTTTGTTCGAGGCTCTGAAACCCTGGGTTATTGGCACCGGATTTGCCGTTGGGCTTGTGTTCTTTGTTGTTTTGTCCCTGTTTGGGTTGCCCATTTTGCTCATCTTTGGTTATATACGCAGTTTGACCAGTATTCCGCATTTTATGATTACTGAGATCATTGGTGCGTTGATTGCTCGCTACTATTTTTGGAAGCGTTTTGGCAAGCAACAATGGCGCATTTATGCAGCGGTGTTGATGGTCGGCTTTTCCGTAGGTATGGCCCTCGTGGGTATGGCATCGGTGTCCATTGCCATGATCCAGAAGTCGGTATCGGTCTTGTTGTTCTAATCGCAAAGGGTGTATTTTAATAGCGAAAATCCGTTGGTGATTGTATATGCCAACGGATTTTTTTAGAGGGAATTATGGCTGACGAGCGTTTTTTAGTTACGGGTGCATTGGGGTGTATTGGCGCATGGACTGTACACAATCTGGTGCGCGAAGGGGTGCCAGTCACGGTATTTGATCTGGCAACAGAGCCTCAGCGGTTGCAATTGTTGCTGTCGGATGACGAATTGGCACAGGTAAATTTTGTGGCTGGTGATATTGCGGATTTGCCCGCTTTTGAACGGGCGTTGGATGATGATGAGATTACGCATGTCATTCATCTGGCTGGGCTTCAAGTGCCGTTTTGCAAAGCCGATCCTCCGCTCGGCGCGCGCGTCAATGTGGTGGGTACTGCAAATGTTTTTGAAGCTGTGAAACGCCGGCAAGAGCGCATTGGCAAAGTGGTCTATGCAAGCTCTGTTGCTGTTTTTGGCGCGCCCGAAGACTACGAACCGGGTGCTGTGATGCAAGATGATTCCTCGCTAATGCCCCATACGCATTACGGCGTGTACAAACAGGCAAATGAGGGAACCGCGCATGTGTATTGGCTCGATGAAGGGGTGTCTTCTATCGGTTTTCGGCCCTATGTGGTCTATGGCGTGGGGCGCGATCAGGGGATTACTTCAACGCCGACGACGGCCATGCTTGCAGCAGCGGCCAACTTGCCCTATCATATTTCTTATGGCGGACGCACGGTTTTTCAGTATGCCAATGATACGGCGCGTGCGTTTATTCAAGCTGCACGGGCTGATTACGCGGGTGCCGGGGCATTTAATTTAGGTGGATTTGCTCCCGATATGCAGGATGTAAAGGATGCGATTGATCGGGCAGCACCCGAGGCGGCAGATAAAATTACGTTTGAAGATATCCAGTTGCCGTTTCCCCAGGAAGTCGATGGGCGTGGATTAGAGGCTGCGATTGGCACGGTGGTGCACAAGCCGCTGACAGAAGGCGTGGCTGAAACTGTAGCGCTGTTTCGCGATTTGATTGTTGCGGGAAAAATCGATGCTGAAACGTATATTGCAGAGCGATCGTGAGGAGATACATGGCTGATCAATACGATGTGTTGATAACTGGTGGTACGGTGATAGATCCGGCCAATGGCGTGCAGGGCGCATTGGATGTGGCGTTGAAAGATGGCGTGGTGGCAGCTATTGGGCGCGATTTAGGTGAGGCCGATTCCGTAATCGATGCAAGCGGATGTCTCGTGACGCCGGGACTGATCGATTTGCATACCCATGTGTACAAAGATGTGTCGAGTTTTGGTATAGAGGCCGATGACTTGTGCCCGCGCACGGGTGTGACAACGAGTGTGGATACGGGGACAGCGGGATGGATTAATTATCGCGGATTGGAGCGCTATGTGATCGAGCCGTCTTCAACGCGCATTTTGGCCTATGTCAATCTGTCGGGTGTTGGATTGCCCTGGCGGCGCGGCGAGATGGTGTATGAGGGTTATGTGTCGGCCAGCGAGTGCGCGCAGGTGGTTTTGAATCACCCGAAAACAGCACTGGGTGTTAAGGTGCGTTTGTACAAAGGTGTGGGCGGTGATGCGGATATTCGCGATTTGTTGCAAATTGCTCTGGAAGCTGCCAATCGGTGTGAAAAACCATTGATGGTTCATATCAGCAATGCCGATGTGCCTTTGCGGGACCTGATTCAGCCTTTGCGTCCGGGCGATATTGTGACCCATTGTTTTCACGGTACACAGCCCGCGTCGATTATCGACAATCGGGGAAAGGTGATTTCTGAGGCGTGGGATGCGCGCGACCGCGGGGTGATTTTTGATATCGGTCACGGGTTGGGCAGTTTTAGTTATGACGTTGGGCGTGCAGCTATGGAAGATGGTTTTCCGCCCGATACCATCAGCAGTGATATCCATTCGTATAATATCGATGGTCCCGTTTACGATTTGCCGACGACGATGTCCAAGTTTCTAAATTTGGGCATGTCGCTCGAGGAAGTGATTCAACGCTCAACCATTGAACCAGCGCAGGTGGTTGATCGAGAGGATGATCTCGGGCACCTGGGTATTGGTGCTGCGGGTGATGTCGCTGTATTTGAATTGGAAAAGGGGTCATTTGAGTTGACCGATGCGACGCAGCAGGTTTTGATGGGCGAGCAGCGATTGGTTTGCCGCGCATCTGTTCGAGATGGAAAGGTCTGGTGGCAGGGATAAAAAATAACACAAAGGAGTTTGATATGTCCGAGGAAAATGGGTTGGTAAATCCGTTTGTTTTATCTCATGACGATGGTTATATGTGGCTGAAGGGCAATTTGCACAGCCATTCGACAAATTCGGATGGGCGGGTCTCGCCGCAAGAACGCGTGGATGGGTATGTCAATCATGGTTACGATTATTTGTGTGTGTCCGATCATAATAATATCACATTTGTCGAAACACTGACCTGTCCGGAAAGTTTTACGCTTATTCAGGGCGCTGAATTGCATCCCGATAATCCCTTTGGCGGTGACCGCCACCACTTTGTGGCACTCAATATTTCAGAGGATATGGATGCGCGGGCGATGCCCCCGCAACATGTGATTGATGAAGTAAAAAAACAGGGTGGCTCGATCTGGCTCGCACATCCTCACTGGAGTGGGATCAATATTTTGCGCGATACAATGCCGCTGACGGGTTTGGCGGGGATAGAAGTTTTTAATACGACATGTCGGTGCGCTGGACGCGGTGAGTCTTCTGTACACTGGGACGATTGGATGGATTTGTCCGGACAATTGCTCCCTGCCCTGGGCAATGACGATTCCCACGCGGCTGATTCAGAAGCGCGCGATACGTATCAGGGCTGGACTATGGTGCGCGTGAAGGAACGGTCACCCGAAGCCATTGTCGAAGCACTGGAATCTGGCGCTGGTTATTCGTCAACGGGTCCACAGATTTTCGACATTCAGTTGCATAGTGGGGAAGGTCGCACGGTTGAGGCCACGGTAAAATGTTCACCTGCACAGCGTATTGCTGCGGTGTTAGATTCGAGGGGGACTGAATACCACGAGGGCGGTAAGCTGTTTGAGACCGCCACTTTTGTGCTGCGGCCCGGATCAAAACACGTGCGTTTTGAGATTATTGCGCCAAATGGCGACAAGGCGTGGTCCAATCCCTTTGATCTCACCTCGCTTTAGGTCGTGGGGATGTATCGGAACTGGTAGAGAATTTTTGAGAACTGGAGCGTGTTAATGCTCACGCAATTGGAAATTACGTCTCGGAAAACCGTGCTCGATGGCAAGTTATACGGCGCTGTGGGAGCTTATGAAGCACTGTGTGGCAGTGCGTGGTTTGCGCTTGATCCCAACCACAAACAAAACAAAGCGATTGTCGATTTAAATCTCGCGCCCGTTGATGAGAATGGGCGGGTGATTTTTCGAGCGGATGTGCATTTGCTCAAGCCAGTTGATGTCGCGCGGGGTAATGGCACGGTGTTTTACAATGTGGTCAATCGCGGGCGCAAAAATATTTTGCCGATGTTTAATCTGGCAATGGGGGCGAATATGCCAGAGACTGCCGCGCATTTTGGCGATGGCTTTTTGATGCGGCAGGGTTATACGATTGCCGCGTGTGGTTGGCAGGCCGATGTGCCGTCTGAAGCAGAGGGCGCTACCAATTTGATGACGCTGGACGCGCCCGTGGTCGATGTTACTGGTCCCGTGTCGTGTGAGATTGTCGTTGATGCAAAGACGGATTTGCATTCTCTGGGGAGTCGCTATCACGATCCCTATGAACCTGTGGAAGATGGCGATGCGGAGCTCTCTGTGCGGGCATATCCTTATGATGAAGCCGAAGAAATTGGGCGCGATCAGTGGTCGTTTGATCGGTTGAAAGATGGGCGTGCCGCGATCCGATTTCCACAGGGATTTGAACCGGGACGCGTTTACAATCTGGTTTATACGGGCAAAAATCCAACTGTGATGGGAACGGGGTTTGCCGCGACCCGAGATTTTATATCGTTTTTGAAATACGGAACAGATGGCAATCCACTGGGTAATGCGATTGAGCGGGCTTATGCTTTTGGGTCGTCGCAAAGCGGACGTTTTTTGCGGCACATGTTGTATGAGGGCTTTAATGGAGATGAGGCTGGTCAAAAGGTTTTCGATGGGGTGTTTGCCAATGTTGCAGGTGGTGCGCGGGGATCGTTTAACCATCGGTTTGCACAGCCTTCGCGGCATGCCAGCGCGCATTTTGATGCGTTGTATCCCACGGAGATGTTTCCGTTTACGGATTTGCCGCAGATAGATCCCGAAACTGGGGAGAAGGGTGGTTTGCTGGATCGCTGTGACGCCGCGGGGGTGACGCCTCACATTTTTTATACCAATACGTCAACTGAATACTGGAATCGCAGCGCGTCTTTGGTTCACACAGATGTAAACGGACAAGAGGATGTCGAGGTTCATCCTTTGGTTCGCGTTTATCACTTTGCAAGTACAAAACACGGTCCGGGTGATGTGCCCCAAAAACCGCGTCAAACAGTGCCGCCAAATCCCGTGAATTTTCGCTATGCAGAGCGCGCGCTTCTCGTTGCGTTAGACCGCTGGGTGCGCGAGGGCGTTGCGCCACCTGAGAGCAGGTATGGTCGTATTGCGGATGGTTCCCTGGTGGATGCGGGCGATTTGAAATTTCCCGCGATTCCAGATTTGCAAAGTCCCGTTCGCATGCGGCGGCCTTTGCGGCTGAATTGGGGAAATAGATGGAATGAGGGAATCATCGATTGCGAGCCGCCTGAAAAAGGGCGTCCTTTTGGGGTACGCGTGCCCCAGGTCGATCGAGATGGCAATGAAATCGCGGGTATTCGCATGCCAGAGGTGGTTGCGCCTTTGGGGACGTTTACGGGATGGCGGTATCGACAACGCGGCGCGACCGATGCGCTCGTTGGTCTCGATGGGATGTGGGTGCCATTTGCGCGCGATGAGGATGATCGCGGGGATGATTCGCGACTGTCGATTGCTCAACGCTATGGTAGCCGCGAAGCGTATCTGGACTGTGTGGCGCGAGCGGCTCAAAAATTGGTGGAGGAGCGGTTGATGTTGCGAGAAGATGTAGAGCGAGTTGTGGAGCGCGCTGGAGAGATGTACGATTGGGTGATGAGATAAGGCGGGGACTGGTACAAACCAATACCATCGGGAGGTGTTTCATGAAGCGCGTGATTAAACCCGAAGGCGCCTATCAGGTCGAGATCGAAGATGTGCCTTTGCCGGAAATTCGGCAGACAGAGGTGCTTATCAGAACAGAACGCACGCTGATTAGCAGGGGGTCTGAGATCTGGCGGCGGTATGTGCGAGAAGAAGCGATTGATCACCAGATTATGGGGTATTCGCTCGCTGGTACGATTGTGCAGGTGGGGGCGCAGGTCGATGATTTTTCGATGGGGGAACGGGTGGCGGCTCTGGCTCCGCACGCCGAGTACGTGGCTGTTGAGGTCGTCAATTCGCGCCATAAACCATCCGTGGTTTCGCTGCCCGATGCGGTTACATCCGAAGCGGCGACTTTTTGGCCCCTGACTACGAGTTCGGTGCTGTGGATGCGGGATACTGGGGCTGGGCCAGACGATACCATGGTGATTTTAGGACAAGGTCTGGTGGGGAGTTGTTGCATGCAGGTTGCGCGGCATTTGCAAAATTGCCGGGTAATCGCGGTCGATGCGTTGTCCCTGCGTTGTGATCTGGCGGAACAGTTGGGTGCTAATGATGTGGTGAATGCGGGCGAGACCGATCCGATTGCAGCGGTGAAAGAGCTTACCGATGGTCGGGGTGCAGATGTTGTGGTTGAAGCGGTGGGCGGACGGGCGGGCGCACAGGCTTTTGCGCAGGCGCAAGATATGGTGCGGGGGGGTGGGTTGTTGCAGGTTGTGGGATTGTATGAGGGCGAGCCGTTGCCTCTGGATTCGTCAAAAATTCAGGGTAAACGCCTTATTGGAGGATATCTGGACAGCACATACCGGCCACAGGGGTCGGATACGGCGATCCAATTGTTGATGGAAGATAAAATTCAAACTGAGGCGATGGTGACGCATCGTTTTGATTTTGAGGATGCCGCAGAGGCATTTGATTTGTTGTACACGCGCCTTGATGAGGCAATGGCTGTGGTGATGGTCTGGTAGGATTGATGTATCCGGGAGGATTTCCTTGAAAGATAACCACAAAGACAAAGTTAGTCGCCTTGTCGAGTATCTGACCCAGATTGCATCGCTACATACCAGGACCACAAGGGACGTTGACGAGTATCAAAATGTGCTTTGGTTAAAGGACATTCCAAGACTCAATAGGAGGATGCACTGCGAAGACAGGAGGAACGGAGAAAAGCCGAGTTGGTGTGAGAAGATAGAGCAGGCTATGAAAAAACAGGTAAAGGAGTCTGGTTTTATACCGTCACCCAATCTGGAATATCCGCACGCAAGCACAGGACGAGCAAGGCCGATTTCGACCTTATACGATTATCAAAGGGGTATATATGAGCCAAATTACTGCACGAGTGCCCGACGCGCTTGTTGAGGCATTGGATGCAGCAGCCACAGAACTCAAGCAGAGTCGCGCCGATATCATCCGCCACGCTTTGGAACGATATTTAGAGGACTTCGAAGACTTCACTGTAGCCATGGAAAGGCTACGCGATCCTGCCGACCCGATACTGGAGTGGAAACAGGTCAGGAATGAGCTACTCGGTTCGGATTAAACAGAGTGCGACTAAAGAATTGGCTCGTATTCCGCACCGCGATAGGATTCGCATCGTGCGTGCAATTGATCGTTTGGGCGAGCATCCGCTCACAGGGCGCATCCTGAAAGGAGAGTACCAGGGACTGCGACGTGTGCGCGTTGGTAATTATCGCATTGTATATGAGGTGATCCAAAGCGCGCTCACCGTCCTCGTGGTGCGAGTTGGGCATCGGAGGGAAGTGTACCGCCGCCGGTGAGTTAGGGCTGATGGCGAAAAAAGGAGTCCAATCTCATGTCTTCACCCCAATCTGGAATATCCGCACGCAAGCACAGGACGAGCAAGACGGCGGTACTCGCGGCAAGTGTACGTGCGTATCATCAACAGCAGAGCAAATCCCCGGTTTTTGCCGATGATTATGCGGTTGACATGGTGCCGTTTATCTGGCGTGTGATCGCTAAGAACAAGCTGCTTGGCTGGTTCGTTGTTCACAAGGTGTTCCATTTGTTCCGTCCCGTACACACCGAGGTGCTCCTGCGGGCCAGATATGCCGAAGACCGTCTCATGGAGGCAATATCGGAGGGCGTCGGACAGTATGTGATCCTCGGTGCGGGTCTCGATACGTTTTCCATGCGCCACAAGGAGCTTGCGGATAGCGTGCGGATATTTGAGTTGGATCACCCCGCGACCCAAGCGACAAAAGAGAAACAGGTGCGCGCGGTCAACGGCGATGTTCCGTCCAATCTGGTATTTGTTCCCATTGATTTTGAGACTGATCAACTGAACGAGGTGCTTATCCGGGCTGGTTTCGATTCACAGAAGCCTGCCTTTTTTTCATGGTTGGGAACGACTTATTACCTCACAAAGGATGCGATAAGGGAGACACTTGGTCGTGTTGCAGATGTCGCCGCGCCGGGCAGCCGCATTGTTTTCGATTATAAGCTCGCAAGGCATCTTATTCCCGAAGAGAGCTTGCCTTTCGCCGACAGGTTGGACCGATTTGTAGCCCGCCGCGGGGAGCCGATGTTGTCCGTGTTTACGCCCGAGGACTTGAATGACGAGATGTCGCAAATTGGCTTTGTGGAGATAGAGACCATTCCGGCTGAGGAGCAAAAACGCCGTTATCTAAAAGACAGAAGCGATCTGGTCGATCCTGCACCGAATTTTTCTTTCGCACTGTTCGGAGTGCAGTAGGCGGCGTATGGAGGACCTTGATGTTCAATGAACTCGCTCCGGGAATTTTTAGCGTTGATAGCCGTTTTGTGGATGGCAGGAGTTCGATAGGATGAGCGATATTGTTCGAATGGCTGTCGTGGGCGTTGGATGGGCGGGGAGCCATCATGTGGAGGGCGCACGAGAGCTTGGGCGGAAGGTTGAAGTGACGTGTCTGGTGGATCGGGATTCGGATCATCTGAAAGCCGTGGCGGAGACATTTGGGATTGAGAAGACGTACACGGATATCGACGATGCGCTGATGGATCCCGAGATCGATGCAGTTGCGCTCTGTACGCCTCATTCCAATCATTGTCAGGAGGCAATCGCGGCTGCCGATGCGGGCAAGCATGTGCTGGTGGAAAAGCCAATGGCGCTGACGGTGGCGGATGCGACCCGGATGATTGATGCGGCCGATCGCGCGGGTGTGCGTCTCTATGTCGCAGAGAGCATGTCCTACCATCCCATGGCGCGTTTTTTGAAACAGGTGGTGGATACAGGACTTTATATCGGCGAAGTGGTATCGGCGTCGGTGTCGTCGGGATTTCGAGCGCGGCCTACCTACGCCTATCCAGGGCGACGCGAGTGGCTTTCTAACCCACAGCAAGGTGGAACGGGCACATGGATGCTTCACGGCATTCATACGATGGCGATGCTCCGATACGTTTTTGGAGAGGTCGCTTCGGTCTATATGAAAGAGCATCACGCTCGCAGTTTCCAGCGGGATGATGTCGAGGGAACCATGACGGGGCTTCTGACGATGGAAACGGGATTTCAGACAACAGTGCTGCAAAGTTGCGAGGTGAAGTTTCCAAATCCGCCGGGTGGCTATGTGATTTGCGGGGATAAAGGGCTGTTGCAGGCGACTCAGGCGTCGTGTGAAGTATGGTGCGAGGCCAATGACGATCAGCGGGCGGAAATTTCCTATCCCGAAAGTGCTCTCTCGGCATTTGCGGAAGAAATTGAGGACTTCGCGGACTATGTACTGGAAGAAACCGAAGGACCGACATCGGGGTGGAGCGAGCGGAAGAGCCTTGCCATCGTGCAGGCGGGATACGAGTCAGCGAAAAGCGGCGAGGTCATTAATCTGCGAGAGAGATTTGGAGAGTTGTAACTTGACTTATAGAATCTCATGTCTTCTTTTTATGAGGCGAAGTAATGAAAAAGGAACGGATGGTAAGTATCAGGCTCCCTCTGGATTTAGTGCGTGAATTGGAACTCATCGAGGATGTCGAGCAGTTTGATCGTTCAACCACTGTGAGACGCCTGTTGTCAAAAGCGATCCAGCAATGGAAGCTGGAGCACTACGCCCGTCTATATGGGGATGGAAAGCTCACACTTGCACGCGCTGCTCGCGATGCTGGTGTTTCCTTGTGGGAGATGATGGACTATGCCCGTGTCAGAAAAGTGCCGACCCAATACGATCTCGAAGATCTCAATCGAGACTTGGGAACCATTCAGAAAAGCTTGAACCAATAGTGAATATCCATTGAAGGGCGATCAGAGATACCGATGGCTATGAAGAATCCACCACATCCCGGCCTCAGCATTAAAAAGAACTGTTTAGAACCTCTCGATCTGAATATTACCGAAGCGGCGAAGGTGTTGGGTGTAGCCCGTCATACGCTTTCACGTGTACTGAATGGGCATGCGGCTATTTCACCGGAGATGGCTATTCGGTTGGAGAAGGCCGGATGGTCCAACGCCGAGTTCTGGCTACGCCGTCAGACCGCTTATAATCTGGTGCAAGCGCGTAAGAGAGAAGACCAAAATAAGGCCAAACGTTATGATCTACAGCCGACGATTTGATAAAGTGATGAGCAATGGGATTTCTCATTGACCGATATGCAGGCTACCGCATAGGGAGAATATGCGATGAATAAAACAACCTTCATAGATCAGGTCCGTATTCAGGGGTTCCGGTCATTAGCTGATGTCGAGCTTTCGGAGATTCCCAAAGCGGCGGTCTTAATTGGTGCCAATGGGTCGGGCAAGTCCAATTTTATTCGCTTTTTTCAAATGCTGAACAGGATGCTTGGGCCTCGTAGGCTCGGTGAGTTCGTCGCAATGCAAGGCGGAGCCGATGATCAGTTGTTTGGCGGTAGCAAGCGTAGCCCGCAACTGAGTGCCACAGTAACTATGCGAACAACAGCTATCGATACGGTAATCATGCAACCCACTGAAGCCCAGTATGATTATCATATCTCACTCGCTTATGCTCAGCCTGACCGTCTTATATTCGCGGAAGAGGCTTTTCGCGGCTCTACGGATGAAGACTGGCAATATCTCGGAAGCGGTCACACTGAGGCCAAGATAGTCGATGATATACCACCCCACGCGCCTCTGGCGAACTATCGCTTTACCACCCAGTTCATCGTCAATCTGCTGCGAAACTGCTCGGTATATCAGTTTCACGATACTTCCGGTGCCTCGAACTTCAAAAAGAGATGGGATGTGGAGGACAACAATCATCTCCTCAGCCATGGTGGCAACTTGGCGGCCGTGCTGCACCGGTTGGAGCGGGAAGACATCAAGCGCTTTGAGCTGATCTGTAAGCATATTGGTCGGATCCTGCCTGGCTTTGATCGTTTTGTGATTGAGGAGAGCTATGGAAAAGTGTTGTTGCGTTGGAAGGCCAGGGGAATGGATAAAACTTTTGGCGCACATCTCACATCCGATGGCTCACTGCGGTTCTTTGCCCTGGTGACACTCCTCAATCTTCCACTGGAGATGTTGCCCGATGTTCTTCTGTTAGATGAGCCAGAACTGGGTCTGCATCCGGCAGCCATCGCCTTGATTGGGGGTATGATAAAGGCCCTGTCTAGGGAAAGGCAGGTCATTGTAGCAACACAGGCGCCCTTACTTGTTGATGCGTTTGATCTCGACGAGATCTTTGTGTTGGATTTGGTGGATGGTTGCACTGAGTTTCGCAAAAGACTGACACAGCAGGACTATCGCGTATGGCTCGACGAAAACTTCACCTCGGGTGAACTTTGGCAGAAGAACCTGCTCGGAGGACGCCCGTGATACGACTCGCCATATCAGTGGAGGGGCCAACCGAAGAGGAGTTCGTCAAAAATGTGCTTGCAGACTATCTATGGGGAATTGGAGTTTATCCGACACCGATTCTGCTTGGCCGCGCTCGTGGCAGGGCTGACGGCGGAAATGTTTCGATGGATCGACTCGTGGCAGAAATGGCCTATTTACTCCGCTCCTTCGATGCTGTAACGTCGTTTGTCGATTTCTATGGGTTTAGTGGCAAAGGCGATAAGACGGTTGATGATTTAGAAAAAGATATGACTCGACAAATGCGCAAGAAACTCGGTCGCCGCTGGTATCCAGAAAAGGTGTTTCCCTATGTCCAACAATATGAATTTGAGGGTCTGTTATTCTCGAATGTAGATGCTTTTGTAAATGCGATTGATGCGTCGGAAGATTCTGTGGAAGAATTGCGGAGTATCCGTGTAAGGTTTCCGACTCCTGAGGATATTAACGACAACAGCGAAACGGCACCGAGTAAACGGATTGTGAAGATTATAACTCAGTACGATAAGAGGCTTTATGGCCCTCTTATAGCAATGGAAATAGGGTTGGAAACAATTCGAACTGAATGCCCTCGGTTTAGTGGCTGGATGACGCGCTTGGAGTCGCTGACGAGTAAAGATTGAACCGCTGCGTGGAGAAGAATGAATGATATATAAGTATGAAATCATTCTCTATTGGAGCAATGCGGATGATGCTTTCGTGGCTGAAGTACCCGAACTGCCCGGATGTATGGCTCATGGCGACACACAAGAAATTGCCCTCAAGAACGTCAATCAAGCGATAGCTCTCTGGATTGATACTGCGAAAGAGTTCGGCGATCCAATACCTGAACCCAAGGGCGAGCGTCTGATGCTGGCATGAGAAAAGAGGTAGCGATTATGCACAAAAACACCACAGAACAAGGTTTATTCGAACTCTATCAGAGCAATCCCGATAAGGCTGATTACTTATTATTTGGCCGGGAGACGCATCCCGATAGGCGTGGATTTTTGAAGAAGGCCGGGCTGGCGATGATGGGGGCAATGGTTGGGGCAGCGATTCCGTTTCATCGAAATATTCCTGCTCATTTTATTCCTGTCGCTCTCGCTGCGGAGGATATGATTCAGGGCAAGGATGGCTTGACTGTGCTCAATGAGCGGCCATTGAATGCGGAAACGCCACCGCACTTGCTCGATGATGCTATTACTCCGACAGAGAGGCATTTTATCCGCAACAATGGCATTCCGCCGGAGAATACGGACGCGGTGGGCTGGAAACTGACGGTCGATGGCCTGGTGGATAATCCCATGACACTCAGTATCGACGATCTCAAACAGCGGTTTGAGGTCGTTACCAGAGCAGTGACACTGGAATGTGGCGGCAATGGACGCGCCTTTTTTGATCCTCCTGCGGACGGTAGTCAATGGACCTATGGCGCTGTGGCATGCTCGGAGTGGACCGGCGTTCGCCTATCCGATGTTCTCAAGGCTGCTGGAGTGAAAGACAATGTGGTCTATACCGCACATGTGAGTGCCGATACCCACGTTTCTGGTGAGGAAGGCCAGCTTCCTCTCTCGCGCGGGGTGCCGATTGAGAAGGCGATGGACGAGCACAATCTCATTGCTTTTGCTCAGAACGGTAAACTGATCCATCCCATGAATGGTGCGCCGTTGCGTCTGATTATTCCCGGTTGGTCGGGATCGTGCTCACAGAAATGGTTGACTCGCATCTGGTTGCGAGATCGGATTCATGATGGTCCGAAGATGACGGGAATGGATTATCGGGTACCCAATCGGATGATAGCGCCCGGGGAAAAGGTAGATGAGAAGGACTTCCATATTATCCACGGGATGAAGGTCAAGTCGTTAATTACGAATCCTGCTACCGGTCACAAGATGGGTGGGAGGACTTTGGAAGTGCGCGGGCACGCCTGGGCGGGAGACCGGAAGGTCGATTCTGTCCGTCTGTCCATTGACTTTGGGGCAACATGGATTGATACGAAGCTCGATGAGCCAGTGAATGAATACGCCTGGCAGAATTGGCGGGCGGAAATCGCGTTTCCCAAAGCGGGATATTACGAGATCTGGGCGAGGGCGACCGATTCGCAAGGGATAAGCCAACCGCATGCCATTGTCTGGAATCCAAAGGGGTATCTCAATAATTCGATGCATCGGGTCTCGGTGATTGTTAGTTAGGGTTTTAGATAAAAAACAGGAGCGATTATGGAGAACGGATTTTTTAAGGGTCATGGATTGGGCAATGATTATCTGGTGATGGATCCAAAGGAGTTGACGTTTGAATTGACGCCAGAGCGTATTGAGAAAATCTGTGATCGCAATTGGGGGGTGGGGAGTGATGGTATTTTGACATTGGAAGCGTCTGACCGCGCGGATTTTGGGTTGCGGATATGGAATCCAGATGGCAGCGAGGCGGAGAAATCAGGCAATGGGCTGAGGATTTTTGCGCGGTATTTGCATGCCACTGGTAAGGTAGATAAAACGTCATTCTCAGTCGATACGCCGGGGGGACTGGTTCATATTGATTTGCATATCGACGAATGGGGCGATGCGAGTGCGGCGACTGTGGAGATGGGGGAGGCGACGTTTGAACCAGGGGCACTGCCCTGTTCGCTTGAGGTGGAAGAACTGATTGAAGAGCCGATTACCGCTGCGGGCGAAGATATGGTTTTTACGGGTGTGAGCGTGGGGAATCCCCATTGTGTGGTGTTTAAGCCGAGGGGCGAGGTGTGGTCGCGCGATGATTTGTTGCGGCTGGGACCTGAGTTGGAGAACCACGAGATTTTTCCGAGGCGAACCAATGTGCAGTTGGTCGTGCCCACGGGTGACCAGAAAATTTTCATTTTGATCTGGGAACGCGGCGCAGGTGAAACGCAGGCGTCGGGGTCTTCGTCATGTGCCGCGGCAAGTGCTGCGGTGCGTTTGGGTCTGGTCGCATCGCCTGTGACGGTGGAAGCCCCCGGAGGCACGTTGATGATCGATGTGGATGATGCGTTTAATCTGACAATGGCGGGACCTGTGGCAGAGGTGGCACGCGGTACGCTGAGTCCGTCTTTTTTGCGCGAGATCGGCGTCTGATACAGGTGATAAAACGGTTGAAAGCCGGTTTGATATGCGAATACTGCGCGGGGTAAGCTCCGTGTGGTATCGCTTTTGAACCGGTTCTTTTTTAAGCAATTTGGAAAACGGGTTGCGAATTTGGGATATTCCTCATAGTTTATATGCAACTCACCATTGCTCACGAAAGGAACGCATCATGCCTTTGGATTCTATGGTCGAAACTTACGAGACGCAGGGATTTTTGACAGAAGTCGATGTGTTTTCAGAACGCGAGATCGGTCAATTTCGCGCATTATTTGACGATTTGGAAGCGCGTGAAGGCAAGGAGAAGTGCCAAATCGGTTTGCAGGGGCGACATTTTGACGAGGTGTTTATCTGGCAACTGGCAACGGATGAGCGGATCTTAGACGTGATGCAGGCTGTGATGGGCGATAATGTGATGCTGCTATCCACCCACTTTTTTTGCAAATATCCCGATCCAGAGGCAAAGATATTTGTGGCGTGGCATCAAGATATTACGTACTGGGGCCTGAAACCGCCCATTGCACACACGGCCTGGATTGCCATTGACGATGCGGATGTGGAGAATGGGTGTATGCGTTTTATCCCGGGATCGCACAAAAATGGGATTGCAGCACATGGCAAATCCGCGCAGGAAGGCAATTTGCTGAGTATTAACCAGGAGATTCCAGATGAATATGTCGATGATAGCGCGGCGGTCGATATTGTGTTGAGAGCCGGGCAGATGTCGGTTCACGACGGGCAATTATTTCACGCGAGCAATCCCAATCGGTCAAATCGACGGCGGTGCGGGCTGACGGTTCGATTTATTCCCCCGCATGTCAAACAGACGACGCTCAACTCACACAAGCAGGCATGGGAACCTATTGTATTGCGCGGTGAAGATCAATTTGGACATTTTCCAAAGGTCGGGATGCCGTTTCCATTGGCATGATGATTGCAAATACAGGAAAAGCTATCCGCAGATGACGCAGATGACGCAGATGGACGCAGATGGACGCAGATGAAAATCCCCTCAAGCTCTCTGGCAAGGGGCGGGAAGCAAGATGGGAAGAAGCTAATCGCTGAAAGCAACCACATGAGATGGCATGAGAACACCGATAAGGAATTAGAAGATGCAGCGGACAGAAAAAAAAGATCAGAATAAGGGTATCACTGCAATTTCGGTACAGGGATTCAAGTCGCTTGCGAATGAGAGCAGTATTGAAATTCGTCCACTGACGATCCTGTCGGGTGCAAATAGCTCTGGCAAATCGAGTATCATGCAACCCCTGTTGCTGATGAAACAGACCCTTGAAGCAAGTTATGACCCCGGGCCGCTTTTGTTGAATGGCCCAAATGCGAAATTTACGTCTGTCAATCAATTCATTTCGCGTATGCAGAAAAATTCTGATCGCCAGGCATTCAGTGTCAAAATAAACCACGCGACATATCCGACGCTTAAAATTACGTTTTCTCTTAACGAAGATCAAAGGCTTGAAATCCGAGAGATGATTATTAGAGGAGGCAATAATTCTTTTTCTTTAAGTCCAAACCAAAGTTCCGGGGAGTTAGAAAAGGTTATATCAATAGTACAAAAAAAATTACCTGAAGGCATGAGGTTGTCGGTTTTCAGAAATCGGTGTTTTCTCAATGTCGCGTATGAGGCCCTCAACGATGAGGCTAAAGTTAAGTTCTCACCAGTGCTTCAAATTTATGAGTCAGGAATATTTTCTTTTTTTGTTTTTCAGGAAGAACTGCACGACATAATTCATGTGCCCGGTTTGCGTGATAATTCTGAATACGCTTATAAAGTAACTGCCACTGGCCCTGATTTCCTAGGTACATTTGAAAATTATGTCGCCACGATTATTGCAGACTGGCAGGAAAAAGACGATGATCGTCTAAAACGCCTTGAAAATATGCTTATAGACCTTGGTCTAACATGGAAAATTTTTGCCAAAGTTGTTAATGATACGCAAATTGAGTTGCTGGTCGGACGATTACCAAAAGCAGGACGTGGTGGAGAAGACCTCGTAAGTATCTCAGGTGTTGGTCTTGGGGTCCCGCAAGTCTTGCCTGTGCTCGTCGCGCTTTTGGTTGCTAAGCCAGGACAACTCGTGTATATCGACCAACCAGAGTTGCATTTGCACCCGCGAGCGCAATATGCACTGGCAAAAATTTTGGCAGAGGCAGCGAAGCGCGGCGTGAAGTTGGTCGTAGAGACACACAGCGCGTTGTTGTTATTACAAGTGCAAACATTGGTGGCGAAGGGTGATCTCGATCCCAATTTGGTGAAGCTACACTGGTTCTCGCGTAGCGATGAAGATGGAATGACGTCAATCGAAAGTGCTGATCTGGATCAAAATGGTGCTTTTGGGGATTGGCCAGAGGACTTTGGCGATGTCGAGTGGAAGGCTGAGGGCGCATATCTGGATGCGGTGGAAGGGCGGAACAAATAATGGCAAATCAGGGTTCTCGGCGATTGGTGATTGATGCCGATGTTGTACATTCTGCAGGTGAAACGGAGCATCCGATTTCAAGCGCGTGTCGGAAATTTTTAGAGACTGTATTGGATGCTAGACACTGTGTTGTGATGACGGATGCGATACTGGAGGAATGGCGTCGCCACATGTCCAGATATTCGAGAAGATGGCGTAGGCGAATGTACGGGCGAAGGTTGGTTATACAGATTGAGGTCAATGAAGATGAAATCTTGCGAGGACGCATTGGTGCGGCCGTGCATAGGGATCAGAAGGCGATTGTTGCCAAAGATGTTCATCTCATTGAAGCGGCGATTGCGACGGATCGGCTGGTTACTTCTAAGGATGAAAGCGCACGCAAGGCATTTAATGATGCATCGGATGGAGTAGTAGAATTGAAGCAAATCGTTTGGATAAATCCGATATGTGTTGATGTGGAGCCTATTAAATGGTTAAAAAACGGCGCACCGGACGAAAAGCATCGTAGGTTAGGCGCGTTATTCAACTATTGATTTTGAGGAGCAGATATGTCAAAGAGAAAAGTGCTCATTACAGGGGGAACGGGTTATGTGGCTGGGCGGATGTTGCCTGTCTTGCGCGAGCTGTATGACCTGACGATTTTAGATGTGAAGACGACCAATCGCGAAGGCGAAGAAGTGGGCGATGTGGTGATTGCGGATTTGACGAATCGAGATCGGGATGCGTATCGGGAGTATTTCAGGGGGCAGGATGCGATTATCCACTGCGGATTTGTGCGGACAAAAGACGATGCGGATCGCTTCTGGGCGGAGATGACGAACATCGATATGGCGCACAATGTGTATCAGACGTGTGTGGAGGAAAATGTTCGACGCGCAGTGATCATCAGTTCAAATCACGCGGCGGATTATTACGAGAATCTGATCTGGGCTGGCAAGCAGGAATTTGTAACGCCAGAGATGTACCCGCTTTCCGACAATTATTATGGCTGGGCAAAGGCGCAATACGAATTGTTGGGCTTTACCTTTGCAACGGGATTGATGAATGATGGCAAGAAATTGGAAAATGTGCAGATTCGGATAGGTGGACCGCGCGAGACCGATATGGATCGCGCAAAATCCACGAATTTGAAAAGCATGCATCGGGGATTGGGCGCGTATTTGAGTATTCGGGATCAGGTGCAGTTGATAGTGAAGAGCATTGAGGCGGAAAATATCGAAGATGAATATGGCATTCCATTTCAAATTTTTTACGGTATTAGTGGCAATTCACACAATTTCTGGACGATCTCCAATGCGCGAAAGAAAATTGGCTATGAACCCGAGGACAATAGTCAGGTGAAATTTGCAGAACAATTGTCAAAAGTATTGTTAGAGGCGCGAGAAACGTCGGGATGAGTGATGATATGGGCGTACAAATCGGCAATGTAAATATTCCCGGGCGGACAGCGTTGGCGCCATTGGCTGGTATTACAGACCGGTCGTTTCGCATGCTGTGCAGGCAACAGGGGGCGAGTTTTGCGGTCACGGAGATGGTCAGTGCCAAGGGACTGGCAGAGGGCAGCGAGAAGTCGAATCAATATCTCGATTTTGAAGCCGATGAGTTTCCGATTTCCGCGCAGTTGTTCGGCTCAGAACCCGAGGTCATGGCCGAAGGCGCTCGGGTTGTGGCGGAGCGCAATCCGGATATTATCGACATCAATTGCGGGTGCCCGGTTAAAAAAATCGTGACAAAAAACGCGGGTGCGGCTCTGCTCAATACACCTGACCGACTGGGACAGATCATTGCGTCAATGGTGCGTGCTGTGGATATTCCCGTGACGCTAAAAATTAGAAGTGGATGGGCGGAAGCCAATCAGGCAGTTGCAGTTGCGCGGATTGCTGAAGATTCTGGTGCAGCGGCAATTGCCGTGCATGGGCGCACGCGCGAGGCGAAATTTTCGGGCAGAGCAGACTGGGATATTATCGCGGAAGTCAAAAACGCGGTTTCGATTCCCGTAATCGGCAATGGCGATGTGCGCGGGCCAGAGGCTGCAAAGGAAATGATGCAAAAAACGGGTTGTGATCTGGTGATGGTAGGGCGATGGGCTATTGGCAATCCCTGGCTTTTCAAGCGTATGGAAGTCTTTCTGAATACGGGAGAATTATTGCCAGAACCGACGGATAGGGATCGTCTGGAAATGGCTGTTCACCATCTCAAGGCGTCTATCGCGTTTAAGGGGTTGCGCTATGGCGTCCTGGAAATGCGTCGGCATCTCGCGGCATATATCAAGGGTGTGCCCGGCGCGGCGCGTTATCGCCGTACGTTGATGACAGAAGACGATCCCAATCATCTCATGAATTTGCTGGGACAGATCAAAGCGGAGGTGGCAGCGTGACACCAGAACGCATACGCGCGTTGTTAGAGGCTGTTGCACAGGGGCAAACAGATGTGGATGAGGCGTTTGCAAACCTCGCACACTTACCCTTTGAAGAGCTTGGTTTTGCGCGCATTGACCACCACCGCACGCTGAGGCAGGGGTTTCCCGAAGTTATTTTTTGTGAGGGAAAGACGGTTGAGCAGGTGGTCGCCATCGCAGACCGCATTGTGTCATCGGGCGCGGCACTGTTGGCGACGCGTACAAATGCAGAGATGCGGGATGCTCTGGTCGCAAAATATCCCGGTGCAAATGTCAACGCGCTCGCTCGCACAGTAGTTGTCGCAGGAGAGATTCCCGTTGCGGAAACCATCGGCAAAATTCTGGTTGTGTCCGCGGGCACATCCGATTTGCCCGTGGCAGAAGAGGCTGTGGAAACCGCGCGGGTGATGGGCAATGAAGTCGAAACACTTTACGATGTGGGGGTTGCGGGGATTCACCGGTTGCTGGCATGTCGAGAACGCCTATCGGATGCGAGTGTGATTATCGTGGTGGCCGGTATGGAAGGGGCGCTGCCCAGTGTGGTTGGTGGTTTGGTCGATGTACCGCTTATTGCCGTGCCGACCAGCGTGGGATATGGGGCGAGTTTTAAGGGGTTGGCAGCGTTGCTGGGTATGTTGAACAGTTGCGCGTCGGGCGTGACTGTGGTCAATATCGACAATGGATTTGGCGCGGGTGTCGCAGCGAGCAAGATCAATCGGATTCGGGTGGGGTGATTACGGAGAAACGAACTTGTGTCCGCCGATTTTTTATGAGGATTTTGTTATGACAACATTAGATCATATTTCTCAACATTTGCAGACTCTACCAGAGCCTGTACTGCGGGAAGTTCTCGATTTTGTCGAATTTCTTAAATCGCGGCACAAAATATCGAAAGCTTGTGAAGAAGATACGATGTGGACCGACTTATCTCTTACATCGGCGATGCGTGGTATGGAAGATGAAGAATCACCTTATACACTGACAGATATCAAGGAATCTTTTAGATGATTCAGGAAGGTCAGATCACGCTCTTTGCTTTTCCTCAAACGGACCAGGTAGCTGGCAATCTTCGACCTGCACTTGTTTTGCGGTCTTTACCCGGTCCATACAAGGATTGGCTTATTTGTATGATTTCTTCCCAACTCCATCACGAAGTACTTGAACTTGACGAGACAATTCGCGATACAGACTCAGATTTTACACAGACAGGACTCAAAACTACCAGCCTCATTCGCGTAACTCGTCTGGCCGTAGTTTCTGCAGATATTCTCCACGGCGCGATTGGCAATTTATCCGAAGAGCGTCTCAAACGAATCCATTCGCGCTTGGCTAACTGGATTCTTGGGACTCAAGTTTCCTCCAAATCCGATGAAAAAGAAATAACACAAGAGGATGAGTAACACAATATCGTACTTCATCAGCCCAAACGGTTCTTTAAATCACCGACGAACTCCTTTACGGAAATAGGTTTCAGAACCGACTCGTTGAAAAAAAAGAACAGAATTCAATCCTTCAGTATTTCTTTGGAGGACAATATCTCTAATCGAAGAACCAAACCAAATGCGCTTACTTTTTGGATCAATACCCGCTGTTTGTCCAATTCGATCCGAGAGATTATGCTGCTTTTGATATTCCTCCCAGACCTGTTTGGCTTCGCGTGAATCATCTTGTGTCCAATCTGGATGTTTCATCGTCAAAACCTCTTTATTCGTATCTCAATTGAAGTCGCTTTCAATGACTCCTCACAAGTTTACTGATTGAGATTTATTCCACAAAAACGAGTGGAAGATCAAGCGACTTTTCTGCTTCTATCCGATTCATACCTGATAGCCTCTTCAATCTCCCATCTCTTACGCCCATAATCTTCAGCCAGTGTATCTATTAACTCACCTGCGTTAAACCGCCCAAAGACCAATTCGGTCGGTACGCCTCTTCCCGCGAGCACAGGACGACCAAAGGAAATGTAGGGATTTATCAAGACGGCTCTTAGCTGATCATATTTCTGGAGTGGGTCTCGTGTAAAGGGGTACAAGATAATAGGACCACTTGTATCATATTCAATACGATGAAGATACATGTCGATAACTTCTTCCATTTCCAGTTGTCCGCGCCTGGAGAGATTGATAAGCTGCCCGATATGTTTTAAGAACAGATCTTTTCCATCCGTTGCGAAAGTCTCAAAAGCCAGAGGATGAGGTTGTCTGGGAAACTGTTTTTCAAGCGTGTCCAGTGCTACCTGGATATCCTGCAAACGGACCTTGTGGACTCTGCGAAGAGCCACCAGGACATGGGCCTCCACTAAGTTGACAAAGGATAGTTGCACGATTTCCGCTGGAGGTACACTAATAACGGGTTCAAAGTTGCTTCGGGCAGAGTGATACCTAACCCCTGATATCCAGGACCTGAGCGTAGAAGGCGGAATATTTAGATAGCGAGCCGCTTCTGAGACGCCATAAGCAGGCGCAAAGCGCGCATCGAATTTTTCGTTGTTCATAAAAAATCACCTCCCAGTGGCGTTATTCCGATTTTGTAGCCTCTGTAAACAAAAAGATCTGCGGTGGCATTTCTCAGCCATGGCTAAATAAAAAGGGCAACCTAATTGTTCTGTCAAGATTTTTTTGGAAATTCACTCTTACCACTGTTCTCGCTCCGACGGCAAGAGGAAAACAAGTTATTGTGCATAAGTTATCTTTTTTCAGAAGCAACTCCGTTTTTGCAACCGTGAATCTACTGGTCGGATAAACCTCGAAGTGGATTTAGAGCACCCAGACGATTCTCATAAGCGAGTGGGGTTCCTTCCGTATTGCTCAAGGGTAAGGGTGGATCTATTTTTGCAGTCGCTTTGGTGATGATGATAAGCGCGAGAAGCCCGATTGGTACCGCGAGGAGGTCAGCGGGTTGGTCGGGTGCGATTTGAAGCAGGATGAGATAGGCGATAGCCCCTGAAATCATCGACCAGAGTGCGCCAGAGCGATTGGCGTTGCGCCACCAGATGCCCGCGGTGAGAGGCACAAAAAGAGTCGCCAGCAAGATGGACCAGGAATCGACCATCAGCGTGTAAACCGTATCGTGCGAAAGGGCGAGATAAAGCGCGATGATGCCGAGGACAGGGACGCTCAGGCGGCACAGGCGCAGTTGGGTTCGCGCGTCAATATCGGGGCGTAAGTAGCGAATCAGGTCGTTTCCGATCACGCTGGCGGGAGCGAGCAAGGCACTGTCGGCACTGCTCATCAATGCGGAGATCAAAGCACCGATAAAGATAGCCATGCCGAGTGGGGGAAGATAGGTTTCGGCGAGCTTCATCATCACCTGTTCGGGGTCGGCCAGATTGGGAAATGTGAGGGTGGCTGCAATACCCAGGAAAACGGGCAAGAGTCCAACGGTTAAATAAATAATACCGGAGAGATACGCACTGTTTTGGGCGACGGATTCGTTTCGGCTGGACAGGCTGCGCTGTAAGAGATCCTGCCCTGCGAGATTGCCCAGGCCAATTACCAACCAGGCGCGCGCATAATTAAACCAGGTGGTCATGTCTGCATCGCGGGGATAGAGATAAAATTGGTCATCGGGTAGTTGTGCTCGAATGGCGGCCCATCCCCCCATGTCGCTCAGGAGAACGGGCGTCATAAAGATCAGACCCAGGGTTAAGACGGCCACCTGAATGAAGTCTGTCAGTGTCACTGCCCACATGCCGCCTATTGTTGTATAGATCAGCACGATAGCAGCACCCAAGCAGGTGCCTAACACCGCATCCAATCCCGTGAGCGCGTGGATAATTTTCCCAAATCCCACCATCAGCGACGCGACCCAGCCCAGATAGGCGGGAATCGTACACGCAGCAGCGACCACACCGACTGTTTTGCCAAATCTCCGTTCAAAAAATTCGGCAATGGTTGAAACGCCCATGCGGCGCATCATCCGCACGTAAAACAAGCCAGCGAGAAACAGACACAGGGCTGCGCCAAAGGGATCGGCTATAATGGCTAAAAAACCACCTTTGTAAGCCGCGCCCGCTGCGCCGAGCACAGTGCCTGTGCCAAACCAGGTGGCGGAAAGCGTGCCCGTGGCCAGCAAGATGCCCAGACGCCGACCCGCAACGACAAAATCGGCAGAATCTTTGACGCGTCTGCCAGCATAGACGCCGACCAGTAGGGTGAGAAAAACATAGGCGCAAAGGCCAATGATGACGGGTAGTTGAGACATATCTGGTCCTCCGGTATTTTCTCAGAATTTCTCGACGCGCGAGAAAGTTCAGAAGAAACTTTCCCTGCGCCTTGTGCGTTCTAATACCAATCGTATGAATTGATTTGCATGTTATTGCAGCTCATTTGGAGGTAATGATGAACGTCAGACGCCATATTGCAAGATCAGGGGCACTATTGATTCTCGGACTCACGGTTGCCTGTGGCATTGATCCATCACCTACTTTCCCGGATGCCTCGGAAATGGCGTGTGGGGTTACAGAGGCTTACTCGAACGACTACCTCATGGCGGTGATTGGCAAAGATGCCGTGCCCACGTCGGTTGACGCCATTAACACTGGTAGTTGTGAGTTTGACGGGACCATTATCGCAGTGCGCGTCCAGCTAACCGGCAACGGGGGATCGCAGACAACGGTTATAGATCTACCTGAACCAACGCGCACGCTGCCCGTGCCTTTTCACAGAATTGTCGATATGCCGCTGATTGACGTAGATTTGCCTGCGGGCAGGTACGCCCGCACTGTAACCGGCATCACCGCTGGCGGCAGGGAGATCGACATACCGATCTTCGAGGATGTCCTTCTCGTGCGCGATCCCGGCTCCCTACAGGCAGACTTGCTCCGTCATCAGGGGCGGTGGGAGCGAAGAAGGGTTGCGAACTACGTTTATACAGGCGCGTGGAACTGCTTCTGCCCGATCGACTATACCGCTGACGCGGCGGTAACCGTGCGCGGCGGTATAGTCGTGAGCATCGCCTCTGCCGATCCGGCGGTGCCCAATATCCCCGATCCTGAGCGGTTCGTTTCGGTCGTGGCTCTGTTCGTCCTGTTGCAGACCGCACTGGACGAGAACGCAGCCCGCATCGACGTCACGTACAACAAGGAGTTCGGCTATCCGGAGCAGTTCTTTGTAGATTACCACGAGAATATGGCTGACGAGGAAAGGGGATTCGTCATTCGAAGCCTCACGCATCAATAGCTATTCCTGAGCTTGTCTCCGACCGTATTTTTGCATCACCTCGATTAATTTATCATGCGGCAAAGCGGGCATTGTGCGATTGTCTCGGCCCGTCATGGGTTCTGCCACGCACATGGCGTTGACAATGGCTTCTTCGGTTGCTTCAATGGTGGCCTGGAAGATAGCGTTTAGCCGGTTATCGCGCAGTGTGGTAATTGTATCGCGGTCAGCGCGGGTGCGAGGTAGGCGATAGGCGGTTGAAAAGGCAAGTGCGAAATCGCCGCTGCTGGTGCGGGAAACAGTGCCCGTGCGACCAATGCCTATGGCGGCGCGTTTGCACAGGCGGCGCAATTGATGTGGCACCAGAGGTGCGTCGGTGGCAATGACCACTATGATCGAGCCATCGCGCGTTGGCGAAGCCTGTACGGGTATTTCGCGTCCCACGGGAACGCCGGCAATGAGGAGTCCCCGCCTGCGCCCACAGTTGGCATTGACGAGCACGCCTACAGTATGTCCATCTGGTACAACGCGCGATGCCGTGCCGATGCCTGCTTTGAATCCATACGCGCGCATCCCCGTGCCCGCGCCAATCGACCCTTCGGGCACCGCGCCGCCTGTGGCGATTTCAATGGCTTCGACAACGTGATCGACTGTGACGTGTCGCCCGGCAATATCGTTGAGACCGCCGTCGTAACATTCGGCTACTACGGGTAGGGGAACCCGCCCCGTGCCCTGTTTGAGCATGTATGCGACCACACCGCTGTAGCCTTCGCCCACAGAGAGCGTATTCGTAAGTACAACGGGCACTTCGAGTTGCCCGCGTTCGTTAACCCATGCCATACCCGTCATTTCACCGTTGCCATTGAGGGCTTCGGCTGCGGCGAATACATTGTTTCGATAGATATCCTCACCGTGCGGGACGATGGCTGTAACACCTGTCCGCACGGGACCTTTACCCACGACGAGTTCGCCACTGCCTTCGATTAAGGTGACGTGACCGACGAGAACGCCTTCAACATCGGTGATGGCGTTGTATGTGCCCGTGGGCAATGTGCCTATTTGAATGCCTAGATCCCGAGCGCGCGGGCGTTGTGCATGGGACGGTATGGCGAGCAGCAGACTGAGGAGAAAGAAAAGGATTTTAGCGATCATGGAGTACCTCATAGGGTAAAATAGTCTTTAGGCAGCAACCAGTTATACATAGTATCACACTTCTTCCTTCACACTTCAATGATCTCGATCTTTCCATGTAAATCCACGTAGGGTTCCCGCGAGGCCGATGAGAATGGTGTAGGGGATTTGCACGATCTCCCAGAAAGGAAACATGATGAGTAGATCCGCGCGTTTGAAGGTATGAACACCTTTTCCCGCTACAAGCAGATCTACCAGTACTTTCACGCCCCAGCAGATCAAGGGCAGTGTGTATGTGCCGTCTGTTATTGAGATGAGAAAAGCTGCGGGAATGAGCGCGTTGGTCAAAAAGACCACTGCAATATAAGAAAAAAAAACGGGATTGAGACGCAGTTGATACGCGGCGTTAGATGCCCATCGCTTGCGTTGCTGCCACAGCGATGATGGGGTTTCTGGGCGATGGGTAGTTGCATAAGTGTCAGGATCAGCGGCAAACGCGATGCGCCCATCCCATGCCTGACGCAGCAATTGGAGTAATAGCACGTCATCGCCAGACGGGCGGTGTGCGATGTCGCGGAAACCGCCGACTTTTTTAAAAAGACATTTGCGATAGGCAAAATTTTGTCCCGAAGCAGCCAGGGGAATGCCCATCCCAATAGCGCCGGCAGCTGCGGCCATGAGGGTGAGAAAATCATAAGCCTGCAATCGGTCGAAAAATGAGCGCGATGTGAGTTGTGAAAATCCGATGACAACACCAATATCAGCCGCCATATAAGACGCTATGCTGGCGATCCAGGTGGGTGGTACTGTGCAATCGGCATCGGTGGTGAGGATCCATTCGCCCCGCGCGCGATGAATGCCGACGGACATCGGGCGTTTTTTTGCCGCCATTTCTGGAAAGTTATTATCGACTGACAAAAGGCGGAGATTGTCCAGGCGCGTGGTGGCGACAATTTGGGATGTATTATCTGTCGAGTCGTCGTCAACGACGAGGATTTCAAATCGGTCAGGTGGATAGGTCTGTTGTTTCAGGGAATCGAGGCATTTGCCGATATAATCCGCTTCATTGCGTGCGGCAATAACGATGGATATAAATGGCTTTTCATCAGTGCGTGGCTGATTGTTCAGGCGAAATAATCCGAAAAAAAAACACAATGCGACGAGGGCGTAGAGGACTGTAGAGAGCAGCAATAAGTGAAGGATGATATCCATTTAGAAGTGTGAAGTGAGATGGAAGAAGTGTGAAGGGATTATACTGCTAACACTCGATTTTTAATTTTTAATTCCTCATTGCTCGACTTTTTCTATGTCGTAAAACATGCCCTTCACGCCTTCTGAGCAGTTGTTGCATATTGGGACAGACTTGCGGTCTTTGAGGATGGCGTTGCGGAAGTCCGTGTATTTTTGACCGGTCCAGATCTGGTCGAAGTCCGATTCGCTGAGGGCGTCGCCAAGGCCGTAGTGAACATCTTTGTCAAAACAGCAGGGCGATACAGCACCGTCCCAATTGATGACGGTGCTGTACCACAGGTGACGGCAGGTGTTGCTGATTTTGCTTTTGGTCGAGAGGTGTTCGGCAGTGTAATCGTAGCGGCTGAATTGCTCGTCAGAAGGCAAGAAGGTCTCTGCATCGGATTCGGTATAAACCTGGGCTGTTTTGAGTGAGAGGCGATCCACGCCTAACTCCCGAGCGAATTTGCGTGCGGCTTCAATTTCGTGTTCGTTGTGTTTCATGATGATAAATTGCAGGTGGATCAGGGGGTGGTTGCTTTGTAGATCGCGTTTTGCCTGAACGAGCAGGCGGATGCCGTCGAGCACGCGGTCAAAATTGCCTCCCACGCGGTATTTGACATAGCTTTCGGGTGTGACGCCGTCCAGAGAGACCACGAGTTCGGAAAGGCCGGAATCGGCGATGTCCCGGGCGGTTTCCCGGTTTTTGATGTAGTGTACATTGGTGCTGGTCAGTGTGGGGACATTGTGCGCGGAGGCCAATCGGATCATGTCCGTGAGGTGCTTGTTGATAAAGGGTTCGCCCTGATTCCACAACATGAGGAGTAGAAGGTGATCCGCCTGTTGTTCGAAGACATGTTTGAAGTGTTCAAATGGCATAATGCCGCGCTCGCGGGTCATATCGCCATTGCCAGAGGGACAGAGCGGGCATTTGAGGTTGCAGAAATTGGTGGGTTCGACCATAAGCACAAAGGGTTTGCCCATGCGGATATCCCGCCGAAACAGATTGGAGAGGGCGTAGGACGCGACCACTTTTGAGGCATTCCATATCCGCCGGGGTGTGATTGCGCGATGGTATCGCATGAAGGTTTCGGGCAGGAGTTTGATTGACAACATATTATTTCCATTTGAATGGTGAAAATGTGCCGAGCGCGCAGATGATGACAATATAGGGAATGATCAGGATTTCGAGAACAGGAAACCACAGGAGCAATTTCGGGCTTTTGAACCGGATGCTGCCCAGGAGCAAAAAAACGGCATCGGCGATTATTTTTATTCCCAGGCAAGAGCCGACCACATAAAATAATTCAGCGTCGGTCCAGAACAAAATGGGTAGTGCCGCCAGAATGACATGGAATATATATACCGCAAGAGCCAGAATCAAGGTGGGAATGCCGTAGTGGATGGTTTTGGATTGGTAGCGTACCTGTCGATTGATGAGGTTGTCGGGATGTGATGCCGAGGGGACGAATGCATCGGCGTCTGCGTTGAACCGAATTTTCCACGCGCTTTTTTGTGCGACCTGCCGCATGAGCAATACATCGTCGCCGCCGATGATATGCCCGATGTCGCTAAAGCCGTTGACCTCATCAAAGGCTTTTCTGCGATAGGCCATGTTGCGCCCCGAACAGGTGAGCGGAAATCCAATGCCCGCGCTGCCCGCTGCGAGCGTTGAGACTATGAGTGCCTGGAGAGATAGCAGACCCGATAGTGCTTTTTTGTTTTGTAGCAGGGGCGCATGGCCGATGACCATGCCGACTTCGGGCGCAAAGTGCGCGAGGGTTGAGATTATCCAATTGGGACCGGGCCGACAATCGGCGTCCGTTGTAAAAATAATATCTCCACGCGCGTGTTTGATGCCCTGCCACAGGGCGTTTTTTTTGGGGCAATCGTAGTCCTGCTGTGTGACAGATACGCGACTCAGGTTGGGTAAACAGCGCGCCCATTTGTCGATTCGAGCAGCGGTATCATCGGTGGAGCGGTCATCTACAACGATAATTTCCAGATGGTTGGCAGGGTAGGTCTGTGAGGATAGTGCCCGTAAACACGCATCGATGTTGGTGGCTTCATTGCGAGCAGGTACAATAACGGAAACGGATAGATGGCGTCCATTTACTCGCCGCGATCTGCGAAAAAGGCCAAATAAAAAAATGGCGATCAAAATGAAGTAAACAGCGCAAAGGCTTGTAGCAGAATAGATTACAATATCATTCATGAGGCGAGTAGTCAGTAGTCAATGGTCAGTCTGCTCAACCCATCAGTTTCTTGTCTAAATTATCACTTTTGAAGAGATGTGCAAAGTGCAAACTTCCATTAAAAAAGAAAAGAGTGCAACCCCAATGAGCTATTTTCAGTTAGAAGAAAGGACACCATAAGGTCTTTAAGGCTTTATAGCGTCCGGAAGATATAAAATTCGACTTGAATTTCTTTTTAAAAAAAATAATATCTTATAGGTACAGTTTTGCCGATGTCATTTTTCATACCGCTTGACCGAAGGAGAATGTCATGAAATATCTATCCGTCGGCCTTATGCTGGCGTTTTTTGTCATCGCCTGTGGCAAGGACGAGAAACCGATACAGTCATCCGACCTATCTTCTGACGGCCAATTTGCTCCATCCCCCGGTCAGGAAACAACGGCTACATCCATTCCTATTGGCATTCAAGTTGGGCAAAGAGCGCCGGACTTCGCCCTTGAAACTATCACTGGTGAGCCTTTCAAACTTTCTGAACAACGCGGCAAACCCGTGTTTCTCAACTTTTGGGCAACATGGTGTGGGCCTTGTCGTGTCGAAATGCCCGACATGGAAAAGCTGCAACAGGCTATGGGTGATCGTATCCTGATCGTTGGTATTGATATTAGAGAATCGCTTTCCACTGTGCAGAATTTTCTCCGAGATCGCGGATTCTCCTGGACATTTGTTCTCGATTCAAACGGAGCTGTTGCCAGGGAATACGAGGTTGCGGCCATTCCCACCTCTATTTTTATTGATGCCAAAGGTGTGATTGTCCGAAAGTTCCGCGGTACACGAAGCTATGCGACTTTCCTGGAAGCTGCACAACAGGCAATTGACAATTGAGCGGTGTTATTGAAGGCGCGCACGAGGTTTGATTTTTATTTAGCAAAGTCGCCTTAATACTCAATGCGATCCACCTTTTCCTGCCATTCCCTGAATACTACTAATGCCTGATCGCGCAACAATCGCTGGGAGGGGATTTGGCGCTCGGCCCTCGGCAGTTGCAATTCCTGGTAAAAGAATTGGTCGTCGAAGCCGATATTCCTGGCGTCTTCAGCAGTATTGGCGAAATAAATTTTCTCGATCCTGGCCCAGTAGATAGCGGCGAGACACATGGGGCAGGGTTCGCAACTGGTGTAGATTTCGCATCCCACGAGGTGGAAGGTGTTGAGCTTGAATGTTGCCTTTCTGATGGCCATGATCTCCGCATGGGCTGTGGGATCTTTGCTGGAGAGCACCTCATTATACCCCTCCGAAATAATTCTTCCGTCCTTGACGATGATCGCACCGAATGGGCCGCCTTCTCCCGCCCTCATATGAATCTGCGAGAGCTCTATGGCTCTGCCCATGAATTTCTGCTGCATCCCAATATCTCCTTTTCTCTTGATATTTTGTTAAACTAAAAGACAAAATATAGTCTAAAAAATGAAAAAGCGGCACTGAGAATTTTTTCAGTGTCGTCTTTTTTTAATTGAACGGATTAAAAATAACCAATGGAATGAGATATTCCCACACCTCATTGACACAAATCGGTTGACAGGTGTTTTCAGGCGGGTATAATAGAGTTGAATTCAGGCGAACAGGTGTGTATAGATGCGATATGTGTTTTCAATGGCGAAATGAATCCGTACTCAGTATCTGATTACGTTGGAGAAAATTCATCAGATGATTGACATAACTGATTGCACTGGAATGGGTTGAAAAGAATGTCTGTAAACAATTCACACAGTGTTGAGATCGGGCAGATTTTTACTCCGATTAAGTGGGCAGAATGGCTTATTGAGCGATGGGGTATTTTCGATGCGTGGATTGAAGGGGCTTCTATTTGTGACCCGACTGCGGGACAGGGCGCTTTCGCACTCGCACTATTCCGTCTCGCCAGATCGAGAGGTATTCGGATTGCGCCGGAACTTCTATCCCGGCTGACTTTGATCGAGGTCCGCGCATCACATCTTCAGGCATTTCAACGTAAAGCACGTCAGAAATTTGAGATTGATTTCCCCCCGTCTCAGCTTCTCGCTTTAGATGTGATTACAAATCCTCCGAATACCAATCACGACATCCTGTTTGGCAACCCGCCGTGGGCAAATTTTACGGATTTGTCCGATTCATATAAGGAGATACTCAAGCTCCATTTTGTATCAGAAGGGCTGGTGCCCGATAAAAAACAGGTCTTACTCGGTTCCTCGCGTACCGATATAGCGGCTCTGGTATTGAAAGTCGTTCTGGGTAAATTATTGCACGAGAATGGGATAGGGTGTTTCTTTGTGCCACTTTCTCTCTTCTCAGGTGACGCTCACAGGGGATTCCGTGACTATATTGCCAGTGGTCGAAGATTTGCGGTGGATGAGGTACTTGAATTTACCGCGACAAAGGTGTTTGAGAGTATTGGCACATCTTACTGCTGCGCCAGGTTTCGCATGGATGTGCCTCATAAATTTCCCGTCAAGTATTTCAGAGAGCGCAGTGGGAACTGGATTGAACACCGGGCGGTTCCTCTCAAGGCATCTGACGATCAATGGCGCGTTCTTCAACGCGGGGATACTGCGGATCTCGATAGCTCCATCAAAGTTGAACTGTCGCCTGACCAGAAACCGCGCCAGGGCGTGAATACTTGCGGCGCGAATGCGATTTTCATGTTCGAGGATAAGCCAAAGTATTTGCCCGGAGAATTTCTCTTTCCGCTTGCAACAAAGGAGATATGGAAAAATGGGGATATGGTCCCGCATAAATGGATTCTGCTTCCATACAATAGAAATACAGGACGACCGCTTTCATGGGACTGTATTGAGCAATATGCCGATCTCAAACAATATCTCACTGAGGGCAGAGGTAAACTCGCTGGTCGGAGAGGTACCTTGATCCAGTCTGCTATTGCCAAAGGCGTCTGGTGGTCGCTGCTCGGCGTTGGTCCGTATTCTTTTGCGCCCTACAAGGTTATCTGGGAGGCTTATGGTAAGCGTGACTTCCATCCCTTCATATTAAGCAGTGAGAAGGGGCAAGTGTGGCAAGCAAACCAGGCCATGCAGGCGTTTATCCCTTGTTGGAACGAGGCCGATGCAGAGCGGATTTGCTCTGCGCTTCAACATCCTGGTATTCCCGCTTTATTGAGACAACTCAACGGTGAAGGGAAATGCAACTGGGCACAGCCGGGGAAGATCAGAAAGATTCTTTCATTGTGATGTTCGTTATGTAATATAGAGGAGAGTTTTATGAAGAAAATAATCTGGATCGCGTTGCTGGTGGTATTTGGTACTTTTGGATGGGGACACGCGCAATTGCCCGATGCGCCGAATAAGGTGCATCCCCTGATGGTTGGCGATGAAGTCCCCGCGCTGACGCTCGCTGATGCGAATGGACGGGAGTTTGATCTGGGCGCGCACAAAAAACCGACAATTTTGATTTTTTATCGCGGATACTGGTGACCGCATTGCCGACGGCAGTTGGGACAACTGCAGGAACTGAAGTCACAGTTGGATGGTTTGGGGTTTGAAATTATTGCTATTGCGCCCGATCCGCCTGAAAAATTGGCTGAGGTGCGCGATCGCGTGGGGCTCGAGTTTTCACTGTTATCGGATGTAGAATTTGAGGCAGCAAAGGCTTATGGCGTTGCGTTTACGAATAATAGAAACCGCTCTTTGCCCGTGCCGTCGGTCTTTGTGATTGCGCCCAATCGCAAGATCCAATTTCAATATATTAATCCCAATTATCGCGAGCGCATCGACAACGATGTGCTCGTGGCGATGGTAAAGGCTGTGGTGCGCGATTTTGAAATTGGGCGGTAGCCATCGCGACAGGTTATATCATTTGAGCTCTGAAGATTGGATTTGAAACTCGGCCATGCGCATCAGAAGAATGGGAAAATTTGCCATTTCCTTTCGCGGGTCCCTTACACCCTTAGGCAACCCCGGCTTTCGCTACCTGATCCTGAGCAATATGCTCTGGTGGCAGGCCATGTGGATGGAAATGATTGTCGCGGGATGGCTTGTGTTTGAGATTACCCATTCCGCGTTTGCCGTTGCACTGATTGGCTTTTACCGATCTATTCCCCTGTTGCTCATCGGTTTTATCGCCGGGCCATTGATCAATAGCGTTGGGCGCGTTCGCATCGTGATTCTCTCGCAGTGGCTCAGCGTACTGGTCCTCGCAACGATTGGCATGCTGATCTGGGCCAATCGACTGGCGTTCTGGCATCTTGCGGTTGCCGCAGTGCTATTTGGCCTCTCGTGGTCTCTCAACTGGACTGCTCGCCGCGCTCTGGTGCCCGATTTGGTAGGCAAGCAGCGCACGGTTGAAGCGATGATGCTCGAAAGCTTTACCCAGAATATCGCTCGCGTGATCGGCCCTTTTTTGAGCGGATATATTTACGCTCTATTTGGCGTACAGGACTGTTATATCGCTATTTTTTTTATTTCTCTTATCTCATTCCTGATCATGCTGCGCGTCAAAGTGCCGCGTCACCCCGCGATTCTCAAGACTTCTCCGTGGACACTGATGCGCGAGGGCTTGCAATACATACGCACGAGTCAGCCGATTATGGGTACGCTGCTCATTACTGTGATCATGAATTTTCTGGCGTTTCCCTACCAGACCATACTGCCCATTTTTACACACGATATTCTCCACAAAGGCCCGCTCGAATTCGGCATATTGGGCGCATGCAATGGCATTGGTGCGCTTTTTGGCCTCTACGCGGTCAGTGTGTTGCGCTCTCGCCTCAGCCGTGGCTGGATATTTTCCATTGGATCGATTTTTCAGGCCTTCGCGCTGTTTGTTTTTGCCTTTGGCACGTCCTGGGTGGGTGCGTTCACTCTGTTCGGCACGTCGGTTGCCTTTCCACTGGCCATCTTTCTCCTCATACTTGCTGGCCTGGGACATGCATTTTTTACTGTGATGCAAAGCTCTATTATGCTTATCGCTGCTCGCGATGATATGAGAGATCGCGCAATGGGTACACTCGTCCTCGCCATTGGCGCAGGACCGCTTGGTAGTCTGCAAATTGGCAAACTCACCGAAGTCTATGGCGCGCCTTTCGCCCTCGGTTTACACACCAGTGTCGCCATGGTTGCAACGGCTCTGGTCACTGCTCTTCTGCCCGGGTTCCGAGCGCGTTTGGATGAGATAAAATAAAATGTCAATACGCATTCTTTTTATCACAATACAAATTCTTACAGGAGTATTGGCTATGCAAGCCAGTGAACGCCCGGTTTATCAGGTAAATTTAACTGAAAAGGAAATCGCGCGTCTGAAACGGCGCGTGCGGCCAGTGATGGCTTTTTCCGAAGCGGAGATGGTGGCGTTGATCCCCGATAAGACGGGGTTTCGGTTTGTGGGGTGCCCCGATTGCGATGCAGGTGCTCAGGAAGGGCAGTTGCGGTGGTCCATTAAAGATCCGCATCGCGTGCAGTGCCGCTATTGTGAGATGGTGTTTCCCAATGAGGCGTATCCCGATGATCAGGTGCTGACGGTCGTCAACCCGGTGGGGGAGACGGTGACATATCCGTTTTGGGAAGATGAGACGGGTTATCGGTATCATTTCCGGGCAAAGGCGTGGCGGGAAGCGCGTGTGTATTTTGCGGCGATTGCAGAAGATTTGGGGCAGTTGTACCAGGCAACAGGAGATGCGACGTATGCGCGACGCGCGGCGCTGATTCTGGACGCATTCGCGCGGTATTATCCAGGTTTTCTGGTGAGTTATGATCGGCCACATGAACAAAAGGGTTTTGTGTTTGAACCACCCTATCCAAATAATGGGGGAAAGTGGGGGCGGTGGCGACACGATGAAATGCCGACCAATCTGGTTATGGCCTATGATGCGATTTATACGAGTGGTGAGTTGGAGCGATTGTCCGATGCGATTGGGGTTGATGTCAAGCAGCGAATTGAGGACGATTTCTTTCGCGGGGCCATTCAACAGGATAGATATCATGGGATTCTCTATACCAATGCGAGCCCCCATATCTATCGCGGGTATGCGGTGATGGGACGCGTTTTGGGTGATCCCGAATTGGTGCATGAAGCGGTTCGACGCAGTATCGGACTGTTTGAGAGTCAATTTTATGCGGATGGGTTTTGGCATGAAGGCAGTTTGGGGTACCACCGAATGACAATGGCGGGTATGCAAGTGGTATTTGATGCGCTGAAAGGGCATTCCGATCCATTGGGTTATGTATCGGATGATGGCGTGCGGTACGACAATCTCGATTTGGAACGAGATATTGGTATTGTAAAAAAGGCAAGCCAGCATCTGGATATTTGCAGATATCCAGATGGACGATGGATTCCCATGCACGATGCATGGGCATATCGAGATAGTCGGCGGGTTGATCCCAATGTCAAGCCGCTTGAACAGTCGCATTCAACACTATTGCCAGGGGTGGGGCATGCGTGGTTGGGAAGGGGCAAGGGCGAACATCAAGTGCAGGTGCATCTGCATTTTTCGGGAGCTTATGGGCATGCCCATGCGGATAATTTGAATCTGATGCTTTTTGCAAAGGGGCAAGAATTGCTCTCCGATGTGGGTTATACCCACACCCAATACCGAAGCTGGACGGTCAGTACCTTATGCCACAATACTGTGTTGATCGATGAAGAAGAACAGGAACGCTCCAACCGCAAAGGTATTATAGATGGCTCCCTGCTGGCGTTTGAATCCGCTTATGATCCGGTGCAATGGGTGGAAGCGAGTGGGGAGGGTGTGTATCCCGGACTTGCCGAAGAATATCGGCGATTGGTCATGCTCGTAAATGTGGGAGGAGATGATCACTATGTGGTTGACGTATTTCGCGTTCGAGGCGGCGATCAGCGCGATTGGGTTATGCACGGAAGCGCAGATGGCGATATGCAGACAGAGGTCAATGTGCCGTTGCAGCACTATGGTGAAAATTTGCTACCGGGTGTGAAGGTGCGATTTCCAGAACACGAACGCGATCAGGGGGATGCAGAGGGGCGAAATGTCGCGCTTGCATTTTTTCAAAATGTACTGCATAGCGAGCGTGTACAGGATGCGCGTGTCACTTTTCAAGGAGATGATGCTGTTGCCGTGCGTATTCATCTTATGGGGTTGAAGGATAGCGAACTTTTTGTGGGTGATGCGCCTTCTGTGCGGCGCGCAGATGAAGATGAAACACTGATTGATCGCTTTCGGATGCCCATGTTGATGGTTCGGCAAAAAGGTAGAGCGCCGAGTCGGTTCCTCGCTATTCACGAACCGTTTCAAGGCCAGGCATTTGTCGATTCTGTTGAGGTAGAGGATATTGGCGGGCACGGCGTGTACCTGAAAGTGCGCCACCGAGGGGTTACAGATCATATTGTTCTGCAACCCGGGACAGAAGTCTTTCACAGGGGCGATCTTATATTTCAAGGCGAAGTTGGTTTTGTGCGCGAACAGGATGGTGAAGCGCGAGTTCTGGGTTTATGGGGTGGGGAGAAGATACAATGGCAGACAGCGCAATTAACGGGTGAAGGTATCTATACGGAGCAGGTTACAGATGTATTGCGAATACAGGATGGTGCGCCGTATCATGCATTGGTCGTGAATGGTACGCCTGAAATGGGTGACATAGATGGTGCTGTTGCCGTGGTGACATTTGGCGATGGTACAACGCGCGGGTTGCACGTTCAACGCATGGAGGGTGAGCATGTTATTCTCGAAGACGATCCCGGTTTTCGCATTACAAATACGGGGGCGGCGCATTGCTTTTTTCCGCTTCGGGAGATTGAGGGCACAGTGCAGTTGCAGATTCGGACATCGGCGTTTGTGACCATTCGAGAGGGGAGTGTAGAACGACACGCGGTTGGTTCGGGGGATTTTGAGATGAGATAATAAAGGAGTTTTCAATGGCATTAAAAATTGCGTTCTTAGGTTGTTGGCACAGTCACACGGGTATGCACTTGCGCGAAGCTGCGCGATCACCCGATGAGGTTGCGTTCATTGGCATGTACGATCCAGATCCCTCAGTGATTGCAATTCGACGGGAAAAGAGTGCGGAAGAGGGGCTGGATATTCCCGTTTTCGATTCGGTTGACGCGGTGTTAAACAGTGAGATCGATGCTGTTATTGTAGAAGGGCATGTCTATCAGAACCTGGATTATGCCGAACGTGCACTCACCGCAGGCAAGCATGTGTTGCTGGAAAAGCCCGCGGGTGTCAATCTGGACCAGTTTAAGCGCATCCAAAAATTGGCGTCGGACAAACAATTGGTCCTCAATTTGGCCTATATGTGGCGTTATAATCCGGCTGTTCACGAGATTATTCGATTGGCAAAGTTGGGTGTATTGGGTGATATTTACGCTTACCGCGGGCATATCCCAAAGCCCCACAGTTGGCGCACGGAGTTGGAAGAGGAGAACGGTATTTATCACGGAGGGATTTATTTTGAGATGGCGGGGCACCTCGTAGATATTATGGTAGCTCTGATGGGGCGCCCGACAGATGTACATCCGATTCTCCGAAAACATTATGGCAAACGAACTGTCGTTGACAATGCGATTGTAGTACACGATTTTGAACGCGGTCTCGGCACGATTGATATGGCCGCCATGCAGGTGGGTATGGCACGGCGGATTGAGGTACACGGGACGGCAGGGACAGCGATTCACGCGCCCATTGGCTCCAATAATCTGAGTTTGTGCTTAGAAGAGGGAGCAGAAGGATATCAGAGCGGTTGGCAAGAATTGGAGATTGAACCTCCCGATAGTTTTCCTACGCTGTTGAGGGAGTTGAGGGCGTGTATGAATGGCGAGAAAGAACCGGATTATTCCCAGGCACACGATTTGACCGTGCAAGAAGTGTTGTTGGCCGGGTGCCAGGTGACAGATGGAAATGCTCTGTCTTCTGATCCGCAGATAGACGCAGATGGACGCAGATGAATGCAGTTTAATTCACTCAACGCGGTTCTGTATCAAAATACGCGCTAAACCGCCGAATCATCCGCGTCATCCGCGTCATCCGTTTCATCCGCGATTATCAATGGAGGGAAATATGGCAGACTATTCACATACTGACTTACACCATGTCAGCACATGCATTAAAAAGCCCGATTTGGGCTATTGCTATGAGTTTGAGACAGATGAACTCGATGCTATGTCTGAATGCCTGGAGGCGCATGGGTTTGCGATTATTAAAGATGTGTTGCCGGATGAGATTGTTGAGAATCTCAAACAGGCAGTGTATGATGGCACAGATCCAGACGGGACGTTAGAGTGCGGGCAAAGTCGCACGCGACATGCGTGGATCGAATCTGGACCAGGTGCCTGGGAGCTTTTGGAATACGAACCATTTATGGCTATTCACCGGCATTTGATTGGTACGGATGATATGACCGTCCATCGCTCTGCTGCGATTATTCGCATGTCGGGGTCTCAGCCCGTGGGGTGGCATACCGATTGGTGTGGATATTCCGATAAAATTTTGAACTCGGGCGATGTGTTGAATCGCGGACTCTGGCCGTCGGGCAAGTGGTTTTATCTGACGGGATCGCGCCCGGTTCACGGCGGTCTGTGCGTGATCGAAGATTCTCATGTGGAGGGATGGGAAGGTCCCAGAGGATTTAAGATGACGGCAGATCGACGTTCGTTTTATCCCGAAGGCGAGGAAGAACATCGCTACGCGGGATTTGATATTCCGGGGTTGGTGCCTCTGTTCACAAATGGGGGAGATATGATTGTGTTTGCCCACCGCACGTACCACGGGGCATTTCCCAATCGGTTGGAGGAGACGCGCCTTTCGTGCGCGATTGGGTTTAGAGATCGCAACCACAGGATCGATATTCCGTGGGAGATACCGGAATCAGGCCAGTGGTTTTTAAAGAATATACCAGATCATTTGAAGCGATATACGAATGGGTACACAAGTATTGATATCGGTTGGCGGGGGTCGCAATGAGCGCATTCACACTCTGGGCTGGTGGGGACGCGCATGTGGGAACGGATCTGCGGCGGGGGCGAAAGAGCTTGGAAACAGCCATTTTACAGGCAGAGCGGGATTTTAAATGGGATGTGATGCTCGATATTGGCGATCTATCCGGGGCACAGGAACCGCCCGATGATGAAGAAGGCGAGGAAGTGGTTCGGCAATACAGTGTATCGACTAAACATCCGCGGTCGCATTTTTACAATATCGTGGGCAATCACGATGCGAGTGGTCCTGATGAAGAGACGCAGTGGTGGTTTCAAAAGTGGGTGGATCCGATGGGTATGAGCGCCGAATATTCGGGTGTTTATGCCGACCAACGACCATATCCCGTAACCGGACAGTGGGATCGGTATTCTTTTGAAGTGGGCAATATTCTGTTTTTGTGTATGGGAGATCGGAATGACGGTGGGCCACCTGTGGGACGGGGGAAAAGGGGCGGTTATCCCGCGGGCGCGGTCACGCAGGAGACATTTGAATGGTGGCGCGATATGGTGCTTTCCCATCGGGATAGAATTATCATTTCCGCACATCACCATATGTTAAAAGAGACGACGGTTGCTTCGCTCGATTGGGTGGGGGTAGATGAAGGCTATCACGGTCGTTTTGACGATGGCGCGCCTATTGGAGCTTCGTATCTCTACTGGGTGGGTGGCAAGCCAGATAGCGGACAATTTGAAGGCGTTCTGGCAGATAATCCCGGTGTTTGTGATATCTGGCTGGGCGGACACACGCACACAAATCCCGAAGATACGACCGGCGGGCGTTCGCATGTGGAACAGAAGTGGGGCGCGACATTTATCAACGTCGCTGCAATTTCAAAATTTCACGGGCAAAAGAACGTGCCGATGAGTCGGATTTTGACCTTTACCGAGGGGCGTGATCAGGTAGATGTAAAATGCTATTTGCATTCCGATCACTTTGCTCCTCAGGGATGGTACGAACCTGCACGGCGAACCGTGCCTCTGAAGATGCCCTTTTCTTTTTAGGTGCTCGACCATGCCCGATCCTCTGTTCATCCTGACAGCGACGGCTTATGAGCAACAGTGTTTGCGCGACAGCCTTCAACAGGTGACAACGCAGCGCATAGGTCATCGCGCCTGGGTTCGCGGTATGATTGGCATCAACCCCGTTGTCCTGATTGAAACGGGTATTGGCGCGGTCAATACGGCACAGGCTCTGACTGTTGCACTGCAAGAAATCAGTCCTGAGTTCGTCCTGCAAATCGGCATTGGAGGTGCTTATCTCAGCAGTGGTCTGAACAAAGGCGACCTCGCACTTGCGACCGAAGAAAATTATGGCGATTTAGGCGTTATCACATCTGCTGGATGGTCTCCTGCCGATGAGATCGGTATTCCCATCCTGTCAGCAGAACGCGATTATTACAATACATATCCTCTTGAACCTGCACTTGTCGCCAGAGCGCAACACATACTTGAACAATCGGGTGAATGCGCTATGCAGGGTCCTTTTGTTACGGTGCAACAATGTACGGGGCGCGAGGATATCGGAAATGAACTGGCAGCGCGTTTTAATGCGATATGCGAAAACATGGAGGGCGCGGCTGCAGCGCATGTCTGCACGCTTTATACGGTTCCATTTCTCGAATTGCGCGCTATCAGCAATCGCGTGGAAGACCGCAACAAAGACGCCTGGGATATTCCACGCGCTGTTCAGAGTGTGCAAATTGCAGCGCGAAAATTCATTGAGGCCCTATGACACGAGGTTCACCATGTCCCACATTTCTCTCGGTTATTCCCCGTGTCCAAATGACACGTATATTTTCTACGGTCTGGTTCACGGGAAAATAGATGGCGCGCCCAGATGCCGCGAGATTCTCGAAGATATCGAAACCTTGAATCTCATGGCTATGGCGGGTAAATTGGATATGACCAAAATATCATTCCATGCGTTTGCACTTATGCGAGACCGGTATTGCCTGTTGCATTCAGGGGGGGCATTGGGGCGCGGATGTGGCCCACTCGTTATCGCTTCCGATGCCCTTGATCCGCGCGATCTGTTGGGAAAACGCATTGCCATTCCCGGCAAACTCACCACGGCCGCGCTCTTGTTGCGTCTCTTTAATCCCGCGCTTGACAACCTCGTCGCGATGCCTTTTCACGAGATTATGGAGGCCACGCAAAAAGGCGATGTCGATGCGGGCGTGATCATCCACGAATCGCGATTTACCTATCCCGATTATGGTTTGCACAAAGTCATTGATCTCGGCGAATGGTGGGAGGAATCTACGGGATATCCCATTCCGCTCGGCGGTATTCTTGCCCGACGCGATCTGGGCGTAGAAAAAATTCAACAGATTGATGTATCTCTTTGTGCCAGTGTGGAATATGCACATTCAAATCCCGATGGAGTTAAAAATTATATTCGCCAGCACGCGCAGGAGATGGACGAAGCCGTGATGCAGCAGCACATCGATCTCTACGTCAATGACTACACGTTGGATTATGGCGCAGATGGTGAGGCTGCACTGGTCGATCTTTTTGCGCGTGCAGAAGAAGCGGGTATTGTACCGCGATCCAATCAGCCGTTATTTGTTGATTGAATGAGGAAAATATCTATGAGTGCATTAGAAAAGAGTCTGTGGGTAAGCCAGCGGATTATGGGTGTGGTTTTTCTGGTGGCTGGTCTGACTAAGATATGGGATCCCGTGCTCTTTTTTTGGGAGGCTGTGATGCCTGCCCAGATTTTTGTTGGGCACGAGACAGTGGAAACGGTCGCCAGGTTCGCTCTGTTGCTCGGTCCGCTGGAATGCCTGGTGGGTGTTGCACTTTTGGTCGATTGGAAGCCGCGTCTCGTTTTACCCATAGGATCGGTGATGATGATTTTTTTTATCGCGATTACCGCCCATGCTTTACAGCGGGGAATGGGAGAGAGTTGCGGATGTTTTGGCACTCTAATCGAGCGATCGCCAGTTGAGGCGATGGTGGAAAATGTTCTCATGCTGGGGTTGTTGGTCTTTTCCTGGTGGGGGCTGCGTCGGCGGGCTGTTGCGCTATGGGCATGGGGGCGATGGGTGGTTCTGATCGGTGGATTGGTTTCTCTGACTGTACTGGGTTTTCGATATATGCCCGAGCGCGACCGCATAGCCGACTCAGACCTGCAAGTGGGTGATTATCTGAAAGGTTTATCCCTGTTAGATACGGATATCGATTTGATGCAGGGTGCCTACCTGATCGAGTTGTTCAGTCCAAATTGCAGCTATTGCCAGACCGCCGTGCCCAAGCTCAATGTCTGGGCTGCTGATCCAGAAGTGCCGAGATTGATTGCTTTGAGCCAGTATCCCAAAGACCATCCGGTGACCACGCAGTTCAAAATACAGTTCCGACCGCGTTTTACCATAGCAACTATTTCTTTTGCCGATTTCAAGCGGTTGACCCATGCACATGGGTATCCGAGACTGGCATATATCGTGGATGGGGTGGTCGTTCGGGTGTGGGAGCGGCATGCCTTTCCATCACTTGCAGAGTTGAGGAAGTTGTAGAAATCCTTGTTTTGACAAATTATATTTTTCGTTGAAAGGAGTTCAATACATGTCGAAGCCAAAAATTGGGTTTATCGGTCTCGGGATCATGGGCAAGCCAATGGCCGGGCATTTAATAGATGCTGGATATGAACTCGTCGTACACAACCGCAATCGAGATGCAGTTGATGAACTCGTCGGTAAAGGAGCGGCAGAAGCGTATTCTGGTAAAGAGGTGGCTGAACAAAGCGATATCGTTATCACTATGTTGCCCGATTCGCCCGATGTTGAGAGTGTTGCTTTGGGCGAGGGCGGCATTATTGAAGGGGCGCCCGAGGGGCTGATTTTCGTTGATATGAGCACTATTGCGCCCAGTGTCACCACGCAGGTGGGGGAGGTGCTCGCGGAAAAAGGCGTTCAAAGCCTTGATGCACCCGTCAGCGGTGGCGACATCGGCGCTCAAAACGCCACCCTTTCCATTATGGTTGGTGGCGATGAAGATACGTTTAACGCGGTCAAACCGCTCTTTGACGTTATGGGCCAAAGTGCGATTTTATGTGGACCTCTCGGTGCGGGGCAAACTGTGAAAGCGTGCAATCAGATCCTCGTTGCCGTCACTATTGCCGGCGTATCTGAAGCCCTCACAATGGGCACCAAAGCTGGCGTTGATCCAATCAAAATCGTTCAGGTACTCAGCGGGGGCCTCGCCCGCTGTGGGGTTCTTGAAAACAGGGGTGAGCGCATGGTTAACGGCGACTTCGATCCCGGTTTTCGCATTCGACTGCACTACAAAGATCTCAATATCATCCAGAAAACGAGCAATGATTTTGGCGTGCCTTTGCCCGTTACAAGCGAGGTTTTTGAGCTTTTCAAGACTGCAATGGTCAAAGGCCGTGGAGAACTCGACCACTCGGGTTTGCTCACGATTATTGAAGATATGTCGAATATTCAAGCGCGTACGGGATAGAGTTGGTCACGTACACCCCGTAGGCGTTGGCAAACCCGCGATTTTACACGCGCCATCTGCAGGACCTGCCGTAAACAGATCGTAAATTGTATCGATATCTTTCTCTGTCTCTTTGCATAAACGGCGGATCAATGGGGCGATTTCAAATTTCAACCAGTAATTGCGGATGTAGTACACGACCTGCCAGTGATCTGCGGTCATCTCTTCAATGCCATCTTGTTGGGCCAGATCGCGCGCTACATCTTCGTCCCAAAGTTCGGGCTGTTGGATAAATCCATCTTCATCCACCTCAATATCTTTGCCACCCAGCGTCACAATTTCATAGGCCATTCCACACCTGACCTTTTATTCGTCCGTGCCGTTTGGAAATATCGCTTAAGCCCTCGATCACAGTTTCAATATGCGCTTCGGTATTGAAGGGACCCAACGAAAGTCGCACAGTGCCCTTCATCGCTTTCGTGCCCAGGGTTTCATGTACCTTTGGCGCGCATTGCAATCCCGTGCGTGTTGCTACATTGAACTTTACATCCAGCAATGTACCCACATTGTTTGCAGTCATCCCTTCGATATTGACCGATAGTACAGGTACGTGTTGATCGTGATTTTCAGCGCAGTACAAAATGGTCCCATCGACTTCGCGCAGGCCATTGACGAGTTGTTTGAACAACGCCATCTCGCGTGCATGAATATTTTTCACGCCTTCGCGTTGCATCCATTTCTGCGCGTACAATAGCCCTGCAATGCCCATCAGATTGCCCGTGCCACACTCCAATCGCCAGGGATACTCATCCAGGTGGTCGGGATACTCCGACCGCACGCCCGTTCCACCGTATCGCAACGGTGCAATTGTCACCCCTTCGCGCACGTACATCCCACCAGTACCCGTTGGTCCCATGAGTGACTTGTGTCCAGTAAAACACAGAATATCGGCCTGCATCGCCTCCATATCAATAGGCAACATGCCCGCTGTTTGTGCCACATCAACACAGAAAATTACACCGCGTGCGCGGCAGATTGCGCCCACCTCTGCTACGGGTTGCACAGTGCCCAGTACATTGGATGCATGGGTCATTACCACGAGTTTTGTATTTGGCCTGATCGCCCTTTCAATATCCTCGGGGTCAATAAAGCCACCTGTCCCAAAGCCCACATAAGTTGCCTCAATGCCCTCGTATTTTGAGAGATGGTAAATCGGGCGCAAGACCGAATTGTGATCCAGGAGCGTTGTAATTACGTGATCGCCGGATTTCAACGTGCCTTGAATCGCAATATTCAATGCATCCGAGGCATTGTGTGTAAACACAAGCCGGTCGGGACTACCCATAGCTCCAAAAAACGACGCGAGCGATGCACGCACCTCGGCGACCATAGCCTCAGCCTCTTGCGCCAGATCTGTGCCACTGCGCCCGGGATTTACCCCGTATTTGCGGTAAAACGCCAGCGCGTCTTCCAGCACATTGGGGGGCTTTGGAAACGTGGTCGCCGCGTTGTCCATGTAAATTAAATGAGACATGAGCTATTGGCTATTCCATTACAATCGCATTGTTTACCAACTCGTGTACACCGGTAATTTTTAGTGGCATTTTGTGATGGCGCGCAATTTCTTTGAGTTGTGTGCGGCACTGCAAACACGAAGTTGATACGATCTTCGCATCGGTCTCGCGCATTTGCTCTGCTTTCTTTTTGCCCGAGACCTCCATCCGAAACGCACGCACCGAGCGCAGTGCCGATAACCCACCGCCACCACCGCAACACCACTGCGTGTACCCGCCATCGGGCATTTCGCGGTAATCGGCACAGGCCGCTTTCAAAATCTCTCTGGGTTCCTCGACAATCCCACATCCGGCAGCAAATTGGCAGGCGTCGTGATAGGTTACGGCATCCGGGTTTTTGCCCGGGTCCAATTTTAGTTTGCCCGTGCGAATAAGTTGTGCCGTATATTCAAAGCCACTGGTAATCTCAAAGGGCAATGCACCCCACCAGCGTCCTTCGCTGGCCATAAATTTCATCACCCGATACGCGTGTCCGCATTCACCCATCACCATGAGTTTACATCCCAATTTTTCGCATGTGTCGATGTAGTGTTTGTTCTCGTACTTCATCGAAAAGTTATTGCCGGTCGTAAATCCGAAATTCGATCCGTCAAATGCCCGCGAACTCATTGTCCAATCGGCGCCGATGGCGTGAAAAATTTTCGCCATGCCCATTAAATTTTCAGCATAAACCAGCACATCACCCGACGGCGGCAAAAAGAAAATTTCTGCACCTTCACGGTCTAAAGGAATTGAAATATCCCGTCCTGTTTCTTCTTTGAGTTCTTCTTCGATAAATTGAATCGCATCCAAAAATGCCTCGGCTGACGCGCCTTCCAAATTGCCCGTTTCAAATGAATTGTGCGTACCCTGCGCAAGAGATGGCGGCGTCAAACCCATTAAATCGACAAGCGAACGCCCAACGCGCGAGATCACCGAATGATCGATTCCCACAGGACAAAATGCCGCACACCGCCGACACGTCAGACACTCATACATGCGCTCGGCAAATAACTCGGCATCGTTATCTTCAAAATCTGGCTTTGGAAAAATGGCGTTCCAAAATCGTCCCCAAAATGTCGTGTACTTTTTGTATAAACGAAGCACTTGCCGCGAGCGTTCCACCGGATGCATGCGCTTATCGGGTTGCCCGTAATACACCGGGCATTCCTGCGCGCATACCCCGCATTTGGTACACGTATCCATGTACAAACGCAATGCCGATGGTTCATCCTGGATCTCGCGAACAAACGGGTCCGATTCGGCAATGCGCCGCATATACGTGCCCGCCAGACCAGGTGGAATATATTTTTTTTCTCGTTCTGTTTTATCTGGCTTTTCCAATTTTCTGATTCTCAAGCGGTTAGGGGTTAGGGGTTAGGGGCTTTCATCCTGTCCATCCTTTAATCCTGAAAATCCTGATCCAAATTCCCCCGCAAATGTATCGGATGTGCCCAGAAATTCGCGGCTCAAAAAAATCCCGCCCAGATGTAATAGATGGGAGAATGGGATCACAATCAACAAGAGCTGTACAGCGAGCATGTGCAACACAAAAATGTGTGGCACTTCAATGACTGCCGCTGTGCCCGTCGATAGGCCAGATACATAGTGGCGCAAGGTTTCGGATGACACGCCACCGTCTAATACGACGAGAAATGCTGTCGCAGAAAAAAACAGGAGGATGAACTCCGCCAGATAGTCCCGGAAGTCCGTAATTTCCCGCACGCGCTGAACAATTATGCGACGCAGCAACAAATAAGTACCCGACACAGTCATCAATCCACTGCCGATCAATGCGATGTGCAGACAGATCGGATCCAGGTCGGGCGGCAAAATTACGCGGACGTGGGCAGCAATTACCAGGAGCAGCCCCAAATGGAGCGACCAGGAACCCAGCCATAGCACTTTGTCGCGCTTATAGAGACCGGTAAAAAAAACAAAGCCCTTTATCGCGCGCTTCCATTCTGTACTTTGTGAGCGCGATCCGGGAAAAATATGAATGGTTGGACGGTACTGCTGCTTCCACACGCCATATACAGATCCTCTGGCTCGTGGCAATAGCTTGAGCGCGGGGTTGTAAAACCGCATCCATACCCATATTCGCACGCTCAACATGATGAGATAGAAGGGGACTGCGAGATAGGGCAGGCGATACAGGACAAAAAATTCAAAACCATTCATGGTTAGCGGAGTCAATCTGTCCAACTCAGCACTTCTTCGAGGGGTTTTCGCCTCGGTTCTGGAATTTCATCGGGATATCCGGTGTAGAAAAATCCGATGATGTATTCGTTCTCGGTATCTACACCCAACAATTTGTAGGTGTTTTCTTCCAGTGTAATCGGCCCTGTGCTCCACTGCATGCCAACCCCTTCTGCCCAGGCAGCCAACTGAACATTTTGCATGGCGCAACACGCGGCTGCATAATCTTCTCGGTTCTTGATTTCATCACCATCTTGCAAACACGCCACCGCAATAATTGTGGGCTTTGACATGAACTTGGCATAACCGGCTTCTTTTAATATTCGCCTGGCCTCATCACTCGCACCTTCAGCCGCTTTATCCTCCTGAATTTCGCTGTAGCGTTGCGCCAGTATTTCTTTGGTCTCTTCTCCCAGAACTACAAATCGCCAGGGTTCTGTCAAATGGTGATTGGGTGCCCAAAGGCCGGCTTCAAAAATTTTTTCAATCACATCTTTGGGCACACCACCCGGTTTGAACTTAAAAATTGTGCGCCGCGTGTGAATAGCTTCCAAAACGTCCATTGTTTTCCTCCTGTTGGGTTTCGGTAAAAATGAAATGTACATCAATGTATATAACAATTTCAGACAAATCAAGTTTTGGCATCATAAAAAAAGCCTCTGAAGCGCGTGTCTTCAGAGGCTTTTCATTTTTTATCAGATAATACGTTAGCCAGCTTCTGCATACGCGATGAGTTTGCGCCCTCGAGAGGGGTGACGCAATTTGCGGAGGGCTTTTTCTTTAATTTGGCGCACGCGCTCGCGCGTGAGGTTATATTTATTGGCTATGGCCTGAAGTGTCCAACTGGAGCCATCGAGGCCGAAATAGAGACGAATGACATCGGCTTCACGATTATCCAGGGTATGGAGCAGATCGTTGACTTCATCTCGCAGGGCATTCTGAAACATTGCAGCATCTGGTGGGGCCTGGTCTTTGTCGGGCATCAAATCGATGAGGGTTGTATCTTCGTCATGAATTGGTTTGTCCAAAGAAAATACGATCGGGCTGTGAGACAGTATATCGCTGACCTGATCTTCGGTGATGTGAAATTCATTGGCGATTTCTGTCTCTGTGGGCATGCGGCCTTCATTGCATTGATACTGGTCGCTGAAATTTTTAATCCGACGTAGCAGATCCAGTCGGTTGATGGGCAAACGGATCATACGCCCTTGCTCGGCGAGCGTTTGTAAAATAGATTGGCGAATCCACCAGACGGCATAAGAAATAAATTTAAAACCGCGCGTTTCATCAAAGCGTTCGGTAGCTGTGATGAGTCCCACATTGCCAGCGCTGATCAAATCGGCCAGGGCTACGCCTTGATTGCGGTATTTCAGAGCCACGTTGACCACAAAACGCAAGTTGGCGTTGATCAGACGATTGCGTGCTTTGAGGTCACCGCGCTTCATTTTGACGGCGAGATCAAATTCTTCTGCTGCAGAGAGGGGATGAGAATGGGAGAGTTCTTTGAGATAGTGTTCGAGGCTGGTATCTGATTGTTTGGATGAGGTATTGACCATAACCCAACTCCTTGATGAACGGGACGTAAAATAATAACACCGGAAAATAAGGTATTATTGTTTCTTATGTATTAAGTGCGAGTGAAGATTGGGTTACAATCAAATGGAGAAAGAAAAAATAAAAAAAATTGATTTGGGTGTCTTTAATTGCTGCGGCAAAAGTCGAATTTTCGGCTCGCCATCGGCATTACCACGTCCAAATCGAAATGTTCGGGCACGTTCCACCGACATCAGCCCATCTAAAAATCCGACGGAAGCTCCAACCGTTCCGCCCAATAGAGTACCGAGAAGCATTTCATCTTTGGCAGATAAGCTTTCAAAAGACCAACCCGCGAGTAATCCCGTAATCCCACCCAAAATGCCGTACTTCAGGCCGTTCCGAATTGTCCCGGTTACCATCCGTTTCCCCCCGCGAGATGCAATGCGAATCTGGTCAATTGAGCCCACTTTGATCCGTCGAAATCCCAGGGGCGTGTTGATGAGCATTTGCCCATCTTCCATCATCGGCAAGAGTTCACCTTTTATTTGTTCGCCATCTGTCAGTGCCATTTTGACTTGCAATCGCTCATAGGCGCGATAAACGGGTGATATTACTTCATAAGTCACTTTTTCATCTGTCACCAACGGATAATTTGGCGCGTCATGCACAACGGCCATCCGATGGATATAATCTCGAATGCGATTCAATTCCTCCACATCTCGGATGTGTAGCAACCGACAGCGCGTGCCAGCCTCGTCGCGAAAGGTAACGCAGATGCCGTATTGATCATCTGACAATTTGAGAAATACAGCAGACTGAAATCCCGCTACCAACTGCGTCAGCGTGGGCATGTTGTGGTGCTTTGTATATTCTGTTACACCCTGAAAAACGCCTAATTGATTGCCCTCATCAAAATCAATTTCTCGCCCTACGGCTGGGCTGACAATCACAACAGTTCCGGTCACTTCGCCCACTGTCACCACAGCCCAACGGTCCTCTGCCCAGACGCGCAGCATCTGCGGCTTTTCCGCCGCGCCAACAGAAACGACTAACGCGAACAAAATACCAGCAACTTTGCCCATATTGCATCTCCGTGTTTTGGCTACCACATCACGCGAAACTGCGTTGTTGAGATTGCGCGTTCCAGAGTTTGCAAATCTTCGACTACTACGCGCAGTGCTTTGGGCCCCGGCATGGTTTTATCCAGTGCCAATGCCAAAAACAATGGCTCCCAGTCGCGGTTGCCGCGTTGTTCGTAAGACACAGCTGTTACCCAATCCGCCTGCTCTACATCGCCGGCATCGCTCAGCGCCCGCACTTGAAAGGTGAGCTTGTAATGGCTTGCGCCAAAACTGTCGCGTTGTAAGTTGTAAACCTCAAAATACACCACGGCTTGACCATTGTGCTCATATTGCCGCAAGGGATTTGACAATATGAGAAAGCGATTGCGCCCAAAGGGGCGGTCTTCGCGTTCAACTATACGCCGCGCGATCAATAAATCGCTGACGTCCAATTGCTCTTTAGAAAATTGTCTTACATCAAGCGTATCTCGAAATGTACCCACAGATTTTTTTATAAGGTCTTCGACTTCTGCCGATAGATAATAACGCCCGGCTTTCAAATTGAGCCGGTCACCCGCCAGCAAATAGCCCAGGCCGAGTGCGTTGTACTTCACGATAGGCATGCGCTGCACCCGACCTATATCCCGGCGCAAAGTATCCCATTGGGCGTCAAAGAGAAATAGGCCCTGGCGCAAGTTGACGCTTTTTACACCTGGACGGAGGTCTTTTGTTTCGACTTCATCGGCGTCGAGAGCATAATACACCTCAACACGCGCTTTGTCGTCTTCTCCGCGAAACTGCGCGATCTGATGTGGCGCGTCGTACCGTTCGTGCCAGTACGGGTCTCGAAAGTGGTCGGGATTGCGCTCGACAAACATCTTAAAGCCCAGAGGATTCATTTCAGAATCCAACCAACCCAGGCGGAAATTCCAGTGATCGCGCGTGTCCGTATTTTCAAAAATGATGGTAAAGCCTTCGTATCGCCACAATTCTTTCCGATGCTCGTAATTGTGCGACATCATCTGCCACCGAGCACGCCAGGCCAGATAATCTTGCATATAACCGGGCAAATCCACACCTGTGCGAAACTCCGCAGGTCTCGCCACCAGAGATACTGGATGGCCATAGCGGATATAAACCTGTCCCTTATCCGTTGTCCAGCCGGGAATGCCTTTCAAGGGATCGCCAAATCGCAAATTGGCATAGGCTACGCGCCGACAGTGTTCGAGCAATCGCTCGTTATATTCGGTTAAAAACAATGGATCGCGCCCCGTCCAGAATTTGCGAATGGCCGCGTAATCTGGCGCAGTTGAGTCGGGATCAGCGAGCACGAACACGCCCATCATAAAGCGTTGCTCTTCTTCTGCCAGGCGCGCAAGTCCCGTGGTATAAGAGGCATACGCATCTTGCAATCGGTCCTCAGCTTGATAACCCAATCCCACAAAAAAATGTGCATGGGCATTGTCGGGATGCCGTTGCACATAATTTTCAAATAGGGGAATCAAGTCACGAGCCATTCGGCCTTCGTAATAGACCAGCCCCAATAGGTGATGGGAGGGCCAGTGGTCTGGATGTTTGCCAATTGCACGCGTCAAATAACCAATGGCAGCATCGCGTGCCTCAATGCCGTAATTTTCCAAACTCAATGTTCTGACGGTTCTCCTGTATCTATTGAAATCCGAACCGTAATTCACAATTCTGCGCTCCCCATTGAGATACCGGGTCATGTTCCACATCTCAAAGCGCGCCGCCCAATACAATGGTCCCACATTGTCGGGATCGCGTTCAATACCCCGTTTGGCATATACTATGGCGGTTGTTCGCCGTCCGATGCGCCAGTAATACTCTGCCAGCGAGGTCAAGATATTTCCATTGTTGGGCTGTTTTTGCATCGCCCTTTTCAACCATCGCTCTGCATCGTGTACATACGCTTTACCCTGCAACATATATAATTCACCCAGCGCGTGGGCCGCGCGTCCCAATGGATCGCTTTTTGCAGCCGCTTTTAACAGCGACTCGCGTTCACCAAACGCACGCGTTGTATCTGATGCCGCAATGAGTAAAGAATCGATATTTGCCCAGACTACATTTGTTGGTGCGACGAACATGAGAATTAATAGCATTCGCAATATCATTTGGCGTCTCCGGAGTTGGGGAAATGGAGTACTCTTATTTTAACCGCTAAGATGCATAGAAGTTGCTTCAAAAGACACAAAAAAAACCGCCCGTTGTGTTGGGCGGTCGGGATGAACAGATTGATGATGTCTCATAAATACGGGTAGGCCGCTTCAGGAGTGTAGCCCGGCAGGAGTTCTTCGTGGGGTTGGCCGGGGATTAAGGTTGTGCCATCGGTAAAACCTTCCGGACGGTCTTTGAGGACTTCGATGAGACGATTTCGCCAGGATTGTACGCTCGTTTCAGAGTCGGGATTGCGCGTGATATCGCGCATTTCATGGGGGTCTTCGTCCAGGTTGAAAAGGTGTTCTTCACCCGTTTGGGAATACCAGATGTATTTGTGATGTCCATCGGTGACGTAATGGTTGCCGTGGTCGTAGTCATAGCAGCCGGCGTGTTCTCCGTGTAGAAATTCCCTGATGTGGTCGGTATCGCCTTGCATGGCGGGCAGAAGGCTTTTGCCCGTGCAGGTATCGGGGATGTCGATGCCGGCCGCATCGAGGATTGTGGGCATGATGTCCTGAATGCCGACGGGGCTTTTGCAAGTGGTTTCTTCAGGGTATCCCCATTTTTTGGGGGCGCGTATGAGGAATGGAATTCGGGCAGAAGCTTCATAGGGCCAGGTTTTGCGAAAGAGGTTGTGATCGCCCAGCATTTCGCCGTGGTCGGATGTGAAGATGGTCAGGCAATTGTTGAGACCACCGGTATATTGGATGAGGCGGCCGATCTGGTCGTCTATAAAGTTGATCATACCGTAATAAGCCGCACGAGAACAGCGCATGTCGTGTTCGTCAAGGCAGATTTGCCAGGCATTGGGGTCGAGACCCTTTTGGGGACCGTCGTATTTGGGTGCCCAGTCTCCAATGACGGGATCGGGCAAGTTGCGCTGGATATAGCGGTCGTAATAGAGAGCCGGAGGAGTAAGAGGGGGATGGGGATCGATAAGGGATATGTTGAGAAAAAATGGGACCGTGGGATCGCGTTTTTGGAGAAAGTCCATTGCTCTGTCGATACACCAGAAGGTGTGCATCTGTTCTTCGGGCAAGTGGTGTGGGCGGCCAATCCACCCGTTGGATGAAATACCGTGGGCCATGCCGGGATGTACTTCATTGCGGTTGTGGTATTGCTGTAGCCATTCGACATAGTCGTTGTGGTCGCCCCGTGTGGCGTCTGCCAGTTGCATGTGATCGAAGCCATAGCGCTTGCGTTTGGGATTTAAGTGGAGCTTGCCGATCATTTCTGTTTGATACCCCGCCCTGGATAATTCGCCAGCGAGGGTGTGAGGCGGGTTCCATTGAGCGCTTTTGAATCCGACAACGCCATTTGCTGCGGGTGCTGTGCCAGTCATTAGGCAGCGACGAGCGGGAATACAACTGGGGCATTCGGAGTATCCGCGGTGAAAGTGCGTGCCCGTGCGGGCAATCCAGTCCAGGTTGGGGGTTTGCAGACACGGGGGACTGCACGGGTCGAGACCTATGCAGTCGCCGCGTTGCTGGTCGGTCATGATGAGCAGGATATTTGGGCGAGAGTCTGGCATATTGACGTCGTAGTTGATCTGCATAAAAACCTCCAAGAGCGGGGATAGAGACTACCGGTTAGGTATCGGTTGTTTACTTTGCGACTGAGTTTGGATATATTCTACCTGTAATCATTGCCAGGGGTGGGATGCTTTCCCGATATTGAAAGAGGATAATCATAATGAGCAACGATAGAACGACAACACGAGAAGCGAAAGTTACACTGAGTATTCAGCAACTGGAAGGACTTATTCGCAAGGTGGTGCGTGAAGAACTCATCGAATTTGCCAAACAGAAACCAGAAATTTTTAACCTCGATAAGAACTCTCCGATTTATGAGGATATGGAGGATATTCTTAAACGAAAAAAATCAGGTCAGTTGAAGTTTCATACGCATGCGGAAATTTGGGATGAATGAATATGAATATCAAGCGTTTTATGAGGAGCGATTCGCCCGAAACCTCGCGCGTTACTCAAATTTACGTCAGCGTATCAAGCGAAGGGTCGAACTGATTCTCAAAAGTCCTTATGATCGCACAGAACGTCTTGGACGGGTTTCTGGAGGTTTAGATTTGCGGGGGTGCCGTAGTGCGCGGATAGATAGAAACTTTCGGATAATTTTCGTTGTCTGTGAAGAATGTCGGTATATCCAGACATGCCAGTATTGCTTTTGCGAGTGCAGAGCAGATAAAACAGTTGTTTTCTTAACTGTTGGACCACACAATAGGGCTTATACGATGAGATAAAACGTAGATCTCATTAAATTGAAACGCTCCAGCATTTTCCTCTCTGTCGGCAGAGGGATACTGGGGCGCTCTCTTTTTGTGGAAAATCGCGTCACGCATCCTGTATCACTTAACAGGTCTTGATCCAGACGGAACGACGGGCAGTGTGATGTGAGAAGGATATGCTTTTGAGTGATGGACGGTTTGATGGGCCTGGCGTATCTCGGTCTCACGGCCTAAAGAGCCGCCTGTATTGAGATTTCGGTCGAATCGGGGAAAGTTGGAAGAAGATATTTCGAGGCGAATGCGGTGGCCCTTTTTGAAGACATTTCCGGTTACGCCGAGGTCAATTTCATAGGCATAGACGCTGCCGGGTTTGAGCAGAGTGGGGTTGGTGAGACTTTCCCGAAAGCGCGCGCGCAAGATGCCGTCGCAGAGGTTCATCGCATACCCGGTGGGCGATACATCGACGAGTTTGGCGGTCCAGTCCGTGTCTGTGCAGTCGGTAGCAGCGTAGATGACGGCTTTGATAGGACCCGTGACTTCTATGGCTGTTTCGAGAGGAGCGCTGGTGTAACAGAGTACGTCGTTCCTCATCTCTATGGGACGCTGGTCATAGGGCCCCCAAGGTACGATGTGGGGGGAGCAACAGTTGTTGCCCCCCATCGTCGGGACGGGGTAGTGAGGGTGATAGGTGTAGTGATCGGGCGTTTCGTTCTCTGGCGAGGCTGTGGAGAGCGTACCGTTGCCGAGTAGTGTGTTGGCACTGCCGCCCGAGTGCAGGTGCCATTTTTGCCACTGGGTTCTCGCAAGCGGCCATTCGCACTCGTTGCGCCACTGGTTGATGCCCATGATGAATAGGCGCAAAGGCGGTTCATCCGCGATGCCGTTGTCAATGCCTTTGAGCCAGTGATCGAACCAGCGCTGTTCAAGGCTTTCCAGATCGACCATTGATGGTGCGCCGAAGTCAATGTCACCGGTTTTGGGCGATAGGCTGAGAGAATGGGGCCAGGGACCGACGATGAGTTTGCTCTTTTTGGCTTCTTCAGTGCGACCGTGCAGGCGCAAACCGTTGAAGTTGGTAAAGGTCTGTGCCGCGTACAGATCGTACCAGCCGCCCATGTTGAACGCGGGGACGGCGATTTCACCCCATTTGGTTTCGTCGTTGAATTGTTCCCAATAGTCGTCATAAGCATCGTGTTCGACCCAGTCTTTCCAGAAATTCAGGTTGCGGCCCGCCTGTTCGTCCATTTCTATGAGGGGTAGTGCACGGAAGGCTTCGGTCCAGTTGTGGAACTCAATGGTTTGTGCAGTACGGGCGTTGGTGCGCATGCCCCAGGTCATCATGACGTTGAGCTGAAAAGCTCCGCCGGGGTGGACCAGGCCTGAGTAATAGTCCGTGCATATAACGCGGGGTGTGATGCATTTGAGGTATTCGCTGCGATACGGCGCGCTGCGCCACTGGACCGTGCCGCCATAGGAACTGCCGGCCATGCCGATGTTGCCATTGCACCATTCTTGTTTGCCAATCCATTCCTGAGTATCGTACCCGTCTTCGCCTTCCCGAAAGGCGTAATATTCCCCTTCTGAGTCCCACCGTCCGCGACAGTCTTGAATAACGCAGGCATAGCCATTGTTGGCAAGCCGTCGGGCTTTTTCAACCATGTTGTCGGCGTTGTTGTCATAAGGTGTTCGCATGAGCACGGTGGGGAATTTGCCATGTGCTCGAGGCAGGTAGATATCGGCGGAGAGATTGATGCCGTCTCGCATGGGTACTTTTGCGTCTAATTGCATGTTGACGTCGTAGTTGGTCTGCATGAAAACCTCCAATAGTGGAGATAGAGGCTAAATGAGCACTGGTCTATTGTTCCAGTCCATTTTGATGCGATCTATACTGCCATCTGAATGGGTGATGTGTACGTTCCATATGTCGCCACGGCGGGTGATTTTGGAAGTGACGCCAGCGGTGGTGCCTTCTGAGAAAGGGATGAGGGCATAGCCGGTTCGGTAGGGCAGTGTTGCGCGTTTTTTGTAAATGGCGACCGGTGCGGGCACATCTTGACCACTGATGGCGAGCCAGCCCTGTACGGGATCGTTTTGCCCGCAGATAAGCCGGGGCGTCATGTTGACGAGGGGGAGGATTTCGAGATTGGGCGGGGTCATACGCCCGGTACGCACGACTTTTGTATCGGGATCAATCAAAATGCGGTAGGGCATGAAGTGAAAAAATGCTTCGTAGGTATGTTGCCCTTCGCCGATGAGTTCGTCAAAGATGAGAAAATAATTGGGTTTGACGAACATGACGGCGCGGCGGTGGGCAATATCTGCATCCAGCCCGGCATATCCCGCATCGTAAGTGGCGGTGGCAACATCGACGCGCTCATCGCTGTGCCAGACGGTTTTATCGCGGGCGGATTCGACCCATTCGGCGATGGTCTGCTCGCGGCGGTTCTGCCCGCAACCATCTACGAGCACGGTGTTATGCGCTTCGGTGGTGCGGTAGAATGATGTCCATTCATTGGGGAAATAGGAAGTGATTCCGGGATCCACAATAAAAGGCAGGCCATGTGCATAGAGATCGAAGGAAAGCATGTCTTCGTGCTGGTGAAACCGTCCATAAGGACCGCCTTCAAAGAGGCAATATCGGGCATCTCGATCCCAGCCGCTTCGCATGACGAAATAGCCCGAATCGCGGTGGGCGATGGAGGTGTAGTTGGGGGGATGTCCTTCTTCTCCTTTTGTGCCGACCCATAAAGCGGTTGGATTGTCGAGTATTCGCCCCGGTTTGATAAGCCGGGATGCGAATTCTCCATCCAGGCTGCCAGCGTCAGAGGCAGAAGGACAGGAGAAATCGGGGCGGTTGATAGAAGCACTCCAGTCGTACATCCGTCGGATACCGGTTTCTATTTCCGGATTCAGAGATCGACCAAATTTTTGGGCGACTTCATAGACTTCCAGGAACCAGGCAGCGATGGCGATCTGGTAACCGGGGGTGAGTTCGTAAGAAGCGCCATCTCGCATGACCTGAATATTCATGTCGTTCAGGAGTTGCTGGCTGGCCTCATGATACCATTCTTCCGATTCCCGAAATTCGGGAAAGGAGCAGGCGGTTGCAAGCATGGATCGGCCTTCGGAGATGGTTTTATTGGAGGGGGGAAAAGATTCGAATTTTAAGAGGTAGGCTTCGTGTTCATAGATTGATTTGAGCAGATCTATAATGGTTTGATCTTCGGTGTCTGCGCAGTCGCAGATTACGGTAAATATATCGACGAGTGTGGAAAATGCCCGCTGGCTCACGATTAGAGAATGTCCCCAGGCCAGGCCGCCAGCGCGCACGCCGTAGGGCATTGGGGTTTTCTGCATCCAGTCGCGCAAGATGTTTTCGATAGCTTTTGCGTATTTCGGATCGCGCGTTTCTGCCCAGGCAAGTTCGAGAGGTTTGAAGTAGGGAAATCCGTGGATGCGGATAGACCATTCGATATATCCATACGGATTGGCGTCCCAATCGACGCCATCGGGCCAGTACTGGTCCATGATGTGCCCGTCGAGAATACGATCTGCTTCTTCTATGTTGGCTTTGGGTGTGGGATCGGGTATAACGTGACGTCTGTTGAAGGTGCTGTGCCTAAAATAAGCTGCAATTTCTGCGAGTTGGGCCTGAGTTGTATTGGCCTGCGCTGCGGCTTCGAGGCCGGGATGGTTCAGGTCCAGGGCGTTAATCAGAGCTTTATCTGTCATGCGAGGTCCGCGCGCGATTTCGCGCTGTACCAGGCGGATATTTCGGATGCGACTGCCCGATGGGAGGCGAATGGTTCCTGATACCATCTGGTTCCAGCCAGAGGGAATGCCCAGCGTGTAAAAGCATTCGGCGGGAAATCGAAATTCCCGCCAACCCTGCCAGATGTTGCCACCGCGCGGAGAGACAATGGCGTTAAACCGATAGCCGTCGTCTTCACTCATGCCTTCGGTTCGATGCCCCGATGTGAGGGTGCAATAGATCTGGTCATCGACATTATGCGGGAGAAAAATTTCAGCGCGGATTTCGTTGGCGCAACTCCAGTCACCAATTTCTATGGGAAGGTCGGCGTGTTCACCCTGTTCGGCTTCTGAGAGAGTCCATTCCGCGAGAATGGTATCGTCGTGAAATTTGGAGAGGTCCACGGTGTCTCCTTAATAGTGCGAATGAAGGGCTAAAGACAAACGCCCACCTTGTCATTTCTGCAGGCTTGTAGGGGGAATCTACAGGGATGAGACCTTTGTTGCAACTCTTAATCTGTGTCAAAATATAAAACGCCACAGCCACAAAGTCAGTTACATTTTTTGGTGTAAAGCCGCAGCGGGCGAGAATATTGTGGATCAGGAAGCGCGTGGAGGTACAGTATTGAATGATCCTGAATTCAATCAGTAAAAAAAGGAAACTGGGACAAATTCTGAACAGCAGGACAAACCTTAAGACTTGTCTCTCTTATCTTGTTTCTCTCATATTTATTTATAGCAATATCTTGTCTATGGTATGATATATCGCTCTTTTTACGTACCAAACAAACGATCAATTTCATCCTGGGTTTTTCGCAATACCTTATGACACCAAACGGTCACCTGTAGTTTGCGGGTTGTTCGAGGCGGCTGGCTTGCTTCCTGAACTGTTACCCGCAGTGCTTCTCTAAATTCTTCTGGCACTTTCTCCAATTCTGACGATAGGAGAGCGATACTACTGGCCTTCTGTTTTTTTTCGTAAATGGCTCCTTCACCGGTCAATACCCAGTTGATATTGATCCCTTTGGATGCCAAAGAGGTCAAAAAGTTAGCAGAAGGACCTCGCCCTCTTTCATAGCGATGGATATTTTGCGGGGTCGTTTGGTGTTCCCTTGCAAATTCAGTAAGGGTTTTTTGCCCGCGTAATATTGCGATGCGTTTAGATACGGACATATTTAACCTGTCGGTAAAAAAACCTTGACTTTATCCAAAATGTAATTATCATATTTTTTCGCTGATGTTGCGCAGTTTGAGCAAAAAATGGTACTGTAAGAAGATTTTTTTTTACAAATTAATTCAAACGTGTTCGCAAACCGATGTAAAAATTAAAAAATAATAGCTGAACGTGTACAGATTCTACCAGACTCACTGGCGAAGCCTAGGTCGAGTCGTCGAAATTGTATCTCGTTTCATGATAAGAATAAACACAGGCGTCTGTTGAGTGCGTCTGTGTCAACGGCGGAGGGCCTGTATTGGGTTGGCAGACCTATGGCCCTCCCGCCGCAGAATACATACAGAGATGGTTACGGTTTGTTAGCCGTAACCTGCTCCATTTCAAAATGTAAAGTTTCGCAATCACAAAAT
>JAJDYX010000049.1 GCA_022824945.1 Candidatus Latescibacterota bacterium
ACTCTCTGCCTTTGTCTCTGCACAGGCCACTGAATCTACGCCAGTATTGGCAGCCCCGCGCAATGTGCAGGCAAGGGGTGGGATTAGTCAGATTACCATCACCTGGTCTGCCAATACAGAAGCAGAACTGACTGGATATCGTGTAATGCGCTATACAGATCCTGCACAAACCGAAGCTGATGCGACCTTCACCACCGTGCAGACGACGTACGTCGATTCACCACTGGTGGCGGAACAGACCTATGTCTATCGCGTACAGGCGGTTGGCACCAACAACGAAGAAAGCGAACTGTCGCTATATGCCTCTGCGACGGTTGCAACTGATCAGAGTGCGCCAGGTGCGCCATCGGATCTCATTGTCAGCTTAGACGAGACGAATTTCCAGCGCGTGATGCTGAACTGGACGGCTCCCACGCGAGACAGCAATAACAATGAATTGACTGGTCTGGCCTCCTTCGAGATCTACCGCTCACGCGGGAACAACACATCCTTTGCATTACTCACCACAGTATCGAGTAATCAGGTGAGCTATGTAGATACCTCTGTCGAATTGCTCACGACGTATTTCTATGCAGTCAGGGCAGTGGACCAGGCAGGTAACGCCGGACCTCGGTCACAGCCAGTATCTGTGACAACGAAGGGCTTTGCCATCCCGCGCAATGTGCAAGCCGCTGGTGGCGAGCAGAAAATCACCTTAACTTGGGCGGCGAACACCGAGTCAGAACTGACGGGATATGAGATCTTGCGCTATACAGATCTCACACAAGCAACACCTGACCGGGTCTTCTCTTCCATATTGACGACATACGTAGATACCCCCGTCACAGCAGATCAGCCCTATGTGTATCGCGTGCGTGCGGTTGGTCCTGCCAATGTGAAGAGCGAACTATCGGCTCCTGTCTCTGCTCAGGCCACTGAATCTGCGCCAGTATTGGCAGCGCCGCGCAATGTGCAAGCAAGGAGTGGGATTAGTCAGATTACCATCACCTGGTCTGCCAATACAGAAGCAGAACTGACCGGGTATCGCGTGCTGCGCTACACAGACCCTGCACAAACCCAGGCCGATGCGACCTTTATGACTGTGCAGACGACTTACGTCGATTCGCCGTCGGTATCGGAACAGCCCTATGTGTATCGCGTACAGGCGGTTGGCACCAACAACGAAGAAAGCGAACTCTCGCTGTATGCTTCTGCGAAGGTCTTACCTGATCAGAGTGCGCCAGGTGCGCCATCGAATCTCATTGTCAGCTTAGACGAGGCGAATTTCCAGCGCGTGATACTCAGCTGGACGGCTCCCACAAGAGACAGCAATGGCAATGAGTTGACCGGATTGGCTTCTTTTGAGATATACCGGTCACTCGGTAACAATAACTCCTTTGTACTGATCGCCACAGTATCGAGTGATCAGGTGAGTTATGTGGACACATCTGCCGAATTGTTCACCACGTATTTCTATGCAGTCCGAGCAGTGGATCAGGCAGGCAATGCCGGACCTCGTTCACAACCGGTATCTGTGATAACGCAGAACTGACCGGGTATCGCGTAATCCAGACCACGTCTTATAGCGATAGCAACATAACAGATGGTACCATCTATGTTTACCGGGTTCTCACAAATCTTTCGGGGCGGATTAGCAATCCCTCCAATATTGTGATTATTCTGGCCTCATCCCCATAGAGTCTGCAAGAAAGGAAAAAATGGCGTTCTTCTTTTGAAGGACGCCATTTTTTTATATAAATAGGAGCCAAACTGTCGCCTTTTATGCGTCAGATATCAAAGTCAAAAATTTCCATAATATCTTTAACTGGTTTTTTATCAACATGTTATAAATTTTATGATCGCTGGCACAAAATATGCATGATGTCTCTTGTAAAACAACTCATTACATACTGGAGGTTTTATGGGAGACATACTGATTGTAGATGGAAACCCGCAACGCGCAATGCAATTGGCGCAACTGCTGAAAGAACTGGGCGCAAACGCGCGCATAGCGGGTTCTTTTTTTCATTCTCTGAAACGCATTGAAGAAAGAAAACCCGATCTCGCTCTTATCGCTGAAACGCTCCCCGACGGACGGGGATTAAAACTACTTCCCGTATTTGATGGCCTGTGTCCCGTCGTAATTATCGGTGAATATATGGCATCTGATAGAATACTCGAGGCTTTGTCGGCGGGAGCGCGCGATTTTCTCGTACACCCCATTGACCGGCAGACGCTGGATATTCTGATCTCTCAATTGCAGGTTGAGGGCAAAAGCGCGCTGCACTATCTGTCTCAGAACCCCGGGGGTGAGTCGCCGACGGGGATGGTGATCGGATCGTGTCCAGACATGTTATTCGCACTCAAGCGCGCGGGCCTGACAGCGCGAACATCAGCCACGGTCCTGATCTATGGTGAAAGTGGAACCGGAAAAGAGTTAATGGCGCGAGAAATCCATCGGGCATCGGGACGGGCGGGTGCATTTGTAGCGCTCAATTGTGCGGCAATAGCAGAAAACATTGCCGAAAGTGAACTCTTTGGACATGAGCGAGGCGCTTTTACCGGCGCCATAACCCGTCGGGCAGGGTGTTTTGAACAAGCCGATGGTGGCACGCTTTTTCTCGACGAAATTGGCGAGGCTTCACCTGCATTTCAGGCCAAGCTATTGCGGGTATTAGACCGCGGTGAATTTGTCAGAGTTGGCGGGCAATCCCCCATACAAACGCAGGTTCGGATCATTGCTGCCACCAACCGCGACCTCGATTCCATGATCGAACAAGGCGAATTTCGCCTGGATTTGTTTTACAGGCTCAGCGCCGTGACCATATCCCTTCCCCCTCTGCGAAAGCGCAGCGAAGACATTCCACACATTGTTCAAGCAATGCTAACGCGATTGAAAACCGATACGGGCGTGGAGGTCAAGGGGGTATCTGAAGCGGCAGTTGCATATCTGGCGAGATGTGAATGGCCGGGCAATTTAAGGGAATTGCAACACGCCATTTACCGCGCAGCCCTGACCTGCCAGAAAGGAGTCATTCGACCCGAACATCTCGATGTGCTCAGGCCCACACGGTCCAGCGCACATGACAAAATTGAAACCCTGAATGAAATCGAACAAGCGCATATTGAGCGGGTGTTACTCACGACCGATGGCAACCAGGGACGTGCCTGTGAGTTACTCGGGATATCGAGACCAACGCTGAGACGAAAAATACGCCGATACGCATTTGAAAGAGAAAAAAATGGTCAGGTGAGTTCAACCTTGACTTGAGAAAAGGTACGACCCATACTATGACGAGTTTTTAACTTTTTCACAGAGAGGTATTTATGGGATTTCTCATTGATCTGGTCTGCACAAAAACTGGCAAAGCCTATTCAAAAGACCAACTCTGGAATTTGAGCCCAGAGGCAGATGCGCCGTTATTTGCCCGATATGATCTCGATGCAGTTGCAAAAGCCCTGCGCCGGGAAAAACTCGCAGAACGAATACCAACAATGTGGCGTTATGCCGAAGTTTTGCCAGTTGAAAACGAGCAATTTCAGGTGAGTCTCGGCGAAGGGTTCACCCCCTTATTACAAGCAACATCGCTGGGGAAAAAAATTGGCGTGCCAAAGTTGTACATCAAAGACGAAGGGTTAAACCCGACAGGATCATTTAAAGCGCGAGGCATGTCGGCGGCAATTTCAAAAGCCGCTGAACTGGGCGCTCAGGCCATTGCCATACCCTCGGCCGGTAATGCAGGTGGCGCAACAGCCGCGTATGCTGCGCGAGCGGGCTTGCCAGCGCATATTTTTATGCCCAAAGATGTGCCACAGGCCAATTACATCGAATGCAAAGTCCTGGGCGCACATGTTGAATTGATTGACGGTCTGATTTCAGATTGCGGAAAAATTGTGGCATCGCGCAAAGAAGTCGAGGGATGGTTCGACATCTCGACACTCAAAGAGCCATACCGCGTGGAAGGAAAAAAAACGATGGGCTATGAATTGGCCGAACAATTTGATTGGGAATTGCCAGAAGTCGTCATCTATCCAACCGGAGGTGGCACGGGACTGATAGGCATGTGGAAGGCATTTGACGAAATGGAACAAATGGGATGGATTGGCCCGGAACGCCCCCGCATGATATCCGTACAAGCCGAGGGATGCGCCCCCATTGTTCGGGCTTATAGCGCAGGAGATGAACACGCCGAACCCTGGATCAATGCAGAAACAATCGCCGCGGGCCTGCGCGTTCCCGCTGCAGTAGGCGATTTTTTGATGCTAAAAGCCATTCGCGACAGCGGTGGATGCGCGCTTTCCGTCACAGATGAAGAACTAATGGCATCCGCATCAAAAATGGCTGCTGCCGTAGGTTCATTTCCCGCACCCGAAGGCGCGGCCACCCTCTCCGCCCTCGAAAAACTCATAGCACAAAATCTGGTTAGCGAGCGCGACCGCGTCGTATTATTCAACACGGGTACGGGCTTAAAATACATCGAACTATTTCAGTAAAATCGCATCTGCAGCCGCGTACCCGCTTCTGACAGCACCTTCGATAGTCGGCGGCAATCCAGTATCTGTCCAATCGCCCGCGAGAAACAAACGGGGGTGTGGCGTCTGGGTTTTGGGCACTGCATAAGAAAATGGCAACGCACAAGTCGCCGCGTGTTCGCATATCACTCTGGCGTGTAATACCTCGGCACATCGGCTTTCGGGAAAGACCTGATGAAGCTCTCTGCAAGCCATGTCAATGAGGTCATCATTTGACATGTGTAAAAGATGATGCGCAGCAGATACGACCATGGTGAGAAAGCCCTCAGAAGCGCGGTCGTGATCGCCATAGAGCACGGGCTTATTAAAAACCCATTCCATTGTCGTACCGAGCAACCCACACATCGGTTCACGCATGAAGGCCCGATCAAACCACAAATTAACGGAAAAAATGGGTGATGGCTCGTATTGACAAAGCGTGTGATGGAGTTCGGCAAAGGTTTCCGCACAAATCATCCTGGCGAGTTGTAGCGGGGGAACCGCCGCAATACACATATACGTATCTATCACATCTCCCGAACGGGTATGGATGCGAACGCCAGAAGAGTCAGGCACAATAGATGTCACGGCTTTTCCGCACAAAACCTCGCCACCCCGTTTTGAGATATATTCCCGTGCGCGATTCTCAAACAAACCACTCAGACCCGTTCGCGCATATCCCAAACGCATGCCATCCGATTCGCCCCAAAAAGCCTCTTGCAACACAGCCTGGAGATATCGCGCACTGGCATTTTGCGGTCGCTGGTTAAGAGCGGCAATACAAAGCGGATCCCAGAAAGCCCTCCGCATACGCGGTTTCTGACCGCAATGCTTGAGCCAGGCATCCACCGTGAGACGGGTATCGAGATCCTTGTGCAACTCCGCCACAATTTTTCTCAACGGCGGAATATCTGTCCAGTGAACCGCGCTAAAACGCAAAAAGCCCGATAGCAGATTCAACGGCACGGGCAAAAAGGATGGAACCCTCAATGTGTATGCGCCATCAACGGCGTGGCGAAAGTCTATTCTGAACTGAGGTTGAAACACCACATCATCGCGCGAACCAATCCGATCGAAAAAATCGAGCGTCTCCCGATAGCATTTCATCAACAGATGCTGCCCATTATCAACCGTATCGCCCGTAACGGGGTCTGTAAATGAAAAGGTGCGCCCCCCCAATTGCTGCCGCCGCTCCAAAAGTGTAACGGAATATCCGGCATCGCAAAGGCGGACACTCGCTGCAAGACCAGCAAACCCTCCCCCGATTATGATCACGCGTTTCACAATTACCCCCAGGCGAAACGACTACCCAGCCAATAGCGTAGCGCAATGCCCAGTTTGTGCAAATTGTTGAGGCGAATAGACGTGCTAAAAACATCGTAGTTAGCGCGCTGGATCTTCACGAGCAACTGGGCATAAATTTTGCCCATAATCTGCGCCGAAAACATGGCAGCCTGGTCCTCGGCGGGAAGCAATTCTTCGGCTGTTTGATAGTAAGCCCACGCGCGTTGCGCTTGAAACCGCATCAAGTCAATAAACGCGGCATTGTAATCTCCCCGAGCAAGTGCCTGTTCCGTATAGCCAAATTTCTCCATCTCTTCCTGCGGAAGATAAATGCGGTCCTGCTGCCAATCCGTATGCACGTCTCTCAGGATATTGGTGAGTTGAAGCGCGAGACCCAGATTGACGGCATATTCGCGGGTCTGCGAATTGCGGTACCCAAAAATTTCAATACAAATTAATCCCACAACTGATGCGACCCGATAACAGTATGCACGCAACTCGTCAAACGTAGCATACCGATTCTTTGTCAAATCCATCTCAACACCCTCAATAAGCGCCAGAAAGTGCGCTTTGGGAATGGGAAAATCCCGCAAAACAGCCTGCAGACTCTGCGCTATGGGATGGGTGGAACTGCCCTTATAACAGGCGTGAAGTTGCTCGCGCCATGCATCGAGATGACACCGCGCCTCTTCTGGTGAGGCAGCATCATCCACAATATCATCGGTATGCCGACTAAACGCATAAGCCGAAAAAATGGCCTCGCGTTTTTTGCGCGGCAAAAAAACAAAAGCATAAAAAAAATTCGTTTGGGCGCCTCGCACAATTTTGGCAACGTGTCTTTTCAGGTTCATGATCGAAAGCCTTTAAAAAAAAGCGTCTTGAACAAAAGCGCGGGCAAATCGCGTTTTGTAACCGTGGGCCGTCGATGAAAAACATCGCAATCATTATCGCGAATCTTCTTCAGAATATGCATACCGCCCAAACAGGTCAACCGCAGTTCAAAGCGCAACCGTCCCTTCACCATATCCAGCAGGGGATAACCCGCCACAAATAGATCCCGTGTGCGATTGATGAGATAATCCAGAAGCCTGCAAAATTGCGGCGTAACGCGCTGATCGCGCAAATCTGAAATCCCCACGCCAAACCGTTTGAGATCCTCCTGCGGGAGATACATGCGACCGCGCGAAAAATCAATCGCAATATCCTGCCAGAAATTGGCGAGTTGCAGCGCGCTACATATCGCGTCGGAATGCCGCGCATAGTCCTCGCCGCGATACCCAAACAAATGGAGAATAAGCCGCCCCACGGGATTGGCAGAAAACGTGCAATACGCCAGCAAATCCCGATAAGTCTGATGGCGATTGGTCGTCACATCCATGCGAAACGCCGTAAGCAAATCCCTGAGCAATTGCACGGGCATGTCATGCACGCGAATCGTTTCTGCAAGCGCCGTAAATATCGGACCAACCGGATCTGAAAGACACGCATCGAGCCGCGCTTCCCACTCAGACAGATGATCGAGCCGCTCCTGCATCGTCAAACCCGGCTCATCGGCAAAATCATCCGCTGTGCGCGCAAACGCATAGATACTATACACATGGGGCCGCACCCGCCTGGGAATAAGCACCGAGCCAACCGGAAAATTCTCATAATGCGCGCGGGTAAGTGCCTCGCAATGGGCATAAGCCTCGGCAATCGCAATCCCGCGAGTTTTGTATGCAGTCTGTGACATAAGATGAAGATACGACAGGGGAATGGGAAAATCAATATCGGGATCAGGATGGACAGGATGAAAGACAAATCCGCAGATGGACGCAGGCATGTCCCCCGTATAAAAACACTACGGGGCAGGCTCTGCGGGTGTAAGCAGGGATGGACGCAGATGAAGAGGCAAAAGCAAACACCGTCAGAAGCGGTGTGCAACTGGTTGATTTCCTGACCAGTTCAGCAGTTCAATCGGGACATGGCTTAGCGATTTATAGGGAGAAACTATCACATGCCCCATACATCAATCTCTACCCCGCTGATAGATGTCCGGCGGAAGTGAAAGATCTTGTCCTCCCAACGCTTGCCTTCACGGCGGTCAAAAATCACCAGATGACCTGCCTCTGCATCGCAGCGATCCATGTACTCCGCCGTCTGTTCCAGACCCTCGGCAATGGTCTGCTCCAGACTCTTGTGGAGTAATTTACACTCAATCACAATTTTGTGCGTCTGCTCACCCTGCGGCCAGACAATCAGCAAATCAGTGCGTCCACGTCCCAAACCATACTCTCGTTCAATGCGTCCACCGCTGTTCACAATGCGCTGCAAAAATGCCTGCAAGAGAAGTTGGGGACCCGCCTCCTGGTATTGGAACCGCGTCACCCAATGCTCTGAGTGCTCGCGGAAAAAGGTCTGAAACTCGGTCATCAGCTTGACCACGTCCAGGCTACCATCAGCAGTGACGTACCAGGCCGTATCCTCATTGAGTCCCACCTGCGCTGCGTAGGTCAATTCGCGAGGGACGATTTCCGCGTAGATCGGATTGGCAATGCGGAGTGGGTCGTTTGGGGCGATCAAACCCAGGTCGCGGACGTACTCGAGATCGCGAGTGGAGAAGTCGCTGTCCTCTCCACCACTCAGCAGCGGTTCAATCACGCGCTGTACGCGTTCTTCCTGCAACTTATCGGTCAACTGATCCAGATGTGTTTCTCGGCGCAGGATGAGTTGCTCTTGCGCTTCGAGAATGTCGTCTGCTGTGATCGGACGAAGTCGGTCTGCTGTATCCCCATCGTGGAAACAGGTCTCATCTGCCAGCGCATTTACCAGATAGGGTTGTCCTTGTGTCTGCGTCCAGATCGTCTCCAGCGCGTCGGTGGTGAACACCTGTCCCGTCTCCTCTGTATGCTGATTGAGCAGGGCAATCACCTCGTCCCGCGAGAAATCGCCCAGACGCAGAGATCGCGCTCTGATATTGAACGCACTGCCACCGGCAATAAGTGCGTTCTCTGCGGTTGATTGGATGCGGTAATCGCGCACATCTCGCACCCCGCACAGCACCACACTCTGCGGAAACCCCTCCGGGCGACGGACATAGCCAGCCCGCAACTGCCGCAGCACAGACAGCAGCGAGTCGCCAATGAGCGCGTCAATCTCGTCGATGAGCAGCACCAATGGCTTTGGGGCCGACTCGGTCCAGCGCGTCAACGCCTCGCGCAGGGCACCGTGGGGTCCGTACTTTGTCAGGATGTCGGGCCAAATATCGTCCAGAAATTCGTCGCCCAGTGTCGAACGCGCCCAGGAGGCCAATTCGCCCAGAATGGTGCGCATCACCTGTTCCACATCTTCGCGTGCGGCCTGCCCACCTTCGATATTGACGTACACACAGCGGTAGGTGTCTTCGGCATTGAGCAGATCGCGCAGAGCCAACAATGCCGAAGTCTTGCCAGTCTGCCGAGGCGCGTGCAAGACAAAGTAGCGTTTGTCTCGGATAAGCCGGCGCACATCGGCGAGGTTCAGCCGTTCCAGCGGCGGGATGCAGTAATGGTCTGCTGCCACCACCGGACCGCTCGTATTGAAGAAGCGCATGGGATCACATCCTCTCAACAGAAATCCATGTGGCAAAATCTACAAAAGTAGATTTCAAAAGATATATCTGCCCAGAGACATTGTCAAATACCAACCCTTGACTCGCTTTTTCCGCTCAGACATCACGTATTTATTCTATATTCACGCTATTCGAGTACTGCCGCGCGTGGGCTTGCATTTTATGGCGTGCGTATGTATCTTTGCCCGCGAGAAAAACTTTCTGGATCGCGGCTCGAAACCATGCCGCGATGACGGCAAAACCGACGACCAAAACCAAAGGAAAAAATAATGTTTGAAACGCTGACAATGGCCCCTGCGGATCCCATTATAGGATTGACTGAAGCATTCAAAAATGACCCAAACCCCAACAAAATAAACCTCGGCGTTGGCGTGTACAAAGACGGCGACGGCAACACGCCGATATTTGCCTCTGTAAAAACCGCAGAAGAACGCCTTCTGGCGCATGAAGACACCAAAAATTATCTCGGCATAGAAGGCGACGAAGCATATAACAAAGCCGTTCAAGAACTCCTCTGGGGAACAGATCACGAAATACTCACCAGTGGCCGCGCGGGAACAGCCCAGGCACCGGGTGGCACGGGCGCATTGCGCATTGCCGGCGACTTTATCCATCAGCACTTCCCCAATGCCCGCGTATGGTTGAGCGATCCCACCTGGGCAAACCACCCCAAAATTTTTGAATCTGCCAGCGTACCCACAGAAACCTATCGCTATTACAACCCCTCGTCTTATGGCCTGGACATTGACGCACTGATCCAGGACCTCGGACAAATCCCCGCAGGCGATGTGGTCTTATTACACGGATGTTGCCACAACCCCACCGGCGTCGATCCCTCTGCCGAACAATGGGCACAAATAGCCGACATCATAACCGACCGCGGCATCATCCCACTCGTTGACTTTGCCTATCAGGGCCTGGGCAATGGCCTTGCTGAAGACGCAGTCGGCCTCCAATCACTCAGCCGTCCCGGCTGCGAACTCCTCGTCGCCAGTTCCTTCTCCAAAAACTTTGGCCTGTACCGCGAACGCACGGGCGCATTGACCCTCGTCGGAAAAAACGCCACCACCGTTGAAAAAGCGATGAGCCACATCAAAATCTGCATCCGCACAAATTATTCCAACCCGCCATCGCACGGCGCACAGGCAGTCGCAACAGTCCTCAACGACCCCGACCTGCGGGCACAATGGGACGGCGAAGTAAAAGCCATGCGCGACCGCATCAACACCATGCGCACCCTATTTGTGGATACCCTCGAAACAAAAGGCGTGCGGCGCGACTTTTCGTTTATCGCACACCAGAGAGGCATGTTCTCGTTCTCCGGATTGACCCCCGAGCAAGTAGATATATTGCGCGAGCGATATTCGATATACATCGTCAGCTCTGGACGGATCAACGTGGCGGGCATGACAAAGGATAACATCGGGCCATTGTGCGAAGCAATAGCGGAAGTACTGGGGGATAAATAAAAAGCAACCACAGATGAACACGGATGAACACAGATGAAAGCCTGCCCCTGCATGGTTTTGAGCAGGGGGCAAAAGGCAACACCTCTGGATCGCGGCTCAAGCATGCCCCTGCATGCCTAAAGCAGGGGACCATGCCGCGATGACGCTCTATAGCGCATGAAGCCCTTCCAAGGAGAAACCATGACACTCAAAGACCGCGTAGCAATCGTCACTGGCGCAAGCTCTGGCATAGGGCGGGGTATTGCACTGGCACTCGCACGAGAAGGCGCACATGTAGCCGTGGCCGATATTCGGGAAGCACCCAAAAAGGGCATCTATCACGACACCGACCTGACTACTTCTACGGTAGAGGAAATAGAAAAACGCGGTGGGAAAGGGATCTTCGTGCAAACCGACGTATCCGATGACGAAGCGGTACGCAACCTGATCGAAAGGACCGTTTCCGAATTTGGCACACTGGACATCCTAATAAACAACGCGGGCATCACAATACCCGGCGGCATTGAAGAAACAGCCATCGCCGACTACGACACCGTAATGGGCGTAAACCTTCGGGCACTATATGTCGCCAGCAAATTCGCCATGCCACACCTCAAAAAACCCTCTGGCAGAATCATCCACATCGCATCTATACAGTCATTTGGCGGTGGCGGCGGACCCGCTTATGCCGCATCAAAAGCTGGCGTTGTCAACCTCACGCGAGACACCGCCCTGGAACTGGCCCCCTTTGGCGCAACCGTCAATGCAATATGCCCGGGCTACATCGAAACGCCCATACAGGATTATCTCACACCGCAGGACATTGAAGACAGCAGAGCAAAAACCCCACTACCCCGCCTGGGCCTGCCATCGGACATCGGCAACGCCGCAGTATTCTTCGCATCGGACGCCGCCTCGTGGATCACCGGCACAGCCCTGCCCGTGGACGGTGGATGGATGGCATCTATTTTTTAATTCGCATCAATGCGGTATTCCCAACTGATGCATCCTTCGGTGAATCGCTTGACGGGCCTCGATGAAGGGACGTTCCAGATACGCGAGATGGTCCAACTCGCCGTGATGATGCGTCGCCGTACCGGAGGCGTGCCGGGCAGCAGTTTGACGAATGTACGCCAGATCGCCATCGATAAGCGTCAGCATATACTGGGCAGCCTCCAGATCGAACATCCACCACTCGCCACCGCAGGCGATATAAATCGGCGACGTATGGGCGAATATCCCCCGTCCCCAGCCATCGTGATGGGGAACACTGGTATAATTGGGACCGGCACATCGGGCGGCAATCCACGTATGCCCATCCACCTTCACCTTCGCCTTCAGTTCCAATCGCCGCGTACCTTTATTGTCCTCCGTCGAAGCAACAACGCGCCCCGCCTGAACGATCTCGAGTGTATGAATCGGGAAAATACTCTCCGCCCACGCCTCCACCTCCACCGTACCAGCCCCTGACAACTGCATTGTATCGCCAACCTGGTGCCCATCCGCAGTAAGGTGAATAATGGGACCACCACTGTGAAATGTTCGCCCCTGCGACACACTCTTGCACCAATTATCGTAAGTGAACTCCTCGTCGGGCATATAGGCGTACGTGCGGTAAATACCGACAGGAACATCGCTGCTCATCTTATCCGTCCCACCAACCAGCGGCAAGCGATAACCGCAGTTGAGATAGCGATAGTACTCCAGATGGTTGAACGGCGCATGACGCAACATCTCCACGCCATCCACGCGCCCCGTGGCAATCAGCGCCGCAGGCTCCCCATTCGGATTCGGGAGATGCGGGACAATAACCGAACCGCCCTGCGCATGACACTGGTCCGCCCAATCGCTCATCGTGATCTCCAGCGTACCACCCAACTCGGACTCACCCGGACCATCACTGCACCACGGCATCACCGGCTCCTTGAGACCCCACAGGATGAGATGCCCCAGAAAATGCTGCCTATTCTCCTGACCGACATAGACGATATTATTCCCATCTTGCGAAATACTCGGCCTGCCCGTAAAATCCTCCGTATTGGTAAAAAGATTGCCCCACTGCGACGGGAGCAAATTAACGATATTGAGATCCTCCCCCTGGGACTCCGTATGACTGCCCTGTGTCGAGAGAAAATGAACGTGCGAATCCCCGCTATACCATCCCTCTCCATTCATATGAATCCACCGCTTGAGCCGCAAAGTCAGTTCGCGTTGTCCCGGTTCGATTTTCACCCGCGTCCGCATCGGCTCATACTCAAATCCCCGGGCGACATCCACAATAACCTCACCGCGCGGCAGCCACCCCTGGCAACGACCGTCGATATACGCATAAGTGATTTGCCCAAGTCGAAGATCCCCGCCGATATCAATATGCCAGCTATCGAGATTGGAATTGACCTGATTGTGATGCCCATAAGGCTGATAGGGAATCCCCTCCGGCGAGCGGAAATGGACGCGGCAAGGGATAGGCTTGCCCGTATCGTCATCAAGCACAGTGACATGAACCCAGTTCCGCCCCCGATCCAGGAGTTCCACGCGCATTCGCGGGGTCTCCACCACCTTCTTCTCCTCGACATCACCCCACTTGACCTCACCCACCTTTTCCTCGCCCTGCTTCACCGTCATCGTAGCCGAAGGCGTGGCAGCGACCTCGACATAAGCCGGACTCGCTTTGGGATTCTGCGCTTCTCCCCAACCGGCGAAATCATCATTGACAAAATCATCGGCAGACGCTTCGGGCAGTGGATGCACATAAGTAGCCGTTCCCCGATCCACCTCCACGCTGAGATCAAACGGTTTTTCCGCATCTTCGGGATGGGTCAGAATCAGACGCGCTTCCCGCTTCCCGTGTCGCACAAAAGGATGCTCTTCAAGATGCGAAAGCGTAACACCCGCGATAATAAAACGCGGACCACCCGGGATAATCTCCAGCGACTCAACCACGCGATCCGGCAGAGGATTCTCCCACGCCCACAGAAAATAACCGCGGGACGTGCCGCGCGACACCTCGGTCTGACGTCGCCCCATATCCTGCCATTTCCCTTCGTAACGCGGCAACAACCGGTCATTCTGGTCCGGAAGTGCGACAAAGGGCGCGCCGCCGCTGGATAAATGTGCAATCTCAAAACGCTCGCGGATGGGAATGCGGAATTCTTCACCCTCCGCCATCCGGAACAAATAATCCGCCACGTTCTCCCCCAACGGACCACCCTCCATCAGATCGGAATCCAGCAAGCGATGGGCAATAATCACGCGGCGTGCCGACTCGTTGATTGGAATCGTCACACTACCAGAAGCCTCATCCAGCGCGATAAAACAATTCGAACCATCGTCGTTTACCAAAAATGGCAAACCGCGGAATAATTGTTTGCCTATAGGAGCATTAGCGTTTGCGCCCAGGACTTCGAGACCCGCACTGCACAACGCCGACAAATCGAGAGGTTGATAGTCTGCCATGACAGGTATCCTTTCTATTGAGAAATTCGGTGAATAACGGCTCAAACTCACAAAAAATCCAGATCTGCGCCGAGGTGAGCGGGCAAAACACATTTGGCATACAGGTGTCGCCATCCGCGCTCGGGAATTGGCGCAGGAATAAAAGCCTCGCGGCGGCGCGCAAGTTCTGCCGCATTGACCAGCAAATCAATGCGACGTTCTCCTGCATTCAACTCAACCATATCGCCATCGCGCACAAAAGCAAGAGGACCCCCTGTCGCCGCCTCGGGAGAACAGTGCAACACCACCGTACCATAAGACGTCCCACTCATACGCGCATCGGAAATCCGCACCATATCTTTAACCCCTTTTTGCGCCAAATACCTGGGAATGGGCAGAGACCCCGCCTCGGGAAACCCATCGCCCACGGGACCGGCATTCCGCAAAATCATCACATGATCCGGCGTAATATTAAGAGCGGGATCATCAATTCGCGCAGACGCATCCTCAGCAGAATCAAAAACAACCGCAGGACCCCGGTGCGCGAGCAATTCCGGAGACGCCGCAGCAACCTTCAGCACAGCCCCATCCGGTGCCAGATTCCCGCGAACCACAATCAGCGCACCCGTAGCACCGAGAGGATTATCCAGCGTGCGAATAGTACTTTGCCAGGACTGAGGGGGTTGAACCCCTTTCAAATAATCACCCAGCGATTGCCCTGTAATCGTCGGCACAGAACAATCCAGCAAAGACTCCAATGCCTTGAGCAACGCGGGAACGCCACCCGCCTCGTGAAAATCCTCCATATAACCCACACCTGCGGGCTTGCAATCCACGAGCAAAGGCACCCGTTGCGACACATCGTGCATATCCTCCAGAGTGAGCCGAGTCCCCGACCGCCGCGCAATCGCCAGAAGGTGGACAATCGCATTCGTAGAACCACCCAACGCGTGGAGCACCGCAAGCGCATTGAGAAAAGACGCCCGCGTGAGCAATTGTACGGGACGGCGTTCCGCACGAGCCAGAGCAACGGCCATGCGTCCAGACCGCACGCCCACGCGCAATCGATCCCCCGTACCCGAAAGCGGCGTCGCCCCCCCAGAAACCATCAAACCGAACGTCTCCACCACACTCGCCATCGTCGAAGCAGTCCCCATAACCATACACGTCCCGGGCGTACTGCAAAGCGACTGCGTCACACCTTCGATCTGCTCATCGCTCAATTCCCCAGCGCGAAATTGCGCCCAATAACGGCGGCAATCCGTACACGCACCCAACCTCTCGCCTTGCCACGAACCGGTTCGCATCGCGCCAGACACAACCTGAACAGCGGGAATATTAGCCGACGCAGCAGCCATCAACTGCGCCGGCACAGTCTTATCGCACCCCCCCATCAGCACCACGGCATCCATAGGTTGCGCCGTGATCAGTTCCTCCGTCTCCATAGACAGCAAATTCCGAAAAAGCATTGTCGTAGGCGAAAAGAAAATCTCATTCAGCGAAATCGTGGGAAACACAAAAGGTAGGCCACCGCCTTCGAAAACCCCGCGCTTGACCGCCTCGATCAAATCTGGCATATGCCCGTGGCATGGGTTGTAATCTGAAGCCGTCGAAGCAATGCCAATAACGGGACGATCCACATCCTCGCCATCATATCCCGCAGCCGCGAGAAACGCCCTGCGAATATATTTGCTAAATTCCGGATCGCCGTAGCTCGTCAAATTTCGGTTGATACCTGTATCTGTCGATTGGGTCATAACGCCACCGCTTTCAGCGCACACTCCGCTGAATCGAGCATACCATTGACAATCTCACAGGCGAACTGATCGACATTTTTCCGCGTCTGAGCCAGATCCTCCCCAGCCAGATCCGCGCAATCAGCCGAAGTCGCCGAAACGTAATACTTGATCTTGGGTTCTGTACCAGAAGGCCGGGCTGTTACCCGCGTGTGTCCTTTCTCCGACAAGGTAAACGCGAGAACATTGCCTGTACTCCCCTGAATTGAGCGCGTATTTCCCGTCTGAAGATTATGCACAGTATTGGTCTGGTGGTCAATAACCTCAACCACCCTGTACCCGCCAATTTCAGCGGGCGGATTTTGACGCAGCCCATTCATAATCTGGGCAATCTCCTCATTGCCCCGCGCACCTTCTCGATACGTCGATCTCTGCACCTCGCAAAAATATCCAAACGCGCGATAAATATCATCCAGATAATCCCGCAACGTGCGACCTTGCCTCTTGAGTTTAGCCGCGCACTCCGCGAGCAAAACCGCAGCAACTGCCGCATCCTTATCGCGCACAAAATCCGTAAACAAATAACCGTGGCTCTCTTCCGTACCAAACACAAAAGTCTCACCACCCGACAAATTATTGATCACATCGCCAATATATTTGAACCCGACGAGAAGATTGTCAACAGGTATCAGACCAAAATCCCTCGCAATAAGACTGATCAAATCCGTCGTAACAATCGTCTTGCACACAACACCCCTATCGGGCAATTTATTCTGCTCCTTAAGCGAAGTCAAAATATAATAACACAAAATAGCGCCGATCTGATTGCCATTAATCGCGAGATCTTCGGGAGCGGCATCCCAGCCCTTCTGCGGATGGGGCAGCGCACACCCCAGGCGGTCCGCATCTGGATCGCTCGCCAGAACAATATCAGCCTGAACCTGTCTTGCATCTTCAATAGATAGAGAAAGCGCGCCCGGATCTTCGGGATTTGCCACCCCCCCTGCCACCGTCGGGAAATTGCCATCCGGAACATCTTGCGCCTCAACAACGCGAAGATGGGCATAGCCGAACTTATGAAGCGCGGGCACAACACTCGTTGCACCAACCCCGTGCAACGGCGTATATACGACACGTATATCGCGGGCATCACAAAGAGAAAGATCCGCCAGACTTTTGACATATTGCGCATCGAGCTCTGCATCGAACACCTCAATCAGCCCCCGTTCCACCCCCTCCTCATAATCAACACTATTGAGACGCTTAACAGCACCAACCTCGGCAATAATATTTTTATCGTGCGGCGGCACAACCTGCCCGCCATCGATCCAGTAAGCCTTAAAACCATTATCCGAAGGCGGATTGTGACTCGCGCTAATCACTACCCCTGCAACAGCACCCATCTTGCGGAGCACAAAAGAAAGATGCGGCGTTGCGCGGGGACCATCAAACAGACGCGCGACAATACCATTACCCGCAATAATCGCAGCCGTCTCCCGCGCAAAAACATCCGAATTATTGCGCGTATCGTACGCAATCACCACGCCCTTATCTCTGGCATCTTCAATACCCGACTTGAGTATATACTGTGCCAACCCCTGCGCCGCCTCTCCAATCGTCCTCAAATTGATCCGATTGGGACCCGGCCCCATCTTACCCCGAATACCCCCCGTACCAAACTCGATATGCGTGCGAAAAGCATCTTCAAGCTCGTCTATATCTTCATTCTCAACGAGCAATTGAATTTCCGGTACAAAATCGGCAAATACTGAATCAGTAAGCCATTGGGAAACCGCACGAAATGCCTCGGCAGAAATCTTATTCTCTGCCGCCCAGTCTTTGATCTGCTGGTGTATCGTCATAAATACTCCTGTGTATCGCATTTACATAACTATCTATCGCCAAATATTGCAATCTACACGCCCTTGTGTCAAGTGCAGAGGCAAAACTACTTGACTTTAACCCTCATTTATGCCCTATTTTGAAAATGCTCACAACAATCCTCATCGCCATTGGCCTTGTACTGGGTATCCCCCTCGCAATACTGGCACTCTTCATATTCTCGCCAATCCGCGCAGGCGCAACGGGATACTACCGCGAAAATGACTACAGCATATCCGGTTTTGCGCGTGGCTGTGCCGGGCTATGTGGTATTATCTGCGACATTGACAAAAAGGGAATACAACTGCGCGTCGTTATCGGACGCTGGACCGCGTGGCACCCCAGAGAAAAACCGCCATCAGCAACAGCAGCCCCCGAAAAAGATACCTCCCCCGAACCAAAACGGGACAGACCTGAAAAAAAATCACATCCGACAGCAAAACCCTCCTATTGGTCGCGGCTGCAGGCCTTGCACACAAAAGTGGAACAATATCTTAAAGATGCGCGCCCCATCCTGACGCGATTCGTGAAACGGTTATCAAAAACAATAGCATTTCAGCACCTGGAATTGAATCTGGAATTAGGGGCAGACGACCCCGCCCTCACCGGGCGTCTATTTGGATATATCGAAGCATTCAAACGCATCTTTGGCAAACGCATCCACATCTCAATCACCCCTGATTTTCTCCAACCGCGCTTTGCCGGATCGGGATCCTTGAGACTCTCCATATATCTTCACCGTTTGATATTCGCCGCACTCGCCCTTGCTGTGCGCGGCGGACTCTGGCGCACAAAAATCTGGTGGACAGAACGCAAAAACAGGCGCAAAGTTGGGACGGCACAGGGGCCGTCCCCTACGATGATATTGTGATTGATGATATTGTGATTTTTGTAGGGGCGACCCCCTGTGGTCGCCCGCTGATTATTATGACCTTAATCTTTCGGGAGGCAACATGGCAATAGAAGACATGGTGCGAACAATGTTAAACGAACTACGTGAAATCGTGAAAACCGAAACCGTAGTAGGCGAACCCCTTGTCCTGGGCGACGTCACCATCATACCCGTATCCAAAATATCCTTTGGATTTGGCGCAGGTGGTGGACAGGGCGAAAAAGACGACGGAAGCAGTGGCACGGGCGGAGGCGGCTCTGTGCAACCCGTGGCATTCATCGTCATACAAAAAGGCAAAGCACAGCTTCTACCCATAGAAGACAAAAGCATGTCCATCGCCGACTTGCTCAAATACGCGCCCGATGTAATAGAAAAAATTAAAGCATTTAAGGACAAACGAAAAAAAAAGGAAGAAGAGAACGACGGCAGCGAAGAAGAAAAAGAATAACAACCGCGCATCGGCAATAAATCCATCGACGCTGAAAAAATAAAAATATCGCTGGAAATACCATTGATAGGAGATTATCATTCAGTGAAACGAACCTCGCCGCTACCTTTGGAACTCGATTATGAAAGCAATCCTGTACATCGCAACCCTTCACGCCGACATCACCATACACAATGGTCAAAACACATATCAGAAGACGAGGAATTTCTCATCTTTTGTGACTCCGTATCCAGGGGATGGGGAAATCGCAGTACCTGTTTTTGGGGTATAAAAATAGACGAAAAAAGAGAACTGATGACATTGAATGATCCATCCTACCATAACGGTCAGATTGCAAAATGGTGTAGATTTGTGAGCAATACAAAGCCTGAAATTTGGCACGGTTATCCACTATGGCCGGATCCACGTAGGCCAAACCCGCCTCAAAACGTTCTGTTACACTGGATGCGGTACCGTCCTCTTTCTAAAGCCAAAGTCGCAAAATTATTAAGGGGGAGACGATGCAGTTCCTAAAACTTAAATTGCCAGGGGCTTATCTCGATGCCTTTCTTTACAGAGGGCATCTCTATTTGCTTACAGAAGAGAACACATTGCAAGTACTCGACTGGAATAGATTGATAGAACGCGTTTTCCCTGCACCAGATAGAAGTGGAATTGATCCATTAGCTGCTATGATATGGACCAATAATTCGTTAGCCCATAAACATAGGAATCTCATAGATAAACATAGAAATCTCATAGATTGGACTCAATATGACGAGTTCAAAAACATGCCACTCAAAAATCTTCAGAGGATGAATGATACTGTTCTTTATCCTGAAGAGAATGAATGCAATGAATTTGATCTGGGGCCTGAGAGGTTTCACACGCTTGAACTTTACCATTCTCATGTATGGCTACTCGGCGAAAAAGGTGTTAGTTATGTGAAGACAGGGCCGGGACATGTTAAGGGAAAATGCTCCAATATCTATCGAGTACTCGATGATTGTGCCTATTCTCTCGGCGCAAGATCGGACATGCTATGGGTCACGTCACCCGATTTGGTACATGTTATATCTATCCGCGATATTTCGCCAAGACGTGTGAAAGTGGAATTTGGAGAAGAGAATTCCTTATCCATTTCGGCAAACCACATCGGATGGCACTGGGAAGATGCCGTGATGACCTCAGATTTTGACTTTCATACGAGTATCTGGATGCGTGTCTCTCGCCAAAATGTCAGTGCCCAAAAAGTCATGGATGCTGATCCAGTCTATACAAATCGCGAGCAAATTTTAGAGGAGTACTCTACAGGGAAGGAAGTACCTACTGAAACAAAAAACGCTTCCTTTTACGAGATCGCACCTGATATCGGAAAATCTCAGCGCCTCTACTGTAGCAGAGAACGAGCTGTGGGCGTATCACCTGATCACTCTGTGCAGGCTTTCAATTGGGGATTCGATCTTAAAACCGAACAAAATGGGCTTTCAAATTATACGATTTCAAATCCCAATGTAGAACGTGTGCTCATTGGTACTTTTGGATGGATCATTGAAGAAACATCAGGTGTTCTTTTGATAGATAAAATTAAGAAGAGAAGATTATATAACAAGGAACCGACGCAAGTCCGTACATTCCCATCTGCTCATTGGTATGAAAACCTGGTTCTCATCGTAGGTGATGAGGATATCGAAGTTATCGCAATTCTCGATTATGACTTTCTAATACCCAAGAAATTGCAAGACGTCAATATTGGTAGAAAATCGGAATATTTCTTAGATAGTTACAGACAATATTCTGCAGGCGGTGGTTTTTAGTCCTACTTATAACTCCTTTGCGACCCTACTGATGCTCTCAAACTTAAACCAGCCCCTGAGAACCCTGCCGGGCATTGGGTTGAAACGCGAAAAAGTATTGGAAAACGCAGACATCGCCACCGTGGGCGACCTGCTATTGTATTTGCCCTATCGGTACATAGATCGATCCACCGAAGTCGGAATCGCACACCTGCCACTCGACCGGGAAGTCACTGCAGTAGGCGAAATCGTGAGCATGCAAACAATCCCCGGCAAGCGTCGGCGCTTCGTCATGACAGTTGAAGACCAGACCGGATCGGTCGCGTGTACGTGGTTCGGAGGCATACAATACCTCAAAAACGCATACCGCGCGGGCGACATCGTAGCACTCGGCGGAAAATTGACGCGATTCGGGCGCACATTGCAAATGGTACACCCCGAAATAGAAGTTCTCGCAAACGAAGACGACGACAATCAGCGGCTGCATACCGGACGCATCATCCCGCTGTATTCCACCACATCAAAAATGAAAGCAGACCGCCTCACAGCCCGCGCACTCCGCCGCCTGTTATTCGCCGCGCTACAAACCGTTGGAGATCAAATCGAAGACCCATTAGACGAAAACATACGCAAACGCTGTGGCATCATGCCCCTGCGAGACGCAATTGAAAAAATCCATTTCCCGGACACAACAGCGGACATAAACACCGCGCGGCAGCGCCTATCATTTGACGAGCTCTTCTATATCCAGCTTTATCTGCAACACGCAAAAAAGCTGCGCCAGCGCACACCCGGGCGCGTTCTGACATGCAACGGCCCGCTAACGCGGCAACTCGTGACGAATCTACCCTTCAAATTGACGCAGGCGCAAACGCGCGCCATTGCAGAAATCGGCCACGACTTACAGAAACCCGTCGCCATGCACCGCCTATTACAGGGCGATGTGGGATCCGGCAAAACCCTGGTCGCCCTCCACGCCATGTTATGTGCAGCAGACAGCGGCGCGCAAGCCGCCTTAATGGCACCCACAGAAATTTTAGCCGAACAACACGCCCACACCATACGAGAACTCGTCGCCCCACTGGGATTAGACGTAGCATTGGTAACAGGACGCATGCCAAAGGCGCAACGCGCCAAAATACTGGACGGATTGAGTTCTGGAAAAATAAAAATAGCAGTCGGCACACATGCCCTGTTGCAAAATGACATCGCATTTGCCGACCTCGCACTCATCGTCGTCGATGAGCAACACCGCTTTGGCGTGGTCCAGCGCGCCATGTTGCGCGAAAAAGGCAATGCGACCCATCTTCTGGTCATGACCGCCACGCCCATACCCAGATCCCTATCGCTAACCCTGTACGGCGACCTGGATGTCACCATCATCGACGCCCTGCCGCCCGGTCGCATCCCCGTACGCACGGGATGGCGTTATGCACAGGACCGCGCCCGCGCACTGCAATTTCTGCGCAGCGAACTGCAACAAGGACATCAGGCATATATCGTCTATCCACTCGTATCCGAATCCGAAAAAAGCGACCTGCAAGCCGCCACCGCCGCCTTTGAAGACCTGCAAAAAGGCGCGCTATCCGACTTCCGGTTGGGCTTGCTTCACGGCCGCTTAAAACGCGACGAAAAAGAAACCACAATGTCTGCCTTCAGACGCGGCGACCTGAATGCACTCGTCACGACAACCGTCATAGAAGTCGGCGTCGATGTACCCAACGCCACAGTCATGATGGTCGAACACGCCGAGCGTTTTGGGCTATCGCAATTGCACCAATTGCGCGGGCGCGTAGGTCGCGGACAACATCAATCCTACTGTATTTTAATCGCAGACCCCCAGGAAGGACTATCGGATGACGCGCGTGAACGCCTCGACGCCATGGCGCGGACAACGGACGGATTCGAAATCTCAGAAGCCGACTTGTGCATCCGGGGACCCGGACATATTTTTGGCACACAACAAGCCGGCTTCCCCAAATTTCATTTTGCCGACCTCGCCCGCGACGGCGCCTTAATCGCCACCGCACGCCGAGAAACACAGGCACTCCTATCCCACGATCCGGACTTGACCGCGCACGCCGTCTTGAAACGAGAATTAGACGCAACCGCGCTCTACGACATGCAAATTGTAGAAGCGGGATAACTGATGGGGACGGCACAGGGGCCGTCCCCTACGGAAGATTGTCACATGTGTTGTAGGGGTGACCCCCTGTGGTCGCCCGCTGACTGCTGACTGCTAATAGTTGACACCCATATTGTATTATGGTAGATTGATTCGGCTTTCTTACGCATCCATCTGTGTTCATCGGTGTTCATCGGTGGTTGCTTTTGATTTTTTCATCTTTCCCCGGAAACTGACTGATGAATCATAAGCTGCGCATTGCGTTGCTTGGCACGATTAACCGCGACACGATTCACACCGCCGATGGCGTGACAACCGAAAGCTACGGCGGTTTGTTGTACAGCATCCTGGCATTGGCCGAAATCGCGTCTTCTGATGTGGTGATTTATCCCATCTGCAATGTAGGCGCAGACATGGAAGCCGTAGTACGCAAAAAACTCGCGCCATACCCACACGTCAAATACGACGGCATCCAATTTGTATCGGGCAAAAATCCCCACTGTTTTCTGGATTACGATGCAAACGGGCGCAAACGCGAAACCCTGCACAACGATGTCCCGCAAATCTCTTTTTCACAAATTGAACCGTTTTTAGACTGCGACGCGATATGCTTTAATTTTATCACTGGAATGGAACTCGCCCTCGAAACCGCGCAACGCGTGCGTCGCTTTGCCACCGGTTTGCTATTGATGGATGTCCACAGTTTAACCCTGGGCATGGATGAACAACGCCGCCGATTCTGGCGCGTGCCCCCGCAGTGGAAAAAATGGATGGGATGCGTGGATGTCGTACAAATGAATGAGCAAGAAGGCGCTTTGCTCGCTGGCGAAACACTCGACGGAAAGAGCGCAACACGCCATTTTGCAAAACAAGTATTGTGCGAGGGACCTTCGGTCTTAATGATCACGCGCAGCAACCGCGGTTCTGAGACAATTTTTAAAAATGACCATTCAGACATTGTGATCGACAAATTCGATTCTGCGCCCATCGCTGAACCCTGTGACGAAACCGGATGTGGCGATACCTTTTTAATGGGATATACCTGGGCATTCTTGCAAACGGGCAACCGCGCCTTTGCCAGTCGTTTTGCCAATCGGGTAGCGGGTATCAACGTGTGTTTGCGCGGCATTGAAGGCATTGGAAAAATAAGCCAATTCTTAACCCCCGACGACCTGCCTATGCAGGACACTCAGACAGGTCAATCTGCCGTATTAAACGGCATTCTCCCCGGTCCTGAAAGGAGGGCCTGATGCAAGAATATCAATTTCCAAACCGTCCAAATTTCGATTTGCAATTCAACCCCAAGTTCATCTATTACGGGTTAATTGTACTGGCATTGCTCTGGTTGGCCAGTGGCATCTATACGGTGCGGCAAGACGAGCAAGCAGTGGTATTTCGATTCGGACGAGCGGTGAGCCTGGAAGATCCTGGCATCCACTACCACTGGCCCACACCCATTGAGCGCATTGAGAAAGAGCGCGTATCAGAGGTAAAACGTCTCGAGGTCGGCTTCCGCACCATCAGCGTGAGTCCCACGCCGAGATACCAGAAGGTCTCAGCCGAATCCGCGATGTTGACCGGCGACGAGAATATCGTCGATGTAGAACTAATCGTTCAGTATCGCATCCGCGATTTGGAGAACTATTTGTTCCAGGTCAACGACCAGCGAAAAGCCATCAAAGACGTGACCGAGGCCGCATTGCGTCAGGTCGTTGGGCAGCGCACCATAGACGAGGCTCTCACAGAGGGCAAGCTGGAAATTCAAGAAGAGATTCTGAAACAGGTTCAAGAAGTCCTGGATATCTACGAAATTGGCGTGCGCGTCGATCAAGCCAAATTGCAGACCGTATCTGTACCCCAGGAAGTCGATCACGCATTTAAGGACGTCGCCAATGCGCGAGAAGACAAAGAACGTCTCCGCAACGAAGCCGAAGCCTATCGCAATGACATCATCCCAAAAACGCGCGGTGAAGCCGAAAAAATGATCCGAGAAGCCGAAGCCTATAAAGTCGAGCGAGTCAAGCGCTCTCAAGGCGATGCAGACCGCTTCGTCGAGGTACTCAAAGAATATCGCACCGCAAAAGACGTGACCGAAACGCGAATGTACCTCGAAACAATGGAAAAAATTCTGCCCGGCATACAAAAATACGTCGTCGAATCCGATGGCAAGGGCGGTATCCTCAACGTTCTCAATCTGCAAAAGCCATTAGGAGGAAATTGATATGCGCAACCTCGTAACTCTGGTGGTCATTTTGATCGCAGCGACTATTTTATTGCAATCATCGTGTTATATCGTGGATGAACGCGAACAGGTCGTCGTCACAGAATTTGGGCAACCCGTACGCACTGTACAGTCCCCGGGTCTGCATTTTAAGATCCCGTTTATCCAGCAATTGCACACCTTCGAAGATCGCCTGCTGTACAGCGATGCCGATCCCAGACAAATTTACACACAGGACAAGAAAAACCTCATCGTCGATAATTTTGCCCGCTGGCGCATCACAGATCCACTCAAGTTTCTGGTATCTGTGCAAAATGTTTCTTATGCACAATCGCGCCTGGACGACATCATTTTTTCAGCAGTGCGCGAAGAACTCGGGCAACGCACGCTGGTCGAGATCGTAGTTACGCACCGCGAGGATATCATGAAAAAAGTGACAGAGCGCTCCCACGAGGCAGCACTCGGACTGGGCATTGATATCCTCGATGTGCGGATTAAGCGCGCAGACCTGCCGCGCGAAAACAAAAACAACGTGTTTGAACGCATGCGCGCCGAACGCGAACGGCAGGCCAAAGAATATCGCGCCGAAGGTGAAGAAGAGGCTCTGAAAATTCGCGCGGAAGCCGATCTCGAAGTCGCGCGCCTCAAATCCGAAGCCCTGCAAAAATCGCAGTTAATTCGCGGCGAAGGCGACGCCGAAGCATTGCGCATCTATGCCGATGCCTTTGAACAAGACCCCCGTTTTTTTCAATTCTGGCGCACCCTCGAAGCCTATGAAAAAACCCTGGGCGAAGGAACCACCGTCGTGATGCCACCCACCAGCGATTTCTTCAAGTACCTGACCCAAAAGCGTCCGCGGTAGGGATGGCCCGCAGGTGCGGGTTTTCAACCCCGCACCTGCGCCTCAACGAGGCAACTCCCATGTCTGCCCGTTCAACCCAAATCTCGTATCTCTGCTTTCTCCTCCTCTTCTCCTTTTCCGCAGCAAACGCGACAGAATGGCACAAATTTGAACGCGATGGCCTCGCCTTACATCTCGCGCATAACAATGCGGTTCGGGCAGGGGAATTATTAAACGCGCTCCTTATTGGGCGCAACGAAATTCGGCGCAAATTGGGTGGCACACCCGAAATTCCCATAGAGGTTTATCTCGCACCGGACGAAGCTGTTTTTCGAGAATTGACACACGGGCGGTTGCCGCACTGGAGCGCGGGGGTTGCATTTCTCGAATCGCGCACCATAGTTCTGCGAGCCGGTACCGACAATTTACTACAGGTTGCGCGGCACGAATTTGCCCACATATTATTGCACGCCATTGCACCCACTCGCGTCCCCGTCTGGTTTCACGAAGGCGTGGCGATGTGGGCGTCACACGAGTGGCGCTTGCGCCAAAGCGCGGCCGTATTTTACGCAGTCTTTTCAGAAAGCTTAATCCCACTGTCCGAAATTGACGAGGTCTTATCTTTTTCCTCGACAAAAGCCGATCTGGCTTATACGGAAAGTCTGCTGGCAGTCTCGTTTTTAATCCGCCTGGGCGGTCCCAATGCCGTGGTCGTCATGCTTTCCGAACTGGAAGCAGATGCGCCCTTTGAAGTCGCATTATTTCGCGTCACTGGAGAAACACCCCGCGAATTTGAACGGCGATGGCGCGATGATGTACAGGCGCGATTCAGCCTGATGACACTACTCTTTTCGCCCGATTTGATCTGGCTGTATCTCACCTTGCTCTTGCTACTCGCCTATATATGCGTGAGACTGCGGAATCGCGCGACCTTGCGGCGGTGGGAAGCCGAAGACGCAGCCGAGGAATTAACCCTGCAATTGCGCGTATATCGCCGAGAGGACGAGCAGTGATCATAGGCGTAACAGGAGGCATTGGCGCAGGCAAGAGTACCGTATGCGCCGTATTTGAAGAAGCTGGCGCGCACATAATCGACGCCGATGCAGTGGGTCACGAAGCACTCCGCGACCCAATTGTAATTCGCAACCTGACCGATGTGTTCGGAAGGGAGATCCTGGGTTCCGACGGACAAATCGCACGGCGAGAACTGGGCAAACGGGCCTTTGCCTCTGACAAAAACCGCGAAAAACTCAACGCCATCGTATGGCAACCGCTTCGGCAGTTATTGCTGGACAAAATTCACACGGCTCTACATCGAGAACCCACACGTCCCGTAGTCGTGGATGCGGCCCTGCTGGTCGAGCGCGGCGATCCGAAAAAAATCGTCGATGTACTCGTCGTCGTAACAGCCCCCGAAGCCTTGCGGATTCAGCGGACAATGGCGCGATTGGGCATCTCCAAAACCGAAGTTGTGGCGCGACTATCCGCACAATTGCCCGAAGAAGACAAAGTTGCGGTCGCGGACTTTGTCGTAGTCAATGATAAAACCCCCGCCGTGTGTCGCCAGCGCGCGCGGGCTATTTGGAACAAATTGCAATGTGAGGAACAATGAATTACACGCCACATACAGAACGCGATATCCAGCACATGCTCAACGTGATCGGAGCAGCATCCACAGATGAATTATTTGCCCCCGTTCCCGAATCACTGCGCCTGAACGCGCTCAATTTGCCCCTGGGAATCAGTGAAATGGAAGCGATGGCATTTGTGCAATCGCTGACCGATCAAAGCGAAACATCCCTATCGTTTTTGGGCGGGGGTGCTTACGATCACTTTTCGCCCAGCGCGGTCGATGCCATCATTTCACGAGGCGAATTCTTTACAGCCTACACGCCCTATCAGCCCGAGGTGAGCCAGGGAACCCTTCGGGCTATTTTTGAATTTCAATCCATGATTTGTGAACTGACCAACATGGAAGTCGCCAATGCCTCCATGTACGACGGCGCTTCTGCACTGGCCGAAGCCGTACTGATGTCGGTCCGCCTGAACAACCGAACGCGCGTCTTATTACCGCGAAGCCTGCACCCGTTTTACCGCCAGGTGGTAGCGACCTATGTGCGGGGGATAGATCTGGAACTCGTGGATATTCCCTGGTCTGACTCCGGCGCATTGGATATCGCCGCTTTGAAGCGCGAATTAAACGACCATACCGCCGCCGTAGTCGTACAAAATCCAAATTTTTTGGGCGTGCTCGAACACTTAGACGAAATTGGCGACCTGATCAACAATACCAGAACAGCTTTTGTGGCCTGCGTCAACCCCATATCCCTGAGCGCGATTCGCCCACCGGGCGACTTCGGCGCCGATATGGTCGTAGGCGACGGGCAACCACTGGGCCTGCCTCTGTCTTATGGGGGACCTTATGTCGGCTTTTTTGCGTCACGAGACACACATGTGCGAAAAATGCCCGGTCGTATCTGCGGCCAGACCACCGATGTAGATGGCAAACGCGGCTTTGTACTGACATTGCAAACGCGCGAGCAGCACATTCGACGCGAACGCGCCACATCAAACATCTGCACCAACCAGACCCTTTGTGCAACCGCAGCAACCGTGTACCTATCCTCTGTCGGACCACAGGGCTTCCGCGAAGTTGGCGAATTGAACTGGCATCAAAGCCATCGCGCTTTGCAGGCATTGACCGCCTTAGACGGCGTACGCCAGAAATTCTCCGGTCCAATATTCAACGAATTCGTTCTGGAAACAGACCGCAAAGCATCCGATATCCTGACCGCCTTACAACATCGGGGCATCGAAGCCGGCATTGATCTGGGCCGATTTTATCCCGAACTCGAAAATTGTATCATGACTTGCGTCACAGAAAAACGCACAGACGCCGACATTGATCGCCTCATCCATGCGTGGAGGACATTGTAATGGACCGCGATAAGTTAATTTTTGAACGCGGCGCGCCAGACAGACGCTGTGTCGCATTTCCCGCTGCTGTAGATTCCGGAACAGAAATTCCCGAAACCATGCGCCGCGATGTGCCACCCGGTCTCCCCGAAGTCAGCGAACTGGAACTCGTGCGCCACTACACCGCGCTTTCACAGATGAACTTCAGCATCGACACCCATTTTTACCCCCTGGGATCCTGTACCATGAAATACAATCCCAGAGTACACGAAAAAGCGGCGCGTATCCCGCAGATCGCGGGATTGCATCCCCTATCCGAAAATACCCAACCCGCCCTGCAAGTCATCTGGGAAATGGAACAAGTGCTCAAAGCCGTCAGCGGAATGGACGGATTCACCTTTCAACCCACAGCCGGGGCGCAGGGCGAATTCGTGGGCATATCACTGATCGCCGCCTATCACAGGGCACAGGGCAACGCCAAAAAAGTAGTCCTTATCCCCGACTCTGCCCACGGCACAAATCCGGCAACCGCGGCAATCTGTGGATATTCAGTACAGGCGATAAAATCAACAGAACGCGGCACAGTCGATGTAGAAGACCTCAAGACGCACTTGACCGCAGACGTAGCCGGATTGATGTTGACCAACCCCAACACATTTGGCGTATTTGAAGACGAAATTGAAGACATCGCCGCGTTGGTACACGACGTGGGTGGCCTCTTGTATTACGACGGCGCAAACCTGAATGCCTTTTTGGGCCAGTGCCGTCCCGGTGACATGGGCTTTGACGTCGTACACATCAACTTGCACAAAACATTTACCACGCCCCACGGAGGCGGGGGACCAGGCTCTGGTCCCGTAGGCGTAACAAAGGCACTCTTGCCATTCTTACCCCTGCCCGTAGTTTTGAAAGAAGGCGATACATTCAAGCTCGACTTTGACCGCCCGGAATCCATCGGCAAAGTGAGTTCATTCTACGGCAATTTTGGCATGGTCATACGCGCATTGGTCTATGCCAAAATGCTCGGCGCAGAAGGCATGCGCCGCACCAGTGAAATGGCCGTCTTGAACGCCAATTATATCGCGGCAAAACTCGACCCCCACTACGACCGCCCCAAAAATGCACAACCCATGCACGAAATGGTATTCTCGGCATCGCGACAAAAAAGGGCGAACGGGATCACCGCAACCGATATCGCCAAACGGCTGATCGACTACGGCGTCCATCCGCCCACCATTTACTTTCCCCTGCCCAACGTAGCGCCCGAAACCATGCTCATCGAACCGACCGAGACCGAAAGTCTCGAACAGGTTGACGACTTTATCGAAGCCATGATTCAAATAGCAAAAGAAGCCGAAGAAAATCCCGACCTCCTCAGAGAAGCTCCCCACGCAACACCCGTGCGAAGACTGGACGAAGCAACCGCCGCGCGAAAACCCATCCTTCGGTTCAAGACCAATAACCCTTGACATATTCAATTATCTATCTATATTCCCCAGGGAATATAGATTGTTGATCTCTTCAGGATCTATACCATGAGCAAGAAAGGCATCTCGCAAGAACTAATTACAACTCGAGAGGCTGCTGAAAATCTTGGATATACAATTCAGCACACACGCCTGTTGATACGTCGTGGACAAATTGAAGCAACAAAATTTGGCAGAGACTGGCTGGTCGTGCGTGAATCTGTTGTCGAATACAAGACGGGTGGTGCATCGGACAATTCCGACGAATGAGCGGAATATATCTGATGAAATAGGGGACAAAAAAAGGAGCGGCGTCATGGCAACACTTGAAGAAGTCAAAGAGGAAATAGGGCAACTTCGGCTTGAGCACGGCAACAAGCTGACGCAGCTTGAAACAGAAATTGGGCAACTCCGGCTTGAGCACGGCAACAAGTTGACGCAGCTTGAGACTGGGATTGGCCAACTCCGGCTTGAGCACGGCAACAAGCTGACCCGGCTTGAGACATTGGTTGAACCCATGCCAGAACAATTAAAAAAAATTGAAGAAAGCCTGAGAGCACTTGAAAGAAGCCATGCCGAACACAAAGGCATGGTAGTCGGCGCGAGATGGATTATCGGAGTTGGGCTTGCGGTGCTGGCGGCCTGTGGTGGCGTTGCTGGTGCTGTTGTCAGCCATGTTTTGAAGTAACCCATATAAGAGAGAAGCGTACCGAGGTGACAGATGCATACGAGCAACGTAAAAGCACCGCCCCTCAAAATTCAAGGCATCAAAACAAAACTCGTTTCATTTATTATGCACAATGTGAAATGGGATGGACAAGGACGGTGGGTTGAACCATTCCTGGGGTCAGGAGTTGTGGCACTGAACGTCAACCCAGAGAAAGCCCTGCTCGCAGATACTAATGAACACATCATTCACTTCTACCGCGCCATACAAACTGGCGAAATGAATCCTTATGATTTGCGCTGCTTTTTAGAACGAGAAGGGAGTGAGCTAAAAGAAAAAGGCCAGGACCACTACTATGAACTGCGTGAACGCTTTAATACACATCATTCGCCCTTTGACTTTCTCTTTTTGAATCGCGCGTGTTTTAACGGCATGATGAGATTCAACTCAAAGGGCAAATTTAACGTCCCTTTTTGCAGAAAGCCCGAAAGATTTGCTCAGGCTTATATCACCAAAATATGCAATCAAGTCGCCTGGGCACTTGAAAGAATAAAGGGAAAAGATTGGCACTTCACGGTTCAGGATTGGCGCGACACCCTCAGACAAATTGAGGATTCAGATTTTGTGTACCTCGATCCGCCTTACAATGACAGACATACAGATTATTACAACCAGTGGCGCGACAGTGATGCAGACGGGTTGGCGCAAGCAGTCAAAAAGTTAAAGGCTCCTTTTGCTTACTCTACCTGGAAGCAAAATAAATACCGTACAAATGATCACCTGATCAAGCACTTCTCTGATTTTCCCACGGCGACAAAGGCGCATTTCTATCATATCGGCTCAAAAGAATCGCTCCGCAACGCGATGGAAGAAGCTCTTGTCATGTCACCAGATTGTGTCGCGAAAAATGAGAAAGACAGTATGTTACCGGACTTTCAGGAACAATTCGCTATTTCTTTTTAGCGATATTGTCTCCATATCCTGAACTCTGCCAAATTTTTGTATTTCCCTTCACGCTCAGACGCTGATCTTCCGTAATTTCGCCAATATTCTAAAAACTCTTCCTTCGACTGGAAAGGTCCCGATTCATTGCGGAAATCATACAAATCCCCCGATATACTTCCAATATTTGCCGTATTTCCACTGCCTGCACTCTCACCAGCTATCTTCCATTTTCGGGCCACAAACCAGGATACATCTTCGAATGGTAACGGAATTTCATCGAGTCTTTCTAAATCGTAAATGTGATTTGGATCATCTCCAGAAGGTTTTCTTGTATATATAAAGCCGACCACCCATTCTTCTGCGTACTGACTGTATGGAAACTCGATATTTTTGGTTTCATTCCTGATAAAACTCGTGTAACCCCCAAGTGTAAAACTGACTTTTGTCCTTTCTCGACTGCGGTAGGTGGTTTTGACATCTACCGCGATTTTTTTGTCGTCCGCTGCGCTCTCCATTAACGTGAAATCAGGATAGTAATTCTGAGCTTTTGCTTCCCGAACAATCATTCTATTTTGCTGTGCGACCTGATAAATTACTGGTCTAACGAGCAACTCAAAAACAGTACTCAAAACTTTGGAATCAGTACCAAGAGAGTAAATTTTCTCATCCGCTGTTATAATACCTTTGATATCGTAGCTGATATTGTGCTCCTCAAAAATTCTCTCGAATTCAGTTCGAAAATCAAGCATGTTTACACCTCATTTGATCACATCTGTAAAGTATGCTGTCTGGTGACCAGCGATTTTTGATTTTTAATCGGCGCAAAAATTCATGGTATTAACATTTCCTGTCTTTAGATCATCTAAGGTCATATTATACCACCATGGGAGTTGCGCTCCTGGTCCCAATGCTTCTTTGAATTTGGCATAGTATCTAAGCGCGATCCTCTTATTCTGTGCCATCTGTTCTTCATAAGGACGACGTTCCACATAGGGTTTATAGCAATCATACAAAAAATCTTTCTCTTTTCCTTCGCTCAGACGTCTCACAACACCGAAAAGGTCCATGTGAAAACTCGCAATAATCCGATAAACATCTGCAATAAAAGGCCCATTGGGAAACGCCTTCGCATATTGGTAGGCGACCTTTATGTTTGGCATTTCTCCAAGTCCATGATACGAACGAACGCCCAGAATTTGTGAAAAAAGGGTGTATTCCCGATACTTGGAATAGGGATCTACTTCATGGGCTTTAACGAGAAATTTTTCGGAATACACCAAGGCTTGACTATATGTTCCCCCAGCGTATTTGGATGTTTCTATTCCCAACGCCCGCGTGCGATCATTATCGTATTTATAGTAATCTTCATGCTTTTCAATTTTGAAGAGATCGTCAAACTTCGGCAACTCCTCTGAGAGGAACGCTCTCAATTTCCCATCTAACTCGACGTATTTTTTTACCGTCGGATTTGCAATTATAGCCTCGTATTCAGCATAAAGCTGATCGAGTCGTTGTTGTATGGGATCTTCTCCAAACGCATTTGAAGTAATCGCGCACCCCATAAAAATATAGAAAATTATTCTCACCACGACGATCCTCCTTAATTTTATCCTCACAAAACCCACCTCACTTTGCATCTCGCATATTTCCATTCTCCGGGCAGTTCAAGATTTTCTGGCATGTTCTTTGTGAACTTATTATGGTAAAATACAGTAAACCCTTCTGGATCGCGGCTAACATCCTGCCGCGATGACGGTGGTCCTGACTTCTTAGACCTTTCGTATCCTTGTGTCTTTATGTGAGGCCCTCTCACATCCCACTACCCACAAAACAGGTGCTATCATGTCTTTCCAATTCACCGAAAAACACATCGCCGATTACCACACTCTCGGATACACCATATTCCAGGACATCATACCCACAACCCTACTCACAGACCTTCGCCGCGTCGCTGACAAAGCGAGAGAAATAGCGCGCAAAGTCACTGGTCCCCAGGCGCAACGCCTCCAGCCCATTGCAAAATACGACCTCGACCAGCGCCCCTTCAAAAACTACGGTGAATTGCCAGAACTCAACGACGCCATCCATCGCGTCCTCACCCCGCACCACTACCACGCCGACCTCGACCGCACCGGCATCCTGCTCGAACCCGCCGAATACCCCTGGTGTACGGACTGGCATCGCGACTGGCGCGATCACATGCCCCGGGAAGTCTTTGAATCTGAATTTCGCGAAGAATGGCAATGGCAATCATACCACATCGACTACCAGAACCAGATCAACTGCGCCCTATACGAAGACCCATCCACCTGGATCGTACCCGGCAGCCACTATCGCCAGCGCAACCTCCCCGGCGAAATCGCCGCTAAAAACGCTTATGACCGCGACAAATTCCGCAATCAGAGACCGGTATCCAACGAACAACAAGAACGCGACTGCCTCGCCTACACGCGCAACATGCCCGGCGCTGTACAACTGCGCCTCAACGCGGGCGACTTCGCCCTCTACCGCTCCAGTGCCTGGCACCTTGGCAATTATGTCCCCTACCGCAAACGCGCCACCATCCACGACTTCTGCGGCACGCCTGAATATTCCCAACACATTAACGAACGCGTTGAAAGAAGAGAAACAGCCATCAAACGCCTCGCATCTGCGACATAAACATATCTGACGGCATGCATATAACTGTTGTCTCTGGATTTCACTCTTCTTAAATTTAGTAGTATAGACTGGATTGCGGCTAAAATCATGCCGCAATGACACCTGTTGATCGTCACTCCTGCATGTTTTAAGCAGGCGTCCAAGATGGGCGGAATCTGCTGATTCGTCTATTCGTCTATTCGTCTATTCACCTACAGGAGCCACGCTATGCAACTCACACCCGAACAAATACGCGAATTTTACGACCGCGGTTACGTCAAAATACCCGGCGCCATATCAAAAGCCATGGTCGATACCGCGCGCCAGGCCGTCAACCACTCCATCGGCACCCTGGGACCAAATGGAGAAGACATGTCCAAACATCGCGCAGCGCAATTCTGTCGCGACTTGAATGGCACCCCGGTCATCATGGACCTCTTCAACAACAGCCCGGTCATCTCCCTCGCCGAATCCCTCATGGGAGAGGGTAACTTGCAAAAACCCATCAGAGGCGCGCAAGTCGCCCCGCGCTTTCCCACAGTAATCGGTGATACCCCGCCCGAACCGCGCGGCCATCTCGACGGCATGGGCACCGGCACAAATGGCATGCCAAAAGGCGTGTACCGCCGCGGATTCACGGCCTTCGCCGTCATCTACCTCGCCGACGTACCCGAACCCTACAGCGGCAACTTCACCGTCTGGCCTCAATCCCATCGCTTCTTTGAAAACTACTTCAAACGCGAGGGCCTCGAAATACTCGCTAACGGCACCCCCCGCGTTGACCTGCCCGAAGGCCCGGACATGGTCACAGGAAACGCCGGCGACCTCGTCATCGCACACCATCAAATGATACACGGTGCTGGCCCCAATGCCTCGCCCAACATACGCTATGCCGCCATCGCGCGCCTCCGCCACATCGACTGCGACAAAAATGGCAACGACGGCTTCCTGGACATCTGGCGCGAATTTCCCTGCGTACGCGAAGCCGTAGCAGCGTAAAGGCATCCACAGAAAAAACGCGAGTGAGCGGTGTACAACTGGCCGCCTATCAGGCCAGTTCATTTGAGCGTTTTACACAGATAGACACAGATAAAAGGCGAGAGGGAATAGGGTCTGGCGGGTTGGGGAGACTGACAACTAACAACTGACAGAGGTTTACCATGTCTATGACCATTACTGACGCACAAAAACGCCAATTCGCAAAAGAAGGCTACCTCAAAATCCCAGGCGCTGTCCCCAAAGACATGATCGAAACGTCACTTCGCGCCGTCAACCATTCCATCGGCAATGTCGGCATTGGCGGCGAAGACCTCTCCAGACATCGCTCCGGATTCTTTTGCGCCGAGCTTTTGGACGCGCCCTTCATCCTCGACATGTACAACAAAACCCCGGTCATGCAAATCGCCGAATCCCTCATGGGCAAAGGCAATGTCCTCCCCGTTGAACGCGCCAAAACCTATCCGCGATTTCCCCTGCCCCTCGGGCAAGAACCATCGCCACCGCGCGGACACATCGACGGCATTGGCAGCGGCACCAACGGCACGGCCAAAGGCGATTACAAACGCTCATTCACCGCCTTCGCCGTCGTCTATCTCGTTGATGTACCCGAACCCTACAGTGGCAACTTCACCGTTTGGCCCCAATCCCATCGCTTCTTTGCCGACTACTTCACAGAACACGGCCACGAAGTACTCGCCAACGGCATGCCCCGGCCCGACCTGCCCAAAGACCCCATCATGATCACCGGTAACGCGGGCGACCTCATCCTCGCACACCATCAGGTCGTCCACGGTGCCTGCCTCAACGCATCGCCCAACGTGCGCCTCGCCACTATCACCCGCCTCAAGCACAAACACGCCGACGAAATCGGCAAAGACGCGTACACAGACATCTGGCGCGAGTGGTCCGGTATCCGCGACATCCTATCATAAAGTTCACCATGACCATCACCAAAGCGCAAAAAAAACAGTATAAAGACGAAGGCTATTTCATCCTCGAAGCCGTCATACCCGAACACCACCTCGAACTCCTGCGCGACGAATGCCAGACCTTCATCGACACCATGCACGCGCGCATGGATGAACAGGGCACGGACACCATCGGCATCAACCACCGCAACAAACGCTACTTCGTCTCCAACTGCTTTCGCCAGCAACCCAAACTTCGCGCCTTCCTCTTCAGCGACCTCATGGCCGAAATATGCCGGGCCACCCTCGGCGACAACGCGTACCTCTTCTGGGAACAATACGTCGTCAAAGGCGCGGAAACCGGCATGAAATTCTCCTGGCATCAGGACTCGGGCTATGTCGGTTATCCCGACCACAAACCGTATCTCACCTGCTGGTGTGCGCTCGACGACATGAGCGAAGAAAACGGCACCGTCCATCTCCTGCCCTATTCGCGCAGCGGCATTCGCTCGTGGGTACACCACATCGTCGAAGAAGGCAGCAACGACAAAGTCGGCTACTTTGGCAAAGACCCCGGCCTCATTGCAGAAGTTCCCGCAGGCAGCATTGTCGCCTTCTCCAGCATCGTCTTCCACAGCAGCAGCACCAACACCACCCCAAAACTGCGCCGCGCATACCTGGGTCAATACTCCTGCGAACCCATCCTATCATCCGACGGCAGCAAACTCTGGGGCAACGCCGAACCCTTCCTTCGCAATGGCAAATCCACAGTCGGTGAACCCCCACCCAACCTGGACGACTAAAACTCTCGCCACCAGTACGGATTGGACATCTCCCCCGGATAAGAAGAATGAACCAATTCGTAAACCCCCGTACCTCGCCGATCTCTAAATACAAATTCGTAGCGCCGCGCGGTCTCGTAAAACCACACCTCCGAAGGCTTCTGACCCGCCGCAGAAGTCCGATAATCAATATCATCGGGCGGCCCATACTGAATATACACCCGTCCCCGATCCGTATCCGACCCCCTTACACCAGCCCCAAAATGCGTCTCCACATAATGCACACGCATCAAATGCTGAAGCAGACGCCCATTAGTCGGCGTATCGGGCGCATCGTCCAACTGCTTCCAGAAAACCTTCAAAAACGCCAGCCTGGCGGGCCAGCTCTCCAGCGCGTCATAAGTCCGCCGCGTCTTCTCATCGGCGACATACCGAATATCCGCATAATACCCGATCAAATCCCTCTGCACCTGCGTAAGCCCCTCGGGCAAATCTTTTGAAACCAGAAAAATGGGACGTCTCGTCTGAAAATACTGCCGACTACTCCCATCAAACGCCTCCACCTGAAGATCATAAGTCCCCTCCCGCAAACCCTCTGTATCCAGAACCTCCGCCCTCACACAACTCTCCCCAGGCTTTAAAAACCGCTTCGCCGGATAAGTACGCACAACCACCCCCTCCGCATCGATCAGACGATACCCCATAATAAAACTCTCTCCCGACGACGACAGATTATACACCTCAAAATAAATCTGCAGCGGCTCTCCGATAACATAGTTTCGGGTAATATTCGGCACGACCTTCCAGCCCTGCTTGACAAACCGATGTACTTCCCCGCTTCGCGCCACGTGAGAAGCCAACTGCAAATCGCTAAACACCAGCCCCGCACGACGCTCGTAATCCGGTATCTGAAGCGGCGCAGCACAACGCCCACTCTCCTCTGCATGGATATCCTTAATCTGCACAATCAGCCGATAATCTCCCGGCTTCAAATCAAAATAAACAGCATCCTTAAACGGCGCCCCGATCCCCACGTCCAGCTCTGGAACGGCAACCTGCTGCACCCATGTCCGATGGACCACCCGATTATCCAGCGTATCCAGCACCACAGCGACCAGAGAAATCTTCCCAACAGACTCCCCCTCTTGCTCCCGAAGCTCAAGCTGACTTGCATCCAGCAACAGTGCCACCTCCTGGCGGGTATATCCCTCAGGACCTCGAAAAGCCGACAAATCGACAAAAAAACGCAGGTTGCCCGTACTCGTCAAAGGCAAATCCTGCGCTCCTATGCCACCCGCATGCGACCAGATGAGCAGCACCGCGACACAACGTATCCATCTCATATCTTATCTTTCGCAATTAAGAAATTGGACTACCAGCCTCCTCCATCAACCGCAGCCAATCCTCATGACCGCTTGCCACCCGACCTGGATCTATCTCACTTCTCGCAACAAAACCGGGCACCTCCTCGCGCCCGGTTGGCAACCTGTAATCGCTATATCGAATATCCAGACTCCAGCGGATATGGTCGGACTCATTCGGGAATGAACGATGTATGGTCATATGCTGAATCAGCGCAGCGCCCCCGGCTGGCAGCACGGACAAAACGCGATCGCCCGGCGGTAGCCTATCCTCGGTAATCTCCTTCTCTGAATCCACCGGATCGTGTGGAATAATACCATACTTGTGACTCCCCGCCAAAATCTCCAGGCAGCCATTCTTCACATCTGTATCCACCAGCGGCACCCAGAAATTGACCATAAACGTCTTCTCCACATCCGGATCCAGAAACGCGATATCCTGGTGCCACAACACCTCTGCCTCGCCGGGCATCTTTGCGCGAATATTAAACTGCGGATGCACCAGAATTTCCGGCCCAATAATCGACTCCACCACATCCAAAATAGCCGGATGTGTCAGAAAAAAAAACAAACCCGCAGTCTTGTGAGCCTTGCCCAAAATCTCACCTACAAAACGCTTATCCGTCCCCAGAGCCTCGCACAAATACGCCAATCGCCGATCAAAAGGCGCGCCCTCAAAAAGACTCTCCAATTGACCCAGAGCATAAGCCTCTCTCGCCTTTTGCCCAATCACCGCATTAAACTCATCCACAAGCGGCTGATACGCCTCCGGAGGCAAACACTCATCCAGCAACAAATACCCTTCATCCATATAAAAAGCAATCTGCTCACCAGTCAAACCGCCCATGATTTATCTCCTATTGATTCCACACCTCACAGCCACTAAACGGCATCGTCTCACCCGGAACATATTGCGGGCGCCCCGCATACACATTCGCAACATCCGGGGAGGCTTTGCCGCGCACGAGAATATTCTCGTGATCTTCTCTATTCACCCATGTACTCGTCGGAATATACCGCAGCGTGAGACCAACGCGCCACTGGTCCGAAGTATTGGCATTAGAACCGTGGATAATATTCGGATTGTGGATCGAAACATCGCCCGCGTTGAGCTCCAGATCAACCGCATCAGAATCATCAATCTGATCCGGATGAATCCCCACGCCGAGCACGTACTTTTCCTGATCCAGATCAATGAGATCGCGGCGCTTGAGCAAATGCTTATTATGCGTACCGGGCAACACCCGCATACAGCCATTCTCAACCGTCGAAGGTGTCCCCGCCACCCACAAAGTCGTCACTTCCATCGGCTCGAGGGGCCAATAAGACCCATCTTGATGCCACTGCACAGCCTGACCATCTCCCGGGGGTTTGGCGATATAATGCGCGGCAAACATCGCGACATCGGGCCCGAGAAACTGTTCCGCAATATCCACAAGACGTTCATCCCCCACGAGCCGGTGCATAAAAGGATCGCGAGCGAGCAAATGGTGATGCAAACGCTCGGGACGCACGCCGGGATTCCTCTCAATAAGCCAGTGGACGTGTTGCACCGTCTCCTCTGCGAGCACGGCATCAATCGCCTCACGCGCGATAACATATCCATTTTGATCGTATTCACATCGCAAATTTTTCATATCCTCACCCAGACCTGATCTCTCGCAACCGATCTGCCATTCGCTCGGCAACATCGGGATAGATTGACGCCACATTCTCAATCTGCCCAATATCGCCCGAAAGATAGTAAAGTTGCGGAACAGGACAATTGCCAGTCTCAATATTCACATTCGTATTCACAGGCGGACCCTGGTGCGGCGGAATAAACACCCAATCCCCCTGCCGCAAAACGGTCCTTGCCTGAATACCCTCCAGAACGATCTCCGCACGACCCTCACCGCTTTGCCCCAGCAGAGCATCGAGCACATCCACGCTATCGGGACCCGCATCCGCATCCAGCGACACACCCGCAAGCGCAGCAAAAGACGCGAAAAAATCGACCTGACTGACCAGCGCATCCGATTCACCTGACGCCACAGTACCAGGCAAGGAAACAATAAAAGGCACGCGAGTACCCCCGTCGTACATACTGTATTTTCCCCCGCGCAACGGACCTGCCGGGCGGTGATCGCCACACAGCTCAACCGCCTCGTCGTAATAACCATCATTCAACACCGGACCGTTATCGCTGGAAAAAACCACAATCGTATCTTCCTTTAAGCCACATCGATCAAGCGCATCGAGCATCTCGCCAACACACCAATCCATCTCGGCGATCGCATCGCCGCGCGGACCCAATCCAGTACTCCCCACAAATCGGGGATGCGGCAACCGCGGAACATGGGGTTGATGGAACGCGTAATACAGGAAAAACGGACCATCTTTATTTTTCTCGACAAATGAGACGGCCTTTTCCAAAAACACATCGGCCATATCCTCATCCACCCAAAGCGCTGCCTCGCCCCCCCTCATATACCCGATCCGACTCACGCCATTGACAATACTCATATCGTGCCCGTGGTGGAACTTCATCTTCAGCAACTCGGGATTGTCTTTCCCGGTCGGCAAACCTGGAAACGGCTTATTCTTATCGTACTCGACCTCAATCGGATCGGACGGATCGAGACCCACAACATCTCTGCCATCCAGATACACACACGGCACGCGATCATTGGTCGCAGCCATGATATAAGAATAGTCAAACCCAATATCCAGAGGCGTTAGCGGAAGTGGCTCATTCCAATTCTGATTCCCCTCGCCAATACCCAGATGCCACTTACCAACAACACCCGTTGTATAACCGGCCTCCTTGAGCACGGAAGGCAACGTAGAAGTATCGGGATCTATAATAAGCGGCGCATCGCCGGGTAAAATATGCGCGCGTTCATTGCGCCAGGAATAAGACCCCGTAAGCAAGCTATAGCGCGAAGGAGTACACGTCGCCGCCGTAGCATACCCGTGATAAAACACCAGCCCCTCGGAAGCCAAACGATCAATATTGGGGGTATCGAGTACCGTAGCACCGTAACAACCCACATCTCCAAAACCGAGATCATCCGCATACATAACAACAATATTGGGATGCTTTGCCGAATCTGTCATATTTGTTCTATCCTTTCGTTTAACTACTGGCGCAATTGTACCTCGTTGTGTACATTAGTTCGCAATATAGGGCGTTATTCAAACCGCAAGCAAGCGGAAATACTTGCCACACGCATTGTACAAGGAGAATATATGATTACTCGATTGACGATTCTCGCGGTATTGCTGAGCACAATGGCCCAGGCAGAAACCAATCCCCCAGCCGAAGGATTCAACCAGGCAGAATCAGATACAAAAGCAATAGAAATTGCCGATGCAGTCATGGAAAAAATGGGCGGATGGGAAAATTGGAACCAGACCCGATACATCACATGGCGTTTCTTTGGACGGCGCATGCACGTATGGGACAAATGGACGGGCAACCTGCGGCATGAAGACGGGGACATGCTCATCACGATGAACATAAACACGAAAAAAGGCCGCGTCTGGTTCGGCGGAACAGAGCAAACAAACCCGGACTCAGTCAGAAAATACGTAAACCAGGGTTACCGGCGATGGATCAACGACTCCTACTGGCTCGTCATGCCCTATAAATTGAAAGACACAGGCGTCACCTTAAAATACAGCGGCGAAGACAAAACCCTCGAAGACCGCCCCGCGCACAAACTGACCCTCACCTTTCAAAACACCGGCGTCACGCCGCGAAACAAATACGATGTATGGGTAGATAAAGAGCACAACCTGGTCACAGAATGGGCTTTTTATCCCAGAGCATCGGACGCAGAACCGCGATTCCGCAACCCGTGGACAAATTGGACAAAACACGGCAACATCCTGATCTCCGACGGACGCGGATCAACGCGCAGAGGCGAACGCAAGCATACGGATATTGCCGTTTTTGATACATTACCCGCTTCGGTATTTGAAAGTCCCGATCCCGTGGATATGATGGCGTTGAAGAATCGGTAAAAAGTATCCGCAGATGGCCGCAGATAGACACAGAGTAAAAAGCGAGAGGCGAAAACCAAAACTTTTTGCTGCGTGCAAAGTAGCGGCGTGAAACTGTGCCCGCCCGAAAAATAAACCCCGCACCTCGTCATTGAGGTGCGGGGTTTTATCATGCAAAAATCGAGACACATAAACTGAAACAGAAGACCGATTGGTTATGTCAAATAGGCGGTTCATGCCGCGCCCATCTCATAAAAAAGGAAAATTCTGTTTGAAACCCCTCATCTACATCTTGTTTTTCGCTGTGTTATCTGGCTGGTGCGAAGCTCACGAAGCACCTGCTGATTCCGCCCGAACAATCACCGCAGTGCGGATAAATCTACATGCGCCCCAAATCGACGGCCTGCTCAATGATGCGATCTGGCAAATTGCGCCCAAATCTTCGGGTTTTCGCCAGCGCGAACCAGATGAGGGCAAACCGGCAACTGAGCGCACAACATTCCAGGTCGTGTATGATGACGAAGCGATCTATTTTGGTTTTATGTGTTACGACAGTGCGCCAGACAGCATTGTGGCTCCTCTTGCGCGTAAAGATCGGCGGTTGGAATCAGACCGTATTTCGCTAGATTTGGACCCTTTTCACGATCATCGCACAGGAGCTTTTTTTGTCGTAGGGCCATCGGGATGGACAGTTGATGGCATACTATTTAAGGATACCTGGAAAGACAATACCTGGGATGGGGTTTGGACAGCGCGTGCAGCTATCGTAGATTCGGGTTGGTCTGCCGAATACAAGATACCATATCACGTTTTGCGGTTTGATCCAAAAGAGCAATACACCTGGGGAATCAATGTGACGCGCAAAATATCTCGCAAGCGCGAAGATGTGCGCTGGCAGTGGAAGTCGCCAAGTGAGCCGGGCTGGGTATCCCGCTTTGGACATTTAACAGGTATCGAAGGGATTCATCCAAAGCGCGCGCTGGAAGTCATTCCATATCTCGTCGGTCGAAGTTCATTCGTCCCCAAAAATGAGGACGTGCCCAGCGGACGAGATCTTTTTGGTTCAATGGGTATAGATATGCGCTATGGTCTGACATCAAATATTTCAATAAACGCCACCATCAATCCCGACTTTGGACAGATTGAAGCCGATCCCTCAGTGCTCAACCTCGGCGTATTTGAAACATTCTTCGAGGAACGTCGTCCTTTTTTTATTGAAGGCGACGCCATTTTCAAATCCAGCGGTCCTGGCATCGTGGGCATTGATGGCCCGGTTCGCCTGTTCCACTCCCGCCGCATAGGCAAACGCCCCGGACGTTTTGACACGCCAGATGGCAGCAAAACAATCGACAAGCCAGACGGCACAACAATTCTGGGCGCATTAAAATTGTCGGGTAAAACTGGACGCGGACTATCCTTCGGTATAGTAGATGCCATAACCGATGATGAATATGCCCTGATCAAACAAGCAGGGCACGGACAGACAGATTCCGTGAGTTCGCAGTTTCTTATCGAACCCATAACCAACTTTTTTGTTGGCCGCTTGCAGCAAGATTTAAGCGAAGGATCTGTAGTGGGTACAACCGTCACCGCTATAAATGGCAAAAACTTCGATCCGGCTTACGTCGGCAGTGTAGATGGAGAAATAAAATGGAAGGACAATGCCTATCGCCTGTTTTCCCGCATCACCGGCTCTCGACGTACAGACGACGGCATGCGTCAAGGAGGATATGAATACGCGCTCTATTTTTCAAAATTCTCCGGCACCTATGGCGGACAGGCGTATTTTGAAGCGCGATCTCGGCACTTCAACGTAAACGACCTCGGCTTTATGAACCGCGCAAATCGCATTCAAGCCGGATGGCATATTTATGCACAGATCCACAAACCCTGGGCCTTAGCCGAGGAATCCGGATTCAACATCAACGGCTGGCAGCACTGGAATTACGATGGCGAAATTTTGAGCCGGGGCTTGAACTTTAACACCTGGCACAATTTGAAGAACAACTATTGGTGGAATGTGGGTATCAACCGCGCGTTTTCCGCAATGAACGATCTGCTCACGCGCGGCGGTCCACTGGTAAAACGCCCGGCGGGCATCCGCTACTGGTACGGCGTGGGTTCAGACAGCCGAAAAGTCTTGCAAGTGAATTTATACGGCAATGGCGAACGCTATGACGGAGGCGACAAATTTAGAAACTCGTACACATTGAGCTTCCGCATTCGCCCCATACCCAATTTCACAATCGACTTTCGCCCAAAATACGAAAAAAGAACCCACAAAGCACAATGGGTAAAGAATCTGGATTCAAATGACGATGGCGACGACGATCAGTTCATCTTTGGCGACCTGACGAGTCAAGTATGGGATGTCACCACGCGCATCACGCTGAGCTTTACCCCCACCATGAGCTTGCAGATGTTTTTACAGCAGTTTGTCACCGCTGGAAATTACGCGACATTCAGCGAATTGGCACGACCCGCAACATACCAATTCAATCCATTTACAGGCACACTTGACGACGATCCGGATTTTAGCCGGCGTTCGCTCAAAAGCAATATGGTGTTCCGTTGGGAATATCGGCCCGGCAGCACCTTATTTATTGTCTGGTCGCAATCGAGACAGGCATCCTTTGATACGCCAGACCCCCCGTTTGATCCCTGGCCTGACATGTGGCACGCCTTTGGCGACGAAGGCGACAACATCTTTCTGGCCAAAGTGAATTACTGGTTCGGCCTATAGTCATTGAAAAATCCCCGTTAAAATTCTAACGGGGATTTTTTATTTTTTAAGAATATTCTTCAGCGAATCAAAACCGCCCTGAAAGACCCCATTGCCGACAAAATCGACAAGCTCATCTTCCTCATCTGCTGGACAGCCAAATTCTGCAGTCCACTGAATATACGTCCGATTGCCATCTGTAATAGGCGTCAAACTCAAAGTCGCCACATAATTTTCAACCGGCATAGGCGACTCGAGAATAGAATACGTACACGTAAAAGTAACATCGCTCAACGTCAGCAATTGTTCGCGAATATTGCCGCCATCTTGCAAATTAAAATTGCGAATACAGCCCACGCTATCGCTTGGCTCACCACCTTCAATATGGCTATCTGCAACCGCGGGATGCCACTCGGGCAACGCATTAAAATCGCGAATTTTTCCCCACACAGCATCTACTGATGCGTCAAGCACTGAACTGACAAATACATTGGCCTTGGCCATCTCATCATCCTCCATGTGTTATTGTTTAAACAGCGCAGCAATAGGACAGTGATCAGGATCAAAAATTAGCCGATAGAAATAAAAAAATGCAAGAATAATCTGGTAGCAATAGTATCGCTGTCTGGAGACCAGTGTGAAAAGCCCCTTTGCCAGACCGTATTAACCTGCTATATTCCTGAACTTATTATTCATCGCCTGATCAATAACATCTCATTTTTCGGAGGTTAATATGGAGCTATTAAAAGAATTGTGTGAATGCTCGGGAGTACCCGGACGCGAAGAGCGGTTGCGCGAAATCGTGCGGCGAGAGTTGGAACCCATCGCAGATGAACTTCGCGTAGATGGGATGGGCAACTTGATAATCAAAAAGAACGCAAGCGCGGGCGAGAACCCAAAAAAACTGATGCTGGCCGCGCACATGGACGAAATAGGCTTTGTCGTATCCCACATCGACAAACAGGGCCTCTTGCGCCTCGTACCCCTGGGCGGGCACGATCCCCGCAACATGGTCGCGCAGCGCGTAACCGTCGCCGGCACCGAAAAAGATCACACGGGCCTGCTCTACCCCGGCGTAAAACCCCCGCATATCCAGACAGAAGCCGACCGCAACAAAAAACTGGATGTCAGCGACTTTGTCGTAGATCTCTACATGTCAGCCGACGACGTCAAAGAAGAAATCGAAATCGGTGCCATGGTAACACTACAACGCGACTTTGCCGAAATAGGCAACGGCGTAAGTTGCAAAGCCATGGACAACCGGCTCGCCGTATATGTCATGATCGAAGCCGTAAAACGGGCCGACTCCTTCGCCTTTGAAACCTACCCCGTAGCCACAGTACAGGAAGAAATTGGCCTGCGAGGGGCAACCGCGAGTGCTTTCGGCGTGAACCCAGATGTAGGCGTAGCACTGGACATCACACTGGCGGCCGACATACCGGGCATCCCCGAACACGAACAGGTCACGCGCCTGGGGGATGGCGCTGCAATAAAAATTCAGGATTCCAGTTCAATTTCACACCCGGGATTGGTCGCGCATATGAAAACCCTCGCAAAAGAGCGCGACATCAAATACCAGATGGAAATACTGCCCCGGGGCGGCACAGACGCAGGTGGAATACAGCGGATTCGAGCCGGAGTACCCGTAATCACCTTATCCATCCCCACGCGCTACGTACATACATCCATCGAATTGGCCGACAAAGACGACATCGAAGCCACCATTCAACTACTGGCCGCCTTTCTCGAAGAAGGCCACCACACGGATTGGGACATGGTGTGAGTGAAAAACCTGTAAAAGCGCGAATAAACGAATAGACGAACCCCGCCCTACCACCCAAAACCTCTGGATTGCGGCTTACACCCTGCCGCAATGACGGCTTTCATGTACATTACCTGATTCGTTGATTCGCTACCCCCTCTGTTCCTCATGAAAGAGAAACGAGAGCAGCGTGAACCGACGTCCCCTGGTCACCGGTTGGACCTCGTGGAGAAAAGAACTGGAAAACACAATTGCATCACCCGCAAGAGGGCGATAGCGGTGGGGACCAAACTCGGGGAAAATCAGATGTCCGCCCGTATAATCGTCATTGAGATTGAGCGTAAGCGCAAAGCGGCGGTGGGCAGTTGAAGGACTGAGATTATCGCGGTGGGCGCGAAAAAAACCGCCACTATCCGCGTCATAACACGCGATTTTGAAACCCTCGAAACGCGTCGCCCTGTAGTGGAAAGCGCGTTGCACCTCGGGCATAACCCGACGCCCCACCGTAGAAGTAAGCAAACGCAAAAGTCGGGCATCGGTAACCTCGTGGTCTCGCCGCTTTTTGCTTTCTTGATCAATAACATCGCGTCTCACGCCGGCTTGAGAACGCTCAACCCCGGTTTCTACATTCCCTTTTGTCGCCCATACATTGATAAGCGCCTGGCAGATATCCGGAGTCAGAACATTGGGAATGAGAAGAACCGGCGCCTGGACATCGACATCAATAGACCCATGAGAAGGCAGGCTCTTAAGCACCTGATAAATCTGATCAAACGCATGCGGATCCTCAATCCCCGACAGAACGCGCAGATTGGCATCCAGCGCGAACGCGGCAAAAACGCCATCGAGACCATAGGATTTGCCAACCGCGTTTTCACCATCGATAAATACGGTGACACTCGCCTTCGCAAGTTCCGATGGGCTAATAACAAAAACATCTACCTCTCCCGAAACCTCTAAACCTTCTAAAACCTGTTCTTCCCCTGTAAAAATCAAAAGCGTCGGACGACCGCCTGCGCGGGAATAAAAGCGCGTTTGAGGACCGTCTATTGTCGGAAGAACAAAATCGGGAGCGCGTTCGCCCCGGTTGAGGATACTCATCGTGAGCCTCTCAGCATTAGACATGAACCATCATTCACGTTGCTTTTACCTATTCTTCTTCTTACTCGGATGCCTCGCTCCCGACCCAGGCCAAAACATATCCACCCAATCCACATCCAGCAATCAAAAACAAGCACCTCAAACCCGTGCCCCCCTCAAAATCGACCCTGCCATACTCCAGAACCGCACCTTTAACGAAGCCCCCATGTTCTCTGAACAAGGCAAACTCCCACCCGTCTCTGAGCGACTCCCCGAAAATCCCCTCGTCATTATTCCCCTTGAAGAAATCGGCACCTACGGCGGCACGCTCAGACGCGCCCTCACCGGCGACATCGTACAAACCCCAGGACCCAACAAAACCCTCAACGAAAACCTCATGGGCTATGAACGCCCCTTTCCAAACAGCATCCAATACAACCTGGCCGAGCACTTTACTTATCAAGACAGTGGCAAAGTCGCAATTTTCAAAATCCGCAAAGGCGTCAAATGGTCCGACGGTCACCCATTCACCGTAGAAGACATCCTCTTCTGGTATTACGACATGACCTTTGACGACGACGCCCGTCAAAACCCCTTTCCACCAGCGGGCTGGATGGTAGATGGCAAACCCATGAAGTTCAAAAAAATCGACTCACACACCCTCGAAATCTCCTCGCCCAAACCCCTGGGTCGCGTACTCCACGAACTCAGCCGCGCCCTGATCGCCGCGCCAAAACACATCCTGTCTCCCCTGCACCCCAAATACAATCCCAAAACCGATTACAACGCCTTTCGCGAAGCCACCACCAGCGCGCAATTGCTCATGCAACCCGGCATCCCCCGCATCTCTGCCTGGATCCCCGTCGAATGGATTCGAGGTCAGCGCATCGTCTATGAGCGCAACCCCTACTACTGGAAAATAGATACAGCGGGCAATCAGCTCCCTTATGCCGACCGTATCATCTTCAACATCATCCAGGACCCCCAGGTAATCCTGCTAAAATTCATCAATGGCGAACTCGACTTAATTGGGCGTTATACCCGCATCGACATGTTCCCCACCCTCAAAGTAAAAGAGAAAAACGGGAAATTCAATCTCCGAATCACCGGACCCAACAGAGGCCCTGCCTACCACCTTAACTGGGACGCGCCCAACCCCGCCTTGCGAGAAGCTTTTCGCAACAAAAACATCCGCATCGCGCTCTCACACGCTGTGAACCGCGAAGAAATTGACGAAATAGTCTTCCACGGCCTCCTCGATCCCTCGGGCTATTCCTTTGGACCTATAAGCCCCTATTTTTCTCCAGAAGCCTACAAAAAATACGCCGAATACGACCCCGATAAAGCCAGACATCTTCTCGACCTCGAAGGCTATATCGACACCGATGGCGATGGCATCCGCGAGTTCAGAAATGGCTCTCGCTTTGAACTCACCATCGACTTCGTACATCCCGGCGGCATGTTCAACGGTCAACCCGTCTCTGAACTGGTTGCCGATCACTGGCGAGCCGTAGGGATCAAAGTCAACCTCAACGGCGGCCTGCGCGACATCATTGTCCCTCGCCGCTACAACTGCGAATACGATGTTCACTATTGGGGCCTCGAAGGACCTAACGCCCCCTTAACATATCCCATTGGCTGGGCTATCCTGGCTAAAAACGTACCCTACTGGCATCAAAAAGCCTATGACGAAGGTCCCTCCTGGCTGCGCGAAGCCACCAAATACGTCCGATTGGCGATGACCACCGTCGATACTGTACAACTCCGCACTTACATGACCCGCGTGCGCGACCTCCACACGGAAAACGTCCCCATCATCACCATCGGCTCTGCGTACCACGTTTGGGGTGCCAGCAGTCGCCTGGGCAATATCCCTTATGAAAACGTGGCCGACAACGCCTTTCTGGGCTGGAGCCGGCCGGTGTTTCACGAGCAGATATTTGTGAAAAGCGACTAAAAAAAAGACCTCAAAAAATTCGCCGACCGGATAGCGGCTTCATCGGGTGGGAGATCGCCACCAAAGGCGTGATGCAGCGTTACATAACCGCGGTAATCGATGCTGTGCAACCCATCAAAAACTTCTTGAAAATCTATTCCGCCAGATTCATCAAGTGGTCGCAAAGTGGAATAAACCGTACCGCGCACATAGGTAGTCATAGGCATATCGCCATCGGGATCCGGGACGTGATTTTGCAAATAAACATTAAAAAGATAAGGCGCAAAGCGTTTGAGGGTCTCGAGACCATAGTCTTCCCCACACAGAGCCAAATTTGCAGGCTCGTAAATAATCCCAAAATTTGGTCGGTCAATACTCTGAAGTGTCTCAATTGATCCCCTCACCGTCTCAAAAAGACTCTGGGTATGCGACTGATGTGCCAGACGTATATCTCGCTCGGCTGCTTCGTTAGCTGCGCGCTGGGCATGCGCGATATCTGCATCGGTCTTGATACAGACGCGCAGTAAATCGCAGCCAAGTGCGTCTGCCAGATCGAGATGCGGGGTAATATTCCGCAAACTCTCCGGTCCATTGGGACCATTCTCGGGTATTGCAAAATCGCCTGTTGCCATTGAAACCGCGAGATTGTATTCCTTTAAAATATGTTGCACTTCAACAATGCGTTCGGGCGGACTATGCGTACCCACGCCCGATGCCCGCATGCAAAGTGCTCTATAACCCGCGCGCTGGGCAATCTCCGCGAGATCGGGCAGGGCAATTGTCAAATTGCGTTTATTGCGAAAGCTTTCTGCCACGCGGACAGAGAGAGAAAGTTGCATTGCAATCTCCAAACGAATACGAGGTAAAAATTTCAACTTGCATCCGATAGATTTTTAACTATCCTTACGGCTACACATATTTTTCCTTGCCACTGCGATGGAAGGTGATGTCATGATTGAAATGCAAGTTGTAGATTTGCGCCAAGAGCATTCGAAACAGAACGTAGTATGGCTGCAAAGTGTTGAGGGCAGTGTAATGGTACCCATTGAGATTGGACATACCGAATATCGATCTATTCAGGCAGAACTGGCAGGTGAATCTATGCCGCGACCTCTTGCTTATGATTTGATGTGTGCAATGCTGGCACATTTTGATGTCGAAGTTGAACAGGTGCAGATTGTCGAATTGAAAGATCAAATCTTCTACGCCGAACTCATCCTCTTTGCCCGGGGTGAACAAGTGCGTTTAGACGCTCGCCCCAGCGACAGTATCGTAATGGCACTCAAATTTGGCGCCCCCATCTATATGGATCCCCAAATTATTCAACAAGTGGGATTCAAAGTAAACCGCACCGAATACGGTTATGAACTTGAGCAATTGAACCCACCCCTGGAACAAGACATTCCCGAAGAACCCGTCTTAGAAATCGCGCAGGCAGCCGAGCAACCACTGGAAGGAGTTGATTTGCAGGGACAGGATATCGATCCAAATGAACTGCTAAAAATTTTGAAAGAGCAGATGAACAAAGCGGTTAAAGAAGAGCGATACGAAGATGCGGGAATAATTCGAGATGAAATTGAGCGGATAGAGGAGAAAAGCAGGTAAGACGTGAGACATGAGAAGTGAGACAAAGCACCCCTCTCACCTCTTACGTCTTACCTTTTACCGCCTTTTAAACAGGCAGCAACACGGTGCTGTGCGCCTCGACATGGCCGATGTTATCGTCGATTTCACTGCGGTTCATCATCCCAACAGTAATCGCGTCAATCGCTGGAATATCGAGAACATAGTGAATCGCATCGCGTGCGGGCAAGTCGCCACGACCCACGACTTTCATCCCATAAACGCCGATATCATTGTCATCCATCTCTTCCAGAATGGGAACAACGCGTTCGGGTGGCCCATCCATATTCTTTCCCGCATAGTTGATACGCGCCAAAACAACATCGACCCAAGGGGTAATAGCTGCTTGCTCGAAGGCATCGATATCGTGACAGGAAACACCATGTGCGCGAATGATGCCTTTTTGTTTTTTATCGGCAAGGACATCCATCACACCCCGATAGGAACTGGGCCAGTCTTCATCTGTCAAACAATGCATAAGAACAATATCGATATAATCCGTATTTAACTCGCACAAAATGCGATCCATATCGCACTCTGCCTCATAGGCTGTTGTCGCGCGAATCTTGGATGTAATAACAACCCGGCCGCGGTCAATATGCTCCAATGCACCTGCAAGATGGGCATGACTGCCGTATTGATCGGCACTATCCCAAAAAGTGATACCCCGTTCAAAGCCATAGATAAGCAAGTCAGTGAGCGCACGCGTCCCCAAATCCGTCTGATTGGAACGCCCGCCCCAGCCATTGGTACCAGTACCAAAACTGAGTTGCGAGACCAATATACCAGTCATGCCGAGTTCGACGGTTTTCACGGTAAACTCCTTTCCCATATTCTGTGTTTTTCGTTATATTGTTTGTTATATTAAAGCACAGTTTTGCATCCGTCAATGGATTTTGCCCCTCTTAGTGGACCATAAGGCATAAGATCAGAATCCCAAGGAGAATGGCAGTGATAGAATCCCTTGCTGATCAGATCGTGCAAAAGATCAATCAGGCTGCCGCGCTCTACTATCGCCTAATTCTGGTTGTTGCACCCGCAGGTGCAGGCAAAACCGCAGCACTTCAAGATGTGCAAGATAGAACTGGAGCACACTTGATCAATGTCAACCTCGCACTTTCTCGCCATCTGCTGGAATTGACCGAACGCCAGCGGATACTGCAACTTCTTCCTCTTCTGGAAAAGATCGTCGGTAATGACAATGAGATAGTCCTGCTCGACAACACCGAAGTCCTATTCGACATCGGCTTACAACAGGACCCTCTGAGGTTGTTACAGAGGCTCTCACGCAACAAGACCATAGTGGCCGCCTGGAACGGCACTATCGATGAAGATTCTTTAATCTATGCCACTCCAACCCACCCAGAGTACAAACATTATCCAATTCAGGATTTTTTGGTAGTAAGCCCAACAATAACGGCATAAAGAGTACCCTTGCCATTACAATGGAGCAGAGACGTGATGAAATACGGAGACCTGATCCAGTTTGAACCCATTGAGTCCGTGGTACAGTTGCGAGATGCCGATGAAGCAACTGCGGCCCGACAGCTTGTCGAGACATTTGTCATCTCTGAAGAAATGGGAGAAAAATTGATAGATCTGGTGATTCCTCAGTTGCAATTTGAGCACCCCGTTGACAATAAGGGTCTGCTGGTGGTGGGCAACTACGGTACAGGTAAATCACACCTCATGTCGATGATTTCCGCGCTTGCGGAGAATCCAGAACTCGCCGCTTGTCTCAACAACGCAGATGTAGCAGATGCCGCCAAACAAATCGGTGGCCGATTCAAAGTGATTCGTACCGAAATCGGTGCTACCACTATGTCCTTGCGGGATATCCTTGTGGCGGAACTCGAAGAGCATCTTGCACAGATGGGTACGAGCTACTATTTCCCTTCCGTTGAACAAGTGATCAACAACAAACGCGCCTTTGAAGAAATGATGACTGCGTTTCACGAGGTATTTCCCGACCACGGTCTGCTACTCGTAGTAGATGAGTTGCTCGACTATCTGCGTGCCCGCAAGGACCAAGAACTTATACTGGACCTGAACTTTCTCCGCGAAATCGGCGAGGTCTGCAAGGACCTGCGCTTCCGCTTCATAGGCGGCGTTCAGGAGGCCATCTTCGACAGTCCCCGCTTTTCCTTCGTAGCTGATAGCATCCGCCGCGTAAAAGACCGATTCGAACAGATTCTCATTGCTCGGAGCGATGTCAAATTCGTGGTGGCGGAGCGACTGCTTAAAAAGACCGGTGAGCAACAGGCTAAAATACGCGAGTATCTCACGCCATTTAGCAAACTCTATGACCGTATGAACGAACGAATGGACGAGTTCGTCCGCCTGTTTCCTGTGCATCCTGACTACATCGAGACTTTTGAGCGAGTAACTGCTGTGGAAAAGCGCGAGGTATTAAAGACACTCTCTCTGGCTATGAAAAAGATGCTGCAACAAAACGTGCCAGATGATTACCCTGGGCTTATTGCCTACGACACCTACTGGGCCAACCTCCGCGAGAATCCATCCTTTCGGGCAGTGCCGGACATCAAGGCTGTGATCGACTGTAGTCAGGTGCTGGAGTCTCGCATTCAACAAGCATTCACACGCCCAGCCTATAAGCCCATGGCCCTGAGGATTATCCGCGGCCTGTCCGTGCATCGGCTTACCACCGACGATATTTATGCAGCCTTGGGTGCAACGGCTGTAGAGCTTCGAGACGGACTTTGCCTATATCAACCGGGCATTGAAGACTTGGGCGGCGACCCAGCCGATGACCTGCTCTCACAAGTAGAGACAGTCCTGAGAGAAATTCACAACACGGTTAGCGGACAATTTATTTCGTCGAACCCAGATAACCAGCAGTACTACCTCGACTTGAAGAAAACCGACGACTTCGACGCGCTGATCGAAAAACGCGCAGAGAGTCTCGATGTTTCGCAACGCAACCGTTACTTTTACGAGGCCCTGAAACGGGTCATGGAGTGTACAGATCAGACCTACGTGACCGGCTACAATATCTGGGAACACGAGTTGGAGTGGTTAGACCGCAAGGCATCGCGGCAAGGGTATCTCTTTTTTGGCGCGCCCAATGAGCGATCCACCGCTGTGCCTCCCCGAGACTTCTATATCTACTTCATCCAACCCTTCGATCCATCGCATTTTAAGGACGAAAGAAATCCCGATGAGTTGTTAATGCGGCTTGCGAATAGGGATGACGAATTTCTCTCTGCGCTTGAAAACTACGCAGCTGCTCTGGACTTGTCTGCTACTTCTTCCGGACACGCCAAGAACACCTATGAGTCAAAAGCAACCCATTTTTTGCGGGACCTTGTGCAGTGGCTGCAAAAGCACATGATTGATGCCTTCGAGCTTACCTATCAGGGACGCACCCGGTCATTCCAAGAATGGGCTAAGGGCAAATCTGTCCGGGAACGATCCGGTATTGGTAACCACGAGCGTATCAACTTCCGCGACCTGGTCAATACACTCGCCAGTATCTGTCTGGAATCACACTTTGAGGATCAGGCACCCGATTATCCCCGTTTTTCTGTTCTCATCATGAAGGATACCCGCGAACAGGCTGCCCAAGATGCCCTTTTGTCCATCGTCAGCCAAAACCGCACCAGACAGGCCACGGCAGTGCTTGATGCCTTGGAGCTTCTCGATGGCGAGCGGCTCGATCCTGGCAAATCCAAATACGCCCAGCACATTACCGGTTTACTCCAGAAGAAGGGACACGGCCAAGTAGTCAATCGTTCGGAACTGATCCAAGATGACCAAGGTGTGGAATACATGGACAAGAACCGGCAACGTCTAGAGTCTGAATGGGTCGCAGTCGTCCTCGCTGCATTGGTCTATTCCGGTGATCTCGTACTTGCCATACCGGGCAAAAAGTTCGATGCTCTTAGTATATCCCAATTGACTGGAGCCAGTGTGGACGAACTTGCTCAGTTTAAGCATATTGAACGGCCCAAGGATTGGAACCTACCTGCACTCAAGGCCCTATTCGAACTGCTCGATCTCCCGCCGGGCATGGCGCAACGCGTCACTCAGGGCAATGAAGGATCGGTACAGGAACTTCAGAATACCATTACCAAATCGGTGGATGATCTGGTGCTCAGGCAGCAAAGCCTGCAAAACGGACTGTCATTTTGGAGCCAGAATCTACTTTCCGAAGACGAGGTCCAAAAATGCCACACCCAACTCGACGAGACCAAGACCTTCCTGGAATCTCTACAAGCCTATACGTCGCCGGGCAGACTCAAAAACTTCCGCTACACTGCTGAAGATGTGCATAACCATCGCGAAGGACTTGATTCAGCGAAAGAGATCAAATCGCTTCAAGAACTGGTAGCCGATATCGGTCCTATAGCGTCATACCTCTCCACCGCCGAAGCGGTATTGCCTGCTGATCACGAATGGGTAAGCGAGATGAAAAAGGTGCGTAAAGATGCTCTGCTCCAACTCGACGACATAGAAAACCGCGATCTCTTTCGCCAACAGACCCGGTACAAACTGACCGTTCTAAAGAGAGAATATATACAGATCTACCTGGGACTACACACCAAGGCACGGCTGGGTGTAAACGAAGACAAGCGCAAGGTCGAGTTGACAAACGACGAGCGACTCCAGATGTTACAGAACCTATCTTCCATTGAGTTAATGCCCCTCCAGCACCGTACCGACTTTGAAGATAGTTTGACCGGATTAAAGAGTTGTTTTGCCCTAACAGAACAAGAACTACACACTGCCTCTGTCTGCCCGCATTGTGAATTCAAACCAAGCGCGGAGTCAGCTAAAATTCCTGCGGGAACGAAACTGGCTGACTTGGATACCGAACTGGACAAAATGGTTGCCGACTGGACTCAGACGCTATTAGTCAACCTGGAAGCCCCAACTACCAGAAAACACCTGGACCTGCTTCAGCCTGACTCAAAGAATCTGGTGAATAGCTTCGTCAAGAACCAGGAACTACCAGAGCGGATCAATCAGGATTTCATTCAAGCCTTGAGCGAGGTACTTTCCGGACTCGAGAAAGTTTCAATCAAGATAGATGATCTACGCACGGCGCTGCTCTCTGGTGGCTCACCGGTAACTCCGACGGAAATGAAAAAGCGATTTGAGAATTATCTTTATACAATCACCATGGGCAAAGATTCCGACAAGGTGCGGATTGTATTGGAGTAAAGAGTATGACTCAAGAGGAATTATCAGAACTGCTCAATGCCTATGAATGGCGTGACATTGAGTTCAAAGAAGCACGCCGCGCTGTACCACGTAACTCGTACGAAACCGTTTCTGCATTTGCGAATACAGAAGGTGGACATCTTGTATTCGGTGTCAAGAAGGATGGTGAGGAACTTGACATCCTTGGTGTTATAGAGGTTGATAAAGTGCAGAATGAATTCCTTTCGACCTTGCGTCAATCGGATAAGATCAGTACCATCTTGAGGGTTCGGGAAGGACTGAAACAATATGAAAGTGTACCTCTTCTTGTCTTCTACATTCCCGAGGCACACCGTTCAGAGAAACCGGTTTATTTAAACGGAGATATTAAGCGGTCATTCGTTCGCAAAGGTGGCTGCGATGTTCGATGTTCGGACAATGAGAGAAACAGATTTCTGATTGATGCCGCCGCAGAGCGTTATGAAAGCTATGCCACCGACTTTGATCTGCGTACAGCGTTCGACCTGGAGAGCATCAAATGGTATCGAGCGGTCTATGAAGGGAGGCCAGGGAATAGAGCCTTGGAAACGCTATCTAATACAGATTTTCTTAATGAGATGGGCTTACTTGTTGAACAAAACGGCGAGCGCCTTCCTTCGCGAGCTTCGGTCCTTCTATTTGGAACCAATGCAACCTTCCGACAACTCCTTCCACGGCCAACAGTAGATTGCCAACGATTCTCTTCAAATCGCGTCGATGCAGATGCAGGTGCACGTTGGAATGACCGACTTGTGCTTGACGAAAATTTGATCCGTACCTGGCAATCCCTTATTGATTGGTACCTGAAGTTCTCTGAAACGCCATTCCGAGTTGACACGACATCCCTGCAGCGTGATGATACGCCACCAGACTATCGCGCTGTCCGAGAAGCAATGGTCAACCTCCTTATCCATCAAGATTATTCCGACCATTCTCGCAAGCCTGAAATCCGACATTATGCCGACCAGAGTGTCTTTTGGAACCCCGGCGACGCTTTTGCCGCGAATGCTGATCTACTCGAACCCGGCGAAAAGGAGGTCCGAAATCCTCGAATCGTGACTGCCTTTCGGCGAATTGGACTAAGCGAAAATGCCGGTTGGGGGCTACGCGATGTATTCCGAAATTGGCAGGAACTCGGGCACGTTCCGCCTCACATCTCAAATGATAAAGGACGTAAGTACTTTGAGTTGGTCTTAAAAAAGGAAGAACTCCTTTCAGAACAACAGATTCTTTTTCAATCAACGCTCGGGGTTCAGCTCTCCGATGAACAAGCTCGGGTATTTGCGTTTGCCTGCCGTGAAATCGCAATTACGGTTCCTCAGATCAAGGCTGTGACGGGTCTTGCTGGGCCAGATGCTATAAAGATTGCCGACGCTTTGGTCACAAAAGTGCTTTTTAGAGTCGTAGAATCCCAAAAAACTTACGCCTTGGCAGAGCACTTAGAAGATCATTTCCGTCAAAGTAACCAGGACAGTGACCAACCCGAGGCACAGGGTGAGGACTTATCCACTGCACAAGTTCAGCCTAAGGATACCAACTTGTCTACTGCACAAGTTAGTACGCCAACGGAGAACTTGCCCACTGTACAAGTACCTTCTATAACAGAGCTTTCCTCAATCCATTGGGAAATTATAGATTTATGCGATGTGCCTCGTCGGTTATCCGAGATTCTGCAAGCCCTTGGCGTGTCCAGCCGAGGTTATTTCAAAGAACACCATCTCAATCCATTGATTAAAGCTGGGATTATCGCAATGACCAATCCCGACAAACCAAGGGCATCAAATCAAAAATACGTGATCACGGAATCGGGAATTCAACTAAAGGCACGTCGATTGTCGAAAGTAGATAACCGGAGCTAAAAAAATGGCTGAAAATCACGATGAACAGACTCTATTAGATTTAGAACACTCCACCAAGCCGCAGGAGCCAGTGGAATGCTTGGGCATGACCTTCGAAAACGACGAGAAGCGGCGGGAGTATTTCTTAGAGAAGCTACGCGAGAAGCTCAAAGACCCAGAATTTCGCAAGATCGAGGGTTTCCCCATTGGTGAGGATGAGGACATCCTTGCGCTATCCGATCCACCTTACTACACCGCATGTCCGAATCCATTCATTGAGGAGTTTATTAAGCACTACGGGAAGCCGTATGACCCGAACGATGGTTACGACAAGAAACCGTTCGCGGCGGATATCACAGAAGGTCGTCATACTTGGCTTTACAAAGCTCATACCTACCATACAAAGGTGCCACCTAAGGCAATTCAGAAATTCGTCGAGCACTACACCGATCCTGGAGAAATCGTTTTAGACGGATTTGCGGGCAGTGGTATGACCGCTGTGGCGGCACTCTTGGCAAACCCAACTCGCTCTACGCTCACATGCGACCTTTCTCCAGCTGCAAGCTTTATAGGCGCCTCTTATCTCGCAGAAATTGAACCTCAGATATTTCTTCGCGAGGCCAATCAAATAGCCGATCAACTCGATACCGAATTGGGATGGATGTATCAGCATTCTGATGGCTCACCCACCAGTTCAATATGCAACTATTTTGTATGGTCGGATGTTTTCCTATGTAATTCGTGTGGTGCTGAAATTGTCTTCTGGGACGTCGCATTCGACAAGAAACTCAGGAAGTTTAGAAACACTTTCCAATGTCAGTCGTGTGGTGCTGAGAACTCAAAAAGTTCATCGGAGAGGGCACAGGAAACACTATTTGACCAATTACTTAAAAGCACTTGGACGAGATACAAACAGGTGCCGGTCCTTGCAAGTATATCTCGGGGTGGTCGTCGTGCAGAAAAACGCAATATAAGTGACCTTGACCTGCAAAACTTGTCAGTAGTAAGACGTACATCCCTTCCACTATCTGCTGGCCGATTTGCTATAAAAATGTTATTCCGCGATGACCAATGGGGTGACCAATGGAAAAACTGTCTTCACCTCCGTCCAATTACACATGCGCATCAGCTATTCACAGAACGTCAGTTGCACTATATAGCCCGTTTCTATGAACTTTTGGACCTAAGTTGCCCAGTCCATTTAGCACTTCTTTTTACTGGCACCTCGGTTTTACAGAAGACTTCTCGTCTTATGGTTTATAACGCGGACGGCATTGGCAGAGTACAAAAGGGGACCTTGTATATTTCCTCAGTTTTTCAAGAGATGCGTTTAAGCCACATGCTCAAGATTGCCGCAAAAGACATGCTACGTGCGGCGAATGAAGGGATGTGGACAACGCTTCCCTTGAAGAGTAGGAGAGACAAGACTTGTCATATGGTTTGGGCAGGTTCTTCTACTGCACTCGGAATTCCCGAAAATTCCGTTGACTATGTCTTCGTTGATCCACCATTCGGGGCAAATATTCCTTACTCAGAAGTCAACTTTCTTTGGGAAACATTCTTAGGTGTATTTACAAACATGATACCTGACGCAATTCAAAGCTCAATCCAAAATAAAACTATTGCAGATTACCAACAATTGATGGAGTACTGTTTCACAGAGTTCAGGAGGGCACTGAAACCAGGTCGCTGGATCACTACAGAGTTTCACAATAGCAAGAACAGCGTTTGGACTGCGATACAAGAATCTTTAAGCCGTGCGGGTTTAGTTGTTGCAGATATTCGTATCCTAGACAAAAAACAGAAGTCATTCAAACAGGCAACTACTGCTGGTGCGGTTAAACAGGATCTTGTTATCTCTGCCTACAAGCCCAATGGCGGCCTTGAATACCGCTTTCAACTAACCTCCGGAACAGAAGAAGGCGTTTGGGATTTCGTTCGATCACATTTGAAGCAATTGCCGGTATTCGTTACCAAAGACGACCAAGCCGAAGTCATTGCTGAACGACAAAATTTCCTACTCTTTGACCGCATGGTGGCGTTCCATGTTCAGCGCGGTGTGACTGTTCCTTTATCAGCCGCTGAGTTCTACGCTGGTCTGGAACAACGCTTTCCAGCGCGTGAAGGTATGTATTTCCTATCAGATCAAGCGGCGGAATACGATAAGAAACGCCTGACCGTCAAGGATATTCTCCAACTCCAGCTTTTCGTCTCAGACGAGGCATCAGCCATTGAGTGGCTCAAACAGCAACTGACTAAGAAGCCTCAAACCTTTCAAGATATTCATCCACAGTTTCTGAAAGAGCTTGGCGGTTGGCAAAAGCATGAAAAGGCCATGGAACTTTCCGTGCTGCTTGAACAGAACTTCCTGCGCTATGATGGCAGGGATGAAGTGCCCAGCCAGATTCATGGGTACCTCTCCTCAAATTTCAAAGACCTCCGCAACCTACCTAAGACCGATCCCACTCTCAAAACCAAGGCTAAAAATCGCTGGTACGTGCCCGACCCAAACAAGGCTACTGATCTGGAGAAATTGCGCGAGCGGGCATTGATGCGCGAGTTTGAGGAATACCGAGAATCCAAACAAACACGGCTGAGGGTATTCCGCCTTGAAGCCATTCGCGCCGGATTCAAAAAGGCCTGGCAGGAACATGACTACGACACCATCATCACCGTGGCCAATAAGATATCAGAGCAGGTTCTTCAGGAAGATTCGAAACTTCTTATGTGGTACGACCAGGCGGTGACGAGGAAAGGAGACGAGTGATGTTTATCGAGGTAGTTAAACCACAAGGTGCGCCCAATACAGAAAAGGGAAACCTCTTGGAAGAACTTGCGGAAGAATTTCTGGAGAGGCAAGGATATGAGGTCTTAAATCAAGTTCGGGTTACTGCCTCTGAATTAGATTTGCTGTGTAAACACAAAGTTTCGGGGAAAGAAATTTATGTAGAGTGCAAGGCTCATAAGGATTCTCTTTCTACGAATGTTTTAAAAAATCTCCTTGGGACGGTAGATTTCCACGAATATTCCGAAGGTTGGCTTATCAGTACTGGTCCATTGGGAAAGGATGCCAAAGGTTTTATGGCCCAGTGGGAAAAGAAGGAGCCTGAAAAGAAAGAGAAGTTAAGCATCTATACGCCCGATAGAGTTCTGAGGTCGCTGCAGGACGCCAAGGTAATAACACCTCCACCCAGTGAAAGAGCAACAGAACTTATACAGAGGCCAGAGCTTTCGATGGGCGATTGGGGATTACTTATAACTCCTTGGGGAAAATACTGGGCAGGTACAGTATTGGTTAATGGATTACCCAAATCGGTAATCTTGTTTTGCGCCCATCGGGGTCATCAAATTACTGATGCAACTGTCTTTGAAAAAATTAAAATGTCAGACTGCAGTTTGAAGGAATTGGATTTTTTAGGTGTTGAAAGTACTGAACAATCCATAGAAGAAATGGTACAGCAAAAAGATACAGCAATTGTTGAGGTTGAGTTTGGAGAGAAATGGTTTGACTATCGTCCTGCTCGCCCAGAGCATTTTGTTGGACGAAAAAAGGTGCAACAAGAACTTCGACAATTTTTTACTAATGTAAAGATGGGCAGAACAGAATCGCGTGTCTTTGCTATAAAAGGCGATTCTGGCATTGGGAAGAGTTCTCTCGTGGCGAAGATGCGAGCTGTGGCTAAGGTTAGTAACAAACCAAATAATCTATTTCTTTACGCTGTTGATATGAGAGCTGCTAATGATGCCTCTTATGTCTCCTCTGCCCTTATGAAAACCTTAAAAACAGCCGCAGATCAAGACTTCGGTCATAAAAAAGATCTGAAAATCAGCAATTATACTGATCCACTGCAGAGTGAGTCTATTAGCACATTCCTATCTGAATGCAAGAGAAAGCATGAATTGATTATTCTTGTCTTTGATCAGTTTGAAGAATTGTACTCGAAGCCGGAATTGTTTGCTGTCTTTGAGGCAGCAAAGAAGCTTATGTTTTCTGCTATATCAGCTTCTTCAAACTTGGTACTGGGATTTGCATGGAAAACAGATAGTTCTGTACCCCAAGAACATCCCGCTTACCACATGTGGCATGAACTATCCGACCACCGATTTGAGGTGTTACTCAAACCATTTAGCCATTCAGATGCTGAGCAATCTTTAAAGATTTTTGAAGCCGAACTAGGTGAAAAAATTCGGCCAGAACTCCGTAAATATCTATTGGAAAATAGCCAAGGATATCCTTGGCTATTAAAAAAATTGTGCATACATTTTTATCATCAATTGGAAAATGATGTCAGTCAACAGGAGTTGGCAAACCGATCATTAGATATTTCATCTCTATTTGACCAAGATTTGAACATTCTGAATGATTCAGAAATGGGATGTCTAAAATTAGTCGCAAAGAACGCACCGATGGATTGGTATGAAATCCTTGAAAGTGCTGGACACGAGGTAGTTCAATCTCTTCAGAATAAGCGTCTGCTGATCAGACGAGGGGATAAGCTTAATCTATATTGGGATATTTTTCGTGATTATGTGCTTTCTGGTACCATACCATCAATTCCGTTTACCTACATTCCTCAATCACCATCTATAGATGCGTTGCTACGTGTTTCGCAGGAACTTGATGATGCAGAAGGTAAATCGCTCCAAGAATTGGCAGACGGGTCAAAACTTCAGGAAAGTACTGTCAGAAATATAATACACGATTTAGAACAATTTGGAGTTATAAGCATTGCAGATGGTCAGATCAAAATTGATAATCACTTAAAGGATTTTGGTGAGAGATCAATTTTATCCAATATTAGAATACTATTTAAAAGACACGCATTCACTGAATTATTACAAAATAATAATACTCTGAAGCCAGCTAATATGGAGCAGTTGATAACCTATCTCAAACAGATAAATCCCACTGCACAACACCATATTCGCACTTGGAACGCGTATGCCAAAAGAATGGTTATTTGGTTACAAGCCCTTGGTTTAATCCGCAGTGAGAATGATAGAATCAGGTACGAAGATTTGGGTGATATTTCTGATGATGATGTAAGAAGATGGGGTGGTGAACGAAAAAGAATAGTTTTTTTAGGGGATACTTCACCGGCGAAAGTGGTCGAAGCTTTTGACTTGTTAAAGCAGGAGGCAAAATCGCAGATTAGCATGAAGAATTTGGGATTCCGAAATGCGTGTGCTGTCTTGTACCGTTTTCGGTTAATCGAATTGACATCTACAGGTGAATACCGAGTGCCTGAATGTGTTATTGGTTCTTCGTCAATAAAGGCAATTTGGGAAGAAGTTGGCAAGGAAGAATCAGTCAGACTAGCAATAAAAATATTAAACAAAAACCCTCATCTTTCAGCTATGCAAATTGGTGAAGATATAGCTAAAAAATTTGAAAGAAACTGGAAACCTGCTACCTTTCAACGAGTTGGCAATAGCCTCCGTCAATGGGGAGAGTGGCTAATGACCCCTACCAGTGATGGTTCTATCCCGTCCCCACCAGGACGCAAGACATTAAAACATAATACACAACTCCATTTATTTGATTTAGAGAAAGAATGATTAATTCTTGGCAATACTGCACTGACCACAGCAGTGCCTACAAGAATATAGGCTTCCAGACGCTTCGATGAGAACCGGATGATCAGGACAGTGCTCATGAGTAACTGGCGCGAAGAGATTCTCAAAGAGTTCACGCCCAATGTGGCCCGTTTGACACTGGTCGCCGATCCTGACGGGTTGCTCATGGAAGAAGGTATTTTTGCGGGCATTCGTGCGCGGGGTTTTGAACTGATTCCATTCGAGGATCCTATTGCCTTTCGCTATGCCTACGAAACCAAATTTCGTTCTCAATGGGACAAAGGCGAGCAGACGGAACTGGTGGTCGTGCTACACTCGGCAGCGAGTGACCTCGCCACTCTACCCTACGACTTACTCCAGGTAGGTCGCCAATTGTCATTCAGCCTGGGAGAAATTTTTCCCAACCTGAGCTATCCGGTTGTAACCACGTTGGATCAGGGAGACCTGGACGCCCTGGACGATGCCCAGCGACAGCATACGCCCGGGGTGTTGGGCGATAACGCAACCATAGAATTTATCCTGCGACATGTCTTCGATATTGCGCTTGAACTCATCAAAAAGCCATCCGATTTGCTGCGGGCACTACTGCGCCGCCATTACATGGAACAGCGGATTCCATCCTTGTTGGAAGAACGACTTGTCCAGTTGCTCCACCAGTTGAAGGGCTTTGCAGATTGGCCTCTTAACTCGATCATTCCAGATCGACAGGCGTTCTTCGCCTTTCTCCAAGAACGCTGGCCCATTTTTCTCGATCAGTTAGTGAGCCAACAAGTCACCGGTATTCGAGAACGCGACGCAAGTTATAGTTTGGCGTTTTCCGGTCCTAAAGAATTGCCATTCGATCACGACGACGTCCGCGTGTATATCGACAACTTGTTTCTCGAAGGGCTTCTTGACGTTGTGCCTTGTGAACAGACTGAGGTAGTGTCAGAAACCTGGGCCGTTGTTGGTATTCAAATAGATGAACAGGCAGATAGGAAACGCCGCGTCAAAGGGCTTCTTGATACCATCGCCTCCACCATTCCAGATGAAAACGCACGCCATGACACCTGGTTGCATCTCGCCAGAAAGTGGGCAGAATTGGTTGCATTGGTACAGGAACCGGACGCGATGTTGCCTGAATCTGTGCATCATAGCATAGCGACGCGACAAGCTCAAATCGATGCTGCATTTGAGTCTTGGCTGGCTAACCGATATGCCGGATTGAGTAACCTGCCGCCAGTACCGCCGGTCATGCTGCATCACATCCCTCGCTTTCTCTCCAGACACATTCACGATGCTCAGGAACACAAGATAGCATTCATCCTGATGGATGGCCTTTCGCTGGACCAATGGATTGTCGTCCGCAAGGAACTTGCCAGCCAACGCCTCGAATACAGTTTCGTTGAAAACGCGGTTTTTGCCTGGATACCGACTATCACCTCGATTTCACGACAAACAGCCTTTGCTGGTAAGCCTCCCATCTATTTTCCAAACAGCGTCAACACCACGAACAAGGAGCCAGCGTTATGGACGCAATTCTGGATAGACGAGGGGCTAAATCCACAAGAAGTCGGATATGCTAAAGGGCTGGGGGATGGTGCGCTGGATGATGTAGAAGAGATAATTGCTCAGCCACGGATGCGCGTTGTCGGTCTGGTTGTTGATAAAGTAGATAGAATCATGCACGGCATGCAACTCGGCACCGCTGGAATGCACAATCAAGTTCGGCAGTGGGCTACTCAACAGTTCATGGTCAATCTCATTGATCTGCTCCTGGATAACGGATTCCGCGTCATCTTATCTTCGGATCACGGTAATATTGAAGCCACTGGATGCGGGCAACCCTCTGAGGGCGCGGTTGCAGACCTGCGCGGTGGACGGGTGCGAGTGTATCCCAATTCAACATTGCGAGATCGAGTCAAAACGCGATTTTCAACCGCTATCGAATGGCCGCTACACGGTCTGCCAGAAAACTATTTGCCACTACTTGCCCCAGGTCGCACGGCATTTGTTAGAAAGAATGAGCGGCTGGTCGGTCATGGTGGCGCGACTCTTGAAGAACTCATCGTCCCACTCGTGCAAATCGACAGGAGGAATGGGTGACCAATCGAAAAACCCAGATCGGTTTTAGTCAACGTATCCGACTCGAATGGTTTGAACAAACAGCCAATTTGGTACTGGCTGGAAACGACAAAACCGCCGTTAAAAACTCGCTCCAAGCCCTACTGGAAAACAAAGTTTCAGTGGGCAGTCAGGCTGTCAGGGGTAATAGAGAAAAAATAATTACCATTCTGCTCAAGACCTGGCTTACTGTCCCGTACGGATTGGGAGCATTGCGGGACAATGGTTTAGAGATGCTCGCCAGATTATCGCGCGATGAACGCATAGCCCTTCATTGGGGAATGGCAATGGCTGCCTATCCGTTTTGGGGCGCGGTCGCCGCACACACCGGCCGGCTTCTGCGTTTACAAGGCACCACCTCTGTTGCCCAAGTCCAACGACGGGTCAGGGAACAATACGGTGAACGCTCAACCGTGTCACGGGCCACACAGCGGGTTCTTCGATCATTTATTGATTGGGGTGTTCTGGAAGATACACACAACACAGGTGTCTATGCTCCAGGCAGGCTCTATCAGATTCAAGATAGCATGCTTATCGCCTGGTTGGTGGAAGCATCTTTGTATGCCCATGCGAATGGCACTGCTTCTCTTAAGGACCTACTCACCAGCCCAACCCTCTTTCCGTTTCAGTTGGGATACCTTGCAGTTGAACAAGTGGCGGATCTCTCGCCTCGCTTAGACATTCTGCGACATGGGTTGGATGATGATTTGGTAATGATCAGAGATGACAAGCAAAAGGCTACAAACGCAATCGCCAAATAAGCATTGAGAATTTTAGACTCCGATTTAAGCAACTTTCCAAGTTTTTTCCTCGGAAGCGAGGATTGGAAATTGTGTAAGAGAAGGAATATTACCACCATGAGATTGGGGCTTATTGGATTACCGCAGGTCGGTAAAAAAACGCTATTCCGCTTGCTAACCGGGCACACAGGTGAAATGGGACAGGCAAAAGTGCGGGATGAGCGGTTCGACCGGCTGGTAGAAATGTACAAACCCGCACGCGAAGTACCTGCGGAAATGGCATTTGTGCTATTGCCCGACCTGGACACACAGGCCGAGCGCAACACACCTGTATTTCAAGATCTCGAGCAGGTAGATGTAATATGCTTCCTCGCCCGAGTATTCAAAAACGACACCGTATTTCACATCGCGGGCGACGTAGATGCCAAACGCGACATACGGGATTTTTGGGAAGAACTATTGCTCGCCGACCTGATCTTTGTAGAAAAACGACTGGAGCGAATAGCAAAAGACCGGCACACAAAAGACAGACTGAGAATAGAGCAAGAAAAGGACTTAATGACGCGCATGCAGGCGCACCTGGAAGCGGGCAACCCCCTGCGCCAGTTTGCACTTACCTCGGACGAAGTAAAACTCACATCCAGCTATCCCTTCTTAACCGCCAAAGCAGTGATCGTAGTCCTGAACACAGACGAAGATCAAATCAACGATGATGCGGTCATACATGAAATAGCCGCGGAATTTACCGACTGTGATTTTGAATGGATCGCGATATCCGCACAGATCGAAGAAGAAATCTCGCTACTCGACGATGAAACACGCGAGGAATTTCTCGCCCACCTCGGCATTGAACAACCCGCACTGGATCGGCTCACCTTATTGTGTTACGAAACTCTCGGATTGATCTCATTCTTCACAGTGGTCAACGACGAAGTACATGCCTGGACCATTCCAAGAGGTTCTCTGGCACCGCAGGCGGGCGGCGCGGTCCATGGAGACATCGAACGGGGATTCATCCGGGCCGAAGTCATGCGCTACGAAGATCTAATCACACTGGGAGACGAACAAAAGGTCAAAGCAGCCGGTAAGCTCATGGTCAAAGGAAAAGATGCAGAGATCTTCGATGGCGATGTGATACACTTCTTGTTTAAGGTTTAATTTGTGTTTGTACCAAATTTATGGGATATTATTGGTGTGTAAACACTACTTGATCCTCAGCAGAAAAAATAATGACCGGAAAATGGAGCAATTTGATTGACTTGCGATTTCTTCTAAGTTACTTGTTTTCTACAGGGTTACCTTTAATCTGGAGTTACCCCGCTTTAGTGGATAGTGTATAAGTTTCAACTTCATCCCCCATTGCCATCAGTTTTTCATAGGTGACGGGTGATTGGTACTTCAGTGCAGAGTGTCTGCGGTGAGGATTATACCACCCTTCAAGATACTCGAAGATAGCGAGTTTGGCCTGGCTATGATTGGGGAAGCTCTGTCGGTCTATCACCTCGCACTCAAGGGTGGCAAAGAAGCTTTCACACAAGGCATTGTCAAAACAATCGCCAACCGATCCGACAGAGGGTCTGACCCCCATTTTTGCACAGCGTTGACCAAAAGCGTAGGAGGTATATTGAGACCCTTGATCTGAATGATGAATGACGCCATCTGGTCGTCGATTCCAAAGTGCCATATCCAAGGCATCCAAGACCAATTGCGTCTTCAAGTGTGAGGCCATTGCCCAGCCAACCACACGTCTGGAGAAGGCGTCGAGAACAACAGATAGATACAAAAAGCCAGAGTAGGTGGGTATGTAGGTAATATCAGCGACCCACAGCTTATCCGGTTTATCAACCCTAAAGTCTCGCTTAACCAGATCAGGGGCTTTCTCCTGTGTGATAGACCGGTATGTTGTCAGGATACCTTTTCTTCGGCTGACACCACGTATATTGGCTTGTCGCATCAGTATTGCAACACGCTTACGGCTCGTGTGGATCCCTATCTGACGCAGGTCATGAAAAATACGAGGCGCACCATAAGTTCCATTGGAACGTTGGTGAAAACCTTTTATGCGTTCTGTCAACTGTTTATCGTCCTGTGCCCTTTGAGATAAAGGTCGATCACACCATGCATAATACCCGCTGGTGGAGACGCCCAGCATTTGGCATAGCATGGTGATTGGATAGACGGCCTGATGCGCCCTTATATATCTGAAGATTTTGGGGGTATCGCATCGGTCTCCGCTGCGAACCAAGCCGCGGCTACCGTATAGAACCATTACGGCACATGCTTTGCAAGGATCTCGCGCTCTTGCCGTAAGCGTTTATTTTTTCTGCGAAGCCGTTGAAGTTCTACCCGCTCACGACTGGTCAACCCATCGTCTCGACGGCCTTCATCGCGGTCTGCTTGACGCACCCAGGCACTGATCGTCTGGGCGGTCGGTTCAAACTCTTTGGCCAAATCGTTGGCACTACGACCCGATCTGACCAGCGCGACCATTTGCTGGCGAAATGCTGCTGGATATGATCTTTTTCTGCCCATTTTGGACTCCTTTCTCTGAAAGAGATAAGTTGTCCACTAAAACGATGCTGTTGCCGAATTGGTCAAGCGGGAGTCTGCGGTTGGGAAAAACGGCTATTTGTAGCCTGAATTCAGGCTCTGTAAGCCCTGTGTTTAATTACATCGGGACAGAATTCAGAATTCGGCAACAGTATCTAAAACGGGTCAAGTCCAAACAAAGGAGTAACTATGAACACCACGAGGACGATCCACGACACCTATCGCAATGAAGTGGACGACGCATTGCTAAGTATAGAAACACGGAAAAGTCCTCCCCATTTTAACATCCGATATTTCGCTGGCGTTTTTTGTGCGATGGCAGATATCAATAATTTTGACTTGTCGTCGTATGAGATCGCTTCTATGTTGGATCGGATGCAACCCACGGGGGCTTTGCGCCTGTCAACACCTTTGCAAATGCTCGCCATCCGAGACACACAGCATATTATCTTGTCTTTGCGCGATCCCTATTGCGAGGAGGTGTATATGCCGCCACGGCATACACATATTGCAAAAAGGCTAAAGAAAATCATAGAATATTTGCTTAGGACGTATGCCTTTTCTGACAGCACCATAGAAATCCTGAAAAAGAAAAAGGACAAGTGCAAGCAGATTCTCGCCGAAGAACCAGGGGTGACAGATGAAGAGATATTTGCAGAAGTTGAACGATATAGCGAGATGACGTATTAGCCCTTTTTATGGGGTAGTATCTGAACAATACTCTATGAAGGGGGCCAGTTATTAAGATTTATTTCCGGCCCTTTTGTATATAATTCCCTTTAAAAAAATGAACTAGATTATCGCATTATATCCGCTAAAATCTCGGAGATATTCACTGGATAAAAAAGAAAAGGATCACTCATTAATGAATGCGACGATAGATCAATTTCAAGAATTGCTTGCCGCATTTAAGGAGTTGCCTCCAACGCCCCAACGCGACCCTACCACCCTGGAACTATCAGGCTATCCCCACCTGGAAAATGTTTACAGCAATATACTGGCCTTTTTCTTGGATCCCGAACGCGAACACGGCTTCGGACCGCTTTTTCTCGAATCGCTGCTGTCTGTCGCTGGATGCGAAGCGATACAAGACGGTGAAAAGGTAGAGGTCAACAGGGAAGAAATCACTGGAACCCGTAAGCAAATCGATCTGGTGATTTCTACGGACACACTCATTGTCGGCATAGAAAACAAGATCTATAATGCACTCCACAATGACTTAGAAGATTACGGGCGGCATATCGACAACAGCGCCAACGAGCGGCGTGTATGCAAGATCCTTCTCGGATTGAATTTGCCGGATGATCGAGAATTATTCGGCTTCAAGCCCATTACCTATCAAGATTACTTTGGCGAGGTACTTCGGCGAATTGGCCCTACCCTTATAGGGTCAAGTGATCGTTATCGGCAATTCGCATTAGAAGTGATTGAGACTGTAAAACACCTGACAGAAGGCAGTGCCATGAAGCCAGAAATGCTAAATTTTTTTCAGCAACACGAGGAAGACGTTGACTCCCTGTTGCAGGCAGTAAATGAGTTCAAGCAAGAGATGCGTAATCGCGTCACTGCCCTCTGGACAGATTTTAGACCTAACTTTTCGAATATCACTTATTACCGATGGCGGCAATCTCACAAGCTTTACGACTCTGTAGGGTATGAAATAAAAATTGAGGATGGTTTTACTCTTGTGATATATACTATCATTTCTCCAAAAGGATGGAAAATTAAAGTCTTCCCTAAAGAAGAAGAGAATTTCCAACGAGTACAATCTTGGTTAAAGACCCAACGGGGCAATTGGAGAGAAGAGACAGAAGAAGGCACTCGGTATCAATACGATTCATCCGTTGACCTTCCGTACAACAACACAGAGATAAGTGAAGTCGTTGAGCGCGTAAGACCACTGATCAAAAATGCGCTGAACGATTCCTCCTCTCCGTCCCTATAACTCCCTAAACAAGACTGCTCCCCTTTGATGAACCTGAAATTGGGGATAAAGTCAGACCCATCTAAAAGTGAATCTACAAGAGTTCTTCAGCGTAATTTTCCTTTACATACAGACCCTTTTTGCATATTATTCCACGCTCTAAAAAGATCTGTATCACCACAACAGGAGATCGCATAATGGCCGCCAAAATCTCGGAAATATTCACCGAATACGAAGAAGCGAACAAAGACCTGGAGCCTACGACCAGCAAGTTTGATACCGAACAAGAAATCCCGGTAGAAAAATATTGCTGCATCACGGGCGAAGCGGTAAAATCGAGCTTTTGCCGTTATCCCGACGAAAAAGAAGGCACCATCATGGTCATGTCAAAAGAGCAGATGCTATTGCACTCCCGCAATGGCGGAAATATTTCAGAGATATTTAAGCAAGTATTGACACTTCGCAGAAAACGGGAACAGTAGGCGACCACCCATCGCGGTTTCCATCCCTCCACCCCCTTCGAGAAATGCGCGTGAAAGACGGCGTCTTGAAATACGGCTTTGTGGGTCCCGCACTGATCTTTCTGATTGCGTTCAACATCTTTCCTCTCTTTTACAACATCTACCTCAGCTTTACCGATGCCGAACTCAGTGGTGGTGCTACACAGCTCATAGGTGGACGCAACTATGGCATCATCTTTGACGACACGCGCTATGGCACGGCTCTCCGCACAACCGGACTATTCGTAGTCCTGGCAGTCGCGACTGAACTCATTCTCGGCTTTGCCCTTGCCCTCGCCCTTCAAAAACCCTTCTGGGGCAAACCCGCCATCACCACCATACTCCTGGTGCCCATGATGCTATCCCCCGCAGTCATGGGCCTGTACTGGAACTTTATCCTCAACGGCCACTACGGCGTCGTCAATCAAGCACTATCCGTCTTTGGCCTCTTCCAACCGCAATGGCTGACCGATCCCGATTTGAAACTCTTCTCCATCCTGATAATCGACATCTGGATGTGGACGCCGTTTATGATGCTCATCGCACTCGCCGGTCTCAACGCCATCCCCAATCACCTCTACGAAGCCGCAGCCATTGACCGGGCATCCAGATGGACCATCTTTCGGCGCATCACTCTGCCATTGTGCTCACCCCTCCTCTTTCTCGCAGTCTTGCTGCGCACCACAGATGCCCTCAAGCAATTTGACCTCGTCATGGCTGTCACGGGACCCAATGATCGCGCCACCCAAACATTGAGTGCCCTCCTGTATCAAGTCATGTTCCGCGGATATAAAATCGGACTGGGCAGCTCTTATAGCATCGTCATCCTCCTCATCGTCATCGCAATCGCAACTATTTTTATTCGATACATCGCCAGCATCCAGGCAAAACAGGGGAGGGAAACCGCGTGAAACACCTGAGATGGCTCGTCATCATCCCGTATTTCGGTCTCGCCACACTCCCCCTGTGCTGGCTCTTCTTCACCTCCCTGAAAACCCAGGAAGCAGCGATCAGCCCTACAGCCTCTCTCATACCATCCACCGCAGAAAACATCGCCCCTGGAGACCTGACCTTCTCCGCCACATTGGACGCCTATCGCAAATTGGCAACACCGCACACAGGCAAAGCACACGCATTTTTTCACTATCTCTTCAACAGCGTCATCATCGGCCTGCTCAGCACCCTTGCATCGGTCGTCCTCGGAACGAGCTGCGCGTATGGCTTTAGCCGGTTTCGTATCGCAGGAGCGCGGGACTGGCTATTCTTCATCCTCTCGACCCGCTTTCTGCCCCCACTCGCCGTTGTCGTCCCCGTATTGATGATGTACCGCGTCTTTGATCTGCCCAACACACACCTGGGCCTCATCCTTCTCTACACGGCATTTAACCTCTCGCTCGCGGTCTGGCTCATGAAAGGCTTCATAGACGAAATTCCCCGGGCATATGAAGAGGCCGCGCTCGTCGATGGATACAGCCCACTTCAAGCATTTTACAAAATCATCTTACCCCACTCTGCAACTGGCATGGCTGTTACCGCCGTATTTTGCCTCATATCCGCCTGGAATGAATACGGCTTTGCGCTCGCACTCAACAACGCCGAAGCAGTCACCGTACCCGTCTATTTTGCAGGACTTCAGGGCAACATCCAGGGCATCCCCTGGCCGCAGATTGCCGCGGGTGTTCTCATCTTTGTCGTGCCAATTGTAAGTTTCACAGTACTCGTCCGCAACCATCTGCTGCGGGGCGTGACCTTTGGAACGATTAAGCAATGAACCATGCCATTTCTCGAACTTCAAAACCTCCAAAAAACCTATCCCGACGGCACGCGGGCAGTCAGAGGTATTGACCTGCAAGTTGACAAAGGGGAATTTATCGTCCTCCTGGGGCCCTCGGGATGTGGAAAAACAACCACATTGCGGATGATCGCGGGGCTGGAAGACCCAACGGGCGGACAGATCACTCTCGACAATCAAAACGTTACGCACCTGCCGCCATCTCAACGCGATGTGGGATTTGTCTTCCAGTTTTACGCGCTCTACCCGCACATGACCGTCCAAAAAAACATCGCGTTTCCACTTGAGAACATCGGCACATCCCCCGCAGATATCGAAACGGCGATAGACCGCGTTGCCAGCGCCCTAAGTATTGAAACATTACTCAACCAATACCCCAGACAACTTTCAGGCGGCGACCAACAGCGCGTCTCTCTTGCCCGTGCAATGGTACGAACCCCGGATATTTATCTCATGGACGAACCCCTGGGCACACTCGACGCAGAACATCGACTGGAACTCAGAGCATTTATACGCCGCCAACAACTATCACTCTCCATAACCGCTATTTACGTCACACACGACCAGGAAGAAGCCATGAGCCTGGCGGACCGCATTGTCGTCATGGACAACGGCAAAATCAGACAAATCGGATCCCCATCAGAAATCTACACGCATCCCGCGGATCTCTTTGTCGCAAACTTTGTCGGCAGCCCGGGCATGAATCTATTAAGCGGACAAATTGTACAACACGGAAATAGTCTAACGTTTACCCGCCCGGATACAGACATTCACATCCCCATCCGCGCGAACATCGCGCCCGCGCAAGTCATCTTTGGCATGCGCCCGGAATTTATCCGCCCCGCCAACCGCGGCATACCTGGCAAAGTCATCCTCAGCGAGTACCTCGGCAGCCACGGTTACGTACATGTGGATACGCCAATAGGCGAACTCGTAATGCGTACAACCGACCGCTTTGCCATCGGAGAAAAAATCCATCTACACCTGAATGAGACACATATTCGCCTGTTCGACCCGGATACGGAAACCGCCCTCGTATGAATGCCCCATTTCTCAAAATTGATAACCTGTCCAAAAATTACGGCGAAACGCCGGCACTCTCGGAAATCTCACTATCTCTCCACGCCGAAGAACTCCTCGTCATCCTGGGCCCAACAGGTGCGGGCAAAACAACGCTCTTGCGCATCATCGCGGGCCTCGAAACAGCGGACACTGGACGCATAACCGTCAAAGGCGCAAATATAACCCATCAGCTACCCGCAGAACGCGATATCGCCCTCGTCTTTCAGAACTTCTCACTCTATCCCAACAAAACCGTGCGCCAAAATCTCGCATTTCCACTCCAGGCACCCGGGCGCAACCTTTCCAGAGAAGATATAGCAAACAGAATCTCTCACACCGCCGACCTGCTTCGCATCACCCCGCTTCTACATCGACCTGCAACGCACTTATCCGGCGGCGAAATGCAACGCGTCGCAATCGGACGCGCCATCGTGCGCCAACCCCAACTCTTTCTCCTCGACGAACCCCTCACCAACCTGGACGCAAAATTGCGCGAAGTATTGCGCGTCGAACTCATCCGCCTCCAGCGAGACCTGCGAACGCCCATGATTTACGTCACCCACGACCGGGTGGAAGCCCTCTCAATGGGCGACCGAATCGCCGTCTTATCCGAAGGGAAAATCCTGCAAATCGGTACCCCTGAAGCAATCTACCAACAGCCCAATTCTCCGATTGTCGCCCGTCAACTCGGCTATCCCCCCATCAATACCATAGACGTCCACAAACAGCGAAACCAATGGTTCACAGCCTCGAATCAACCCATCATGACCGCAGATCACAACGCCCCTTCAAACGCCACCCTCGGCATCCGTGCGGAAAATATTTCACCCCGTGGAGGCGAAATTCCCGCAACCATCGAAGTCATAGAAGACCTCGGCGCATCAACCATCTTGCTCGCCGACTGGGCGGGACAATCCATTCAGATCTCAATCTCCGGCGAACAACAGTGGCGCGTCGGAGATGAGATATACCCATCTATTGATCCGAACCGCGTTCTGGTATGGGAAAAAAAGCAACCACAGATGAACACAGGCATGTCCCTGCGGGTGTAAGCAGGGATGAACACAGATGAAGACCCGTAGGGCTAAGGACGTAGCCTCCCCAAACGAAAGAGACAGATAGGCGATATGGATGTATAGGATTTGAGTCGCGATCCAGTATTTGCGAACTGTGGATGGGCAAATTTGATAACCCATTCACAGTTTTTTTTTATAAAAATAGAAAAAGGAGACATATGAGGAAAAAGGAGATATATGAGGAAGAAAAAAGACATATGCGTAATTTTTCGTTCTTGACATTGAAGTAGTAATCGGATTACCATACGGCTTAGCGTGTACTCAAATTGAGTACCGCGTAACGTCGTAAATCGAGAAAGGAGACATACAGTATGAAAACACGAATCATAATATGGGTGGCCTCATTGGTCTTAACAGGGACACTTAACGTAGTCGCAGAAGAAATGTCTGACCCGGCTGCTGTATCCAAGAGAGCGGATATCAAACGCCTGATGGAAGTAACAGATGTCAGCAGCCTCGGCATGCAAATTATGAATCAGATGATTGTCACCATGAATCAAGGCCGTTCAGAGGCTCATAAAAAGTTCTGGACTGATTACATGGCTGAAGCTGACCCAAATGATCTTATCGAAATGATCATACCCATTTATGAAAGGCATTTTACCCACGAGGAAATCAAGCAACTGATCGCATTTTATGAGTCTCCAATAGGGAAAAAGCTGATTAAAGTTCAACCTCAAATCATGATGGAATCCATGGCGGCGGGCGAAGAGTGGGGAAAAAAGTTGGTCCAGAAAGCTATGGAAAAACTCCGCGAAGAAGGGTACCATAAATAGGTGTGTTTCAAAATCTTCATAGACTTCATGGAGAGGAACCGGCTGTGGAAGCGTTTATCATTTTGACCATTCTCATTATCGTAATCCTTGGGACTTTTGGCCGATGGGCAAAGGGTTTATTTGAACCAGAGTAAAAAATTATATGCAAAGCAGATCCAAACAAAAAAGCCGACGCAAACGGTCGGCTTTTTTTCATCAACCCAAAAAAAATGAAAAAATCTAACATATGAACAATGATTCTAATATATGAGCAATCTTTTTCAATTGAAATCACAGCCGCAATGGTGTTATCATAAAAAAGCCGCTGACAAGACCAGGACAAGTCAACTGTCAGCGGCAGCAAATATCTCAAGCTGATAACTTGAGAAGGTTAGACTAAGGTAGCGACCTGAAGAGCGATTGTCAATGCAAAGTAAAAGAACATAATGTTCAATCGAAAAGTGAAAAGTGAACATTATGTTCACCTCTTAATTTGATATTCAGCCTGACTTTTACCCCAGAATATCCTTTATGCGAAATAAAAATAACGTCTTACAAAAATTATCATCTAAAAAATCCACATTGGCACACATGTTGCATATATCTGTTTACGCAGAGAAAAATCTGGTCGAAATATATTGCCATAAATCAATTATTTTTTTATTTAGGGAGACATACGTTTGCGAAAATATAGAACAATTCCCCCTCTCGCCGAGCATTCGCGTCCTGATCTTAACAAGCGGAAAATTCTGATCATAGATCACGACACTCGCGTTCTCTCGACCCTTGTGGAATTCCTGAGAGATGAACCTTATGATGTGCTCACAGCAGAAAATGCAAAAGAAGGACTTAAAATTCTGAGACGAAAGAAGATCAACCTCGTCATCGCTGAAATGTATATGGCCGGTCTCGATGGAGTCGCATTTTTGGAGCGCGTTGCAGCAGATAACATTCAGACAAACGTCCTGATCATGGGAAGCGTCTTGTTCATGGAAGTAACGAAAAAAATAATCACAGCAGGTGCTGTGGGCGTACTGGATAAACCGATTGTGAAGGACAAATTTTTGGCAGAGGTCAAAAACTGTATCCCGCTGAATGAAGAGGGATACAGCGGGTCTCGGGTCCGTGAAGCACTCCCTGCACAGCCCAAGTCATTTCAACAGCCATTGAACGCTGGTCGAGAGCAGGTTTCACCAGAGGCGTTGGAATCATTTTTGGAGGAGCGTTATAGAGATCCAGGCCTGAAATTTGAAGAACTCGCACACCATTTTCAGATCACCCCACCACACTGTCATGTGCTATTCAGAAAATTTTTTAACAAGATCTTCAGCGAGAAATTGCGAGAGGTCAGAATATCGCATGCAGAGCATTTTTTGACGGGATCATCACTGTTGATAGATGAAATTGCACGCCTGTGTGGGTTTAATTCATCAAGTTGTTTCTGTAAGGCTTTCAAGAGGATACATGGCATTTCTGCAACTCAATACCGCAAAAAAGTTTGGCACGGAGAAAGTTAGACGTTTTCCGAAGATGGTGGTAAACGGAACAAATTTTTAGATTTGAAATCGCAAGAGTCAATTATTTTATAAAAAAAGCCGCCGACAGACCCTGGCAAGTCGAGTGTCGGCGGCAACAGCAGTTCAAAGCTCAAGCATTTGGGAATGTGAGCTTGATGGTAAGATACCTTTTGAGGGGTAGGTTGTCAACCATCGTGTAACCGGATATAAAATTTTATGACAAAAAACACAATAACAACATCCGAGATTGAGAATCAGATTCAAGGTCTGGTCCTGAAGGCATTGGACCGTGAAGTCCCATCCGATGACATAGATTGGGACGATCTTCCTTTGAATTCTATACTCGACTCTATTTCCACTCTGGCCCTGGTGACAGGCTTAGAGGATACATTTGACGTGGTCGTAGAGGACGAAGAACTCACAGAAGAAATGCTGACTTCGACACATTCGGTAGCGAAGTATATATATGAGAAATTAGCCACTGATACACATTGAAAGGTTTTTGATGGCGCATTTTTTTTCTGAGCTGACAGGTACAGGTACCCGGGTAGGCGTTATTGATAGCGGTTTTAACGTCGGCCACAAAGATGTGCATGTGTTGAATGGTACCAGTTTCAGCAAGGGCGATCAGGATTCAAATTACAAGGATATGATCGGACACGGCACAGCCTGTATTGGCGTCATCCACTCTAAGGCTCCCAATGCTGAATTTTTGCCTGTCAAAATTTTTGAGTCAGAGCTGATAACGACAATGGATATTTTGTGCAAGGCGATCTACTGGTGTGTTAAACATCACTGTCACATTATCAATTTGAGTTTGGGCACTATAGATGAGAGCGATAGCGATGTTTTGAAGGAAGCCTGTGATTTTGCACACAAACACCAGACGTTCATTGTTGCTGCCACATCAAATGATGGACAACCGAGTATTCCTGCGTCTTTTCCCAATGTCTTTGGCGTAGCTGGAGGAAAAGTTAATGGAAAACTTGATTACTTTTTTGACCCTCACGAAAAAATACAATTTGTCGCACGGGGAGACCGTCAACGCCTCAATTGGCTGGAAGGCAAACAGATATTTATGGGCGGATCGAGCTTTGCGGCTCCGCATATTTCTGGCTTGATTGCTCTGATTATAGAGAAATACAATGGCATAAATTTCAACGACCTGACAGAAATTTTGAAGCTACATTCCTTAAGCCAATGTCCCGAGTTGGTAGATAGCAGCGCTTATGCGATGAACGGGATGCCCAGGTCTCACTCAGACGCTTCTATCCGCGATCTCAATAAGGCAAACACACCAGACTGGATAGAAGAGGCTGTGATTTTCCCCTATAACAAAGAAATGCATGGGTTGGTGCGGTTTCGGAAGTTATTGCCGTTTAGAATTGCAAGGGTAACTGACGTTGTTGGAAAAAGAACCATAGGCAAAGATTGTGGGGAGGTTATTGGTGGGGCCGAATCTAATTTGATCATACAACAAAATTTGGAAGACTGCCTGCAATACGGCGATACGCTCATTTTGGGTTATTTGGACGAAATTAGCCGGATTAAGAAACGCGATATGTTACGAGAATCCCTAAAACTGGCATTGAAGCATAACAAGAATGTTTACAGTCTGAGCCCTATTGCAAATAAGCAATACGAAAGCATACACAAAGCATTTGAGGAAAAACATCTGCATTATGCAGCACCGACCATTGATTTTGCAACTTATGAGGCTTTGACCAAAACTTATGATTGGAGAAGTAGAAGCCAGAAACCTGTCGTGGGCATATTTGGAACAGGACCGCAGCAAGGCAAATTCACCGCTCAATTGGCATTGAGAAAACAATTACAGAAAATTGGCTATAAAGTTGGTCAACTGGGCACAGAACATCAATCTGCCTTATTTGATTTCGATTTTACATTTCCAAATGGATATGACGGGCATCAGAGCATCCAAATTCCCATGGATTTGCACATTCCACTCCTAAATTCCGCTATGGTCGGTATCGAACAATCAGACCCGGATATTATCGTTGTTGGTGGTCAGTCCGGTATCATACCTCATAGCTTTTACGAAAAATCTCAGAGTTACACTTTACCCTCATTGATCTTGCTCTTTGGAACCGTTCCCGATGCATATATCCTGCTCGTTAATTCTATCGACGAACCTGAATTTATACAGGAAAATATCCGTGTGTTAGAGAGCTTGGGAAAAGGAAAAGTTATTCTGCTTGTTTTTAGTGATAAGAAAAAAATTGTTAATGACACGGTCAACACAGTCGTCAGTCAGCCGCTTTGTAGAGAGGAAATTTGTCAAACGATATCGAGCCTGGAATCAACTCAGGGCCTGCCAGCTACTGAGATAATTAGCGCAGAAGGGCGCAAGAAGATGGTCGATGTTGTTATTGATTTTTTTTAGAGGCTATTTCCTGAGAGTGCGGGCGTCTCTCGCCCGTATCAATAATGTGAGTAAGGTAAAATGCAAAACATCCACAAAATATCGCTGATTTTGAACATCCTGCTATCTGTTCTCCTTTTGGTTGCGTTATTTGGGATATGGAAGGTAAGAAATACGAACGCTCGCCGTTGGGAGGAAATCAGAGACCTCCGAAAAGAGACTGCAGATTACAAGGAGCACATAAACACTTCTACCTATGCCTCCAATTATCAAGGGCAGGAATTTCCGAAGTTGCAATTGAAAAACACAAATGGCGATTGGATTTCAACGGACTTTTCTAAAACAGGAGAAGGATTGGTTCTGGTCTTCAAGCCGCAAGACTGTCAGCCCTGTCTAATCACCCAAATAAAATTACTGGCGCATGTGTACCAAAATCAGGATCCCGAAAAGCGCTTTCCAATTTATGCTTTTGCCAATGTTCCCGCGAGCGTGTTAAAAAGATACAAAAGGAGTTTTAACCTCCATTACGAGTTGCTTCCGGATACTGATAACATGCTCTTCCAAAATGAATTACTTACCCATCGCACTCCAGCTATTTTTGTTGTAAACAAGAAAAATATCATAACGCATTGTCACTTGCCTTCAAAAGATCGACCTCAAAATACAGTCCTCTTTTTTGGTGTGATTCAAAGACATTTGCGTTTGCAAAAACCACTTCTGAACGATCATCTTAAAGGGTTGACCTATTCTCAAATTATTGCCGAAAATTTTGACACTACTCCTTTATCTATATTTATTTATTGATGTTTATGAACAATATCTAGCTATGTTGATACAATACCAGAATGATAATGATTTTACTTGGGCCCATCAAGGAAGGTGTATCTTATGTAGAAGCACACTTTGATTTGACTCAAAAACGAAAGGAGGTGATATTATGAAATCTTTGATAAAGCCAGTGAAGTTTAATACTGTGTCCCCATGTATTTACGGATATGAAGATGAAGATGAAACTAATGATGATGGCACACCTTTTAATGGGTCTGATTGGCGCACTACAACTTCCCGCCGGGGCCAAAATTTTGTCACAGTGAATACGTGCGTAACAACTGACTACCCGCCGAAAAGATGCACGGTGGGTAATGCAATAGTTACCTGGAATTTTTAGTGTGCAACTGACTTGATGGGCTCCTAATGACTCGGTGTTCTCGGTAAACCAACAGGGAACACCGAGCCAACGATAATAGAAAGATTATCACCAATGTTCAAAAAAAAGTTATTGATGCCAGTGGCGTGGCTGGCACTCCTTTTTCTCATCTTTGGGAGTTGCGAAAAGAGTGCGGTTGAAAACCAGAAAGATGTAATTGTCCTCAAAGCGCAAGGTCCCCAGCTCTCATTGATTGGTGCCATTGCCCTTGAACTGCCAGAAGTGGGGCCAGCACTCGGGATGATAAGTTCTGTTACCATTGTAGAGGACTATATCATTATTTTAGATGATCTGAGAAAAAGTGTCGAAGTTTTTGACATAGAAGGCAACTATAAGTGGTCTATTGGCAGTCGCGGGGACGGAGAAGGGCAGTACAAAATACCGATCTACTCAACGATTGCTCCCAATACCGGCCAAATTTTGATCTATGATGGAGGCCCCGGGCGAATTCTTCGCTTCTCGATCAAAGGTGAATTTTTAGATCAAGTAAAGCTACCAGAGAGACGCTTTATTAATCGCATGTTGGTTTCTGAAGATCACAATCTCATTCATACTTATGTTGAAAAAAACAAAAATGGTATGCTTTGCGTTACCTCCCTCGACACGGGTGAAGATCTCGCTAAGTTTAAGGTCTGCGATGAACAATACAGGAACTTCTTTTTTTATTTACAGTCCTATCAAGGGCTTGCCTACGACGAGGTACGAAAAATCATATACTTCGCTCTGCCCTGGGAAGAGAAGATTATGCGAATTGATTTGACAGCACAGGGCTTTCTTACGTATATAGTCGCAAATCATCCCAAATTTGTCAGTCTCAAATTAGCTGAAGTAGGTGATAGTAAAGACATAAGAGAATTATCGCAATTAAAGTTCAGCAGATTGGACGGCATGCATCTCTTCTCCTCAGGAGATATGTTACTCAGGTACATCTTTGAGGATTCATCAACGAGTACCGGACTTATACTTTTATCAGGCTTGGATGTGCAGCCGTCAGCACAAAAAATAAAAAATGAATTGGGCTACAATATCTTTACTTGTTATGGAATGCATATTTATGAGTACTCACCCCCTAAGGATGATGAAGATACGAATGGAAGTATCCGTGTATATCGTCTGACTGAACCCCAGGGATCCCCTACCAGATAGTGAAAAAAGCCAGCCGTGGTTAATCGTCCCTTGATAGCTGAGGATGACCGATGCTTTCAAATTATTTCCGAACGTGGTTCCGCAATGTCCTGAAGTATAAAATGTATGCTGCCATTAATCTATTGGGTTTAGGGATAGGCATTGCCTGCTGCTATCTGTGTGTGCTTTACGTACTGTACGATTGGAATTTTGATCGGTTTCATCAAGACCATCATCGCATATATCGCGTTATTGGAAAGATAATGTATAGCAAAAGTATAATAGGGCCACAGGCAGGGACATGGGTAGAGACAGTTTCTTTTCCCGTTGCACTGTCATCAATGATGGTTGCCGAGATTCCAGAGATTGAGCGAACCACCCGTGTAACGAGTAGCATGCCGACTATGAATTGGGATGTGGGCACTCACAGAAATTTTCTGCGTCCTGTCGAAACGGTCTGGTTTGTAGATAGAAGTTTTGAAGAGATATTCTCCTTCCCACTCATTCGCGGTACATTCTTCTCAAGTCCAGAACAAGCCGTGATCACACGTAGATTTGCTCGGACGCTATCCAATGATATTGACAGTTTGGTGGGACAAGTTTTATGGCTGCGACTATCTCACACCCTTGGTTTTTTTAGAGATCAGAAACCGATAATAGCCCCCATTGAAATAGGGGGTATTGTGGAAACTCCTCCCCACAATTCGAGCTTGGATTTTGAGATTCTTCTGCCATTGAGTATGTCGTCAACCTTTCTTGATAGGAAAGAAGGAGAATGGGACTGGCGCTTTATGTCCAATCATTACATCCGTTTGGCAGACAAAGCAAATATAGAGAACGTGGAGAAAAAGCTCACGCAGATTATCCAAAAGCAGTCCTCCTTCAACTCTCTATGGGAGTTAGATACTTTTACAGGCAGGCTTCAACCTATCACAGATATGCATTATTATCGTGGGCAGGAGCGACAGATAGTGTCTGACGTATTCCTGCGGCGGACAACGAATCCCTTGTATGGATATATTCTCGCGGGTATCAGTACCCTGATTTTGTCTGTGGCTTGTTTGAATTACGTGCTCCTCTATGTGGGACGTTTCAATTCGCGTACTAAAGAATTGTGCATAAGGCAAGCCTTTGGCGCGAATCGCCGTCACCTCAGGTACCAACTATTGGTCGAATGCTTTGGATACGGCATGTTGGCTTGTGTTATTGGATTGATGGTTGCGGAGTTAGTCTCAACCCCCCTTGAAGGTATTTTGCAAATCCCTTTTACGTCCTCGGCAGACCTCTTTCAGATCGCGATCATTCTCCTAACACTGACTTGTCTGATAGGTCTGGGCACAGCCCTTTATCCGGCAGCCTTTATGTCGTCTATTTCTGTGATCAGCGTTTTGAACAAAAACTCAAAGGCGGTCAGATCTGGACCTTTTTTAAAGATATTGATGGCTGTCCAATCGGGTGTGACGTTGGTATTTGTGTTTTGTACAATCATTATCTTTGAACAGACCTATTTCGTCATCACGGCAGATCCGGGGTTTGAACCGGCGAATTTGGTCAGACTCGATACCAGTGGGTTGACAAAAAAAGAAATTGATCGTCTGCAAGCATCTTTATCTGCGTCTCCTCTCGTGAAATCCTGTGTGCGGACGAATCTGTCCCTCGGATGGTCAAACTCAATTCTAATGAAAGACAGCAGTGACAAACTCATTGATGAAGTAACCTATTATCAGGTGGATGGTCCTTTTCTCGATACCGTTGGGTTGAAACTCGTGCAGGGAAACCCATTGTATCCCAACCCCATCCCCGGCGATGTGCTTGTGAATGAAGCCTTCCAAAAGCATCTAACATCGTCACAGCCTCTTGGACAGGTGATCACACAGGCGGATACAAAGTTCAGAAGGCGCGTGTTTGGCCGCGATGTCAGTGGTCGCATTGTAGGTGTGGTCAAGGATTTTCGTTTCCAAAGTTTACACCATACGATCCCACCGACGATCATCACGATTGCTTTAGATGATGCAACAATCGAGCGACAAGACCTCGAAATATTGATTCGGATTCGAGAAGGCAGTGCCGAAGCATTTGGCGCGTATCTCAGAAAACTGTGGCAAGACCTCAAAACGGAGCATCATCTGACGTTTTCCTTTGCAGAAGATGACAGGCGACACTTTTATGCTAAAGAGATCAGTTGGAGCAAAATCGTCTCTGGCGCAGCCCTGTGCGCTGTCCTCATCGCGTCAATGGGTGCGCTGGGCATGATCTCTTTGGCAGTGGCACGCAGAAGAAAGGAAATAGCCATCCGAAGAGTCATGGGTGCTGTGTCCTCCAAAATAGCCAGTGGCATTGTGCTGAACTACGCGCTACCTGGATTTATAGCCGCCGTCATTGCGCTACCGCTCTCGTATTTCTTTATGGATGAATGGCTTTCGATATTTGCCTACCGCTTTCAATTCGGGGTTGGGACAATTTTGGTAGCGATCTTATTGGGCATTCTTCTTCCGCTGATAGGTGGCTTCGTACACGCGCTGAAGGTCGCCTCTGCAAGCCCAATCGAAGCCCTGCGGGAGGATTGATACAGGCACATCTGCCTATTTTGGTATGTCGTGGCTATATTTTCTCGTTTATGTCACAAATAAATATGAAGAACAAACAAAAGATCATATCAGCCATTTTCAATCTCTCTAATCAGAGACACATCTTTTATTATTTTTTGAAATTCCTAAAACCCTATTGGATACAAGAAAGCATTGTTTTCATCCTCATGGTCCTAGAGACCGTTAGCTCGCTGGCCTTTCCCTATATCCTGAAGATTATCATTGATGACGTGTTTCCAAACAAAGATTATGAACTATTGATATTTATTTTATTTGTCCTCCTGGGCATTACAGTAGGCAATATCATCATTGGTTTTTGTTCAGACTATTTGTTTGCTTGGATAAACAATCGCATCATGCTGGATATAAGGAGCCATCTTTTCAACCACTTGATCCAGTTACCATTGGGCTTTTATGATCGCAATAAATCTGGAGATATCGTTTATCGAATGTCCAACGAAGTAGATAGGATACAGTCGTTTATCACTTCGAGTGCTTTGAATCTTGTACATAGCTTGTTGATACTCATAGGACTTACTGTGGCTCTCTGCTGGTTGAATTGGCAGCTATTTTTGGTTTCTATTATTGTCATACCCTTTCTTGTCCTCAATATTTTCTACTTCCAGCCTAAAATAAAACATATTACAGAACGCGGCCAAAAGAAAGGCTCTGAAGTGATGAGCTATTTGATTGAGCGATTTGAGTCTGTCCAATTGATTCAGGTCTATAATGCCTATAATTATGAGAATAATAGACTGCTATCGCAGCTAAATAGGATCATGGACATCAGTATGCAAAATGTAACCTATTCTGGAATAATGAGATCAATTTCGAGATTTTTAACTTCACTGACACCTGCGATCATTTTGGGATGGGGTGGGCATAAGGTGATGTTGGGGGTCATGAGCCTGGGGGCATTGGTTGCTTTTTTGCAATATCTGTCACGCCTTTTTGCACCATTTAGAAATCTCAATCGTCTTTATGTAGAACTTATCCGTGTATCTGTTTCAATGAAGCGAGTATTCGAATTTCTCGAGATTGATGTTCAGAAAACGACAGATGAGTCCGCCGCCAGTCCGTTTTCTTTTCAAAAAGAGATTGCATTTACTGACCTCAATTTTGGATATAACGGACAACCCGTTTTGCAAGATTTCAGTTTAAGGCTCGAGAAAGGAAAAAAATATGCTCTGGTAGGCTCAAGCGGTTGTGGCAAGAGTTCATTGGTAAATTTGCTATGTCGTTTTTATGAATTGAATACAGGTGAAATTACTATTGATCACACACCGCTTCCCAATATCAAGCTGTATGAACTCAGAGAGCATATTGGTCTCGTGACGCAGGAGAATCAAGTTTTTCATGATACAATCTGGGACAATATCCGATACAGCAAGCCGAAAAGTACGCCTGAAGAAATCAATCGAGCGATCAGGATAGTTGGTTTAGATGGATTTATTGATAAGTCCGAAGATGGTGCGCTTACGCTTATCGGTGACCGAGGTAACACACTTTCGGCTGGTCAAAGGCAGCGTATTGCTATTGCGCGTGCGATTTTGAGAGACTCGGATATTCTGATACTGGATGAAGCTACATCGGCACTGGATTCTGAAAGCGAAGGTGAAATTATAGCAAATTTACAGGATCTATATGAAGATAAGACAATGATTGTGATTAGCCACAGACTCAGCACCATCCAGCAGGTAGATGAAATTATTTGTTTGGATGGGGGCAGAGTTGTGGAGCAAGGACCCCATGAAGAGTTGATTGAGGAGAAGGGACATTATTGGCGTCTTTTTCGCAAGCAACTTATCGCATAAGGACCCGTTGTTTGTAGGGGCAATCCCTTGTGGTTGCCCGTTGTTTGTAGGGGTTACATGTTTCAACCTGTGATTAACATTAACATCAAATTAGTCCTTTTTCGTGCATTGGTCATCCAAATTTTGGGAATAGGCGCAGGATTGATTTATACTGTTATTTTTAGTGAACAGCTTTTGTTCGGCGAAGTTGAAACCTCTGAAAAACAAGATGATATAACGTATGTCTCTTTAGAAGGTCTTCAAAAAGCAATACAATCGAAATCAAAAATACTACTCATCGATGGGCGTTCTGAACTTGCTTATCACGAAGGCCATATTTTAGGGGCAGTGAACATACCGTATATGCAGCGCGATTATTTTTCTCAACAGCTTTTGACTGATGTTGCCCGAGAGCTCCCAATAATTGTCTATTGTTCTGGCAAGAATTGTAATACCAGCGTCAAATTGGCAAAGTTTCTATCGCAAAAATTTAGATTTATAAATATTCAAGTTTTTGAAGGTGGGTGGGAAGAATGGATAAAGGGGGAAAATCCGATTCAAAAGGATTCTAGTAGATGATTCTATCTCCCAAAATAGCATGGATAGGGATCGTAGTCCGGATGTTTATAGGAGGTATTCTCGGATGGGCAGGAATTGTAAAGATCCAGAACCCCGAAGCATTTATCAAAATAGTGACAGCTTACGACCTGCTGCCCGAGGAATTGGTCGTGCTATGGGGAATTTTCTTGCCTTGGATTGAGCTTGTAACAGGTTTATTTTTATTTTTAGGTTTGTGGCACAAGAGTGCGGTGCTCAGTAGCTCTGGTCTTTTTTTAGCATTTGCAGCAGCAGTCGGCATTAATATTCTCCGAGGTGCAGATATCGCCTGTGGTTGTTTTGGGTTCAATGACACCAATTTGTATATTGTGTTACTCCAGGACCTGGTCTTCTTACTTTGCTGTTATTTTTTATTTTTTTTAAAATCTACACCTTATTCTCTCGATCAAGTGCTTTATAAGGTTTTGGTGTGATGAACAGTATAATAGATAAAATAAACCATACCCCGGTTCTGATGGGGCCGCTGGCAACCTTACCTATTTTTTATCGGGCATGTCACGAATAAAGGAAATATTATGCGGAATCGTATCGAAACAATCTCGATCCTCATCGCACTTGTGTTGGTGGTGTGCGAGCTATCTTTAACACTGGTTTTAGCCAGAGCAGAAGATGGTGAGGTGCATATCCCGGATGTCAATCTGCGAGCGGTGATTCTGGAAATGATAAATGCAAAGAGCGCGGCTCCAGACACGATAATCACGCAGGTAGAAATGTCAACCTTAACTAGCCTTTATGCATCAAATGCAAAGATCAGCGACTTGACCGGACTGGAATATGCAATCGGTCTAAAACAGCTGTTTCTCAGCAGTAACAACATTTCTGACATTAAACCGCTATCTGGTTTAACCAGTCTGATACAGCTACATCTTTCCCCCAACAGTATCTCGGATATCATACCGATATCTGGCCTAAAAAATCTGACAGATCTGAATCTTAGTAACAACCTCATCTCAAACATCGCACCATTATCTGGATTGACCAATCTAAGAGTATTGCATCTTGACAACAACAGCATCTCAGACATCACATCACTATCTAAATTGAAAAACCTGATAGACCTGCAGCTCTACAACAACAGCATCTCAGACCTCGCGCCACTATCCCAATTGAAAAACCTGAAAGCATTATCTCTTTACAACAACCGCATCTCGGACATCACACCGCTATCTGGCCTAAAAAATCTGGCAGACCTGCGGCTTGACAACAACAACATCTCGGATATTACACCACTATCTGAGTTAAATGGGCTGATACGGCTCTATCTTTCCACCAACAATATCTTGGACATTACATCACTATCTGGCCTAAGCGGTCTGACAGACCTGCATCTTAGGAACAACCGTATCTCAAATATCGCATCATTATCCGGATTGACCAATCTGAGAGTATTGCATCTTGACACCAACAGCATCTTGGACATCACGCCACTGTCTGCGTTAAAAGGCCTGGGAGAACTGGATCTTTCCGACAACAGCATTTCGAACCTCGCGCCTCTATCTGATCTAAAAAATTTGGAAGATCTGCGGCTTTCCGGCAACGCTATATCGGATCTCGCGCCATTATCTGAGTTAAACATCTTGATATGGCTACAGCTTTCCGGCAACGCTATATCGGATCTCACGCCCCTATCTAAATTGACCAACCTGACACGACTACATCTTGACGCCAACGACATCTCCGACCTCACACCACTATCCGAGTTATACATCCTGACATGGCTGGGGCTTTCCGACAATAGCATCTCGGATCTCGCGCCTCTATCTAAGTTAAACCTCTTGATAGGGGTGGATCTTTCCGACAATAGCATCTCGAACCTTACACCGCTGTCTGGTCTAAAAAATTTGGCAGACCTGCGGCTTGACACCAACAATATCTCGGATATTACATCACTATCTGGATTGACCGGTCTGAGAGGTTTACGTCTTTATAACAACAAAATCTCGGATCTTTCGCCTCTGGTTGCAAACCCGGGATTAGTCAATGGAGACGGGGTTGATGTGGGCAATAACCCATTAAGTGCCACATCGCGCAGTACGCATATTCCTGCCCTAAAAACCAGAGGGGTTACGGTAGAGATATATTCAAAAGTTTTGGACTAAAGAAACGGCCGATAGACCTTGGCAAGTCGAGTATCGGTAGCAGACAGTAGTTCAAAGCTCAAGCATTTGGGAATGTGGGCGCAATCAACTCAAAATACCTATCAAAAATTGCAATATTCTCGTATCGGAATCGTGTCTTTTATAATACATCAAAAGGACAATCCAATGCACAAGGCAATATGTAGTTGGCCTGAATTTGATACCAGAGAAGAATTGAGCAGATGATTATGAATTATAGGTTTAAGAGGATCGTCAGGACGATTTTGTACAAAGTATTTAAGCAAGCGATCATTTTTTTGATTTTTATTTTTTTGGAAAGCGGAGTCATTGCCATCTATGCATATCCCTTTTTTGCGATAAGCAAACCATTACATGGCGACATTATGGTAATAGAAGGATGGTTGCACGCCGAAGAACTCAGATCAGCATTACAGCATTACAAAGTTGGCAAATACGCTCAGATTGTAGTGACGGGAGGTAATTTCGCCTATAACACTGCGAAGATTCTTGTCTCAGAATGGCAAATTGATCCCGACCTCGTCAAAGTGGTCGTTCGCGACATGCCGAATGAGAAGTTTGAGCGAGATCGTACTTTCAATTCCGCATTAGGACTTCGTCACTGGCTACTCGAGGTGGATAAAAAAAAGTTAATATAGTTACCAGAGGTCATCATGCCCGGTGCTCGTTTATTTTATTTCAAATCGCGCTTGATGGCGTGGCGAAAGTAGGCGTTATAGCTGTTCCTCCCTATAACTACGATCCCGATTACTGGTATGATTCAAGTGCAGGGTTCAGGGCAGTTATAGGCGAAATCATTGCCTACATTTATGTAAAATTCATTTTCACTCCTGAGCTTCCCAAAAACTGAGAGCAGTCTCACATTGAGAGGTATGATTTTGAGAACAGTTTTGATGATCACACAAAAATTTCCTCCTTTTAATGGTGTTGGGGTTCTGCGGGTTACCAAATTCGTGAAGTATATTCAAGATTTTGGATGGCGACCAGTTGTTCTGACCTGCAAACAAGAAGAAGATCGTTTGGATGCTGTGGATAAAAAACTATTAGATGGCATTCCAGAAGATTTAAGCATTCATCGGGTAAATGCTCCTTCCCTATATGACGTTTACAGACTGGTAGGCGGACGGGCAAAACAAGGATCTTTTTCATTGTCTAAAAATCCTCTGGCTTCTTTAATCCGATCCTTATTTGTACCTGACCAATATGTAGCCTGGTATTTTACGGGAGTTCGTAAGGCAAGAAAGATTTTCCAGATGGAGAATATAGACGCGATCTATTCTACATCTCCTCGTGAAACCTCACATCTCATTGGACGAACGCTCCGTCTAAAATATAAGCGTCCCTGGATAGCCGATTTTAGAGATCCCTGGATCGAGAAACAACACCGTCCAAAACGCATTCAGCCTCTCGAACAGTTCGAGAAGTACTTAGAAAGAATTGTGCTTCGCGATGCTGATTGTATTCTTGCTGCCTGGCCTGGTATTATTCGAAGTTTTGAGCCTGCTGTGGAGGAGAAATCGCAAGTTTTGACTAATGGATTTGATGAAGAAGACTTTAGAGGTCTAAAGCCTCATGTGTTCCCAAAATTCACTTTTTTGTATGCCGGATCACTTTTTAAAGAATTATCTCCCCTGCCAATGTTCGAAGCATTGGATGTGCTGCTGCGAACACATCCAAAACTGCGGCAAAAAATGCAATTGATCCTCTTAGGAAGGCAAGACGCATTTATCCGAGACACGATAACAAAATACGAGTTGGAATCTTGTGTACATATCATCTCACAAATACCACACAGAGAATGTTTAGAGTACATGTTAGGTGCTGATGTATTGACTTTTTTTGTACCAGATAAACAGTGGATTCCGAGCAAAATTTTCGAGTATTTAAGAGCCAATCGACCAATACTGGCAATAGCAGACCAGGATTCAGACGCTGTACAGATGATCATGCGCGTAAACCAGGATTTATGTTTCGCAAGCCGAGACCCTGGGCAGATAGCAGGTCATATCTCCACTTTAGTGCAAAGTCGCCAGATTGCGAATTGTGGGATTCAGAACAATAGGCGACTCTGGGAGTTTGAGCGAAAACAATTAGCAAAACAATTTGCTCATATCCTTGACACGCTCGTCAATCAGGTTTAGAAAATGAGCCGTTTAACTAAAATGTTAAAAGTGCTGTGTGCTCTGAGTTTTCTCATCTTACTATTACCGTTCGTGATTCTGGGTATCATATTGATCTGGATAGAGACGCGGGATAGATGCTTGTTCAAACAAATCCGAGTGGGAAAAAACTTGAGAACCTTTACCATTTATAAACTTAAAACCATGATTGACCGTAAAAAAACAGATCAAAATGATCTCTTTGTGGATAATGAAAAATATACGACAAAAAGTGGACGCCTGCTCAGGATGTCAAAAATCGACGAAATACCGCAACTTTGGAATATCATCAAAGGGGATATGGATTTTGTAGGGCCGAGACCAATAAGAGAACCACTACACAATTTTTATATGAAAAATATTCCAAACTTTGAACGCCGATACCAAACGTTACCCGGCCTTACTGGCATCTCTCAAATTGTTGATCCTGAGAATACAGATCGCAGTCTCGGCCTATCTTGTGACTGTTACTACATCAATAACAAATCTGTGAAACTCGATGTTCTAATCATTGTATCGACGGTCATATATTTGATTTACAGTCTATCACGAGAGATTTACAACTGGACAACTGCAAGATGGCTCAGGCGTAGATAGCGTCCGTATATTTCTGTAAAATTGAAAAAGTCACCGTAGCTCCGAGAAAAGTCTTAAGATAGGGGTGAGTAAGTAGTATAAACCCTAACCTTGGAGGCTACGATGACTTACCCCAAAGATATTAAAATTGCTGCGCCAGAGCAATTTGCACTTTTGAATGACCCTGAGTTTCTCAACCAGGCCGTGACACGCTTCCTCCAGCAGTTCCTCGAAGCGGAGATCACCTCGTTTTTACAAGCAGACCCTTATGAGCGAACTGGCGATCGGACAGGCTACCGTAACGGCTATAAACCTCGGATAGTCAAAACGCGCGTAGGCCGTATCGAGCTTAGCGTGCCTCAAGATCGGGAAGGACGATTCAGCAGTGAGTTATTTGCCCGTTTTCAACGTAGTGAAAAAGCACTCATACTTGCGCTTCAAGAAGCATACTTGCAAGGGGTCTCCACACGCAAAGTAACCAAGATCACAGAAGCCTTGTGTGGGACCTCCTTTTCAAAGTCTCAGGTCTCACAGCTTTGTCAAGACCTGGATGAGGACATAAACGCATGGCGTGAGCGATCCCTTGACCAGGCATACCCTTATCTGATCATTGATGCGACCTATCTCCACATCCGTAGCAGGGGACAAGTCGCGTCTGAGGGCGTCTTAATCGTTTCTGGGATCGCAGAGAGTGGACATCGAGATATCCTATCCATAGACGTGGCGCACTCCGAGACAGAAGCCACGTATGCTGATCTGTTTAAAGACCTTAAAAAGCGTGGGTTAAAGGGCGTACAACTCGTCATCTCTGACCACCACGAAGGCTTACAAAACGCGATCAAACGACACTTTCAAGGGGCCTCTTGGCAGCATTGTCAAACCCACTTCCACAGAAACATCAAAGGCATCACACCCCCCAAGCATCAACGGGAGGTTGCCGAGGCACTTAAAGACGTTTTCAATGCTCCAGATCACAACACCGCACAACATCGCCTATCGCAACTGATGGACACCTATGAAGAGATACTGCCCAATGTGGTGGACAAAATAGACCGGGATATTATCCATTGTCTGGCCTGCTTCCACTTTCCCAAAAAGCACCGCAGACGCATCCGGACCACCAACCTGTTGGAACGACTCAACCGAGAGATCAAAAGACGTGCCGATGTGGTGCAGATCTTCCCCAATCAGGAGGCTTGTCAACGTCTGATCGGCGCGCTGTGTATGGAGTGGTCTGAAGAGTGGATCACCGGCAGACGCTATCTGGACATGAGGTATTTGAAACAAAATCTCTGACCCCTATTTCACGGAGCTACATTTTTA
>JAJDYX010000051.1 GCA_022824945.1 Candidatus Latescibacterota bacterium
CCGCAAAGACACACCAGAAACCAACGATGATTCCGACCATACTGAAGAAATTCACGATATTGAAGCGCCAGAATCGCCGCCCGGAAAACCCTCTCAGGAAGGCCCCATCGACACCGAAGCCGTAAAAGAAGAAATCGTAAAAGCATTCAAAACAGTATATGATCCAGAAATCCCTGTTGACATTTACGAACTGGGCCTCATCTACGAAATCAAAGTAGAAGAAGATGGCAATACCTACGTTCAAATGACACTCACGGCACCCAATTGTCCCGCCGCGGGTATCTTGCCCGGACAGATCGAATCTGCAGCCCGATCTGTCGAAGGCGTTTACGATGTCAAACTCGACCTCGTATTCGATCCTCCCTGGACGCCAGAACGCATGTCAGAAGCGGCCAAACTCGAATTGGGCATGTTTTGACAACGCCTCTCACTGAAAAGGTTCTTTTATGAAATTGAGCACGCAAGAAGAATACGGCCTTCGCTGTCTCATGCAAGTAGCACAGCGCGCATCTGAAACTGGTGGCAGCATTTCGATTCCCGAAATCAGCCGCGCCGAAGGATTATCTACCGCCCACGTCGGCAAACTCGTCCGCCTCTTGCGCCTGGGCAACCTCGTCGAAAGCGTGCGAGGTCAAGCTGGCGGATACAAATTGGCTCGGCCCGCCAGTGAAATCCTGATCTCCGATGTACTCGGTGCCCTCGGCGACCCGTTCTTCAACGAAGACTTTTGCGACGAACACACCGGCTATGAAGCCTGCTGCACACATTCTGTCGATTGCTCAATTCGCTCCCTCTGGAACGCCATCCAATTTGTGGTTGACCAGATGCTCGACCGCATTACATTGCAAGACCTGATGGGAGATGGACATCAGCTTGAAAATCATCTCGCGCACAAAGCAGACGAACTCTTACAAGTCACAATGCCGTAATTGACACAGGAGAAAATACATGGACATCACCGTCACAGACGTTGCACAAGCAGAAATCACCCGCTTGATAAACGAGCAAGAACAGGTGATCACAGGCGTGCGAATAACCGCCGAAGCAACATCGCCCTTACAGGCCAACTACCGCCTCGCTTTTGTCGCCGAAGGACAGGACACCAACCGCGACACCGCGATACCTTATGACGGCTTCAACATTTACATCGACGAAAACAGCGTGCCTTATGCCCAGGACATCACACTCGATTTTGTCGATGGCTTGATGGGACGTGGCTTCAAAATTGACAACCCACACAAAGTTCCCCCGCACCTCAAAGGCAGTGTAGCCGAAAAAATCCAAATGGTAATCGACGAAAAAATCAACCCGGGCATTGCCGCACACGGCGGTCACGTATCACTGGTCAATGTGGAAGAAGACACGGCCTATCTTCAATTTGGCGGTGGATGCCAGGGCTGCGGGATGGTCGATGTCACCCTCAAACAGGGCGTGGAAGTCATGATCAAAGAAGCTGTTCCCGAAATCGCAAATATCCGCGATATCACAGACCACGCCGAAGGCACCAATCCGTATTACCAGACCACGCAGTAAGCTCTGGATTTCACTTTTAAAAAAGCGCGTGCCCGATTCTCACATACAGAATCGGGCATTCTATTTTTATGCCAAACCATATTTTGCGCGATACGTCCAGTGAAAAAAAAACCACAAACCAAAACACACCCGCCGGGATACCCGTCTAATAAACACGAAGAAATGTAAACCCTGCACATTGCCCTATGCCCCACATCATTGTCGAAAACCTCGTCAAAACCTTCCAAATCGCCCAACGCCAGCCCGGTGTATGGGGCGCGCTACGCGGTGTGATGCACCGCAACTACCGCCAGATCACTGCTCTCGATGGCATCTCCTTCACCATTGAACCCGGTGAACTCATCGGCTATATCGGTCCCAATGGCGCGGGCAAATCCACCACCGTCAAAGTATTGTCCGGCATCCTCGTTCCCGATACTGGATGCTGTGAAATCCTCGGCCGCGTGCCCTGGAAAGAACGCATCGCCCACGTCGCACACATCGGCGTAGTATTTGGACAACGCACACAATTGTGGTGGGACCTGCCCGTCATCGAATCTTTCGACCTGCTCCGCGACATCTATCGCGTCGATCAACACCAATACGCACAAACCCGCGATGAAATGATCTCCATTCTCGACCTCGAATCGCTCCTCGACATACCCGTGCGCCAGCTCAGCCTGGGCCAGCGCATGCGCTGTGACCTCGCCGCTGCCCTCATTCACCGGCCATCAATCCTCTTCTTAGACGAACCGACTATTGGCCTCGACGTCGTCTCTAAACTCGCCGTGCGCGACTTCATCAAACGCCTCAACCGCGAGCGCGATGTCACCGTCATCCTCACCACCCACGATCTGGATGACATCGAAGCCCTCTGCACGCGCGTCATGGTCATAGGACAGGGCCAGATACTATCTGACGGCTCGCTTGAAAACCTTCGCGCCCGCGTCACAACAGAGCGTCGCCTCATCGTCGATCTCGAAGGCATGGAAGATATCAGTGACCCGGACGCATCTGTCGTATTGCGCGACGGACACCGCGTACACCTCACATTTGACCCCGACCGCATTGCCACGGCAGATCTGATCGCCCGCATCACAGCGCAACACCCCGTGCGCGACCTCTTTGTCGAAAACACGCCCATCGAAGAAATCATCTCGCGTCTCTATGCCGAAAATCGCTAATGGAGATAAGGCGACGAGCCTTCGACTCATAGCCATCGCGCAAAAATAGCAATTCATTCTCTGACTCCGCTCTCATGGCACTTACGCGCTTACTCATCCCTTACGTTGCCTTTTTCAGCGCGCAATTTCGCGTTCTGCTGCAATACCGCGCTGGTGCCCTTGCCAATGTCGTGACGCAGTTTGTATTTGGCTATGTACACATCATGGTTTTCGAAGCCTTTTATGCGTCCAGCACCGCTTCAATGCCCATGAGTTTGCGCGAAGTCATCATCTACGTATGGCTCACTCAGGGGCTTCTCGCAATGCAACCCTGGGGCATTGACCTCGAAATCCGCGACAAAGTTCGCACAGGTGCCATTGGATATGAACTCCTGCGCCCACTCAAACTCTACGCCCTCCTTTACACCAGGGCCATGGCCATGCGAACGGCCCCAACCCTCTTGCGCGCAATGCCTCTTTTTGCTATCACCTTTGCATTCTTTGGCATGGAACTTCCACCGACATGGGCATCGGCTGCTGCCTATATCATTGCAACTTTCTCTGCGCTCCTGCTCAGTGCTGCGCTCACCGCCTTCGGATCCATCGTGATGTTCTGGACCATCTCGGGCGACGGTATTGGACGCCTTATGCCCATCTGTATTATCATTTTTTCTGGCATGCTGTTGCCAATACCCCTCTGTCCCGAATGGGCACAACCCATCCTCCAGGCCCTCCCCTTTCGCGGACTCATAGACACACCTTATCGCCTCTATCTCGGCCACCTTGCGCCTTCTGAATTGCCGCGTCTGCTCGCCCACCAACTCATCTGGACGGGGATCATTATTCTCTGGAGCCGATGGCTGCTATCTCGCAATGTGCGCAAACTGGTGATTCAGGGAGGCTAATCGTGAACGCATTTGCCCTCTACAAACACTACATTGCCCTGTCTTTTCGCGGCCAAATGCAATACCGAGCGTCATTCATCATGCTCACAATCAGCGTCTTCCTCAGCTCTGGCCTTGAATTTATTGGCATCTGGGCTATCTTCGACCGCTTTGGGCAACTCAAAAGCTGGACACTGGCTGAAGTCGCACTCTTTTACGGCATCGTCAACATGGGCATGGCCATCGCCAAAGCAGTTAGCAGAGGATTCGACCATTTTGCAACCACCATCCGCAATGGCGACTTTGACCGCCTCTTGCTCCGCCCTCGCAACACGGTCTTGCAACTGTTAGGTCAAGAACTTCAACTCATGCGCATCGGCCAATTTACGCAAGGCTTCCTCGTTCTCTGTTATGCCGCATACATACTCGACATCACCTGGACCGTCCCTAAAATCACCCTTGTTATGGCATCCACACTGGCCTGTGCCTGCGTGTTCGGCGGTCTCTTTGTCCTTCGCGCCACCCTGTGCTTCTGGACTACTGAAAGCCTCGACCTCATCAATGCCGTCAGCTACGGCGGGCAGGAAACCGCCCGTTATCCCTTAAGCATCTACCGCAAATGGTTCCGTCGTTTCTTTACTTATGTCATTCCTCTGGCCTGTATCAGCTACTACCCTGCGCTGGTCATCTTAGACCGTCCCGACTCGCTCGGCAGTCCCATCTGGTTCCAATGGACGGCCCCAGCTATTGGTTTTCTTTTCTTTTTTTTGACCCTTCAATTCTGGCGTTTCGGCACCCGTCACTACCGATCAACCGGAAGCTGAAGAATCGAACAGTCTCAGAACCCAGAGTTACTTATGATCCCCAATTTATCTGTCATCAAATCATACATAGCCGTCTTCTCCGCCAGATTCCGCACCCTCTTGCAATACCGCGCTGCGGCCTTCGCGGGATTCGGTACCCAGTTTTTCTGGGGCCTTATCCGCGTCATGATCTTTGAAGCCTTTTACAGATCGACAACGGCACCCCAACCCATGACCGCCGATGAAGTCATCACCTATATCTGGCTCGGCCAGGCATTTCTCGTTCTCATCCCCTATCAGGGTGCCGACCCCGACATACGCGCAATGGTGCGTTCGGGCAACGTCGTCTATGAACTCGTGCGCCCGACCAACCTGTATTTCTTCTGGTACAGCCGCGCCATAGCGCAGCGCACAGCGCCCGGCGTCTTCCGCGCCCTCCCCATGTTTATCATGGCCGGTCTTTTCTTTAACATGCAAATGCCCCCCAATATTCCAACTGCCTGTGCCTGGCTCGTATCGATGCTCTTCGCCGTCCTCATTAGCGCAGCCATCACCAATCTCCTGAACATCTCACTCTTATGGACCATATCTGGCGAAGGTCTGGGCCTGCTTCTGAGCAGTTTGACCTGGCTCTTCAGCGGCATCATAATCCCCTTGCTCTTTTTTCCCGACTGGGCACAGACAACCCTCAACATCCTCCCGTTTCGATACATCCTGGACATCCCCTTCCGCTTCTACCTGGGCCACATCCCGCCAGAAGAAATCTGGCATCACCTGCCGTTTCAAATCACCTACCTGATTGCGCTGATCACTGCCGGGCATCTCATCCTCACCCTCGGTATTCGCCGCCTCGTCGCACAAGGAGGATAACGCAATGACCAATGCCCTTCGCCTCTACATGCACTATCTCGGTCAATCTATCCGCAGCCAAATGCAATATCGCGCATCATTTATCATGCTCTCATTTGGGCAACTCCTCATCACCGGCATCGAATTTCTCGCCATCGCCTCTCTCTTCGCGCGATTCAAACATATCCAGGGCTGGACACTCCCCGAAGTGGCCTTTCTCTACGGTCTCATCAACATCTCCTTCGCTTTTGCCGACGCTGCCTCACGCGGCTTCGACATGTTCGGCACCATGGTCAAAAGCGGCGACTTCGACCGCCTCCTCCTTCGCCCCCGCAGCACAGCCCTGCAACTCGCGGGCTATGAACTCACCCTCCGTCGCATTGGCCGCCTGATCCAGGGCCTGATCGTCTTCTCATGGGCAAGCTACACCCTCGACGTCGCCTGGTCTGTACCAAAAATCTATCTCGTCTTCATCGCCATCTTTGGAGGCGCTTGCCTCTTTATCGGCCTCATGATAATTCAAGCCACCATTGCATTTTGGACCACCGAATCCCTCGAACTCATGAACACCATGACTTATGGCGGTGTGGAGACCGCACAGTACCCTTTACCTATCTACCGCATCTGGTTTCGCAAATTTTTTACTTACATCATACCCCTTGCGTGTGTAAATTATCTACCATCACTGGCAATTCTCGAACGCGGCGACCCCATGGGATTGCCCGTCATCTTGCAGTGGGTCGCGCCCCTGATTTGCATTATCTTTCTCATAGTCGCACTCCAGATATGGAAAATCGGTGTGCGCCATTATCGCTCCACCGGAAGTTGAACAAATAGAATCACAAAGGAATTTTCTTTGAACAACACCACCTTATTCGACACCGCGTATGCAAACCGCAAACGCCCGCTCCTCGAAAAAGCAATCGATCAAATTCGCCCGATTTACACAGCGGAAGAACTGGCTGCGCTTCGCATTGACCCCATCAATCGCGCGATCCTTTCGCAACGCTCAGGCCGAGGTTTTGTCAATCGCGACCTGCTCGAAACCGTACTCGGCAACCTCCTCGAATGCGTCGCACCCGGCTCCCACAATGCGTCTGAAGCCGCGCAGGTAACCCTGACTGAAAATATCGAAGAAATTACCGACCAGCTCTACGCCATGATCTACCAATCGCTTCAAGCCGCACAGGGTGAAAACGGTCCCATAGAAGACGTAGCACTACAATCGGCCTTCGCGCTTATCTCTCGACTCCCCCAACTCAAAACCCGCGCACTCTGGAACCGATTTGCATCGCTCAAAGACCCCGCCGTATGGGATGCGTATTTACGCAAACTACACAATCTGGATGATGGCGACCTCGCCGCCCTCACATTTGCACCTATCATTGACAAAGCCATTGAAGCGCGCGACTTTGATCTCTACGAAACATTTCTCGCCGAAAAAGACCTGCAATCTGCCTTCGCATATCAGATGCAACTCGTCGCTAGTGCTTATCCCGGGTGGCGCGTCCTGTTTTATCACGACATTGCCAATGCCCTCACGCAAACCGGCGTGGTTGAAAATTTCGACTGCACACCCATCCCCCTCTTGCCCCGTGCCATCTCAGAACTCGGCGGACGTTATTATCAAGCCGATATCCACCCGGAAACCACCATTGCAGACGCCAACTTTCTCGAACACCCGCACCGCGGCCTCACAACCGGCCAAACGGGCATCATAGGCCATGGGTGCATCATCTACCCCTGCACGCTCGGCGGATTGACGGGAAGAGCGCGACAACGACATCCCACCATTGGCAATTTTGTAAGAATAGGCACAGATGCCACATTGCTCGGACCCGTTGTCATAGGCGACCGCTCCACGATCGGCAGTGGCACAGACATCTACGGCTATGTCGAAACGGGCACGGGCTGTCAAATCGCATCGTCAGTCGTACTCGGCACAGTGCGCTCTGGTTCCCGAAACCCGGGAAAAATCATCCTGGGAGATCACGTGCGCGTGGGCGACGGCACAATTGTCGAAAACAGCACCGAACTGGATCTCATCATCCCCGACAAATCCGAAATCCCCGCACGCTCCCACATCGTGAACGACGGCTTTGGCAACCCCAAATACGACAGAGAATAAAAAGCACTCATCCCGCATCATCAAACGGCATCACCGCTGACGCGTCACCAGAAGCATCAAAAGAAAGCACCCGATCGTACAGCGTGGGACCATACAATTCGCGATAATACGCAAACAAATACTCATTGCAATAACCCGCCCACTTGCCCCATCGCGCCTCGCCCCACCGGCATATCTTCGTATCTGAACCCGTTACACCATACCATTCTCGGGCAAATTTTCGCACCCAGGTATCAACGGGAACAGCATAGAGCCGATCCAGTGCAAACAGATCGATACACCGCGCCACCTTAATGCCAACCCCACTACCGGACAGCGCGTGCAAATCATCCGAGATGCACCGCCAGGTATCCAGATCCGCCCCATCGCGTATTGACCCGGCGATAAAACGCGCTGTTTCAGCCACACGCTCCGAACGCCAACCAAAACGGTGGCGCCTGTAAAATCCGCCATCCAACTCAGATAGTGCATCGGGACCGGGGAATGTCCAGTACGTCTCGCCTTCAAAAACCCGTCTCTCACCCAGGGTTCGCGCAATAAATCCGATCCGCTTTTTGGTCAACGACATATGTGCTTGAACCGAGAGAACATAAGAAATAATACACTCGAATGGATCCTGGCGAACAAATTGCAGCCCCTTCAACAAATCCCGCGCCCTTCGCAAATAGGTATCCCCACGCGGCACTCTGATCCGGGGCATGTGATCCAGCCTTAAATACCACCTCAAAAAATCATCAATCTCCATCTCACCACAGTATGTAGCCACCTGCTCAGACGATGCGCGATACGCGATCTGGTCCCCCATTTGTCTCAGATGCACAACCACGCCATAAGCAATACCCTTCCACCACCCATCGACATCTCGCCCCCACCGAAACACCTGTCCCGATCCCAGCGTCAATCCTATATTAACCGACGGACTATCGAGCATGCCCTCAAAACAATGCGTCGCCATAATCTAATCCTCTCCGATTGCGATATATATTGACAAAAATAAAAGTTTCTTTATGATAAACGCAGTTGGCAGTCAGCTTCATTCAGGAGATCGAGAATGAAAACCCACGCGACATGGCATTGCTTTGCACTCTGCTTTGCACTTATAACCGCATGTGCATCTGCGCCTCGCGTTCAACAATCCCGGGTTCAGCCGCCTCAAACTTATCAAACAAAAACCGCCGCAACAACACCTGCAGACACCCTCTGGTGGACGACATTTAACGATAGCCGTCTCGACAGCTTAATCACACAGGCACTCGCGCACAACCGCAACCTGCACGCTGCTGCAGCGCGTCTCAAAGCCGCACGCGCACAAGCCAAAATGGCTGGCGCACCTCTATACCCGCAAATCAGCGCGGGATCATCGGGGTTGAGACGCAAACAAAACTTCATTGGATTTCCCATCCCCGGTCAGGCACCTGGAGAGGTACTCTCAAACACCAGCACCACCTATGGCGTTTCCATCAATGCCGCGTGGGAAATCGACCTCTGGCGGCGGCTTGGCGCAAGTGCTGCGGCGGCACAAGCCTCCTATCAGGCAACACAGGCTATGTATCGGGGCGCGCGCATGTCACTGGCTGCACAAACTGCTAAAGCGTGGTTTGCCACCATCGAAGCCAGGCGCCAACTCGAACTCGCGCAGGCAACTTACGAAAACAGCCTCACCAACCACGAACAGGTACGCACGCGCTACGAACGGGGGGTGCGGCCCTCACTCGACATGCGCCAGAGCAAATCCGAACTCGCGTTATCACAAGACCGCCTGCACCAGCGCGAACAACGCTATGAAATGGCCATTCGCCAACTCGAAGTACTCATCGGTCGCTATCCCTCGGGCACATTCGCCATTGCCGGAGACCTCCCTCAGGTACCACATCCAGTGCCCGCAGGCCTCCCGGCAGATCTCATTTCCCGACGCCCCGACCTCATTGCTGTTGAACGCCAATTTGCCGCGTCTCAGGCCAATCACAAAGCCGCCAAACGCCTGCGTTATCCGCGCATCAGCCTGACTGCTTCGAGCGGAACCAGCAGCGACGCATTGGGCAACCTGCTCAATGGAGACTTCAGCGTGTGGAGTCTAATCGGCAACCTTACCCAACCCCTCTTCCAGGGCGGGCGCATACAGGGCAATATCGACCTGGCCAGTGCCAGAGAAAACGAAGCCGCCGCACTATTTGCCCAAACCGTTTTGCAAGCTTATGGCGAAGTTGAAAATGCACTCTCAGCAGAAGCGCATCTGGCAAAACGCCAGACCGCTCTAGAAACCGCCGCTGAACAGGCGCGGGAGGCGCGTCGATTGGCAGAAGATAGATATTACAGAGGGCTTACAGGCCTGTTGACCGTGCTTCAAACACGCAATACGGCTTACCTCACCGAAAGCCAATTACTCGTTGTGCGTCAGCAAAGACTCCAGACGCGCATTGACCTTCACCTCGCATTGGGCGGCGGGTTTCCCAACCGCGAAACCATAATAACACCATAACAAGGGAGGAACACACAGCTTCACCGCGAAAAATAATCCAGAGTGGGACAGCCCCATAGAAAGTCTCTTGCTCTCCAACACCTGCAGCCCTCATTTCTTGCAACCGTCTCTTTTTGGAGGTAATCATGCAGAACAACAAGCAAATCATCCTGGTAATTGGCATTGCAGCCATCGCAGTAGCCCTTCTTTTGTACATTGCGTTTTTGCCCAGCGAAGAGGAAATCATTCAAGAAAGTCCCTACGTCATGCAAATGGAGGAAGAAGCCAAACGCGATGATGCACTGATAGACTCTCTAAATATGGTGGTCGAGGGACTAAATGTCCGCATCGATTCTGTGCGTGCGCAAATGGATAGTACCAGCACATCAAATAAAGTTTTGCTGACCACCCTCCACCGCCTTACCAATGAGATGAAAGAATACCGCCGTCTCACCACCACTCTGAGAGGTGATCTCGAACATGTCACAGCCTCCCGCGATAGCCTCCGCAACAGCCTCTTTGAGCAAACCAGTCGCCTTCAACGCGTAACAGAAGCCCTCGAAAAAGCGCATAAGGAAAGTCAAAAATTGCGCGAAGACCTTCAAGCCACCCAACAGGACCTTCAGGTCACTCAAGAAAATCTTGAGGTTACCAAGGAAGACCTTCAGGATGCCAAAGAAATTATCAGTTCAGTCCTCGTCTATATTGGCATCGAAGATAACCTGAAAGAACAGGGGTATCTCCATACCTGGCGAAGGATTCGCAAAAACTACAAAATTATAAATTTCCCCGATGTTGACAACACCGACGTTAAGAAAGTTGCCATCGGAGAAACCATTACTGTACAGGGCGAACTCGCCGCCGTATGCGACGACCATGGCAAACTGGGCAAAGACAAAGAATACACACTCAGCGAGGATAAAGAAGCCAAAACCCTCACCATCTCCTTTTCCGACCCCTTGCTCATCGGTCAGCGCATCCTCATTGTGTTGAAGAATTAGATCGCGGATTACGGGGATTGCGGGATGACGCGGATTGGGGCCTGGCAGGAGATAGGGAGGTGTTTTCAGTGATTGAGAAATATTCGCGCCTATCTGTGATTGCGATTAAGGAATGACATGACGAGCTTTCACAACAAAGGAGGGTTGAGAATCGCAACCCTCCTTTGTTTTTTCTTTTTATTGGATCAACCGGTATGTGCAGATGGCGTGCGTCCGGGGTATCAGGTGGTGAGTCGCACAGAGATAATAGAGGCGATGCGGCAGTGTGACGATTACGATCTGACAGCCACGACCAATGGTGCGCGTTTTCAGGGGGAGATGATACTTTATCTCGCACAGAAGGCAAGAGCGCGTGATCCGCAGGGACTACCGCTATTTATCGGGTACGAAAACTGGTTTCGGGCATTTATGGAAGTGACCGCACGCGCGGAAAACGCGATGCCCCAGTACGCACAGTTATCCTATCAACACAAACAGAATATGGAAGTAGATTATCGGGTAGATCGCGTCATCCGCGAGGTAAAAGAAGCCCCAACGCCAGAACTGGCAGTAAATGTACGAATCTGGTGGGAAGACCAGCCCGGCAAGCCGGATCGGTATTCGTACCTGGATACGCTTTCAACGCCGCATCTCAAAGTAACCAATCGGCGGGTGATGACCTATCGACTGCTGGATTTTGGAAATTGGGTTGCCTATGACGAGATCAAAGGGCTTACTGGGCGCCCAACATCCGGCATCCTGGGCTTTCTTTTTCGCATTATCGGCGAAGGAAGTGTTATACAGACTCGCATGGCAATTTCAAAAGACGGCCTCCAGGTCAACCGAGCGACGGCCAAGAAGGGATTCATAAAAAGGATAGACACAGTAACAGTATATCCCGATGGAAAGATGGAAAAAGATTTCCCACCCGACCGGCCCGATCTCCTGGAATTAACAAAACGCATCACCCAGCCATTGGAAATTGAGTACGCCGAGTTATCGGGTGATAGATAAGAATCCCACAGAGAACAGAATGAACGAAGCTACTGCACGGTTAAAGATCAATAAACTACTCGAGTCAGCGGGATGGCGATTTTTTGACGAAGGAGACAAACCCGCCAATATTCGTCTTGAAGCAGGCGTTGAGATTAACACCCTCGGTGACAACTTCGAGAAGACCCGCAAAGGGTTTATCGACTTTCTATTGCTGGACGACAGGGGATTTCCGCTCATCGTTCTGGAAGCCAAAGCCGAGGAAAAGCAACCGCTGGTGGGAAAAGAACAGGCGCGAAAGTACGCCCGCTCACAAAACTGCCGCTTTGTCATCCTCTCCAACGGAAACCTCCACTACTTCTGGGACCTCGACCGGGGCAATCCCTACATCATCACCGCATTCCCAACCCCGGATTCAGTCACTGGCTACCAGAAGACAGCACCCAACCCGCAACGTCTGATAGATGAGCGCGTCAGTGACGACTACATCGTTCTCACCCAACGCCCCAATTATGCATCAGAAGCCGCATGGAAAAACGAAGCCGAACGCCCCAGCTTCATCCATGCCAACAAACTGCGCTTCCTCCGCTCATATCAATTACAAGCTGTCCACGCCCTGCAACGCGCCGTAAAGGACGGCAAAGATCGCTTCCTATTTGAAATGGCTACCGGCACGGGCAAAACACTCACCGCTGCCGCCATCATCAAGCTATTCCTCCGCTCCAGCAATGCCAGCCGCGTGCTCTTCCTGGTGGATCGCCTCGAATTGGAGGACCAGGCCAAAAAGGTCTTCACAGAATTGCTTTCAGCCGACTTTGAGACAGTCATCTACAAAGAGAACCGCGACGACTGGCGGCGGGCCGAGATCGTGGTCAGCACGGTCCAATCCTTCCAGTTCGACAACAAATACCAGAAAATCTTCTCACCCACAGATTTCGACTTCGTAATCTCCGATGAGGCACATCGCTCCATCTCTGGCAATGCCCGTGCCGTATTCGACTATTTCGTCGGATACAAACTCGGCCTAACCGCAACACCCCGCGACTACCTGCGCGGCGTCAAAACATCTGACCCAGCGGTGCGCGACCCGCGCGAAATTGAACGGCGTCTGCTGCTCGACACCTACCGCACCTTTGGATGCGAAAGCGGACAACCCACCTTTCGCTATTCCCTACTCGATGGCGTAAAAGATAACGTCTTGATCAATCCAACCGTTGTTGACGCCCGCACCGACGTAACAACACAACTCCTCTCCGAACAGGGCTTTGTCGTCTCGTTCACCGATGCCGAAGGCGAAGACCACGACGAAACCTACAAACAGCGCGAGTTCGAGAAGCGATTCTTTTCCGGCGCCACCAACGTACTTTTCTGCAAAACTTTTCTCGACAACGCCCTGCGCGACCCCGTCAGCGGTGAAATTGGCAAATCCATCATCTTTGCCGTCAGCCAGAACCACGCCGCCCACCTGACCAACATACTCAACGAAATGGCTCACCGGATGTTTCCCGGCAAGTACCAATCCGACTTCGCCGTACAGGTCACATCCATGATATCAGACGCGCAACAATTCACCATCAACTTTGCCAACAACAACCTGCTCGGCACCGCCAACTTCCTGCCCCAATACCGCACGAGTAAAGCCCGCGTATGCGTCACCGTCGGCATGATGACCACTGGCTACGACTGTCCAGATATCCTCAACCTCGGCCTATTCCGCCCCATCTTCTCACCCACGGACTTTATCCAGATCAAAGGCCGCGGCACGCGAAAGCACGATTTCCGCGACCTGCTCTTAGACGATAGCCACAAGGACCGCATCGCGCACCCTGAGAAAACCGCCTTCAAACTCTTTGATTTCTTCGGCAACTGCGAATACTTCGAGACCGAATTCAACTACGACGAGATACTAGAACTACCTGCGTACAGGCAGAGAACTGAGCGCGAAGGCGATCCCGGGCCAACGACACGCTATGGGTATGAGCATCTGGGTAGGGATATCCTTTCAACAATCACGGAAGAACACATCGGCTACGACGGCATGAAAATTGACCGCATGTTCTTCGACAAATTCGCCGACACCGTGCGCGAGGATAGAACCATAGTAAAAGCCGTTGAAGCCGGGCATTGGGATCGCGTAATCGACTATGTGAACCGCGAAGTCTTTGACAAACCCGAAGAATACTATACCCTCAACAAACTCCGCCAGGCAGCAGCCGTAGATCGTCGCCTGACCCTGCGCGAAATATTGGAAAAAGTCTTTGATCTCATCCCGCATTTCAAGTCTAAGGACGAATTATTGGAAGAGGAATTCAACAAATTTGTCGCCGACAACAAGCCAGAAGACGCCCACTCCATCCCCGCCCTCAAAACCTACTTCAAAGCGTACCTCACCAGCGATCAGGTGCGTCACATCATCGAAAACCGCGCATACACCGAACTCGCCACCAACCCGGTCTTCTCTATCCGCGACTTCAGGGCTGTGCCAGAGAAGTATCGCGCACTCATTCCCGAGTATGTCAAAGATTATGTGTCATTGAATCAGTTTGTTGCTTGAAACAATAGCCACAAAAAGCACAAAAACACAAAAGGAAAAGATGCTAAGAGACGAACGACGTATTCGAGCTTTATGTGATAGAGTTCGACAAACGGCTTTTGAATTGCATACCCATCTTCGGAATGGACATTTGGAGAAGGTGTATGAGAATGGAATGGCCCACCGTTTGAGGAAAATCGGCCTATCTGTCGAGCAGCAAAAACCTCTACAGGTACGCGATGAAGACGGTACGCTCCTCGGCAACTTCTTTGCTGATTTATTTGTGGAAAATTGCCTTATTCTTGAGCTTAAGGCTGCCAGGGCGTTGGCCCCAGAACATATCGCACAGACGCTGGGCTATCTCCGTGCATCCGGTCAACGCGACGCTATGCTCATCAACTTCGGAGCCGCAAAACTCCAGGTGAAAAAACTTATTCTGTAAATTGCTGAATTGCCACAAAAGGCACAAAAAACACAAAAAATTGATACAGAATGAAGTCATTACACCTGCTGTAACCTTCTGTGCCTTCTGTGCTTTCTGTGGCTAACCAAAAGGAAGTCCCATGCTCGATACAGATACCAAACGCCGTATTGACACCGCCCGCGATATTCTGGTGGGCAAGGTCCCCGACCCCAAAAGTCAGGTTGAGCAAATCACCATTGCGCTGATCTACAAGTTCATGGACGACCTGGACGCCGAGAGTGAAGAACTCGGAGGAGAACGACAATTCTTCGCCGGGGAGTTTGCCAATTTCGGTTGGGCAAAGCTGATGCGCTCTGGCCTGGGTGGACACGAAATGCTCAACCTCTACGCCGACGCCATCACCAGAATGCCAGAAAACCCCGGCATTCCACTTCTCTTTCGGGACATTTTTAAGAACGCCTTTTTGCCCTACCGCGACCCCGAAACCCTGCGCGCCTTTCTCAAAATCATTGACGAATTTGAATACGACCACTCCGAACGACTCGGCGACGCTTTCGAATATTTGCTCTCTGTACTCGGTTCCCAGGGAGATGCCGGGCAATTTCGCACACCGCGCCACATTATCGACTTCATCGTCACAGTCATTGACCCGAAAAAAGACGAAAGCGTACTCGATCCGGCCTGCGGCACCGCCGGATTTTTAATCTCATCCTACAAGCACATCCTCCAAGCCAACACCAATGAACAGGGCCACAGCACACTTACACCCGATGAACGGGGAAAGCTCGCAGACAATTTTAAGGGCTACGACATATCGCCCGATATGGTGCGCCTATCACTGGTAAATATGTACCTGCACCTTCTTATGGATCCGCATATTTCTGAATACGACACCCTGACCAGCGAGGAAAATTGGAACGAATACGCCGATGTAATTCTCGCCAATCCGCCATTCATGTCGCCAAAAGGAGGCATCCGCCCGCACAACCGCTTCTCCGTACAGTCCAAACGCAGCGAAGTGCTATTTGTCGATTATATAGCCGAACATCTAACGCCTGCAGGACGCGCAGGAATCATCGTACCCGAAGGCATCATTTTTCAGAGCTATAACGCACACAAGCAACTCCGCAAAATGCTGGTAGAAGAATATCTCATCGCCGTTGTATCGCTTCCTGCCGGCGTGTTCAATCCGTACTCAGGCGTCAAAACTTCCATCCTCATACTGGATAAAGTACTGGCAAAAAAGACCGACCACATCGCCTTCTTCAAGGTAGAAAACGACGGCTTTGATTTGGGGGCACAGCGGCGACTGATTGACAAAAACGACCTGCCACAAGTAGCAGAAGAACTTTGCGGATACCTCGCACGACTGCGGGCGGGTGAAACAGTAGATGATTCTCAGTCCATACCAATGGCCGCAGAACCTGAGGCTCAGTACACAACAGATGAATCCATCACGCAAGGACTGATCGTTGAAAAATCAAAAGTAGCAGAGAGCGGGGAGTATAACTTGAGTGGAGAGCGGTATCGGGAGAGTGAAACTCTAAACACAGTATATGAACTTATACCAGTTGGTCGCTTTTTGAGATCTAAAGTTAAGAGCCTTGATCCTCGTAAAATGCCAGATGAAGTTTTTGAGTTGTGGAGTATACCTGCGTATGACGCTGGAATACCCGAGCTACTCCGAGGTAGTGGAATAGGCTCGTCAAAAAAAGTCGTACTTCCTGACGATATTTTATTGTCGCGAATTATCCCTCATATTCGTCGGGCGTGGGTCGTCAAAGAAAACCCTGATAAACAATATCAGATTGCTTCTACCGAATGGATAGTCTTTTCCAGCCCTGAAATTATACCTGAATACCTCCGGCGTGTGCTTGTATCCGACCCCTTTCACGTACGTTTTATGCAGACAATTACAGGTGTTGGAGGCTCGCTTTCTCGTGCAAACCCATCTGCTGTAGCTGACATTCAAATCCCCCTGCCACCACTGGAAGTACAGCGAGAGATCGTCTCGGAAATAGAGGGCTATCAGCGAGTGATTGACGGGGCGCGAGCGGTGGTGGAAAACTATCGACCACAGATCGCGGTTGATCCCGAGTGGCCGATGGTGACTTTCGCGGAAGCTCCTTTTGAGATCATTGACGGTGACAGAGGAGTAAATTATCCGAAGAAGGAAGACTTCTCATCAGATGGTTATTGTGTCTTCCTCAACACAAAAAACGTCCGCTCAGACGGCTTCAACTTCAACGAGGTGGAATTTATTACGAGAGAGAAGGATGAGGCTCTAAGAAAAGGTAGGCTTCGTCGTGGGGATGTCGTCCTTACGACACGCGGAACAATTGGGAATACAGGCTATTACGACAACTCCATTTTATTTCACGCTATGAGAATCAATTCTGGAATGCTCATTTTCAGGCCTAACGAGAACGAGTTGTCTGGGAACTATCTTTTTTTGTTTTTTCAATCCCAAAACTTTAAGGAACAGCGAGACGCGATCGTATCAGGTGCTGCACAGCCCCAATTGCCAATTCGCAGTTTGAATGAAGCAAGACTTCCGGTGCCTACTCTCGAAACTCAGCAAGCCATCGTCGCCGAGATTGAAGCCGAGCAGGCCCTGGTGGATGCGAACCGCGAGTTGATTGAAAGATTCGAGCAGAAGATACAGGATGCGGTGGGACGAGTGTGGGGAGAATAGAATGACAAGTACGCTGGACTGGAGGAATGAAACGATGGAAAAGTGATCGTTTTACATAATCAAATATCCGAAAACAGTAAGTTGGTGATGGAGAACTGACAAATGGCACTGACAAACATGTATCCGGATACAGAACGAGCTTCACTCAAGCGCGAAGTTGGCAATCTGCTCAAGGATGCCGGAACCGAAGACTGGAATGGCGAGGGTGCTCTTGCACTTGCACCCAAGACAGTAGCTATTGCCCAGAAACTTATTGACGCATTTCCCCCTCATATCGGTAGGCCGGATGTGAACGCTACGCCACACGGTGAAGTGGATTTCGATTGGGTCATTGACCGGGACGTTATGCTTACCATCAGCGTTGATCCTTCAAAGGAGATTGCATTTGCCGGGTTGTTTCATAGCGCACGTTTGAACGGTTGCGAACCGTGGAAAGGCAAGTTGCCACAATTTGTGAATTGCTGCTTTGAGCGGCTGTGCGAGGCTCAGAATTTATGACAACAAGAGGATCAGGGACACTCAATACAGGATATAGAGGGAAGGGTGTGGAGGAAGCCAGAGTTAAATCAAAGGACAAAAAAAACAAATGAGCGAACCGATAAAAAGCATTGAAGAATTTATTGCGTGGACGAAGGGGTTGGATGGTCGGTTGCTTCTCTATCGTGGTCTAGCTAACTCGGATTGGGAAGTGGAATCCTCAGCACATCGTAGAATAAAGGAATCTCAAGGAGCGTCGCCTCCTCCAATTGTATTTCAAAGCTATATTTATCGATTGTTGGATAACGCAAGTTTACAGGGTTTCCGTGAACGACAAGATAGGAGACTCTCTGATTTGGAACTCATGGCAGAACTGCAACACTATGGGGCGGCGACCTGCCTGATTGATTTTACCACTAATGCCCTGATTGCTCTCTGGTTCGCATGTGGGGAAAAATCAGACAAAGCCGGAAAAGTTGTCGCTATGGAGACAAGTGACCCCGAAAAATTTTCCGTGATAGGCTATGAGGACTTGAATACAAAAACGATTAAAGAGTTCCTAAATATGGGCAAGCTGTGGAAATGGACGCCCAGTAACCTGAACAACCGCATCGTCGCTCAACAATCGATTTTTGTATTTGGAGAAGGGAATATAGGAGAAAGCTTTTATGAAGAAATCGAGATAGACGCAGGTAGTAAGCAGAGCATCAAAGAAGTGTTAGAAAAATTTTATGGCATTAAAGAACAGCAACTTTTCAACGACTTCACTGGCTTCGCTCTCTGCAATGCACACGACAAACCTTATGATGAATTTACTGCGGAGGACTACTTTTCTTGGGGTGTAAAATTTCACCAGCAAGGGGAATACGAAAAGGCAATAGATTATTACGACAAGACGATAGAAAACAATCCTCAACATGATTGGGCCTACACCAATCGCGGGAGCGCGAAGGGTGGGTTAGGACAGTATCACGAAGCGATTTCCGACTATGACAAATCAATAGAGTTTGATCGAAAAAATATCTTGGCATATTACAATCGTGGGAAAGCGAAAAACGAGTTGCGCGACTATAAGGATGCTATTGAGGACTATGATAAGGCAATAGAACTTGATCCACAATACGCTGACGCATACGCAGACCGCGGGATTGTAAAACACGAAATAGGGCAGTATCAGGAAGCTATTATGGACTACAACAAGGCCATAGAACTCAATCCGCAAGACAGCCAAACATACAACAGTCTCGGGAATGCAAAGAGTGAGTTAGGCGATTATCAAAGTGCCATCGAGAATTATGATAAGGCAATAGATCTCAATCCACGATTTGCCATGGGATACTACAATCGTGCAAGGACGAAGGGACTTTTGGGCAATTACCAGAGAGCTATTGAGGATTATGACAAGGCGATAGAACTTAATCCACAATACGTTGAAGCATATACTAATCGCGGGATTACAAAGGGTAAATTAGGTGATTATCAAAGTGCCATTTTGGATTTTGATAAGGCGATAGAGTGTGACCCAAAATGTACCTTGGCATATACCAATCGCGGGAATGCCAAGAATGAGTTAGGACAGCATCAGAAAGCTATTTTAGACTATGACAAGGCGATAGAAATTGACCCCCAAAATGCCGACGCATACTATAATCGTGGGGTTGCCAAAAATGCTTTAGACGACTATCGGGGAGCTATTTCGGACTACAACGAAGCCATAGAATGCGATCCACAACACGCCAATGCACACTACAATCGTGGTATTGCCAAGGGGGCTTTAGACGACTATCAGAGTGCCATTTCGGACTTTGACAAGACAATTGCATACGACCCAAAAGATGCCGACGCATACTACTATCGCGGGCTTGCGAAGAGTGCGTTGGGAGACGATGAAGATGCCGCTGAAGATTTCGCTACAGCGCAAAGGCTTGACCCAAATGGTTATGAAAACTGATCACACTGACAGAAGGATGGAACGAGTTGCGGGCGGGTATGAGAGAATGGATTGAAAAACGAACAATAATGTATAAATATTATATATGTTGAGCACGATATGTATAATAATCGCCAAAAATTATACATGTAAGGTCGCGGCAGCGGTGGGCTGGAAGGAGGGATAAAAAGCTATGGGACAGGTATCAATCAGTCAGATGTTGCAGTGATTACAACGCGCTCAACTTTAATCTCATCGGCCTTCTGCATGGCCTGGGCCAGATCGTAGGCCGCCTGCATGCGATACCATGTGATTGCGCCGCCACCGAAGGCTTTGTCCAGACGAATCGCCATCTCGGGCGATATGCCAGCCTGACCGTTCACGATATCAGACAGTTCCTTGTTATCAACGCCGAGTTTTTGCGCGGCTTCAGCCACACTCAACCCGAGTGGCTCCAGGCAATCGTAGCGTACTGAAAGCCCCGGATGGGGCGGATTCTTCATTGGCATATTTGAGACCTTTGTGGCGGAGACTGAGGATCATAAATCAAATATAACACTTTCCTTTTAGAATCAAAACCTCACGATTCTTTGCTAACCCGTTCTTGCGTCATTACACTGTTTGCCGTAAATTTCTGTCCGGATACTGCAGTAGAGTAGATGAGAAAAGTGGTCGTTACACATAATCAAATATCTGAAGACAGTAAGTTGGCGATGGAGAACTGACAAATGGCACTGACACACATGTATCTGGATACGGAACGAGCTTCACTCAAGCGCGTAGTTCACGGTCTGCTCAAGGATGCCGGAACCGAAGATTGGGATGGCGAAGGTGCTCTTGCATTTGCGCCGGAGACAGTAGCTATTGCCCAGAAACTTATCGACGAATTTCCGCCTCTTGTCGGTAAGCCGGATGTGAACGCCACACCGCACGGCGAAGTGGATTTCGACTGGGTCATTGACCGGGACTTGATGTTTACCGTCAGCGTTGGTCCCTCAAAAGAGATTGCATTTGCCGGGTTGTTTCACGGCGCACGCTTAAACGGTTGCGAACTGTGGAACGGCACACTACCGCAATTTGTGAATTACGGCTTTGAGCGGCTACTCGAGACACAGAATTTATAATAATAAGGGGTCAGGGACATTCGCAAGATTTGCTACAAAAATTACGCAATTCGAGAAGAAGATACAGGATGCGGTGGGAAGGGTGTGGGATGAAAGCAAAGCGGAAGGGGAATGATCAATGAACAAGAATACTCAATATGAAGTAGCACTATCCTTTGCTGGCGAACAACGTGCGTATGTTGAGGAGGTAGCAGAGGCACTTCAGAGTCGAGGTATCGCCGTATTCTATGATGATTTTGAGAAGGTCCAACTCTGGGGAAAAGACCTCGTAGAAGAATTACATGACGTATTCGCCAATAGGGCTGATCATGTAGTGATGTTCATTTCTCAGGAGTACGTCGAAAAAGTTTGGCCGAGTCATGAAAGACGATCAATCTTGAGTCGCGCAGTACAAGAAGAAGCTGAGTACATTTTTCCAGTGCGTTTTGATGACACACCTATTCCCGGTTTGCAGACTTCTATCAAGTACGCACAAGCAAACGAACATACGCCAGCAGAGCTCGCAGCGATGATTGCCGAGAAGATCGGAGTCAAGCCTTTTATGGGCAAGGCTTCGGATGTGCCGCCCCCGCGAATGACGTCTCTGGCTGGCGAAGCAGTATTCGATTACAGTAACCATAACGGGCGCTACGTTATCGGTTATGGACAGCTGGAATTTGAAACGGCTTGGAGTAAAGCAAGCGATACCAGCATCCATGTTTATAATGATCCGCCATCAATCAACGGCGTTGCGTTGGACCGAAGATATAAGTCAATCGCACAGGTGTCGAATGCGAAGGCTTTGGACTACACGTCACGCAACCGGACACCTAAATTAGATGAGATCGTTATTTTGCGGAATGTAAATGGCTTCTATGCTGCTTTACAGGTGCTGGAGATCAAGGACGATACACGAGGTGCAGAAAAAGATGAACTCCGTTTTCGATATGTTATCCAGTCAAATGATTCTGATAACTTCACTGAGTTTAAGGATATTTTAGAGACATAGATGAACAATTTGATCTTACACTAAATTTATCACATGGTAACAGTCACTTTTGAACTGTCAGAAGACGCGCTTTCTTCGGTGCGAAAAGACCCGGATCATTTCGCCCAAAAATTGCGTTTGGCTGCCGCTGTGAAATGGTACGAGATGGGAGAGGTTTCTCAAAGCCAAGCGGCTGAGATTGCTGGACTATCTCGCAGTGAGTTCATTGAGGCACTGGGCCGGTTCAAAGTTTCAGCATTCCAATACGAGGTAGATGAAATAGCGGAGGAAGTAAACCGTGAGTGAGGGGGGGGAGGAAAATCAGAATGTAGGGCCATCAAATGTTTCAATCTCATCTAATATTTTTTGAATTCGACCTTTGTCTTTGCTCTTTTCGAGGTAATGTCGGTAGCTTGCTTCTGCATCACGGATAAGTTGCTGATACGTAACGACGCGGATATGCTTTGCTTCTAAAGCCTTTTCTGACTCCTGTCGCGTTTCTGTATCCTCCCAATCACTGAGTCCTTTCCCCACCAGACAAATCGCTTCAACTGACCCATCTTCGTTAGCTTCACGTAACTGTTTCCTCAATGCTCTGATGTATTTATCAACTTGTTCCATAAGACGAAAGGATGAAATCCTAACAGATCCTCTTTTCAACTCAATAATCACATGCTTACCCGATGTTTTCTTGTATCGAATATCCAAACGCCCACGCTTTTCTTCTTCGCTCAATTTATCGGAAATCTTCTCAAAAGTCGTCGTAACAGACTGTTCTAAAGTCGGCGTTTCCGTAGCCATATCCCACGAGGGGTCCAGTAGCCAGAGATGAGTATAAATATGCTCTTGAATAATCTTTTCCAGCACATCTTCATCAATGTCATCAGACAACTTCCTAATTACATCCAAACGACCTTCCGTAATCTGGTAATACCATGATGCTTCTATATCATCCAATTCAGAAAAGAGCTTCACAGCAACCTCAAGATTGTTGATATCGAGTTGTTCAAGTTCGTTTAGTTTTTCCTTATGATGCAAGTGTTCAAACGCCAAAACCCCATGTTTATAAAGTGTTTTTCTATGGTCTTCGTCGGTTGCTATTTGATTAATCCCGCCGAATAGTTTTTTGGCGGAGGTTTTAGTATCTCCCCTCAATGACTCGTACCATTCCTTGACGGCGGGAATTTCCGCGGCTTTCTTCACCCCTTCTTCATCCTTTAATCTTGCTCGTTCTCTTGCCAAATGTTTTAGTTCCTGTTCGACAAATTCCCTCAATTGAACAAATCGTTCATCGCTCTGAATAAAATCCTGTCTGCTTGATGTGGCAATATCGTCATCATCTGTTAAATCAAGGAAGTCCGCCTCCAATTCACCTATGACATATTTTGTATATAAGCCACCTTCTCGATATGAGTCCAAGATATCTTCCAATGCAACCTTCCCTCTGGCGAGGATAGATATTTTGTTCAGATTATCCGCACCCTCCTGTAATGATCCTGATTTTTCGACCAAGCCAATCCAGCCACGAACAGAATATTTCCCCCCCTCATCTACTGTGTTTTCCTCTCGTTGAACCACATATTTCTTATCATGCGTAAAATTGGACTTTTCGAAATCGCCGTACACCAATGCATATTCCAGTTTTCCAAAGTAGTTCCTGTCATTTAGTGTTATCTCATCACCATTAACGAACACTTGAAAGTCTCTGGAAATAACCGAAAAACGGCGAGCTACGCGCTGACGCAGATAGGCGTCAAGTGACGCATTAACCCTTTTCTTTAGATCGCTCAGGACGAGTGCCGTGCCAGAACTTCCAAGATTAATATCCTTTGGCACATTTATGACAGGGGGATGATATTTTTGTTTTGTTTCAATTGCTTCTTGTATTTTTTCAACGTCTAACTCTATTGCTATAGGATCGGTGTCCTCTTTTTTTGTATAGACATATACTTTCCGGGCAATAGACAAGACTGACAGCTTGCCAATGCCCTTTCTTCCCATAACGGGCCGCCCCTTGCCCGGTGTTTGATCACCACTTCCTGTGCTCCGGCGTTGATAACCAACAGTTAGAAATTTCTTACGCAAATCTGCATCATTCATCCCACAGCCATTGTCTTGAATGATAATTCTTTTATTTTCACCCTGTTCTTTTACGGATACATCTACTCGAGAGGCATCGGCATCCCAAGCATTGGCAATTAGCTCAGCCAGGACAGCGGGAACATTGCTATACAGGTTCAATCCCAAATGATTGAGTACATTTAAATCAATGTCCAGAGTGTATTCTTCAGGCATGTCTTTCAGTCCTCCCCTGATTAAATCATTCAGGGGCATGTTTTCTCAAATGACCTGTAATTGCTTTCCCGATAGCATAAGCCAAAGATGGCGGAACAGCATTGCCGATTTGACGGCCAATTTTCAAGAATGACGCTTTTTCATCGGGCGCAACAAACTGATATTGCCCAGGAAAAGTTTGGAGAATTGCACCTTCTCTCAAGCTCAGAGCACGGTCTTGTTCTGGATGCCCATATCGTCCGGTTCCATAACGATAAAATTGCGTGGTCAGCGTAGGTGCTGGCTTATCCCACTGCATACGCCCATAAACGCTCCCATAGCTTAAGCCGCTGGCTTTCTTGTAGCAATCCGGCAATAGTTCAGTAGGCCAATCTCGCCAAGTTCCACCGGGCTTAGAGCGCCGGATGCGTTCCAGGTTAATGGACTCTAATCGAGAACAAACATGCAAAGGATCAGTCTCGCTTGACTGCCCGTGCTCAAGAGGTGCGAGGTGTCCAATTGCTTGCCTAACCGTTTTGGACTTTTGGGGGGCGGGTTTCGGCATATCAATTCTGCCCAACAAAGATCCCAGCATAACCAAACGGCTTCGAGTTTGCGGAACCCCAAAGTCGGCGCAGGATATAACCTCATCAGATATACTGTACCCTGCATCGGCTAAGGCGCGCTTAAAATTATTGTAAATCGGTTTATCCATGAGTTGAGGCACATTCTCCATTGAGATAATCTCTGGCCTACCCTCAAGAATTATTCTCAGAAATTCATCAATCAGATTCCATCTCGAATCCGACTCATCAGACTTTATTTTCGCCGTATGGCTGGAGAAAGGTTGACAGGGCGCGCAACCGACCAGTACGCGATATTTCGCATCATTAAAATACTTTGAAACATCTGAAAAAGAGATTTCCCTAATATCCGCTTCAATAAAAGTCGCTTCGCAGTTATTCTCATAAGCGTAACGACATGAACCATCAATATCCAGACCTGCGTTGACCGCGATTCCAGCCCTTTTTAGCCCATAGGTCAAACCTCCAATGCTGCAAAACAGATCAAACACTTGTGCATTGAATGGACTGCTATCGCGGTTGTTCACCTCTTGATTAAGAGATTCATTCATGCAACCACCTCCAATGTACAAACAATTAAAGGTTGGCGTAAATATAACCTATCTCTTTTTGAAAGAAAATAGCACATACTTGATATTTGGGCAAGAAAAACTATACTTATGTGCAGTATATTAGCTTGCGCCAGGTCGTAACACCACATACTTGACCTGAAAAAACCGTGAATAGAACCCATTTTTATTACTTTATTCACTAAAATATGGCAATATAGCGTGAATAGAACCTTGTTTTACCCATCAATTCACTAAAATTTGACAATATACCGTGAATAGGGTATCCTAATGATATGGCAAGCACACGACCGACAAAAAATCGCATCCAGGTTCTGAAACGAGAGTACGATATCTTGCGTCAGGGTAAGGAATCGCTACTGTCGATGATTGACGAAGTAGAGATACCCGAGAGTGTGTACAACTCGAACGCGATTGAAAACTCCACCCTCACTCTCAATGAAACAGAGAAAATCCTGTTGGAGCAGGTGCTATCTCGGAATGTATCTGTGCGGGAAGTCTTTGAGGCGAAAAACCTGGCTCGTGTCACAGAATATAAACGCAACAGAGCGAAAGATAGCGAACTGAACAAAGACCTGATGCTACTCTTGCATCAGATGCTTATCGGCGGTATTAATGATGACATTGCAGGTCGCTTTCGGCGGCAGGGAGAGTACGTGCGGGTGGGCACTCATATTGCGCCTGCACCCGAGCATGTAGAACGCATGATCGATAATATCCTCGTCGAGTATTCCAGCGACCTCGACACCTACTTCCTGGATAAAATTGCCCGATTTCATCTGGATTTCGAGACCATCCATCCCTTTTGCGACGGCAATGGCCGCATGGGGCGGGTCATTATCAATTTTCAACTCCTGCAACTCGGTCTGCCGCGCCTTATCATTCGCAACTCGGAGAAAGAGACGTACTATAGGGCATTCAGAGACTACGGAGATAGCAGAACGACCAGAACGATGGAAGGGATTCTATCGCTGGCACTCACAGAGTCGCTGCACAAGCGACTGAGCTATCTGAGGGGAGAGGTAATCATCAAGCTATCGGATTACATCAGACAACATGGACTCTCGGCACCCGCTGTCACCAACGCCGCCCGCCGCCAGACCATTCCCGCTTTTCGCGAGAAGGGAGTATGGAAGATCGGGCAAGAGTTCATCCACTGAACCGGAAATTGGTCATGGACAAAGGTGTTGCGAAATCAAGCCATTGGCCTTTTCGACAAGTCCAGTTCCGCGGAATCTCGTGGGGACGCAAGCTCAGCCCCTGGTCTGGATGGTTCCATGAACGTAATGGCCTCATAGAAATCGTCCAACGCGACAAACACACCGTTTTTCTGCGCCCACTTGCGCATCCGCTGGTTGCAGGAATGCGCCCAGGAAAGAATTTCCACCCGCCAACCGCGCTTGTGCATGCGCTCCAATGTACCTGTGAAAACCCGCGCCTTCCAGATAACCCGCGCCATCACCCATCAACAACACCACAATACCCGGATTCCCGTTATAATCCAGCGCATCTTCAAGCATCCTCAACTGCAACACCCGGTCGGGCATCTCCTGTTCACCACGCGCAGATTCGCCCCGGTCAAATAGATGAACCTCCACCCCCTTGCTCTCCATCCGATTCCACAACTGGCGCATCTCTGGCGGCACAGAGCCAGCGGCAAATGCCTTCTTCAAAGGGCGGTCAGCATGCGCCAGGCGCAGTATATTGTCAACGTTAATACGCACGCGATAACGGGCATTGGGGCCTTCGCGTCGCTCCTGTGCCAACCGTTGTGCCTCATGAAAAATATTGGAATTATCCCAATAAATGAAAACACTGTCCATGCCAAACCACCACCTATGATCTGAGAAAATAGCAAAAAACCTTCTGGGTCGCGGCTAAAGCATGTCCCTGCATGGTGTAAGCAGGGACCATGCCGCGATGACAGGCACAACCTTCTGGATTACTGGCGTTGTCCTGCGCGTGTATGAATATACCCAAAAAACTCCTGAATGACTACTTACCTATCCTAAACAGGCGCACACTACATCACGTCGGGACATTCGGCTCTGCCTTGGTCATCACCTCCAGCACAGCGGTTTTGCCCTCTCTATTCGCCGCGAGTGCGCGGTGAATCGCGGGCGCGAGTTCGTCAGGCGTATCCACGCGCTCTGCCTGCGCGCCCAACCCCGCGCTCACCTGGGTGTAATTCCCGCTCAACTCATTGCTCCCAAAGCGATCTGAAGCATAAGGCATATGCGAATCGTACTTCGTCATCACCCCATTATTGAGCACAACCGTAAAAATCGGAATCTCTGCCCGAACAGCCGTCTCCAGATCCAGCCCTGCCATCCCAAACGCGGCATCGCCCATCAAATTGATCACCTGCTTCTCCGGCGCGGCCAACTTCGCGCCCACTGCCAGACCCAGGCCATAGCCCAACTGCGTTGACTTGCCCCATCCCAGGTACCCGCGCGGCGTCACCGGTTTCCACGTAGGAACGAGTTGATCCCGCGGATACCCCGAATCGTGGGTAATAATCGTATTGCCCACATCGACCGCATTTTCCAACTCTCGAATCACCCGATACGGACTGATCGGAATCTCATCCGACGTAAAATGCGGCTCCCACAGATCGGCAAACTCCCGGGTCACAGCCGCAACCCGGTCTTCAGCATCGTTCTCACGCCCCCCCTCGCCAACCTGTCGCTTAACCTCTTCAATCATCTGCCGCAACACCAGCTTCGCATCCCCCAGCGCCCCCACTGCAACCTCGAAATCCTTGCCTATATCCTCGGCGCAATTCGTCACCTGACCCAGGGGAACCCCCTCTGGCATCGGCGTGGTAAATGTATTGCGCGTAAAACTCGTACCGATCCCCAGCCCAAAATCCATCGACGCCAAAAACCGCTTAACCATCAACGTATAGGTGTGTCCGCCAGTACCCAGTGATAGCGGATGCGTCTCTGGAAAAACACTCTTACCCGCAAGCGTCGTCATCACTGGAACACTCGCCAACTCGGCAAACGCGATCAACTCCTCCGTCGCCTCGGCATACAACACCCCCTGCCCGGCAATAATAACCGGACGCGAAGCCTTGAGAAGATCTGTAACCATATCGCGCACATCTTCAGACGCAGCAGCAGAGCGTCGGACCTGAACCGGCGTATAATCGACCTCCTCGCCTGGATATTCGGCAGCCATAGCCTCCCTATGCATCTCCAACAACACGGGACCCAAACGCCCGCTCTTCAACTGCACAACCGCGCGACGCATCATAGCCGGAATATCTTCTACCTCGAATATTTGAGCCGCCCACTTCGTAACATGACGGTAATTCCGCACCGCTTCAAACGTGGGATGAATGCCCTGACGCGACAGTGCTTCTCCGCCGGGCAAATGCAACACAGGCACCGAATCTGCATACGCCTGTGCCACGCCCCCAAAAGCATTCTCCGCGCCGGGACCTTGCTGCATCGTAAAAACGCCAAACTTCTTTCCATTGGACACGCGACTAAAACCATCGGCCATATTGACACCAGCGCGCTCCTGACGACAAATAATAGGGGTAATCCCCGCCTTCGCTGCGACCTCGATCAGTGTCTGATGGGGAAATGCCACCAGAAACTCAACGCCTTCTGCCTTGAGCACACGCGCCATAGCATCGTAACCAGTCATGAAAATCTCCGTTTTGTGTATTGTGAAAAATGGATAAATTGTTACCTTATGCAGGGTCGGAGCCAAAGATATTCTGATTGCACGAATAATACAATGGGATTTTGAGACGCCACATCATTTAATCTATCATCATGCACAACTCTCCAGCGGATACCTGTCCGCTTTGCAAAAGCCAGAACACAACCCACTATCTCCGCGACGCACTCAGAGAATATCTGACCTGTACGGAATGCGCTCTGGTCTTTGTCCCCAAAACTTTTCACCTATCGGAACAAGAGGAAAAACAGCGCTACGACCTGCACAAAAATGACCCCACAGACCTACAATACAGAGCATTTTTATCGCGGATTTGCAACCCCCTGAAAGCGCGCCTGTACAAACGCGCGCACGGCCTGGATTTTGGATGCGGTCCCGGACCAACATTATCCCTTATGCTTCAAGAGCATGGACATACCGTCGAAATATACGACAAATTTTACGCGCACAACCCCAAAGTCTTCCAGCGCGAATACGACTTTGTAACCGCAACAGAAGTCGTCGAACACCTGAAAAACCCGCAATATGAATTACAAAGACTTTATCGCCTTGTTAAACCCGGCGGCATACTCGGCATCATGACCAAACTCGCAATCGACAAATCCGCATTTGAAAATTGGCATTACAAAAGAGACCCAACACACATCTGTTTTTTTTCAAAAACAACATTTGAATGGTTGGGAAAAATCTGGCAATCAAAAATCGAATTCATCGGAGCCGATGTGATCTTAATCCACAAAACAGGAAAAGGACCCAGATGGAAAAATCATTAGACGCAAAACTCGCCGACATACGCAACAACCCCAACAGCGATGCATTTATCATCGCGTATGCCGCTGATCCCGACATGTCAAAAGGCATTGCAACACTCACAGATGCCACACCATCCATACAAGCCTATTACGATGACCTTGTAGATATCACTGAACAAGCAAAAATCGATGTGTTATTGACCTCTGTCTCCACCATGGACGTCCTGGCACGAGAAAAACGACTCTTTGACACATCCCCCGTAACACCTGCCGTACGCGCCAACGACACAACCGACCTGTGGGATGCAACAGGCGCCGAATACACCTCTTTGCCATCCCGCCCCTTTTCTTCGCCCACAATTGAAGAAGCGCAATACGGCACGCTATTGCCCCAACCCGACCAGAAACCAGACATCGACCTCGGCCTTTACTCCGTCACATTCAATAACAACCTGGACGCAGACTGGCTCACACTAACAGAGTTCAAAGCCTTCAGAACAGAAGCCATACGCAAAGGATTTCGATACTTCCTCGAAGTCTTTAACCCCAATGTATCGGACTGTGGGGTGCGTCCAGAAGACATCCCCACATACGTAAATGACCAGATCGCCCGGATGCTCGCCGGCATACCCCGCGCATCGCGACCCGAATTTTTGAAAATCGCCTACAATGGTCCAGAAGCTATGGAGAGCCTTGTCAATTACGATTCCACAGTCGTCGGCATCCTCGGCGGGCCAACGAGCACCACGTACGATTCATTCAAGCTCATATCCGAAGCCAAAAAATACGGTGCCCGCGTCGCCCTCTTTGGTCGCCGCATCAAAGGCGCCGAAAATCCCAGAGCATTTGTCGAAGTCCTGCGCGATATCGCAGACGGCCTTATCAGCCCGGAAGAAGGGGTTAAAATCTATCGAAACACACTCAAAAAACTTGGCATTGCGCCATTGAGAAATTTTGAAGACGATATGGTACTCTTCACGCCGGGACTGGTATAACGAGGAAAAATAACATGCGCGTCACGCGGCTACTCAATGCACCCATTATCACCCCGGATTTGCACCCCAGCATCGGACACAACATCCAGGGACCCTCGCTAATCCGCGTACCCGACTGGGTACCCGAACCACTCGGAATGTACTACCTCTACTTTGCCGACCACAAAGGCAGGTACATCCGCCTCGCATACACAGATGACCTGCGCGGACCATGGAAAATACATCCACCGGGCACCCTGCAACTCGCCGACTCCTATTTCCCCACACAACCACTCACAGCATCAGAAAAAGACATAGGGAAAATCAACGCCCGCTGGCTTGCAGAAAAAGGCCCACAAAAAATATCCCACGACCTCCTGACAGAAGCCACCACACCGCATATTGCATCACCTGATGTACACGTCAACCACACCGACCAAACCATTATCATGTACTATCACGGCCTCGAAAAACTCGCACACCAAATCAGCCGCGTCGCCACATCTACCGACGGCATCAATTTCATGGCACGCCCAGAAACCTTCGCCAAAAGCTATCTCAGAATCTTTCAACACGCGGATTATTTCTATGGCATGGCAATGCCGGGCCAATTTTATCGATCTGCTGACGGATTCTCCCGCTTTGAAGAAGGCCCATTGCTATTCAACAAAAACATGCGCCACGCGGCTCTATTAAAACGCGAAAATACCCTGTACGTATTCTGGTCGCAGGTCGGAGACGTGCCCGAAAGCATATTGCTCAGCACCATTGACATCTCGGCTGGCTGGCAAAATTGGCGTGAAACAGAAAGCATAGAAATCTTGCGCCCAGAACATCCATGGGAAGGCGCGGACGCCCCTCTGGAACCCTCTATCCGAAGCGTGGCTTATGGACACGTCAACCAGTTGCGCGACCCGGCAATCTATGAAGAAAATGATCACATCTATTTGCTATATGCCGTCGCAGGAGAAAGCGGCATAGCCATCGCCGAAGTGGAACTATAGATCAAACCATCTATTCACTGTGAGGGTAATCATGTCAGATTTACACCCCGACAAACTCCTGGAATACTCTGTCGTCTATACAGACCGCGCCCTCAACCACATGTCGCAATCCTTCCAGAGCGTAATGAAAGACATCTCTGCCACACTCAAAAAAGTGTATCACGCCAGCGCGGTCATCGTCGTACCCGGCAGTGGCACTTATGGCATGGAAGCCGTCGCGCGACAATTTGCCACAAACAAAAATTGTCTTGTCATTCGCAATGGATGGTTCAGCTATCGCTGGACCCAAATTTTCGAAATGGGCGACATCCCATCCCAATCCACAGTCCTCAAAGCGCGGCGCACAGGCAATGACAAACACGCCCCATTTGCACCTCCGCCCATCGAAGAAGTCACAGAGACAATCGCATCGGAAAAACCGGACTTTGTCTTCGCACCACACGTCGAAACCGCATCCGGGATCATACTCCCCGACGACTACATCCGTTCCGTAGCAGACGCCGTACACGCTATTGGCGGTCTCCTGATATTGGACTGCATCGCCTCGGGAACAATCTGGGTCGATATGAAAGCCTGCGGTGTCGATATCCTCATCAGCGCCCCACAAAAAGGCTGGAGTGCCGCTGCGTGTTGCGGCCTCGTCATGCTCAGTTCTTCCGCACTGGAAAAAATTGAATCGACAACCAGCACCAGTTTCGCCTGCGACCTGCACAAATGGCTTCAAATCATGGAAGCCTATGAAGGTGGCGGCCATGCATATCACGCAACCATGCCCACGGACGCCCTCACCGTATTTCGCAACACAATGAAAGAAACCGAAAATTACGGCTTTGATAAAATATGCGCGCAACAACGAGAACTCGGCCACAAAGTTCGGGCACTCTTAAACAGCAAAGGCATAAAAAGCGTGGCAGCAGAAGGCTTCCAGGCACCGGGAGTAGTCGTCAGCTACACGGAAGACCCCGACATACACACCGGCAAAAAATTCATGGATGTGGGCCTTCAAATCGCCGCTGGCGTACCATTACAATGCGACGAACCAGAAGATTTTCAAACCTTCCGCCTGGGCCTGTTCGGACTGGACAAACTTCAAAACATCGACCGCACCGTCCAAAAACTCGACGACGCCCTATCGCAAATCATCCTTTGAAAGGACACCTATCATGTACGTAGGCACACAATACTTCGGCACATCAAAAATAGAAATGGAATTTCTATCTCGCCATGGCGTCACCCATTTTGATGCCACAGTAGATGGCATGGATGCCGACACCCTCACGCGGCACAGAGAAGATGCCGCCGCTTATGGGGTCGAACTCGAAATGATTCACGTCCCCCCAATGGACAGCATCCCCATGGCAAAAGACCCGCAGCGCGACAAAGACATCGACCTGTTCTGTCAATACATCGAAAACGCGCACAAAGCCGGACTGCGCGGCCTGAACTACAACTTCTGCGTCTTGCGCGCACCCTCGGGCGGCCTTGTACAGCGCACCGGACGCAGACCGGGTCGCGGCGGAACAACGTACAGCTCCTTTGTCCTCGCCGAATACGACAACGACACCCTCACCGAAGTCGGCCGCGTAAGCCGAGAAGAGGCTTTCGAACGGGCTGCATACTTTCTCGAACGCATAATACCCGTGGCCGAAGAATACAAAATACAGATGGCGTGTCACCTCAACGACCCGCCCTCACCCGTGCTAAACGGCATAGAAAAATGGAATTATCCCGTATTTGAAGGCCTGAAGCGATTCAGCGAACTGGTTGACAGCCCCTATCACGGATTCAATTTCTGCTGCGGCGTGGCCGCCGAAGGATTGGAAAACCCAGCCGAAGAACTCCCGCCCATCATCAAATATTTTGCAGAAAGAAAAAAAATCTTCAACGTACACTTCAGAAACATCCGCGGGGGCTTGCACGACTTTTGCGAAACCTGGCCAGACGAAGGCGACGTCAACATGTACGAAATCGTAAAAGTTTTACACCAGGCGGGCTATCCGTACATGCTCATGCCCGACCACGCCCCTCGCCACCCCGACGACGCGGCCCCCGAAGGCGTCTCGAGCCGCGTGACCCAGGCGTGGGCATTCCAGTTTGGGTACATCATCGCATTGATACAAGCAGTTGAAAACGAGAGCAAATAGAACGCGAATAGACGGAGCGGTGTAAAACTGGTCGTTTCCCAGACCAGTTCATAGACGAACCCCGCCCAACCACCCAAAACCTCTGGATTGCGGCTTACACCCTGCCGCAATGACGATGGATGGGATTGATCGCTGATTTTTGGCCACTGACCGTTGATTCGTAGATTCGTAGATTCGCTGATTCATACACAGGAGAACATATGGCAATTGTACAACCCACCCCCGATCACGTATTGGACGAAGCAACGCGAGAAGCACTCAAGCGCGTGAACACAACCGCTGTGGTCGATGTGCTCGCGCGCAATGGCTACGACGCGCGGTACACGTATATGCCCAATCTGCAAACCATGAACCCCGGAGAACGATTGGTCGCCAGAGCAATCACCGTGCGCTTTGTGCCCTCGCGCCCCGACGCCGACGAAGAAAAACCAGACGGCGAAGAATCCCCTGAATACGCCGCCTTTGAACTCGCCGGTCCGGGCGACGTCATCGTCATGGAATCCATGCGCACCAAACTGATGTCCATTGGCGGAGACATCAAATTTCTACGCTTAAAACAGCGGGGCGTAGATGGACTGATCTGCGATGGCGGCATCCGCGACATGCACACCGTCAAAGACTACGGCGTCATGTTGTGGGGATATGGCAAAACATCAAACCTCGGCACCCGCGTTGGAACGCCCTATTCGACCAATGACTGGGTACAGGTCGATGGCGTTCTCGTCAGACCGGGAGACTACATCGTAGCCGACGACGACGGCGTAGTCGTCATCCCGCGCAAAGTCGCGCCAGAAATGGCTCAAAAAGCGATAGAATACGACGACCTCGAAGAATGGATCAGAAGACGCCTGGACACGGAAAACCTCTCCCCGGGCAAATACTATCCGCCGGATGAAGAAACATTCGAGCTGTATCGCAAATGGAAGAAGGAATTATGATTGAGATTCGTCAGGGGCGACGAGAAGATGCACCCTATATCGTGGATTTTCAAATCCGAATGGCAAAAGAAGCAGAAGATCTTTCACTGGATCGACCAACCGTTGAAAAAGGCGTACAGGCCGTCTTTGATGACCCACACAAAGGGGCGTATTGGATTGCTGAATTAGACGGTATAGTCGCTGGCTGCTTGCTCACCGTCCCTGAATGGAGTGACTGGCGCAACGGAACAGTCTTGTGGATCCACTCGGTCTATGTGATACCCAACGCACGGCGACGCGGTATTTTTCGGATGATGTATGAAAACTTAAAAACCACAGTCGAACAATCTGCCGACCTGCGCGGACTCAGGCTATATGTCGAGCGGAAAAACGAACGCGCGCAAAAAACTTATAGCGCAATGGGAATGGATGGCAACCACTACAAATTGTTTGAGTGGATGAGGGAAGGATGGTAAAATCAAAATTTTCCAAAATACGCAATGCGAAGTTCCCGGTCGGGATGTGGATTTTGCGTGCCATTGCGGAAAATATTCTTCAAATCAAATTCCAGAGCAAATGCCTCGGACAGCGTCCATCTGATACCGGCATTTAAAAATCCCTTTCCAGAACCCAGGCTATTGTCCGAATTATCGTTCAACCCAAAATCGTATTCCGCCACAGCCACCACATATTTCCCAAGCCCTGTATCTACCCCGATATAACCCGTAAAATCGCTATCGTCATCGCCGTCTTCAAAACTTCGGTTCGCGCCAACGTGGAGACCCGTATGCCCCAAAGGCAACTTGAAATTTTTACTGGCAACGACATAAACACCCTTGGACTTGCGGGTATAGCGCTTCAACTCATCATCGAACATCCCGTATCCCTGCGATGTATAACCCACTGCCAGAGCCGGAATTTTATATCCCTCTTCAATCACCCGCACGCGGCCTGAAAACTCAATCCGCGGGTTTAATTTTATCTCCTCGTTGCCCAAAAGATCACTACCGCCAAAAGACACCCCAACCATACCCCGGCTGAACAGGCCGACCGATACACCGCCCAAAATGCCATCGCTGCCATAAAACCGAAGATCCAACCCCAAACCGCGACTGGGCAACAAACCCGCCGTGGGAGCTTCAACCAATTGCCGCGGCTGTAAGTCTTGCTGTGCCCAAACCGGTGCAAATGCCATAAAGTAAACACACATGGCAAGTAGTGTACAACCTCGTCCTGGCCGGAGCCAAATAGGTCTGCAATTATATTCTCTTTGTAACACGTCACGCCCTCCCGATCTGACCGAATGGAGCTACGATTCAATCGTCAGGTTCCGAACCATCTCTCCCGCATGGGCAAAATGCACATCAATTGCCTGGTCGGGAATCAAATCGCCCCCCAAATCTGCCCATTCAATCAAACACACACCCTCGCCGTAAAATAAATCATCACACCCGATCTCATAGAGTTCGTCGGGACTGCCCAACCGATAAAGATCAAAATGATACACCGGCATAGGCTTTCCATCGGGCGAAACCCCCTCGTATTCATTGACGATCACAAAAGTTGGACTCGTCACATAATCGGTCACATTCAAACCCGCGCAAACACCCTGTACAAAACAGGTTTTGCCACTACCCAAATCTCCTGTAAGAGCAACGCAATCGCCCGGCTCGAGCCGTGCCGCGAGATCGCGTCCAAAACGATGTGTTTGATCGGGTGACGAAGACACCTGTGTAATCGTTCTATGTGACATAGTGCCAATCATTTCCCGCGCATAATCGCAACCGGCAAAATACACTCTTCGAGGGAAATTCCCCCGTGTTGAAAACTATTGGCGTATTTGGCCTGGTACTCATTGAAATTGGTGGGATACACAAAAAAGTAATCTTCCCTACAAATAATGTAATTGGTCCCTTGCCCCACACTCGGCAGACCAAAAGCCTCGGGATCTCGAATATGCATCGCATGGCGGTTATCGCATCGCAAATTTTTGCCGTATTTAAAACGAATCCCCGTCGAAGTATCCCGGTTGCCATAAGCCAGAGAAGCCCGCGCACTCAGCATACAGCCGTGATCTGTCGTCAACACCACCGTCGAGTCGGTCTCGGACAGCTTGCGCAACATCTCAAAAAGAGAAGAATGCGAGAACCAGGACCGCGTCAAAGACCGATAAGCAGGCTCATTGGGCGCCATTTCTTGCAACAATTCGGATTCGGAACGGCCGTGCGTGAGCATATCCAGAAAATTTACCACAACTGCCATAAGCGGAAAAGACCGGTACGAATGCACCTTCTTCGCCAGCCGGTTGCCCTCTGCAATATCCAATATTTTGATGTAGCGCGTATCCAAATCCAATTTTGGATCAATTTCTGCGAGTTGTTGATCGAGCAATTGGTGTTCGTGTCGGTTGCGACTCATGTCGTCGTCACGCGCGACTTGCCACTCATCTGGATACAAAACCGCGAGGTCAATGGGAAAAAGGCCGCTAAAAATGGCATTCCGAGAATACGGCGTCGCAGTGGGCAAAATAGAGTAATGGTAGTGTTGCTCAATATCAAAAATATCGGACAACAACGGCAAAATGGCAAGCCAGTGATCCAATCGCATACAATCGACCACGACAAAAAACACCTGTTGCCCATCTTGCACACAGGGCGCGACAAATTCGGATACAATATCCACAGAAAGCGTGGGTGAATCCTCTTCATCTTGCACCCACTGGCTGTAATTGTCCTCTACAAACTTGCCAAATCCCAAATTGCAGGCGCGGCGCAAATCGTCGTGCATGGTGCGCAATCCCGGATCGTAAAAGCGGTCCAATTCCAAATCCCATTCAGACAGGCGCACATGAAGATCAATCCAATCTCGCCATGACTCCGCCAATATGAGAGATTCGCGCAACCTGTTGGATGCAGCCGCATAGTCCAGACCCATGCGGTCTTTTTGAATTTGACGCGTGTCGAGCAATTTTTTGCACGCCAGCAAAATCTGACTCGGATTCACGGGCTTGGTCAAATAGTCGTCAATCCGCTGTCCAATAGCCTGTTCCATCAATCGTTCTTCTTCGTTTTTCGTAATCATAATAACCGGAATATGCGGATTGATATCCTTAATCGCCGCCAGGGTTGACAACCCATCTCGTCCAGCCATCATCTCATCGAGCAATACCGCATCAAATCCGCGCTTCTGAACCATGGCAATAGCATCGTCTCCATTGGTCACAGGAGTTATATCATATCCTCGATCTTTGAGAAAAATTTGATGGGGTCGCAACAAATCGATCTCGTCATCTGCCCACAAAATCTGCTTGGCTTCTTGCGTTTGATTCACATGCACCTCTTTTGTTAATTGATAAAGGATTATGAGTTATCTATATCTGCCGGAGACAAAGGCAGCAAGACGACAAATGTCGTGCCCTGATCTGGCACACTTTCTTTGATATATACTTTTCCGCTGTGATAGTCTTCCACAATGCGTTTCACAAATGCCAGACCGAGTCCCCACCCGCGTTTCTTGGTGCTGGTACCCGGCAAAAAAACCTGCTTTAACATATGCGAAGGCATGCCCTTTCCCGTATCGCGCACCTCAATAACCACCCGATGTTCCTCCAGGCGCGACGATACATCAATGCGGCCCCCTCTCCCCTCCATTGCATCGGCGGCATTCCTGAAAAGATTTTCAAACGCCCATCCCAAAAGTTCCCGGTTGAGCGGAACAACCGGCACATCGTCCAGTTCCTCTACAATTTGCACATTCTCCGGCAAGCGCGCGCGCAGATAACCCGCTGTTTCAGCCACCACATCGCGCACCTGTTCCAATCGCAATTCGGGCGTAGAACCAATCAGACTAAAACGAGAAGCAATCTTATCCAACCGACTCGTATCCCGATCCATTTCTCCCAGAATACTTTTCAGCCTCTGACTACTCTTTTTATCACCCTCTGCATCCAACTCGTCCCTCAACAACGCCAACCAACCGTACAGTGAAGACAGCGGCGTACCCAACTGATGGGCTGTTTCTCGTGCCATCCCCACCCAGATAGAACGCTGTTCTCTATTCTTAATATACCGAAATCCGAGATATCCGCCCCCAGTAAATACGATTGTCACCCCAAAAGCGACCCAGGGCAACCAGTTCAAACGCTTCTCCAGCGCGGATGCTCCCCAGTGTAAATACCAGATTTCCGGTTTCTTGTTGACGGGTTTATTATCCGGGCCCCATTCTGTCCCAGGCCACTCAAACGGCAACGGGTCATTTTCTTGATCGAGCGCGTAAGCCTTGTCCATCACCTTGCCCTGAGTTTCCGGACTGTGGTCATCAAAGGGAATATCTATCGCTTTCCAGTATCGGGGAAGACCCTGTTCGTCTGTGATTACGACCGGAAAATTGGGATTTTGGACAGTATCAAAAATGACATCCTTATAAAATCCCTTAACCTCAATGGTGTCCAACGTAGCCACACCATGCATAAAAGCGTAAAACTCTCCCATACGCCTGGCTTCTTGCCGCATGGGTTGCACCACGTAAAGCTGGGTATAAATGAGGAATACAATGACAATAATAACCGCCAAAAGAAAAAAATAAGCCGTTAAAAAACTCTGGCTGGACAGGCGTAAGCGCAGGGTCCTGAGCTTGTCGTTGATCATGTTTTGATTTGTTAACTGCATTCGTTCCTCCGTCTGGTGGTCCTTTCCCTCATCCAAAACGCCCGACACTCTTTTGAGTTCCCAGTCAAAACCAAAGTCTCAAAATCCTGCATTAAAAATAAAAAACGTCTTGAAATGAACAAAGACGTTTTTTATAGCAAGCAAATTCTGAGTTGGACGACATGGGAAAAACGGGTTGCAAAAGTACGAGACATTTTATATGTTATATTTAAATCCGTTTTGATAATTCATCACATTCTCCAAAGAAAGGGGTGAGTCCCGGCATGCCTGGTGTCCTCGTACGTGACGACGAGCCGTTCGAAAGAGCACTCAAACGGTTCAAAAAGGCCTGCGAAAAAGCCGGTGTTATTTCCGACATGAAGAAAAATCAACACTTTGAAAAACCAAGTGAACGTCGGAAACGCAAAATTGCCGCAGCAAGACGCAAGCGGATCAAATTGGACCAGCAATACACCCGCTAAGTCTTTCGCAATTATTTGAATTAAGCGATAATCACTCAGGGTGGCTATCGCTTTTTTTTTATCCATTCCCATTTTGCACTTCAAATGAACATCGTCGATCTCATTTTTGCCCTCGGCCTCTTCTGGTTCGCTCGAAAAGGATGGCAAATTGGACTGGTACAAAGCCTCATCATGCTACTCAGCGTGATATTGGCTTATGGTTTTGCCCTCACTTATGGCGAAACAACAGCACGCGCTTTGTTCGATACAACAGAAGACCTCGGCACGGGCACCGCGCTAATCGGGTTCTTTGTGGTATTTGCGGCCGTCCTGGCCGCCTGCTATTTTCTCGGACGCACCCTTCACGGAATGCTGCGTCAATCGCCCCTCGGCGCGATTGACGCATTTGGTGGCATTGCCCTGGGATTGGCTCAAGGCGCATTGATTTTGGGTCTGATCGCCATATTTTTACATGCAAAGCCCATCCATAGCCGCGTGCCCGAATTCATCGACAATTCTGCCTTAGGCGCACCGCTTCAAAAATCCGCTCGGGTGATTGCGGATGGTGTACAGGCCATGTTTCCCAACGTAAAAACCCTGCTCGAAGCACTGGGCATTCAGATCGAACAAAAGCCTCCTCTAATTGAAAAGCTCAACGAAGAAGCCGGTAAAGCGCGAAAAAAAATCAACGAAATGCTTGAGGAATCTAAGTAGGAGCGGGTTGAACTGGTCTGAGAAACGACCAGTTGTACATCGCTCGAAACCCGCCCCTACTATCCACCAACCACAGAGACGACCAATGTCCATAACCAGCGACCTGCTCATCTCTCCGGGCAAATACTGCAATTCGCTCACGGAATACGCCCGCTTCAAAACCCGCGAAGTCGATATCGGGGGTGTGCCACTCGGCGGCGACAATCCCATCCGCGTGCAATCAATGACCACAACCGATACCATGGATACCGATGGCACAGTCGCCCAGTCCATCCGCATGATCCGCGCCGGATGTGAATACGTGCGCATAACAGCACCCAGCCAGAACGAAGCCCGAAACCTCGAAAACATCCAAAAAAAACTCAGAGCCGCGGGCTACCACACCCCACTGATAGCCGATATTCACTACACCCCCAATGCCGCGGAAATCGCCGCTCGAATTGTGGAAAAAGTGCGCGTGAACCCCGGCAATTATGCCGACAAAAAAAAGTTCCAAATCATCGAATACACCGATGCCCAATACGCCGAAGAATTACAGCGCATCCGCGACAGATTCGCACCACTGGTCAAAATCTGCAAAGAATACGGCACAGCCATGCGAATTGGCACCAACCACGGATCGCTCTCAGACCGCATTATGAGCAGGTTTGGCGACACCCCACTCGGCATGGTTGAATCCGCACTCGAATTTGCGCGGATATGCAGTGACCTCGACTATCACGACATCGTATTTTCCATGAAAGCCAGCAATCCGCAAATTATGGTTCAAGCCTACCGCCTGCTCGTACACAAAATGATGGCCGAAGGCATGAACTATCCGCTCCACCTGGGAGTCACAGAAGCTGGCGATGGCGAAGACGGACGCATCAAATCGGCCGTGGGCATAGGCGCGCTGCTCGAAGACGGCCTGGGCGACACCATTCGCGTCTCCCTCACCGAAGAACCCGAAGCCGAAATCCCCGTGGCGCAAACACTGGTCGCCCGCTATCGCAACCGCAGCGATCACGCGCCAATACCGGAAACTCAAACATCCCATATCGATCCATTTTCGTACACGCGTCGCGAAACGCGACAGATTGAAAAAATCGGCAAACCGAGTGTCCCTATCGTCATCGCCACCCCACAGGGCACCATCACCCCCGAATCTCTGCACCCCTTTGGCTATACGTACGATGCGGTGCTCGACAAATGGCACATTGCCGACATGGCCGTTGACTTTATCTACACCGGCAATCGCACCCTCAATTTTGAACTGCCGGGCACACTTGGCGTCATTCAAAATGCCCGGTCCTGGTCGCCCGCTTCCACCGCATACCCGATTTTTTCTGCGGCTGCATACTTGCAAGCCAATCACACAGCCGACTGCATCACCTTTATATGTGCCGAACTCGCCGAACTCGACGCACCGCTCATCCGCGCAGTCGAGGACGATCCCCGTGCAGTACTCGTCCTGCAAACCCACAACACCCACGCCATGCCCGAACTGCGCCGCGCATTCTGCCTGCTTGCAGATTGGCATTGCGATATACCCGTAGTCATCCGCCGAACGTATAGCGCAACAATGTACTCAGCCAATGATGCCTTCATGCTCTACGCCGCCACAGACTGCGGTGGACTGCTCGTCGATGGCCTCGGCGATGGCTTGTGGCTCGAAGCATCCGATCAAATAGACGCCCACACTCTCACCCGAACGGCCTTCGGCATCTTGCAAGCCACGCGCACCCGCATATCCAAAACCGAATACATATCCTGCCCTTCGTGTGGACGCACCCTGTTTGACCTGCAGGAAACCACCGCCCTGATTCGCAGCCACACCAACCACCTCAAAGGCGTCAAAATTGGCATTATGGGCTGCATTGTCAACGGACCGGGTGAAATGGCCGACGCCGATTACGGTTATGTAGGCAGTGGACCTGGCAAAATCACGCTCTACAAGGGCAAAGACATCGTCAAACGCAATATCCCCACAGAAGGCGCGGTTGACGAACTGATTGACCTGATACGCGCCGGTGGCGATTGGGTTGATCCAGCTTAAAATTAGCTTACAACACCTATTTACAGCCTCCCTCTCCCCGGGGAGTTCCTTACATGCCGCGCATTCCAGAAACTGTCATCGATCAAGTGCGCCTGTCTATCGACATTGTCGATGTTGTGGGCGATCACGTTGCGCTGACCCGCCGGGGTAAAAGCTTTGTCGGCCTGTGTCCTTTCCACGACGATTCCACACCCTCCTTAAACGTCTCGCAGGAAAAACAGATCTACAAGTGTTTCGCCTGCGGTGCGGGTGGAAACAGCTTTACATTTCTGCGCGACATAGAAAACATCAGCTTTATCGAAGCTGTTCGCCAACTCGCCGATCGCGCGGGCATAGCCCTGCCCGATGCAAAGCCGGCAGACCCGGACCAGCAGGAAGTCTTTGACCAACTCTACCTTGCCAATGAACTCGCGGTCAAATATTTTCACCACCTGCTCACACAGGACGAGAAAGCCGCCGATGCAATGGCCTACCTCGAGAATCGCGGCATAAACCGCGACATAATCGATGCCTTTTCCCTCGGTTACGCGCCCGATCAATGGGATGGCTTTTTACAAGTCGCCACCCGTCGGAAATTCTCTCCGCAAATACTCGAACGCGCTGGTCTCGTCTTAGCCAACCAAAAAGGAAGCGGTTTTTACGACCGCTTTCGCAATCGCATCACCTTCCCCATTCACGCCGCCACAGGTCGTCCCGTCGCCTTTGGCGCGCGCGCCCTCGACCCCAACGAACAGGCCAAATACATCAACTCTCCGGAAACCCCTGTGTACAACAAAAGTGCCACCCTGTACGGCTTGTGGCGCAATAGAGATGCCATTCGCGACGCGGGTGTAGCACTCGTTGTTGAAGGGTATATGGACCTCATTGCTCTGACGCAATACGGCACTGAAAACGCGGTTGCATCCTCTGGCACAGCACTCACAACCGACCAGGCGCGCCTGCTCAGGCGTTATACACCCAAAACCATACTCATCTTTGACGGCGACATCGCCGGTGCAACCGCGGCAATGCGCGGTATCGGATCGCTCTTTGAAGTGGGCCTCGAAGTCCGCGTTGTCACCCTGCCCGAAGACCACGACCCCGACAGCTATGTACGCGCCCACGGACCCGATGGCCTTCTGAGCCTCACCGAAAACGCCGCACCCGCCATCGACTTTCTCATAGAACAATTTGCCCAACGCGACGACCTCTCTACCGTAGATGGCAAAACCCGAACAGCAAACGCATTTGCCGAACTCGTTGGACGCATCAAAGACATCGCGCTCAAACAATTTCTCATCAAAGACATCGCCGAAAAAATCGGGATAGATGAAGAAACCCTCATCGGCATTGCTCAAACACAACGCCGCACCACAAGACCGCAAAATGGACAACCAGAACCCGAACCTTATGACACGCGGCCCCGTTCCGAGCGCGAACTGCTCACCTTCCTGATGCAACATCCCGAAACCGCCGATAGCGTATTCAATCAAATTTCTCCCGACAACTTCACAAATAGTACCTATCGGCAAATCGCCACCCTGATTGCCAATAATCGCCAACAGAAACAATCCATTGAAGCCGCGCACCTCATCAATCAGTGCAACGATGAACGCTTGAGCCGCATATTGACCGACCTATCTCTGGAAATCGGCATTGAGAATCCCAACATCGATGTTCCCATTCAAGATTATATTCACAAGTTCCATCTCAAAAGTCTCGAAGGCGAAATCGAACTGATCGAAAAGCAATTGCGCCAACCGCTTTCTCCCGACGACCTGCGCACCACACTGGAAAAACACCGCCACCTTACGGCCCAGCGCAAAGCGATGGTTGAACCAAAATAACTTTCATAAGGTATCTAATTTTCGGTTGCATAACTGACCTCTGTTCCTTATCTTTGTTTTTCGCGTTGGATTAGCAAAACTAAATTTGGGGCGCATAGCTCAGTTGGTTAGAGCGACGGACTCATAATCCGTTGGTCCGGGGTTCGAGTCCCTGTGCGCCCACCATAAATCATCGCGGTGACCATCCAGCGAGGTCGCCGTTTTTTTGTGAAAAATCGCTTCATTATTTTCTGGATAATCGTCTGAAACGCCTTATTTTATAGAATTGTCCAATGCGTTTGGTATTTTTTGTGGAGGGTAGCGAGTGCAAACCATCACCAAAGCAGACCTGGCAAAAATACTTGCAGATGAAATTGATTGCAAAAACACGATGGCGAAACAGGCTGTAGATGTACTCTTTGAAACCCTTGCAGATGCCATCGTCGAAGGTGAACGAATCGAAATTCGAGGCTTTGGAAGCTGGGAAGTCAAACGCACCAATGCCCGCCCTCGCGCACGCAATCCCCGAACGGGCGAAGAAGTCTATGTGCCTGCGCGACGCAAAGTCGGATTCAAACCCGGCAAAATCCTTCGAGACGCCCTTTCAATACCCCTCAAAGATCTGGAATAAACGAGGCAAGACAGACAGTCTAAAAACAAAACACCGCAATAGATTTATTGCGGTGTTTTGTCGTAATGCTGACAATATGATTTACAAAGCCTCATAGAGGTTTTCAATCTGTTGTTCCACCAGACGCAACCGACGGCTGAGGCGATCTCCTCTCTTGAAATCTCTTTTTTCAAAAGCCGATGCCATCCCCCGTTCCAATCGCAATTTCTCCTCTTCCAACGCCTCAATTTGTTTTTCAACCTCAGAATCGATCTCTCCATCCGGCGTTTTATCTGATCTCCGTCTTGCCCAAAAATCTGAGAAATTGCCTACATGGGATTCCAGATTCAGGTCGCGCACTTCAATCACGCGCTCAGCAATTTTATCGAAGAAATAGCGATCGTGTGAAATCACTATGAGTGTACCGTCAAAGTCTTCAAGGGCATCTTCCACCTGCTCGCGAGATGCGATATCCAGATGATTGGTCGGCTCATCCAATAGCAACATATTGGCTCCAGACACCATCAAACAGGCCAACTGAACGCGGCTTTTTTCTCCGCCGCTTAAATTGCCGACTTTTTTGTCCAGATCACGCCATCCAAATAAAAACCTGGACAGCACCCTACCTCCCTGATCGCGGTTCAACTCACCCGACAAACAGATCTCTTCGAGAATGGTTCGATTGTCATTTAAGGTCTCGTGTTCTTGTGCGTAATACCCCAATTGAATGCGTGGACCGATTCGCATTGTGGGATGTTCCCAGGCAGCCTCGGCAACAATATCCTTAAAGAGCATGGATTTACCAGTTCCATTACCCCCAACCAATCCAACGCGCTCGCCCGATTGCACCAGCAAATCAACATCTCGAAACAGCGTGCGCTTACCCGCCTTGCGCCCGTATTTCCGCAACTCTAAGGCAATTTTTCCACTGCCCTGAATTGCGCCAAATGCAGGGTCAATACGCTCGCGATCCATGACTGGTCGATGGATCCGGTCTATGCGGTCCAGCATTTTTCCCTTATTTCTCGCACGTCGTATATTTTTTTCTCCACCCCACAATTCAAACCGCTTGATCATATCCTCCAGCCGTTGAATTTCCTTCTGCTGGTTATCGTATGCCGCTTTCTGCAAGAGCAACTGACGCATTTTTTCTGCGCGGTAGGCCGAATAATTGCCCATATATGCGCTGGCTTTTCCATCTTCAACTTCCACAATCCGATTCACAACCCGATCCAGCATATAGCGATCGTGCGATACCAGAATCACCGTTCGGTCCAAATTTTGCAAAAACGCCTCTAACCAGGCCAACCCTTCAAAATCGAGGTGATTGCCCGGTTCATCCAGCAACAGCAGATCAGGCTCGCCCAGCAGAATTTTTGCCAATCCCACCAGATTCTTTTCGCCGCCACTCAATACATCGACAGATTGGTCCCGCCAGGCCCCTATACCCAGTCCATCTATGACCGCATCAATTTTTGCCTGACAAGCATAGCCATCTGCCCGCTCAAAAGCCTCCTGTAAGCGCCCATACTGTTCCATCACAGCGTTGATTTGATCGGACGCACTGTTTGCCATCTGAGCTTCCAGTTTGCGCATTTTGCGCTGCATCTGATTGACTGCTTCAAATACCGAGGCGATTTCTTCTTCAACACGCCTTCCCACCTGAAATTTCAGGTGCTGCTCGAGATACCCCGTAGATATGCTTTTTACCTTACTCACAGTACCAGAAACGGGTATTTCAATACCCGCAATCAGTTTTAAAATGGTGGTCTTTCCGCAGCCATTATCACCAATCAGACCAACCTTCTCGCCTTTATTGATCTTAAAAGACACATCGGTCAGCACATCCTGAGCACCGTAAGCCATGGCAATATGATGTAATTCCAAAATGGTCATTGGTCGCACTTTCAAAAAAAGAAAAGGCTGTGGTCACAATGTGTGCCACAGCCTTAAAAAATAAACTAAAATCAAGCCTAAATCGCTCATTTTATTTGTTTTATGAACAAATCAGGCAAAGCCTCTTCTTTCACGCATGGACACACCTATCCCCTAAAACCCGTCTTCAGGACGCGGCCTTTCTCACCAGCAAAACGATCATAGTCTGGTGAGCGATAGATGTATGCGTGAAAGAAGATGTCATTAGATTAAACCTTAAAGGTGATGTTTTTTAAAGCTACATATATAAACAGGCAATGTCAAGTTTTCTCAAATATGAATCGCCTCATCCCCCACATTTAACGCGGCCTCCTTCAGAGCCTCAGGAAGCGTGGGATGCGCGTGCATTGTTCGCGCAATATCCTCTGCACTCGCGGAAAATTCCATTGCCAGAACTCCTTCGGCGAGCATATCGGACGCGCGTGCGGACAAAATGTGAATGCCCAAAACGCGGTCCGTCTTCTCGTGAGCAATAATCTTCACCTCTCCATCCACTGCCTGTAGCGTATGTGCGCGACCATTGGCTGCTATTGGAAACTTACCCACCTTATAGGGAATGCCATCCGCCACAACCTGCTCCTCAGTCATCCCCACCGATGCCAGTTCTGGATGCGTGTACACCACATTGGGAATCGCGTCATAATTCACATGCCCCGCCTTCCCCGCCATACATTCCACCGCAGCCACACCCTCTTCCTCTGCCTTGTGCGCCAGCATCGGACCGGGAATCACATCGCCAATCGCATAGACACCCGGCAAATTTGTCTCAAACGCCTCATCGACCAGAATGCGCCCGTTGTCATCCATCTCTAAGCCCACATCTTCGCAACCCAGCCCATCGGTATTTGGTCTTCGCCCAACAGCGACCAACAACCGGTCACACGTCTCAGAAGTCGTCTCATCGCCCTGTGCGAGCGTCACTATCACCTTCCCGTCGCGAACCTCGGCTGACTCCGCGCGCGTCTCAAACGAAAATTTCAGCCCCTGCTTCTCCAGCACCTTCTGCAAACCGAGGGACAATTCGCGGTCCATCGTCGGCGTAATCCCATCTAAAAATTCAACCACATGCACCTCTGCACCCAGACGATGCCACACCGACCCCAGCTCGAGACCAATCGCACCTGCGCCAATAACAATCATCTTCCCGGGCACCTCATCCAGTGCCAACGCCTCGGTAGAACTAATCACATACTCACCGTCATAAGGCAAATTGGGCAACTCAATCGCAGAACTACCCGTAGCGATCAAAATGCGCTCTGCCGAATAAACATCCCCCCCAACATCGACCTTTCCATCGCCAGCCAACCGTCCCAGTCCCGCAATATGCGTCACCTTATTCTTGCGAAACAGGCCGCGGATACCACCCGTCATTCTTCGCACAATACTGGACTTGCGCTTCATCATACCCGCCAAATCCAATTCCACACCACCGGTCTTTACGCCGTGAATATCCAACGAAGACTCTGCCTGATGAAACAACTCACTCGATTCCAAAAGGGCTTTACTCGGAATACAGCCCACATTCAGACAGGTGCCACCCAACGCCTGTTTCTCAACACAGGCCACGCGCATGCCCAATTGCGCCGCGCGAATCGCCGCCACATATCCCCCCGGTCCAGCACCGATAACAATGAGATCGAATGTATTATCTGCCACGAGATACTCCTTTCACACTTCCAGCATCATACGTGCGGGATCTTCGAGCAAATCTTTTACGCGAACCAGAAACGTGACCGAAGTCTGACCATCAATCAGGCGGTGATCATAAGTCAATGCCAGATACATCATCGGGCGAACAACCACCTCATCCCCCACCGCGACAGGCCGATTCTGAATAGCGTGCATGCCCAAAATACCCGTCTGGGGCGGATTGAGAATAGGCGTTGACAACAGCGACCCAAACACCCCGCCATTGGTAATTGTAAACGTGCCCCCGCTCAGCTCATCCAACCCCAACTTGCCTTCTCGCGCAGAGAGCGCCACGCGCTTAATTTCAGACTCAATAGTAGCAAAAGACATGCGCTCTGCCGACTTCAAAACAGGCACGACAAGACCGCGATCAGTACCCACTGCAATGCCCATATTGACATAATCGCGATAGACAATATCAGAACCATCAATACTGGCATTGACATCGGGATATTCCTGCAAAGCAATAACACTGGCGCGAACAAAAAAGGACATCAAACCCAGAGATATGCCGTGTACATCTGCGAACATCTCTTTGTATTTCGCGCGCAAATCAAAAATACCGCTCATATCTACTTCATTAAACGTCGTCAACATCGCCGCTGTCTGCTGTGCAGAAACCAGCCGCTCGGCAATGCGCGTGCGAATTTGGCTCATGGGTTCGCGCCGCTCGCCATCGCTCGAAACAGCGGGAGCAGGAGGTGGTGCAGAGGCTTCTGGTTCAGAAACAGGCGAATCGGACGCGGCAGATTCGAGGTACGCCAGCACATCTTCTTTGGTCAACCGCCCGTCTTTTCCCGTACCCGTAATCGCTGCGGGATCGAGGTCGTGCTCTGTCACCAACCGACGCACTGCCGGACTCAAACCATCGTCCTGTACAGACTCTACAGGCGTATCGACCTTCTCCGATACTTCAGCCTTTGAAACGGCTTTGCCATCCTCATCTATTGTGGCAATGGTCTCGCCGACCTCAATCGTATCGCCATCGGCCTTCAGCGTATGCAACACCCCCGCCGAAGGCGCGGGCAATTCGACATCGGCTTTATCCGTTTCAATAACCGCAAGGGGTTCATCCACCGTCACGGCCTCGCCATCCGATTTCAACCACTCGACCAGAATGGCATCGGTCACTGACTCTCCCAATTCGGGCAAAACCACATCAACAGGCATGTACGCGCCTCCCTAAGAAAAATCCAGAGCCATCTCCACGATCTCTTGCTGTTCGGCCAAATGCACCGACTGAATACCCGTGGCCGTTGCAGCCGTGGGCTTTCGTCCCAAATAGCGCACTGGCTTTTTGTTATCGAGCAATCGACGAAGTTTTGGCTCCATAAAATCCCAACTACCCATATTTTGCGGCTCTTCTTGTCCCCAAAAAATATCCGCATCGCCGTATTTCTCGAGTATAGCACCCACCTCATCCCATGGAAAGGGATAGTGTTCCTCAATCCGCACCAGCGCAAGCCGCTCGTCGCCCTTTTTGTCCCGTCCCTCTTTTAAGTCAAAAAAAACCTTCCCCGTACAGAAAACAACGCGCTTCACACCGCTGGGATCGGGCTGTGCGGGATCGTCTAAAACGGGATAAAACGCATCCTCGGACAAATCCTCGAGCGTTGAGGCCGATCCTTTGTGCCGCAATAAACTCTTTGGCATCATCAAAACGAGAGGCTTGCGAAAAGCGCGCAGCATCTGGCGACGCAACAAATGAAAATACTGCGCGGGCAACGTGGGACAACCCACCTGCATATTGTCTTCGGCACACAACGCCTGAAAACGCTCTAACCGCGCACTCGAATGCTCTGGACCCTGGCCTTCAAACCCGTGTGGCAACAGCATCACCAGCCCGCTCATCTTTTCCCATTTAGCCTCAGAACTGGAAATAAACTGATCGATAATCATCTGCGCGCCATTGGCAAAATCGCCAAACTGAGCTTCCCAGATCGTCAATTTATTGGGATTGGCATAACTCACGCCAAACTCAAAGCCCAGCACCGCCAATTCCGAAAGCATCGTATTATAGACCCTGAAACCACCCTGACCATCCGATAGATGATTCAGCGGTGAATAAATCGAGCCATTTTCAATATCGTGCCACACCGCTTGCCGATGGCTAAATGTACCCCGCTGAGAATCTTGCCCGGCCAATCGCACCGGGAACCCATCGACTAACAAACTGCCAAACGCGAGCATCTCCGCACAACCCCAGTCCATACCCACCTTACCATGGACCATTTGCATGCGGTAATCGAGTTGGCGCACCAATTTGCGATAGGCGTTAAATCCCTCGGGCACAGTCGTCGCCTTTTCGGCAATATCAATCAATATTTCTCTGCTCACCGCGGTTTTTGCCGTGCGGTCTGCGCCCGCCTTCCCAAACCCCTTCCACGCGCCCCCGAATGTTGGCTCGCGCGGTTTTGCCTTTTGATTTTTCGCATCGACGAATGCCGCCTCGAGTTTCTCGCGCACAGCCTGCTTCATCGCATCGACATCATCTTCTGTTGCGATATTTTGCTCAATCAAACGCCTCGAATACAGATCGACAACCGTTGGATGCTCGGCGATTTCAGCAGATTGCAGGGGCTGTGTAAAAGCGGGATCGTCGGATTCATTGTGACCGTATCGGCGATAACACCACAGGTCGATAATCACATCGTTTTTAACCGCCTGACGATACGCCATTGCCATACGCGCCGCGTGTACCACAGCTTCGGGATCATCGGCGTTGACGTGAAAAATGGGCATCTTAACAATCTTCGCCACATCTGTTGGATACGCTGTAAAACGGGACTCCCGGGGCAGAGCGGTAAAACCGATCTGGTTATTCACAACAATGTGAATCGTACCCCCATTATCATAGCCATCCAGATGGGACAAGCAAATCGTCTCTGGCACAATGCCCTGCCCTGCAAAAGCGGCATCGCCGTGGATAATCAACGGTACGATATGCTCGTGCTGAATATCGCCTTTTGTCTCTTGCTTCGTACAAACAATGCCCTCAATCACGGGATTGACCAACTCGAGGTGACTCGGATTGGGCGTCAAACCCAAATGCACCGTGTGACCATCGCGCGTGACATACTCATGGGCGAATCCCATGTGGTATTTTACATCGCCCGACCCCTCGGAGCGACCCACTTCAACGCCCTCAAATTCACTGAATATCTCCGGATAGGGCTTTTGCATAATATGCGTGAGCACATTGAGCCTGCCGCGATGCGCCATCCCCATCACCATTTCCTGGACATTTAACGCAGCCCCCGTTTCAATAAGCGCGTGCAACATCGGGATCAGCGCTTCGCCGCCTTCAATAGAAAATCGCTTTTTCCCGATATATTTAACATGCAAAAATTGTTCAAACTCCTGGGCCTCGATCAATTTTCTCAGCAGGTCTCGGCATTGTTCTGCGCTGAATTTTGGCCGATTTAATATTGGCTCCATGTGCTGTTCCAGCCACTCGTGCTGGCTCTTATACGGAATATCTGTGTACTCTACCGCCACAGAACTGCAGTATGTTTGCCTGAGCTTTGCAACGAGGTCGCGCAACGTACCGTCCGTGGGACCGAGGAACCCGCCATTGCCGACAATTTGATCCAGGTCCTCTTCTGTAAAGCCGTATTCAGACAACTCCAATAGCGGATACGGTGGGCGCGTATAACTCATCGGCGCGATATCAGCGACAAGGTGCCCCCATGTGCGATAGGCATTGACCAGAGCCATAGCCCCCTGTTGCCTATTCGCATCCATACGGGTATATTCCTCCAACGTGTCATAAGCATCGAGAAACGCCATGACATCTTCCTCCGCCTGGCTTTCACCTGACGTATCTGGCGTCATGTCGGCGCCATCGCGTTGCATTCCCAAATCAAAACCCGCAAAAAATATATGCCATCTTTCATCCACCAGTTTTGGGTCTTGTTTGTACTTCTCATACATCGCGTCGATGTAATCGGCATTGGCAATCGCAGCAATATCGAATGACATGGCAATCTCCACTTTTCTAAATGCCTTAAGTATATGTACACACCCGTTGAAAAAGTAACGCCTGTAACGCATCATGTCAAGATGGCAGCGGTCAGAAATTAGCGGTCAGCCCGCTCCAACCCTTAATTCTCAACGCTTAATTTTTTCTTCCCAATACAGACTTTGTCTTTCGCGCGAATTGATAGAGCCTGAAAGAATGGCGCAGCAGGGGCAGTGCCCCCCATCCAAGATGGTATTTTCTGCGAATACGCCACATAGCCCGATCCCTATCTTCGCGCTGGCTTACACTGTGTGGATGCACCCTATAATAATATAATGCCTCAGGCACATACTGCCCAATCCCCCCCTGTATGAGCGCGATATTCAGCCACAAATCCCAATCCTGATATCGGCGCACATCGGGATCAAATCCTGGAAAGCTATCAGCTCGAATCAACGCGGCGAGATCAATATAATTTCCGGCGCGCAATCGCCGCACATCAAACGGGCCGGACACCTCGCGCTCGCCCTGTTGTAAATCGCCATCGTCAAACACAATGCGATCGCCATAAGCAAATGTGGCCTGAGGAACCTCCTGCAACGCGCCGTAAAGCACATATAGAAAGCGCGGCATCATCACATTATCCGCATCAAAAAACGCGACATAAGAAGTCGAAACCTTCAAAAAACCAAAATTTCGAGCGCGGTTGCCATTGCGAAAATTGACGCGACAATACTGCACATCGGAAAAAGCCGCTACAACATCTGCCGCATTATCCTCACTGGCATCATCAACCACCACCACCTGGCGAGGCAAAAGCGTCTGTGACAAAACCGAATCCAAACACGCGGCGAGATAATGCCCGTAATTATGCGTGGTAATCACCACCCCAATGTCTGCTCGCGCACTCATACAGACCAATCCGCCTGCTTCAACAGGGCAATTTGATACTGCAAATTCTTCAAAGCATCCGCACCAGAAACAACAACCCGCCCATCTTCGCCTCGTACATGTTTGCCAAATTCATCAATTAAAATATGCATAAAATCGCGGCAAATCACAGACTCGTCTCCGTGAACCAATCGCGCGCGATAAATACCCTCATCATCGGCAAACCCCTCCCAATTCACCAAAAAGCCATTCACGCCAAATTGCCGCACGGGAATCCCCTCATCAATATCGCGCAAAACAAACCGCACATCGCACCGTCCATTGGGCATAACCACCTCAAAACCCGCGCGATTCTCCCGCTCGCCTATAGTACACGAGGCCGTTGCCCAATCAATTTCTCCCCCAGGCAAAAACCCCAGAACCAAACTCAACGGATGGGAAGCCACATCAATCCAGATATCTTCTCGCGCCTTTGGACCCCCGCGCCCCTTCACCTCCATCTCCATCTCAAGCGATTCAACCTTATCCCACGCCCCCCGCACACGCGCGTAAAAATCGCGATAAATTGAAATCCCCGCGGGATATTGTGCAGACATCACCAGCGGCTTGCCAGCCTGCTCCGCCGCACGTACCACTGCCTGTCCATCTGCCAAAATATCGTCCAAATCCCTATCCACATCCCAGCACAAGGGCTTTTCACACACCACATGGCACCCACTTTCCAGAGCCATAATTGCATGCTCTCTGTGCAAATTAAAAGGACTTGAAACATCGACCACATCGGGCTGTTCAGCCGCCAGCATCTGCGCCACATCTGTATATGCACGCCCATCAAATCCAAAATACGCCTGCAATTGCGACCGGGTTCTTGCACACGACTCTTCCGAAGTCCCCACAAATGCCACCACCCGGGACCCCGACAAATGGTGCCACCGCGCGTGGTGCTGCCCAATACCACTCGCACCAACCACAGCGACTTTTAATCCATCAGACATTTTACTCTCCTCGCATTGAGATCAAAAAAACACTGCGCTATAATAGGTACTTGTCCCAAAAATTCAACTCTTTTCAGGTAATCGCCAAAGCTAAATTAATCTGACTTATCATAATTTGGAAAAAAATAAAAAAACCTGTTGACATAAGCCCAACATTTGTTTTATTTGTTGGGCGAGTGTTTTATTAGTAAAACATTTTTATAGACCGCCAAACAAAAAAGACCACCTCCCGTTTCAAGAGCCTGCCAGCCCGGCGGAAGATGGTCAGAGTCACGCCAAAAGCACAACTCACATTCAAATTAGGGTATTCCACGCACCATGTCAACCCACTTTGAATGGTCTTGTGTTTCACACAGGAGAAAAGCATGCGCTTCAAATTGCTCGCTTCGTTCTTATCTCTCACACTCGCACTACCCACCATAGCCGAAGAAAACAAACGGCCCGAATTGCCCAGTGGCATATACGACAAACCCTATATCAAACGCATGGGCAGAAATGTAGCTATCGGCGGATATATTGACCACGAATTTGAATGGACAGAAGGAAAAGACAGCACCTTTGACCAGCACCGCTTCATCCCCTTCATCTTTTCGGAAATCACTGACCGAATTCACGTTTCATGCGAAATCGAATTTGAACACGGCGGCCTCGTCAAAGGCAGCAGCAACACCGATGGCGAAATCAAACTCGAATACGCCGTCCTGGACTTCACCCTTAAAGAATCATTCAACTATCGGGGCGGTGTCATACTCTCGCCGCTCGGGCGTTTTAACCTCTTGCACGATAGCCCACTCAACGACCTGACTGAACGCCCCACTGTGAACCGTCAGATCATGCCATCCACCCTCTCAGAAGCAGGAATGGGCTTCTTTGGCACCTTTTATCCCTCTGAACTCTCCGTGGCAACTTATGAAATCTATCTGGTCAACGGATTTAACGAAAAAGTCAACTCCGACGGAAAACTCCGCATTCGAAGCGGACGGGGCAGCCAAAAATCGGACAACAACCACGACAAAGCACTCGTCGGACGATTCGGCTTCAGCCCGCGACTGGGCATTGACCTCGGCGCATCTTTCCACACGGGCAAATACGACGATGAGGGCAACAACCGCCTCTCTATCCTCGGTGCCGACGCGCAATTTACACAGGGATCCTTTGAACTTCAGGGCGAATACGGACAGGCCACCGCCGATGGATTTAACGGCGACCAGCGCGGTGCTTATGCACAGACCAACTTTCACTTTGGGCACGATCATTTCTTATCAGAATCCGTGTTCACAGCTATTGCGCGCTGGGACTGGGTCGATTTTGATACATCGGTAAGTGGCGATTCGGAATACGGGATCACCTTTGGCTTGAACTTCCGCCCCGTTGAAGACGCGGTGTTTAAGCTGGATTACAACACCACCTATAAAACCCCGGCAAATGGCGACAAAGGCGATGGCGTTGGACGCCTCTTCTTTTTGATTGCATCGTATTTCTAAAAAGAAGGGCTGGAGAAAATAGTGATAAAAAATAAGTATGTGTTCTGTATCCTGGTCTGCCTGCTGGCGGGACTTGGATTCGCGCAGGGTCCCGATGGCCCAGAGGCTATCACTGTATATCTCACAGAAGAACAGGCTCTAAAAAAAGCCTTCCCAGAAGCAGACACGCTCTGGAGCGAAGTCTGGACTCCAACCCCACAAGAACGCCGGCGCATTGAACGGCGGTTGGGGTGGCGCCTCGAAGAACCCGATTTCACGATTTTTCAGGCAAAAAAAAATGATCGGCATCAGGGATACGCGATCATCACGAATCAAATTGGCCTCTACAAACCCATCACCTTCATCGTCAAGGTCAAACCCGACCACCGCGTTGGCGGTGTCTGGATCATGGTCTATCGAGAATCGCGAGGCGGTGAGGTCAAACGGCAGCGATTCTTGACCCAATACAGGAACAAAAACATCGATCATCACATTCGTCTCAACCGCGACATTATCGGCATCAGTGGCGCAACCCTATCGGTACGCGCCTTAAATGCGGGCGTCAAGAGAGTTCTCACTCTCCTCGATGTCATGTACTCGGAAAAAGAATCCCAATGAGTGCTACACCTGAAGTCTCCACACGTCGGAGTACAACCATCCCGCTTCACAAAGAACAGCCCAAAACGCGAAAAAAACGCGCCGAATTTTTCCGCAAACTCCATCGCTATGTCGGCATAGGCGCACTCATATTTTTATCTCTTCTCGCCATCTCGGGCTTTTTGCTCAATCACCCCGGCCTGCTCGGCGCGCCCTCTGAACGCACCCTCTCATTTGCGGTTGACCCCCGCGATCCCCAACACCTCTATCGCGGCACGCGCTCGGCTCTTTATTCCTCTGAAGACGGCGGCAAAACCTGGACCGAGGTCCCGATGCTCTTCGCGGCAGAACGCGCCGTTGACATCGCCTATACACCCGACAATCCCGACCACATTTACGTCGTCCTCGAAGACCTGGGCCTCATTCGCTCAACCGACGGCGGCATCGTATGGGAGCAAATCTCCCTCGGATTTATGCCTCTCGCCGAAGGTGTTCGCCTCCAGCGCATTGGCATTGGCTCCACCCAAAATTTGAACCTGTGGACCTCAGGTGGCCTGCTCACCAGTTCCAACGGCGGAAAAACATGGGCCTCCGTCGCCCAATCTACAAAACCCGGACGCGACCTCTACACGATCATGCACCAGATTCACACGGGTTATTTCTTCGCCGATTGGTTTGTCTATCTCTACGACATCGCCGCCTGGGGCCTGATCGGCCTGTCCATCTCTGGCCTGGTCATCTGGTGGCGCACCAAACCTGTGCTGACATGGTGGAAGTCAGTAAAGCGCCGCCTACATCGTACATAAAAAAAGTGCCCTCATCATCCGAGGGCACTTTTTGTGTACATCGCCTTATCTATCATCCCATATCTCGATCCAACAAAAATAATCCATAAGCGTCATCACCCACCAGCTTCAACTTTTGCACCATACTCCCGATTTGCGCCTCCTCTTCTACCTGTTTCTCTATAAACCACTTCAAGAAAATATCCGTTGCATGGTCGCGCTCATCCAGTGCGAGATCGACCAGATCATTGATCATCCCACTGGATTTCTGCTCTTGCCGATGCGCATCTTCAAGAACCTCCATAGGTGATGCCCATTCAGAAGGGGGTTCGGCGATCTGCTTGAGTAGAACCCTGCAGTTTCGCGCATTGATATAATCCACAATCTTGAGCGCGTGCATCCGTTCTTCCTTGTATTGCTCGCGCATATATTTGGCAAACCCGTGCAGATTTACCCCGTGAAAATACGTCTCCATGGCGAGATAGTGAAATGCCGAATGAAACTCAAAATTGAGTTGCTCGTTTAAAGCCATGAGGACCTTTTTGGGAATCATAACAAAAAACAAACCTCCTGTTGGGTGGCTTATGAGCCACACTGGGGTAGTCAAATGCTCCGCGTTTAGAAACTGCTAAAGTTTTACGCAATTTCGCAAAAAGAATCAATAGAAAAATGCCGTACACGACTGGGGACTTCGCACTCTAAATATCGTATAATCAACCAATTATTTTAATAGGTTGACAAAACTCATATTTTTCCTATACTTATCCCCCCTCGATACAGCTTTTCTCTCCCTCGCAACAGGAGGACACCATGATCAACACAAACATAACCGCCGCGCTCAATGAGCAACTCAATATGGAATACTACTCGGCGTATAGTTATCTGGCAATGTCCGCGTATTTTCTCACGCAAAATCTCAATGGCTTTGCCCATTGGATGCGCGTCCAGGCCCAGGAAGAACTCACCCATGGCATGAAGATATACGACTTCCTCGACGACCGGGAGGCCGATATACGCTTTAGCGCCATTGAAACCCCCAAACAAAGTTGGGACAGCCCATTAGAAGTATTCGAAGATAGCCTTGCCCACGAGCAAAAAGTCTCTCAAAGCATCTACAACATCGCCGATCTCGCCCTGTCCGAACGAGATCATGCCACCCACACCTTTCTCCAGTGGTTTATTGCCGAACAAGTCGAAGAAGAAGCCATTGTCAGAGAATTGATCGACACGATCAAGCTGGTCGGCCCGGAAGGCAACGGCTTGTTCTTACTCGACCGCGACCTCGCCCAGCGAGGACTCAACGGCACAGACACTGTCGAGGGCCAGTAGCAAGCCTGTAACTTGTTAAACAAGCGTTATTTATTGACAAATGAAACTCTATTTATTATTTTCTCTCAACATGCCAATAAGTATTTCATTAAAAAAACTAAAAAATATGGCCTTGAGTTTCAAAATATCAGGAGAATAGCATAGAAAAAGGGTTGCATTCTAAAATTGAATCCGCTATCTTGTCTGCCCAAGTATTATTTTTCCCCTCAATACTTGCCCCACACTGTGATTTGGTCGAGCACACCGCTCCCCTGCGGCTCGTGATCGTTTCCCCATCCAGATCAACTCCCCAAAGTAACACTCCCCTAAACCAGGTTGTCACATAATCAGGCCATTGGTCTCCCCATGATCGATGTGCCATATATTCTGGCAACAACCGATTCTCTCATACAGGAGTCGAAAGGTATCACAGTACTTATTGTGAACCTTTGACGAGTTGGAACACAAGACACTCGATCAAGAGAGTCGTTTTCTCAGTCACGGGGGAAATACATGTCTGCCGCTCTTATGAGTTCCAGCACCTCAACCAGAACAAATGGAGGCAGTAGTTCTGCACTGGAACTCTATTTCAAAGACATCGCCTATAGCGAATTGCTCACGCCACAAGAAGAAATAGATCTGGCCAAGCGCATCCGCGCAGGGGATCGCAGAAGCCTCAATAAAATGATCGAATCCAATTTGCGATTTGTCATTACCATAGCCAAAGAATATCAGGGACGCGGCTTGCTCCTGGAAGACCTCATTGCCGAAGGCAACATGGGTCTTGTTCGCGCAGCCACCCGCTATGACGAAACCGTTGGCGTCAAATTCACCACGTATGCAGTCTGGTGGATCCGGCAGGGTATCTTATCCGCATTGGCAGAAAAAGCCCGCATGGTACGACTGCCCGTCAACAAAACCAAATACTTGAGCAAATTGGAACGCATATCCTCGGAACTCAAACAATCGCTGGGGCGCGAACCACGTATCGAAGAAATCGCTGCACAGGCCGAATTGCACCCCAAGCAAGTGCAAGACCTCCTCAGTGCTTCTCGGTGGCATATTTCTTATGACATGCCCCTTGAAGACGGTCCTGACACCAGTCTGCTGGAAATGTTGTCAGACAAAGACCAAGAAAGCCCCGAAGAGGCCATGCTCGAAAACTCTATGGCAGAGGAAATACGCACCGCGCTCAACACATTGGCACCGCGCGATGCCCGCGTGTTGCGTCTCTATTTTGGCATTAACAGCGGTGAAACAATGACGCTGGAGCAAATTGGCAACATCCTCAATTTGACCAAAGAGCGCGTGCGCCAGATACGCGACAAAGCCCTAACAGCACTCAAACATCCCTCTCGCATGCGAAAAATGAGAACCTTATTGATGGAGAATTGATCCGGTGGCCAATCGCATGGAATCGGCTGGCCTGGGCATCACGCGCGTCAGCCATATCACATTGGTTACAGGTAACCTCGAGCGCGCATCGGCATTTTACGAAAAGCTCCTGGGGCTGCAACCCATTCCCCGGCCAGATTACGACTTTGCAGGTGCCTGGTATCGCTGTGGCGACATCGAAATCCACCTGATCCTCGCCGAGGAATACCCCCGTCCCTCGCGCCGCCACATCGCCTTTGAAGTCGCCGACTTCGATCGCGTCATCACCTCACTCGACCGCGAACGCGTGCGCGTTGCCTCCGGTCCCGGCGTGCGTCCACACGACGGCACGCGCTATGTTTTCGTACACGACCCGGATGGCAACCTCATCGAAATCGGTCGCCCGGGAAATACGTAAGAGGTCTCACACAAAGACACAGAGACACAAAGAAAGGAAAAATAAAACAGGCCGCGATCCCTTGAGACCGCGGCCTATTTTTTAGCAGTCAGCCCACCTCTCACACTAACCCCCACATCTGATCAATATCCTCCTGATACGCACAAACCTCGCCGGATACCACATCGCTCACCTTGACGACCTGTCCGCTTTTTCCAGACTCGTAAATCGCCTCGCTCACGGCCTTGCTCTTAAGCCCCTCTTCCGCATCGATTTCCACATCGCGCCCAATACTCAGAGCATCGATAAAATCCCACAACTCAATCGCCATGCCATCGGTTAGCCCATAGGGAAAGAGACGATCCTTTTCACCCTGACTCAATGAATCGAGAAACATATCTTGAAGCTGGGACACGCCATAAGCCGTACCATCTATAAAATTGCATTCACCGCGCGCCTGAGACGCCGCCGGATGGAAAATATCGCTCTCGACAATTGTGCCCTTGCTCCCGGTGAGATTGAGCTGGGTAAATCCCTTACCGGGCGCACTAACCGTCCACGACCACGTGCCGATCACGCCACTTTCAAAATTGAAAATACTGGTCCAAAAATCCTCGCGACTATCATCGACCAGATCGTCGCCTTTTTTGTGTGGACGCTGTTCCATTTGCTCCACACGCGCATAAACACTCTCCACTTCCCCAAACCAGTAACGCATGGTATCAACCCAGTGTGCACCGCTATCCATAACCATCCCGCAACCGCCGAGTTTGCGATCCACGCGCCAGTGCCAATCGGGATAATCCGCGGGATCCTGCCATCCCGACCTGATGGCGTACCACAACCTGGGCTCGCCGAGCGGCCCGCCGTTAAACGCCCAGTGAATCGTGCGCTGTCCAACACTGCGACGACACTGTTCGGCATTCGCGGCGATCTTATTGCAGCGTTTGGCTGTATCAATAATTTTTTGCGTGGCTTTAACAGTTATACCAATGGGCTTCTCACACAAAATATTCACACCGCCTTCGAGCAACTCACAGGCGAGTACGTGATGCAGACCGTGAGGGCTGCATATATCGGCCCCATCGAGATCGGATTCTGAATTGAGCAGATCCTCAACCGAGGGATAGCTTTTAACCTCCCATCCGGTCTTCCCATTAATCTGATCGGCATAAGCCTGCGCGCGGCTGATATCGCTATCAACCGCAGCCACAATGCGAAATCGGTCTTCGCCACTGTCGATAAGCTCTCCGTACCGCCGAAGATGCCCGCCGGCAATACCGCCACAGCCGACAAGCGCGAGATTTACAATTTTTCCTCTGGACATCAATTTTCCTTTCTCTGGTGATAGTCCGCCATCGCCTCCCAATAGTAAGGCGTGGGAATCGGACTCTTGAGCGACGGATCATTTACATCTTCCATCCATTGCCACAGGCGCTGGCTCAACGCATGATACACATCCCGGTACTCGGGTTTATGGGCAACATCCTCAAACTCATTGGGATCTTTTTCCAGATCGTAGAGCTGCGCCACGGGTTGCTTGATACGCGGTCTTGGAGGATCGGTCATATCCACGGGCACATCTATCAGACGCCGCGGACTAAAATTGCGAATAAACTTATAGCGATTGGTGCGAATGCTCCGACTATCACTACCCTGAAAGATCGAAAAAGCTGCATCGCGCGTGGGATCCGCATCGGGATTCTTGAACACACTGGCAAAACTCAAGCCCTCCACATTATCGGGAATGGGATGGTCTATGAGATCCATAAGCGTGGGCAAAAAATCGACATTGCTGAGCAAATGATCACAACTCTGTCCTCCCCGAACACCGCCACCGGGCCAGCGCATAAGCAATGCAACGCCAATACCTGCATCATAGCAAAACCACTTAGCCCTCGGAAATTCAATACCGTGATCAACCGTAAACACCAGCAGTGTATCGTCCTCCAACCCACTCTCTCTCAATGCATCGGTAATAATCTGAACCGCCTCATCAACGCGGCGGATCGCACCCTGTTGCAAAGCGAGTTCCCGGCGCGACGTCTCGTCATCAACCAGATAAGGCGGCACATCAACACCCTTACTATCATCAGGCCCCACATCGCCAAAATCGTGCGGACGATGCGTCTCAAAAAATCCGACCTGCGCGTAGAACGGCGTCCTATAACCCGCGTCAGCCCTGAGAAAATCCGCCAGAGCATGGGCAACTACGAGCGCGTTTGCACGGCGACCGTTTTCATCGCGCTGTGCAAAAGTCGCTTCAAAACCCAAATCCTCAGTATCGGACGCCTCGTGTTGCAGACCAAAAAGAGCCGTATAATATCCCGCATCGCGCAAAATATGCGAAAGGTGTCGCTCGCCCTCATTAAAGCACCAATCCCACGGCGAATGCGTCAGCCCAATCAACCCATTGCTCTGCGGATAGCGCCCCGTAAGCATAGCCCCCCGGCTGGGACTACACACCGGACTCGTCGTAAAATAATTGGTAAACTTAAACCCATCGTCGGCAATCGCGTCAATCGCGGGCGTGTGTACCGTATCGACACCATAACACCCAAAATGCCGACCTGTATCGTGCGTTGTGATAATGATAATATTCGGCATAGAAATCTCCGGAAATAATTCTCACTTCTTAAAGTGCTCAATAAAATGACAACGCCTGCAGCAAACAATCACATCCTCCACACCCTCATTCCCCAGCGTCTTGTAGTGCAAGTGATGCACGTGCAAATGCTCTTTACTCCCGCACAAAACGCACTGGCAATTGTAATGCGCGAGAAACTTCTGCCTCTTAATCTGCCATGATTTGGAGCGAATATAGCGATCATAATCGGGCGGCGGATCAGCCAGGGACAACTGCGCCAGCAGGCGTTTTCTATCCACCTTGCGAATCCCCTTCGGATGTGGTGTAGATTGCAGAATTTTCTTTCGTGTCTGTTCGTTCATACGATCATGATAATGAAAAATAAAAAATGAAAAACGAAAAATAAACTTGCGTGGGTCGCGTTTTTCTTTGACTGTTCAAAAAGATGTTATATGATATGTCACCGAGTCACGTTAACCACTCATAGGAGAAACGAATGGAACTGTGCTATTTTGCAGATGAAATCGACAAAGCTGATTTTGACAAATCTGTGCGCCTGGGCGTAGAAGCGGGTGCAACGGGCATTGAACTGCGCGGCGGCATCTGGGGCAAGCGCGTACAGGAAATCGACAACGACGAACTGCAGCGCGTACAAGACGTACTGGCAAAATACAATGTAACGGTTATGTCCGTCGGCTCGCCCGTGGGCAAATGCGCGCACGACAGCGACCAGGAAAAAGCCGAACACCAGCGCATGTTTGACCGCATGATCGAACTCGCAAAAGCATTTGATACAACCGTCATCCGCGGATTTTCCCTGTGGAACCCCAATCGACGAAAAGGAGACCGGGCAAATCGGCCCGGTGTTGAAAATTATCTCGACGTCATCGTGCCATTTCTCGAACCCATAGCCAAAACAGCCGAACGCGAAGGCGTCACCCTATCAATGGAAAACGAAGGCGCGACCATTGCCGGCAGTTGCGCGGAAGCCAGAATGGTTGCCGACGCCCTCGGCGACACCTCGGGATTCAGCTTCTGCTGGGATGTAAACAACGGCATCGGATGTGGCGAACAGGCCATCCCCGATGGATATGAACAGATCAAAGGCCGGATCACCCATCTGCACGTCAAGCCCAACCCCGACAAAGAACTGGATCCCATTCGAGACAGCGACATAAAATATGAAGACCTGCTCAAAATGGTCCTATCAGACGGTTATACGGGCAACGTGAGCATTGAACACTGGGGATCTCCAGAGCTAATGCTAAAAGGCGTACGGCAACTGCGCGCTGTATTGGACAACTTGTAAAATGGACTTACACAAATTATTCAAAGATGTATTTCATCCCGAACCCGACGAAACAATAGCCGTCATTGCCGATGTCCCGCACGGTGAACTGCGCGATAGCGAGACCTGGCGCGAGCGCCGAGAAATGGCCGCCGAATGGCGTGCGGCCTGGGTATCGCTCGGCAAACAAATTGGCTTTGGCGTCCTGCCCCTCATCACCTTTCCCGCGACCGGTGCTCACAATGGCAATCTGCCCCTCGACAAAGGCGACCCCATCCCCTTGCGCGACGGCTTGACGCGGGCGACAACAGTAAATTCACTCACGCAATTCTCCGCCACCGCGCCACTATCTGCCTGGGCGCGTTCACACAATGACTTTCGCGCCGCGTCATTGCCAGGCGTTGCGCGCCGCATGGAAAAAACCGCGCTCTCTGCGGATTATACTGAAGTGGCGCGTCGCTGCCAGATATTAATGGACGCACTCTCCGAAGCAGAATACGCACGGGTTATTTTCTCAACCGGCCACAAATGGACCGTTGACCTGCGCTTTCGCGAGGCGCACAAAGACGACGGACAACTGCCCCGAGAAAAGGCAAACACGGCATTTCCCATCATCAACTTGCCGAGTGGCGAAAGCTTCCAGGTACCCTATGAAGGAGAAAGAGACGGCGAACCGAGTCGCACAGAAGGTGAAATACCCGTCAGTGATAATGGCAATGTCATCGTATTTCGGGTCGAGAACAATCGGATTGTAGATGTCGCGGGCGAAACAACACAGGCCGCGAACTTCAAAGCCTATTTCGAGGAAGACCCAATACGCGGCAACATCGCCGAACTTGCCCTGGGCTGCAATCCCAAAGCCGTTGTCTGGGGCAATGTCTTAGAAGATGAAAAAGCGGGCTTTCACTGGGCTTATGGGCGCAGCGAACATCTCGGCGGCACAATTGGGCCAGAACATTTCAAGACCCCCGCACACATTGTTCACGAAGACATCGTCTATGCCAAAGACAGCCCGATACAAGTGGCGTCACTCCTGTTGATTGCAGCAAACGGAGAAACGCGCGAAATCATTCGGGATGGCGCATATCTGGTTTGAGGGGTGAAAAGCAACCACCGTCTGAATCAGGATTCTCAGGATGAAAGGATGAACAGGATGAAAGGCAAAAGCAACCACAGATGATCAGGATGGTTTACTATGATCGCAGGTAGGGATAACCTCCTCTGGTCGTCTCACCCCTTGCCCGTAAAAGGAGCCTCACATGTTAATCGACGCGCACAATCACCCAAACTGGCACGGATTCAACGCCGAAAAAATATTGAAAAACATGGACGAGCAAAACATCGACCAGATGTGGCTGTTCTCATGGGAAGCGCCAGAAGACGAATACAGTCCCAGTTATCACAAAGTATTGCCCCCAACAGGCGTGTGCATCCCCCTCGAAGACGTGATACAGGTCGGGCGCACAGCCCCTGACCGATTTGTACTGGGATATATGCCACACCCAAAGCGGCCCGATGCAATTGACCGCTTGAAAGCAGCCGTAGAAATTCACGGGATACGGGTAGCCAGCGAACTAAAGGTACGAGTCGTATTCGACGATCCAGACGCCATCAGACTATACCACGTCTGTGGTGACATGGGCCTGCCGATCACCATCCATCTCGACTACCCCATCGATCACGGGCGAGGGGATTACCCGCGACCAAACTGGTGGTATGGCGGCAGCATCGAAGCATTTGAACGGGCGATTGTCGCATGTCCCGAAACCAATTTCATCGGCCACGCCCCGGGATTCTGGGCACACATTTCCGGCGACGGCAAATTCGACAAAGAAGCCTATCCCACGGGTCCCGTAGAACCGGGCGGCAAAGTGCCCGAGATGCTCAGGCAATACGACAACCTCTACGCCGACCTCTCCGCGGGATCGGGACTAACCGCAATCAGCCGAGACGAAGCGTTTGGCAGGCAATTCCTGATCGATTTTCAAGATAGCCTGTTATTTGGAAGGGATTATTTCGACACGCGCCTGATGGACTATCTACAGCGTCTGAACTTACCAAAAGAAGCGTTCGACAAAATCACATATCAAAATGCACAGAAGTTATTGGGTGAAGGTTAATGCACTCACGAGATCGGATATGAGAACCGATACTGAAATACGAATACAGGGACTACGCGCATTGGTAGATGTTTTGGGTATCGTTGAAGCTGTGAAAGGGGACTATGTAGGATAGTGACCACAGGGGATTATATAGTAGTGCCAGTACAATAACTACTCCTCCTTTCTGTGTAAAGTGTAAAGTAAAATGCCGTCTCTTCAATAATGAGGAGACGGCATTTATTCTTTGTAAAAATAAAAGTTAAATTTTACTTGACGTGATGGCGTGTATTGCCCATATTTTATATTAAATGGTCTGTTCTGGAATTCCCGGATTCGTTAGCGGGTCTGGGTTGAATTAATAAATAATTTACCACCCCTGTTGCTTCGGGAGCAGGGCACGGAGCCGTATAGAGATTCTATACGGCTCCTGTATTTTTTGGAGATTTAATGAAAACAAATATCTATATTGATGGGCTTAATTTATATTATAGAGCCGTTCAGGGCACGCCTTATAAATGGCTAAATATAGTTAAATTATTTCAAGAAAGGTATCCTCAAAACACTATTCGTAAAATTAAGTATTTCACTTCGATTGTAAAATCGCGCTCTGATGACCCAGGAAAACCAATGCGTCAACAGATATACTTGCGGGCTTTACGGACTTTTTCACAAATTGAAATTATTGAAGGAAAATTTCAGACCAACAAAGTTAGAATGCCATTGGCGTCACCACCACATAAGACTGTGGAAGTTTTGAGAACCGAAGAAAAAAGTTCAGATGTCAATCTGGCTGTTCACCTGTTAAACGATGCTTACAAAAAGGATTATGAAGTTGCTATTGTTGTGTCAAATGATTCTGATTTAGCAGAGGCCATACGAATTGTGACTCAAGACCTAAACTTGAAAGTAGGTGTTGTATTTCCTACTGGTGCGATTGATTCACATACTGGCAAACGACATACAGCCAGAAGATCAAGACACCTTCACCAATATGCTACATTTATAGGCGAAATTAGATCAGGAGGTCTCTCGCGCAATCAACTGCCTAATACATTGACTGATGCGAGTGGCTCTTTTCACAGACCACCAGAATGGCAATAAAGAAGTCCAGATAGCCAAAGGCCATCCGTTAGAGGTGCAAATATACCATTTTTCTGACTTTTTGTAAACTTATTCATTTTCAACTACTTAGAGACAATTTCAGTAAATTTCGGTAGCGTACTCATGCATCCCAATCAAGACCTCAGAATTTAAAATGAAAGGCTGGCAGGTCAATTGAATTGGCCTGCCAGCCTTTTTTGTGCGCCTCAGTTTGGTACCTCGAAACGCGGTGTGTCTAAATTTGAATTTAATCTTTGTGCTCTGATAAAGGATAATGAGCTTTCAGAAAACCTAAGAATCCATCGGCACACTTTTGCTCAACAATACGTGAAAGTTCTCTGCCCGCTTGAGTAAATTTAACAATACCAATCGGCCAATTTATGTTATTTTTACAGATCAGATTTTAGCGTGTGCGTGGTTGGACATATAGAAAAAGAGCATATTCAGAGAGTAAGTGTTCCATTTTTGCAGGATGAAAATATTCAGCAAAAAATAAATAACAAGGTTTTGGAGGCAAACAAAAAACGGACGGAAGCCTATGATTTGGAACAAGAGGCATTAACCGTTCTCAATGATCAAGTCATTTATGCAAGGTAAACTCGATGATAGAGCAGTTCAGCAGATAGCAATTCTGCTACCTTCCTCGCCCCCTAAATTACCCTCCATCAACTACACTAAATACAGCAACGCGCTAATCAAAGTTGCTGATTCAATGAAAATAACACTATGACCAATTTGATCAACAAATCGGATGATACTCTTCGCGTCTTGCACACCGCCGATTGGCATTTGGGAAAAACATTAAACGATCAATCGCGGGATGAAGAACACCTGCTATTTCTCAACTGGTTACTCAAAATTATTGACGAAGGTGCCGTCGATGTGCTGGTCATTGCAGGCGATGTATTCGACTCCGCAAACCCTCCTCAATTGGCACAGACTCGATATTACGATTTTGTTTCTCAACTTTACAAAAACACCAACTGCTCACTCATCGTCACAGCAGGCAACCACGATTCGCCATTACAATTAGAAGCACCACGCCAAGTGCTGCATGCACTCGGTGCCCATGTCGTGGGTTTCTTGCCCGAAAATCCCGCATCTCGCCTTATTGTCTTGCCTTCACCTGACAATCCGCGTCTTGTCATTGCAGCTATACCCTTTTTGCGAGACAGAGACCTCAGAAAAGGCTACGCAGGTCAGGATGCAAGCGATATTCAACAGGCACTCACTGCTGGTATCAAACGGCGTTATGAAGAAACCGCCGAAGCAGCAATTAAATGGTCTGAAAAAGGTGTACCGGTATTGGCAACAGGCCATCTCACCGTCATGGGTGCCTCAAAATCGGATAGCGAAAGAGAAATCCATATCGGTGGTCTTGGTGACGTTGGCGCAGACGTATTCCCCGATATCTTTTCTTATGTCGCCCTGGGACATCTGCATCGGCCACAAACACCAGATAACCGCGTATGTTATTCCGGATCTCCCATTGCATTGAGTTTTAGCGAAGCAAATGATACCAAAGAAGTTCAAATACTCGATTTTGCGAACGACACCTTAAAAGAGCACACCCCCATCCTTGTACCCGTATTCCGTAAATTGGCCCAGATTCGCACACCATGGAACGACCTATCAGAATCCATCAGCAGTTTTAATCCCGATACCGGCAACCTGGAAACATGGGTCGAGGTCATTGTTAAAGATGCCAGCTTGGGCGAGGATATCAACGAAGTTGTACAGAATTTGGTGGCGGAACGAAATTTTCAGGTATTAAAAGTACTGCGAGAAAGTGTGGGTCTGCCAGATGATATAGATATTGAGGGCCAGTCAGATGACGAAGCCATTGAAAAACTTCTCGATAACCCTAAAAAGGTGTTCAATCATCGCCTGAAACAAGAGTCCAGTCTTGATAAAAAAGAAAAAAAAGAACTTAAAATTGCTTTTGCTCAACTACTCGAGCTCTATGAAACAGAAGGTGCTAACACATGAAAATCCAACGCATCATTCTCAATAATCTGAACTCTTTACGCGGCAAACACACTATTGATCTGACCGCTGAACCCTTGTCAAATGCGGGCCTGTTTGCAATTACGGGACAAACAGGTGCTGGCAAGTCAACATTGCTTGATGCCATTACCCTTGCTCTTTATGGTCGCGCTGCTCGTTATGACAACCAGCCCAGTCCTGAAAACATGATGAGTCGCCGTTGTGGTGAATGTTCTGCCGAAGTTGAATTTGAAGTTCCCCAGGGCAAGTACAGGGCCGTTTGGCAACTAAGACGCGCACGCGGCAAAGCAGATGGCAGAATCCAGTCTCCAAAACGTTATATATACGATATAGATGACAATCCGCTCGCACAACAAGTGCGTGAGTGCGAAAAGCTGATTGAGAAACTGATAGGACTTGATTATGATCGTTTCTTAAGAAGCGTTATGCTCGCGCAAGGTGAGTTTGCGCGTTTCTTAAAATCCAACGCAAATAAACGTGCAGAACTTCTCGAATGCCTTACGGGAACAGCTATCTATTCAGACTTAGGCCGCCTTGCCCATCACGAAGCGGTACGCCGAGAGAGGGATTTAGAGAGCCAACAGCAAGCACTCGAACAAATTGGGATTCTTCAAGATGAAGATCGCAAAGAAGTCGAAGATCGTATCACACAATTAAAAAAAGAAAAACGTGTGCTGGAAAAAGATCTCGCTAAAAAATCAAAAATTGCTGGAAAAATTGATAAACTCGAATCCGCATTAACACAACAGACAGAAATAACAGATGGTTTGAAAGTTTTGGAAACAGATCGCCAAGACGCCAAATCCGAATTACAACTCCTTAAAAGACACCGAAAGACGACACCCTTTCGGGATGATCTCATTTACCTCCAAAATGCAGAAGAGATGGTACAAAGCAATGAAGCGAAAAAACAAAAAGCGCAAGACGAGCGTGAAGAAGTATATGAACAATGTCAGCAGGCAAAATTAAATTACTACAGAATTTTGCAAAATGAAATCGCCGAACAAAAATCGACAATCCAAGATGCCAAGGCCCGTGCGTGTGAAGCTAATGAAACACTGAAAACAGAAAAAGAATGGCTGGAAGTCCACCAGAGGGATGCCTACCTTTCAGATCACATCGCAGACCTGTCAGCTAACCTGATAAAATTAAAATCCAGACGCGAAACGCTCATGCGAGAATGGGAACGGGTATGCGATGCAACATCGGTATTGACAGGGATACGTAAATCTGGTGGTATAGTTATTAAAAAAATTAAATGGGAACAGGTATCTGACATAATATCGATATTGACATCTGGCGCAATAGAACCGTTGCTACTTGAAAAGGCAAAAGAAGACGAGTTAAAAACAATCCTCGATACAATTGTAGAAAAATTTGCGGAAGAACTTACAAGTGCAGAAGATGAGCGAACTTCTGCCGAGAGAGAGCTCAAACTTCGCAGGGATCATTTACAGAAAGACCGATTGATTGCGAGTCTTGAGACACACCGCGCTTCCCTAAAAAAAGGTGAACCCTGTCCGCTTTGTGGTGCAACTGAGCATCCTTATGCAGAAGGAGGGCAGCCAAGTTTTCCATTTGAAGAACTCGAAGTAGAAGTCATCAAAGCCGAGAAAACGCGCAATGCCAAAAACGAGCGAGTTTCAAAGCTCTATGATGCTCGCCAGGAACTAATCTCTCAACAACCTGTTACCATAAAAGCATGTCGGGGTCGGGCGGAATGTGAAATAGAGCTTCTCGAAAGCCTTAGCATGTTTGGGGTTGAATTGCCAGAGACAGGCAAAGAGGAAGAAACGCTACAATCTCTTCAAAATCGTGAAAAGGCGTATCAAATACATAGGAATAATTATGATGACGCAGAGGAAGTGGTCGAAAAAGCACAAGAAGATGAAAAAAATGCACAGATCTTGCTCGAGAAACATATCCTTGCTTTTGAACAACTCCAGGATATTGAAATAGAAGATATTGATGGAGAGGATGAGGTTCCTGAGTGGCTTAGCGTGGAGGAAGCAGATCAGGATTTGTCAGATAAAAAGACGAAATTAGAAATTCAAGAGGCTGAACTCAACGCTCGACTAAAGGACACAAAAGCCGCGCAAAAATCACTGAAAGAAATTCTCGGACGCCTTATATCGGCTTTGGAAGGATCTGATTTTCAAGATATAGATGATTTGTGTGCTGCAAAATTGGATCAAGACGAAGCGGTCCGTATAGAAGAAATCGAAACAGATCTCAACAACAGAGAAAAGGATCTAACCACTCGATTACAAATTGCTAAAGAGACTATCAAACCCCTTCGAGAAGCCCAAATTCCAGAAGGAGATGAGGCAGAACAGTTCAAATTAGAACATAGAAACTTACAAGGTAATCGAGATACACTCATTGAAAACCTTATAACTCGGCAAAATCAGATTGAAGATGACGACAAAAACCGTAAAAAACTCGCCGATCATCAAAAATTATTGGAAGAAGCAAAAAAAGAATGCACCATCTGGAACCGTTTGCGTGAGTTGATCGGCTCTTACGATGGCACAAAATTTAGCAGATATGCACAAAGTATTTCTCTGGATATACTCATTCGCCACGCCAACCAGCATCTGACCCGTTTAAGTGATCGTTACCGCATTCAGAGACATAAAGAGGAAGAACTCCAGATCGAAATCGAAGATTTGCACCAGGCAAGCGTCACACGGCCTATGGCCAGCCTTTCTGGCGGCGAAAGTTTTCTTGCAAGCCTGGCTCTTGCACTTGGTCTCTCTGAATTGGCAGGGCGAAATGTCCGTATTGAATCGCTCTTTATTGATGAGGGGTTTGGCAGTCTGGATTCAGAAGTTCTCGACCTCGCCATTGGAGCTCTTGAAGGATTGCATCAAAACAGCAAAAGTGTGGGCGTGATCTCACATGTCGAACTTCTAAAGCAGCGTATCACAACCCAGATCAGAGTCGAAAAACTAACAGCCGGCAACAGCACATTAAAAATCGTTGAGGGTTAGCTTCACTCCCTCTTTTCCCGCAATCCAAATCCCACCACCATCCCCAGAACAGGGAATATCGCAAGCACCATAAACACCTTCTGGTACGCGTCGAGGGTAGCCAAATTCGCATCAAAGAAAAACTGCAACAATCACAGGCTTGATACACAAGCCCTAAATACTCCACTAAAACGGGGTAACCTCCACAACCCAAGACTACCCACTCGATTCACCGCCTTCCGATGGCGCATCATTTGACGGTTTATTTTTAAATAGACCTTCCATTTTTCTTATTTTTTCCTGAACTTTGGGGTTAGCGAGTAGCTCTTTTGCTTCGACATACTGGCCACCTCCAGATGTTACGTGTACCGTTAGCTTTTCAGAATGGGTTGCCATTTTACTCCCCTCCTTTTATTTTAGCCAATGGTTTTCTGCCTAAGCAATTGCACTCTTTTAGGGGCACTAAACAAAATGATAGATACTATTCGAAGAGAAGTGATCGTTTCGATTTGTAAGCAGGTATTTGGTACAAATCATAGAGTAAGTTCAGTATCTAAAATTACCCCTATTTCTGAGCAGGGAATACCCAGAATAGATGGTTGTACCCAACATATTTGCTACCATGTATGTTGCCATAATTCAACTAAGAGCTATGTGTTTCGCTTCTTCCGGGATCTTCCAAATAGAGAGGACCGCTATATCCATGAAGAAGGTATTTATAGGCTTCTAAGCCAAGAGCTGAGTTTGCCTGTACCGAAAATATTATATACTGATCACACCAGACAGCTCGTTTCTACTAACTACATCATAATGGAGTATGTTTCAGGAGAGCATTGGCAATTTCTTGCTCATTCGGACAATCCCCGCACTAATTCTATAGAAAAAATGAAGATTCAAGAGCAAGTAGGTGCTTTGTGCGCTCAGATTCATGGATTGGAAAAATCCTCTCAAGACAATCAAAGCTTTATACAGACTCTGCTACGGTCAATAGAAAACCTCGAGAGATGCGTAGAGGATGGACAATATCAGGTGAGTCTAAGTGCTATTTCTGAAGCGAAAGATCTGATCCAAAAAGCACCTTGGCTAAAACTCACAAAGCATTCCTTGTACAAAGCAGATGCTGAGATTTTATTTTCTAAGGACCATAGGCAAAATTGGGATGTATCTGCTATTATCGATGTAGAAGCAATGGATTTTGGTGACCCATATTTAGACTTAACCAACTTTCTTTGTGAGCCGAAGCCGATTTGGAAACTAGAAGAACCTCTGGAGGTTGTTTCGCCTGAAGAAACTCGCAAGAAACCTCTCTTTCGTGGGTATGAATCAGTCAGGAGCATAGATTACTCGAGGCTCGCAAAAGTCTGCATTGCTATGCATTTATCTATTATGTGTTCTATCGCCGCGCAAATCTACCGGCCTGAAATTAGGCAATATATCAATGTAAAAAAGAGAGAAGAAATTTATGACAGCCTTTTAGATGCTTGTGTAAATCGTTATTTAATTGGCTGATCTTAATATGCTCTGATCAGAGGACCCAAGTATCATCAATGTCCTGGGCAATAACGTCCGAGATACCTTCTGGACCGCATTAATACCAAGTCTAAAAGGATTGAAACTTTAATCGCTATTTTGAAGAACCAGGCGATACGCTCGTCGATGGCATCTCATGTAAACTATTTCACAACCCCTTCTCCCGCAATCCAAACCCCACGATCATCCCCAAAACGGGAAATATAGCAAGCACCATAAATACCTTCTGATACGCATCGAGTGTAGCCAGATTCGCATCAAAGAAAAATTGCAACACCACCCCGATCAAAGCCGTACTGATCGCCATCCCCATAAACCGCAACATACTATAAAGACCCGCAGCAGCCCCCATCTGGTCTGAATCAACAGTACCCATAACCGTACTGTGCAAGGCAGCCAGCATCAACCCTGCCCCAAGCCCGTAATACGCCAGCAGACCAGCAATAACCCATGTCGAAACCGTATCGGATAAATGGGCAAAAGCCAACATCACCGTCAACTGCACAAACATCCCAATCATCACCAGCCACCGACTCTGAAAACGATCGGACATCTGCCCGCCAAACCGCACAATCAGCGTCATCGCCGCAGAGCTAATAATCAAAAACACGCCCAACAGTGCCGGACCCATGCGGTGAACATCAACCAGATACAGCGGCATCAACACCCCAATACCACCCTGCACAAACATCCGCATCGAAGCGCAAAACGTCACCCGACAAAACATGCGATTGCCAAAAAAATTGAGCGGAAGAAAAGGATCTCTCCGCCCTCTCTCCCACCACCAGAAACCCGCAAAAAACAACCCCGCGCCCAAAAGCAACCGCCAATCCTCAAACGGGGCAACCCCTGTCACAGACCGACTGGACAAATAAAACATCAAAAACACAATCCCACCCGACAACAACCCGACCCCGCCCCAATCAAACTGCCGCAAAAACTTGGAAGCCTCCCCAATCACCTGAGAAGGCACCCCCCTGTAAATCGCGACAAAAGTCACCACACTGAGCAAAAGCCCCGGCACAAAAGCGGCGCGCCAACCCCAAACAGCAATGAGAAGACCCGCGACAAACGACGACGAAAAACTCATCGCCGGACCCACCGCACTCCATGTACCCAAAACGCGCCCGCGCTCTCCCGCACTAAAAATCGACGCCAGCAGTGCCATACCCATCGGCGTCATCCCCCCCACGCCAATACCCTGAATCGCCCTGCCAGCCATCAACCAGCGCATATTCGGCGCCATAAACGTCATCGCAGAACCAACGCCAAAAATCACAGTCCCCGCCAGAATCAACAACCGCCGGTCAACGCCATCGCTCAAACGTCCATAAATCGGCATCAAAACGACAAAAGGCAGCATAAAAGCTGCCAGAACCCACGCCGTCAAATCCGCGGGAATCCCAAAATCATCCCGAATAACCGGCAGTGCAACCCGCGACATGCCAGACACCATAGGCATCAGCATAGACGAAAACATCAGGCTAATCAACACGCGCCGAGCCGCCCGAGGAGACAGCGGTTCTGCCTCCTCGGATTCAACTTGTCCCTTAGACAAACTCACCTCGCAATTCAACCAATCTTCATACCACACTCGCGGCCGTGTGCTTCGAGCAACGCCTTCCCCGCATCGTAGATCGCGCCAAAAGCATCCAAACTAACCATCACATCGCCACTCATGTGCTTTCCCGCCGCACGTACCTTATCACACGCAGCCTCATACGCCGCTATACATTCCGGATGATCCGGCTCTCCGGGATACCCCATAGACTGTGCAATATCCTGGGGACCACCCGCAAAAAACATAAGCCCGTCAACCTGAAGAATCTCATCCAAATTGTCAAAAGCCGTCTTGCTCTCGAGTTGCGGCACAATAATGGTATTGTCATTGGTAAACTCAAAAATCTTCCGACTATCGCTGGTATCATTCAAACTATAAGCCACGCGCTGACTCATCGCGCTTCGCCGTCCCAAAGGCCCGTAAAAACCAAACTGGACAATCTGCTCGGCCTCCTCAGCAGTCTGCAAATTGGGCACCGTAATCATCTGCATACCCCGGTCCAGCGCCGTCAAAATAGCCGCCTCGGACTGATCCACAACCCGCATGGTTGGCGTCATACCATAAGCATCGCAAAGGCGACAGACCGTCTCAATAGTCGGCAGCGTCAAAGCACCGTGCTGCCCATCCAGCGAAACAAAATCCATCCCCATCTTAGCCGCCACTTCGATCACAATTTCTGAAACAAAACTCATCTGCACGCCAACGGCTTTTTCGCCATTGCGATAACGCTCGAGAATGCGATTTGGTGTAGCCATAAAATCCTCGCTATGTTGTGGTTACCTGAAAACCCTAAACCCTCGCAAATTTTTGCAACCGCTGACCCTGCCCCCCCATACCGATCTCAGCCACATAAATACTACCCTCATCATCCACGCAAAGCCCATGCGGCGACTGCACGGCGCTCTTATCTTCAAAGCGACAAATCAATTCCCCATCCGCAGACCACACACTGATGCGCCCCCCGCCCCCTTGCTCGGCCACATAAATCGTATTGTCATCCGTAATCCACACATCGCCCGGCATCATCACATCGGTCCACATCTCCATAAACTTACCGTCTGGATCGAAAATCTGAATGCGACTATTCTCCCGGTCACACACCAGAACCCGCCCGGTCTTATCGCATCCGATATTATGCACCAACGCAAACTGCCCCGGTCCACTCCCCCCCTCGCCCCACACCGCGAGATGCTCGCCCTCGCGCGAATACTTGTGAACACACCGACTGCCATACCCATCCGACACATAAAACGAATTGCCATCTGGCGCATAAGCAACACCCGTTGGCATATTGTATTCCCTTCGGTGAAACGTCGGACCGGGAACTCCGCGGGTGCCCCATTCGCGTTCCAACTCCCCCAAACGGGTATAACGCCTCACAATATGCTGATACGAATCCGTCAAAAACACCTTATCATCCGGATCGATAAAAATGCCGTGTGACTGACTGATCAAATTCGGCGAAATGCCAAAATCGCCATACCCCCACGACGTAATAAAATTGCCATCCTTATCAAACACCACCACGGGATGGATACCGCGCGTAAAAGCGTAAATGCGGCCCTGTGAATCCACCGCGGCATCCGACACCTGTGTAAACACCCATCCCTCGGGCAACTTCGCCCATCCCTCAACTTCCTCGTACCGATAATCGCCTTCTCCGAACAACATGTCGCACCTCCTTGAAAATAAAGAATCGCCAATCCCCTACTCCTCTTGATACTGCAACTGATAAAGCCGAGCATAAATCCCATTCTGCTTGAGCAGCGTATCGTGGTCGCCTTCCTCGCGGATTTGCCCGCGGTGCATCACCAGAATCTTGTCTGCATTTCGAATGGTTGAAAGACGGTGTGCAATCGCAATCGAAGTTCGCGACCGCATCAATTTTGCCACCGCATCCTGAATCCACATCTCGGTCTCCGTATCCACATTCGCCGTCGCCTCATCCAGAATGAGAATATCTGGTCCAGAAGCCAGCGTACGCGCAAAAGATATCAACTGTCGCTGACCAACCGAAAGCGAACTGCCCCGCTCCAGTACCTCGTGCTCATAGGTATCGGGCAACTTGTCTATAAACCGGTCTGCATTGACATCGCGCGCGGCTTGCTCGACCTCCTGGCGGCTGATGCGAGGATGTCCCAAACTGATATTGGCTTCAATATCGCCAGCAAAAAGAAAAACATCCTGTTGCACGACCCCAATGCGCCTGCGAAGCTCCTCCACATCCCACTCGCGAATATCGACACCATCTACCCGAATCGCACCCCGCTGAATATCGTAGAACCGACACACCAGACCAATCACCGTACTCTTACCCGCGCCCGTCGCCCCGACCAGTGCCAAACTCTGCCCCGGCGCAACGCGAAAAGACACATCGCGCAGCACCCATTCGCCTTCATTGTACGCAAACCAAACATTTTGAAACTCGATCTCGCCCTTCAAGTGATCGGCCTTTACAGTGCCGCCAAGTGATTCTGGCTTTGTATCCAGCAATTCAAAAATGCGCTCTGAAGACGCCATCGCAACCTGAAGCACGGTAAACCGATCGGCAATATCGCGGAGAGGCATAAAAAATCGCGGAACATACTGCAACATCGCCACCAGCACGCCCCACTGAATTTCCCCGTCCAGCACCCGCACGCCGCCATACCACAACACCAATGCAGACAACAAAACACCGCCCAACTCCATAATTGGAAAATAAATCGCATGGTAAAACGTGCTCTTTAGCCGCGCATCCAGATACTCCTTATTCGGATCTTCAAACCGCTTCACACAGCGATCTTCACAACCGAATAACTGCACCACCTCCATCCCGGACACAGTCTCCTGCAGCGAAGAACTAAATCGCGCGAACAGCGTGCGCGCAACGCGATACGCAAAAAAAGTCTTATTCTGCAGCCATACGGTTGCGACAAAAGCCACCGGCAATGCGAGACAGATCAGCGCGCCGAGCGTGACATCCATATAAAAAATGTATGCGAGAATCGTGACAATCGTAAAAATATCGCTGATCATCGACACAATGCCATCGGTAAACAACTCGTTGAGGGCATCCACATCATTTGTATTGCGCGCCATCAAACGGCCCACAGGCGTGCGGTCGAAATATCGCATGGGCAACCGCTGCAAATGCATAAAAATCTGCAACCGCACATCGTGCATCGCCCATTGACCGATCATATTGGTCGTCCAACTCTGGCAATATCCCACGCCAAATTGCGCGACAAGCAGACCGATATAGATCATGACCAGATAGGTCAACCCATCCACATCTCCCGGCACGATATAATCATCCACCGCAATCTTGGTCAAATAAGGCCCGGCCTGCCGCACAATCGCCGCGACAACAATGAGCACAAACGTCAGAACAACCCACCATGCATAGGGCCTGAGAAAGTTCATCAACCGCGCCATCAAACGCAGATCAAAACCCTTATGACCAATTTCCTCTTCTTCCATTACAATATTTCCAATTCCCGAGCCAGGTGCTGGCGTCGAAACATATCCGCATAAATTCCATCGTACTCAACCAATTCGTCGTGTGACCCTTGCTCCACAATGCGCCCCTCATCCAGCACAATAATATGGTCGGCATCTTTCACAGTCGAAATGCGATGGGCAATCAAAATCGTCGTGCGCGAAGCCATAATCTCGCGCAAATGTTTGAGAATATCTTCTTCAGTCCGCGTATCCACACTCGCCAATGCATCGTCCATAATCAAAATTCGCGGCTCTCGAATCACCGCGCGCGCAATAGCGGTGCGCTGTTTTTGTCCCCCCGAAAGCGTGACCCCCCGCTCTCCCACAATCGTCTCCAACTGCTCGGGAAAAAGGTGTAAATCGGGAGCCAATTGCGAAATCTCGGTCGCGCGTACAACATCGCCCTCTACCCGCGTACCCAAAGCCACATTTTCCCGAATCGTATCCGAAAACAAAAAAGCATCCTGCGGCACATACCCGGTCGCATCTCGAATAGTCTGAAGCGGTATCTCTTCCACCGGCTTGCCATCGATCAAAACCCGCCCTTCATCCGCCTGGATCAACCGGGGGATCAACCGCGCCAGCGTGGATTTTCCCGACCCCACGCGCCCCACCACGGCAAGCGTACTTCCCGCCTCAATCCGAAGATTGATATCTTTGAGCACCCGTTGCCCATTGTACGAAAAACTCGTATTGCGAAACTCAATCTCTCCCCTGATACCATCTGTAGCACCACCCGCCACATCGGGTTGCGGCGATACTTTCAAAACCTCTTCAATACGCCTCAGCGAAGCCACGGCGCGTTGATACTCATCGACAATTCTCCCCAACATCGACATCGGGCGACTCATACGCAGCAAATACGCATTAAACGCCACAAATGCCCCCAGACTCAAACTCCCCTCAATCACCCGCAGACCACCCAGCCACAAAATCACAATCATAGAAACACCGCTCAACAAAAACGTGAACGGATAATACAGACTGCGGATCTTAATCAAATGGCGGTTGCGCGTGACGTACTCCTCATTGAGAATCCCAAAATCCACAATCTCAAGCGGGCGCATGGCAAAGGCTTTCACCATTCGCATACCCGTCAAATTTTCCTGAATTTTTGAACTGACAGCGGCAAATTGTTCCTGAACCAGTCGGTAGCCCACGCGCACCTTTTGCCCGACCCACCGCGCACAAAAAGCCATCACGGGCATAGGAGCCAGTGCCAAAAGAGCCAACTGCCAGTCAATGATACACATCAAAATGAGACTGAGCACAAAACTCAAAACCGCCTGTAGCGACAGGCGATACGCAAAATAAAAAAAACGCTGAATTGCTTCCACATCATTGGTCGCCCGCGCCATTAAATCGCCCACGCGCTGCGCCTGGAAAAAACTCAGCGGCAGCCGCACAATATGTCGCACATAAATCGTGCGAATATCGCGCTCTATAAAACGAGAAGCACTGGCAATAAACCAGCGCATCCCAAATGACATGCCCCATTGCGCGATACCGAGCGCGGCCATGAGTGCCCCGTACATCTGCAAATCGCCCATTGGGCTACCCGTGATTGTATCGACCACATCGCCTGTAAGATCCCCGACATCCAGCCCGGCTTTGGCCGTATCAATCGCCCATTTCATCAACAACGGAACAAGCGCCTGAACCGCCTGCGTACCCAGCAACAGCACCAATCCCCAGAAAATTTTCCATCGATGGGGATATACATACTCTGCAAAGGGTTTAAAAAAATTGAGACTCATAAAAACCTCTACACCATCCCTCTCACCTGCTCCAATTTATCGTACAATCGCTTTGGCGACACCTTTTGCGCCGTGCCGAGTTCCTGTGCAAAAACCGACACCCGAAACTCCTCGACCATCCACCGCAGCGCCTGTACTGCATCGCGCTTCTCCCCCGTCAATTCCGAATCCATCAATTCATCCACCGCATCTTGAAAGGGTTGAACCTGCTCGGCCTTTTGTCGATCCTTCATCGGATCGAGCATCGCGCGTTCGGCACGTATCGCAATCGCCTTCAAAAACCGACTCAAATGCAACACCTGATCATAAGGCGTTTGTCGCAAAAAATCCGCCGGCATCAAACGCGCGAGATCGGCCTCCATCTCGGGATATCCACCGCGCAACAAACGGATTTCCCGGTGCGTCTCAAACAGCGACTCCATCGCCTGAATCAACTGCGGCGCCAGATGCTGCAAATACAACCGCGCCTGTTGAACGCGCGAATCAAAGCGCTGGCGCGTTATGGGAAACGCCGCATCGCGCGTGAACAGATGCGCCATTAAATTTGCGTACGCGCCTGCGCGCAAAGCCTCGCGCGCCCCCTCAAATTGCGCCAAATCACCCAAAGACCGCTTCAACGCCCGCATCTCATCCCGCATTTCGCGCTCGCACAACCGCATCCAACCCGCCTGGGTCTCGCGTTCCGCCTCATCTGCGCGCTTAAACAAACACACATCCACGCGATCCCCCTCGAGCTTCAACCCCACATAGCCAAACACCGGCATCCCACCGGCTTGCATCACCTCTACGCGCTCGGGCAATTCACCCAGCGTCTGCCCCGTCACATCTCGGCGCGACACTTGCTTCTGCGCCCGCATCCACGCATCGGACTGCACATCTTCTTCGCGCGCGTCTAACTGCTCGCGCAACACGCGCAAATCCCGCGCTGCCACAATCGCCTTCTCTTTCTCATCTCGAACTTCCACGCGCATCTGCAAATGCTCGGGCAAATCGCGCACATTCCAATCGCTTTGAGAAATCTCAATACCATAATGGCTTAAAATATGGGCAGACAGCGAATCCAAAAGCGCGCCGTGCGTTGGCTGCAAAACCACGGCAATCTCTCGCGCTCTGTCCGGCACGGGAACAAACCGTTTGCGAATACTTTTTGGAAGCCCACGCAACAAATGCGTAATCTTCTCTTCCAACAACCCCGGCACCAGCCAGTCCAGCACCTCCGGCTGTACAAAATGCACCAGCTTGTAGGGCAACTCCAGTGTCACGCCATCCCGATCTTGCCCGGGCCGATACGCATAAGAAAGCGGCACCTGTTCACCATCTACCTCCAAAAAATTGGGAAACGCATCCCGATCAAATTCCACCTGTTCACCCGCCAGATGCTTTTCGGACATCAGCAAAAAATCCGCGCCCTTTCTCTTAATCAGGCGATTCAAATCGTGCGTGGAAGACACATTCTCCAATCGCTCGGCATAAAACCGATACGCAGCCTCGTCCAGATCCAGAAACTGCATCAAACGCTGTTGCATCTGCCAGGTTTCCACGCGCGCGCGCAAATCCCGATTCTGCGTCACAAATTCATAAGGCAACGCCACCTCATCATTCACCAGAGCCTCGCGGATAAAAATCTCCGTCGCAGCACTGGCATCTATACGTCCATACCCCACGCGCTTTTGCCCCACCTGCAAACCGTGCAGCGTCAATGTCTCGGTCGCCAGCACCCGCCCCGACCGCACACTGTAAAACGGCTCCTTATAAGATGCCCGGCACAAATGCGCGCCCAACGCCACCAGCCACGACGGCTGTATGCGAGCCACCGTGCGCGCAAACAAACGCGACGTCTCCACCACCTCCGCAGCCACAACCCAACCGGGCGTACTCTTTTTATCTTCCTCTCTGCCCTCTCTCCGCTGAAACAAACCGGACCCGGGAAACAACATCACATCGCGCCCGCGCGCTGCGCGATACATATTGTCTTCCTTCTTTTGCGCCACATTGCCCAACAACCCGCTCACCACCGACCGATGAATCGCATCGTATCCCGCATCGTCCCGATTCATCCGAAAACTGCCCATCTCGCGCAAAGTGTGTCGAATCTGCATATAAATATCGCGCCATTCGCGCATGCGATTAAAAGACAAAAAATGCTGCACGCAAAACTTCCGCATCTGGCTCTGCGTTCTCAATTTCTCAAACGTATCGTGATACGCCTTCCAGATATTCAGCAATGCGATAAAATCCGATTCCCCATCTACAAATCGCCGGTGCTCCTGATCTGCCGCCTTCTCTTGCTCGAGCGGCCGCACGCGCGGATCCTGGATGCTGATTGCCGACGCAATAACCAGCACCTCGCGCAAAGCACGTTCTCGTTGTGCTTGCAAAATCATCCGCGATACCGTCGGCGCAAGCGGCAAACGCGCCATATCGCGCCCCAGCGGTGTCAGACGCTTGTTATCATCAATCGCGTCCAACGCCCTCAACACATTAAATCCCCCCTGAATCGCCTGAGAACGGGGGGGATCAATAAACGGAAACGTCTCGACATCGCCCAGCCGCAGCGCAATCATCCGCAAAATGACCTCAGCCAAATCCGACCGCTGAATCTCGGGCTGCGTGTACTCTGGTCGCGCGAGAAAACTCTTCTCATCGTACAGACGAATACACACCCCATTTTGCACGCGCCCACACCGCCCTGCCCGCTGCCTGGCACTGCTTTGAGAAATCTCCTCCACCGGTAGCCGATGCGTCTGATTGCGAGGATTGTGCCGGCTGATCCGCGCCAGACCCGTATCGACCACATACCGAATACCCGGAATCGTAATCGACGTCTCCGCAATATTCGTCGCCACCACAATGCGCCGATACCTCTGCTTGTAAAACACCTTCTGCTGATCGCCCGCTGTCAACCGCCCAAACAGCGGCAGAATTTCTGTAAAGCGGAAGTGTCGCCCCTCCAAACGCCTGCGCGTCTCATGGATATCC
>JAJDYX010000030.1 GCA_022824945.1 Candidatus Latescibacterota bacterium
CTCTTACATTGAAGGATGGTATAATCCGCATCGCAGGCATTCTTCCATCGCCTATCATGCGCCGATAGCTTATGAAAAACTGCATCAATCACACGCTGGGAACACAAACCCTAAATACTCCACCGAAGCGGGGTAACTCCACGCAAAGGGATCGCTGAGTATGTCAAGAGCCTGATGGAATCACTCGGTCTAAAGAAAGCTGGGAACATATTGCACCGAGTAACGATCGCGCAATCGCCTCTCACTGTAGAAGTCAACATAGAGAAACTTGATCCAAAATGGATTAAGAAACGCGTCTCCACATATCCCGATAAGCGGGGGATCATTGACCACATCAAGGAAACCGGTGAAATCCCTAACGGCGTCGAGCCTATTCAAAACACTCATATCAGGGTGAGTTAGTTTTATGTCCAAAGGTAGGGATATGTGGATAATTTTCAACCAGAACTCGGCTCTTGCCGAGTTTTTTGTTTTTTTTACGATTTTTTTATCTAAGGGAACGCCCCACCAGAGATACATGTCTAATAATTCAGAGCCGAGGGGAACCAATCCACCGGAGAAAAAATGACCAGATACACACATAAATCGCCTGCTTCTATTGACCGTAGGGATTTTATCCACCTGGCCGGTCTTGGCGCAATGGGTGCGCTTGTTCTGGGGCTGGATGTTCCTGTTGGCGCACAAAAACAACCCAATTTTATTTTTATGGTTTCTGACGATCAGGGTTGGGATGGGCTTTCGGTGCAGATGCACGATGCGATCCCCGGTTCAAAGAGTGACTTTTATCAGACTCCTAATATCGAGAAACTCGCACAGCGGGGCATGCGTTTTTCGGCTGCTTATGCGCCTTCGCCTGTTTGTTCGCCAACGCGATGCAGCTTTCAGACGGGCAAGAGTCCGGCGCAGAACCACTGGACAAAGGCATCCCCTATCCTGACCGCTGCAGATGGCCGTAAACTCATCCCGCCAATGCATGGCAGAAATCTTTCCAGTGGTGAGACGACGATTGCTGAAATGTTGAAACAGGCCGGTTATGCCACGGCGCATTATGGCAAATGGCATCTCGGTGGTGGTGGACCGGGCAATCACGGTTATGATGTCCACGATGGCAATACGGGCAACAGGGATGCGGCTCGTCATGTCGATCCTAATCCTGTAGATATCTTTGGCATGTCCCGGCGTGCCAATGCGCTTATGGCGGAGAATACAGAAGCTGGCAAGCCGTTTTTTATACAGTTGTCTTATTATGCCCTGCACTATCCTCAGAATGCGCTGGCGAGTACGCGGCAGGCATACTTAAATAGACCGAGAGGACGTGTCCATCGAAATGTCAATCGCGCGGCCATTACCGAAGACCTGGATACAGGTGTGGGTATGATTATGGAGCAAGTTGAGAAACTCGGCATAGGCGATCACACGTATCTGATTTACATGTCCGATAATGGTGCCGTTGGAGGCGGTCTGGGTGTGTTGCGGGGATCGAAGGGGTCTTTGTGGGAGGGTGGTATTCGCGTGCCGTTGATTATCCAGGGACCTGGTATAGAGCCAAATACAGTTTGTCACGAACGCGTGGTCGGTGTTGATTTGTTTCCCACGCTTTGCGAATTGGGGGGTGTGAGCCAGCCTCTGCCAGCAGGTATTGAGGGTGGTAGTATTACATCGTTATTATCTGGTGGGTCGGGTGCGGTTGCGAGACCTCGTGAGGAATTGGTCTTTCATTTTCCACATTATCAAAGTGAGGATGATGGACCGCATTCGGCAATTATATTGGGCGATTTCAAGTTGATCAAGTTTTACGAGACCGATGACGTGCGATTGTACGATTTGGCTAATGATATCGGAGAACAAAATGATTTGTCCAGAGATATGGGAGAAGAATCGATGCGCCTGCGCGAACGGCTCGAACAGTATCTCGAGTCTGTTGACGCTCAGATGCCCGTGCCCAACCCGAATTATGGGCCAAACAAGTCGAGCGATTTTAATGGTGATGGTCAAATCGATTTCCAGGATTTCCTCGAATTTGCCAGAGCTTATGGGTCGGAGGACGCCCGGTTTGATCTGGACAATAGCGGGCGTGTGGATTTTGCCGATTTCTTGAAGTTTGTACAGGATTTTGGAAGTACTGGAAATTAAAAATAAATATATGTTTATACAGGAGGTTATATCATGAGGATTGTCGGGTTTGTGATTGTCGCGTGTTTGTTATGCGCTTCAAAAACGAGTGCGTGCAGTGCGGATTTGGATAAGGATGGCGAGGTCGGGTTTTCCGACTTTCTGGTGTTGGCTGCTCAATTTGGTCAAACGTGTCCACCTGAAATGCCGGATACTCTGAGTGCGATATCCGTAGAGGCTGGCTATGGTCGGATAGTGCTTCCGGGTACACAGGTTCAACTCAACGCCACGCTTACCAATGGTCCGGGTGCCCGTGTTGTGTGGCGGCAAGTGCAGGGGACGGAGGCGACTATCAGTCCAGCAAACGCGCTCCAGACGACTGTTAGCGTTCCTGTCAATGTCAACCAGGCGGAGACATTGTTATTTGAAGTGCGTGCCGAGATGGAATCGGGTCAACAAGCATCGGATACGGTTTGGATCGAGGTGTATGTACCTGACCAGAATCCCACCGACCTGACGCTTGTGGCAGATTTTTCGCCGAAAGTTGGCTGGGAGTGCAACCAGGATCCGGTAGAGGTTCCAGAGGTTCAGACCCGTGTTTTGGAAAATGTCATTGAATACACGACCAATGGCATTCCCGCCCATGCGACGGGAATATTTCCCAATCGGGGAAATCCGAACATGATTTGGTCGGTGCCGCAAACCTGGCGCATTCCCCGCAATCCCGAAAAGACGGATACGCCCACTGAAATGGCTGTTTTTGGCATCACGCTCGAGGGCATCAAACTCGAACGCGACACTGCGGAGAGTTATCGCAACCAGCGGCAGTGGAATTACGAGGCACTGACCCCGGGTATGGCGCGCCGATTGAGCGGCAATGCGCGGTTTGAATGGCTGGGTACAGATTGCAATAACGCACACGTTCAGCCGACGGGTATTTATCACTACCACGGCGTGCCGCACAGCTTGATAAATGAGCTCACCAGTAGGGGGGAGAGTGAGGAAATGGTATTGGTCGGGTATGCTGCCGACGGTTTTCCGGTCTATGTCGCCAGTGGACCTAATGCTCCTGAGGGGAGTTGGGAATTACGCCAGGGTACGCGAGAAAGCGGACCTGGAGGAGAATACGATGGCACGTTTCGAGAAGATTGGCAATATGTCGAGGGTACGGGCGATCTCGACCTATGCAATGGGCGGTTTGGAGTTACGCCGGAGTTCCCGGAAGGAATATACCATTACTATCTTACCGACGACTACCCGTACATGCCCCGCTGTGTATGGGGGACACCAGATCCTTCGTTCCGTCAACGTAGGGCTGGTGGTCCAGGTGGTCCTGGTTTTAGAAGGCGTCCACCACGACGTTTCTGATCTGATAATGAGAAAATACGCATATAACTTGAACGAGTATATCCACATGGAGGACGACAGACATTATGTTTTTAAAATTATTGAAATCAAAATGGGTGTTGGGTGCGGTCTTCGCTTTATTTTGCATTTTTAGCCCAATCACTTTGAAAGCATCACTACCCGACTTTGATGGAAATGGCAAGGTCGATTTTGCCGATTTTCTACTTTTTGTAGCTGTATTTGGACAATCGGCTATTGGGCAAAATGCGGTTTACGACCTGGACGCAAGTGGAACGGTTGATTTTGGAGATTTTTTAATTTTTGCCACTGCATTTGGGCAACCCATTTCTGATACTGTTCGCGGTGTTAGCACGCAGGGGTTTGCAACGAGGACAATATCCAATTTGCTCGATTGTCCTGGGGGGCGTATAAGTAGTGTGGGGACAATTACATCTGACGATGGCAATGTGTGGATTATGCCTGCCCAAACGCAGTACACAACCGCGAGACATGCATCGGATATGTATAACCAATGCACAGGTGTTTTTACTTCTAATAGCAATGCTCTTAATTTGTCGGCTGTGCCAGTCGTAGAGATTGATCAAGATGGTGAGACGATTACGGGATATATCTTTGCCGACAATTACTTTGAATTATATGTCAACGGTACCCTGATTGCTGTTGATGCAGTTCCGTTCACGCCGTTTAATTCGAGCATGGTTCGGTTTAAGGTTAAGCGGCCATTTGTGATTGCAATAAAGTTGGTTGATTGGGAAGAGAATTTGGGGCTTGGCACAGAAGCTAATCGCAATTTTTTACATCATCCTGGAGATGGTGGTCTGGTAGCGAGTTTTCACGATGCCAATGGAAAGACTGTTGCAATTACAAATGGTCAATGGAAAGCACAGACTTTCTATATCGCACCCATTAGAGATTTGAGCTGTATTGTCGAGAAGGAAACCGAGCATTTATCCGGCGACTGTGACACGCGGGGTACAAATGATGGCAGTCAATTTTACGCAATGCACTATCCCGTCCCATCTAATTGGTACGATAGCGACTTTGATGATTCAGCCTGGCCACAAGCCTATACTTATACGAATGCGACAGTTGGTGTGAACAACAAACCCGCATATACGAATTTTACGGATCTATTTGATGATCCAGAACACGATGCACAATTTATCTGGTCGTCGAATCTCATTTTGGACAATGAAGTGATTGTGCGATATACCGTAAAGTAGTGTTATCCTCAGGTGAGAGGAGCAAAACAATGAAACGCAGAGAATTTCTCGGTGTCGTCGGTGCTGGTGTATGCGGGATGGCTGTGGCCAATGCGTTTGGTCAAGTTACTTCTAACCGTCCCAAACAACCCAATTTTATTTTTATGGTTTCTGACGATCAGGGTTGGGACGGGCTTTCGGTGCAGATGCACGATGCGATTACCGGTTCAAAGAGCGACTTTTATCAGACGCCCAATCTTGAGAAGTTGGCACAGCAGGGCATGCGATTTTCAGCGGCTTATGCGCCTTCGCCTGTCTGTTCGCCAACGCGATGCAGCTTTCAGACGGGCAAGAGTCCGGCGCAGAACCACTGGACAAAAGCATCTCCTATCATGACCGCTGCAGATGGCTATAAACTCATCCCTCCTATGCATGGCAAAAATCTCTCCAGTGATGAGACGACCATTGCTGAGATGTTGAAACAGGCTGGTTATACCACAGCACATTATGGCAAATGGCATCTCGGTGGTGGTGGACCGGGCAATCACGGTTATGATGTCCACGATGGCAATACGGGCAACGGGAATGCGGCTCCTTTTGTTGATCCCAATCCTGTAGATATATTCGGTATGTCCAGACGTGCCAATGCGCTTATGGAGGAGAATACAAAAGCTGGCAAGCCATTCTTTATTCAGTTGTCTTATTATGCGCTACATTATCCTCAGAATGCACTGGCGAGTACGCGGCAAGCATACGAAAATCGACTGATAGGGCGTAGCTATCGGGAGATCAATCGTGCGGCCATTACTGAAGACCTGGATACTGGTGTGGGTATGATTATGGAGCAAGTTGAGAAACTTGGTATTGGCGATCACACGTATCTGATTTACATGTCTGATAATGGTGCCAGCGGAAGAAGTCGGGGTGTGTTGCGTGGGTCGAAGGGGTCTTTGTGGGAGGGAGGTATTCGCGTGCCATTGATTATTCGGGGACCTGGTATAGAGCCAGATACATTTTGTCACGAACGCGTGGTTGGCATTGATTTGTTTCCCACGCTTTGCGAATTAGGAGGTGTGAGCCAGCCGCTGCCCGCAGGTATTGAGGGGGGGAGTATCACTTCGTTATTATCTGGTGGTAAGGGCGTGGTTGAGCGACCTCATGAGGAACTTGTGTTTCATTTTCCACATTATCAAAGCGGGGATGGCCCACATTCGGCAATCATGTTGGACGATTACAAGCTGATCAAATTTTATGAGACCAATAAATTGCACCTGTTTGATCTGAGTAAAGATATGAGTGAGGAGAACGATCTGGCAGAGAGTAAACCAGAGGTTGTTGCAAAATTGCACGATCAGCTAAATGAATATTTAGCATCTGTTGATGCCCAAATGCCCCAGACCAATCCGTATTACGATCCGAGTTGGCCGGTCCGTGGGCGAAGAGGGAGAAATAATCGGAGAAGGCGGGATCGGAGATGATTCTGTATCCTTACCAGGAGAGTGTATTAAATATTCCCAGCGGTAGGGGGTTGGAGACCACAAGAGGTGGCAAATGACGAGGCGACAATTGAGGATGTTCGGATTGGTTTTTTGCCTGATGTGTGTGTTGGGTACCAGTTGTGCAGAAGGGCACATGCTCTACGGTGATGAAGATGACGTGACGGATTTTAATGAAGACGGAAAAACAGACTTCGAGGATTTTATCATGTTCGCGACTGCATTTGGTTCACAACAGGTGCAGTTCGATCTAAATCGGAATGGTCTGGTAGATTTTCCCGACTTTCTGGTGTTTATATCTGCATTTGGACAGCCTGGCTCTGGATCCTCTGGCGGCACGGATGGCGATGCACCTGTGAGCGCACAAGCATTCCAGCACTTTGCAGACCAACTGAACATCCGGTGGGATGATGACTTTTTGTATATCGAGTCCGACGCTTTTCCCGATCACCGCATGATGGTGGGGATTACAGCCTGGAATCAGCAGGTGCCTTTGCCGCAGCCTTATCAGGGCGATAATGCATGGCAGATTCCATTGAAACCCGCGGTTGCAGATGTGCCAGTGTATGCAAGCCAGACGCTGTTTCGGGGAGCTATTGGTCTGGCGATTAACGGTGTGCCCATTTTTAATCCCATCAAACAAAATGGCCGCACCGACACGTATTTGGCTGGGGAATTAGATGAATTTGGAGGGCATGCTGGTCGCGCAGATGACTATCACTACCATATCGCGCCGTTGTTTCTTACAGAAAAAGTGGGCGATGCCGTACCTATTGCGTATGCCCTGGATGGCTATCCGATGTATGGACTCAATGAAGCCGATGGTACCCCGGCGAAAGATCTGGACGATTTGAATGGACATTTCGATGCAAATGGCAATTATCACTATCACAGCACGCTGAATTATCCCTATGTCAACGGTGGATTTAAGGGTGTTATTGAACTGGCCAGGGGAGAGGAAGTCGCCAACCAGCCTCGCACAAGGCCCGTTCGGCCTTCGGGCACGGGGATGCGGGCGAAGATCACAAATTTTGTGAAGGATACAGATGGCTGGTATCGGCTTACGTATGAGGCAAATGGTGGAACACATGCGATTGCCTATTTTCTGAGACCAGATGGGGATTATGATTTTCAATTTGTAGATGCCAGTGGCAATATCACGCGACAGACTTACCGCTCCAATGGGAGTGTTGCGGTGGAAGGTGGTGGGGGAACGTCCGGTCAGGGCGGTGTGTCTAATGATTCTGGTCCGCAGAATGTAACCGATCCACCCGATGCGGATTCCGAATCTTTGTTTGTTGCATCCGAGTTGTTGGGACGACCAACCGACAGGTCCGTAACTGTCAATGTGATTCCATCAGCAGACATGGAAATTTATCTGGAATACGGAACAGAATCAGGTGTTTACACAAATCAGACATCCATGGTGATGGGATCACGAGATACACCGATTGAAATTGCGATGGATGGGTTGCTTTCTAACACGCGGTATTATTATCGAACGCGTTACCGGCGCGCAGGAGAAACAGAGTTCAAAAGGCGGGGCGAATATACGTTTCACACATATCGTCCACCGGGTACAACATTCACTTTTTCAATTCAGGCCTGCGCACATTTAGATGGTCGATCCAGCCTGGAACTCTACCATCGCTCGCTGGAAAATGTCGCAGCATATCAGTCCGATTTTCTCATTGATCTCGGTGATACATTTATGTGCAACAAACACTCAGAACCACTTACGGCGACTGTAAGACCCGCACCCGATTACGCAACCGTTGAGCGTCGGTATTTGTACGAGCGTGGGAATTTTGGAAAGATTACGCATTCTACTCCGCTGTTTCTCGTCAATGGCAACCACGACGGGGAAGAGGGGTGGTCATTGAATGGCACGCCGAACAATGTGGCTGTTTGGGCTACAATGGCGCGTAAAAAATATTATCCGAATCCCGTGCCAGATGCGTTTTACTCCGGGGATTCTGATGAAGAGCCGTTTGTCGGTGTGAGAGAGAGTTATTATTCGTGGTCTTGGGGAGACGCGCTATTTGTCGTGATTGATCCTTATTGGTACACGACGACAAAGCCCAAACGAGGCGGCGTATCGGATAACTGGCGCTGGACCCTTGGCGCAAAGCAATATCAATGGCTTCGGCAGGTGCTGGAGGCGAGTGATGCGACCTTTAAGTTTATATTTTCACATCACCTGGTGGGGGGTATTCATACAGGAGAAGGACGTGGCGGTATTGAGATGGCTCCGTATTACGAATGGGGCGGGAAGAACAGAGACGATAGTTGGGGGTTTGACACAAAACGCGCGGGATGGGGCAAGCCTATCCATCAACTGATGGTAGAGAACAATGTGTCGGCTTTTTTTCACGGTCATGACCATGTGTTTGTGAAGCAGGAGTTAGATGGAGTGGTGTATCAGGTGTTGCCACAACCCAGTAACACAAATTATCGAAATGGTGACAAAATAGCTGCTGAAGGGGGATATTTTAGTGGTACTGTCCTGGGAAATTCAGGGCATCTGCGTGTGACTGTTTCTTCTGATGATGTTTTGGTGGAATACATCAGAGCTTATCTGCCAGGAGATGAAGCTGCTGGACGGAGAAATGGCGAGGTGAGCTATTCTTATAGGATAGAGAAGAAATGACCAGATATACAGAAAGGGCTTTGGGTGCGGGCCTCGTTTTATTTTGTATTCTTAGCCCAATTACTTTGAAAGCGTCACTGTCTGATTTTGATGGAAATGGCAAGGTCGATTTTCTCGATTTTCTCGCCTTTGCTGGTGCTTTTGGCACCGATCAAGCCCAATTTGATCTCGATCAAAATGGGCAGGTAGATTTTCCTGACTTTCTGATATTTGTTAGAGCATATGGTGCGAATGGTGACACATCCTTACCCGAGCCGTCTGTATTTTACAAGCTACCAGATGATTGGCAGGTTGTACCTATAGAACAACAAAATTGTGCAAAAGAGGATCTTGTTGGTGTTGATCATGTTTATGTTGAAACGGCATCAAAATTGTTGGTGTGGCTTACCGGCACGGTTGAAGATGCACATTATGAACCCATTGGTGAGGTGGCAAATTATTTTGGTTTTGCAGCACTCAGGAACGAGATTCGGGAACGCGATGGGAACAATGCAGATGCCTCTTTTCGGGGGGCAGTCTATAAGGAAGTCTTGGAGCTTTTGGATGATACTCAACGGTCGTTGTTATATGAATTATTGGCCGAGCATCGAACGGCAATCAACGGATTTTTGGAAGACCGTGTTTTGTTGGTTGATGAATTGTGGCGTTTAAAAAATAACGTTACAATGGACTATGTTCGTGTGATGAACTTGATACAATCAATTGGGGAATACGAAGGCATCATTGCGGTCATAACGGCCCAATACTATGCAAAATTACTACCTCTTTTAAGCTCCGAACAGGTGCAATACTTAGAAGATATTCGTCGTGGCGTTGTCACTGTAGATCAGATGCAAAATACCTCATTGCCATATGCTGCAGAAGCGAAAACTCAATTTAACGCACTTAGCCGTGATGATGCTAAATTGATGCAGGAAGTGTCGAGCAAGTTCGTTGCCTGGGCAACGGGTGATTTAGATGACGCGCTCTTTTTGCCAAGAGGTAAAATTGGCAACTACTTTGGGTTTTCAAGCTTTCGGTATGCGGACCGAACATCGGTGAGTCGTGGGGGGGCTGCGGATTTGATCGACCAGGTATTAACTCCAGATCAACAAGCCATTCTTTGTGGTCTCTCGACTAATGTTGTGGGTTATACCCAGGATTATGTTAATGGCCGAGCGGCTTTGATCACGAAATTGGATGCGCTCAAAAAAGATCCCACGCTGTCAGTAGATCATCTTGTAACGGACTATGCTGGTCTGGCTGGCCAGGGTGAGGGCCGCAGAGTAGTGGTAGAAGCATTAACATATCATCTCATAGAGTCTATGATGAGTGCAGAACAAATCCAAAGTCTTAAAGCACTTAGAGTCACAAATTAAACGATTCAGCTCAAATTTTTCTTTTATAGTTTGACAAAAAGAACAACAAACCCGCATATACGTATTTTACAGATCTATTTGATTCCTGCGGACCACGTATTGCCACCCGCCCAGACGGTTCCTTCTGTTTTTAGAAACTCCGCGCAGTGGATCCCGCCGCCCAGACTGTTGACAGATGTGATTTCGTGGCCCATTTCGATCAATCCATTCACGATATCGTCGGGCAGGGCATGGGTCACACTTACCGGCTCGTGGGTTTGTACATGCATTCTCGGTCCGCTGACAGCCTCGAAGGATGTTGCGCCGTAATCGACGATTTTTTGCGCCGCACGAGCGTTCACAGAGATGATGCGCCTGCCGCCTGGCATTCCGATCGCGACATCCCGGTCTGGAAGCTGAATGATGAGCGGAACGGTGTTGTTCAGCGGTCGCTTGAGCGAAGCCACGGAATTTTTGCGACCGGGTCTGGGATCTAATCTGCACATTCCATGTCCCAGTATGATGCCTGTATCCGGCACCGTAACAAGGGAACCGAAACCGCCGCCTTGAGAAATCGTTACTGCCGCTACATTTCCTTCGGCATCTGCAGAAGAGACGTGGAGCGTGCCATCATTTGAATCGCCCATTGGCGGTGGCACAAGCTGATCTACCGCATTGGGAAACTGACGCAGTGTTTCCACTCGACCGGCTGCATAATCTTTGCTCAACAGTCGCTCTATCGGTACATCCACATGGTTTGGATCTGCGAGATGAAGAAGGCGATCTCGCCAGACCAGCTTGAGAAGCTCGGCGAGTCGGTGCCAGTACTCGACCGTGTCTTCCGGTAGGGGATCGAAGCACTCCCACATGTTGAGCAGTTGCAAGCTGGACAATCCGCCGTTGGGCAAAATCGCACCATGTATGGATGCCCCGCGGTAGGTCGTGGTATATGGTTCGGTCACGCGAGGTTTGAAGGCAGCCATATCTTCCAGTGTCAAAATACCGCCAGTGGCCTGAATGTGATCCACTATTTTGTGGCCGATATCCCCCGTGTAGAAATCCCGCCATCCAGCTTCTGATACTCTTGCAAGGGTTTTTTCCATATCGCGACGGTGCCAGATGTCATCTGGTGTCGGGATGCGCCCCTCGGGCATCAGATGTTTTTCCGTTGCTTCAAATCTGCGGATCACGTTCTGGAGATTTTTGATCGCCCCTGCGGTAGAACCGAAGGGAAAGCCATTCTCGAGTAGCGTCAGCGATGGTGCTACCACATCGGACCATTTGAGTTTTCCCCACTTTTCCCAAATGGTGCCCATGCCTGCCATCATACCTGGTGGTCCAATGGCAAGAGGTCCATGGACGTTGGCATTGTCCTTTACGGTGCAGTTGTATTCATTTTCATTGATGCCTCCGCGGGTACGCGTTGGCAGGATGGTGTACATGTGTTCGTGAGCCGCTTTGGGCGAAATTGAATTGGCGTCTATTGACCAGACTTTGCCTGTGGCGCCTTCCAGGATCACGGCACACAGTACATAACCACCCACACCCGTTGACTGTGGTTGTAACATGCAGCATGCCATACTGGTCGCCACCGCTGCATCAAAGGCATTGCCGCCCTGTTCGAGTATTCTCACACCGACTCGTGCCGCCTCTGGAGGTCCGGCTGCAACTGCTCCTGTTGTGCTGGTAACTTCTTGTCCCTCAGTCATATTCAATTTTCCTTGTATTATTTCGCTGCTCTTAATTTGCGCCAACATTGCTTGGCGTCCGTTGATTGGCGCACATAAGGTGGCGTACTAAGTCAGAAGGGTTTTCTAACTCTGCCAGTTGGCCGCGCATGTCTTCTTGTGGGATGAACCAGGGGCGCATATACATGCCGAGGAGAACAGATCGAATTTCATCGGTTTGGTTTGGGCGAGCTGTATGCCAGCAGGCACCGTGCATGACAATGGCGCTTCCGCGTTTGCCGGTGAGGATTTTGCCGCCGTCGATCCATTGACTTTTGAGTTCGGGTGGTGGCGGTTCGCCTTTGAGGTGGCTTTGGGGCAGCATGGCGGTTGCGCCGTTTTCTTCGGTGAGATCGTTCAGAAGCCAGATGGTTTGACCTGCGAGACGGCCGGGTGGCCAGGGCGGTTGCACGGACCAATAAGGGTAGTCTGAATGCCAGCCAAAACTGTCTGCGCCCGGATAGACTGTATTGCCAGACCAGGTAGAGCAGACCATGTCGTCACCGAGGTATTTGCGCCACAGGGTTACGATGGTTGGGTGGGACATGAGGTCGAGAAAGATGGGGTGCTTGACGGCGATGCGCCCTACGCGCTGCGTTTTGGCAGCAAGCGATTGCTCGGTGGCTTCTTCTTTGAGGAGTTGCTCAAGAATACCTCGTGCTTCATCGGCTTTTTTTTCTGAGATGACCGAAGGAATGATGTGGAAACCCACTTCATCGAGATCGGTCATGATTTTTTTATAGTCGAGATTTGTTGGCATTTTTGCTCCTGTTTTATTTCACTGCGTACTGCATCAATTTTTCTTCGTCGATTTCAATGCCCAGTCCCGGGCGGTCGGGCAGTTCGAGATAACTGCCGTTTCGGGTGAGGGAGTGTTTGAGGATCTGGTCGCTTTTTAGCTGGAAGCTCTGGTCGAAGTGTTCCATGATGACAAAGTTGAGAATGCCTGCCGAGAGCTGGAGTTGCGCAGCGATGGAGAGGACATTGCCCGCGCCGACGGCTGGGGCGAGTGGAATGTCGAAGGTTTCGGCGAGGTGGGCGATGCGCTGGCTGCCTGTGATACCTGTTCGCGCGAGGTCGGGCAAGAGTATGTCGGCGGCATGTGCTTCCAGAACAGCGCGGAATTGATAGGCGTTGTAGTATTCCTGACCAATGCAGATGGGCAGGGTGAGGTCGCGCGGCACTTCGGCATGGCGGCGGAGGTCTTCGCTTGGTACGGGCGATTCGAGCCAGAAGACGTCGAATTTTTCGAGTTCTTTGCCCAGGGCAATTGCACCGGGTACATCGTAATGCCAGGTGAGATCGACGAGGATATCGACATCGGGACCAACGGATTCGCGTGTGGCTTCTACGACGGCAACGGCATTTTTTAGAGGGCGGTTGAGGTGATATTTGACTGCGTCGTAGCCCATTTCAACGGCTTTGAGGGCTTGCTCAACACCGATTTCGGGTGTGGGACCATGGATGTTGTTGTAGATACGCACTTTGTCGCGGTAGGGGCCACCGAGGAGGACGTAGCAGGGTACGTCAAGGGCTTTGCCCGATAGATCCCATAAGGCGTTGTTGATGCCTGCAAGGGCGGCCGCGAGATAACCCGCGCGGTAACCTCGACCGCGCATGGTACCGTAGGTCATGTCGTAGAGCTTTTCGCGAGCGAGCGGATTTTCGCCGATGAGAATGGGGGCAAACAGGCGATCTACGACTGCTTTGGTGGCTTCGGGAACGAGCAGGGATTGGCCTTCACCCCATCCGACAAGGCCATTGTCGGCGGTGATTTTGACAAAGAGCGCTTCGGCATAACGCGCAGCGGCCATGTCGTCGATGGGAGGCGTTGTGTCGTAGGAGAGCGATTTGCGAGGGCGCGCATAATCGGGAATATTTTCAGCGATATTGGGACGAGGTAATTTGACGACGTAGGCGTCGATTTGTTCTATTCGCATTTGTGATTCCTTTCTTCCATTTGTCAATTACGCAACGCCCCAGCCAGGATACTTATCCGGATCAGCGAATTCCTGTCCCAATTCCAAAAAGCCGCGGGGACCACGCCTACCGTATTCAAATGGATCTTTTGTACCTTCCATCCAACGATGCAATCTTTCTTCCATTTCTTGAAGTGCTGGGCGCGCTTCGGCAGAATTCGCCAGGTTAACCATCTCGAGCGGATCTTCCTGCCGGTCAAACAGCCAGGGACCTCGCTCATTCGCAAACCAACGCGCATAGGTATAGCGTTCGGTACGCACACCGCGCCAGCGCCCAACCCAACCGTCGCGATTGGGCCAACCGTGTGCCATATTCTGTAAATAGACAGACTCCGATCCGCCAGGCGTTAACTCCGTATCTGCAGGTGCTTCACCACCCTGCCACACGCTCGAAATATCTCGCCCTTGCAGACCTTCTGGCAACGGCACGCCACAAGCACCAAGCAATGTAGGTACAATATCAATCGCACCAAAGAAAGCATCCGTTCGCGTACCAGCTTCAATAGCATCAGGCCAACGCACCACAAACGGCACATGGCAAGATTCTTCATAAGGTGTTGCTTTTGAAGCCCGCATTGACTCGTCCAACCAGCGACTGCTGGGTTTGCCATACCCATGGCTTGAAAGGTGGTCTCCATGATCTGATGTATAACAGACAATTGTATTGTCCTTGACCCCCAGACGATCCAGCGCTTCCAACAATCGCCCCATCTCTGCATCAAGTCCTGTACAACACCCGTAATAGTCTGCGAGTTCCTCATGTGCCCATGCTTTCATCTCGTCTGGTACATTGCCCGGCACATCCATGTCCGCAGGATCGTAAATATTATATTCGTCTGGATACTGCTTATATGGCCAGTGAGGAGGTCGCCAGGACACAAAGACGGCAAATGGATCGTCTGTTCGAGCATTCAGGTGTTTTTCTATAAATTGAATAGCCAAATCCGTTTCGTTCGTTGGCGCCCAGCCTCCGTAAAAATTCGGGCCTTCATCGTTTTCGTAATAGGTTCTGTCGAAGTAGGCGCCCCGCCCTCTCCCGCCTGCCAGCGCCGCAAGATAGTCCAGCCCGTACCGATTGTCGTCGCCGTAAGGCCCTTTACCCAGATGCCATGTACCCACATGCGCAGTGCCATACCCATGCTCGCGCAAAGTGCCTGGCAACGTCGGGATGTCTCGTCGCGGACTGTACTCATTATCAATTACTAAATTTTGCCAACCATACCGACCGGTTAACAAAATTGCCCGGTATGGCGAACACAGGGGGTGGTTGGAAAACATATTGTCACACACCATTCCTTCAGATGCCATCGCATCCAAAACAGGCGTTTGGATTATGTCATTGCCATTCGCACCCAGTGCGCTATAACGTTGCTGATCAGAAAATACGAACAGAATATTTGGGCGTTTCTCATTACTCATGGGAATTCCTTTCATAATGGTTACAGGAGAGGCTTGAGCAGGTTGCTCAGTAGGCGATCCGCTACCGGGTCTGTGCCCAGGTTTTCGACAATGCGATGAGTGCAAAGAATGTATTTCCCATTGCCGTGGGAGATTTGTGTGAGGTCAGCGCCGTGAAAGGCTTCGGTGACACCGATGTAGTTCTGCTTGTGTTTGAGGCCCGCATACCAGTCGTAGGTGATGTTGCCGCCTATCCAATCGGTTTTTGGTTCTACAATGGACCACTGGGAGGAGATGTTTTGATATTCTTGCCCCATCAGGCAATTTGAAGGCAAGCCATCGTAGAAGGGGTGGTTTTTGACAACATGACTGCAGGGCGTCCATAATCCTTTGCCGGAGTAGAGTGATAGTGGAAATGGGAAAAAGGTGTCTTTATCGATGTGGCGATGCATGCGGCTTTTTCCCGGCTCCATTTTGAGAAGGTACATGGCTGGCAGGTTGAGGAAGAGTGCTGTGCCGCCTTTTTTAACCCAGGTGGCGAGATCGGCGAAGCGGGGATCGGGTTTGCCGTTCCAACCCTGGAGATTGACGAGTGCGATCTGGTCTGTGGGTGTTTGAGTGGAGAAGGCGGTGGTGTTGGAAAGATATCTGCCAAGTGCGCCGTTGAGGTCGATTGTCGATATGGATACATCTGGAATGGCGGATTTACTTTTGTCGAGGACGTAGATGCTGGATTGATTTTTGATGAGGTCTGCATCCGAAGATTCAAACGTCAATTCGATCTGACACGGGCCTTCGACGCCACGGGTGTTGATTTCGTAAGTCGCCAGGTCTGTGATGCCATGGGGTATTGTCATTTGTTCGTTTATGTCGAGAAGACTCTGTCCGTCGTTTGTGGTGACGCGAAGGGAGAGTGTGCCCGATAGATCGTTTTTGTCATTGACGGCGGTGAGCAAGATTTCAACGGATTCGCCTGCATATACATTTTGTTTGCCGGGGCGAATGGCGATATAACGGTCGGCGAATACTTCTTTGATGGCGTAATAGGGCGTTTTGGGATTGCGGAAGTTGTCGATTAAGCCAGCGCCGAGGACCCAGTCGCCGTCGTTGAGCGCGTGGATGCCGATACCCGCGATGTCGGGATTGATGCGGCAGGCTTCGGTCATGAGTTTGTTGCCTGTGGCGTGGATGTCTTGAACGGCTTCTACGAAATCGCGAAAGGTGGAGAAGATCTGGTCTGTTCCGGTTTCGCGAAAGACCGAGAGATACGAATTGAGCAGGCGTTCGTGCATGCGGTAATCCGGTGTGATGGGATTGCCCTCTTTTTTGTACTGGTCAAAATTTGCTTCGAGATCGGGGATACTGCCATACCCGAGTTCTGAGATATTGGTGAGCAAGTCGGGTTTGATTTTGCTGTTGGTAAACTGGGCGAGTTCTAATCCCAGTTCTTTGAGTTGATCCTCGGTTTTACCCAACGCGAGCAAATTGTCGTAACTGCTTTGGGGAAAGGGTGTGCCGGGATAGTTGTGTACATCGTTAATGACAATGGGTTCGTAGGATCCGGGGAGGTAAACGCTGCATCCATCGGCAAATCCGCCAGCTTCGTCGATGATCATGCGGGTGTGATCGCATTCACGCGCTTTTAAGGACACACTGTGTTTGAGGCGTTTGAGGCCGTCGCGCATGATTTCATTAAACATTTCCCAGATGACGATGGAGGGGTGGTTGCGGTCGCGTTTGACCATTTCCGTGGCTTCGTTTTCGATGCGCTGTTGAGTATATGGGGTGATCTGGGGCCAGTTGTCCATGCATTCGACGGGGAGCGCGCCTACAAAGAGGACACCCATTTCGTCTGCGAGATCATAGACGATTGGTGGTTGGGGTTTGCGCCACGGGCGAATCATATTGATGTTGCCGTCTTTGATGAGTTCAAACTCTTTTTTGAGAAGATTGAGGTCGCGTGGGTATGCGAGGGAATGCGGATAGAAGGCTTCGTTGAAGGTGGTTTTGAGGATGATTTTTTCGCCGTTTAAGTAGAAGTTTTTGCCTTTGGCTGTGAATTCTCGGAAGCCAAAGCGCGTTTTTTCGCTATCAGAGGTTTCGCTATCAAGGGTAACTGTGGTGGTGACGACGTAGAGATTGGGGTCGTGGAGTTGCCAGAGTTTGTGGTTTGCGATGACGAATATTTCTTCGCGGTGGCTTGTGCCGGGATTCAGGTTGAGCGTTTCTTGTCCAGAGGCGACCTGTGTGTCGCTTTTGTATTCGGTAATTGACCAGGTGATGGTCGCGGATTGTGTTCTCAAATCCCGATTTTGAAATGTGTTGGCTATGTTGACTTCGCCCGTGTGGATGTCGGATGTAACGAATGTGTCGTCAACGTACACGGGGCCCGTAGCGATGAGGGATACCGATTGCCAGATGCCACCGGCGATTGCACCGCGCCAATGCGGCATGTCATCGCGGCCCAGGCCATCGATGACTACGTCGCGGAGGATGAGGGGTGTGATGACGCGAACGGCGATGAAGTTTTCGCCCTCGGTTAAGAGGTCATCGATCAGGAGTTCAAAGCCGATGTACCCGCCTTCGTGTGCGCCAGCAGCTTCGCCATTGACCCATATTTCTGCGCGATAGTTGACTGCTTCAAAATGGAGGCGGATTGTTTTTCCCCGCCAGTCTTTGGGGATGGTAAATGTCTTGCCATACCAGGCGACGCCTTCGTAATCTTGTTTGAATTCTTCGAGGCAGGCGGGAACGGTTATTTGCTCTAAGTCTTCGCAGGCGTAGAAATTTTCGCGATGCTGTAATTTGAGCGTGCGGCCCTTGTTGTCGTGATCGTAGATGACTTGCCAGGTTCCGTCGAGTGAATGGGTTTGTTTCATGTGTTGAAAAGTTCCTTTTAAGGACAGAGTCTATTCGATCTCACGGACTAACGCGGCCGAAACCGGTTTATTGCATCGTCTGCCCGCGCGTGATTTGCATCCATTGTGCGCCCGGCATTGTGCGGCGTGTGAACCACATTGTGGCGGCCAAGCAGTGGAGAATCCAGACGCACCGGTTCAATGTCCCAGACGTCTGCGGCCAGGGCGAGTTCGTCATTGAGGACACGTTGATACAATGTTTCGGTGTCGCAGATCGCTGCGCGTGTCACCAGAACGACGAGCGATTGATGCGGTAATGTGCGAATGGCCTCCGGGCCAACCAGTCCACGCGTATCGTCCTTCAGGGGTACCATCGGTGCAAAAATATCGGCATCTTTCACGAGTTCTGAGAGATCGAAGCATCGCCTGACACCGGCAAGCGTAAACGATGCCTCCGGAGCAAATGGATCCCAGACAGCCACATCTGCTCCCATGTTCGAACACCACGAAGCGTACCGCCCTCCAATATTACCAATGCCAACGACGCGTACTCGCTTCCCAGCAATGGTGCCGCTCACAAAGCGTGGGTCGTCGCCAAACTGGGTGCCCCTTTGGCCGGGCTTGCCAACGTCCGGTTTGTATTTCCATGTCTCGTGGCTCTCCATCATCGCCACGTAGGTCTGCGGTATCCTTCGCAATGCACTTATTGTAAGCCCGAGCGCAAACTCAGCAACCGTTTGTCCCCATTGGATAGGACCACGGGCGCGAATTATGTCCACCCCACGGGCATGTGCGCTATCGAGGCCAGCGTTTGATTGGCCTGCTGCATCGTGGTAGAGTTCTTCAAGACCGGAAAATGGCTCGAGATCCTCAGTGTCTGCCGGAAGGCCCAGGAGGACGAGCCGATGTACCGATGAAGGATTCTCCACCATCTGTGGCGCTCGGGCCCCTTTTTCCTCGGTGCGATAGAGTTCGCACGCTCCCGATTCCTGCCAACGGCGGTGCCAGTAGTCGGCAGTAAAGGGCCAGGAGGCGTCAAAGCGTTCGTGAACACAGATTACTGATCTCATTATCTTCTCCTTTCGTTAGCAGATTGAGTAATAAAACGCAATTTAGCTTACAAACGTATTTAAATCAAGTTTTCAAGGATGTTACCGATTATTTGTTCTGAGCATTCTCCTTGACACTTCCACTTGAACATCGTAGATAAGACCGGTAAATCGAATGCAGGCAAAGGGCCAGGCGACAGGAGGAGGGATTATGGCGCCCAATATTGTTTTGTTTCTTACGGATCAGTTGAGACGCGATGCGTTGGGATGTTATGGCAATGAGATTTGCCAGACGCCGAATCTGGATCAACTCGCAGAGGAGGGCATACGGTTTGATCAGGCATATACCACAAGTCCCGTTTGTTCACCTGCGCGCGCTTCTTTGATGAGCGGTCTTTATCCGCACAATCACGGGGTGATGCTCAATACGCATATCGCGCCTGCGTGGAGCAGGGGATTGTCAACAGATGTGCCGACGTTTAGCCGTTTGCTCAAAGAGGCGGGGTATGTGCTGGATTATGCTGGGAAGTGGCATGTCCATCAAGATATTGGACCTGAGGAATACGGCTTTGATCGGCATAAGATGGGGAGGGGGGGGCGTGGGAAAATAGTCCCTGGTACAGAATTGACGGTCGAATTTCCCGGAAGTTCTTTTCCCGTGGCGGGTACAGGCGAGATGTCGCCAGAAGAATACAAAACGTGGACGGTGACGGATTGTGGGATCGAGATGTTGCGCGAGCGGGCGGGAGGAGAGGAGCCATTTTTTTTGCGCATTGATGCGACAGCACCTCATTTTGCCAATATTGTTCCGGAGCCTTATGCGTCGATGTACGATCCTGAATCCATTCCGCCCTGGCCAAATTTTGACGAGTCCTTTGAGGGCAAACCCGCGGCTCATTTGCGAAAACATCGAGAATGGAATCTCCAAGATAAAGATTGGGCGTGGTGGCGACAGGTGGTTGCCAAATATTACGGCGATGTGTCTCTGATTGATACATGCGTGGGGCGCGTGTTGGATGCGATACGGAAATGTGGAATTGAGGATAATACGATATTTCTTTTCAGTACAGACCACGGCGATTCCATGGGCAGTCACAAGCATTTTGAAAAATCCGGTACTATGTACGATGAGGTGTTTCGGGTCCCATTGTTGATGAAAGTGCCAGGGGGCGTAAGTCGCAATGTATCGCAATTTGTTCGGCTGATGGATTTGATGCCGACCTTTGTCGAATGGGGGGGCGGCAAATTGCCCGGGGGATTGGATGCGAGGAGTTTGGTGCCGCTTGTGAATGGCGATGATCCCGACGATTGGGTAGATAGTGTGTATTGCGAAAGCCACGGTGAGGTGTGGGGCTATAGCTCGCAGCGAATGGTGCGGACGGAGAAATGGAAATACGTATATACACCTCACGACCTGGATGAGTTATACGATCTCGAAGCCGATCCCGCGGAGATGAATAATCGGATTGATGATCCGATGTGTGCCGATGTGTTAGAGAATATGAAAGGGCGTTTGTTGGGATGGAATGATGCGACCAATGATATGTTTCAATGGCATTGGGTGAGATTTAATTTCCCCGCGCCGATTGCGCCGTAAATAATGGAAACTCGACTTGCATCTCGAACGACTGAAAGATAAGAGGAAGACAAGATGACGACTCTAACAGAGAGACTGGATCGGATCCCCCCAGCGCGTCAAAAAAAAGTGGAGGAGCGGGCCAGGGCGTTGATAGCTGAAGAGATGTCCCTAAGAGACCAGCGCAAGGCACGGAAGCAGACGCAGGTATGCGTGACAAAGGATGCCACTCCGGCAAAGTCATAGTGGCGCACATAAGGTAAAGCTATGGAATATCGCGAGTTGGGAAAAACGGGTTTGAAAGTCTCTGTGCTGAGTTACGGGGCATCTGGTTTGGGCAGTATTTATGGAACGCCCGATGAGGCTCGGGGAATCAAAGCTGTGCATACGGCTATTGACAGCGGGATCAATTTGATTGATACCTCGCCGCTTTACGGTGGAACAAAATCGGAAAGCGCGCTGGGGAAGGCTTTGAAAGAGATTCCGCGAGATAAATATTATCTGGCGACCAAAGTTGGGCGTTATGCCGGTGGGGTGTCCGATTTTTCAGTTAGGCGAATTGTGGAAAGTATGGATGAGAGTCTTATGCGATTGGGACTGGATTATGTGGATATTTTCCAGTGTCACGATATCGATTTTGTCTCGCTGGACCAGATCGTAGAAGAAGCACTTCCCGCTTTGAGGCGGTTGCAGGAGCAGGGAAAGACCAGGTTTGTTGGCATTACCGGATTTCCATTAAAAGTTTATCGATATGTGCTCGATCGGAGGGATGTGGATACGGTGCTGTCGTTTTGCCACTATATGCTACATGATACATCATTTGAAATGCTGGTGCCTTATTTACAGAAAAAGGGTGTGGGTATGATCAATGCTTCACCTTTGGGGATGGGACTGTTCACGGAACGTGGACCAGCACCAGGTCACCCCGCCACTGAAAAGATCAAGCGGGTTTGTGCAAAAGCTGTGGCGGTTTGCAAGCAGAAAGGCGAAAATATTTCTAAGCTGGCTATGCAATTTGGATTGGCCAATCCAGATTTTGCAACGACGCTGGTCGGTACAACACGGCCTGAACATTTGAAAGAGAATATCGAGTGGTCAGAATCGCCGATAGATGAAGCATTACTTGCTGAGGTGCTTGAGATTCTGAAGCCGATACAGAACACAACCTGGGTGCGTGGACTGCCTGAGAACAATTGACATACAAGCTGATCTATACTGCGTACTGCTTCACCGCCTCGGGGTTCAATTCCAGGCCCAGACCGGGTTTGTCGGGATTGGGTGACCAGACGCCATTGACTGGCTCGGAAAATTCTGTGTAGGTTATTCGGTCGGCTTCTTCCACCATGCCGAGGTATTCTACAATGCGTAGATTTGGGGTCGCGCAAGATAGGTGCAGGTGGATGAGTTGGTAGGCGTGTGGGGCAACGGGCAGGTTGAAGGCGTGGGCAAGGTGCGCCACCTTCATCCATTCGGTGATGCCGCCGACCCGGCCCACATCGGGTTGGACGATATCCGCTCCGCCCCGGGCAATAAGGTCTTTAAAGCCGTATTTGGTGTACTCGTGTTCGCCGGTTGCGATGGGAATCGCGGTGGCACGGGCAATGGCGGCAAGGCCTTCGATATCGTCGGCCAGTACGGGTTCTTCAAACCAGCCGATGTTGTATTCCTCAAACGCCTGGGCCATGCGAATGGCTTGCTTGGCGTAGTACCCATTATTTGCATCAACGAGAATCTCCACGTCATCGCCCAGTGCTTTCCGCACCGCAGATAGTCGCGCAATATCTTCACTCTCACTTTGGCCAAAATCTTTGCCGACCTTCATTTTGACGGACTTCATGCCGCGTTCGACATAGCTGGCCTGTTCGGCAATTAATTCATCTATGCTGAAGTGGGTCCAACCGCCACTACCGTAAACCGGGACAGTGTCGGTATAAGGACCGAGCAGTTTGTAGAGGGGGGTTTGATAATATTTGGCTTTCAGGTCCCACAGGGCAATATCAACTGCTGAAAGGGCACAAAAAGCCAGACCCTTGCGGCCCACACCGCGTATGCGCCAGAACATGTCGTCCCATAATTGTTCGATGTTAAGTGGGTCCTGACCTATTAGAATGGGTTTGAGCGACCCTTCGATGATCTCACGGGCGGCCCGTGCCCCCCCTCCGGTGCCCAACCCTTCCAATCCCTCATCGGTGACGATGTGGACAAAGCACTGCGTTCTGCCCTGTTCAAGGTGACGGATGGTGGCGTCCTGGATGCCTGATAGATGAGGCATCGAAAGGACAGTTGTTTTTACATCTGTGATTTGCACGGTGATGTTCTCCCTGGGGTGTTATAATATTGGACACAGATTTTTTTGATGTTCTGAAAAGGCTACGTAGCGATATAAATTACGACTACATTATTTAAAAGTCTATCGAGATATGTCGGGCATATACACGCCCCTTAATACATTGGAGGGTATGACATGGAGAAAATCGGTTTATGGATCATGAGTTTATTGACAGTGTCTGTGCTGTATTCAAATGTAGAAGCACAGGGCACATATTCATCTCAGCCTATACTCGATGCGCGGGTTGTGGGCATTTTGCATTTAGATGGTTTGCAGTTCAAAGACATGAATAAAAATGGCAGAGTTGATGTGTACGAAGATTGGCGTCAGCCCGTTGACCAGCGTGTGGCGAATCTGCTTTCGCACATGACCCTGGAAGAAAAGGCTGGCATGTTGCTCATCAATACGTTAAACGCCGAGTCTGGTGGTCGGCTCTCTGATCGCGCTGTGCAATTTGTTGAGACGGAAAGGATGACCCGCTTTATCTTTCGCAATACTGTTACTGCGACGCCCGGCTCTGACACGGGATCGCGGTGGCGCGGTGCTGAAATTACTCCTTATGAAGCCGCGCAGTTTATGAATGCGATGCAGGAACTTGCAGAGTCAGCCCGTCTGGGTGTTCCCGCGCTGTTCAAATCCAATGCCAGAAATCACTACGAGCACGACGCAAGAGCAGGCATCAGCGTTTCGGCAGGCTCGTTTTCGGAATGGCCAAAAGAAGCAGGGCTGGCGGCAACGCGAGATATGGATCTGATTGCGGATTTTGCCCAGATCATGGCCAGGGAGTGGACATCGATTGGTTTGCGATCGATGTATGGCTATATGGCCGATCTTGCGACAGAACCGCGCTGGTATCGGGTTCATGAGACATTTACAGAAGATGCAGACCTGGCCGCCAATATCATGACTGTTCTGGTGAAGAATCTACAGGGTGAGCAACTGAATTCAAAAAGTGTTGCGCTGACAATGAAGCACTTTCCCGGTGGCGGTCCCCAGGAAGGCGGTGGTGATCCGCACTACGATTTTGGTAAGAATCAAGTTTATCCTGCGAAAAACTTTGATTATCATGTAAGACCATTTAAAGCTGCCATCGATGCAGGGGTGTCATCAATTATGCCTTATTATGGCGTTCCAATCGGTCAGCAGTATTTGCCCAATGATGTGGGAATGGCTTTTTCGAAGGGGATTTTGACCGAGTTGCTGCGAAACAACCTTGGGTTTAAAGGATATGTCAATTCTGATACGGGCATCATTGGTGATCGCGCATGGGGTTTGGAAGACAAGAGCATTGATGAGCAGATTGTCATTGCTGTAGAAGCTGGAACCGATGTTCTGTCTGGGTTTAACAATAACAAACAGATTTTGAATCTTGTGACTGGTGGACAGCTTTCTGAAGAGCGGGTTGATCTGTCTGTGCGCAGGCTCTTAAGAGAACAATTTCAGTTGGGTCTTTTTGAAAATCCTTATGTGGATCCCAACCGGGCAGATTATCTGGTGGGCAATCGGGCATTTCAAAAGAAGGCGGAGATTGCGCAGCGCAAATCTATTGTTTTGCTGCAAAACAATGTTGGTGTATTGCCCTTGAAGGTCCAAAGTGAGACCGATTCCATTCAGATTTATACAATGGGTATGAATCCCGAAGTGGTAAGGGATCCACTGTGGTCAGGTTATGTTGTGGTGGCAGGAGATTATGATTCGAGCAGGGGTGAGGTGCGACCAGTTGTGCCAAAAGGGACGGATTATGCGATTTTGCGAGTTGTTGTCTCTAATCCGCGTTCACGGGAAAGACGCTTTGGCGGGGCCAGCCCGGATGAACTGGATTTGCTGGCGTTTTCTGATATGGCAAAGGCCAGATCCTGGTCTATTTCACCTTCTCTCAAGGATATTCAGGATGTTATGAAGGAAGTGGGGGCCGACAAGACTATTCTCGCCATTCGGTTTCGGCAACCCTATGTTCTGGATCAGCACAGTGGGTTGAGAAAGGCTGGCGTGATTCTGGCGACTTTTGGCGTGAGCGATGCAGCCATTTTAGATCTTCTGACTGGAAAAGTCAAACCTTCGGGAAAACTTCCTTTTGCCCTGGCTAAAAATGCAAAGGCGATTGCGAAACAGGATCCAGACGCACCGGGATACGACAAAGTAGGTACGCTGTTTCCGTTTGGCTATGGTTTGAGTTATTAGATTAACATATCGAATTCTTATTAACTGGAGGATAAGATAGAATGAGTGAAACAACGAATCTGCATTGGTCTTTCAATCACGACAGAAAGGAGCAAGGGCAGTCTCCAGATTTCGCGCAACAGTTCTGCTCTCTGGTAGAGGAGACGCTGGCAACGACTGTCTCCGGGGATCGCGGAGGCGAAGTCACCCGCTATACGATTCTCCCCAACTTCAGGCGTGGCTACAAAGGCCCGGCAGACGGCGATGACCTGTCCGTGGGCGAGGTGGTGATCCGCCAGACGGTCGAGGACGAGGATCGCTTGCACTATTCTGTTGTGTATCGAAACGCGGCGAGCGGAGAACTTATGGATATGCAATTTACATCCAATAGGGACGCATTTCGCACGTTGACCGGTACCTGGTCTGTGCAAGTAGAGAACTGCGCTGGAGACGGTTACAAGGAATTTGCCTGCGACGGCCGTCTTGAGGAGGACGGCTCTGTTTTCCTTACAACTAACGGACTGGATTTGCGGGCGGGTTCGGCTGACCTATCGGCACCACTGACCTGCAATTGGACGCTGTTTGACGTGATTCCTGTACTTGCAGATGGCTTGCGAGAATCCCGTGAGGCACAGCGTCTGACGATCCTGGAGGATCTTGAGAAAGTCCGAAACAACGGGCAAGTTCGTTTTCTCGAGTCGTACGATTTGCAGTTGGACAGCGATTCGGTTACACTTACAGGATACGCCCTTATTGCAGAGGGAATGACGCCTTCTTATTGGTGGCTGGATGCACGTGGACGAGTGCTTATCGCAACCACTTTGTATCAAACTTTTATCCTGACAGGAGGCGAAAATGCCTGATCGGCCGAATATTCTGTTTATCAACACAGATCAGCACACATGGGATGTGGTGTCGGCTTACGGATACCCTTATGTGAAGACGCCAAATATCGACCGGATCGTGCGCAACGGTATTTCCTTTATGAGATCGTACTCTACCGATCCCGTCTGTGGACCGACAAGAGCCAGTTGGATGACCGGGCGGTACACTTCAGAATTGGGAACACCGTTTAACGGGGGCCATCTGCACGAGGATATCCCGGATCTGGGTCAGGTTCTCAACAGCAATGGCTACCAGGCGTTTCATTCGGGTAAATGGCATGTCGATGGACGCGATGTCCGAAATTCGTTTCAACTTCTCTATATTGGTAATCGCCCGATTGGTGCTGGCGGTGGCGAGTACTACGACGGGGCGATCACGCATGCCGCGATTGATTTCCTGAGTCGATACGAGGATTCGGATCCTTTCTTTTTGCAGGTGCCTTATGTAAATCCGCATGACATTTGTCAATGCGAACACGATCACGAAGAGAAGACCATCCCGGATCCTATTGAGCAGGGAATATTGAACGAAGAGGACCTGCCGCCATTGCCAGCGAATTTTCATTACGACGAACGCGAGACAGTGGTCCACAAGGTAGCGCGCAGAATGGACGAGTGTCTGATCCACTGGCCGATTCAGCGAAAAGTGCGCCATTGGTCCGCGATTCAGTGGCGATACCTGATGTGGCAGCACCACCGCCTGGTCGAGAAAGTAGATAGCGAAATCGGGTTGCTTCTCGAGGCATTGGACAAAAGCCAGTTTCGCGATAACACGTTGATCATGTTCACTATGGATCACGGGGAGGCGTATGGACAGCACCAGATGTTTCAGAAGTTCTCGCTCTACGAAGCGAGTGTGCGCGTGCCGTTCATTGTCGCTTCTCTGGGCGACAGTCTCGACGTGCCCAAAGATCGTCTGGATGAGACCCATTTTGTTTCAGGGGTGGATCTGTTTCCCACCGTGTGTGATTACGCGGGCATTGATATAGTAGATGGTGTGCAGGGCATGAGCCTGAAGCCGCTGGTAGAAGGTCAGAACCCCGCGTGGCGGGAGTTTGCGTACATCGAGAGCAATGGCTGGGCGCGTTCTCTTGTGTTTGATCGCTATAAGTATGTCGGCGAGTATATCCCCTTTGGGACGGAGCAGGATCTGGAGCCGATCGGACCGGACCCGGACCGAATTGGACTGGAACAGATATTTGATCGGGTCGAAGATCCCGACGAGACACACAATCTGGCATATCAGCCGGAAATGCGGGACATGCTCAAAAGATTCAGGCAATTGATGATGGATTTTGAGGGGCAGCTGAACCGGCGAAGGATGACAGCCCAACGGCCTGCTGCGCAATTGCTCAATTGGGGAAAGCAAATTCGGGGATATTGGGATGCACATCCCGAGTTAGAGGAGATGCGGATACAGTTTTAGTTGGCGCAACCACAGATGCAAAAAGAAAGGTTTAGCAGATGAGTAAGACGACAGATGATGGTCTCAAAGAACGTCCGAATATTCTGATTATTTTCACCGATGATCAGGGATATGCGGATCTTGGGTGTTTTGGAAACAAAAAGAACAAGACGCCACGGCTGGATCAGTTAGCGAAGGAGGGTACCCGCTTCACCAGCTTTTACGCCCAGCCGGTGTGCGGTCCGTCTCGTTCGGCATTGCTTACTGGTCGCTATCCGGTCCGCAGTAAGGGCTGGGGGATGCCGGCCAGTGAGATTACTTTTGCCGAGTTGATGAAACCTGTAGGATATCAGACGGTTTGTATTGGTAAGTGGGACGTCTCGAACAGGAAGGAAATTATCGAGCGCATGCCGAACGCGCAGGGGTTTGATTATTATTACGGTACTCTTGGCGCAAACGACAATGGATTTATAAAGTTTCACGAAAATAATACGGCGGTTGGTGAAACGGAAGATATGAGTTGCACGATTCGCCTGTACACTGACAAAGCAATCGATTTCTTGGAGAATCGCCGAGATCCAAATAAGCCGTTTGTGCTCTATCTGGCGCATACGATGTTGCACACGATCATCGATGCATCTCCTGAGTTTAAGGGAAAATCGGCTGGCGGGCTATATGGGGATGTGGTCGAAGAGTTAGACCATGAGACCGGACGTTTGCTCAACAAGCTGGACACACTGGGATTGCGCGACAACACATTGGTGATCTATACGACCGATAACGGGCCATGGTGCCAGTCCAAATACTATGAAAACAAGAAAGGTCATCCAGAGGGGTCTATCTTTTGGGGCGATCCCGGGCCGTTGCGCGCCGGTAAGGGATCCGCTTATGAAGCCGGGTCTCGTGTGCCATGTATTGTTCGCTGGCCGGGTAAAGTCCCGGCTGGGCGCACCTCGGATGCGCTCTGGGCCACGATTGATTTAATGCCGACTTTTACCGCACTATCAGGTGTCAAACCACCGACGGATCGCGCGATTGACGGTATTGATCAGACCGCATTGCTCCTGGGGCAGACCGAAGAAGGCCGAGAAACCTTTATCTATGATCAGGTGGGAGATGGCGATGCCAATATGGGCGTCGGTATTAGAAAGGGGAAGTGGAAGCTGCTGCTACCTGGGCGCAAACCGGAACAAGACCATCGCTTTCTGATGGATTTCGGTACAAATGGTCTGGAGTTATACGATCTGGATAGCGACATTGGCGAAAAGAACAATGTCGTGGACAATCATCCTGAAGTTGTGAAAGAACTCCGTGAAACCTTAGACAGTTGTGACTACTCCCAACGATAGAGCAGTTGGGCTTCTTGGCGGTTAGGTCGCCTGACGTTGTAGCCCCAACGTCAATATGTTTATCGCAGCATTGTGGTCTCTGTCCGTCGTATAGCCACACGCCTTGCAATGATGCACACGATCAGAAAGTGACTTCTTTTCTCTATGTCCGCATGCCGAGCAATCTTGTGACGTATAATCAGGCTTGACGGCCTTGAATCCAATACCAGCCTCTTCCGCTTTGTATTCGAGACAATGCCGAAACAATGACCACGCTACGTCTGCTATTGATTTAGACAATCGCCTGTTCTTTTGCATCTTTTTAACTTTCAACTTCTCTACGGCAACAAATCCGTGGCGATTGACTATTTTTCTTGACTCTTGATGGGCAAAGTTATGTCGCTTATTACGGATACGCTCATGCACTCTGGCAATGACTTTACGACGTTTTTCTCTTACGGCGTCGGTCTTGGGTCTTTTTTTCACCGCGTCCCATTTGCGCTGTGCTCTTGCAAGAGACTTTTCCTCTTTCCTAAAAAAATGAGGATTATCAACATGTTCGGCGTCACTGGTTACAGCAAAGGAATTGAGACCTACGTCAATGCCAACGGCTGGCGTAGCGCCACTCTTTTCAGGCGCGTCGCCCATATCACAAGAGATAGACGCGAACCACTTACCAGTAGCCGTGCGTGTGATTGTGCAAGATTTGGGCATACCGTCAAGTGGTCTATGCTGAACAACACGAATACAACCTATTTTGCTCAATCGCAAGCCTTTGTCGTCCAATCGGCAACCATTGGAAAACTGAGGATACGTGATAGAATCATAGCGATTCTGTCCCTTGTATCTTGGAAAGCCAGCTTTCTCACCCGTCTTTGCCCGCTCTTTGAGACGGCGGAAAAATCCTTTGAACGCCCAATCTACTCTCTGGCATACTTGCTGAAGAACTTGAGAATAGACAAGAGAAAAAGATTGACGCTGTTGTTTCAGCATTGGCAATGTGGCTTGTTGCTCATAGCGCGACAAACTTTCCTTATCCTTTTCCCATGCTTGCACTCTGGAACACACAAGCTGGTTGTATAGCAAGCGACATTCGTCAATATGTGCCAGCAAGATATTCTCTTGCTTTTTCGTTGGTCGCAA
>JAJDYX010000016.1 GCA_022824945.1 Candidatus Latescibacterota bacterium
CCACGATGGGCAGGCGTGTAAAAAGATGAAAATAGCTGCGGGTTCAGGCGACAGGAGTATCAGTGCAATTGCCCAGGACGCGCAAGGTCAATTCCTTTTTGGCTATTGGGAAGGTAGCACCTCTAAAAACGAATTTATAAAAGAAAATCTCTCGGTCAGCCCATTAAAGCTCATTTACCGGCAGGGCGAGCAGTTCCAAACCATTTTTGTGGAGGAAGAAAAAAAAGAAGTTTTAGACCGTATTGGCACTGTGATTGCCGGTCGCAACAGCGAGATCTATTTTCATTTGGTCAGCCACAATTTCCCAGTTGGCGGCAGGGGCCTGGCGCGCTGGCATCCCGAAGACAAGCTCAAATTTTATGGGGTTGAAGACGGGCTGATCGACGACAGGGTCACAGATCTTTTGGAAGACCGCGATGGCAGCCTGTGGATTGCCACCCTGGGCGGTCTTTGTTGCTTTGATGGCAGCACCTTCCAGAACTTCACGACTGACGATGGGCTTCCGAGCAACCGCATCCGTTGCTTGTTCGAGGATCGGCAAGGGCATCTTTGGCTCGGTACAGACAGGGGTGTGGCGCACTACGATGGCCAGCTTTTTCAGACCATCAACTCACCACATATAGGACTGGTGTGCCAGATACTCGAAGATCGCAATGGAACTTTCTTTTTTGGCACTACCCAGGGTAAGATAATACGCTATCGTCAGCGGCGAGCTTTGCCTCGGATTCGCCTGCTGCAAGTGATCGCCGATGAGGTCTATGAGAACTCGGAGGAAGTCATTGTATCCACGGCAGGACAGCAGGTGATCTTCGAGTACAAGGGCCTGAGTTTTTCCACACATCCCAGCGACATGCTCTATGTCTATCGCCTGAATGGATACGACCCCGACTGGCAACCGGCAACCCGAAGGATGCGGGCCTTTTACCGGGACTTGCCGCCGGGAGACTACACTTTTCAAGTCAAGGCGATAGATCGCGACCTCAATTATTCAGAGATCGCGCAAACACGACTCTCGATCACGGCAGACCCGCGTATCGATGCATTGACAGACGTCATCAACCGTCGAGGAAGCCAACAGTTTATTGGGCATAGCACGGCTCTGCACGAGTTTCAAGTCAATCTTGAAAAAATTGCATCTACCAATATGACCGTGCTGATTCTGGGCGAGACAGGGGTGGGCAAAGGGTTGGCTGCTCGGACACTACACGCGTTGAGTGCCAATAGCGATGGGCCTTTTATAGAGGTCAGTTGCGGCGCATTGCCTGGTGCATTGATCGATAGCGAACTGTTTGGACACGAGAGAGGGGCTTTTACTGGCGCAGTTTTCCACAGGCTGGGCAGGGTGGAACTGGCAGAGGGAGGTACGCTCTTTTTGGATGAGATTGGCGATATGGCTCTTGAAACGCAGGTCAAGCTGTTGCGTTTGCTGGAAGAGGGCACGTTTGAGCGGATTGGGAGCAGCGAGACGCTGAAGGCGCAGACGCGGATTGTGGCAGCAACCAATCGCGACTTAAAGGAGATGGTCAGCACAGGTGATTTTCGGGAGGATCTCTATTACCGCCTCAATGCCTTTCCGATGTATTTGCCGCCTCTGCGCGAGCGCAAGGAGGATATCCCGCATCTGGCAGAATTTTTCAAGGCTCGCATGGCAAGGCATATTGGCAAGCAGATAGATCCCTTGACGCCAGAGATTATCGAGGTGCTACAAAACTACGATTGGCCGGGCAATGTGCGGGAACTGGAATATACCATACAACGGGCTGTAGTCTTGTGTCCTGAGTCTTTAATCAGAGTGATAGATTTGGTACTGCATCATCCTCGAATCGAAGATACAAACCGGGATCTTGAGCGGCAGACCTTATCGGCTTCTCAAGCCCCCAAATTCATCCCTTTGGATGAATTTGAACGCCGCTACATCCTCGACGCACTCGAAGCCACGAACTGGATGATAAAGGGACCCAGGGGAGCGGCGGAGTTGCTTGGCGTACCGCCTTCTACTCTGTATAGCAAAATGAAAAGACTGGGCATCAAACTAAGCTGACCACCTATTCGCCTCAATACGTCGCCCTACCACCGCTGACATCATAACACTGCCCGGTCACAAAAGAAGCATCGTCGGATGCGAGAAAATGGACAACAGCCGCGACTTCTTCCGGCTGACCGAGGCGACCGAGAGGAATTTTGGAAGTCATGTAATCGAGTTGCTCTGGCTCTACATCTGCCAAAAGTGGGGTTTCGATCAGAGCTGGCGAGACGCAGTTGACGCGGATATTGTCCTGGAGATGCTCTTTTGCCAGCACCTTGGTAAAACATATAATCCCCGCTTTAGAGACCGAATAGGGTGCCATACTGGGATTGCCTTCTTTACCTGCTATGGAGGCAACCGAAACAATGGCGCCCTTTTTTTGCTTCAGCATAGGCGCGATTACGGCGCGCGAACACAGAAAAGTCCCCTTGAGATTGATATCGAGAACCTGATCCCAATCCCCTTCCGCGAGATCTTTGACTGGCACATCGCGGCCCACAATGCCCGCGTTGTTGACGAGAATATCAATACGCCCCCAGGTATTGAGGCATTCATCAACAGTATTCTGCACACGCTCCGCATTTGCAACATCGAGCGACAGAGCCAATGCACCTGCCCCGATTTCTCGAGCTGTTTCGCGCGCGCTGTCCAAATTGAGATCGGCAATCGCAACAGTTGCACCGGCCTGAGCAAGACGTATGGCAATGGCTTTTCCAATACCCTGAGCGGCACCGGTGATAATGGCTGTTCTATTGGTGAGATTTTTTGGAATCATATCATTTTGGATCCGGGTCGTCTGGTGGAACGGGATGATCTTGGGATTTTAGCTCTGTAGGTGTGCTATCGGACAAATAGCCGCCATCGACATAGATGATTTGGCCCGTGATATAACACGCATCTTCCGAAGCCAGAAAGGCGGCGACAGTTCCAATATCGCGGGTATATCCGCGAGCACCCCAGGGGATGCGTTTGCGGTAGGCCTCGATAACTTCAGGACCTAATGTGGCACCCATACCTTCGGATGCTATGGCTCCCGGACCAATGGCATTGACATTGATCTTGTAAGGAGCGAGTTCCACGGCAAGGGTCCGCGTGAGCATGACCACAGCGGCTTTAGAAGGCTGATAGGCAGAAGCATCAAAATGCGCGACTTCGGCCTGTACAGACGAAATATTGATAATTTTACCGCCCTGCTTGCGCGCTATCATGTCTTTGACAACGGCGCGACAACAATAAAAAGGCCCATTGAGATTGACATCGAGAATGCGCTGCCACGCTTCATCTGTAATCGCTGTGACACCACCGTCCTGTGGAATATACACACCTGCATTATTGACCAGAATATCGATGCGTCCAAAGCGATTGAGCGTCTGCTGAACCATATCCTCGACCTGACCCGAGTCGGCCACATCTGCGGGAATGACGAGAGCCTCGCGCCCGAGAGCTTCGATCTGGTGTGCGGTGGTTTCGGCTGTTTCGGCTGTGAGATCATTAACTGCGATATGCGCGCCTGCACTGCCCATTTCAAGCGCAATGGCTTTGCCAATGCCCGATCCCGCGCCCGTTATAAGCGCAATTTTATTTTCGAGCTTCATGGAACCTCCCTGAGATTGTGTTCAAATGCAAAAAGGTCGGGTTCATCTTGTTGTAGATATTCAATGAGTTTGCGACTGGTGCGAGAAAAAGCATAAGCGTCGAAATCGGCACGCAAAACCCATGCGAGATTGTCACACAGGAGTGGACGCGCTCTGCCTTTGACATAGTGACACTGGAACGTGTGCAGGGTAATGCTGAAGTGCGTAAAAGCGTGCTTGACGGTGCGGTAGCGATCGTTGATTTCGACATCAATACCAGCGATTTCTCTTATCCCACGCACACAGGTGTCTTGCAGAGATTCCCCATCTCGTTGCGTTCCCGCGGGAAATTCCCAAAGCCCGCCGAGCAAGCCGTTTTGCGGGCGTTGGGTAATGAGCACTCTGCCATTGTGCCACACAATACCCGCACACAGCGTATGATGGGGACGCGGCTTCTTTTTCGCTTTGACGGGCAGACGCTGCGGATCGCCCGCTCTGTACGCCGCACAGTATTTTTGCACAGGACACTGATCGCACGCCGGATTTTTGGTAGTACAGACCATCGCGCCGAGTTCCATAATCGCCTGATTGTAGGTACCTGCTTCACCTTTTGGCAACAGAGCCTGGGCGAGATTCCATAACTGATTTTTGACGCGCGTTTGCGTGACATCATCGCCGATATCAAAAAGGCGCGTGACAACGCGAATAACATTACCATCGAGCACGGCATGGTCACGGTCATAAGCAATGCTCAAAACTGCGGCTGTGGTATAAGGACCAAAACCGGGTAGAGATTTGAGCTCGTCGTACGTATCGGGCACTGTACCGCCAAAATCTGTGGCAATAGAATGCGCGGCTTTGTGCAAATTGCGAGCACGGGCGTAATAGCCCAATCCCTCCCAGGCTTTGAGCACATCATCCTGTGAGGCATTGGCGAGGTCGTAAACCGTGGGAAAACGGTCGAGAAAACGATGATAATAGGGAATAACAGTATCGACCTGCGTTTGCTGGAGCATAAACTCAGACAACAGGATGCGATAGGGATCGTCTGTCTGTCGCCATGGCAAATCGCGTTTGTATTTGCGATACCACGTAAGAAGATCGGCGGCGATCTGTGTTTTGAAATCCATGCGGGACATAAATCACGATTTCTCTGCAATTTTGCGGGCGTGCTCCTGAACGATATTCTGCGGACTGGCTGCGATCAGATTGCGAATAGACAGGATAACAAAGACGATGTCATCTCCCAATCCGATATGGGGAAGAATCGCCTCTGGAATAATATCAAAGGGAGAAAGGCCGTATAAAACGGTTAAAACCACAAACACTTTGGGCAATACAGGTATGCGGGAATCCCATAAAAGTCGCCAGGTAAGGCGCAAGTATTTTGGGAGTCGAGAGATGATTGACAAGACACCGCGTACGCGCAAGAGACGAAATAGAAGGAGAAAAATACGCAACATGACAATCACCAGAAAGTGGTCAGTGAAGGGGCGGGTTTGAAACCCGCCCGTACGCCAGCAACCAATCGTCAGTTCCCCCACCGAGCAATCAATGTATCAATCAGGTATATAATACACCAGACAAATTGTGTCAATTGCAGACAGGAGTTCAAGCATTGTCAATCTGGTTTTGGATAATCTCTTGCAGGGCGCTGCGCTGAACTTTACCCGTAGAGGTCAACGGGCGATCTTCAGGTGTGATTGGGATAATGCGAGAAGGGGCTTCGTAAGTACTCAAGCCTGGGATTTGGCCGCTTTGTCCACGTCTGAGAATATCCTGGACTACTTCGGAATGGTTGATCCCAGATTTAAAAATAGCTGCTGCACAAACGTCTTCCCCCCACCGGTCATGACGAAGACCAACCACATAAACAGCGTCAAGCTCTGGACAGGCGTCGAGCAGGGCATTTTCAACGGCGATGGGTGATATATTGACACCGCCTTTGATGATGATTTCTTTTGTTCGACCGTGAATAAAATAGAAACGATGGTTATACATATCGCGATAATATCCCATGTCACCACTGCGGAACCAGCCATTGCAAAAAACCTCGGCAGTATCTTTGGACTGGTTGAGGTAGCCATTGGCAACCACGGGACCGCGCACGAGGATTTCACCGATATCGCCTTCGTTTCTTCCACCATCAATTCTGATGTTGTTATTGGCAAGCTCAACACCAATGGCATTTTGTTCGAGTACATCGCGATACTGCTCATCGGGTAAATCGGGTGGTACGCCGGTAACGCGCAAACTGACTTCGGTTGAGCCATATCCCTGAACGAGGCGAACGCCAAAGCGATCGACAAATTGGCAGGCAATATTGGGCGGGACAGGTGCCGAACCGATCATAATTTTTTTCAGCGAAGATATATCATATCCCTCGCGCTCAAAGTCATCGGCGCGGGCGAGCAAGTCGGCCATAATCGTCGGTACAATACTCGCAGATGTCGCCCGCTCCCGCGATATGACACGCCAGAACGCCGAAACGCTGTAGCGCGAGTTGAGAACCAGGCTCCCCCCCACCATGAGGCTGGTGATCGAAAACGTGGTGGAATTGATATGATGGAGTGGTAAAACGAGGTTGAGGCGTTCGCGTGCATCAAATCCGAGCCAGCGAATGATGCCATCGGCATTGGAAGTGAGGCTTTGTCGGGTAATACACGCACCTTTGGGATGGCCTGTTGTACCCGATGTGTACAGTACAATGCTGGTCTTTTGTTCGCCTTCTGGATCGCCGGACCACTCAGGCTCGATATCCACTGCGTCATATCCATCGGCGGCGAGCAACTGCTCTGTCGTCGCAATCTGGATATCGGGTAATGCGCGGCGTTGAATTTCTGCATGTTCGGGCAAAACAACGAGCAACTTAGCTCCGGCATTCTGCAGTTTGTAGCACTTGCGTTCGGGAACATCTTTGGCAATATCGAGAGGAACAGAAGTTGCGCCGAGGCGAAAAAGGGCAAGCGTGAGCACGGGAATTTCTGCACAATTGGGCAAGGCAAGACCGACGCAGTCGCCGCATTGGACGCCAAACTCGCGGTGCATCAGCCCCGCAAGCGCGGCAGTGCGGCGTTCAAATTCAGAATAGGTAATAACCGTGCGGGCATCCGTATCACAGTCGCAAAAGATCAACGCGGGTTTATCTGGCTGATGCGCTGCGCGATCTTTCAAGAGATGCGAAAAGTTCCGCCACGGAAAGCGATAGGTGTGAGAGTTGTCATTTTTAATACAGGTGAAAATTCGGGAATCAATCATTTTTCACCCTCTTTGTCCGCGCTGGCGCAAATAGTGGTCTGCCAGTACGAGTGCCATCATCGCTTCGACAATGGGAACTGCGCGAGGTAAGACGCAGGGATCGTGCCTACCGCGCCCTTTGAGAGTGGTGGGATTGCCGTGGATATCGACGGTTTCTTGCTCGGCCAAAATCGTGGCAGTCGGCTTGAAAGCTGCGCGAATGACGATGGGTTCGCCGTTGGAGATACCACCCTGAATACCGCCGGAATAATTTGTGCGCGTGTGAATCCCGCTGCCATCGTTGTAAAAGGGATCGTTGTGTGCAGAGCCAGTCATCGCAATACCGCCAAAACCAGAGCCTGATTCGAAGCCTTTGCAGGCGGGCAGTGAAAGCATGGATTTGGCGAGATCGGCTTCGAGTTTGTCAAAGACGGGTTCGCCCCAGCCGGGCGGAACGCGATGGGCAACGGCCTCGACCACGCCACCGAGAGAATCGCCATCTTTGCGAGCCGCATCGATCCGCCGAATGATTTGCTCGGCAATCTCAGAATCGGGCACGCGGGCGATATTCGACTCGACTTGCTCGCGAGTAACCCCGACGGGATCGACATTGGCAACAAGGGTGTGAACCTGGCGCACATAAGCGATAATATCAATATTGCAATCGCGTTTGAGCAATTTGCGCGCAATCGCACCTGCTGCAACGCGGCCGATTGTCTCGCGCGCACTGGCTCTGCCCCCCCCTTTCCAGTTGCGAATACCGTATTTTTGTTCATACGTATAATCCGCGTGCGAGGGGCGGTATTTGGTGCGTATTTCTTCGTAATCTTTGGAACGCGCATCCTCATTCCACACCATCATCGAGATGGGCGTGCCAAGGGTTTTGCCCTCAAAAAGACCCGAGTGGATTTCTATCTGGTCTTCTTCTTTGCGCTGTGTGGTAATTTTGCTCTGGCCCGGTTTGCGGCGGTCGAGTTCAATCTGGATATCTTCTTCGCTGATCTCCAGACCGGGCGGGCATCCATCCAGAACAACGCCAACGCCACCACCGTGTGACTCCCCCCATGTGGTAATGCGAAACGCGCGGCCAAATGTGCTACTCATAACAAGCTCCTCTGGATCATGACATGAATGGTAAGCAAATGTACCCAATGGATCGTGGGGCGTCAAGCAACGCGCGATGTTGCTCAGGCAAATACAACCGCCGCGAGTTGTTGCGCAATGGATTTTACAGGGGCGGGGTTCACGTTGCTCAATACAATAATACAGACCTCGTCATCTAAAAATCGCAACAAAACCGTGTTGAATCCCGATACGGAACCGCCGTGCATGACAGATCCATTGTCCTCCACGCGCCAGCCGCAGGCGTAATTGTTCAATACCGGCGTAAACATCTGCTCGTAAGAAGCCGGTGAAATCAGTTTGCCATCACTGAGCGCTGCATCCCACTTCGCCAGATCTTCTGCTGTGGAATACAAATTTCCTCCACCGGTCAGAATCGGCATATAGATCATCGGCGAATTGATCACGCCATTTCCTGCAGGGGCATACCCGCGTGCGCGATGTGGCAAAATTGGATCGGGATGATCGCATCCCGTATCGGCCATATTTAGCGGGTCAAATATGTGCTCTTTCAAAAAAGCCTGATATGATTGACCCGACACTTTTTCGATCACTCGCGACAATACAAAAAATCCCGTTCCACTATAGTGGTATTTTGTGCCTGGCGGCGCCACGAGAGGCCGATCCACAACTTTTTGAATTGTCTCAGCAGAGGTCGCTTTCAGCGACATGGTATCGGAAAAACCGGGCAGTTCCCACACATGCATAATCCCCGCCGTATTGCTCAGCAGATGGTGTAATGCAATCTCGGTCCAGTGATCGGGAATCTCCTGCAAATACTCAGAGAGCAAATTGTCTATTTGAAGTTTGCCCTGCTCGGCCAATATCATCACCGCCATTGCAGTAAATGTCTTGGTTATGGAGCCAATGCGAAATTTGGTATGCAGGGCATTTGGCACATGGTTTTCCAGATCAGCCATCCCGTATCCTTGCGCCAATAATCGCTCTCTCGATCGCACTGCGAGAACCACACCCGAAAAATTGTGCGCTTGAACAACCGCATTAAGTTTGTCTCTCATGGATCTCCTCAAAAAAATGAATCTGTTTTCAATGGGTAAATGATAGCGCGACTTGACGAAAAAGCCTTATATTTGATACCATGAAAATTGTAAAATACAAAAAATATCAGGCGATCTCCCCTGTCCTGTTTTTGTTTTTTATCGCCTGTATGCCCGAATTCGAGTTGCCCGAACCCCCTGGTCCCGTGACTGAAAAACCCGAATTTGAGCAATTTGCGATTCCCGAATACCAAATTTACAAAGACAAACCGCGTCCTGTCAATCTCGTGAGCCATCCGCGTGCGATTCGATTCAAAGATCGCTTGATTCAAGGTACTAAAATCGGTCCCAATTTTGCGGGCGATCAAACCATTGTGCGGTGGTTCTGCGGTGAAGAATGCCAGCAATTCGCCGTTATTGACGCGCGAACCGGCAGTGTGATCTTCGCGCCCTTTGTCACGCATCTGGGCTTTCGCTTTCGTCTCGACAGCAAACTCTTAATCGTCAACCCTCCCGAAGCCATCGAACGCGCCGCGCGGACAGGCAGATCCAAATCGCACTATCGCACGGCGTATTACGTCTGGCACTACGGCGAATTTGTCGAAATCTATGCGATCAGATACTAAGGGGCTTGGGGTTGGTGAGCCGGACGGACATCTCACCAAAATCAAAAGGCCACCTCCAATGGAAATGGCCTTTTCAATTCAGCAGATCTTGCTCTGCATCAAACCTCCATAATTTCTTCTTCTTTTTCCGCTAACACTTCATCAATTTTTGCGACAAACTCGTCGGTTAAATTCTGCACGCGTTCTGTTGTGCGCCTGGCATCGTCTTCGGGAATCTCACCTTCTTTTTGTGCATCGCGAATGAGTTCATTGGCATCGCGACGGGTATTGCGAACCGAAATGCGGCTTTCTTCGGCATATTGCCTCACCACCCGCACCAGTTCTCGCCTGCGGTCTTCCGTCAACTGCGGAATAGGCAACCGAATAATCGTACCGTCATTAGCCGGCGTCAATCCCAAATTCGATTCCAGAATTGCCTTTTCAATCAGTGGAATCGCCGACTTATCCCAGGGTTGAAGCGCGATCAAACGCGGTTCTGGCACGCCCACTGTAGCGACCTGATTAATCGGCACCTGTGAGCCGTAATACTCGACCCGAATTTGATCCAGCAAATGCGCGTTGGCACGCCCGGTGCGTACTGTACCCATCTCATTTTGCAGGGCTATAACAGACTTTTGCATGGCCCCTCGCGCTTCAGCCATAATCTCATCAATCACGGCGCACCTCCTCTGGGCATTATAGATGCTTAACTCTCTTCACCCAGAACAAAACGGGCAAATCGGCGAATGGTGATATTTTCGCCGCACTTGGCCACCAAATCTGAGTGCAAGTCCTGAATGGTTTTGTCCGGATCCTTGACAAAAGCCTGTTCCATTAAGACCACTTCCTGGTAGTACTTTTCCATGCGACCATCTACAATTCGATCCACGATATGCTCTGGTTTGCCTTCACTGAGTGCCTGATCGCGATAAATATTCTTTTCCCTTTCCAGCATTTCGGCATTTACATCCTCGCGATTCACCACAAGAGGTGCAGCGGCGGCGATGTGCATAGCCACATCTTTTGAAAACGTCTGGAACTCATCGGTACGCGCTACAAAATCGGTCTCGCTGTTGATCTCGAGCAAAACCCCCAATTGGCTTCCCGCATGGATATAAGACGCAATCGCCCCCTCTTTTGCCTGACGTCCCGCCCTGCTCTCAGCTTTGGCAATACCCCGTTTACGCAACAACTCAACAGCCTTATCCATAACGCCATCGGCCTCTTCGAGTGCCCGTTTACAATCCATCATGCCCACATTGGTTCTGGCACGCAACTCCTGAACCATTTTTGCAGAAATAGCCATTTCAGTCTCCATCTCCTCAATTATTGCTGGGATCGATTTCTGTAATCTCAGGACCTGCATCTGGCGCAGGACCTTCTTCTTCTTCATCCTGTCGAACAGTTGTCCCCTCGATTACGGCCTCGGCCATTAAATTTGTAATCAGCGCAATGGACCGCATTGCATCATCATTGCCCGGAATCGGATGGTCAACCTCATCCGGATCGCAGTTGGTATCGACAATTGCCACAAGCGGAATTTCCAGGCGACGCGCTTCGGCGACTGCGATTTTTTCCTTTTTGGTATCCACGACAAATACGAGTGCTGGCAAACGCCCCATGCTGCGGATCCCGCCCAGGGATTTTTGCAACTTATCGCGCTCGCGTTCCAAACGCAACACTTCCTTTTTGGTCAACTGCTGATATGTGCCATCGCCAGCCATTTTATCCAATGTGTCCAGGCGACGAATGCTCTGCCGAATCGTTTGAAAATTCGTCAGCATGCCCCCCAACCAGCGGTTGTTGACAAAAAACATATCGCAGCGTTCAGCGGCATTTACAATGATGTCTTTGGCCTGTTTCTTTGTGCCGACAAAAAGTATCGGCTGACCTGTTTCAGCAGCCTTGCGCACAGCTTGATATGCCGCTTCGATTTGCGCCTGCGTCTTTTGCAAATCGACAATGTAAATACCATTGCGTTCTGTAAAAATGTACTTCTGCATCTTTGGATTCCACCGCCGGGTTTGATGCCCGAAGTGAACCCCAGATTCGAGCAGTTGCCTCATTGAAACAACAGCCATGTTACCTCCTGCACTTTGGGTTTGTCCTCTGCATCCCTCATATTGCCCCATTGCCATCTGGCACCCATGAAGCAATCAGAATGCATGTGAGATAAAATACTCTGGTTTAACGCTTGGAAAATTGGAATTTTTTGCGTGCTCCGGGCTGTCCGGGTTTTTTTCGTTCCACTTTGCGCGGATCGCGCGTGAGCAAGCCCGCCTGTCGCAGGGGTTTGTGATTGCCCGTATTCACGCGCTGCAAACTGCGCGCAATACCCAATCGCACGGCACCGGCCTGACCGGTCAAACCGCCACCCTTTGCTTTGGCAACAATATCATAAGTCCCTCGGGTCTCGGTCATATCTAAGGGCTGTTCGATAATCATCACCAATGTCTCCCGTTTGAGATAATCAAGCGCGGAAAGCCCATTGATAATAATCGACCCTGTTCCGGGAAAGAGTTTCACATGTGCTGTCGATGTTTTACGACGCCCCGTAGCAGAACTCAGTGGTTCAACTGCCAAACAATCACCTCCTCTATAAATCAATAGACTCAGGAGACTGAGCCTGGTGTGGGTGCTCTGGTCCGGCGTAAATACGGACCTTTTTGATCATCTGTCGCCCCAACTTGTTGTGGGGCAACATGCCCCGAATCGCGTGCTCGAGTACAAACGTGGGGCGCTTTTCCAGCGCGTCTTCCAGCGTTTGCTTCTTAAGCCCGCCGGGATACCCACTATAGCTCGTATAAACCTTTTGCTGGGCTTTGTTATTGCCCTTCACCTGAATTTTTTCGGCATTTACAATAACCACATGATCCCCCGTATCAACATGGGGAGTATAAAAAGGTTTGTGTTTGCCGCGCAAAATTCTGGCAACGCCACTGGCAAATCGCCCCAGCACCTTACCTTCTGCATCGGCGACATACCAGGTCTGTTCAACATCATCTTTTTTGGCACTCGGTGTCATCATCGTCTCAATCGCGCCGCATGGTTATGGCGCAATGCGCTCACCTCCTCTCCTAATTTTAGAATCTTTAAGCCTTTGAAAGTACAGTATAATTCAATTTTGTCAAGTTAGAAAGCCACAAAAAAGCGCCACACGTCGGGTGTCGGAAAACCGACCCATCTCCGTGCGGCGCATCGTCTGACGGAAGTTTCTGCCTCGCGACTGTTAAAAAATCGCCAATGTGGCAGATAACAAGCCGTTCGATGGCTGTCTTGGATTGCCAGGTGCGCTACCATTCGAGATGCTACACCCGCTCCTGGCAGAGGCGCACCTAACGACAGCCACCTCCACTGGTCATTTCACTCATTCGACCACCTCCTTTCTTGTGTGGTTCCAATATAGCCCATGCAAAGATGAAAGTCAACCCATGAAAAAGTAGAGATATTTAGAAGCAACACAAAGCAATCCCCGATGGGCGCTCCAATCCCATAGTAACGAGATCTTCGACATCTGAACCGTCTGTGTTTGCACGTTGAATTTTAGCCCTGCGATAGTTGTCATAGTCTCCCCAGTACATCTTTCCTTCCACCACATCCAGAGCAATCCCCGATGGGCGATCTAATCCCATAGTAACGAGATCTTCAACATCGGAGCCATCCAGGTTTGCACGTTGAATTTTAGACACGCCAGCACCCTTATAGTTCGTCCAGTACATCTTCCCTTCACTTACGTCTAAGGCAATTCCCAATGGCAATAATTCGGGGAAAACGAGAGTTTCAACATGAGAGCCATCCAGGTTCGCTCGTTGAATTTTAGTTAAGTCCGTCCAGTATATCTTATCCTTGTCCAGATCTAAGACGATACCATTGGGAATACTCAATTTGGTGAAAACGAGGGTTTCGACCTGAGAGCCATCCAGGTCCGCTCGTTGTACTTTGCACTCCACGGTCTCTCCCCAAGCCGCGTCAGTCCAATATATTTTTCTTTTCTTTCCATGCACCGTCATTCCACCTGGAAGATACACATCGGTAGTAACGAGATCTTCGACATCTGAACCATCCAGGTTTGCACACTGAATTTTGGACGTTCCAGCGTCCGTCCAGTACATCTTCCCCTCGTCCTCATTCACGGCGATGCTATTTGGAATACGCAATCCAGTAGCAACGAGATCTTTGACATCTGAACCATCCAGATTTGCACACTGAATTTTAGAAGTTCCCAGGTCTGTCCAATACATTTTTCTCATAGCGGATCCAATCCAAAAAATACAAACGTGTAATATGTATAAATACATATTTTTAATCGTAATATATGCCTACGAACATAAATAAACTCATAAAATTCCCTTATTTTTTATTTATGATTGTAACTGGACGAAAAATAAGGGAATTACGGCACGCAAAAAACTGGTCCCAACTCGACCTCGCCAATGCGGCCAATATTGACCAGGCAACAGTATCTCGCATTGAAGCAGAGACAAAAGTGCCTCGAACCGATACCCTGGTCGCTATTGCTACTGCTTTGGGCGTTTCGCCGGATGTCCTTTTGGGTGCAAATCCCAAAACAACTATCGTTTATACGCAAGAGCGCGATCTCGAGTTGAGCAGTATTGTAAGCGACCGGATTAACACACTCACAACAGAACAACTCAGAGAACTGAATATTTTACTGTCTTCTGAAGACGGAAAAGCTGTGCTTTCTGCACTACTGCGCTTGCAAACAAAGGAGTCACTGGAAAAAGTTCGCAGGCTACTCGAAGTCTTAGGAGAGGAGTAACCCCGTATTACACAGGCTCCATCGCCCTGTACGGCGCCAGTACATCATTCACATCCCGCGCATCGGGAAAAAAAGACAACATGCGCAACAGCACACCATCCACCACGGCATCGGGACACGAGGCACCACATGTCAGTGCAATATCCACAGGTCTTTTATCGGGCAACCAATTCTTGGCAACCTCCACCCCGTGCGACCTGAGACAATAGTGCCGAATTTCGCGTTCTGAAATCAATTCCTCGGCATCCTTCACAAAAAACGTCGGCATGGCTTCCTCGCACAATTCCACAATATGCGACGTATTCGAAGAATTGTAGCCCCCCACAACCAGAGCGAGATCTGCTCCTTGCTCAATAAGTGTGTATGTCGCATTCTGATTTTCGTTGGTGGCATAACAAAGCGTATCTGACGTATCCGCAAAATGATCTTCGATATTCTCCGCTCCATACCGATCTATGAGTGCCTGCCGAATAATCCTGGCGATTTTATGCGTTTCAGTAGCCAACATCGTCGTCTGATTCACCACACCGATGCGCGACAAATGGATGCTGGGATCAAATCCCTGTGAACACTTGTGTCTAAAATACCGTTCAAAAGCACCGAGATCGCGTTTGCCCCGAATAATATCTGATAGAATACGCGCCTCTTTCAAATTCAGTACAGCTACGACCTCTGCATTTTGAACCGCGTGTGAAAAAGTCGCCCGCGTTTCTTCGTGTATGGTCTTCCCGTGAATAATGACAGTATAATCCCCATCTCCCAATTGGGCACTGCGCTTCCACACCTTTTCGACAAATGGACATGTGGTATTGTACTGATATGGATCAATTCCCCGCCGAGCCAATTCTTCTTGCGTTCCCACAGTTGTACCAAAAGCAGGCACCACAACGATATCTTCGGGTACAAGCTCGTTCCACGGAATAAGCTGTTCTCCAGACGGCGTAAACATAAACTGCACGCCTCGATCCTGCAAATCCGCGTTCACATTGGGATTGTGAATCATCTCACTCAGGAAAAACACGCGTCGGTCCGAATGCGCTTCCAGGGTTTTATACGCAATCTCAATGGCATTCTCCACGCCAAAGCAAAACCCAAAATGCCGTGCCAAAAAAAATCGCACAGGCCCAAAATCCAGCACCGAGGGCTGCAAGTCGCGCTTTTTGGGATCCGATAATTGTCGCGCTCTTTTGACCTGCGAAATAATCGGACTTTTGTAAAACTCTGGAATATCAAATTTACGCGCCATGATGTCTCATTCCTCAAATGGAAGCGCAACCGCTTCGCCCGTTTCAATGGACTGATAAGCAGCTAACGCAATCTCCACGGCTGCCCGACCATCTGCACCAGACACCGGTGGATCCTCCCCATTGAGCACCGCTTCGCAAAACGCGCGAATCTCCTGGCTCACCGGGCTTTCATCTTGCGATAACTCCGACGCGGCAATCGCCGTTTCATCACCGTCGTATCTCTTGTAGCGCAAACCACCTTCACCGCCCCAAAACGATGGAAAGACCACCGAACCCTTGCCGCAATCCAACCGCCCGCCATAACCGCCAATAACACTTGCCTGACTGGAATGCAAGACCCCTACCCCACCGTTTTTGAATCGGATCGATACGAGTGCCACATCTGGAAAATCCGTCTCCATCTGCACGAACTGTCCACCCACCGCAGAAACCGATTCCGCATCGCCCATCACAAAACGCATAAAATCGATTTCATGTGCATTCACTTCCATCAGCGTGCCGCCACTTTTGGCTCTTGACTCTCGCCACGATGCAGACCACACACCGCCCCATCCACCGCCCAGGCGATGCACCATCAAACACAAAGGCGAACCCAAATCGCCCCCGCGAGCCAAATCGCGCACCTTGCAATGCACCGGGTGAAAGCGACACACCAGCCCAATACCCAACTTAACCCCACCTTGCTCACACGCGGCGATCATCGCATCACACCCCGCCAACGTCGGCGACATGGGCTTCTCACAAAATACATGCACGCCCACCTGGGCTGCTGCTATTGTGGGATCAATATGCAAAAACGGCGGCGTGGCAATCATGACGGCCTGCACATCCTCCCGCACCAGCATGGTGTGGTAATCAGCCTCGTAATCGCAGTCCATTTTCTCAGATAGTGCCCGGCCCTTTTCACTATCAACATCGCTGACACAAACCACCTCAGCGCAGTCCAAATCCCGCGCACCATTGGCCAGACTCGCGCCCATATTGCCGCAACCAATCACACCCAATCCGAGTTTTGTCATCCATTCCTCCAAACTGTATTGAATACAAAACAGGTTATACCATATTTTGGGAAAAAAGTCAATCCTCTTTCAACCCGTTTCAAAAATCGCTTTGAAATTATCCAAAACGAAAATACCATGTTTTAAACAAAGAAAGGAACATCCAGATGTCTAACGCCACCATGTGGACTTATCCCTGGGATTTACGCGACGAAGGTTATGACGCCGTTCTCCACAAACTCCGCGAAGAGGTTAGACTCGACGCCATAAACCTGGCATCGGCTTATCACACCTTTGACATGCTGCGTCCCCATTTGTCCACCAACAACACACTCGAGGTCTCACAAGCAGCGATTTATTTTGAGCCACAGGAATCGCTTTACGGCGCGATCAAACCACATGTTAGCCCTTTAATGCAAAACGAAAACTGGTGGGGGGAAGCAGCAAAAGCCGCATCATCCACTGGTATAAACCTCAACTCATGGACCGTCTTTTTTCACAACTCCCATCAGGCGCAATCCCATCCCGAATGTGCCGAAGTCCGCTGTACAGGTGACATCAGCACATCTGCCCTCTGCCCCGCCAATCCAGACGTACGCGCCTTTGCCATCGCGCTTTCTCGCGATCTGGTGCTCAATTACGGCATCTCCCTCCTCGAATGCGAATCCCTCGCCTATTCCGGTTGGGGCCATCTGCACTACCACGCCAAACACGGTATTGACCTGGGTTCTGGCGGACGCTACCTCTTTTCACTCTGTTTCTGCGATAGCTGCAAAAAACGAGCGATGGAAGCCAATATCGACATTGCCCGGCTACAAAGCGCAGTCACCGCAAAAATCCGCACGGCCTTTGAAACCGGTCAACCCGTTCAGGAAACGATCACAGAACTCAAACGCGCAATACCCGACCTCGAATCATTTGACGCCATGCGCGAAGAAATTGTCACATCCCTCGTGCGCGAACTCAAAGCGTCCGTTGATGTACCGCTCTCCTATATTTTAATGGGCGATTCAAAAATCACGGGATCGAACCCCAAAGCCATTGCACAAATTGCTGACAGTGTAGAAATTCTTTCTTATACTGCTGATCCCCAACGCACCAGGACGCGAGTCTCTGAACTTTTACCTATCATCCAGAGTCCAGACCAACTCGTCGTCGGACTTCAAGCCTATCCCCCAGCCTCCCCCGATGCAGAAACCCTCTGTGCCAATCTTCGGGCAGCCCGAGAACAAGGCGTGACCAAATTCGCCTTTTACAACTACGGTATCATGCCGCTCTCCGCGCTCGACTGGGTTCGTCAAGCGATCCAATAGACGGGTTTCGGCACACACACTCATCCTTTTCGAAAGGACATAACTATATGCCCATTATTGATGCAACGCACCTTCGGACCCTGCAACGCGACCTCTACAGCGCTGCGGGATTTCCAGAAGATCAAGCTCACATAGTAGCCGACCATCTCGTGGATGCCAACCTCTACGGGCACGATTCGCACGGTGTTATTCGCACGCCGGGCTATATTCGCGCCATCATAAGCGGCAACATCAAACCCGTGCATGAACTCAAAATTATTCGAGAAACCCCGGTCTCAGCCGTCATTGATGCCGAGCGCACCATCGGCATTGTCGTCGCTCACAAAGCCATGCAAATGGCTACCGACCGCGCCCTCGAACACACCATCGGCGCCATAGCTGTCCATCGCTCCAGCCACATCGGTCGCCTGGGCGATTATCCGCCCAAAGCGGCTGAACGCAACTGCATTGGCTTGCTCATGCTCAATGGCGGCGGGCGATTCACCGCCCCCTTTGGCGGCACGAGCCGACGTCTGCCTCCCAATCCCATAGCCTTTAGTGCCCCCACACCCAACGGGCCTCCTCTCATGCTCGACATAACCACCAGTATGTCTGCCGGCGGCAAAGTCGATGTGTATCGCGCGCGCGGGCAACAAACACCCGATGGCTGGCTCATAGACTCAGACGGCAATCCCGTGAATGATCCCAACCGCTTCAAAGGTAATGGCGACGCTGTGGCAATGCTGCCTCTGGGCGGACCTCAGGGCCACAAGGGATATGGCCTGGGCATGATGATTGACGCCATCGCGGGCGGTCTCTCATGGGCGGGCTGCAGTTCAGAACAACCCACACGAGGCGGCAGTGGCTATATCGCCATTGCCATCAAAATCGACAGCTTTATCGACCTCTCTGACTATCTCAACGAAATTGGCCGTCTCTGCGACTGGATCAAGTCCTCTCGCACCCAGCCCGATGTCGATAAAATCTATCTCCCAGGCGAAATCGAACACGATACGCGCGCCAAACGCGAAGCCGAAGGTGTCTTTATCGAAGACGAAACCTGGGACAACACAGTCGAAACAGCAAATGGACTGAATGTGTCAATACCCGAAGTGAGATGAGGTGTGAAAAGCATTCTCTCTTCCCGCTAAATTCTTGACAACATATAGTGATTATCGTAAACTGCTTTCGAGCTTATTGTCCTCAATCAATCTATCAATGGAGGATACGCACCGATGAGTAAAGATATTCAGCCTCTTCTGGATGACTGGCCTTGTGAACCCGGTCAATTGTGTGTTCGCAAAATTAGAGGAAATGATGGTCGCGTCAAAGTTCAACTCCGCGTCGAAATGGGCATCTTACAAATGGATGTCACCGGTCGCCCCGATGGTCAACAGCCCGAAGGGTATGAATCGCTCTTGCACTATTACAAAGCGCAGGTAAAAAAACGCGGTACAGAAGACTTTGTGCTCGATTCTGAAAGCTGTATGGCCCTCCAAATGGAAGCCCTCCAATATTATCATCGCCGCATTAGCTTTCTCGAAATAGGCGAATATCTCAACGCCAAAAAAGACGCCGAACGCAACCTCGAACTTCTCGATTTTGTCAAAAAATACGCAGAAGACGAGGAAGACCGTATGGCGTTTGAACACTATCGTCCCTTTGTCATTGGACATCGCGTACGAGCTGAAGTCCTGATGTATCTCGAACGCGAGGCCTACGATATGGCACTGTCAAAAATTGACGAGGGCATTGACGAACTCCAATCCTTCTTCAGGGAATTTGATCGCCACGACCTCATAGACGAAAGCGAAGAAATCGCCTTCCTCCAGGAATGGGCAGACGAGATTCGTCGCGACCGCCCCAAGTCCCTGTCTCAGGACCTGCGCGATCAAATTCGCGAAGCCGTGGGCCTCGAAGACTTTGAACGCGCCGCAGAACTGCGCGATCAACTTCTGTCTCTAAAAGAAAAGACCGAAATTTGATCTACAATACTTCGGACAGTTTTTGAAATCTGGTCTGTGTAAATTTCATACAATGTTGAACGGTCTGTTTTCAAGCAAATCATCCAACTGAACATTCTGTTTAACAAAGCAGATTTTCCCATCTGAAGCAGAAAGCACATAACTCACTGTTTCACAAAAGGTTCGTCAAACGTTCCTTATTGGCGGTCTCTACGGCACAGGATTTGTTTGTAAGCAAAGCCGAAAGGAGGCCTCAATGGAATATCAACATCTAAAATCGCCGAAATATAAAGCTTATGTGTATCCTGGTAAGAACGGCCGTCTTCTCGTACGGTTTTCTTATTCGCCAGAGGGTGTAGAGAGAATCAAAACGATTCCGGGCCGAAGGTGGGAGCCAGATATCAAGTGTTGGAGCATTCCTAAAAAAAAGGAAGTGCTGGAAAAGCTGACTGCGTTGTTCAAGGTCAACCAGACTGAGATAGACTCTGTATATCCAAAGTCCGCACCACAACCTCAAACACTGCAACCACAGCCTGTCGGACTCTTGGAAGAAATGACAAAAGAGTTGAGACTCAGGGGGTATCGCGCCAAAACGCGAAAAGCGTATCTTGGTCACGTCAAACGATTTGTCCAGTACTACGGCAAAACACCCCGATCTCTTAGGGAGATAGAGGCCCGAAATTATGTGTATCATCTGCTTGAAAAGGGCGCTTCTCACAGTTACGTCAATCAGTGTGTAAGTGCCCTGAAATTCCTATTCCATCGGGTGTTAAAATATCAATATCCTCTTGAAAATCTGCCCCGTCCTCAAAAAGAGCATAAATTGCCCACTGTGTTGAGCCAAGTAGAAGTACTTCGACTCCTCAATGCAGTAAAGAACCTGAAACACCAGGCGATTATGCTGCTGACGTATTCCGGAGGTCTTCGTCTGGGTGAGGTGGTCCGGCTGAAGGTCGAGGATATCGACCTGGATCGAGAATTGATTCATATCCGTCAAGGCAAGCACCGGAAGGATCGGTACACGATGCTCTCCAAATTCGCCCAGAAGGCGGTGCAAGATTACAAGTGCCAATATCAACCCCAAACATGGCTATTTCCGGGTGCCAAACCGGGACGGCATTTGACTGAACGGTCAGTTCAAAAAGTTTTTGACCGCGCTTATAAAAAAGCCAAGATTAACAAGCGTGTGTCGGTACACACGCTACGGCATTCTTTTGCTACCCACCTGCTTGAGCACGGGACAGATCTTCGGTATATCCAGGAACTGCTCGGGCATAAAAGTCCAAAGACCACCCAAATTTATACGCGGGTGACAAATCGGGATATCGCAAAGATCCAGAGTCCGCTGGATGCGTTGATGGAGGGAAAGAAGGTGGGTTCTGAATAGAAATGATGCCTCCAGAGGAAGCATCTGCGAACATGTTCGGGATACAACCTCTGAAGAGAAGAATGCTCGCAAGGTCGGAGATACATAGATTTGGTATGAATTACCGTAACAGTTCGTTAATCCCGTAGTTAAGCAAAACTGGCGCAAAGGCAAAACCCAACCACCCCACCCCGAAAAGTCGCGCACAAAAACAACAACCACTCAATCTTGAGGTTTTCACAGCAAATGGTCTTCCAGGTAAGCTTTCACTGAAAGGATGCGATGGATGGATACTGCTGAGAACAATGACATGGCCCAAAAGTTCGGCGAGGAATACGATCAGACGTGGGGTTCTTTTGATGAGATGACGCCGGAACTGTTGACGGAGCGACTATCGCGGAATGGGTTTCTGCGCAAGGGGCATATCGAGCGCATCGACCAAGCGGAAGCCTTCGAGTCAAACGCGGGGTTCTGGTTTAGGCTCAAGCTGAAGTTTAGCCCGGACTACGAGGGAGACGTACCCATCGACGTCATGCTCAAGCTTTACCGAGCGCGCAGGATTCATGGTGGTGTCGCGGAGTGGGCGTTCTACTCTGAACTTGCGCCCCAAACTCCGGGTGCGAGCGTCTGCCCGGTCTATGACTGTGCGATTGATCACGATAGACGGCGCTGCCATTTTCTGATGCGGGACATAGGGGTCACACATGAAAACGAGCCCCCTAAAGAGCGGCCGTACGGACGGGCGGTGGAGGAGGTTCTGAAATACCATATCTCATGGTGGAATCACACGAGACTCGACAAATGGCCGTTCACGGTCGCGCTCCATTCCGCCAAAGGAGTATCCGCAGCGATTGCCGAGGAGGAAATCAGGAAGAGCTGTGTGGACTACGAGGGGCACCTACGGACGTTCGTCGAGGAAAAGGGCGATAAACTCGAGGCGGGATGGATCAGAAAGATGGAGCAAGTTATCCCACGATATGCGGATGTGTTCTCCTCACGTGTCTCAGATAAGAAGAACACCACATTGCTTCACGGAGACCTCCATCTCTGGAATTTCGCCTATCCGAAGGACCCCATGCGCGATCAACTGATTCTATTGGACTGGGAGAACAACAGACGAGGGTTAGGTCCGTATGACCTTGCCTACATGCTGGTTCACGCGACGGGAGGCCGCTCGCGTGCCCGGGAAATCGAAGCGAACCTTATAAACCTCTATTATGCAAAGCTCACGGATCAAGTAGCTGATTACAGCCGAGAAGCCTTCGAATACGATTTCAGGCTATCGATCATCTCTACGACCTTCTTTCCACTCTACAATAAGCTTCCGTTCGCGATGCGCAGCGCGATGGACGCTTATGGCGATTGGGATTGTGACGAATTGCTGACCTGACATATCTGGATCGCGTCGGCTGCTGGTACTGAGCACACACCAATAGAACAGAACAATCTATGTTGTGCGCTGTAGAGTGGCCCCGCTGTAGGCTTCGCCTTGAAGGGGACCGCGCCAGCTTCGCTTAACACGGCGTTGCAGACTTCGCTCCCTTCGGTCGCTTCGATCCAAATGGCCGTGGCTAAATGGCTGACTGATTGTACTTTGATCGATTTTTCTCGGCACGGCCACTTCTGCAACGCCGGGCACGTTATATGCCAGCAGTCCGAAAGGCACAGCATGGATAAGCCTGACGTCAAGGAAGCTCTACGCAAGCAGCTCGCGGAACTCTTGGGAGATTTCCCCGAACCTCCTGAGCTTGATCTGCGGATCATTCACAAGCGCAGTATGCACACCTACGAAGAGTGGAAGATCCAGTACACCGTCGAGACTGAGGCGACCATGCCGATCCCAGCAGGGAGAACAGTCCCTGCCTACCTGCTGGTGCCCAAGCTCGAAGACTTCTCGCCGCCCTACCCAGGAGTCGTCTGCTTTCATCAGTGCAACTGCGACTGTGTTCTGGGCAAGAAGTCTGTGGTCGGGAAAGCCCCAGACAGGAGAGATCAGCAGTACGGCTATGAGCTTGTTGATCTTGGCTTCGTCGTCTTGGCGCCTGATACCTTCCACTGCGGCGAACGGAACATCCCGGAGCTACGGGAAGTGGGAGAGAATCGCATCTGCCATGGCCTGGTAGATGCGTACATCGGACGAAAACACGTGGCGAAGCGAGTGTATGATGGGATGCGTGCGATAGATGTTCTCAGTTCGTTCGACTTCGTGGACAAGGAACGCTTGGCAACGGTTGGGCACTCACTTGGTTCGGGGGATGCTCGTCTTTTGATGGCGCGTGATGGCAGGGTAAAGGCTGGGATCTTCAGTGGCGATGATGGAACCTTCTTACCACTTCACTCTCCCCGCTTGCATATAGGAATGTGGGGAGAGCTCGATGCAACACCAAATCAGATAGAAGAGGCAACTCGACGATTCGACAAGGCGACGAAGATCTACGAAGACGACGGTGCGCGTGATAACCTGGTGTTCAAGACTCCGCTTGCTGGCCACTACTTCATCGATGACTTCAAGATGGAAGCCTATGCTCGACTGACCGAGTGCTTTGGTTTCTCGCCTTACTTGGGGCTAATAAAAGCGCACCGGCCGGTAAGGTTGCCGGAAGTCCTCCGACAAGCGCAGCAGCGTCTTCGCAACGACGTTGAATCTGAGTTTCTGGAGCCCTCTATAGACGAGAAATGGACTGTCCAAGGGAATAGTGACCACCTCATCGCTGCCTTCACTGGCCTCTTGGCTCACATGGCAAAGAGATCAAGCGGTACGGATGCCGTGATACAGATTAGGCTGGAAAGCACGCCCGACTGCTATCAAGTCAGCTATTCGATGGAGTGTGATCGCCCCCACTTGCGGTCCGAAGCGCCCTTCCCTTCCGACTCGCGCAGATTCGAGATAGTCTTCCATCAACATAGAGCCAGAATCGCCACCCCCGGTTCCTCAAGCCAGATGATCTATCAGGTATCACTACTGAAGGCAGACCAAGAGCGGACTGCCAGCATATAACACGTCCACGCGCGCACCATCCTGCCCCAGACCACCCACAGCCACCTCTCGGTGGCCGTCGCGCGTGGCGGGAACGTTATCGGCAATCGCCCCAACACCACCCAGAAAACCTTATAGCGTGCAAAGACAAAAAACACCTAACCATATTTTCACACCAGGTCTATGGTTGGATAACTCGACTAAGGAATGTTGGCTTCTATTCGCGGTTGTAATTGTAGAAGCTATTCGTTGTATCAATGGTCGAAAAGCCCAGCCTAGAGTAGAGAAGCTGCGCTCGATAATTGTCGTCTCCTGTGACCACGCTGACTTCACTGTATCCAGTTTCTGCGAGTTCTATAAAAGCCCGCTGTCCCAACCACACACCCAGCCCCCGATTCCGATGATCCTCAACTACTCGAACCGATGAGAATTGGATATGATCGTGAGGTGCGGAAGATGCAAACTCTTGGGCAGAACGGCAATGAATCCACCCCACCTCTTGATCATTCTGGCTCAGAGACACCCTGAGATTAGGGTAATTCCCCGCGCCAGGGATTCTCTCAACTAGAACTTTGTAGCCAGACGGAGTGTCCTCTGAAAATCCCCTTATCGACCGTAACGGACGTAGCATGAACCGCCACCCCTTCGCAGGTTGGAAACCGTTAGCCCCGAATAGTGCATAAACATGAGCCGTATGATACGAAAGACTCGGTATTCCAAAGTGGTAAAATCTATAGGCTTTCGGGAAGAATCCCTGAATTCTATCATATCCCAAACCCCTTAGATATGACAGTGACTCAAGAAGAAGAGCCTTTCCGATTGTCCAGTCTCCAGGGCGATAGGTCAGGAAACGGATAAGTCCTACTTGTTTATCCGCCTTTCCTACAACGTGAGCGAAACCTTCGATTTTACCTGCCAACTCGGCGGCGATGATACACGGATCGTGAAACCCCTGATTTATCGCAAAATCACTTTCTAAAGAACAGTCGTGGACGAATTCCTCAGAGGTGGCAACAGGGCAAAGCGGCGTAATACCAGCTACCTGGCGGTTATATACTTCCGCAAGAACTTCAGAGTCTTCGATAGTAAGGATTTTCATATATTCCTAACGTAAATCAGTCTTGGTAAGAACAAAACATTACACTTTTATTTTATACCTCAGCATGGATGCACAATTTATATGTGAGCGGGTTGGAAATTCTGTTGAGGCAGTGCAAAAACAAAAAAGCTTGAGGTAAAGGATGCACGCATTAATGTCGCTCTGATTGAAAGTACTGATAGCAGCGAAGCCACCCCAACGCGACAGCCGATAACAACAGGTTGCAGTTCCCCACAGAATCACCCAACCCACACAGGCTTGCATTGTTATCTCTTTTTTGATTTGAAAAACCACTTGTGACATTTTGTGAGGTTGCAAGCCCGTCTGCAACCTCAACCGTTATGTGCCATGCGGCCCTAAAATCAAAACCGCGCCGCGTCCTGCGGCGCAACAACATGAGAAGCTATTCCGAGTAGTAGTAAGAGGAGAGCCTTCGAATGAATGCAACGGACCGTCTTTCGTTGACGATGGGGCAAATACAGGCAGAAGCTGAGGAACTTCAGAAGGCCTATATAGCAGGCGATAGTGCTGCGCGAGAACGGCTAGATCAAAAAGAAAAAGTTCTGGATGGATCACCTACAAAACGTCAGGCTTTGCGCGCGATTTCCAGCAAGCATGGGTTCGGTTGGACCAATCTACTGAGCTATCTGGATCTTGACCAGGGGGTCCGGGAGGTGATTGAAGCAGTACGTCTTGGCGATCTGGACCGGCTACGAGCATTGCTCCGGGAACATCCTGAAGCCGCGAATCCTTTCTGGCCTGGACGGGATCAACCTCCCAAACCCATTCCCAATGATTCGATCCCCCTATTTGTGGCGTGCTATACGACTGGCAGAAAGGCAGATCCAACAGGACGTGCCTGCAAGCTCGCACAGGCTTTGTTGGAAGCTGGAGCAGATCCAGACATCGAAGATAGCACGCCATTGAACTGCGCGGCCAGTTTCAATCGGGTGGATTTTGCAGAAATCTTGCTGGACGGTGGGGCTAAGGTCGATGGCGCCAGCGACAACGGCGGACCACTTGCACACGCTCTGTTTTTCGGATGGGATGTGGCGAAGCTGTTGGAGAAGCGGGGTGCAAAACTGGATCTGCGGATGGCCGCTGGTTTGGGGCGTACCGATGCGATGTCTTCGTTTTTCAATGAAGATGGTACGCTGAAACCGGAGGCAAGTGCACTGAGCCTGATGTGGAGCCAAGGACGTGGTTTTTCAGACGGCGAAGTTCTTGCCCAAGCTCTTGTGAATGCTTGTATTGCCAATCAGGTGGAAGCAGTCGCGTTCTTGCTGGATCGGGGCACAGAAATCGATGCGATGCCGAAAGGGTTTGACTTCCGCACCACAGGGCTTCACCGTGCGCTTCGAAGAGGAAATACAGAGGTTGCCAAATTGATGATCGAACGCGGGGCAGATCTGGCACTCAAAGACGGGCGGTATGGGCGGAACGCGCTGGACTGGGCTATGGAAAAGAACCTGGATGAGATTGCGAAACTGGTGAAGCAAAAAGGGAAAGATTGATACCTGAGGGACAGAGTCACCCCGAAGCCTGCCGTCCTGGCAGGCCCGCCCAACCACCCCAGGGCCGCACAGCACATAACAGCAGGCTCCCGGCTCGCTGCGCTCGACCCAAGTGACCGTGGCCTCCTCTTTCATTGATGCCAAAACCACTGATTCCTTCCCCCATGCACGGCCACTTCGGGAGCCTGCGAACCGTTAGCGGAAACCACAAACCAGTATCGGCTGGTCGCCTCGAGTAGGTCATATGAAACCAAAGAAGACGCAGTGGTATCTGCGGAGAATCAGGGATGAGTTCCCGCGCCTTAAGTGGACGAAGTACAGAAGGGTTCAGACACACAGTCGCCCTGATCACGTGATGTTTCTGCTGGACAACGGCGTCGCTTTTCGGTTTGTGAACGATGAGGATGGGGACTTGAATCTTGCGCGAGAGCGGGCGGTCCTCGATCTCATCCGGCCTCGGTTGAGTGATATTCCGATACCAGACTACACATACGTGCCGAAGTCGTCGAACGATTTCGCCGGCTACAGGACTATTCCCGGAACACGTCTTTCTCCCTGGCGCTTCCAGAGACTGTCGAAAGCAAGACGGCATTCAGAAGCAAGGAGGCTGGGCCGCTTTCTCAGCGCTTTGCACAAGACTCCGCTTGAACCGGTGCGAAAGCTGGGCGTAGAGGCAAGGGATAAATCGCCTGGCAATCGCTCGGTGGCGAGTAGGCTCATGAGGGAGCGTTGGAAGGATTTGGATCGCCGAACGCGAGACGTATTCCAAGGTTGGATTCAAAGAAGTGGAGAGATCAACCACGATTTCTCACCTGTCCTCACCCACTTCGATCTCTGGTCCAAACATATCTACCACGATCCCCGAACCGGGAAGCTGACGGGCATCATTGACTGGGGAGACATCAAGATATCAGATCCAGCAAAGGACTTCTATGGGTTCTGGGTGTACGGCGAGGCCTTTCTGGACGATGTGCTTTCCCACTATGATCTGGCTACACAAGGTCTTAGGGATCGCTCCTTCGAGCATTTCTGGGGAATCGCCATTCAAATCTGGCTTGATTCACTGGATGGCATATCAGGCGTTGCGGGTCACTTTTTCCATCCATCGACATGGACGAAAAGGCCACTTTCCGATTGGCCTTTGTCTCAATACCGATAGTGCAGCTTCCGCTAACTCGCAGTGGCCAAACCCTACACCACATCACCCAGCCCACATGTGCCTTGGGCACGCGTCGGCCACCGCCGTCCGTTAACCGCAAGCGGCAAAAACTGAAAGCGCGCAAGAACCACCCCACCCCACGCCACCTCGAAATTACGGCAACGTCAGGCATCGCAAGACGTTAGTGGCCATGCCGAAGGCGAGAAAGGTCACCGGATGAATCATTCAGACATTTCTTGCCGAGTTGCGACCAGGTTAGACGTCGAAGCTCTGCTAAATCTCTTTCCTCAGATCACGAGCCGCCCCCATAGTCTTTCGGCCAAGACTCTCGGACTCGAAGAGTCAATCCGGATCTTCGATGAGATGTCTGCCTACGGCAACATATTCATCGTTGTGGGCGAATCGGACAAGGGAATAGTCGCCGTGCTCATAATGGCAATCGTTCCGAATTTCACTTACGAGGGGCGCCCTTGGGCTATCATCGAGAATGTCGTTGTTGCACGCGAACAAAGAGGCAAAGGATTTGGGAAAAAATTGATGACATTTGCGATGAACCTTGCCGAAGAGATGGGCTGTTACAAGCTACAGTTACTCAGCGGTCCAAACGAAGATCAGGTGGGATTCTATAGAAGCCTTGGAATGCAAGATGGGACGAGTCGTGGATTTAAGAAGTATTTCGTAGAGCGTGAGTAGGCTCACATAGAGAACTTGCGACTTAAGGATGCACCGGAGGCGAAAATAAAGAAACTTGAAGAATCTCTGAGGGACCTGGAAGAAGAGATCAAAGACTTTACTTCAAAGACGAAATGGGCTGACTGATACAAGTGAAGATGATTAGACTTTCTCTTGAGGTTTTCACAATACGACGGACCGTTCAAAGATGCCATCACATTACGTAAAAGCAGGCGTTGCCGGAGTGATTCTCAGAGGCAACCAAATTGTAATGATTCGCCGCAAAACAAGAAATCAGAAAACCATAGTTTATGGCATGCACTGTATTTCCGCCCCTTAAAAGGCTTCGCGCCTTAGGGTACGTTAGCCGAAGCGAATCGTCCTGGATGCCCTTAGAAGCAACCTGAAGGCAATACCCATTTTACTCTACCCTTTCCAAGCTAATTGCGGTATTTTATAAGTATGACCAAACCACGTGTCTATGTTGAAACATCGATTCCCAGTTTTTACGTCGAAAGACGCACTGCTCCTGATATTATAGCTCGACGGGACTGGACTCGGGAGTGGTGGGACAATGCGCCAAATCAATATGACCTGGTGACAAGTCCAGCAGTTCTGGACGAATTAATGGGCGATATTCCAGAGCGCACGGAACTACGATTGGCTGTTGTTCGGGACCTACCCCTTTTGGCCATCGAGCCAGCGATTTTGGAAATCGTACAGACGTACATTCAGCACAAGGTAATGCCCGCTCATCCTGGAGGTGATGCGATTCATTTGGCACTGGCGTCTTTTCACAAATGCGAATTTTTGGCCACCTGGAACTGTCGTCATTTGGCCAATGCAAACAAATTTGGCCACATTCGTCGCGTGAATACTTTGCTGGGGCTATTTGTGCCAACCTTGGTCACGCCCTTAGAGCTACTTGGAGACAACAATGAAAAAGAATCAGAATGACCCAGTCATAGACGAAATTCGGAAGATACGTCACCGTATCTCAGCACGTTTCGACCATGATCCTGCACAACTGGTCGCTTACTACATGGAACGCCAGAAAAAGTATCAGGATCGATTGATAGGATCCAAACCAATGATTGAAAATTTAGGTTGATCGTTTGATATTCTACACTATTGACTCCTGTAGGCATGCCGCGTAGCAAATTTAGTCTGCCATTATCAACCATTTCTACACCATAAAATCCCTGCGAGATAAGTTTTCTGGCGGGGATTCTTTTCAAGAGCGGTTCGGCTTTCTCCCAACCCCTGCGCGGTTCGCAAGCCGTAAAACGTTAAAATGTAATTAGAAATACATCTTAGTGGGATCACTCCAATGATCAGAACTGCAAAAGCTATGGAGGGAAAGGAGGCGGGTTCTGAATAGAAATGATGCCTCCAGAGGAAGCATCTGCGAACATGTTCGGGATACAACCTCTGAAGAGAAGAATTCCCGCAAGGTCGGAGATACATAGATTTGGTATGAATTACCGTAACAGTTCGTTAATCCCGTAGTTACACGCAATTTTCCCCGCCCCAGAAAAACAAAACACCTGTAGCAGGCAGGCAAAGACAGAACAGCCTTCCACCCCAACCTCCTTTTCATACTCTACCTCAATAATCCCCAGAGTGCATCCATTATGTTGATTTCATGAGAACTGAAATTGCCAATAACCGAAATCACTTCTTTGGGGGCAGACACATGCTGAAAAATTATCTCAAAATAATGCTGAGAAACCTGATAAACCATCGTTTCTACTCAGCTCTGAACATTATCGGATTAGCCATTGGTTTGGCTTGTTGTATCCTGATAGGCCTCTATATCGACTATGAATTAGGTTTTGATCAGAACCAAAGGAATCGAGATCAAATTTACAGGGTGATTCGAGAGACTAAAACAGTTGACCAGGCAGCTTTTAGTGAGCGCACATTAGGAGGTCTCGTAGAAGTCTTGAATCAGGATGTATATCCTGAAATTTCTGAGACTTTGCGTATCCATCGCTGGCAAAGAACAATAATTGCTGACAATAAGAGAATATACAAACAAGCCTTTTGCCTTACAGACGAGAATGTTCTACAGGTTTTGACTTTCCACTGATTCAAGGCGATCCCGAAACGGTTCTCTCAGAACCAGGTTCCGTTTTAATCACTCAAAGACTTGCACACAAACTGTTTGGCACTGAAAATCCGATTGGCAAAACCATTCTGATCGAGGAAGACGACAAAGATTATGCGCATCACGTTACAGGCGTCTTAAAAAATATGCCTGAGCAGACGACCATTCGGTTCGATATTTTATCGGCGACTAAAAATGGGCGATGGCAAGAAAAATGGATGGCTTGGAAACCGAGAGGGGGGCGTCCTGCAGAAAGCTATATTTTGCTTAAAGAAGGTTATGATGCGAATCAACTTGAAGGCAAACTTTCAGATCTGATTCCGAAATACATGGGCGAAGCAGCTGCAAATAACATTCAATATCATTTGCAGCCCCTAAACCGCATCCATCTATACTCCAATCATGATTATGGCATCAAAATTGAGAATCGTGGTACTCCAGAGACCAGTAAACCTCATGGTGACATTCAAAATGTGTATTTGTTTTCTTTGCTTGCTATTTTTATTTTAGTAATTGCCTGTGTGAATTTTATAAACCTAACAACTGCTCGTGCAATTGGGCGGAGGCGAGAGGTCGGGCTTCGTAAGGTTGTCGGTGCAAACCGATTGCAGCTCATCACACAATTTTTGGGCGAATCTATATTTTTTGCTTGTATGGCGCTTATCTTGGCTTTGGTGTTGGTAGTATTGGCATTGCCAACTTTCAATTCGTTTTTTGATCGCGCCATTACACTCAATGTCAACACAACCCAGTTATTGCTCAGCCTTTTCGGTCTTATATTCATCGTCGGTATTCTGGCAGGGAGTTATCCGGCATTTGTCTTATCGACATTTCGCCCTGTTTCAATGTTGAGAGGTAAATCCGCTACAAACGTCTCTACTCGGCTTCGCAAGAGTTTGGTTGTAGGACAATTTGCGCTTGCCATTTTATTGATGGTTGTCACTTGGGGTGTTTACAGTCAACAGAAATTTCTTCGAAATAAGAATCTGGGATTCGACCGCGAGCAGATTATTGAAGTTCCAATTTTTGAGGCAGCGAATAGCAACCAGATGATCAATCCCACGCTTTTCAAGAGCCAATACAACGCCATCAAACAAGCATTCACGACGCATCCCAATATTCTCAGCGCAACAACCACCCGTGGCCCTGTTGGAGAAGGAGCAACAGTAGAGACATTCCATCCCGAAGGAAAATCCACGTACAGTATGGATGTGATAATCGTGGATGAGGATTTTCTAGATTTCTATGGCATTAAATGCGTATCAGGCCGGAATTTCACGCGATCATATGCCGAAACAACAAACCCGCAAAGACTGAGGGGAAAATTAGACGAGCAGTTTATCTTGAATGAAACAGCGGTCGAGCAATTGGGTTGGACAAATCCAATAGGGAAACGATTTGCCTGGAAGGTTGGAGGCACGTTCTACCCAGATGGACTACGCTCCGGCACAGTCGTCGGTGTTGTCAAAGATTTTCATTACAAACCTCTTGACGAAAAAATCGGACGACTCGTATTGGTTGCAGAATTTCATGAGGCAAGGCTACTATACCTAGAGGTCAAATCTGAATATTTATCTCAAACACTGGCATTTGTACAAAAAGTCTGGGAAAGGTATATACCCAATCGTCCATTCACATTTTCTTTTCTTGATGAGAATTTGGATCGAATCTATAAAAATGAAAGAAAACTGAGCTATCTTTTTGGTTTCTTTTCAACCCTTGGTATTTTGATTGCCTGCTTGGGGTTACTTGGGTTGGCCACATTGAGTGCGCAATACCGTACAAAAGAAATCGGCATTCGCAAGGTATTGGGAGCGTCTGTATCCAATATTGTTATGTTGCTATCCAGTGATTTTGCAAAGTTGGTCGCACTTGCAAATCTCTTGGCCTGGCCGATTGGCTACTATGCCCTGTGGCAGTGGCTTCAGAATTATGCGTATCGGGTAGATCTTGGATTTGAGTTCTTTATGTTAAGTGGTATCTTGGCTTTCCTTATTGCCATGATCACAGTGAGTTTCCAGACAATGAAGGCAGCTCGATCAAATCCTGTAGATGCCTTGCGGAATGAATAAAAAAACATGCGAAGGAATACATGAGCAACCCGAAACCAAGACACGACAGGCCAACTTGGGCAGGTCGAGTTCCAAGAGAAAAAATAGCCCGCCTTTATGCAACTGATGCACAGGGCATAGTTGACGAAGAGCTTATTGAAGACGTGGGGATTGGACTCTTCGCTCGTATCGAAAGCATTTTCAAAGCACGGGAAGCCAGTGCTGGACGAGCAAGATGTCCATTATGTGATCGCCAGATAGACCACGACGGTATGAAGGATACGATTCTGAGATGCGAATCGTGCAACTGGGAACTCACCTGGGGCGAGTATCATAAAGCCAAACAAGGTAAGCATCTTGCTGCCGCTGGCCTCACGGTCTTTCTCCAAGAGTTCCTCCAGAAATACCAGACTGCGAGATCTCCAAAAGAGAAGATGGTCCTCATAGACACCTTGATTCATAGGTATCATTGGGAACTTGAGGGAGGACTGACTCGGCCTGGAGCCACAGATTTAATTGGAGGAAGACAGCATGAAATTATAGATTTTCTCAACAAGCTTTCATATGGCGAAACGAGTAGCCCTGAAATCTTAGCCAATAGAGCAGAATGGATACAGAAGGTTAAAAAAAGCCAACAGCATCGCAAAACAAAAAGAGAGGAACGGCAGAAAAAAAAGGAAGAGCGGGAGAGAAAGAAGAACTTAAAGAGAAAAGTTAGACAACAGATGTTGGCGCAGAGGGACAAATCGAGTAAGTCATGATTTTCCACCGAGTTGTGTTCAGTCGGGGGTGAATCTGAAGAATTGAGATGGAACCTCTGCCTGCCTGAAAAGGATTCTTCAAACCAGATTCAGGCCGGTCATGTAGAATTAGAGTCAGGCATCGCAAGACGTTAGTGGCCATGCCGAATAGATTTGGTATGAATTACCGTAACAGTTCGTTAATCCCGTAGTTACAAGACAGCGGCGCAAAGATACACCCCAACCATCCTGCCCTGTTTATGGCGGGCAAAACCAAAAATCTCAGCGCCAGCAACCACAAGAGATACTGATTGAAGATCGTCGAAAGTGACATGTTAGGAGCAGACGATTTCCGTGCATTTTACAACTCACGCATAGGAACTCTGCCCTACCGCTACCCTGTTTCACGACACGAGTTCGAATGGGGCTGTATTCACAAGCCGTTTGATGAACAGCCATATACAAACCTCGGAACGGAGCAATTTCTCTGCGCAGTTGAGGGTGAGGAAATCCTGGGTATCGCGCATGTCTCGGTTGCCGAGGAGGAAGCCGGGCGGATCGGACAAATTCGTTATTTGGACTTCGTTCCTGGTCACCGTCGGATCGGGCAGGAGCTTCTTGTCTCCGCCGAAGCTCGGCTGACGGATGTGGAGACCATCAGAGCGTTCTGCCCAGATTATCTGTACAGATTCTTCTTCAATTGCTACGGCTTACCCGACAAGTGGCTACACGTTACTTCGATTCTGGGTCTGAACGGCTACAGTGTTTCGCGACGTGAGATACTACTGGTTCAGGAGAGCGAAGTTGCACCCAGCCAGCTGGATCCGCCGGAGAAGGTAGGAAGAATCGAATGGGAGACGACTGAGAGCCGGGGACGAACCTCAGGGCTGAACCTCAGGGTCTATGACCACGCCGACAAGGTGATCGGCGTGTGCTACACTCGTGCGGGCAGTCACTTTCAGCTCAATAAAGCTGCTGAGCGCGTGTGTTTTGTCGCTTGGCTGAACGTGAGAGACGCTCTGAGAGGGTTGGGGTGGGGACGGTTCATATTCCTAACTGCACTCAACGAGATCAAGCAGCGGGGTTTTACTACCGTGCTTATCAGCACAAACGAGAAAAACCACAGAGCCCAGGCTTTCTATGCAAACTACGGGTTCTCAATGGTAGAGACGTTGTCTGAGTTTTCGAAGGGTCTGTCGGCTCCTCGAACCAGTGTATGAAAGTGCCAATATCAACCCCGAACATGGCTATTTCCGGTAGTGTTGCAGTTTGAAATTTTCATTGAAATTTGTGTGTTCGTTGTTTTCGGTGTCTCGGTTTCAAGTGTGGCCTATGTCCTTCAGCGCGGGTGTCTCAATTTCAAATTTTAAGTGCTGGATCATGATACAAATTCAATGCAATTTCAAAGTGAGACAGTGCCTATAAGTTGTTTAATTTAAGTTATTTACGAAAATTTCACCCTTGCGGCATAGCACCTTTTCCGCTATCTTCTCCTTAAATGGCACGTAGCACAACGCACAGTAGAGCAAGTGGAACACAAGGAGACGCGAGATGGAAAAGCAAACAAAGCAGGAAACACAAGAAATTGAAATTCGACAAAGCCACTCAACGCAAGTCAATGGCTCGCCAGAAATACCGCACGATTATATTCAAGAGCATATTCAAGAGCACATTCAGGAACAGGAATACGCTCAAGAATATGTATTTAATTTATACACAAAGATCGTAGAGCAAATGAATGACGACAACAAAGAGACCGATAAGCGGATAAATCAAATCAATAAGCGAATGAACGAGGGGTTCAGGCGTGTTGACGTGCTAACAGAGCATATTGTTGACCTCATCAACGAAATGCGATAAAAGCCGTTGTTTCTCAAGTCTCTTTGGGCTATATTATCCTCAATAGTATCATATATAACTAAAGGCAGTATCGTGCATACAAAAGGGGATAATGGGATGGCAACAATAGATCAAGAACAACGGAGTCAAACATGGGTCTCGCATGGGCTACAAGCTATAATCATTATTGTAAGTCTTATGAGCTTCCTTTGGTGGCGAGAGCATGTAACAACGGCGAAAATAGATTCTCGGTTTGAAAAAATAGACGCTCGACTCGACAATTTGAGTGAGCGCGTTGCGCGTATTGAAGGCATGTTACTTAGAGAAAAAGGCGTTGCTTTAAAGGATTAAAACGACGCGGATAAATCGAGTAAGAGATTAGTGCTGGCGGGTCAATTCAATTTAGTGGCTCGCCAGCCATTTTTATTGCCGTAATTGAGAGTCCGATGTCTTCAGCTTAAGCCATTTTAATTTTTCTAATTCGTTAAATATACGATCATACACTTCAATAGATAAATTATGCTCAGGGACAAGTCCTGGGATAAATTCTGAGTAGATATAAACCGCATCTCTAATTTCTTGCGTTTTTTTGTAAATAAGGTTTGGCGAACCTCTGTCAAGTGCGTTGTCTAATTGTCTTACCATATCGTCAAAAAAAGTTTTTCGCACAACATTTACGTCAGACTTATTATTAAGTGGTCTGTCAAAAAAAATATTTGCCAATTGTGTTGGGATATCATAGACTACCTAAAAAGCCAAACAGGAGGTTTGTCTATGCGTCGCAAGTTCCTACCCCCCGTTGTGCTGAGCAGACAAGAACGCGAAGCCCTTGAAG
>JAJDYX010000036.1 GCA_022824945.1 Candidatus Latescibacterota bacterium
TGCATTCATGCTGTTCACCGTCGCAAATCTTGCTCCGAGGGCGAGGAGCAACCATCGATGGTATCTCGAAACGTTCAGCGATTATCCGGCGCACCGCCGGGCCCTGATACCGGGCATCTACTGAGGCCTGAGCGATCGCGGCAGATCCGGATAGAACTGCCGACAATAGCGGCGGTATTTCCCTATGGGGCCGTCGGCGCGGCACAATCTGGGGATAGGCCGATACTGTTTCCGTTCCCAGATCACCACATCTTGTAAGACAAACTTTTTTTCGTTCCGCAGGATAATGAGATTCATCAGCCTGTGGCGTAGCTTCATCGGTACGAAACCCAGACCTGAGATGAATCTCCGAGGTTTGCGGATCTCCCGCACCTGGCTGACCAGCGTCATCTCGATGAGTTCGCCATCAACGGGTGTTGCGAATACCCACAGCCTCGCATCCATACCGATCGTCTTCTCGTGAAATTCGACGAGGGAGTAGCCCAAACCATAGACATGAGTAACGGTCGAGATATCGGACTCGATATCCCACAGGCCCGCGACCCTTCGCACGGACTTGAAGTCGAAGCAACTTTTCAAATAGGCCCCGTCAATCGCGACCGAACCGACCGGCTGCACATTGTCGTACCCGTGTACGTAGGCCAGATGTCCGAAGTCCACGCCGTTTTCGGTGGTTTCCTGGGGATGGCCTCGGAACCGGAGGGTGTGGAATCGCAATTCGGACCACTCCGTACTGGTGGTTGGCTCGGTTGGCAGGTCCCACTGCGATGGTCTGCCGTCGCTCCCGAACCAAGCGAAGATCATGCCGAGGATCTCTCTGGTCTCATATACTTTCAGTTTCGCGGCTCTCGGTGCCGGAGCATTTGGAGTCGCAACGCATTGGCCGGTCGCATCGAACTCAAACCCGTGCAACGGACAGACGAGGCGTCCGTTGCATACCTGGCCGCCGACCGCTGGCCCCAGGTGAGAACCCAGGTGCGGACATACCGCGTCGGCCACGCAGATGCTGCCTACCTTGTCGCACCACGCGACGATTTCCACGCCCAGCCATGTCTTCTCGATCAGTTTCTCTCGCAGAATGGACTCGCGGCTTGCGACGAAATACCACCCCTCGGGGAACGGTGGTAGCGCATCAACACCATTCATGACTGGTCGATTAGTATCACTGGTTCGTAAGTCCGCAGATTCTGTAAAAGACATAAAGGCCTCATCCTCAGGAGTTTCCAAAAGGCGCCCTGAACAGCACCGTTTTCACGATATATTCCCATGCAAAATCTATAAGCCATTTACGGCAGGTGGGCAAGGTGAAAGATTTTATATTCCAAATCCCCCGCGTCGGTGTTCAAACTTTATTTGTGGGATGTCCTTAATATTGATCTTAAAAAAGAACCCCTTATTAAAACCCGCGGGATACCACGAAAACCGAGCTTCCCAACAGTGCAGGTCGCGGTAAAGCGATAGGCTTTGCGCCGAGATTTTGGCATCGGGTAGAACATCGATATTGATCGAATAGTCAATTCTTATAAATTGGCGAGGATTGATGCCAACATCTGCTTTGATCCAGGATGTTTTGTTCGTTGTATTGCCGAACCGCCGCATCGCAATATAGTGCGAAAGATTGAATCGCCACGGCTGGCTGGCACCGCCGAAATCGCTGTACAGATCGCGTTCAAAACCAAAATCTGCGCCATATCCACCGCCATATCCAGCATCATATCCAGTATCATACCCAGAGTCGTATCCAGCGGGAAGAGCGGACTGTATAACCATATTGCCTCGTTCACCTTGACCACCGGAAAAACGGAAATTAGAAGTAATGGTCAGATTCTGCATGCGCGGATGTAAAAGCGACCGCTGGCCTGTACTGTCATAGAGCGTATGGGTCATAGCAATGCGAACATCCACGCGGCGATCGGGTTTGAGAGACGCGCTGGTGCGAAGTGGACGCCATTTTTGTCTCGGCGCGTCAAAATCGTATCCCATTGACAGATTGAGCGTCGCCAGAGTAAAGCGACGCACATCGTCATCGCGCTGAGTTTTGAGTTCAAAAGTATTCCCGATATTAAAATTTATGCTGCGTCTGGCATCATTCCATCTGCGATTGCCCCCAAAACCCATAGTTCCCTGAAAAATGCTTCCCGATTGGTTGTAATTAAAATTGATTCGAGGCTGAAAACGATGTCGGATGCCGCGCAACCGGCCGATTTGCGGTTGAAAAATGCCGTATAATGTCGTGCCCGAAGTCAGTGTCGCATTGTAAGACGTTCGTCGGGTTGTCGAATCGGTATCGCTATATATAAACTCTTCGCCAAAATTAAAGCTCGGCGTAAGATCGAGCCACCCCATGGGGCGATGTTGGCTGTTGACCGTGACGCGGTTTTGAAGAGAGACGCGCTCCGTATTGGGCACTGGATCGGGATTGCGCGCAAAGTTATTCGACAAGGTACTCGAAAAACCGTAATAAAAGGCGCGATACCACGGTCCTGTAGCAGATGTCATTTCATTGTCGCCAAATATGCGGCGTCTATTTTGCCGAAAGCTGAGGCGGGGAAAGCCCTGAAAGCTATTATTTTTCGTCCTCAGGTCGCGGTAATACGTCAGACTACCATCAATGCTACGCCCGGATTCTGTCCAGCGTTTATCAAAAGAAAAACTGGACCTCAGTTGCCGATTGAGATAGCGATAGAGATTATTGCTATTGCGCCGGTCAAAGTTGGTACTGGTCGAAAACTGCCCGCTCCCCCTGATATTGGTCGTGGCGTTGAGGCGTTGCTGGTGTTGCAAATTAAAGCGCCAATTGTGGGCCGTAGCATCGCCAGAGGTATCGTGGTCATATCCGATATCCATTGAGCCGCTAAACCGATTGCGCCTGGCATAGGCAAATCGCGATTCGAGCAAAAATCCACCGCGCTCGCGCAAAGTACTCTTAACCGTGGCATCCCAGTATTCACTCGGCGCAAAATAATATCCCAAATTGTGAACAAAAATGCCATCGCGGCTGTTACTGCCCACGCCTGGCGTGAGCAAACCCGATTGCCGCCCGCGCTTGACTGGAAAAACAAAAAAGGGAACCCAGAAAACGGGAATCGGGCCAATGCGAAAAGTAACAGACCGCCCAATCGCCTTATCGTCTTGCAAAATACGCACATTTTTGCACAAAAAATCGTAGTGTACATGGTCGCGATCACAGGTACTCAAAGAGAGATCTAAAGCATTCATCGCTTTTTGCCCATCGAGTGCGATGTGGGCACCGCGGTAGTATTTGCGCTGATGTGACGCGCGTCCCTCTCTCACCCTACCGCGTTCTGTATCCAGGTCGTAAATCATATAATCACCCGATATTTTTTCGCTGCCGCGGGTAAATTGGGGTGATCCCACGATTTTTGCTCCGGTGGAATCGGGCAATGCGCGTGACGTAACGTGCCGAGTGTTTTGATCATACGTGATATAACCGGCTTTGAGTTGTAAATCGCGATAGCGCAAGGTAGCATTACCGATCAATTCGACGCGCCTGGTCTGTACGTGATAAACAACCTCGTCCGCGTCAAATGTTATGGAATCGCCAGCAGCTTTTTGCGGCAAAACGGGTTGGCACCATCCCGGCGCAATCGCAAATAACAGGAACAGAACGAGCCACACCACTTGTGTTTTATTACAAGTATTCATAATTTTAAAGTGTGTTGTGGATTTTGTGGAGTACAAACGTAAATTCGAGGATTGGAAAAGTCAACAGAGGTTCTATGGTAGAAGCCTCTGGATCGATGCTTTGCGTCATGCCCTGTACAAACAAGGGAATCCCCCGGTTGTTCCGTTTTTATTGATATATTTCAGCGGAATCTGTATCTTTACTTTTCGCAACAAATATGCGGACGTGGTGGAATTGGCAGACACGCCAGATTTAGGATCTGGTGGGGTAAAACCCGTGGGGGTTCGAGTCCCCCCGTCCGCACCAAAGAACAATCAGACGATTTGAGGTCACGCCCCGAATTGCCGGCGCAAGAACTCCCTTTGGGGAGCTTTTTTATTTTTTTAGCAGATCGAAAAAAACAACGTGAAAGCGAGGAATTTGTGGCAGCATTTTTGAATGACGATCAAGTGCGAACAATTCGAGAGAAATTTGGCACCCCTGTATATGTTTACGACCAGCGCACGCTGGAAGCACAGGCCGAGGCAGTATTGAACTTCCCCAATGCCTTTGGACTGACCGCGCGTTACGCGATGAAAGCATTGCCAAACAGCACCGTAATTCGCATCTTAACGCAAAAGGGATTGCATATCGACGCCAGTAGTGGATATGAAGCCGAACGCGCCATGCGAGCCGGTGTACCGGGTCCCCACATCATGCTCACGGCACAGCAGATACCCAATAATTTGAAACACTTGATCGAACAAGACGTGATTTTTAATGCGTGTTCACTGAATCAGTTACAAACATTTGGTGACCTTTTTCCAGGGCGTCCCCTCTCCGTGCGTATCAATCCCGGCATGGGATCGGGGCACAGCAAGCGCACCAATGTGGGAGGACCTGCGGCGAGTTTTGGGATCTGGCATGAATATATCTCCGATGTCCATAAAATTTGCAAACAGCGCGATTTGACAATAACGACCATGCACACGCATATCGGATCGGGCAGCGATCCCGAAGTGTGGGAGCGCGTCGCATTGATGTCACTGAAAATTTGCGTTGGATTTGAAAACGCGACCACATTGAGCCTGGGGGGTGGGTACAAAATCGGGCGTATGCCGGGCGAAGTATCGACGGATTTGCAGGTAATCGGGCAACACATGGCCGAAGCCTTTGAAATGACCGCGAGACAAACCGGACGTACCTTGCGTTTAGAAGTGGAACCCGGCACATATCTCGTCGCAAATGCCGGCGCAATCATTGCAACGGCGATTGATGTGGTAGATACCGGGAAAGACGGGTACAAATTTATCAAAATCGATACTGGAATGACCGAAGTGATTCGACCGAGCATGTACGGGGCACAGCACCCCATTGCCGTGGTGTCCGCCGAGGAAGAAGAACGCGGGATTGACGAATATATTGTCGTAGGACATTGTTGTGAAAGCGGCGACGTATTAACCCCTGCGCCTGACGACCCCGAAGGGTTACTACCGCGGCTATTGACGAAAACAAAAGTGGGAGACGCCGTGGTCATTGGTGGAGCGGGCGCATATTGTGCGGGCATGTCGTCTAAAAATTACAACTCCTTTCCCGAAGCGGCCGAAGTATTATTGGACAGAGACGGCGCATTGCACTTAATTCGGAAACGCCAGACACTGGATCAAGTCTTGCAAAATGAAATTGTACCGGATTTTTTGACCACTAAGAGCTAATCTATGACTTACGATGCAATTGTATTGGGCGCGGGAATCAATGGATGCGGTATCGCGCGTGAACTCGCCGAGCGCGGGCAGCGGGTGCTGGTGCTGGACAAAGGCGCGATTGGCGGGGGCACATCGTCCAAATCATCGCGATTGATCCACGGTGGATTGCGCTATTTGGAAACGCGACAATTTGGGATGGTGCGAGAGGCTTTAAGTGATCGTCTGGAACTTTTGGGTCGCTATCCCGAACTGGTCTCAATGCGACCGTTTTATCTGCCAATTTATCGCAAGAGTCCGCGTCCCGTCTGGCGGTTGTGGACGGGTATCAAGCTCTACGACGCATTGGCTGGGCGGCACAATATCTATCGGTCGCGCAAGGTATCTCGAAAGCGATTTGCGCGTGAATTCCCCGCATTAAAGCGAGAAGGAATTCGGGCGGTACTGCGCTATTACGACGGCAAGACAAACGATCTCGCACTCACAAAGCGCGTAGCAGAAGATGCGCAAGAACTGGGATGCGTATTTCGCGAAGGGATAGACGTACAACACATAGCCTGGGACGAAACCGGGTTTGCAGTGTCGGTCGGAGACAAAAAATACCTCAGCCACATCCTGATCAATGCAACGGGACCGTGGATTGATGAAGTCATAGCGCGTTATCAGTTCCCCTCGCAATTTCAAATTCGCAAAGTGAGCGGCATTCACATTTTTATAGATGAATTACTCACACCCCACCCCATGTTTTTGCAAACCCAGGGCAAGCGCGTCTTTTTTATTATACCCGAGCCAGAACGCGGCCAGACAATAATCGGCACAACCGAGCGCGAAGAGCGCGGACGGGTAGATGACGTGGTGATTCAAGAGGAAGATATCGATTATTTGATTCGGGCAATAAATGCGTACCTGACGCCAAACCGCCAACTTCAGCGTGCGGATATAACAGATGCCATTGTAGGGGTTCGTCCCCTCGTAGAACAAAAAGGCGACGCAACCGCGCTCTCGCGGGAATACGAACTGGACTTGCACACACGCGGGCAAACCCAATTGCTCAATATATTTGGAGGAAAATTGACGACGTACTTATCGCTATCGCGTCGCGTCGCCAAAACACTCGGCATCAAAGAAATCACATCGATGGCACTGCGGGCTTAACCGGAGGAATAGATGCTCAAACAATTGGACAATTTCAAAACAGCAGTTATGCCCGATCGCAAATCGGGCTTCTGGCAGATGGCGGGACCGGGTGCCATCCTGGTCGGGCTATCCATCGGCGCGGGCGAGATCATTGTGTGGCCTCTTGTAGTTGCCGAATACGGGGCGAGCATGATCTGGGCTGCGGTACTCGGTGTGTTTTTGCAAATGTGGATCAACTTTGAAGTCGGGCGATGGACAATTGCCACAGGTGAAACAGTATATACGGGATTTGCGCGTGTGTGGCGCGGTTTTGCACCGCTATTTATTCTGATCACATTATTCTCCTGGATCGCCCCGGGATGGGGACGCGCTTCGGGATTGGCCCTCAAAGCACTGCTGGTCGGTCCTCAAGGTTGGGGCTCAGATACGTTTTGGACCGTGATTACATTTATCGGCGTCGCACTGATATTGTTTGGGCCCAAGCTCATTTACAATTCAATGGAAAAAGCCGTTGAACTCATGGTGGCGATTGTCACCATAGGATTAATTATGGTGGCCTTTGCCGTGGGCACGGCAGAAACGTGGATAGATCTGGGGAAAGGAGTCGCGAACATTGGGTACAAAGACCCGGATATGTCCGTAAAGGCGCTATTCATCGCCATCGTATTTGCCGGTGCTGGAGGAACGGCAAATTTGTTTTACACCTTCTATTTGCGCGACAAGCACATTGGCATGGGCGCACATGTGCCAATCATGCAAAATCCATTGCGGAGCCGCGCAGAAGCCATTCCATCTACCGGATTTGTATTTGAAGAAACAGAAGAAAACGCGATGAGGTTCAAGGCGTGGTGGAATTATATTAAAAAAGATCAGATGTTGTTTTTCTGGGGATTAAACTCCATTACAATGATGCTGTTCATCTTTGGATCGCTCGCAGTCCTGCATCCCCAGGGTATTGTTCCCGCGCAGGGCACGCTAATTTGGGATGAAGCCGCTATTCTGGGCGAAATTTGGGGTGACATAGGCCGCGTGATTTTTCTCCTGGTAGGGCTGGCAACGCTATTTGGCACACAACTCGCCCTCGTGGATGGGGTCGCGCGGTCAATCGCAGACATCGTATATACCAATTTTAAGGGCGCGCAAAAACGAGAATTGAGCTGGTGGTATCTCCTCGTCGCGGGAATATGGATTGTGGCTGGATGTGTGATCACTTTTGTGATGGAACAATACGGCGTAAGCGAATTGGGCTTTCTATTTAATGCGGCCTATATGGGCGGATTTGCCATGGCGATTTACGTACCACTAATGCTCTACATCAATTATCGATACTTGCCAAAAACCGCCCGACCTGGCAAAGGATGCACCGCAATGATGGCGATTGCATCGCTGGTATATGTGGTATTTGCCATAGCCTGTATTCTATGGGAATTGGGAATTCTGGCATAAAAAAGGAAGAGATCAATGGACAAGCGCAAACGCTTCTTCTCGCCTTATGAATCTGTCTTTGCGTGGATGCAGGCGACAAAATCCGAACTGGCTTTTGATGGACAGACCGTAGATGACTGGCGTCTGTGGCGTCGAAAATTCCGCGCCCGATTAATAAAATATCTGGGACCAATGCCGGAGCGCGTACCCCTTCGGGTAGAAGTGATACGCCGGGACGACATGGGAGATTATGTGCGCGAAAAAGTCGCATTTGACACAGAGCAATTTGCCAGCGTCCCCGCATTTGTACTGGTGCCAAAGGGCCTGAAGCGCGGCGAAAAACGCCCGGGAATTCTGGCGGCACACGGTCATGGGATAGGCAAAAACCCACTCGTGGGTTTGGACGAAGATGAAAAGCCACACGAGGATTATCAGAAGCAGTTGGGTGTCCAACTCGTGCAGCGGGGCTATGTGGTCATCGCACCGGACTGGCGCGGATTTGGCGAGCGGATGAGCCCCGAGGATTGGGTGCGCCAAACGCGCGACAAGTGCAACGTAAATTACATGGCGGAAGGGTATCGCGGGTATCACTTTTTGGCATTGCAAATCTGGGATGGGTTTCGCACGCTGGATTACTTACAGGCGCGCCGAGAAGTAGATGAGAAGCTAATCGGCTGTTTGGGCGTATCATTTGGCGGTACAATGACCACATATTTGGCGGCTCTGGATCAGCGGATCAAATGCGCGTGTATCAGCGGATATCTCAGCACATTGCGAGAAGGCGCAATGCCCGGAAGAGCAAATTTTTGCGGTGCTCAATATATGCCGGGGTTGATGGCAATCGGCGATATTCCCGATGTTGCGGGTTTGATCGCGCCACGACCTCTGATCGTGGAGATGGGCGAACGCGATCCGGGCTTTCAAATCGCAGATGCTGAACGGGCATTTCGCCACCTATCAAAAATCTATCGCGCTGCAGATGCACGCGAGCAGTTGGTGAAAGATCGATTTGATGGGGTCCACGAATTTAGTGGCCACAAGTGTTTGGATATATTTGACAAATATCTGAAGGAATAAGACAGCATATCGCGATTTTCTTTTCGATTGATTTGCAGGAGATCTTATGCCCAGAGAGCCAGAAGCATCGTGGGAAAATGGGATTCGCAGCGTGCGCCGAGATGAAATGGGGCGTTTGTGTCAGCTACTCGACAACGTATTTTTCGAGGGGCTGTCAGATATGCAACCACACGCCTTCAACGACGATAATATGCACAATTTGCGCGTAGTCGTGGAAAACGGCGAAGTCGTATCGCACATCGGCACAATTCGGCGGAACATATCCATTATGGGATGCACACTCCGCGTAGCGTCTCTGGGAGGGGTGGCGACTTACGAAGCCCATCGGGGCAAAGGCCATGCCACGGCACTCTTGCAAGACACCATGCGCCACTGCCGCAAAGATGGCGTGGATTATATCCTGGTGTCGGGGTATCGCAACATGTACCACCGATATGGGTGTCGATATGTGGGGCGAGACTGGATATTTCACATCTCGCGTGAGAAGGCAAACGATTTTGACGATACAACCTGGACGATAACACAGGCATCAAAGGCAGATATCGAAACGATTGGCGCCATCTACCGGCGCGAACCCGTACGCTGGCTACGCCCGCCTTCGGACATCGCCTTTGGCATAGATGGATGGGTGCAGAACCGTCCGGCAAAGACCTATCTGATCCATCGGGGGAATCAACCCGTTGCTTTTGGGGTCATGCAGCAGGCACGCGAACGAGATGATGGGCAAGTGTACTTGCTCGATTATGCTGGCGAGCGGTCCGCAATCGTCGGCGCATTGGGTAAATTTATCGACAATCAACATTTGAATCGGCTATCAGTACATGTCAAGGAATTCGACACCGTATTGCGCGGCCTGCTCGAAGCGCGCGATTTGTCAGGCGAGCAGGCCAATCTGCCCGGCACGACGATGATCATACACTTTGAACAGTTGCTCGAAAAAATGCGCCCTTATTTTGTCGAACGCGTCGGAGAACACGCCGCCCGCGGGCTGGTATTTCGGGAAGTGGGCGATGAATATCACATCTACTACGGCGGTGACCGCGTAGTGGCCGAAAGCCGAGGTGAAGCGGCACAGCTAATTTTTGGAACCCTGGATGGAACTGAGAACGCGATGTTAGATATAGGCGGACGCGCCGGTGAGATCTTGCGCGCCTGCTTGCCGATCCCTGGGGTTTGGTACGGAGTAAATCATCTCTGAGTTCGCCAAATAACTGCTCTGCCTCTCAAACTCTATTTTATCTTGCTATCTGATATTGTGTGCCTTATACTTACGGTGCATATTGGATTTTCACAAACAATAAGGATATTTTCATGACAGCTCCAGATGGTGATTCCGCAGATATACTCTATGAGCAAGTCCTCGATAATGCGCGTCGGGAAATTGAAGATGCATTGGCTATAATAGACGAATTGCGCCAATCAATCCGCCAGGTAGAAGCTCGAGTTGAAGCCGCCCAATCGATTTATAATGCTGTTACCGCGAGATTGAATCTGGAAGATGAACTGGCCGAAGAAATACATCTGGACACTCTGCCCAATATACCGCCAGTTGAGCCACCTGAAGTAGCGTCAGAACCGTCGCCACCATCCGAGCCGTCCAAACCAGAAGAACCCGTGGCGGATAATGAAGCCCAAACAGTATCAGAATCTCCATCCGAACAAGAGGATGCGCCAGTGCTTTCTGAGGCTGAGCACGCGCTGATCAGTGAGCATCTGCGATCAAAGCGCAAAGGATAAGCATCTACATATTTATTATATTAACAGAACAGGGCTTCGCATCTTGCAGAATTCCCTGTTCTTTGTATTTTAGGGGATGGATTTTAGAAAATGCAAACACGCCAATCGAAGGAATGTTTATGAGCATGTGTGACACGGAGAAATCCGTTGAAGAGATGGACGCCCGGGAACGGGCACGTTATATTGATGATCTGACGCCCAGAGGTGGTTTATATACCGAAGTACAGCGCGAGGTACATCCGCAGTCGAACAGTTCGTGGCGCGTATCGCCCGATCCCTGGTGGTTACCCCCCCCAGTTTTATCACACCTCGAGGCTTTAGGGCAACATCTCTACCAGTTTTACAAAGCACTAAATCTATTGTATTCACAAGGTATAAGGGGTATTCAGCCCGCCTGGATCGCGCGATATCTGGACCAGGGCAAATCGGAAGAAGTGATCAAATTTGGGCAAATGAGCAGATTCAAAAGCCATGTGCCCCTCGTGATTCGGCCCGATGTGATACCCACGCGAGCGGGAATGATTGCGACGGAATTGGATTCCGTACCTGGTGGGATTGGATTTACGGCAAGCCTATCAGAGCGATACGCCAAACTCGGCGATCAAATCGTGGGCGGCGCAAACGGGATGGTAACAGGATTTGCACAGATGATCCGAGACGTTGCCAGCACAAACACACCTGTGTTGGGCGTAGTGGTCTCGGAAGAGGCATCGGCTTATCGTCCCGAAATGTCGTATTTGGGCGAACGGTTGAATGCCGCCGGTCTGGAAACTTATGTCATTGGACCCGAAGAACTATCTTTTGTTGAAGATGGACTATTTGTCAATGGGGCACATGGTCGCCGACGCATAGACGTGATATACAGATTTTTTGAGTTATTCGATTTGAGGAACCTGCCCCAAATAGATTTGATTTTATACGCAGTACGCAAAGGCCTCGTCAAAATCACACCCCCTTTAAAAGCATATCACGAAGAAAAGATGATGATGGCATTATTCCACCATCCCTTGCTATCGAATTTCTGGCATCAACATTTGGGCAAAAAATCCGTGGCCTTTTTGCAACAAACCTTTCCCAAAACGTGGATCTTAGACCCTGAGCCATTGCCACCTCAGGGCATTATTGCGGGATTGGAAATTGATGGGCAATCCTTTTCCGATTGGCGTGTGCTGGGGCATCTGGGGCAAAAACACCGGCAACTGGTCATCAAGCCCTCGGGATATTCCGAAATGGCATGGGGCAGTCGCGGCGTGGCTATTGGGCACGACATGGCCGAACAAGATTGGCAAAGCGTGATCAACGAGGCGCTACGCGCTTTTGAGCAAACGCCCCATATCATGCAGGAATTTCACAATGGCGCGACTTTTTCCGCGTCGTACTACGATTACGAAACCGATCAAATCGAAACATTCAGAGGACGGGTGCGATTGCAGCCCTACTATTTTGTTATTAAAGACAAAGCAGTACTCTCGGGCTTGCAGGCGACGGTCTGTCCAGCAGACAAAAAAATATTGCACGGAATGGTAGATGCAGTAGTAGTACCCGGTGCGGTTAAAAAGTGAGCGAGGGTGAAAACATGAAACTTGATGAAAAACTCACACGGCTGAATGATTTGCTCAAAGACATGTGCAGTGTGGTCGTGGCATTTTCAGGCGGCGTTGACAGCGCGTTTTTAGCAGCGGCAGCGCATCGGGTTCTGGGCGACCGCGCGCTGGCTGTTACCGCAGTCTCTGCGAGTTATGCGTCTGGCGAACTCGAAAAAGCGCAAGCACTGGCCGAGCACATTGGCATTCGACTCGACATTGTCTATACCCGGGAAATGGAAAATCCCGACTACGTAAAAAACGATCCCGATCGGTGTTATCACTGCAAAAGCGCGCTGGCCGATAAGCTGGACGAAGTAATCGAATGCTATACAGGCCAATTTGAGTATTTGCTTTACGGCGCGATAGCCGACGATGTTGGCGACTATCGCCCGGGTATGGCTGCCGCCGAATCCCGGGGTATTCGCGCGCCAATGGTCGAATTGGGATTCACCAAAGACGACGTCAGAACATTGTCAAAGCGATGGCACCTGCCCACCTGGGATATGCCCGCATCTGCGTGTTTGTCTTCTCGGATACCCTATGGCACAGCTGTCACAGAGGAAGCATTGCGTAAAATTGACCGTGCCGAACGATTTTTGAAATCTCGTGGATTTGCACAAGTGCGCGTTCGGCACCACGAAGATATCGCCCGAATAGAAGTTCCACCTGAGGATCTGCCGCGTTTTTTTCAGAATGGTACAAACGAAGCGGTGGCCCGGGAACTCAAAAATATCGGATATCGCTATGTCACCCTGGATCTTCAGGGCTATCGCACGGGCAGTTTGAATGAAGCTTTATTGTTGATTCGCTGATAAATATGGCCTTACTCGAAATAAAAAAATTCGGTTGTCCAACGCTGCGAAAAAAATCGGCACCTATCCGCGATATAACCGATGATGTACGGCAGCTTGTCGAGGACATGTTCGAAACAATGTATGAGGCCGAAGGGGTTGGCCTTGCAGCGCAACAGGTAGGCTTTACAGGGCGACTTCTGGTACTGGATGTGCGCCCGCGCGATCCCATGTCGGAATCTCTGGCATTTATCAATCCGGAAATTTTATGGACAGAGGGTGAATGTGTTGGCGAAGAAGGTTGTTTGAGCCTGCCGGAAATTGTCGGAGATGTCAAACGCCCGGCACAGGTGCGGGTGCGTGCGCTCAATGAGAATGGAAATGTATTTGAGGTGACACTGGATGGCATTGCCGCCAAAGCACTTCAGCACGAAATTGATCACCTTGATGGCGTGCTCATCCTCGAACATTTCAACGCGATCAAGCGCAATTTGTTGCGCGGTCAATTGCGCAAACTACAGCGCGAAGGCAAAAAACAGGCACCGGGATTGACGTACGTATAGCACTGACTTTTCTATGGCATCTTATATTGATCTGCATCTGCATTCGACGCAATCGGATGGCTCATTCTCCCCGACACAGGTTGTTCAGCGAACAGCCGAATTGGGATTATCGGCCATCAGTCTGACGGATCACGATTCGGTTGCTGGCGTGCAAGAAGCGCAAAATATCGGCCAGGATATTGGGATAGAAGTGATCTCCGGCACCGAGTTGAGCGCGCAGGAAGCCAGCATAGACATTCATATCCTGGGCTATTTTATCGACACTGCAAATTCGGATTTGCTGGCGTATTTGCAGAAATTTCAAGATGCACGGCGCGATCGCGCTGAAAAAATAGTAGCCCGGCTCAATCGCCTGGGTGTGCAGATCACAATGGCACATGTATTGCACAAAGCGGGCAATGCTGCTATCGGACGCCCCCATGTGGCGGATGTGCTGGTTGAAGAGGGATTTGTATTCTCCCACGACCACGCATTCCAAAAATATCTGGGATATGGCAAACCCGCGTACCACCCCAAATATGTATTGACGCCACGCGAAGCGATAGAAGTCATTCACGCGGCCGGTGGATTGGCCAGTCTGGCACATCCCGTTTTATACCGCCGCGATGCCCTGATTCCCGACCTGATCAAACAGGGATTGGACGGTATAGAAGTGATGCATGTCAAACACGACCACGCGGATGTGCGTCGCTATTCAGATATGGCACAACACTATGGCCTGCTAACAACGGGCGGATCAGATTGCCACGGAGATGGTCGCGGTCAAGCCGTAATGGGAGCCGTTCGGGTTCCTTTGGCATTTTTGGATGCGATGAAAAAACAATTGGCGCAATAGGGTTGTAGAACTTTACCTGTTCCGTATTTTTAGATATGACCAACATCCCATTCCTGGACAGAAACCGGGCAGATCAATATTTTCTAAATACCCTCGAAGTACTCAAAGCCGAAAGCCGCAATCCATCGGTGGTTATGGAGGTATTTCCCAATGCCGATGGCCTCTTGTGCGGCATCCGTGAGATCCTGGACATTTTGCCCCAGACATTGCCCGAAAATACAGAGATCTGGTCGCAGGATGAAGGATCGGCAATGACGCGAAAAGAAGTGGTATTGCGCCTTCACGCAGATTATTGCGCCATCGGAATTTTTGAAACGGCTTTATTGGGCACGCTCGCACACGGCAGCGGTTGGGCCACTGCGGCCCGCGCCTGTGTGGAAGCCGCAGGCGAGATCCCCGTGATCAGTTTTGGCGCGCGGCACGTACATCCCGCCGTATCAGACCGCATGGAATACGCCGCATTGATCGGAGGATGTGCTGGCTGTGCAACACCGGCAGGCGCTGCCCTATCCGATCAAAAAGCGTCGGGCACGATGCCACATGCTTTGATGTTGATTTACGGCGATACAGTAGCCGCTGCCCGAGCTTTTGATACTCACATGCCCGATTCCGTGCGACGTGTTGTACTGGTAGATACATTTCGAGACGAAGTCGAAGAAAGCGTGCGCGTCGCGCGAGCAATGGCTGGGCGATTGTGGGGAGTCCGCCTGGATACCCCCTCGGAATTGGGTGGCGTCACACCCGATCTGGTCTGGCGCGTGCGTAGAGCACTGGACGATGCGGGTTTTGACCGGGTCGGTATCTTTGTAAGTGGTGGGTTAACGCCCGACCGGATTTCAGAATTTGTGCGGCTGAAGTGTCCGATTGCCGGTTTTGGCGTAGGCAGTGCAATCAGCGGCGCATCCCCGATTGATTTTACGGCAGATATTAAGCAAATCGATGGCAAACCCATCGCCAAACGCGGTCGCAAAGCGGGTATTCAGGACAATCCGCGGCTTAAAAAAAGAAGTGGTGATTAGTATTAGTTGTCCATCTATGTGGAGTGGAAATTGAATATTAAAGTACTCTTTTTTGCATCTTGTCGCGACTTGATTGGCACCGGTGAGCGGAAAATGACACTACCAGACGGCGCGACAGTAATGGACTTGATCTCAGAACTCGCATCGGAACAGGTGCGATTTACAGACCTGGCACCGAGTTTGATGGTATCGGTCAATCAGGCGTATGTGGAACGGGATTCGGAACTTCAAGACGGCGATGAGGTGGCATTCATTCCGCCTGTGAGTGGTGGATAGGGCCTACCCATTCGCCTTTAGAGGAAATTATCATGGCTGGCGATGTGTATAAAATTCAGGACACCGAGATAAAACCAGATGCGTTATACAATGCGGTGCTGGCAGATTCGGACGGCGCTGTCACCACATTTGCGGGCGTGGTACGGGACAATACAAAAGGGCGCGGAACCTCTTATCTCGTCTATGATGCGTATAGGGACATGGCAGAAAAGAAAATGCGTGAAATTGGCGATGAAGTAAAAGAAAAGTGGGAGATAGATTGCGTGGGAATACTGCACCGCGTAGGCCGGTTGGAAATCGGGGAAATCAGCGTGCTAATCGCGATCTCTTCTCCGCATCGCAAAGCGTCTCTGGAAGCGTGTCACTACGCGATCGATCGGTTAAAACAGACCGTGCCGATCTGGAAAAAAGAAGTGTGGACAGACGGGGGGGAAGCCTGGATCGAAGGCGACCCATCTGCCCTGGCGTCGCGCTAAACAAATGGCGTTGAGATTAAAAGAAATGCAACCGCAGAACACAGAATGTCCTGCGGTTTTTTTTATTTTTTGTGCAATGCAGCGTGAAAAGTCCAGAGACGCCATTGGGCATTGTCGAAATTTGAGAGTTTGATCCGTATTTCAGAAGAACCCACGGGAAGTTCACAGGGGATATGGTCAACGGCAAATCCATTGTTATGCTCCCCTGCATGGATCTCTTCGCCATTGACCCACACGCGAACCCAGTCGTCATAACCGATGGCGAGAGTGTACGCTCCTGCTTCGGGCGAGGTGATTTGTCCTACTGCATAAGCCGAGACATTGGCGGGCTGGGTGCCGACATTGGTGCGTTTGCGCCCACGAAGGTGCCGTGTGAAATCGCACCAACCGCGTTCTGAATCCGCTTGAATAGGCAGTGAAAACGTGGTGGGCGCATTCTCCCCCATGTAGATATCAAAGTCAGCGGTACGCGTGCTGGGCCAATCGGCAACGGGTTTCTCTGCCCATTCAGATCGCTTGAAATCTTCGCGTGTGTTGCAGGGAAAAGGTCCGGCGATCTGCCATTGGGCTGGGGTGTGAATAGCCGGCGGGTCGGCGGGATTGACATAGGCGTAAATAACGCTTTCGAGATCATTCCCGCGGGTGCCAAAACGAATAATGGCCGAATGATCAAACCATATGGGATCGGGGCCAAAAAAGCGGTACATCACACCTTCATAACCAGAGCCACCCGATGTGTGTTCAGTACTCCGATGGATATGCGGCGCACCGACCCAATCAGTTTGTACCTTCCATATCCCAAAGCTCATATTGAAAATATCCTCACCCCCAATGCCGCGCAGGGCATGGGGATCGCTTTCCCCATCGAGCAACCACAGGTCTCCGCCAGTGTGATACCAGGCATCAGCGCGATCCCTTACGACCACGCCTTTGACCATGCCCGCGATAAATCCACTACCCGAATAATCGGCCATCAGCATACTACCCAGCGATTGGGCGGGATACTCGCCGCTGTGCGTGACCTGGAGACGCAATGGGGTTAATTCGGCATTGTCATAAGACGACCAATCGGCCATGAACCAGAGCGGAATAGCGCGATCACTATTATTCGTGATTTCGAGACGCAGGGATTTAAAAGGAATGGGCAAATAACAATTGAGCGCGTTTTTGGGAAGGATTTTGATAGCCGCGCTATCAATGGAATAAATATCGTGTTCAAAGAGAATGGCGAAAAAATGAGCGAGGGGGAGATCGACAATGGGATCGTCCCCCCCATCGCAATAGAGGCGGAGTTGCAAATCGTGGATGGGATCGCGTAAATCACCTTCGCGCTTATACCCATAAGTGAGCCACCAGTGATGGATACACCCGGGACCTTCTTCATCAAAGAGAACAGCCGTTTCGCCAGGAGCCAAATTGGGACGACGGGTAACGCGCTGACTTTTGCCACGAATGGGCAATTCGAGTTCTGCGTGAAAAAGGCGGTTCATCACTGAATTTTTCAATCAGATTTGTGTTCCGAAGAGATAACGATAAAACCAATGACGAACAGAGTCACTATAAAGGTCATAAACAAAACCATGCCAATAGGAATACCACCAATCATCGTGTGTCTCCTTTTTTTAGAAAAATGAGATTCAAACAGTTGTGTACTCGTGTCCGGGAGGCGTGGAGATCGGCGTCAGCGTATATATCTTTCCCTGTCGTGCTGCTGCCTCAATGTCCCCACGGCGAAGAGCTGTCCTTACCTCGTCGAGCTTGTAAGCGTCTTGTAGTGAAAGGTAGGGCGACCACTCATCCTCGGTTTCCAATAACTCGACATCAACCTCAGCGACATACTGACCTTCATGAATCAGTTTTGTACGGCTTCGTTTTTTCATCAGCGTCTCCTGAGAAAGTCATTTTCCCATAACTCTATATCTGGCCTATAAGCCGTTACCAGAACCGCAGGGCTGGCATGGCCTTTCGGTATCCCCCAGACAACATGGACCGGCTGATTGTTAGTGTCCCGTTGAAGCACGAGCACACAAGGACCTTTTGGATAGTGCGGATAATCTTCCACAACGACGGCATCAGTGATCCCCTCTACCAATTCCCGAGCTAAGAGACCATCCTCCGAAAGTTCACTGTACCCGTGGTCTGAAACACGCACTTCGTCTTTTTGGATCAATATCTGGATATTTACAAGCGTTTCGCTCAACAGATTCTCTCATTTTTTGAACGAGTTAGAATCTCATTACGCTGTGAAGAAAGCGACGACGGTCCAGCAAATTGCGGCGAGACCAGCGGCGATAGAGGCTTGTGGGATTTGCGTTTTGACGTGATCCATCAGGTCGCACCCCGTACACATAGAACTGAGAACCGTAGTATCCGAAATGGGTGAGCACTGATCGCCGTAAACACTACCATCTATAACAGCGGCAAAACACAGCGTCATAAAAAGTTCGGGATGTGACAGGCCATTTGCTGTTGCGACCGCCCAGGCCAGTGGCATAGCCAGAGGGAAAGCAACCGCATACGTGCCCCAACTCGTACCTGTGGAAAAGGCAATCGCCATCGTGAGAAGTTGGAGCAGAACCGGCAAAATGAAATATGGAATGGTATCCCCGAGTTGCTCGACCAAAAAGATGCCTCCACCCGTTTCCTTGCTGATACCGCCAATGGTAATAGCGAGCAAGAGAATAACCGAGCCGAGCACCACGCCTTTGAGACCATCGTGAAAACCCGCGACAATATCTTTCAACGACATGCCCTTGGCAAGCGCCATACCCACGGCTATCAGAAGCGCGATGCCAAAAGCCCATTGCACATTGGGTGACTCATAAATAATAAAAGTCCCGATAGCAACGGCGATAAGCGCGCCCAGAGGCAGGAAAAACTCGAGAACATGAGGCGTGTAGCCTTCGGGCACATTGCTTCCCTGCAATTCTTTGGCACTCAAGGGATCGGCATCATCGGCGTCGAGTTGTCCGGTCTCTCGAGAGCGTTGCATAGCCTCCTTGAGTTGCTTGCCCAAAAAGAGGGGTTTTTCAATACTGAGCAAGAACGTGCCCAACACGGCAAAAATCGCGTAAAAGCAGAACGGAACACTCTTAAAAAAGAAGAGAAGGCGGTCGGCTTCGGTAGCTAAAAAACTGACGCCAGCGACGAAGATAAAAGCCTGAACATAGCCGGGCCAGGCGTTGAAAGCGAGTTGTGAGGCAATCGGTGAAGCGGTCGAATCGACGATGTACGCAAGTTCTTCGTGGCTAATTTTTTCCTTATCTGCAATGGGTTTGACAGTCGTACCGACCAGCACCGTACTGACAGTGCCGCCCTGAAAGAAGATGACACCGAGCATCCAGGCGACGAGCTTGGCACTCTTGGGACCGCGAACAAAACGCACGGTCATAAACTCGGCAAAAGCTTGCGCCGCACCCGTGCGCGACCATATTCCCATAAGCCCGCCCAGGAGCCACAAATAGAGCAATAAGATACTCGCGGCATTTGAGGTTGATAATGAGGGAATTAAAACCTCACCTGTAAAGTCATATCGCGTCAAAATAAGCGCGCCAGAAATAATACCACCCAAAAGTGCTGTGACGGGTTCCTTGGTAATCCAGCACAAAAGCACAGCCACCACCGCGGGCAGCAATGACCAGTAGCCCCAGTGGTGCTTTGCGAGGAGTTGATAATATTTTGTTTCTCCATCTTCTACCGATGAGACAAATTCCTCTTTGATCGGAGGCGTTTCGCTGGAGCCGTGTATTCTCGAGGGATTGAGTTGGGCTTGTTCAATCGGCACCGCATCGAAATACGCGGGTTTTCCTCTGTAGGTGTAATACAGATTGCCGCTATCGTCCGTAAGCGCGTGTAAAGTGATTTGCTCAACAGTCCAGGTAGGCGGCACAGTTGATCCCACAATCCATGATATGATTATGGCAATAGCAAAAATGACGAAGTTGCGAATACCTTTGGACATAAACTTCCTCCGGAATAAGAGAATAAAAAACGCGGCGAAAAGATACCTCAAAATAAGGTGGAAAAATACACTTGTCAATTGCTTTGGTACAGGATGAGCAAGGGAAAATGGGATAAAACAAGTTGACTTTGTGCATAAGTTTGTTACATTATCTTCAAATTTACCCTTTGGCCATAATCAACTCTGTTTATGGCTGAAAGAATTGTGTGCATGGCGGGATTTTTAACGACGCCGGTGGATTAGAGGAGGGTTTTATGGAGCAAGCGTTTCCACAGTGTTTGAAGTGCAACACGGGTATATTGCTACCGCTGTCGGATTATGGGCGCGAAGGGGCATCTATCATGTACAAAGCATGGGTATGCAACAATCCCAACTGCGGATTTAATTTGCGGATTGACAACGGTGAAATTAGCACGGGTCGGAATATTACCGAGTCCTACAAGTAAAACTGCCATTTCGGTGGGGAATACCTTGCCGAAATGGTTGTTTTTTCCCCTTACCGGTTTGCCGTTTCACCTTCTCCCAAAAGGGCGGCACCGGTTTCTTTCTTTTTTCGTTTCCCCTTCGTCTGTCGATACACTCCCCTCATTTCCCCAACAGCTAATACATACTTATGAGCATTTTTGATCGGCCCATTTTAGGTATTGAAACATCCTGCGACGAAACTGCAGCTGCCGTGGTAGCCGATGGACATATCTATTCCAACGCAATTTTTTCCCAAACAGAACACAGCCTCTACGGCGGCGTGGTGCCCGAATTGGCATCTCGCAACCACATACGAACACTCCTGCCCGTCGTCGATCAGGCACTTTCAGAAGCCGACTTAGGACTGGACGACTTAGGTGGTATTGCTGTGACACAGGGGCCCGGTCTGGTGGGGTGTCTGCTTGTGGGCATTTCCGTGGGGAAAGGGCTTGCACTGGGTTCGGGGCTGCCTCTTGTGGGCGTGCATCACATCGAAGGACATTTATTTGCAGGCAGTATGGCGCATCCCGACCTGGTACCGCCTTTTATGGCGCTGGTGGTTTCGGGAGGGCATACGGAATTGATTTATGTCTGTGCATGGGGTAATTACGAGCGCTGGGGGCGCACGCGCGACGATGCCGCAGGCGAAGCATTTGATAAAGTGGCTAAAATACTGGGGCTATTGCGCGAGGGAGAGGTCACCATGGGCGGACCGCGTATTTCGATGCTTGCCGAAGAGGGAAATCCCGATGCCTTTGATTTTCCGCGTGCGTTGATCAACAATCCGGGATTTGATTTTAGTTTTAGCGGGTTAAAAACGTCTGTACTCTATCGGATTCGCGATCTCGCCGTAGAGAATATTGAAGCTATCCGAGCGAATATTGCGGCGAGTTTTCAGGCGGCTGTAGTCGATGTACTGGTGGATAAGACACTCAGAGCAGCGCGAGAAGCAAGTACAGAGCGGGTATTGCTTTCGGGTGGCGTCGCCGCCAATCGCGCGCTGCGGGCGCAACTCGATGACAGAGCCTCTAAATTCGGGATGGGTGTATTTTATCCGCCGACGGCCCTGTGTACAGACAATGCGGCGATGATTGCTGGCGCAGGTGCTTTTCGCCTGGCCCGAGGTGAAGTTGCCAGGGGTAATTTGAATGCGGCTCCGCGGTTGCCGCTGCCTGGGCTACGCGAGCGACAGGTATAACAATGCTGCGCGATATTGGGTTTTCCATCTCAGACGGATGGCTGCTATTACTCGTTGGCTGCGCCGGAATCTATCTTGCTTTTTTAATGTATCGCTCGCGCCTTACGGGCATACATCGATTGTTGCTGGGCGTACGCGTCGTAGCACTCGTTTTGTTAATTGGCCTTTTAATGGAGCCGATTCTTGAGCTGACGTTGCACACGCAGCGTTTGCCCTTAGTCGCCGTGCTCATCGACGATAGCGAAAGCATGAAAATAGCAGATGGCGATACCGCGCGTTTTGAAGTTGCAAAAGCCGTGCTAGCCGATCCCACACTCAAAAATTTGCGCGCTCGCGCCCGGGTGACACAGTTTCGGTTTTCCGATGTTTTAACACCCCTGCGCGAGGAAGAAGAACTTACCTGGACTGGGCGAGCGACTGATCTGGCAGGGGCATTAGATGGATTGCGCGAGCGTACAATGGGTGAAGGGCTTGCTGCAGTGGTACTCATCTCAGACGGCGGACAAAATTTGGGTGGGCGCCCCGAGCGGGCAGCGGTCGATCTGGGCGCGCCTGTACTCGCGGTGGGAACAGGTGACCCGGTTGCACCCAAAGATATATCCATAGTATCGGCGGTTATTGATCCCCTGGGCTATGTGGGCAGGTCGCTTGTGATGCAAGTCCGCGTGCTTGCTTCCGGGTTTGAACGGGTGCGCGAGCAGGTACGCGTACTCCTGGATGATCGGGAAGTGAGTGCCCAAACCATTGCGCTGTCCGATGGCGAGCAGGCCCTTGAATTTGAGATCAGACCCGAGCGATCCGGACGGCATGCATTTTCAGTGCAGATTGCGGCACAGGCAGGCGAGCGCACAGTGGGCAACAACCGCGTAATGGTCTCGACAGATGTGCTCGAAAGCCGCGTGCGAATTTTAATACTTGCGGGCAGTCCGAGTGCCGATCTGGGCTATTTGCGGCGTGTGCTACAGGAAGATGCCAATCTGGAAGTTGAAGTGCTGGTACGCACATTGACGGCCGGATGGCAAAGAGATGTGCATCGCGCGCTGCGCTCATTGGACGAGCGCGATATTGTCGTGTTGATCAACGCGCCCTACGAAGCACTTGCAGGTATGCCAGAGCAGACACTTGTCGCCTTTGTGCAAAAAGGCGGGGGGTTGTTGACCCTGGGGGGCAATGCCGCTTTTGGTGATGGTTATGCGCGCTCGGCATTGGCCGATGTTTTGCCCGTGCAATTTTTGGGATCGTCAGACACATTTCAAGAACGCGCTTTTGCCCTTTCGTTTCCCGATTCTCGCCACCCTATCTTGCGCGTATCCGACGATCCATTAGGCGACCGCGATGCCTGGGAGGCATTGCCGCCACTTCTGTCTTATAATCGCGTGGGAACTGCTGTTTCCAACGCAACTGTGTTAGCGCATCATCCCACAGAGCGCATTGATGGTAAACCGATGCCCGTACTGGCAATTCGCCGCGCAGGTGCGGGAAAAACCGCGACTGTAGCCTATCAAACATTTTGGCGTCACGGTCTGATGATGTGGGGCGACGGCAAAACCGATGCTGTGGCACGCGCATTTTGGAAAAATATGGTGCGCTGGCTGGTCACGCGCGACGAGGTCTCACGCCTAAAAATCATGACTGAAAAGCCCACGTATCGAAGCGGCGAGACAGTCGCGGTACACGCAAGCGTTTTTGACCGTCTATTGCAGCCGCGTCCAGGCGCACGGGTTCTCGCGCGAGTCGGCGACAGCCTGGGTGTAAGAGAAGCTCTCCTGCGTGATTTGGGCGGTGGACGGTATGCTGGCAATTTGGGGCGTTTTCCACAAGGCGATTACGAACTGCAAGTGCAGGCACGGGCCGATGATGGTGATCTGGGCACGGGCCTGGGGCGTTTTACTGTGGGAAGATACAGCCTGGAATATGAAACCGTGCGCATGCGCGCCGAACTGCTCAGCGATATTGCTACGCGCAGTGGTGGGCAATATGTGAGACCGGGTGATCTGAAGACCGTGCTCGATTCGCTTATTCTGGCTCCTGAGCCTGTTATCACCCACCACCGGTTCAGGTTGTGGGGACATGAGTGGCCGTTATTTGTACTGGTGGGGCTCCTGGTATTTGAATGGACTATTCGACGAAGATGGGGGATGGTATAATGGGTGGAATACAAAAAACAAAAAAGAAGCTGTACACAGTAATCTATGCTCTGTTTTGTTGCACAGCCTCGCTAACTTTGGATGCCTCTGCACAGGTGGTGATCAACGAGGTGATGGCACGGCCCGCCGATGGACCAGAGTGGGTAGAACTGTACAACCGCTCGTCAGACGCAATTCATCTATCCGGGTGGACGCTATCCGATTTGCGAACAACGGGACAATTTAAAGCAGGTGCAATCATTGATGGTGGAGGATATGTGATCGTCGCAGAAGACGTAGATGCTGTTGGCCTGCAATATCCCGGCCTCAATGTTCCCGTCTTGTCGCTTACCCGCTGGCCCCGGCTAAATAATGGAGGCGATGGCCTCATTTTGCGCGATGCGACGGCAACGCTTGTTGATAGCATCTTTTATCCGGCACAAACAACTGCTATAAGTCTGGAACGCATTGATCTCACTGTAGCGGGAGATCAGAATAACTGGCTCGACAGCCAGGACCCACGGGGTGCGACTCCTGGAACCGCAAATAGCGTTCAGTTTAACGACGACATAGCGGAGTTATCTGTGGCGGTTGCCCCCAATCCCTTTGTCGATCAAGTCGCCATTACATATCGGGTGCCCTCCCCCAGACTCCACGCAAATTTGTGGGTGTTTGATCGCACGGGTAGGCGCGTGGCATCCTTACTTAAAAGCGTTGAAAGTGGCAGTCAGCGCGTTGTTAATTGGGATGGGAGCAACGATAATGGACAAATTTTGAAGCCCGGTATTTATGTTATTTACCTGGAAGTAGGCACGCCAGAAGGCAAATTATTCCGCGCCCGAAAGCCTGTGGTGCTGGCAAGAGGAATAAGTCAATAAAACCGATGTCCCCACATCGGATATATTCTCCCCTTTGATGCTGTGAGGAACAAATATGGAACAGTCATCGAAGGCATTACCTGAGACACAAAAAGATCAACTGGCATTACCCTTTCAAATTTTAGGTGTGTGCTTGATTGCTATCGCACTATTGATGGCTTTGAGCTTACTATCGCACTCGCCAGAGGACCCGCCCAATTCGACGCGTCCCAACGAGTTGGCACAAAATCTGGTCGGGTGGCTCGGCGCACACGTCTCCTACCACTTGCTATTTAGCGTGGGCTATGGTGCTTACGCACTGATTGTGTTGGTAGTTGTGTGGGGGTGGAACCACCTCAGGATGTCGAGCGTCAGATCACTTGTGATGTACAGTGTCATCCTGTTTTCACTAATGGTGATCTACTGTGGCGCGACAGGCGTGCTTTTTTGGGAGAGGCCCACAATGGCCTGGAAATTGGGAGGTTGGTTGGGCTTTATGCTATCGTCTTCCCTGCTGGTGCCCTATTTGGGTACTGTTGGTTCTTATATTTCTTTGGCAACGCTATTTGTGGTGTTGTTGATGGTTGCCACCGATATTCCGTTTAACCGAATACCCGAATGGACTTTTTTAAAAAAGCGCGCAGATAAATCCGATAATAACGGGACATCGCCCGAAGTGGTACGAGTTGAGGACACCGATCAAAAAAAAAATATAATTAAAGAAGAAATTATTGCCGATCCCATTTTAAATGGTTGGAAAAAGGGCGAATTGGCCGAGGCACCCAAACCCGATATCTCTGAAGACATCGATGAACTATTAGAGAAGCACACAAAAAAGACAGTTGCTGATCCCATTCCAGATATGGCTCAAGTTGATTCGGAAGAAAACCAATTGGCCGAGATGCCCAAATCTGAGATTGCCGATGACGAGTCGGAAAAAAAAGAAGATACAATTGCTGACCCCATTCCAGATGTGGCACGGGTTGAGCGAGAAGAAGACGAATTGCCTGAGGTGGAATTTGAAATAGTAGATGAAACGCCTGAGCCAGAGCCTGAACCTGTTCCTTCAAAACCCAAAAAGAAAAAGAAAATTGTGCGCAAGCGATCTTCGACATATTTGTTGCCCAATTTGAAGCTGTTGGAAGCCCCCCCTCCAGGTGATGGGATTATAGACCGGGAAACCCTGTTTAAAGGGGCACAGGCGTTGGAACAAAGCCTGAGCAATTTTGGCGTTCAGGGCAAAGTAGTACAGGTCAATCCCGGGCCTGTTATTACGACATATGAAGTTGCACCACCCCCAGGCGTGAAAGTCAGCAAAATTGTCGGCCTTGCAGACGATCTCGCCCTCGTGATGAAAGCGCAAAGCATTCGCATTCAGGCTCCCATTCCCGGAAAAGCTGCGGTCGGCATTGAAGTGCCCAATCCAGAACCCTATACGGTCTTCTTAAAAGAAATTTTGGAATCGCGCGCATTTGAGCAGTCCGATTCAAAATTGATGCTCGGACTCGGCAAAACAGCTACGGGTGAGTCTTATTGTGCCGACTTGGCAAAAATGCCGCACTTGTTAATTGCTGGCGCGACCGGGTCTGGCAAGTCGGGATGTATCAATGCATTGATTTCCAGTATTTTGTTCCGTTGCACACCAGAAGAAGTGCGTTTTATTATGGTGGATCCCAAAATGCTGGAATTGTCAATTTACAACGATATTCCGCATCTCCTCGCCCCCGTTGTCGTCGATCCCAAAATGGCATCGGATGCGCTCAAGTGGGTGGTATCGGAGATGGAGAACCGATATCGCACGATGGCGCAGTTTACAGCACGCAATATTACTGATTTCAATGCCAAGATGGTGCGGCTGCGGCAGGAAGCACCCACCGAGGAAGACCGCGACGAAATTCCCGATGCCTTGCCCTATATTGTCGTGGTGATCGATGAATTGGCCGATTTGATGATGACTGCACCGAGCGATATTGAAAGCTCACTGGCGCGATTGGCACAAATGGCCCGCGCTGTGGGCATCCATCTCATTATTGCAACCCAGCGTCCCTCAGTAAATGTGATTACGGGAACAATCAAAGCCAATTTTCCAACGCGTATTGCATTTCGCGTGGCATCCAAGGTCGATTCGCGCACAATTATTGACGCCAATGGCGGTGAAAAACTCCTGGGACGAGGAGATATGCTATTTTTGCCTCCAGGACAACCAGAACCCATTCGCCTTCACGGTGCGTGGATCGATACCGAAGAAACCGAACAATTAGTGGCCTGGGTGAGCGATCAGGATGTCGAACTCGATAGAGTTGAATTTGAAGGCGAAAATAGCGATCTTTCTGTTGTCGATAATGAGCGCGATGCCCGGTTTGATGAGGCATTGCGATTGGTGGTTATCCACCAGCAGGGCTCGGCATCGCTCCTGCAGCGCCGGATGAAGGTCGGATACTCGCGGGCTGCACGCCTTGTTGACGAACTCGAAGCCGCCGGTATTGTTGGTCCACCCAATGGATCGAGCAAAGGACGCGAAGTCCTCGTTGACGAAAACTATTTAGAGGAACTCGAGGAGTTGGATGTATGATGCGTGAAATGTACCACAGGCGCAACCTGCATGCGTTTCTCGCTATTCTCGGTATTTTATTTTCTACGGGAACTGTACAGGCCGATGCGCGCGGATCAGAGGTGGTTGCAAAATTGCAAAAAAAATTTGCGGATCTCGAGACGCTTTCCGCTCACTTTGTCAAGCAACACTATTGGCGCGTGATGGACCAGCATCAAGAAGTTAAAGGAAAGTTGTTGGTTCAGCGCCCCAATCAGTTTCGAATGGATTCGGATGTACAGGTAGTGGTGAGCGATGGCAAAACCGTGTGGCATTACGCGCCTGCCAATGCCCAGGTACTGGTGAGCGATTACACCGCGATGGAAAACGATCGAAACTATGAGAAATTGTTATTTGATTTGATTTTTTGGGGTGGATACGACGAAAATTATGTGCCCGTTTATGTGGGCGAAGAAAAGATACATCGCAAGACGTGTTACGCGGTTGATCTATTGGCAAAAAAAGAAGATACGTATATCCATAAAATTCGCCTGTGGATAGACAAACGCCTCTATCTGGTGCGGCAGGTAGAATATCGCAATATCCACGAAGATGTGACAACATTTGTGTTGTCGGACTTGAAGGTTAATAAAAAAGCCAGGCCCGATCAATTTACATTTCACGTACCCGGAGGGGTGGAATTGATCGATTTGCGCTGATGTGTCGTTGTGAATACAATGGGAAAGGAACAAATAATGGCTGTGGAAATTCAGGTGCGTGAACTACAAGACGCGCTATCCGATTATAGCGCACGCGTGGATAAGCTCGGGAGGTATCTTTGACCTCGATCAAAGACGAACAAAAATTGCCGAATTTGAAAAACTCATGGAAGCACCGGATTTCTGGAATGATCGCGAAAAAGCACAGCAGATTATCGACGCCTGTAATGCAGAAAAATTCTGGGTTGAAAGCTGGGAAAATTTAAACGAACAAGCGGACGATTTGGACGTACTTTTTCAACTGGCTTGCGAAGAAGACGATGCCGAATCTCTATCGGAAGTCGCCGCTGAATTGCCCGGAGTTGGTGCAGCTTTAGACGCACTCGAATTGCAGCACATGTTGGGTGATCGAGAAGATCGCAACGACGCGATATTGACCATTCACCCAGGTGCTGGAGGGACTGAAGCAGCAGATTGGGCGCAGATGTTGATGCGTATGTACACGCGATGGGCAGAGCGGCGCGGGTTTCAAACCAATGTCCTGGATACGCTTCCGGGCGAAACAGCAGGGATTAAGAGCGCGACAATCGAAGTGAAGGGCGATTACGCTTTTGGCTATCTCAAGTCCGAATCCGGCGTACACAGACTGGTTCGAATATCGCCTTATGATTCCAACAATCGTCGGCACACATCATTTGCATCCGTTTTTGTCTATCCCGACGCCGAAGGCGATATCGAGGTGGAGATCAATCCCAATGATTTGAAAGTAGATACCTATCGCGCTGGGGGTGCCGGCGGACAACACGTGAACAAAACCGATTCAGCGGTGCGTATTACCCACGAACCCACGGGGATTGTAGTGCAATGTCAGAACGAGCGTTCTCAGTACAAGAACCGCAATACGGCCCTGAAAATTCTCAAGGCGCGATTGTATCAACACATGCGGGAAGAAGAAGACAAAAAGCGTGCCGAACTCGAAAGCACTAAAAAGCGCATTGAATGGGGTAGTCAAATCCGCAATTACGTTTTCCAGCCCTATCAAATGGTGAAAGACGCGCGAACCGGCTTTGAGACATCGGATGTTTCGGGAGTTATAGATGGCGATCTCGACCCGTTTATCCGCGCGTATTTACTGACGTCGAACACCACCTGAACTGAGTTTTAAGTGGTGATTGCAAGCGGGCAACGCGCTTGACTTGAATATGCATATTGGTTATAGTTTTATGACCTTCACAACGTTTAATCTTATAGATATTAGAGGGGTTGGGAGGCTCCAAACTTGACTCGGGTTGTGGGACAAACACCAGAATCACAATTGATCGAACAGCGTCTGCAAAAACTCGACGCCATTCGGGATTTGGGCATTGAGCCTTACCCGTATCGCTTTGAGCCCACGCACTATTCCGCGAATATTGTCGCGTCTTTTGATGCGCTGAACGCATCGGGCGACGAGGTGCGGGTTGCCGGTCGATTGATTGTTACGCGCGGTCATGGAAAAGCGGCCTTTGCCGATTTGCGGGATGCCAAAGGCCGCCTTCAAATTTACGTCCGGCTCGACAATGTTGGCGATGATGCCTTTGAACTGTGGAAATTGCTGGATATCGGCGATTTTATCGGCGTATCTGGCCCGGTTTTTAAGACCCGCACGGGGCAAATATCCGTTCAGGTCCAAACGCTCACATTGTTGACCAAAGCCATTCGTCCGCTACCTGTTCCCAAAGAAGAAATACGCGATGGCGAGCGCGTTGTACACGATCAATTTAGCGACAAAGAACTGCGTTATCGCCGTCGTTATCTGGACCTGGCACTCAATCCCGATGTGCAGGCGGTGTTTCGCAAGCGTAGCGCGGTCGTATCTGCGATTCGCGAATTTTTAGATGCACGTGGTTTTCTAGAAGTCGAAACACCGGTGTTGCAGCCGCTCTACGGTGGGGCTTCGGCCCGTCCTTTTGTGACGCATCACAACGTGCTGGACATGCCGCTATATCTGCGGATATCCGATGAATTATATCTCAAGCGTTTGATCGTGGGCGGGCTTGAAAGGGTGTATGAAATCGGCAAAAATTTTCGCAATGAAGGCATTGACCGAACTCATAACCCCGAGTTTTCGATGCTCGAATTGTATCAAGCCTATGCCGATTATTCAGATATGATGGCAATAGCTGAAGCACTTTACGCCTTTGTGGCCGAAAAGGTGAATGGTGCAACAACACTCGAATACCAGGGACGAAAAATTGACCTTACCCCTCCCTGGCCGCGCATTCCCATGCTCGACGCCATCGAAAAATACGGCGGTATCAATGTGGCGCGTTCCTCAGATGCCGACCTGCGTGCTGCGTGCAAGCGCTTTGATTCCGATATCGAACCGGATGCTGAGCGCGGGTTGTTGATCAACGCATTGTTCGAAGCGTGTGTCGAGCCTGAATTGATTCAACCGACCTTTATTACCGACTACCCTCTTGCAGTGTCTCCCCTGGCCAAACGCCATCGGGCCGAAAAAGACCTCACTGAGCGGTTTGAATTTTTTATCAATGGTTGGGAAGCGGGCAATGCGTTTTCCGAACTGAATGATCCGATTGATCAGCGGCAGCGGTTCGCCCATCAAAAAACCTTGCGCGATCGAGGCGACGATGAGGCACAAGTTCTCGATGAAGACTTTTTAATGGCCCTGGAACACGGGATGCCGCCGACGGGTGGGTTGGGCATTGGTGTTGACCGGATGGTCATGTTGCTCGCAGACGCGCCTTCGATTCGAGACGCAATTCTCTTTCCGCACATGCGCCCTAAAGAGGGCCTTGACGACCATGGATAAGTTGCTTCGCGCAACGGATATTTGCAAGCACTATGTCATAGGGGATACCCATATCGAGGTACTCAAAGGTGTTGACCTCGGGGTTGTTCGCGGCGAAATTGTAGCAGTGGTTGGTGCTTCCGGTGTTGGAAAAAGTACTTTGTTGCACATTATGGGCGGGTTAGACCATCCAGTTTCAGGGACGGTCGTCATCGATGGCGTCGATATATTTGCCCTTTCAGATAACGATCGCGCCAAATTTCGCAACCGTCAGATTGGGTTTGTTTTTCAGTTTCACCACTTATTGCGCGATTTTACGGCACTTGAAAATGTGATGATGCCCCTGATGATTGCCGGTATTTCCCACGATGAAGCGCGAGTGCCTGCGCAAAAATTGCTCTGTGATGTGGGTCTGGAAAAACGGCTCGCACATTTGCCTTCCGAACTTTCTGGCGGGGAAGCACAGCGCGTGGCTGTTGCGCGGGCATTGGTGACACAACCCGCTGTTGTTCTGGCCGACGAACCTTCTGGTAATCTCGATGTCGCGCGCAGTGCAGAGCTTCACGCATTAATATGGGAACTCGCCAGAACCCGACATCAAACGTGCATTATTGTAACACACGACCAGCATTTGGCCGCTCGCGCTGATCGGGTGGTCGAGATGGAAGACGGTCGTCTTGTTGCTTGAATAACAAAGCGTGTGGGGCGAAAATAAACAGTGTTGAGTTTTCCTTTATAAACTATTATACTGGGAATCAATATTACGCTTCGCCAGATTTCTCGTTAGGCGAGAGGAGTATTCGATGAATAGTATGTTTTCAGACCAGGTAAAGCAAGTCATGCAACTCGCTCGCGAAGAGGCAGCGCGCCTGGGACACAATTACATCGGTACCGAGCATTTGCTGCTGGGCATCATACGCGGGGGCAAAAGTACGGCCGTTCAGGTGTTGACAAATCTGAATTTAAATCTCGAAAGTATCAAGCAATCCATCGACGATTTTGTCGCTTCTTCTGGCAGTTCAATGACGATGGGAGAAGTGCCTTTTACGCCCCGTGCAAAGCAAATTCTCGAAATTGCTGCCAATGAAGCCAAAGAAATGAAAAGCCGAGTCGTGAGAACCAGCCATCTGCTGTTGGCACTATTGAAAGATAAAGACGGGGTTGCCGCACAGATTTTGGTCACATTCGGCGTAGACCACAGAACAGCCAAGGAGGAGGTGATTGCCGTTTTGCAGGGAAAATCTTCGTCGGGTAGGCGCGAAAAAAGAAAAAGCAAAACGCCTTTCCTCGATCATTTCGGACGCGATTTAACCGATCTGGCGCGGCAGGGCAAATTGGATCCGACTATCGGTCGCGATCGCGAAATCGAACGGGTGTCACAGGTGCTGGCCAGACGCAAAAAGAACAACCCGGTGTTGGTAGGTGAACCCGGTGTGGGTAAAACTCAAATCATTGAGGGATTGGCACAGCGCATTGTGGGACGGCGAGTCCCACAAATTTTACTGGACAAGCGCGTGGTCACGCTCGATATGGGTGGCATTGTCGCCGGCACAAAATATCGAGGGCAGTTTGAACAGCGTCTGAAAGCCGTGATGGACGAGCTTCAACAAAGCCAGAATGTAATCATTTTTATCGATGAGTTGCACACCATTGTCGGTGCCGGTAGTGCCGAGGGTACGCTGGATGCTTCCAATATGTTTAAGCCCTCTCTCTCCCGAGGCGAATTGCAGTGCATTGGTGCAACAACCTTAGACGAATATCGAAAATATATTGAAAAGGATGGCGCACTCGAGCGGCGTTTCCAGACGATTGTGGTCGATGCCCCTTCAGTGGATGAAACCATTGAAATCCTCAAGGGACTAAAAGACAGTTATGAAACACATCACAAAGTGTCTTTTTTACCCGAAGCTATCGAAGCAGCGGCGCAGATGGCCGACCGCTATATCAGCGACCGGCACTTGCCCGACAAGGCCATTGATGTGATCGATGAAACGGGAGCGCGGGTGCGATTGTCCCGTCTCAACCCCCCCGAAGAGATCAAAGAAATCGAGATGGCTATTGGCGAGATTACGAAAAACAAAGATAAAGCTGCCGAAAATCAGCAATTTGAAGAGGCGGCCAGCTTGCGTGACCGCGAGCGAGAACTCAAAAGTGAACTCGAAAATATGCGCCAGGCGTGGGAAGTACAGGTGACAGATGATGTGGTAGATGTGACAGAAGAACACATTGCCGAAGTGATTTCGAACATGACGGGCATTCCCGTGTTTCGGCTGGCACAGGCCGAGTCCGAAAGACTGATCAACATGGCGTCCGAGTTACAAAAGCGCGTGATCGGTCAAGAAGAAGCTGTTTCTACGGTGTGTCGCTCCATTCGGCGCACGCGCGCAGGTCTCAAAGATCCCAATCGCCCAATCGGCACGTTCTTGTTTTTAGGCCCCACGGGTATTGGCAAAACGTATTTGGCGCAAGCGCTGGCGCAGTATCTGTTTGATGATGAAGATGCTCTCGTAACCGTAGATATGTCGGAATATATGGAGAAATTTGCGGTATCCCGGCTCGTGGGTGCACCGCCTGGTTATGTGGGATACGATGAGGGCGGACAGCTAACGGAGAAAGTGCGCCGGCGTCCATATTCGGTGGTTTTGCTCGATGAAATTGAAAAAGCCCATCCCGATGTGTTCAATATCCTCTTACAAGTATTGGATGAAGGGCGGTTGACAGATAGCTTTGGGCGCAAGGTAAATTTCAAAAATACCATTTTGATTATGACATCCAACCTGGGAACCAAAGATCTACAAAATGCAGGTGGCTTGGGATTTGGCCGATCAGACAAAAAATCAATTCGCGAAAAAATGGAAGAGCGCATCAACGAAGAGGTTAAAAAGACATTTAATCCCGAGTTTATCAACCGCCTGGATGAAACGGTGATTTTCAATCCACTGGATCGAAAGGAAATTATTCAGATCGTCGATATCGAGCTTGAAAAAATTCTCGCGCGCGTTGCAGAACGCGATATTGAGGTACGCCTCACACAAGGAGCCAAGAGTTTGATCGCCGAGAAGGGCTATGATCCGACTTATGGCGCGCGGCATCTGCGGCGCACCATTCAAAAGATGATTGAAGATCCCCTGGCCGAAGAGATCATTATGGGCCATTTTGCGGACGGCTGCAAAGTTCGGGTGAGCAAAAAAGGCGATGCACTCAACTTTGAGGGAATTTCTATCGCGAAAGAAGAATCGGAAGACACGGCCGAAGTGCAGATAAGTGAAAAAAGCAATACGCTCAACTTCGCCGATGAGAGCAAGGCAAGTGATCTCAGTAAGAAAGTAGGAGACCAGGACAAATCGGGAGATCCTGTCGGAGAAGAGGAAGTGGTAAACAAGGACAAAGCCTGATCGTGAAGGTGCGGTCAATACCCAAACGGCCCGGACGACAGTCCGGGCTGTTTGTCGTACGGTCGGAACATTTTTCTATGTTGGGCGTTTGAGGCTTACAAAATAAAGCGCGAATAGACGCACCCCTCCCACCACCCATAGCATGTGCTGACATGATGTAAGTCAGTATCATTACGAGCTTCTATTCGTTGATTCGTTTAATGTGGTTTTTCAGATAGGTATTTCGCAACGTGAAAAGATTTTGTACATATAGTTTTTTGATCCTCATTGTACTATTGGGCGGACGTACGGGCGCACAAGAAGGCCCGGTGATTCAGGAGATCCGCATTCGAGGCAATGATTGGGTCGAGATTTCTTTTATCGAATCTCAAAGTGGCTTATTCAAAGGGCAGAATCTGGTAGAAGGCGAAGTTGCGCGGGTGATTCGCAATCTTTATAAAAGCGGTCTGTTTTCCGACATTCAAATCTCTATAGATAAAGTGCCAGGAGGTGTGGCTGTTATTATTGAATTGAAAGCCGTGCCGCGTTTGGGTGAGGTGGTTTTTAAGGGCAATCGCGCAATAAAGGATAAGACACTAAAGCGCGAGTCGAAACTGACCGAAGGCCAGTTAATAAAGCACCGAGAAAAAAAGAGAGCGGTCAACAAGTTGGTCGCGCTCTATCGAAAAAAAGGCTATTTGCTCGCCTCAGTGGATGTGAAAGAAGAGGAGGTCGATAAAGATGGACAATTGCCACTGACCTTTGAAATTCACGAGGGCGAAAAGGTCAATTTGAAAAAGATCCGTTTTCACGGCAATACAGCACTGACCGGGAAGCAACTGCGCAAACAAATGAAAGAGACCAAACAAGACGGCTGGTGGTTTGGAGGAGGCAAATACAGCGAGGAAACTTATCCCGACGATAAAGAATTGGTCCTGGCCTTTTACCGGCAAAAAGGATATCGAGAAGCGGTAATTGTATCCGACAGCTTGTCCTATGGCCCTGTGAAAAAAAATATGTATCTCGATATCACGATCGAAGAAGGGCCGCTTTATCGTTTTGGCGCAGTGAGTTGGTCGGGCAATGAGAAAATCACAGATGCCGGTTTTTCTCACTTTATTGTGGTCGATTCGGGCGCAGTTTACAACGAAGAGCGCGTCTTAAAATCGCGAGAGCAATTGCAAAATGCCTATATGGACATTGGGCATATAGGCGCACAGGTTTTTCCACAACAAAAACCCATTGAAGGTCACGTAGTCGATGTGCATTTTGACGTAGTCGAAAAAGATCCGTGGACAATTCGCAAAATTTTGATTACGGGCAATACCAAAACCAAAGACCGCGTGATACGACGCGAATTGCGCGTGCGGCCGGGTGATACGTTTAGCCGCGCACTTTTGGAACGCAGCGTGCGCGAAGTCATGCAACTCAACTTTTTCACCAATGTGTTGCCCGAGCCTATTGCCGTAGAAGAAACATCGGAGATTGATCTCGAGTTTACCATAGAAGAAAAGTCAACGGGTACGGCGTCTATCGGGGCGGGGTATAGCGAACGCGACAAGCTCATTGGCACCATTGGGTTGCAAATTCCCAATTTTAGAGGCAATGGACAACAACTCGATTTCCAGTGGGAGTTTGGATCGCGCCGCGAAACCTTTAGCATTGGGTTTACCGAACCGTGGTTCCGCAACACCCCCACGAGTATATCGGCATCGCTTTTCCGAAGCACCATACGACTGGCAACTTATGGTGTGGCAGATTTCGATCAGCGCACAGAAGGCGGTGCATTTCGCCTCGGACGCAGACTGCGCTGGCCCGATTATTCGCGCATTTCTGGAGGATATCGCATCGAGAAGGTTGCTTTTATCAATTTTTCCGACAGCACAGATGTAAGCAATCCCTTTTACCAGGACAATATAACCAGCAGCATCAGCGCGAACCTGACCCGCGACAGCCGCGATTTGCCGATTTTTCCCACATCTGGAGGCGTAATTTCCTATTCGCCCGCATTGGCTGGCGGATTTTTGGGCGGTAATAGGGATTTTCATAAACACGATATTGTCACGAGTTTTTACTTTCCCATATTCTGGCGATTGGCCTTAAATGTGCGGTCACAATTGGGCTTTGTCGCCAGTTATGGTACCGAGCGTGTCCCGTATCAGGAATTGTATCTGCCGGGTGGCGTTGACATTTTTGAAGGCACCATGTTGCGCGGTTATCCCGACCGCTCAATTGGTCCTCGTAATATTGGAGGGGAGCCAACTGGGGGTGTTGCGCAGTTGTTGTTTAACGCGGAGATCAGCATTCCCATTGTGCCCAATCAGTTTTACGGTCTCATTTTTGCCGATGCGGGTAATGCCTGGGACAATCTGGATCGGATCAGCCTGACGGATATGCGTCGGTCAGCCGGTTTTGGCATTCGGATTGTAGCACCTGTAGTGGGTATTATGGGATTTGATTTTGCATGGGGATTTGACCGTCGGCGTGTCGATGGTCAGTCCGTACAGATGATGACGCATTTCCAATTCGGTCCGCAATTTTATTAGCGGTCAGACTCCTCCTGTACCCATGGATGGCAAGGGAGGGCCAAAAGCTTTATTCACGGAGGGAATTTTGATGACACGCTGTCGCTTACTTTATATCGCGCTATCTCTGGCACTAACTGGTATAGCCAGTACTGCTGGCGCGGAGCTAAAGCTGGGGTATATTGATTCGCAGAAAATTTTGGATCAGTACAAACCCTATCAAGATGCTTTGAGAGAATATAGCCGTTACGAAGATGAACTCCAGCGCGAGATGAGCACCATGCAAAACGATCTCGCCAAAATGCAAGATACCTACGAACGCCAATCTCTGCTTTTGAGTGACAAACGCAAACAAGAAGAGCAGCAGGCCATTTTGAAAAAACAGCAGGAACTGCAGCGGTTTGTGCAAGACACCACCTCTCCGCAAGGCAGTCTCGCGCGCAAAACCGCGGAATTGTCCGAACCCATTATTCAAACGGTGAATGCGATTATCAAACAAGTGGCAGAGGACGAAGGCTTTGACTTTGTGCTCAATTCGACGGCTCTGGCCTATGCGAAAGAGGCACACGATTTGACCGACAAGGTCCTCGAAGCACTTGCCAAAGATCTCGAGGCCAAAGCGAAAACTGAGGGACCGTAGTACATTAATCTATATATGTTGTTTTCTATTGAAAGTCTCTGATTTCCCCGCGGGGTGACCGGAGACTTTTTAATGTGAACATTGGAGGATGCCGTGACTCTGGATATTAGAGATATTGAAAAAATTCTTCCGCATCGTTATCCTTTTCTTCTCGTTGACCGCGTAACCGAGTTGGTGCCTGGCGAGCGGCTGGTCGCGTACAAAAATGTGTCAGCTAATGAGCCATTTTTTCAGGGACATTTCCCCGGTAATCCCGTGATGCCGGGCGTACTCATTATCGAAGCGCTGGCTCAGGCCGCTGCAATTTTGATGAGTGATGGACAGGAAAGCGATTTGATCCCATTGTTTATGGGCATTGACAAAGCGCGTTTCCGCAGACAAGTTGTGCCCGGCGATCAACTTCAACTAAAAGTCGAAGTAGGCCAAAAACGCCGCAATGTGTGCAAAGGGGTTGGCGAAGCCACAGTGGATGGCGAAGTCGCCGCACAGGCAGAATTGATGGCGATGTTTGCTAAGCGCGAGGATTTGTAGCACCTATCCTCGTTCTAAAAAAACTCGGCACCAATCTAAAAGCCGAGTTTTTTATTTTATAAAGGTTTTCAGCGGAAAATATTCCACGCCTCTCATTTTTCTCTTTCCAAAATTTCCCATTCCTCAAATAAGTGATCCATTCTATTTTGAACCTCTTCCTTTTCTTGCGCCAGTTCTTTCAGGCGATGCCAATCGGTGGCAAGGTCTTCTCGCGCCATTTCTTCAGCTATCTGATCAGCCTCGTCTTCGAGTGTTGCTATCACTTCTTCTATTTCGGCTAAGCGGCGTTCCCGTCTTTGCTGCTGCCGCATTGCGCGCTTGCGATCTTTATAGTCGGTTTGCGTTTTAGGTGCATTCTGTACGGTCGGTATTTCTACACTCTGCATCTGACGCTGGTAAGTATCGTAATTACCGTCTATGAGTTGCCACTTTCCGTTGTCAAGCACGATCAGACGATTGACCAGACGGTTGAGAAAATATCGGTCGTGTGAAACCGCGATTATAGTTCCCTCAAAAGTCTCAAGCGCGTTTTCCAACACATGGCGGGAGGCGATATCCAGATGGTTGGTGGGTTCGTCAAGCACCAGGAGGTTGAGGGGTGAACGCATGAGTTTGGCCAGGGCAACGCGGCTTTGTTCTCCCCCACTGAGCGAACCCGTCTCGCGTTCCACATCGTCCCCAGAAAAGAGAAAAGCACCCAGAAAGTTTCTAATCTCAACTTCTGGAACATTGGGCGTAAGTGACCATATCTCTTCGAGAACGCTCAAATTGGGATTCAGGTCCTGACGGGTTTGCGCGTAATAGCCAATATCGAGACCTTTGCCCGGAATAACGCGTCCCGAGTCCGGTGCGAGTTGTTCCATAAAAATTTTCAAAAGTACGGATTTGCCCGAACCATTGGGACCTATAATGCCAAGGCGCTCGCCCCACCACAACGTAAAGTTGAGATCGGCAAACAGAGGGCGGTCAGGATAGGCTTTGGTAAGATTTTCAACCTGTAAAACGCGATCTCCTCCCCGTGTGGCAGCGTCAAATTTGAGCGCGATATCGCGTTGTTGCACAACGCGTTCTACGCGATCGAGTTTTTCAAGTGCCCTGCGTCGGCTCTGCGCCTGCCTGGTCTTTTGTCCGGCGATATTTCGGCGGATATACTCTTCGGTTCGCTCAATATGCGCTTGCTGCGCACGATAGGCTTTTTGTTGCTGCGCACGACGCTGTTCTTTTTCGTGGATATAAAAGGAATATGTTCCCGAATACTGTTCGACCACGCCTCGTTCCAGATCTGCGATTTTGGTCACAGTGCGTTCGAGAAAAGTGCGGTCATGAGAAATAATGACAAAGGCTTTGGCATAATCCGAAAGAAAGTACTCGAGCCACTCTATAGCTTGTAGATCAAGGTGGTTGGTGGGTTCGTCCAGAAGCAACAAATCGGGTTCTCTTGCGAGCAATTGGCCAAGAGCCAGGCGATTTTTCTGCCCGCCACTGAGCACTTGCGTTGACAATTTCAGATCGGTTTCGCAAAAACCAAGACCGAAAAGAATGGCTTTGGCACGGGCTTCTGTCGCATACCCTCCCATGTGCTCATACTGGTCGCGGAGATGCCCGTAATCATCGAGCACAGCATCGGAATTTTCACCCTCAGCCATGGTTTTTTCCAAATCCTGAAGGCGGTGTTGCAGAGCCAGAATATCGGCAAAAGCATCGAGTGCCGCGTCCATAACTGTGCATTCTGGATCAAATGTGGGTTCCTGTGTCAGAAATCCAATATTGAGATCGCGCTGCCTGTGCAGTTGCCCTCGGTCGGGCAGGCTTTCTTCGGTTATGAGCCGAAGCAATGTGGTCTTACCACAGCCGTTGGGACCGACAAGCCCGATGCGATCACCTGGATCAATTTGCCAATGAATACCAGTGAGCACATCGTACGCGCCGAAAGATTTCCAGATATCTTTGAGTTGAATAAGTGGCATGGGAAGGATGAAGGATGAAGTGTGAGATGAGGCACCAGCCTTTGAGTCGTTGGGCGGGACTTTCTCACTTCTTACTTTTCACTTTATTAAGCACCTGACGTAAGTCTTCCGCAGATTGTCGCGCGGCGTCTGCGAAATCGGGACCACTGGAAGCGTAGAGGATACTGCGCGATGAATTGACGAGAATACCGCTGTCTTTATTATCGAGACCATTCTGGACAATTGCATTGGTCTGGCCGCCTTGCGTCCCGACACCGGGCAAAAGGATGGGGAGATCAGTGGCAATCGCACGAATAATTTTTAAGTCGTTCGGATGTGTTGCACCCACAACGAGACCACAGGGGCCTATTTCCGACCATTTCACAGCTTTTTGCGCGAGCACCTCATACAGCACGCCCTGGTCTGTGTTGAGACGCAAAATATCAGCCGACCCGGGATTGGATGTGAGGCATAAAAGGAAAGCACAGCCGTTTTGATAAGCCAAAAAGGGAGCAATAGCATCTGTTCCCATCAGAGGATTAACGGTCACGGCATCAACGCCGAGTTGGCAATATGCCATGTATGCATAGTGTTCTGCTGTATTGCCAATATCGCCAGCTTTGAAATCGAGTATAATTGGCATATCGTTGGGAATAGCATGGATCGCACCTTGAAGTGCCTCCCAACCCGCTATACCCTGCGCGCCAAAAAATGCAAAATTGGGTTTATACGCACATGCAATATCCCTCGTGGCGGCTATAATTTCCGTGAGAAAAGCGCGTGTGGGATTGGATTTCCCTTTGAGATGTTCGGGCAGTTTTGCCGGATCGGGATCGAGCCCCACGCACACAAAACTGTCGTTGCGTTGTACTGTATCGCTGTATTTTTCTAAAAAAGACATTCAATCTCTCCATTAAGCAAATGGCGGACCCCTCGTGGGAATCCGCCGTTACTGAATAACACCGCTTCAGCGCATGCTTTGAAACAAGCGGGCCTGTAAGCCGAGTTCTGTCGTTTGGTAGCCCAAACGGATGGTCATTTATCTGGGACGCCGGTTACCCGACGCCTCTTGCGGCCTACCCGAGCGTAATAGCGAGACGGGCTATCTCTTCGCTCCTATTCGGCCTTGCTCCAAATGGGGTTTACCGTGCCGCGCTCGTCGCCGAGTCGCGCGGTGGGCTCTTACCCCACCGTTTCACCCTTGCCCGCAGCGCGAATCATCGCGCCCGCTGGCGGTCTATTCTCTGTGGCACTTTCCATCGGGTCGCCCCGCCTGGGCGTTACCCAGCATTTTGCCCTGTGGAGCTCGGACTTTCCTCATCCCGAAAGGGACGCGACCACCCAGCCCACTTGTAATATTTTATTTTTTAGACGTATCGGCACCGTCTTTTGTTGCAATGCCCTGATTTGCCAATCGGTCAGCTTCTCTATTTTGCTCTCGGCGCACATGTCTGATCTGAAAGCCATCAAAAGTCCTACTCCGCATCCGGGCAGTTTGATAAAGTGGCAAAAGCCCCCCACTTTTGACTTTGTACGTCCCATTCATCTGGCGAACCACGAGTTCGCTGTCGGAAAAAACTATTACCCGATTGGCTTTGAACTGTGCCGCTATTTCGAGCCCCTTGATCAGCGCGCGATACTCTGCGACATTATTGGTCGTACAGCCAATATATTCACAGTGTTCTGTGAGAATCTCTCCACCTTCTTCAATGCGAATGCCAATACCAGCATGCCCGGGATTGCCCTTTGATGCCCCGTCAATAAATAGGGTCAATTCGGTCAAACCGCAGCCTCTTCGTCACTCCACACCAGAAGACGACCACAACTTTCGCAACGCATGATGCTATCGCCGCGTCTGACTTCCACCAGACGTTGAGGGGATAATTGGCGGTAACAGCCACCACAGGCCCCTTTGCGAACTGGCACAATAGCAATACCGCCTTTGACAACTTTGCGAATGCTATTGTATATGCTTAAAGGGCGGGGTTCCACACCGGGCTCAATGGCTGACCGCTTCTTTTTCCAGGCACTTACATCTTTTTCTACAGAATTGAGTTTGACCGTTAATTCGTCAATGCGTTTTTGCCGGTCTTCTTCTATTTCCCGGTAGTAATTTTCGTCTTCGCGGAGTTTTTCTACAATTTTTTCAACTGTATCGATACTTTCCAAAATGGCGGTTTCGTGTTGGTCTTTGCGGTCGTTGAGGGTCGCGATTTCGATTTGCAAGGCATCGTATTCTTTGTTGGTCTTTACCTCATAAAGCCTATCTTGATGTTTTTTCAGGTCTTCTTCTATTGCGCTGAGTTCTCTCTCGAGTGCCCGGCGATCTTTTTCCAGTTCTTCACTGCGCTGTTGTTGGGCGTCGAGTTGATCGCGTGCATCTTGCAATTCACCTTTGAGACTGTTGATTTCCTTGGGATAATCGGTTTGAGATTGGTGCAACGCGTTGATTTCTTTATCGATTTCTTGAAGTTTCAGCAAATTAACCAAACTCTCTCTCATGCGCGGGTCTCCTTGTGAAGCGTAAAAAGAAAAGGTGCTACCCTGAGCAGGTGCACCTTTCTATGGCCGTCTTTGCTACAACTTGAACCTCTTGATCAGAGGCATTGTAATGGTGGGCGATACTGGATTTGAACCAGTGACCTCCGGTATGTGAAACCGGCACTCTAACCAACTGAGCTAATCGCCCAATTTTGCAATAATACCGCACAGAACAGCCAACCTATTTTTTAAAAATTAAGAGCAGGACAGAAAATTTTACAACGCATTTTAATTAACAAAAGATAGTTTGGGATGTCAAGCCCGATTCCTGAAATCAGGCTCTGGCCGCGCCCTCGCATTTACGCATTTTCTTCTAACTGCACAGTATCGGGCCGCTGGCCTATTGACGGTGGGGCCATTAAGCGAACCTGTTGTGCCGTCAAATTTTCATAATCATCGACATTGTAATACGTATTTGCCCACGATGAATGCCCGGGACTGTATTTATACAGAAATGCGCGCCGCTCGTGATCGGCTGTCCACGGCATCGTTCCATGGACCAGCGCCTCTGTAAAAATCAACGCATCTCCCGCGTTCACTTCGGGCTGCACCACATAGTGAGGTACCCGTTCATACTCCCGCACATCCTGTGGAATGCTATTCAAAAAATTGGTCTTATGCGTGCCGGGAATACAACAAAACCCACCATCGCCTTTGCGTGCAGGCATCGTAAAAAAGGTTACCACTGTCAACCCGGTTCGAATAACACCATCGCGGTATTTGTACCAGTGGTCGCCCTCCCGTCCATTATCGCCCCCGTGCAACCGCCCTCGCTGCCCGCCCTTTTGCATAAAAATGCTATAATCGTGATCAATTCGCACCTTTGACCCCAAAAATTCCAGCAGATAGGGCATAATCTTCGGGTGATCCAACAACTTCTGAAAAGGCATCCCCCACGTTGAGGGCCGCCCCACATTGCGATACCCGCCATTGCCATCTGCCGCCTTCATCTTCTCATCTACAATCGCATTCAATTCATCGACTTCCCGCTCTGAAAGCACATTCTCAATGACAATATAGCCATCTAAATCAAATACAAATTTCTCTTCGATATCCACCGATAACGGCATGCTTTACTCCTCTGGATAAGGACAGAAAATAATCGGATGAAAAAAAGATAACCACCTCAATCACCCGCGTCAATGAAGTTCCTCAAAGTAAGGTTCCATGATACAGAATGCTTTGTTCCTTGCGTATGTCGAGAAACCGAGGTATTTTTCAGAATACTGAATGAATTGAATAAATTACAAAGCAAAGGAGCATTGATGCAGAAAGATTATTCTGAAGTCAAAGGTCAACTGCGGAGTCAAGAGTGGTTCAACAACCCGCACAACATGGGCATGACAGCCGTTTATGTCGAACGCTACATGAACTATGGCTGGACGCGCGAAGAACTCCAATCGGGCAAACCCGTTATCGGCATCGCGCAAACCGGCGGCGACCTCACCCCCTGCAATCGCATTCACGTCGAATTGGTCGATCGCGTCAAAGCCGGTATCCGAGACAACGGCGGCATACCCTTTGAATTTCCCGTACACCCCATAGCCGAACAGGGCAAACGGCCCACGGCTGCTCTCGACCGCAACCTCGCCTACCTCGGACTGGTCGAAATCCTGCACGGCTATCCCATCGACGGCGTCGTGCTCACCACCGGATGCGACAAAACCACCCCCGCTTGCATCATGGCCGCCTGTACCATGAACCTGCCCGCCATCGTCCTCTCTGGCGGTCCCATGCTCGATGGGCACTGGCGCGGTCGCCTGGCCGGATCGGGCACAGTTGTATGGGAAGCCCGCGAACGCTACGCGGCTGGTGAAATCGACTACGACGGATTCATGGACATCGTCACATCATCCTCGCCCAGTGTGGGCCACTGCAACACAATGGGAACCGCCCTATCCATGAACTCCCTGGCCGAAGCACTTGGATTATCGCTTACCGGATGTGCGGCCATCCCCGCGCCCTATCGCGCCCGCAAGCAAATGGCCTATCGCACGGGCCTGCGCATCGTCGATATGGTCAAAGAAGATCTCACCCCGGACCAAGTCCTCACGCCAGAAGCCTTCCAAAACGCCATTGTCGTCAACTCTGCGCTCGGCGGTTCGACCAATGCGCCTGTCCATATCACTGCCATGGCGCGGCACATGGGGCTGGAACTGCCAGCAAAAGACTGGCAAACCCACGGTCACCACATCCCCCTGCTCGTCAATTGTCAGCCCGCAGGCGAATACCTGGGCGAAGCATTTTACCGCGCCGGTGGCGTGCCCGCCGTCATGGCCGAACTCGTCAAAGCCGACAAACTCCACCTCCACTGCCAGACCGTCACAGGCAAAACCTTATGCGAAAATCTCAAAAACATCGCCATTGAAGACGAGCGCGTCATCAAGCCCTATGACCACCCCTTAAAAGAAAACGCCGGATTCATTGTACTCAGCGGCAACCTCTTTGAAGCCGGCTTGCTCAAAACCTCTGTGATCGGCGACGACTTTCGCAAAAAATATCTCCAGCGCGAAGGCGACGAAAACGCCTGGGAAGGCACGGCTGTGGTCTTCGATGGTCCCGAAGATTATCACCACCGCATCAACGATCCCGATTTGCCCATCGACGAAAATGCCATGCTCTTCATACGCTATTGCGGTCCCGTGGGATATCCCGGCTCGGCCGAAGTCGTCAACATGCTCCCTCCCGACCGCCTCGTGCAGGCTGGCATTTCCGAACTGCCCTGCATCGGCGATGGGCGTCAAAGTGGCACCTCTGCCAGCCCATCCATACTCAACGCCTCGCCCGAAGCCACAGTGGGCGGTGGCCTTGCCTTTCTCAAAACAGGCGACCGCGTGCGCATCGACCTCAACACATGCACGGCCAATGTCCTCATCAGCGATCGGGAACTCGTCCAGCGCAGAAAAGACTGGAAACAACCCGATCTGGTCCACCAGACACCCTGGCAGGAAATCTATCGCCAAAATGTGGGACAACTCGCCGATGGCGCATGTATGGAACTGGCAGTCAAATACCAGAATGTGCGCGACAATACCCCGCGTCATTCGCATTAAACATACTGCCCGTGATATTCCCGACGCCCGAAGAATACACCGTCCTCTTTCTATCGCTTAAAGTGGGCTTGCTCTGCGTGGTAATCAGCCTGCCCTTTGCCGTATTGTTGGGCTGGGTGCTGGCGCGCAAAAACTTTCGCGGCAAGCTCATCCTCGACGGTCTGTGTCACCTGCCCCTTGTATTGCCACCTGTGGTTGTCGGGTATCTGCTCCTTCTCCTGTTGGGGCGCCGGGGTTTTCTGGGGCAAATTTTGAGCGACTGGTTTGGATTGCAAATCGCATTTACCTGGCGAGGTGCTGTATTAGCCGCTGCTGTAGTGGGTTTTCCACTCATGTTGAGAGCTGTTCGCCTCGCCATCGAAAGTGTTGACCCCCGCCTCGAACGCGCTGCCCGCACCCTGGGGGCCAATCCACTTCGCGCTTTTTTTTCCATAACGCTGCGCCTTGCCACTCCGGGCGTACTCGTTGGCTCTCTCCTCGCATTTGCCCGCAGTCTCGGCGAATTTGGCGCCACCATCACCTTTGTCTCCAATATCGCCGGCGAAACCCGCACACTTCCACTTGCCATTTTCACGTACATCAACCAGCCCGACGGCGAAGCCGCTGCCGCGCGCCTCGTCTTACTCTCCATCATCCTATCTCTGGGCGCGCTCATCGCCAGTGAGGCCATCGCCCGCAAAATGAAAAATTAAAACATCATGCTCACCCTTTGCGTACACAGGCAACTCGCCGAATTTACCCTTGAAATCGATGTGACGTGTGCTTATCCCGTCACCGCGATATTTGGACCTTCGGGCTGCGGCAAAACCACCCTCTTGAATCTCATAAGCGGTCTGATGCGACCAGATAGCGGTCAAATCAGCATTGATGACACCATTTTATTTCACGCTGAAAAAGGCATTGATCTGCCACCGGAAAAGCGACGCATCGGCCATGTATTTCAAGACGATTTGCTTTTTCCACACCTGACCGTGCGCCAAAATCTCCTGTACGGGTATCAATTTCTCGCACAATCAAAACGCAAATTTCATCCCGATGCCATTATCGACCTGCTCGAACTAAACACCCTGATTGACCGCCTCCCCAATCTACTCTCTGGCGGTGAACGCCAGCGCGTCGCCCTGGGGCGTGCCATCTTGACTTCTCCCAGATTACTCATCATGGACGAACCCCTGACCGCGCTCGATCAAGAGCTCAAAGATCGCATCATGCCCTATCTGCGCCACATTCGCACGGATCTGGGCATCCCCATGCTCTACGTCAGCCATGCAATTGGTGAAATTCTGCAACTCACCGGACAGGTCATTGTGCTCAACCGCGGACAAGTACTCGCGCATGGAGACTTCTTTTCTATCGCTCACCAGCCCAAAATTCTGCCTCTGCTCGAAACGCATGGTTTTGAAAATGTCCTGCCCGTTGAAGTCATCGCATCCAATCGCGTACAATACAACAATCAAATTCTCCATATCCCCCCCTGTGACCGCAGATCGGGCACGCATATCTTTATAGGCATCCGGGCAAACGACATCATTTTGTCCCGACAGCGACCTGCGGGTTTAAGCATTCGCAACGCCCTCTCCGGACGGATCCTCGACATCGTTGAAACGCATGGCCGACGCCTCGTTTACATCCATGTGGGCAAACGCCTCGCCGCTGAAGTTACGCCCGAAGCGATAGAGGAATTGGCTTTAAAAATCGGCGATCCCGTAATTTGCCTGATAAAAACACACGCCATTCGCATAGGTCCAGATGTCTCTTGAGACCTTCGCTACCTCCATTTTCAAAAAAAATTAAAATTTCTGAAACCCATTCACAACCTGCACTGTCTATTTATGTGACATTGGGTAAATTTTTTATCACTTTTTGTTTCAAAGTGCATCCAAAGGGATGTAACAGTGAAGATGAAATTTGCAAAAAATTCCGATTTCTTCCTTGACGTAATGAAGTTCTCTAACTATCTTTTTAAAGCTGGACAGTATTGTTGTAATCCACCAACCTCAAACAGGGAATCCATCGTGTATATCCGTAAACCCGCACCACAGGGCTGAGTCTCCTGGAACGACATCCAGGGTAACACCTTTACACAAGAGATTTTCGTGTTCAATCTCGCCATTGTTGCCTTTAACAGTCCTATCCAGGATAGCTCGCAATTTGATTGCACGCGCTCTTATTGCGCCTGGGGAGGACTATATGGCTTGTTGAATGCATCAAAAATACACTGCCATCCTCTCCGGATGGCTTTTTTAATGGCCACAGCGCAAAACGAGACGCGATGGCCCTTTTTTATGAAAGGAGGCACTGTGATTATTTAACTAACGATTGGTAAACACAATACCTGGCTCACCATTTCTCCCCTTCATCAGAGAAAGGAGATCTGATATGATGTCAGTACAAACAGAAAGGCCCTCACGCGAGTCTTTGGCGGGACGACGTGAGGACCCCAGATCACACCGACAAGTACATGCGGTGTTCCGCATAATTTAGGACAAATTTCCGATAACTGCAAATGAAATCACAAACTTGTGGAGCAATTAGATGCAAACCTGGAAGGATGTATTCCGCAGAAAAGAAGAATTGCAAAATCTGAAAAACATCGGATTCTGCTTTCTGATCGTCGTTGCCCTCATCACGGGGTCTTATGCCCTGACGGGGTTGCGAGACATTTTTCAAGTCTCGCTTGCGGAGCCTACCGAATGGGAAGTCACCGCAATACCTGACGATATTGACGAGTAACCGACCATTGATAACCATTCACCAGAGGGAGGATCCTAAACCATGGAGTACGCAGAAGAGCGAGATCTGGTGCGTCGCACGTTAAATGGCGATGCCGGGGCTTTCAACAGCCTTTACAAACGCCATCACGCCCGGATTCTCGCCACACTAATTGGACGAACCAGAAATCGACACGATGCTGAAGATTTGATGCAAGTGACTTTCTTGCGCGCCTATCGCGGTTTGTCCGGATTCCGCGGGGAAGCCGCATTTTCAACATGGCTGATGCAAATTGCCCTGAATGTGTGTACCACGCACATGCGATCCAAACAAGCCCGTCGATCGTGGCACCAAACCATTGAAGATCCGCAACTCGGTTATCGAGATACATGGGAGCCAGCCAGTACAGAGCGTCCCGACGATGCGTTATCTCGAAAAGAATGCCGCGCAATGCTCGAAGAAAGCATAGAAGAACTGCCACAGCGATATCGCCATGCTGTGCGATTGCGCTATGTAAAGGATCGATCTTATGCGGAAATTGCCAGAGAACTCGGCGTGCCGATGGGCACCTTGAAAACCTGGCTTCATCGCGCGCGGCATCAGTTGCAAGAATCTCTTAATGACACGGAACTTGCGGCAATGTAAAACGTCTTACAACGTGTTAGGGCAATAGCTGTTAAATTTTAACAACCAAAGGAGAAATTCATTTTATGCACTGCGACATTTGCGGGTGCGAAAACGCGTACATCCACAAAATCAACCGCATGTATGGCAAGGGGAAACACACCGTCACCATTCGCAATATTCCCCTCGCGATATGTTCGACCTGTGATGAACGCTATTTTCCGCCCCGCATACTCGACAACGCCGAACAACTGAGTCCAGACACAAAAGTCAAACACTCAGAATCGACCTGTCTCGTATAAACAAGCAGCTTAAAAAAAGCCGCCGGAACCACTATCGGCGGCTTTTTTGTGTTCATTTTCGGACACTACTGTATCAAAATCGGACACTTGTCCCTATAATTAAACTTAGACGAAGCCAGCTATTTTTTATTTACGCCAGTATCCAAATTTTTTCAAAAAAAAATTAAGCGTTTTGTTTTCAACATGTTATGAATACAAAAAAGGGATTAGTCAGCAAAAAAGTGCCCAAATTATTGACCGATAAAAAAGTTTGGCACGATTTTTGTTGTATTCAAATGCAAAATCAATTTCCGTCTGGTCATACTCGCGGTGGCGTAAAATGTTGAACAGATATTGCAACCGCGCCATTTTAACAATCTGAGGACATCATGCACTGCGACATATGCGGCCGTGAAAATGCGTACATCCACAAACTTGACCGCACGTATGGCAAGGGGAAACATACCATTACCATTCGCAATATTTCCCTCGCGATATGTTCGACCTGTGATGAACGCTATTTTGCGTCCCCCATATCCGACAACGCTGAGCAACTGAGCCCAGTGCTACACACCGAAGCCGAATATTCAGAAGCGATGTATCTCGTCTAAAGACGTAGAAGGTTATCGATAGCATCTATCGGTGGCTTTAAGGAGTCCAATTTTCAAAGGAGGTTCTCATGCTCAAAAATTACCTGACCATTGCCCTGCGAAATCTGGTACGCTACAAAATATACACCGCGATCAATGCCCTCGGTCTCGCAACGGGCATTGCATTTTGCCTGCTCACATTTCTCTATGTGCGGCACGAATGGACTTATGACCAGTTTCACGAAAAATCCGACCGCATTTTCCGACTCGGCATGTCTGGCGGAATGTTTGGTGGAAGAGACAATGCCATCCGTGTCCGACTATCGGAAAAAATTGGACCACTCATGCGAGAAAACATCCTGCAATTCGCCCATGTTGTACGGATACACGAAAGAACAGTAACAGTGTCTCATGGCAGCAACACCTTTGAAGTAAAATCCTTGTTCACCGACGAAGACTTTTTTCAACTATTCACATTTCCGCTCACACACGGCGATCCCAAAACCGTACTCGCAACCCCAAACAGTATTGTCTTAACCCAAAGTGCGGCACAAAAATATTTTGGACAAAACGATGTTGTGGGACAGGAAATCAGCATCCAACATAGAATCTGGAAAGAAGAAGAGAAGACTTTTGTCGTAGCGGGTATCGCACAAGATCCCCCTGAAAATTCCAGCATTCAATTTGATCTGATTTTTTCTTATGCATCAATTCCGCCCTCTAAGCGGAGCGTGATGAGGATGTCTATATCACAAGACGGCAAAACCGAACGCAAAGAAATTACCCCGCCCGTCTTCTCTAAAGGGAGTGATGTCACCTATATACGGCTACTTGACAACGTACTATTGGCAGACCTGGCCCCTATCCTGAATGCATTTGTTGAAGCAAACCAAACGCCAAATCCTTTAAGCAGAGGCAGGTCTAAACGCAGGTTTTTGGACCCGGATGTGACCTTGCACTTGCAGCCCATTGCAGATGTTCATTTTGATCGCGAAATAACAAACGGACTTTCAACACCGAGTAACCCCGCATATTCCTACATCCTCGCGGGCATTGCCCTATCCGTATTGCTGGTGGCGTGCATCAATTTTACGAACCTCGCCATTGCGCGGTCTGCGACTCGAGCGCGAGAGGTGGGAATACGCAAAGTAGTAGGTGCGGTACGTTTTCAACTGATGAAACAATTTTGGGGTGAGTCCTTATTGCTTACGGGTGTCGGAATGCTATTCGGGCTTGCACTAACAGAGTTTTTTCTTTCGACCTTCAACGCTTTGACACAGGTGAATTTAACACTGGATTATCGGCCTTCCTTATCCGGCGTGCTCTTTGGCCTGTCGCTCTTATTGATTATTAGTCTGGTATCGGGCATCTATCCTGCACTCGTGCTATCGGGTTTTGATCCCATTGCCGTTTTGAAGAATCGATTCAACATAGGCGGCAGGTCCTGGTCTGGTCGCGTCCTGATCGTTGGTCAGTTTGTCGTTGCTATTTTGTTTCTCATCGCCACCCTTGTGATGTCCCAGCAACTGACATTCTTAAAAGAAAAGAATCTGGGCTTAAATGAGTCACAGGTTGTATTGGTAAAACCGCGCTACTCGTCAACAGACCGTCAGGAACGCCATCGGATACTGCAGCTCTTCAAACAAGAACTCAAACAGCACCCTCAGATTGTAAACGTGACGCAGTCGGGTTTGTTCTCTCACCTGGAAGCGGATTCAGACACCCGTAAGGACAATATTACATTTCCCAATGGAGAAATCGTGGAAAAAGCCGAAATTTCCGTGGATTACGATTTCTTCGACACACTGGGTATTAATCTACTGGCGGGGCGCAGCTTTTCGCCAGATTTTGGCGCGGACGCAACACAGGCTGTTCTGGTCAATAAAACATTTGTCGAACGCGCGCAATTAGAGCAACCTATCAACACGACATTGCCCATGACAAAGATGATGATCTCTTTTACGCCAGAAGATTCTAAGCCGGGCAGTAGCATACCTAAACCCACTCGAATAAAAGATCCCCAAATTATCGGTGTCGTTGATGATTTTCACCTGCGGTCACTGTATCATGCTTTACCCCCTTTGGTGATATTTTTAGACGCAGCCAGCTTGAGCAGCGATTTCCTTGTACGCATTCGCCCAGAACGCATACCTGAAACACTCGCCTTTATGGCTGAAAAATGGCAGTCTATTGCGGGCGATGCACCGTTTGATTACGTCTTCCTCGACGAAAATTTTGATCGCCTCTACCGCGAGGAAGAACGCTGGGGCACCATTGTCCAATACGCCTCCTTCTTCGCGCTCTTTGTCGCCTGCCTCGGGGTTCTGGGTCTCACATCCCTCGCCATTACCCGACGCACCAAAGAAATCGGCATCCGCAAAGTACTCGGCGCATCGAACCATCACATCGTCGCCTTATTATCCAGAGAATTTGTGGTACTTATTCTCATCGCCAATCTTATCGCCTGGCCCATCGCCCATTACGGTGTCGAGCACTGGTTGCGAGATTTTGCCTATCGCATCGATGCGGGTATGGGCCTCTTTCTGATCGGCGGATTGCTCGTCTTTTTAACAGCCCTGCTCACCATCAGCGTTCAAGCCCTCAAAGCCGCACAGCGCAATCCCGTCCACGCCCTGCGATATGAATGAGATCGAATTATTGGGATCTCGTTGAGAAATAGGGGCAAATAAGGCGTTATGAGAGAATTGACCATAACCCATTGATTTTATTTTTTAAAAAAGTTTAATTGTTTTCCATTAAACTGTAAAATTTTCCTTGACACCTGTACTTTTGTTTAGTATTTTTGCATAGAACGTTGAGACATAATCCTTCGACAGGAGGTAATCATGGCAAGCATTGAGATTCAGACCGAACAGGGAATTGAGGAAATTCTATTGTCCGATTTGAGTCGGGATTTGCTCAAAGTTGCCGATCGCATTCAGGCCGAGATGCCACATGTGCCTTTTGATGCCATTCACCCCGAAGCCATGGCGCGCGTCGAAGCCGCCGAGCAAGCTGTCGATACTCTGGCACAAGATTTGTGCAAGGGGCAAGGGGAACTCACTGAATGGCACGGTGCCCTCACGAATTACGAATCGGCCTGGTTTCAGGTTATAGAGTCTTTAGGCATCCGCAATAATTAAATCACATATATTTACGTTTATTTTCGGCAATAAATAACCCGTTATGTTGCCGACTTCCACGAAAGCAAAGGAGAGATAGCAATGTCCCAGCGAGATATGAAAACGAATAACTCAAACGCGACTGCAACAGCAGTTCAATCTGTTGAACATATCAAGAAGCAGATTGCGGAATCCGAAGGTTTTCCCATCGGGAAGATCGATGAGTTTGTGGTGTTCATCCAGAATGATCCCTACATCACATCTGCTGGATTGCAGTACAAAATGTTGCAAACCTATAAGGCTGGCAAATTCGCTGTGCAGGCTGTAATGCCTACCAAAGAAGAATACGCTCTATTGCGGCAAATGATGGGATTAAAAGATGAGGAACCGCTGGTGGTAATGCGCGGTGAAGTATGGGTCGATGGGCTTGCGCGGCCTTTTGTCGATTACGGTACTACAACACCTAAAAATCTCAAAGGATTTGTGCGGTTTTCAGATTATCCACTCGAAATGGCGACGCGACGCGCCACCAATCGGGCGATGCGTTTGGCTACTGCGACGGGGATGTGTTCTGTCGATGAGCTACAGGTAGCCACAGACGCTGCACAGACTAACGGAGATGTTGAAGCGATGCACAACGGTTCATCTGCTACGCAAAGTCAGATTGATCTGATTAAAAATCTGGGGCGCAGTCCGCGGCTAACCGAGCGAGAACGCGAGCGATTGAAAACCCAGATTGAAGATGGATTGGATAAGCGTCAAGCATCCGAATTGATCCAAAAAATAAAAGCGAGGTTAGACGCCCGGCGCAAAGCCGATGCACAACCTATCGCGGCTTGATTTTGAGCCGGTTGTCGCGCGCATTCTTTCGTCAGGGGAGAGGGGAAGGATTTAGCGTACAACCGGCACAACAAAAAAGCGGGAGCTCTTTGAGAGCCCCGCTTTTTTGTTTTCTACGGCGAATAGTGCCCTCTTGTGCTTTCGTTTCCTTTTGTGTATCATGGGGCAAACTAACAGACGATCAAAAATGCAATAAAAGGCGTATTGTTATGAAATCAATAATACTGGGAATTTTGTGCATTGCGCTGACTGCAACAGATGGTCTCGCAAAAGATGCTTCGCCAGAGGCCATTGCCGCGGCAGAAAGGGCATATCGTGAAGGGATGAAACACTTTGAGGCAGAAAATCTGGACGCAGCGATTGTATCTTTTCAATCGGCGATTGCCCAGAACGAAAAGTACGCATCCGCCTATGTGGGCCTGGGCCATGTCTATTTGAAACAGGGCGATTTGGCCGAAGCGGAAAAGGCGTTTAAAACCGCAGTCTTAAAAAACAAGAAATACGCGCCGGCTTACAATGGATTGGGCCTGGTCTATAGCCGAAAAAAGAAAGAACTACGACGGGCAATTGCGTATTTTCGGGACGCAAATCGGGCAGATAAAAAATACTCGGAAGCGCAATATAACCTGGCGCAAACCCTGGAAAATTACGGCAGCAGTGAGACCCTCAAAGCCTATCGCAATGTCTTAAAGATCGATCCCAAACACCCCAATGCAAACTATCGCATAGGGATACTGCTCGACAAAGATGGAGAACGCGAAAAAGCCGTACAGGCGTATCGCGACCAGTTAGAAGCAAAACCGGATCACCAAGGCGCGCGCTTGAATCTGGGCATCAATCTGAAATTGCTCGGACAATTGCGAGAGGCACTCCAGCACCTGCTCGAAGCCGCGACAGTTGCCAGCGATTTTCAACGTCGAGCCGTATTGGAATTGGCGCAGGTATTTCAAAGGGCAAAGGCATTTGAGCAGTCCGCGCGATTATTTGAGTCATATATCAAACAGTTACCCGAAAAAGAACAGGAGACATATTGCGATCTAAACCTCGTCGCATCGGGTCCCATTCTCAAGGAATATAACGATGCCGAGACACTTCCAGCAAAAAAGCGCGTTTTTAGAACATTCTGGTCGCGTTTAGATCCCGCTCCCGTCACCGAAGCCAATGAACGGTTATTGGAACACTATCGCCGCGTCGCTTATGCGCGTGAATTCTTTGGGACACATCGATTTCCCTGGGACGCGCGCGGCGAAGCCTATATTCGCTATGGGGCACCCGACCATGTAAGCAATTCGGGCGATATACAACTGGAGCGAACAAAAGAATTGGTTGCCGTAAAAGAGCGGCTCATCCAAAAAGCAGGGCCAGCAGTGGACCGGTTGATCAGGGAGCGGGCCGACGCGGTCGCATCGAGCATGGTAGGGATGCGAGAGCAATTGCGTCGAGGTGAGCGCTCCGGCCCACGCATCGAGCAATTTGTCCCCAACGCGCCTGACGATCAACATGACCCCAACGCACCCGTCAACCGATTGCGAGTGACCAGTGGAACCATTTTGGGATGGCCGGTATATCCGGTAGATGGGATATGGGAATACTGGATCTATGCCGATGTTGGAGATGGGATAGAGGTCGTGTTTGAAAAGCACGTAAATCAAGGACCGTGGGATTATGCTGATTTACCACTTGGTGTAGGACGGATTGCGCGGATATGGCAGGACATGCATCCGGAAATTGTCTTGAAACAGGTCGCAGCTATTACGCCGATAACATATCGCCCCGACTTTGCGACAGGCGCATTGGATTTTTATCTTGCCTCATCCGCTTTTCGGGGGCGAGAAGGTCTGACCACGCTCGAAATTTATTACGGCATTCCAACCTCGCAATTGCACTTTGTGGCTGGGCAAGATGGCGCGAGGATCGCACAATTAGACCGTGGCATTGTGGTTTACAATCAAGCGGGCGATCCCGTCTATCGCACGAGCCAGGAAATGGTACTGGGCGCATCGGGTGAAGTCGATCAGACGCCTGGCGCGTATATGCCAGAGATGGACCGTTTGTTTTTAACACCGGGCAATTATCGCATTTCCGTACAGGTCCTGGATCGTCGTTCGAGAAAATCACAGGTGTATCACATCGACCGCGTCGTCCCCGAATACGATATAGACGACGAATTAAAGATCAGCGATGTGGAACTCGCCGCCACCATTGATATGGCCGACAAGAGCCGGTTCCAAAAGGGTAATATCGCAGTAATCCCCATGGCCGCAAAAGCCTATTTGCCCACACAACCCGTATTTATCTATTTCGAAATTTACAACTTAAAACGCAATGCCTTCGGTCAGACCAAATACCGCGTATCTTACGTGGTGCGATCGCGCGACCAAAAAAACATCGGCGCGCGAATTTTGGGTGGCGTGGGCAAAATGCTCGGACAAAAGAGCGAGCAGGGCGTTGTTTCAATTGAATACGAGCAAGTGGGAACAGAAACCCAGGAGCCGGGATATATCGAATTGGATATGTCGCGCTCTGAACCGGGCGAAAAAATTGTAGAAATCGCGGTTGTAGATGAAACAACGGGCCAGACAGCAACCGCGACAGCGACATTTGTCACTCAATAGGATAGGAGCAAATTCGATGCGTATTTTTGACGTTGAAACCATGCGCGCACACGTGCGTGAAATTTTTGATACGGCAGTCAAAGCTGTTGATGCCGAACAGTGCGTGCGGCAATTTGTATCGCTGGATGGCGATATCTTGCGCGTGGGCGATCAAAATTATGATTTAAGTGTTTACAGCCGCATTCTGGTCGTGGGCACGGGCAAAGCCTCGCCGCAGATGGGCGTGGCACTCGAAGATATATTGGGCGATCGCATCTCTGATGGATCTATGAATACAAAATACGACCATGCATTGCCCTTAAAACATATCGACATAGTGGAATGCGGCCATCCCGTGCCAGACGAATCGGGAGTTGACGGCGTCGGACGCATGGTTCATTTGCTGGAAGAAGCGGATGAAAACACGCTGGTAATCTGTTTGATTTCCGGTGGTGGCTCGGCACTTGCACCCGCACCTGCTGACGGATTGACGCTTGCAGACAAGCAAGAGACCACGAGCCTATTGTTGGCCTGCGGTGCAAATATTGTAGAACTCAATGCCATCCGCAAACATCTATCGCGCTTAAAAGGTGGGGGGTTAGCGCGTGCGGCTTTTCCCGCAACCGTTGTCGCGCTAATGTTGTCAGATGTAATTGGCGATCCCATGGATGTCATTGCATCTGGTCCCACAGTACCGGATACCGCGACATTTAAAACGTGTATGGATATTCTGGACAAATACGAATTGATCGATAAAATACCCGAAAGCGTTCGGCTGCGACTAAAAGCCGGTTTGGCCGGGGATATTGAAGATACGCCCAAGCCCGGCGATGCGGCGCTCTCCAAAGTTCAGAATCTCGTGGTCGGCAGCAATGGTCTGGCCGTGGTTGCGGCGAATAACAAAGCAATGGAATTGGGGTATAATACGCTGATATTATCTACGCGCATCGAGGGTGAAGCGAGAGAAGTCGCTTATGTATATGCGGGTATTGCCAAAGAAATTGTGACATCTGGACAGCCCCTTACAGCACCGGCTTGCGTGATTGCCGGTGGAGAAACAACCGTGCTGGTGCGCGGAGATGGCAAGGGCGGGCGCAATCAAGAAATTCCGCTATCGGGCGCGATTCAATTAGCCGGATGGGACAATGTCGTGCTGTTTAGCGGAGGCACCGATGGCACCGATGGACCAACCGATGCCGCGGGCGCCGTAGCCGATGGACAAACCATAGCGCGAGCAGAGGCACTGGGACTTTCCGCGATCGCGCATTTAAAAAACAATGATGCCTACCACTTTTTTAAGCCACTGGACGACCTGATCATCACCGGAGCAACCGGAACCAATGTGGCAGATGTCGCGCTGGTAATGGTCGGGAATGCATAACTTCGGGAAATATGTCTCATGTCCAATTTAACCGAACCCATCCTCAACGAAGTCGAAGTCGATTATTTCCTGCGCCACGGGTATATCGTGCGCACCGATTTACTTACCGATGAGGAGCGAGACGAATTTATCGCCCTATTTGACCGCGACCGCGAGCAATTTGTGTTTCGCTGGCATCCCTATGGCTACCATCAGCAGACCAATTACGACGCTCTCGTCACCACACCCGAATTTGACCGCGTAATCCGTCACCCCAAAATTCTCGCAGCAATCGAACAACTCATGGGGGGTCCGGTTTGCTTTGGCGAAATTGGCGCGCGTTACATGCCCCCTTACGACGGCGAATTGCATCGCAGTTGGCACCGAGACCGCCCTCATTGGGACGAGCATCCATTCCGAATGGACTATATCCAGCTCATGCTCTATCTCACAGACGTCGGCGCAGACACCCACTGCTTCTCGCTCTCTCCCGAATCGGTCTATGAACCCACGCTCAAAGATAACGAAGCGCAACTCAAACGCGGGGGCATCGCCGATATTCACGGTCCCGCAGGCACGGTCTGTCTCTTCAATGTCGCGGCACTACACACAGCCACCACGCGACCGACGAAATGCGATCGCAAAACCCTGCAAATTTACTACGGACACCGCGACCGCAAATACCTGGCCAACGACTCCGTCATCCCCCCCATCTTCTGGCGCGACCACAAAGACCCCGAAGTGCGCGCCTTTTACGGCAACCTCAACGAAGTCTCCAATATTTACAACAAAGCATTTGGAATCCAGCCATGACCTTCCGAACAACACCTCTCACATCTCACTACGGCGTTGAAGTTCACGATAATGCGCAACTCCTGCACAAACGCGACGCTTACAAAGGTCCGCGCTTTCTGAAAATTACGCGCGTCTTTCTTTCCTCCGACCGCTTCGCCATTCCCGACTAACCATGGCTGCAACATCTCCCCAACAAGAACGCCACCCCATTCCCTCGCGCATTACGGGGCGCTCTGTGTTATTTGGCGCACTCACCGCCATTGCCCTCAACGTGTACACCGATCACGCCGGGCTGGTGATGGGGTCGTCATCCCTGGTCAAATCGCAATATCCAATGGCCATGTTGCTACCCTTTGTACTCTGGTTATTTGCCAATATCGGTCTCAAAACCTTCTGGCCTAAAGTAGCTCTTTCGGGCACCGAACTGCTGGTTATCTACAGCATGTCCTGGATCGCGGGCGTTATTCCCCTCGAAGGTTGGGCAGCTTATTGGACGAGCACAATGGCCGTGCCCACCTATTATGCGTCACCTGAAAATCGCTGGACCGAAATCATCTTTGACATCTTGCCCTGGTGGACCCTGCCAGACGTATCGCCTGCGGTCATTCGTCCTTTCTACGATGGATTACCTCCTTATGGTTCTATCCCCTGGGTGGGCTGGTTGCAACCCCTATTCTGGTGGACCGCCATCTCATTGGCCGTTTTTACAGCGGGATTGTGCTTGTGTATTCTCTTCCAACGCCAGTGGGAAGACCACGAGCGACTCGCCTTTCCGCTCGCGCAATTTGCCGTAGAACTGACCTCTGGCTTTGATCAACCCGGACGTGTTCCCGGTATTTTTCGCAACAAAATTTTCTGGGCGGGTTTTTTTACTGTTTTTGGCGTCTTCGCGTGGAATATCCTCGGTTATTTCGCCACGGGCTTGCCGCGTATCACCATCTATGCCGGGTACCTGAGCAAACAAATCGACCTCGCCCGCGACTTTCCTCCCATTTACCTTCGCATCTTGCCCCCGGTAGTCGGACTCACCTACTTCTGCAATCTCGACATCCTCTTCAGTTTTTGGGTTTTGCGCCTCGTTGCCATCGTCAAACTCGGCATTATGGACCGCACGGGTTTCACCCTGGGCCTGGCCAACCAACAGGCAAAATCATCCGAAATCATCAATCTCGAAAGCCACGGCGCCCTTGTTTTGCTGGCACTCTGGTCTATTTGGGCCGCTCGAGGGCACCTGTCCCGCGTCTGGCAAGCTGTTGTAGAGGGCCGACAGTCTGTTCATAACGACGGCATTATATCCTACCGCCTGGCGTTTATCGGCTTTGTTCTGGCAACTGCCTTCATCATCGGCTGGATGAGTGCAATGGGCATGTCCATACCCATTGCGCTCTTGCAAACCGCGCTACTCTACACGGCATATCTCACCGTCGCCAAATTCACAGCCGCCAGTGGTTTCCCCCACCTCCTACCCATATATGGTAAGGGCGGAGGCATGGTCTATACCTTTGCCGGTACTGCCAACTTAACCCCCTCGGACTTTGTGGGTACTGAGTTTGTCAACTCCAGTGCCTTCTTTGGCAACGCTCGCATCCCCGCATGGCCCGCGCTACCCCACCACCTGAAATTGCACGGCGCAACACCAAACGCCCGTATTGCCCGTATCGCCGCGCTCGCCTTCACCGTGGGCTTGCTCGCTTCCTTCATCTTTATTATCTATTTGGCCTACGCGCACGGGGGCCAAAACCTGCACACAGCCCCATTTTCCGGCCGCTCAAATTCGGCCTCAGTCCGCCTCTACAGCAACATGACCAACCACATTCTCAACGAACAAAAAACTGTTTTTGATCCATATAAAATGGCCGTATGGTTCATTGGCATATTTGAAGCGCTCGTGCTCATTGGATTGCGAAGCCGCCTGCCCTGGTGGCCCTTGCACCCGATTGGCCTCGCCTTTCAAAATACCTCTGGTCCGAGAATCTACAGCTTCTCCATCTTTCTCACCTGGGCGGCCAAATCACTTTTCCTGCGTATCGGCGGCATTGCCCTGTACCGCCGCGCAGCACCCTATTTTATTGGCCTGCCAGTGGGCTATGTCACTGGCGTCATCGTTTCGTCTATTGTCGATCTCATCTGGTTCCCAACAGGTGGCCACTGGACACATGGATGGTAGGCTTGGGGCTACTACAGAAAGGTTTCTCATGTCCGAACAAAAACACATTCTCATCACAGGTGGTGCAGGCTTTGTCGCCGGCATGTTGCGCCAGCACTGGGACGCGACCTATCGCCTTCGGCTTGCAGACGTAAACCCGGTTGAAAATCTTGCAGATCACGAAGAATTTGTCCAGATGGATATTACCAATCTCGACGAATTTCAAGCTGCTTGTCGAGGCATTCATACCGTCATCCATCTCGCAGCCGACCGCAGTCCGCGTGCCGACTTTTACGAAACCTTGCTCGACCTGAATATTATTGGCGCATACAACGCCTTTCACGCTGCACACCTGTGTGGTTGCAAGCGCATTGTTTTTGCCAGTTCGGTCAATGCCGTGTTGGGTTACCCGGGCGATTCTCCCATCGAATGGGATGTACCCGTATTTCCCACCAATGTCTATGGTGCCACCAAATGCTGGGGCGAAGCCCTTGCGCGGGTGTATTCCGAAACTCACGGACTATCCTGCATCTGTGTGCGCCTGGGCGGGCCGAGATGGAATACCGATGAAATTTACGATCCAGACAAACCCAGCATGCTCATCAGCCCGCGGGATACCGCACAACTTTTTCAAAAATGCGTGGAAGCAGATACCGACTTTGCCATTGTACATGGCGTATCTAATCACAAAAAATCCTATCTCGGAATTGATAGCACCAGAGAAGTATTGGACTACACACCACAAGACGGCACTGCGAAAAACCAGTAAACGGAAAGGCTCTCCATGGGAAAGGGAAAGTTCTCATCGACAAAAACATATCACGATCTGCCCTGTGCACACCGTCAGGGGTATCACGACGGGCACTGTCGCTTTATTCACGGATACAACCGCGAGATCACGTTTTATTTCACCTGCAACGAACTCGACGAAAACCACTTTGTCGTCGATTTTAGCAAGCTCAAAAAGCTCAAAGCGTGGTTGGAACACATGTTTGACCACACCATGCTCATCAATGAAAATGATCCCGAACGCGAATTTTTTAAAGAAATGCACCGCCGGGGGCTGATCGATCTGCGAATTATGCCCAACGTTGGCATGGAAGCGTCATCAAAATATGTCTTTGATTATGCCGACAAACTCGTGCGCGACATGACCCAAAACCGATGCTGGGTCTATAAAGTTGAAACCCGCGAAAACATGAAAAACTCGGGTATATACGAACTCGTGGATGGCTGATCTATACACCTGAATGGCGTTTTTTGTCCTACTGCACAAAATACTGCACATATTTTTTCTTATAACACAATAAATTGTTAATAAACAAATATTTATTGTGTTATTTTTTTCTTGACTTATGAACAAATGTTCACTATATTCTTGCTCAGCCATAACTGAGGCCAAAGCAGACGGATTTCCGCACAGGATACAGGACCTCAGAACACCATAAGGAGGAAACATGATTTCCGAAATGAACCAACACCTCAGACCCGCCCAGCAGACCCTTCGCAAAGCACCTGGGCAAGGTACAGGTCGAGTTTATGCCTCACCCCATTCAGGTGATGAACCCTCTCTGGCCTATTACTACAAGGAGATTGAGCGACACCCATTGCTCACGCCAGACGAAGAAAAAGCACTGGCAGAGCAAATTGCTTTGGGCGACCTGCCAGGTGCGAGTGCTCGTGCTCGGCGGGCAGGAGAGTATGCCCGCGAAAAGCTCATCACCAGCAACCTGCGCTTTGTTATTCACATTGCCAAAAATTTTAAGAATCAAGGTCTTCCCATGGCCGACCTCATCAATGAAGGCAACATGGGTTTGATGACTGCCGCCCGCAAATTCAAACCCGAAAAAGGTTACAAGTTCATCACTTACGCAGTCTGGTGGATTAGACAGAACATCCTCAAAGCCCTCGAAGTTCAAACCCGATCCATCCGGATTCCCGGCAATGTTGTCAACGACCTCAATAAACTGCGCAAAGTCGAAGCTGAAATGACTCAACACCTCGACCGGCATCCCGATGCTGATGAACTCGCCCGAGAAACCCATCTGCCCCTCAAAAAAGTTACGCACACCCTTGAATCTGCCTATAACACTGTATCGCTGGATACGCCAATGTACGATGAAGCCACAAACTCTGCACCACGCGCTATCACCCTGCAAGAAACCCTATCTGATCCCCAAACATTGTCTCCAGAAGACGCCTATATCCAAAACACTATGCACAATGATATACACAACGCGCTGAGTGCCTTACCCGATCGCGATCGGCAAATTCTACATCTCTATTACGGTTTCAGCGACCCGACGGAACACACCGAAGTCAGCAATTCAAAACCCGCAACCTATCAACAAATAGGTGACAAGCTGGGGGTAAGTAGAGAGCGGGTGCGCCAACTCAAAGAAGAGGCACTCAATCGGCTGCGGCATCCCACCCACAGTAAGCGACTTGCCACCTATTGTAGTTAAAATGAAGAATATTACACCGCTTACCTTGTAACACACAGCCCTAAAAAAAATCAGAGCGTCGGCAGATCGCGCCGACGCTCTTTTGTATTTCTACTTGCATCTAAAGCCGAAACCTTGCTATTTATTATTCAATCATCTTGGAACTTTGTAAACTACTGCTCGTCCAGAATATAGCTCATACAGTGAATCATCTATGAAAATCCTCATCCTCTCCACACTCGGCGCACTCATCCTGCTCGGCGTGGGTGTGTACATTGTTTTTTATATTTCAGAGCGCGACAAAATTGAAGGCAAATCCTTCTTCCGCCTTGAAAATCGCTGGCTCTACGGATTTTTGGGCTACACATCTGTCATTGTCATCACTTTTCTCGTCCTGATTTTGCAAACCTCGCTCACGCGCCAGGAGCAAACCCTCGAAAATACTCAGGCGCGATTCCAGCAAGAACTCACGGCTTTTCGCGAGCGACTCGGCGACCAAACCGACCGTCTCATGTCCCAAATCAATGAAAAAGCGGAACTCACTGGATCTGAAGTCGAGGTGCGCGGCAAGCTATCCAATGAAATCGCCCAGCATCAACGCACCGAAAAAGAACTTGCCTCTGCACGCGAACAATTGCGCTTCACACAAAGCGACTTAAATCGGGAAACGCTCGCACACCGCGCCTATCTGGACAGCCTCAACACCGAAAGATCGCTTCACGCATCAACCCAAAATCGGCTCAGGCGCGAGGAAGAACAACACGCCAAAAGCCGCGAGACATTGCGAAATACCCAACAAAAACTCGACCGCGCCAACGAACGTCTAAATGTACAAAAACGCCAGATTACAGAACTGAGAAACGATCTCAAACACGCGCAGGACAACGCCAACAGCGCACGCCAGATGGCCAGCCGTCTCTTGCAACAATCCGGTGACCATCAGAGAGCACTCCTGATCCTTCAAGCCACCGTCGATTCTCTCTTTCTAAAAGAATTTAAACGTCCCCGAGTTCCTTCAAAAAAATAGACGAGGAGAAAAATACATCGTGAAACTCAAAATCCTCCTTCCCATCATTGTGCTGATCATCGGCGTGCTGGGCGCTTATGCTCTTGTCAAAAACCGGGAAGTCGTCCAGCCCAAACCAACAGAAGTGCCCCCGCCGCTCGTGCGCGTTCAATCCGTTCATACCACAAACTTTCAACTCGTTATTCCAGCGCAAGGCACGGTTGCCCCGCGTACGCAAACCACGCTCATCTCACAAGTGGCAGGACAAATCATTGCCGTATCGTCTGCATTTGCCAATGGTGGCTTTTTCGAAAAAGGCGATGTTCTGCTCACCATAGACCCGCGCGATTACGAAGTTGCTGTTGCACAAGCACAGGTTCAGGTTGCACAGGCCAAATTGCGATTGGCGCGCGAAGAAGAAGAATCCGCAATTGCCCGCGACGAATGGAAACGCTTAGGCACTGGAGAGCCAACCGATCTGGTTTTGCGCAAACCACAAATTGACGAAGCCCGTGCGACCATTGCCGCTGCCGAAGGCGCATTGATGCGCGCCAACCTCAACCTTGAACGCACGCAAATCAGAGCACCATATCCCGGACGTGTTCGCACCAAAAATGCCGATGTCGGACAATTCGTCAACCCCGGTTCTCCACTCGGTCAAATTTACGCCATCGACTATGCCGAAGTGCGCCTGCCCGTGTCCGATGATCAACTCGCTTATCTGGACCTGCCGTTCTCCTTCCGCAATAATCCCCATGACCATTCAGGCCCCAATGTGCGTTTCCACGCCACATTTGCAGGGCGCGAACACACCTATATGGGACGCATTGTGCGCGTTGAAGGCGAAATTGACACACGCTCTGGCATGATCGCGCTCGTCGGGCGCGTAGATAATCCATACCGTCGGCGCAATAGCAACACGCCGCCATTAGCTGTGGGCATGTTTGTCACCGCAGAAATTCTGGGCCATCACGCTGAAAACGTCGTGGTCATCCCACGCACTGCACTGCGCGGTAAAAATCGCGTTCTCGTGGTTACAGACAATCGCCTCTACTATAGAACCATCGATATCTTGCGCGCCGACGCAGAAAAAGTCGTTGTTAGAACCGGTCTAAAATCGGGCGAACAGCTCTGCGTATCGCCAATCGATACCGTCGTGGATGGCATGCGCGTGCGCACTGTGCGCACTGGAGGTACACAATGAAAAATGCCATTGAATGGTTTGCCCGAAACAGCGTGGCGGCCAATCTGTTGATGGTATTAATCCTGGGAGGTGGTATTCTTCTCGTATCCCGCATTCGCATGGAAGTTTTCCCAGAATTTTCACAGGACATGATCAATATCTCCATGATCTATCTGGGTGCTGCTCCCGAAGAAGTCGAAGAAGCCGTCTGCATACGCATCGAAGAAGCCGTGCTGGGCCTCGAGGGCATCGAGCGCATCACCTCCACGGCATCGGAGAACAGGGGTGTTGTCAACATCGAACTCGAGTCGGGTGCTGATATGCGCAAATTGCTCGACGATGTCAAAGCCCGCGTAGATGCCATCACCACGTTTCCAGTGGAAACGGAAAAACCCGTCATTCGAGAAATCACCAACCGTCGCCAGGTCATCAACGTTGCCATCTCAGGACCAACAGATGAAAAAACCCTCAAAACAATTGGCGAGCAAGTCAGAGACGACATTGCAACCATTCCCGGCATCACACAGGTAGATCTCGTCAGCGCACGCCCTTACGAAATCGCTATCGAAGTCTCGGAAAATGACCTGAGGCGTTACGACCTCACCTTTAGCGAAATTGCCATGGCCATCAGGCGCTTCTCTATTGATCTGCCCGGCGGTGCCATTCGCACAAAGGGCGGCGAAATCCTGTTGCGCACCAAAGGACAGGCATATCACGGCAAAGAATTTGAATCGCTCGTCTTGCGCTCTCGTCCCGATGGCACGCATCTTCGCCTGGGCGATGTCGCCACAGTTATCGACGGGTTTGTGGAAACAGATCAATCTGCCCAATTTGATGCGGAACCCACCGTGACGGTCAAGGTTTATCGCGTGGGCGATCAAAATGCCCTGGACATCACCGAAAAAGTCAAAGCCTATATCAATAATACACAACAGCGCATGCCCGATGGCATCAAACTCACCGTCTGGGCAGACTTTTCTCGCATCTTAAATGACCGCCTGGAACTCATGCTGCACAATGGTCAACTGGGTTTTATCCTCGTCTTTATCGCGCTGACGATGTTTCTCCGTTTGCGACTCGCCTTCTGGGTCGCTCTGGGCATTCCCATCTCATTTCTCGGCGCAATCGGCCTGATGCCCTTCTTCGACATCTCCATCAACATGATCTCCCTCTTTGCTTTTATCGTGGTGCTCGGCATTGTCGTAGATGATGCGGTCATCGTGGGAGAAAACATCTATCGCCATTACCAAATGGGCAAACGCGGTTTGCGCGCAGCCATTGATGGCGCGCAAGAAGTATCTGTGCCCGTCATTTTTGCTATCCTCACATCTATTGCCGCCTTCTCTCCCTTGCTAACTGTTGAAGGCAGCATGGGGAAAATCATGAGACTCATTCCCATGATTGTCATTCTCACCCTCATCTTTTCACTCATCGAATCGCTCTTTATTTTGCCAGCGCACCTCGCACATGCCAAAATAGATTTAAAAAAAGATGGGGATCCCCCGCGCAAACGCGCTATCATCAGCCTGTGGCAACGCGTTCAAAATGGCGTGGCCGATGGCTTGCTCACCGCTGTTGACCGCTATTATCGCCCCTTTCTCGAATGGGCACTTCAGTGGCGTTATTTGACCCTCGCAGGGGGTGTTGCCACGCTCTTTCTCACCGTGGGCCTCGTTGGCGGCGGGTGGATCAAGTTCGTCTTTTTTCCCAACGTCGAAGCCGATAATATCGTAGCTATACTCACCATGCCTCAAGGCACACCTGCCGAGGTGACAGAGACCGCAGTGCGCCGCCTGGAGGCGTCAGCTCGCCAACTACAACGCGAAATAGAAGGCGAGAAATCGGGTGCGGTATTTCGCCATGTTTTCGCATCTGTGGGCGAACAGCCCTATCGCGCAGCACAAGGTCCACCCACTGGAAATGCCGCCTCATTTTCATCAGCACATCTGGGCGAAGTCTATATTGAACTCGTGCCTTCAGAAAATCGCGACATCAGCAGTGAGGAAATTGCCAACCGCTGGCGCAAACTCACCGGCACTATTCCCGACGCGGTCGAACTGACCTACTCATCCTCGCTATTTTCAAGTGGCGAAGCCATCAATATCCAGTTCTCAGGCCCCGACTACGGCGAATTGCGCGAAGTCGCCGAAAAATTCAAAAGCGCGTTGGATGACTATCCCGGTGTCTTTGACATCGCCGATTCATTTCGCCCAGGGAAAGAGGAAGTGAAACTCTCCCTCACCCGACAGGCCGAAACCCTGGGCATCACATTGGCCGACCTCGCGCGCCAGGTCAGACAGGCGTTTTACGGCGAAGAAGCACAGCGCATTCAGCGCGGACGCGACGACATCCGCGTGATGGTGCGCTATCCCGAATCAGAGCGACGCTCCCTGGGCAATCTCGAAGACATGCGCATTCGCACGCCCAGTGGTGGCGAAGTGCCCTTTTCAATCGCCGCGAGTGCCGAACTCGGCCGGGGCTACGCATCCATTCGCCGCACCGACCGCCAAAGAGTTATCAACGTCACTTCCGATGTCGATATAAGCATCGCCAATGCAAACGAAATCATCGCCGATTTCACCCGCACTGTCTTGCCTCAAATACTGGCAGACCACCCCCGCGTGCGCTACGATTTTGAAGGCCAGCAAAGAGAACAAACCGAAATGCTACAGGGACTGGCCCAAAGCTTTGTTATCGCCTTGCTCATCATTTATATTTTGCTCGCTATTCCCTTCAAATCCTATGCCCAACCCCTCATTGTGATGGGGGCCATCCCATTTGGAATCGTCGGCGCGGTCTGGGGGCATGTCGCTCTTGGATTTAATCTCTCTATTCTCTCCGTATTTGGCATCGTTGCACTTACAGGTATCGTCGTCAATGACAGTCTGGTCATGGTCGATTTTATCAACAAACAACGCGAAAAAGGCCACGCACTTTCCGAAGCTATCAGAGAAGCCGGTGCCGTGCGTTTCCGTCCCATTCTCCTGACCTCAGTCACGACATTTCTCGGCCTCACGCCCCTGCTATTAGAAAAAAGCCTTCAGGCGCAATTCCTGGTGCCAATGGCCATATCCCTCGGTTTTGGCGTTCTCTTTGCAACCGTCATCACCCTCTTGCTCGTCCCCATTACCTACAATATTCTCGAAGATCTCATCAACGCCTTCTACCGCCTCATTGGACGCGAACGCCGCGCATTCCGCGCAGACCTGACTCGCGCAGCAGATTAACCAATTCAAAAGATTGACAAGCTATTTCGATGCGTGTACATTGCGCTCACGGTATATAAAGCACCTGTATAGCTCAAAATTGAAAGGAACAATCAATGGCCCCCAACATCATCTTTATCCTCACCGATGATCAAGGACCCTGGGCTGCCGGGTGTTATGGCAATCCAGAAATTCGCACTCCCAATCTCGACCGCATTGCCGCCACGGGTATTCGCTTCGACAATTTTTTTGTCACCATCCCCGTATGCTCGCCCAGCCGCGCCTCTTTTCTCACCGGTCGCATACCCTCACAACACGGCGTACACGACTGGATCCGCGAAGGCAACACCGGTCCCGATGCGGCTTCTTATCTGCAGGATGAAATCTGCTATACCGATATCCTATCCGAACACGGCTGGACATGTGGGCTATCGGGCAAATGGCACCTGGGCAATAGCACCTTGCCGCAGCACGGCTTCTCGCACTGGTTTGCCCATGAAAAAGGCGGTGGTCCCTACAACGACGCCACACTGGTACGCAATGGCGAACTCGTCACCGTACCGGGTTATGTGACCACCGCCATCACAGACGACGCCCTCGCATTTATCGACAATCACGCCAATGACGACAACCCCTTTTACCTCAGCGTCCACTATACAGCGCCCCACAGCCCCTGGACTGGACACCCCCAGGATATTGTCGATTCCTATGACGACTGCCCATTCGAATCCTGTCCACAAGAAGATCCGCACCCCTGGGCGGGTGGCTTAAGCGGCAATTTGGGCAACCGCGAAAGTCTCAAAGGCTACTTTGCCGCTGTCACTGCAATGGACTATGACGTAGGGCGCATCCTCGATAAAATTGAGGACAAAGGAATTCGCGACAACACCCTCGTTGTCTTCACCTCTGACAATGGTTTTTCCTGTGGTCATCACGGCTTTTGGGGCAAGGGCAATGGTACGCGCCCCTTAAATATGTATGAAAACTCCATCAAAGTCCCCTTCTTGGCCAGCCATCCTGGCGTCATCCCCGAAGGCAGCGTGCAGCCCGCAATGGCCTCGGGGTACGATTTTATGCCCACCCTTCTCGACTATCTCAACTTGCCTCTACCCGAAGACCGCAACTATCCCGGCCGATCTTTCCTCGCCGCGCTCAAAGGCGAAGAAGACCCCGGACGCGACAATGTCGTTATCTACGACGAATACGGCACGACGCGCATGATCCGCACGGCCGAGTGGAAATACGTACATCGCTATCCCGATGGTCCCAATGAACTCTACGACCTGCAAAACGATCCCGACGAGCGCAGCAATCTCGTTGGCGACACCGCCCAGGCCAACCGCATCAAAACGATGAGAACGCAGATGGAAACGTGGTTTGCAACCTATAGCGTCCCCGACAAAGACGGACGCGATTACACTGTCAGCGGCGGCGGACAACTCCGCCCCGTCGGCCAAAAATGGGAAGACGACCGCAAACCTTTTGCGTAAAAAGCAGTCAGCTTTCAGACAGTTTTCTATCAAAGGAGGTACCGATGAAAGCGGGTGTGTGCAGTTACTGCTTCAATTCGATGCTGACCGAGGGTAAGATCTCTTTGATGGAGGCGATTGAATTCGTGGGAAAGGAGACTGAGGCCGACTGCTTTGAGCCTTACTCCCCATACTGGAGTTCCGATCAAGACGTGCAAGAACAGGCGCGTGAGGCCCGGAGTCTGATGGACCGGGTGGGCCTGCAGGCCTCGTGCCATGCCCTGGCGACCGATTTCGCCGTTTACGACGAAGGCGAAAATCGCGCCTGCCTGGACTGGTGTGAGAAGATGCTCCAGGTCACCGTGATCCTCGGGGCCGATACGGTCCGCGTCGATCCTCGCACCGCCCCACCTCCCGGCAGATCCCGCGACGATATCGATCCCGAAGACGCCCTCGCCCGCGTTGCTCAAAGCATGCAGACCGTCGCCGACATCGCTACCGAAAAAGGCCTGAAAGTCGGCGTTGAGAACCACGGACTGCTGCTCGGACGCACGTCGCAGACCGCGCGCATCGTCGAACTGGTCAATCGCCCCAACTTCGGCGTGAATCTCGACTTCACCAATTTCCGCACGGTCTTCGGAGAAGACCACGTTGAGGCGGCCCGGCTTCTCGCCAGACATGTCGTCCACATCCACGCCAAGGACTTCCACATTCGGCAGGATCCCCAGCCTGGAGAAGAGTGGCGCGAAATCCCCTCGGGCGAATACGTCAAGCGCGCGGTCGGCGGCGAGGGGAACTCGGGTTGGGCCGAGATCTTTCGCATCCTCAAAGATGCGGGCTACAGGGGTGCTATCTCCCTCGAGGGCTCAGATCCAGCGAACATCCGGGGCAGTGTCGCGAAAGGGGTGGCCAATCTGAAGCGTATCATCGCGGAGGTGGAGCGGTTGTAATGCCAGAGCTAATCGCATATTACGCGATAAAACAATGGTTGCAAACATTCCCCTATCGCATTGAGTTGGATTTGGTTACATTTTTACGATGAAAACTCGATATTTGGAAGTAACATTTCGCAAGGGTAAACCGCTTGCAGCCTATTTGTATTTTAAGAAAATCGGAGACGGAATATGAACGAAAAATTAGCTCTTTATGGCGGGGAAAAAACGCGCACAGCCCCCTTCCCTTCGCGCGCGCCATTTGGAAAAAAAGAAGAAGAATTGTTGTTGGACGCCGTGCGCAGTCAAAATTTGTTTGGCAAGAGCGGCACCTATGTCAAAGATTTTGAAAAACAATTTGCCGAATTTTACGGAATGGAATACGCACAAAGCTCAACGAGTGGCACGGCGGCCATCCATCTGGCAGTGGGCGTTGTCGATCCTGAGCCAGGAGACGAAATCATCACCGCGCCCATTACCGATCCGGGCAGCGTAATGCCCATTTTAATTCAAAATGCCGTGCCTATATTTGCCGACGTCGATCCCCTGACAATGAACATGACCCCTGAATCAATTGAAGCAAATATTACAGACCGAACGCGCGCAATCATCCTCGTACATCTATTTGGGCGCCCCTGCAATGTTGAAGAAGTGGTAAAAATTGCAGAAAAATACCACATTACGCTAATTGAAGATTGCAGCCAATGTCATGCCACCAAATACAAAGGTCGCTATGTGGGAACTTTTGGGCATATGGGTTGTTTTAGCTTGCAGCAGTCCAAACACATGACCACGGGCGATGGCGGGATGACGGTCACGCATGACCGAGAAACCTATATTCGCCTCAAGCTATTTTCCGATAAAGGATGGGATTATCAATATATGGGCGAACGCGATCACGCTTTTGTCGCACCTAACTATCGCATGACCGAAATGCAGGGCGCGGTTGGCCTCGCACAGTTGGACAAGGTGCGCGGCGTAGTCGAAAGACGCCACGAATTGGGCGCATTGCTGTGTGAACTGATAGCCGATGCGCCGGGAATAACACCCATTCCACCCGAGGGAGACCGCGAGGTTTCATGGTGGAATTTTGTTTTTCACGTCACAGGTCACGATCCCGATGAATTTTGCAAAGCCGTACGCGCCGAAGGCGTATCCATGGGGGCACATTATATCAAAGATCCAATTTTTATGCGCGGGAATTACCTGACCGAAAAACGCACTTATGGAAACAGCGGATTCCCCTTTCACCACGGCGTAACAAGCCGCGAATATAACTATGGCCCAGAACTCGTTCCCGGTGCAGTACAGGCATTGAGTACAGTCGTCGTATGGGGCTTGCACGAGCACCTCGACGAAAAAGACATCCGCGACACCGCCGCCGCAATCAACAAAGTTGCAAACGGCCTGAGCAGATAGACGAGAAAAGGAACCAAATGCACCAGTCTCGTACACAGTGGTATTACACCAGAGGCATCTTTGTACTCTGTATCCTGGCTCTTTATGCTTGCGGAAACACACCGCCGCCGGACATCACGGGACCGGGAGAACCCGGTGCAGAACCAATACCGGGCGGTCCTGGACAGATCGCATATATAAAACAAAATCTGCGAACGGGCAGTTTTCATCTCCATATCGTAGATCCCGACGGTAAAAATCCCATCAATCTCAATCCCATAGACGATCTGGCTGAATATACCGGGCAATCGTGGTCGCCCGACGGCTCTCAACTCGCCTTTGCCTCAAATCGCAGTGGCAATGCCAATTTCAATATTTTTGTCATGAATGCCGACGGGAACAATATCCGCAGTGTGGTTGAAGATTTGGGAAACGAATTTGCAGCATCCTGGTCGCCCGATGGACAGAAAATACTCTTTCAGACATGGCTCAGCGATGAGACAGCCTGGGATATTTATGTGGTCAACATCAATGGTTCTGGTAAAAAGGTACTGATCAATACGGATATGGAAGAACAACTGCCCGTCTGGTCGCCCGATGGCACCAAATTTGCCTATCACGCTGGGCATCGCGGCCAGGGAATCGACATCTATGTCGCCAATGCCGATGGTACAGGCGCGATGCGTTTGACAGATGGCAATGGCACCTTGCACGCTGCACCTGCCTGGTCGCCCGACGGCACGCAGATTGCGTTCGAATCCAATCGCCATCAACCCCCGCCAACGGGCACGCGAACGCCCCTGGCGCAGTACGAGATTTACGTGATGAATCGAGACGGATCAAATATGCGTCGCCTCACGTCCTCCCAACCCCTCGAAGCAGTACGCAATCCAACCTGGTCGCCGGATGGGAAACAAATTGCATTTGAATTTCACACTTATTCAACAGAACTCATCACAGGATTTTCGACCATTAAGGTCATGAATGCAGATGGGTCCAATGTGTACTCCATACCCGACCTCCCCATTGGCGCGCGCTTCCCGCGCTGGTCGCCTGTTCCTTAAACACACACCTATTCCGTTGATTCGTCAAAGTCTCGGATTTTATCTGAGACTTTTTTATTTGACTTCGCCGCTTTTGTCCAATTAATTGTTCGCGGCTGGGTATATGGTATCGCGAACCACTTTCCAGGAGGCGCATAATGAGACGGCCAACGGATGCTGAACGACAGGAGTGGGAAGACAACGGCGTGTTGTTTTTAGAAAATGCAATTGTGGGAGAAGATCTCGCACGGTTACAGGCCGTGTTTGATCGGTGTACCGCCGAGGCCAGGCGCGAATGGTTGGAGGGAATTGCAAAAGGCACGCGTCCCGCTGCCCATTTTGATATACCAAAGCCATTGGAAAAGGACGATGTATTTATCGACCTCATCGATTATCCGGGCTGGTACGGATTTTTGATGGATTTTGCCGATGAAGATTTGATCCTGCTCGCGCCACAAGTGCGAACCCTGCCGGTATCACCCATCAGTTATGTGGGCTGGCATCCGGATGTCCCGCATACGACACCGCTCCACATGAAGGTACAGATTTATATCGAAGATGTTCCGGCCGATGGCGGAGCATTTGGGTATGTGCCGGGCAGCCATAAGCCCGATGCTGGGCCGTGTCCCGTGGTCCGTCCGCTCGATTCAATGCCGGGGCACAAAGTGTATCCGGGCAAAGCGGGCGACGCGGTATTATTCAATTCTTATGGATGGCATACCTCAATGGTCAACCGCACGTTAAAGCCGCGCAAGTCGATTATCATCATTTACGAAAAGTGGAGTAAGGACCGCATACCCACCAACCAATTTGCAGCAATTGCAGATAAATGCACAACGCCAGACCGCAGGCGGTTGTTCAGCCTGGATGAGAGATGATAGTATGCCAATTATTGACTCGCACCTGCATGTATTTGAAAAACTGTCTGATAAATTTCCCCGCGAGGTAAATGACCAGTGTCCAGCAGACAGGGCAGAGACAGCGGAAAAATTGCTGGAAGTCATGGCGGCCAATGGGGTCGATCAGGCAATATTGACCCAGATTGGCGGTGAACAATTGCCGCACCATCAGTATTTGCAGCATTGTTTGAAGACCTATCCCAATCGCTTCCGGGGAATTGGCTTGATTCCTCGGGACAAATGGGACGCACCGGAAGACCACATGGATCGGCTAACTGAAAATGGGGATATTATCGGATTTCGAATTAACGAAATTGGCGGGCCTGTCGATCCCCTCTCCCATATGGATGTACGGACATTTACTTCGTATCCCATCTGGAAACACGCTGCTAAAAAAGACTACGTGATGTGGCTGTATATTCGGGCAAAAGACGCGCATCAAGTCGCCTTTATGGTTCGGGAATTTCCCGAAATTCGCGCCGTGTTTAACCATCTGATGATCTGTCCGGGTGAGGGGATGTTTTCCTGGGATGACGAAGGTCGGCCGCACATCAATACCCCCATACCGCCGCTGACGCGCTACTCGATGCTCGGCTTGCACGAATACCCAAATATCTGCGTACATCTATCGGGACAATATGCATTTAGCCAGGAGGCATGGCCCTATCGCGATCTGGAGAGTTGGCACAAAACACTGCTTTCCAAATTCGGTGCAGACAAATTGATGTGGGCGACTGATTTTCCATGGATTTTGGAAGATCCGGGGTATGATAAATTGGTACAGGTAATCGATGAATTACTACCGGATTTGAGCGCGCAGCAAAAAGCAGAAATTATGGGGGGAACGGCAAAACGGGTTTTGGGCTTTCCCGACGTGGCGGATTGACCCTTTTGAAATTGACCTTGTATTGTTCGAGGGCCTCAAGCGCCTTGTTCTTGGGATGGGGATATATGTCGCGGGATTTCCCAAAAGACGCGACAGCATCTACTCTCTTGCCCTGTTTTTGCAACAGGCTTCCCTTCAAGTAGTATAGCCGCGCCAGAGTTTGCTTTTTCAATGCCTCGTGTTTGAGGGTCTCCGCCCTATTTAACCACGCCGAGACTTGTTCCCAGTGCGAGCTATTCCCGTGCTCTATAAGTATGGTAGCCATGCCGAGGAGGCAAGTGTAACTTTCCTCTGCGAGGCGGAACAATTCCTGCATTGAATCGAGAAATCCCGGATCGCCCGATAAATAAATCAAACCCAAATATCGCCCGTACTGAAACAACAATCCATTGCGCCGCACGCACTCCCAGCGATCAATGGGTTGCTGATGCATCAAATAGGTGAAATATTCCTCTCCACGCGGATGGCGTTTCAGTTCTATGGTACCCGGCTCGCCATCTTTAACCGCCTCTATGAGAAAACCGTAGATCCGGCCCTGGCGGTCGGGAAAAATGTCGTAATCCATGGGAAAAAAGAGGGTGCGTTCTGTCGAATCAGTAAATTGTTCCAAAACCTTCTGCTTGTTCTCTTTGGGCAGGAACGGATCATAGAGGCGTTTGTCATATACAAGCCCCTGAAGATTGTACAACGCAACATCTGGACGCCGATTCTCAATGTATTGATAATAGCCTATCGGTCCGGTTGCATCGCCGAATACAAATAGGACAGCGTCCTCTGGTAGAATATCCAACTGCATGTCTGCATAGTGCTCGGCAAAGTCGCTATCGGAACGATCATTGGCTCGCCAGTGTTCGTGCACCGACCACGCAACCATCGCCGCGCCCACCAGCACTACCATAGCAATGCTGAGTCCTGGTCCACGGGCAAATTTGGAGGACAACCGTTCCGTCAACCGATCGAGAACAACCTGCAATCCAATACCCAACCACAAGGCCATTATACCGTAACACAATAGAGAATAGGGACGAAAGATCGCGACCCAAAAAAAGTCAAAATCGAAGCCCAGCAAGGCGATCAGCACGATGCTATTGCCGAAAAATATTAGCAGTCCCGAACCCGCTTTTGCGATCTGCCGCCGCCGAAACAGAACGATCAGGCCGAACACAGCGAGTGCAAATCCCGGCAGCGTCAATTGCCACAAAAATTCGTTGCTCAGCCATTGCATGAACCCAAATCGGTCATTCCATCCCGCGCTGGGGCTGGTATCTATATGGACGTAGCCTTGCCGGCTGAAATAATGCCAAAATTCTTTCAATGTATCGATAGAGCCGTAAAAATTGATCAGAGGATCTTGATGTGACCGCCAGACCATCCACGCATAAGGCAAAACCGCACTCGGCAGGGAAACTCCAAAAAGTAGCGGCAGTTTCCGATACACGGTGCGCCAGACGGGAAAGACCAATAGCATTAAACCCGGCGTAGAAAGCACCATTAGCGGCCAGTGGTTGGTCAAGCTCAATCCGTAAGTGATAGCCGCGGCAATCCAGATCTCGGTGCGGTGCGGCTGGCGGACGCCGTATAAAAGCAGCGCATAAAGGCCAAAAAAGAACAGCGCATTGAGCGTATAAACCTCGGCGATAATAGCCTGAGACCAGAAATGCTCAGAAGCAGCAAATAGCCATGTGGCGGTCCGGGCTGGAATTGGCGATGCGCCCAACAGGCGGATACACACATAAACGCAACCGCAGGCAAACGCGCCCAATACCGCACTGGACAAATGGCCGAGGAAAGCAACACTACCAAAGGGCAATTGTGTAAACAGATAAACAATAAGGGTATAGAGCGGATAGCCCGGAGGGTGAGCCACACCGAGATGCGCTCCAGCCATGAGAAACAGGCCGTCGTCTTCCAGAACAACAGTGCGCGGCATAGTAAGCACATAAAGCACGAGCGGGGCGACAACTGATGCGGCCAGTGCAGTCCCATCGCGCAAAGGCTTAACTGTTTCGACCTGAGCATCCACGCGATTCATTGCGTACCGTCCTCCTTTTCTTTTGCTCGCCTGCCTGTCACCTCGCGAAACGTCCAGCGGGAATTTATAAAATAGTTAAACAATGTGGCCGGAGCGATCGCACACCCCTGCAAAAAGACCGATTGCACCGCGGGAAAAAGGAAGGAAAGCAAGACAAACGTACTATAACTCAGCATGAGCGTCACCAGTGAAACGAGGTTGTACTTCAAACCTCGAATGCGTTTTCTCCCTCCCAGTGCGCGATCGCGGAAAGTCCAGTAGTTATTGAGCAAAAAATTTGAAATAATCGAAAGCTCAATTGCAATTGGCGATGCCAGCAACTTATGCACACCGAGATTGAGCAAGAGCTGAAACGAACCGAGATTGACAAATACTCCCGATAAACCCGTAAGGGCAAATTTGATAAATGTCCGGGACATAAATTTTTCGATAAATTGAATTTTCAACTGGTCAAAGTAACAACGCACCTTCGAGAAATCAAGCGCGAAACCATCAAAGGATTTCCGTGGTTTTTGGAAGATCCACACTGTGATTGAACGTGAAACGAATTGCTAAAATTTTGCTCATCTCCATATTGTTGTTCATTGCACTGTGTGTTGCGCTATCCATCTGGAGGAAACCGATGCCCGATCATCCTTTTTATAAAAAAAACGCGGGTGTTGAAGTCATTGCCCACCGGGGAGGATGGCGATTGTGGCCCGAAAATACGCTATATGCTTTTCAACACGCGGTAGATCTCGGCGTGGATATGCTGGAAATGGATATTCGCAGCACAAAAGACGGCCATATCGTGGTCTTTCACGATGAGACCGTAACGCGCACGACCAATGGCAACGCGCGTGTAAATGATTTGACCCTTGCAGAATTGAAACAGTTAGATGCTGGATATAAATGGTCTCCGGACAACGGCACAACTTTTCCCTTTCGCGGAAAAGGAATTGTAACCCCAACGCTGGATGAAGTCTTTGCGTCTTTCCCACACATGCGAATGACCATTGAAATCAAACAGAAAGAGCCGGATATTGTCACGGCATTTGGCAACCTGATTCGCCACCACGGGATGCAACACCGCGTGTTAGTCGCGTGTTTTGACACCGGAACATTGAAGCGTTTTCGCAAGCAGTTTCCCGAAGTTGCGACATCGCCGGGCATGACGGAAGGAATGATTTTTTACGCCCTGTGCTGGTTGCATTTGAGCGCGATTTATCAGCCCAATGTCGAAGTATTGCAGTTCCCACTAAAAATGGGACCGATCAATGGCAGCCATCCACGCCTTTTATCTGGCGCGCGCAAAAACAACATGCAAGTACAAATATGGACTGTAGATGACGAATCGAAAATGCGAATGCTAATTGAAAACGGTGTAAATGGCATCATCACACGCCGGCCAGATCGCCTGTTAAAAATACTGGGACGAGAATAGGTCATTTACGGAGTGAACCCTTACAATATGGAATAAATACTATGTCTGAACAAATCAATTTGCTCTTTATATTGACAGACGACCAGGGCTATTGGGCAATGGGATGTGCGGGCAATACGGAAATTCGCACGCCCAATCTGGACCGATTGGCCGCAACGGGATCGCGCTTTGAGAATTTTTTTTGTGCATCGCCGGTCTGCTCGCCAGCTCGGGCTTCCATATTGACGGGCCGCATTCCATCGCAACACGGCGTACAGGATTTTTTGCGGGCAGGCAATTCAAATATCTACGGCGCAGATGATCGGGCCATCGAATATCTATCGGGGCAAACCGCATATACAGATATCCTGTCTGAACGGGGTTATACGTGCGGTTTAAGCGGCAAATGGCATCTGGGCTACTCGGAAAAACCGCAGAAAAGTTTTGCGTTTTGGAATGTTCACGCAAGTGGCGCGGGACCGTATTACAAGCCCCCGATGATTCGCGACGGCAAAGCGTATCAAACATCGGATTATGTGAGCGATCTGATTACAGATAATGCATTGGAATTTTTGGAAACCCAAAAGGATGCAGATCAACCGTTCTGTTTGAACGTTCACTACACAGCGCCTCACGCACCCTGGGGGCGCGAACACCATCCACCCGAATTATTCGAAGATTATTATCAAAACTGCCCTTTTGAATCAACCCCAGACGAACCCATGCACCCTCAGCAGCTATCAAAAACGGGGTCCTCGGGTTCTTTGGGATTTACAAAAGAAGAACGCAAAGAAACGCTTAGCGGATATTTTGCCGCAATGACCGCAATGGACGCCAACGTGGGCAGGCTGCTGGATTGGCTGGAAGCCAACGGATTGCGGGAGAATACACTCATTGCATTTACAAGCGACAACGGGATGAACATGGGACATCACGGGATTTACGGCAAAGGCAATGGGACATTTCCACCGAATATGTTCGACACCTCGGTGAAAGTCCCCATGCTCTTTTCGCATCCAAGTCGCGTTCCCGAAGGCAAAGTTATTTCCTCACTGCACAGCCATTACGACATCATGCCGACCTTGCTGGACTATCTCAACGTAGAAAATCTCGACTCCGACGCCCTTCCCGGGCGCAGCTTTTCCGCATTATTAGAAGGTCGCGCTATAGGTGGCGACGACCGGGTAGTTGTATATGACGAATACGGTCCCACGCGAATGATCCGCACCGTGGAATGGAAGTACATCCATCGCTATCCCTATGGTCCTCATGAACTCTACGACCTGGTAAACGATCCAGACGAGCGACAAAACCTGATTGCAAAACAAAAACATCAACCAATCCGGGAAGCGCTACAGGCCGATCTGGATGCGTGGTTTGTGCGCTATGCCGATCCCGAGCGGGATGGCTCGCGAGAAGCCGTGATGGGCAGAGGGCAACTGGACATTGTTGGACCTGCTGCAAAGGGGCGGAAGCGGTTTGGCGATGATGTCGTTTATGAACGCGATAAAAATGGAGACATTGACAATGGCCGATCTACTTGATGAACGCATTGTACGCATTGAAAAAGTAATGTTAAAAAGTCCGCGTCCCCGCTTTGTGGGCGTAAATTCCAAAGGTGGTCCCATAGGCGATATGGTTACGGATCACGTCATTCGCATCCATACAGAGAGCGGGGTTGTTGGCGTTGGCTGGTCGCGCATAAATCCCAAACAGGCCGAACAATTTTTGGGAAAACAACTGAATGAACTCTTCGCATTGCCCAACGGCTGTCTGGAAGCAGGAGAAAGCATCGATTTACCGCTATGGGATCTGGTGGCAAAACTCTCGGATATGCCATTGTACAAACTGCTGGGCGCGCGCGGTTCGCGGGAAGTAGAACTTTACGATGGATCGGTCTATATCGACGACCTGGAAGCGACAGATGACGAAGCAGTGTCAATTTTCCAGGAAGAAGTAAAAACCGGACAGCAATACGGATTCAAAAATTTTAAAATAAAAATTGGTCGCGGGGCAAAGTGGATGCCGATTATAGAAGGCCTGGAACGGGATGTGCTGGTCATCCAAACAATTCGAGAGGCAGCGGGTCCAGACGCCAAAATTCTCGTTGATGCCAACAACGGCACAACGCTGAATATTGCACAGGAAATTCTCAAACGATGTGAAGAAGCAGGTATCTACTGGTTCGAGGAAGCCTTTCACGAGGAAAGGGGATTCAACGAACCTTTTAAAGCATTTATTCAAGCCTCGGGTTATGATACTTATGTCGCAGATGGCGAATCCGGTCCGCCACCACCTAATTTTTTTGACATGGTAAAACGCGGCTGGATTGATATTGTACAACACGACTTTCGCGCCAGGGGATTGACCTGGTGGAAAGCGACTGCGGACATGATCGCGCCCTGGGGTGCTCAATGCGCCCCACATTGTTGGGGCAGTATTATCGAGCGTTATGCACACGCACATTTTGCCGCTTCGATTCCAAATTTCTGCCTATTAGAAACAGCGCCAGCAGATACGCAGGGCATAGTACTCGACGGTTGGGAATTTCGAGATGGCCATCTCATCGTACCAGATACCCCGGGAACGGGATTTGACCTCGCGCCTGAAACAATCACACGGGGAACACGCGAAGAAGGCGGATTTTGTATTTCCGTCTAAAAAGGATAACTATGGCAAATAACACACTTGTAGTAGCTACCCCCCAGGACGTCGGCATGTCTGCCGATCAACTCGAACGAGCCTTTGGCCTGCTTACAGCCGCTACAGAAGCCGGACAAATTGGCGCGGCCTCGCTCACAGTTGCGCGGCACGGCAAGGAAGTCTTCGCCCGGGGATGCGGGCAACAGCACCCTCGCACAGGCCAGCCAGTCGATGCGGACTCGATATTTCTCCTCGCCTCAATCACCAAACCGGTTACGGCCTGCGCGCTAATGATCCTCGTAGATCGGGGTCTGATCTCACTCAACGACCCGGCCATCAATTATCTACCCGAATACACTGGCGGCGACCGTCCCGCTGTCAAAGTGCGCCATTTGCTCTCGCACATATCCGGCATGCCCGACATGCTACCCGAAAACACTATCTTGCGACAGGCGCACACCCCCGTGTCCGGCTTCGTCGAACGGGCACTTCAGACCCCCCTGATCTACAAACCAGGGACCAATTTTTGCTACCAGAGCATGGGCATCCTGCTCGCAGCCGAAATAGTCGAACGAGTCAGCGGACAGCGATTGCGCGACTTCGAGCGCGATGAGATCTTCGCGCCGCTGGGAATGGCGCGAAGCGCATTGGGGATGGGCGAATGGACACTTGAAGACGTGGTATGGTGTGGAACGGATGCCGAAGAGGACGAAGAACAACAAAGTTGGGGTTGGAACTCCCCGTACTGGCGCGACTTCGGGGCCCCGTGGGGTGGCATGCACAGCACCGGACGCGATCTGGCGATCCTCTTGCAAACCATGCTCAACGGCGGAACTTACGGCGATCAGCGCATCTTCAGCCGCGCCGCTGTCGCAGCCATGACGCGAGATCAAAACGGAACACTCGACGCACCGTGGGGCCTCGGTTGGGGAGTATGTGGGGCGCGGGTATGGGCCTTTTGGGGCGACCTGGTATCGCAACAAACCTTCGGACACACTGGAGCGACCGGCACAGTAGCCTGGGCAGACACCGAGCGACAGCTCAGTTGCGTAGTGCTCACCAATCAGATGGTCGCCGAAGGAAGCCTTCTGCGACGGGTTTCCAATGCAGTCGCAGCAGCGGTGGAAGAATAGTTCTCACCCATACAACATTTCAAGGAGACAGTATGAATACCGCAGCAAAAACTCGACAGACCAGACGCGACCGCGAACGCATTGCATGGTGGGAAGAAGCGCGGTTTGGCATGTTCATTCACTGGGGCGTGTATGCGATTCCCGCAGGCAAATGGAAAGACAAAGCCATTGAGGGCATTGGGGAATGGATTATGCGTCGCGCGGAAATTCCCGCCGAAGAATACGAACAACTCGCCTCACAATTCAATCCAATAAAATTCGACGCCGATGCAGTTGCCAAACTCGCGCGGGATGCGGGTATGAAATACCTCGTTATCACGGCCAAACACCACGACGGCTTTGCCATGTATAACTCCCCGTGCAGCGACTACGACATCGTCGATGCCACGCCTTATGGCAAAGATATTATGGCAGACCTCTCCAAAGCCTGCCAAAAATACGGCATTCGCCTCTGCTTCTACTATTCTCAAGATCAGGACTGGCACGACCCCAACGCCTCTGGAAATAACTGGGATTTTGACCCCGCGACAAAAGACTTCGCCTATTATCTCGAAAACAAAGCCAAACCCCAGGTGCGCGAGTTACTCACACAATACGGGCCTATCGGCCTGATATGGTTCGACACACCCGTCTCTATTTCCCTAAAACAGAGCCAGTCGCTCTCCCGTCTCGTCCACGGCCTGCAACCCGACTGTCTCGTCAGTGGTCGCGTCGGCAATGGTGTGGGGGACTACGGTAGCCTGGGCGACAATCAGATCCCCACCGGTCGCCTCGAAGGCTACTGGGAGACACCCGCCACCCTCAACGATACCTGGGGCTATAAAACCGATGACCACAACTGGAAAAGCGTAAAAACACTGCTCCATCTCCTCGTTGAACTCACCAGCAAAGGCGTCAACTACCTGCTCAACATCGGGCCGCGTGCCGACGGCAGCGTCCCGACGCCCAGCATTGACCGCCTTCGCGCCATTGGCGAATGGATGAAAATCAACGGCGAAGCAATCTACGGCAGCAAAGCCACGCCATACCCCTATGAATTTCCCTGGGGCGGCATCACGCAAAAAAACAACCGCCTCTACTTGCTCTTTACCAGGTGGCCCGGCGAGGATTTCATCCTCCTGGGCCTGCGCAATCGCGTTGCAAAAGCGACCTTACTCGCCGACAAAAGCGCGCACATCGACGTCTCTCAAACCCGCGACAGCGACTGCGATATCTTAACATTGCGCCTGCCCGAATGCCCCGACCCAAATGTCTCAGTCATCGCCCTCGACCTCGATGGCGCACCCGATGTCGATCAAACTGCCCTCCAGCAAACCGATGGCTCTATCACCATGATCGCCAGCATGACGAACTTGCACACGCCCGAATCGGGAACGCAAATCCGCATTGGCGAAAGCGGCGTTATCGAAGACTGGTTTGACACGTCCAACTGGATCGACTGCGACTTCAAAGTTTCTGAACCCGGCACGTTTGAAGTCCGCGTTCACACCAGCGCGCTTCGTCGCGCCCGAGAATGGACAGGCGGCCACGAAGTGCGCGTTGATATTGCGGGCAGTACATTCCGCAAAACCATCACACCCGACGCCTGGAGCGACAGCCCCAAAGCGCAGTATTTCCCCGAAGCCTCAACTGTTATCGGCCAGGTCCAGCTCGACGAACCCGGCCTTTACAACATCGAAGTCCGCGCCAAAGCCATCAACAAAGAATCCCGAGCCGGACTATCTGTCTCAGCCATTTCCCTGATGCGCGAATAAACGAATAGGAGGATACCATGCCACTGGAAGTATTTGCCCTATCGCCCGAAAAGATGGAACTGCGGGAATACGAGGTGCCAAAAGTTGGAAAAGGACAGATGAAAGTGCAGAGCCTGTACGCTGCAGCCAAGCACGGAACCGAGTTATCGGGGATAAAAGGTGACAGCGCGAAACGCGGACCTTATGATCCGGAACTCCAGGTATTCCCAAACACGGGCAGAGGGCGGTCGTCTCGTACGGGCAATATGTTTTTAGGCACTGTAATCAGCGAGGGCGTGGATGGGTTTGTAGAAGGCGACATAGTGCTGAGCTACGGACCATTTCGAGAAGTCCATGTCATCTCGACAGAACGGTGCTGGAAAGTACCAGAAGGATTTTCATGGAAGTCCGCAGTCTGTTTGGACCCGGCGGATTTTGCCATGTGTGCGATCAGAGATGGACAGGTGAGAGTCGGAGACGCCGTGGCCGTATTTGGAATGGGAGCCATCGGACTGATGGTCATACAAATCGCCAAATTATCCGGGGCATATCCAATCATCGCGGTCGATCCATTGGAAAACCGCCAAGAAGTGGCTCAAATCTGCGGCGCCGACCTGATCCTCGATCCCACAACTTGCGATGCGGGCGTGGAAATCAAAAAGGCAACCGGGAACCGGGGGGTAGATGTATCAATTGACTACAGCGCCAATGTACACGCCCTGCAAGCCGCCATACGCGGGGTGGCATTTGGAGGCACCGTAGTAGCTGGAGCTGCGCCAGCACCTTATGGTCCCGGACTCGATCTGGGCGCAGAAGCGCATTACAACCGCCCCAATCTCATCTTTTCACGGGCATGCAGCGACCCCAACCGGGAATATCCCCGATGGGATGAAAAGCGCGTTTACGCCACCTGCTGGCGACTACTCACCGAAGGAAAACTGACGGGCGAATCCATCGTAACACCCGTAGTCGCTTTTGAAGACCTCGTCACAGAATACCCAAAAATCACCAGCAATCCCGAGCAAAATATCAAATTGGGGGCTTATTTTAAATAGTTCTCAACGCACATGCAGCGTGGATGGGGTATCCCCCTTAAATCTAGATCAGGAGAAAGGAAGGCAACGATGGCCAGCACAGAAATCAAACTTACTTCTGAAGACTACCTGAAGATGCCTGACGACGAACGGCACGAACTTTTAGACGGAGAATTGATTATGGCACCAGCACCACGTACAGATCATCAGATGGCTGTGATGAACCTGGGATCGCTATTGCACATATTTGTAAAAGAAAAAAATTTAGGCGTGGTGCTTTCTGCTCCCACCGACGTGGTGCTTTCGGACATAGACGTTGTGCAGCCAGACCTGTTGTTTATCTCCAATGAGCGCGTGCATATCATCACAGATGAGAATATTCAAGGCGCGCCCGACCTGATTATAGAAGTTCTATCTCCATCCACAGCCGAGCGCGACAGAATGTTCAAACTCGACCTGTATGCCCGGCACGGCGTAAAAGAATACTGGCTTGTAGATACCGATGCCAAAACTGTGATGGTCCTGCTCTTAGGCGAGCACCGCTTCGAGGTGATAGGCATCTACGGAGAAGACCAGACTTTGAGTTCGCCAACCTTGAAGGAATTCTCCCTCAACATTAGTGACTCAATTTAGACATTAATGCCTTTGTAACAGACGGCTACAACACTACGATTCGATAGGGTGAGTCAATGTGCTATGCGCTGTTCGAGGATTTTGACCCGCCAAGATAGAACCCAACACAAAACAGCCATCCAATGTGGGTGGCTGTTTTAATAAGGAGAAGTCTCGTGCTGAAAATCAAGGTAGTTGTGTTGTTTTTTCTCTTTTTGTGTCAGACTGCTGAGAGCAAAGAACTAAGTCCAGATATACAGTTACTGATTGCTCATGGGTTTATTAAAGAAGCAAAACTTGAGTTGATTGCCGTGGCTCGCAATCCTGCAAATAGTGACCCAGAGAAAATACAGGCTCTATTGATTTTGGACACTATAGCATCAAATAACACAGAAAAAAAAGTTGTTTTGGAGATGCTATGTGACATTGACAACAAATACTTGCCGCAGCTAAAACAATTTGAGGCTGATGTTTTAAAGGAGAAAGAGCAAGAGAAATTAGCCCAGCAAAGGCTCCGAGATGAGGAACACGCCAAACAGTATCTTGAACATGCAAAGTTATGGAGAAAACGGATAAGAGAATGGAAGGATAGTTCCAAAGATATTTCCGATTATTATGACTATGAAGAGTTGGTGGCGTCTATGGAATTTTGGCTTAACAAGGCACTAAATCAGATTCCCAACTCTGATGTATCCAAGGAAGCCTTTGAATTTTATTTTGATGTTCTATTTCAGGACCTGCTTAAGCTTAAGCCAGGATTCCTTAACCTCATCCTTTCTAACATAGATGGAAAGAATTTTGAAGAAAATATAGTTAAAATTGTCAATGGTCTTGAAATTTATGAGACAATGTATCCCGACTCTCCAGAGATTTTGCAACGGCTGTGGGATCTGCATACTATTTATTACCTGTTGTCTCGGGAACGTCCATGGACGAAAAAGCAGCGGGATTTAACTTATTTCGGGTCTATGTCTGATATGTACATGCTGTCGATAAAATGGTTAGACCGTATTATGAAAATATCCGAGGATAAGGAGAATTTCTATTCTGATATGGTACGTCGAAGATATCGGTTTCTGTCTCGTGAATTCCACCGTTATGTCTTTGTGGATGAAAAGAACCAAGTTGTCCGTCGTCGGGTCACTGGTAGATTTAAACTTGTAGCAACAGAAAACCTGCAAAGGATACATGCAGAAATCAGTCGAAGAGTCACGAAGTACCCCGTTATAGAAATATCTCCTGTGGCCCAGTAGTCATAAAAACAGTCCCCGTGATAAGTGGCTGTTTTCTTTATACGTATTTGTGAATTGAACCACTATCTGCCAACATGCTCTGTCGGCCCACTGCCCGCGTCTCATTCTTGAGAATAACGTTGTGTGACCGCCTTTGCGGCTTCGTCGAGACCGGAAAAAAGGCTTTCGCGGGTGATGTTCAGGAGGCTTAGATCGTTCATAATATCCTGCTTGTTCGCATCTTGCACAGTCAACCTGTAATGGTCGTAAACTGTAAACTCTGCGTTCCTGTTCAGGATTTCATCGCGCTCAAACCGCTCGTGAAACACCGATCTGTTCCAGTATTCTGGAACTTATCCATACTGTCTCGCTTTCCACAGTTTAGCTTTCCATATCTGCGAATGCGATATATTTGTGTTAATGAGCTTTGCAGAGACGAGATTTGCGCCAGCGACTGTCGCTTTCGTCAGGTTGGCATTGGAAAGATCGGCATCGGAAAAATCGGCATCAGAAAGGTCGGCACAGGTCAGATCGGCATAGATGAGAGTCGCTCCCTTGAGCTTGGCGCGGGTCAGATCGGCACAGGTCAGATCGGCTTGAAAAAGGTCGGCACCAGTGAGATCAGCACAGGTGAGATCAGCTTCAAAGAACTTGGCACGGGTGAGTTGGACATTGTCAGGTTTGTAATCGGACAAGTATGCTCTCTTTTGAAGCAAAAATTGATCAGGACGTTTAATGTTGATAGGGCCTACTTGGGCGAAATTGGCACTATTGAGTTTAGCGCGAGAAAAATTAGCGTCGGTTAAGTTGGCCTCCCTGAACTGAGCATAAGGGAGATCGGCATGGGTCAGATCGGCACAGGTCAGATCGGCTTTGGAAAAGTCGGCACCCACGAGATCGGCACAAGAGAGGTTGACATCAGTGAGTTTGGCTTTCCGTAAATTGATTTCAGCAAGAGGACTTTGATCGTTGTGGTCGAGCTTGCCCGCCTCCTGAAACTTTTTGGAGATGTCCACACCTGATAGATCCGGCACAAAATCTTCGCGCTCGCGCCTCGCGTTCCATGCCTCGACACCTTCGAGAAGCCATTTAATGTGTTGTGCATTTGCCATATCTCTTTCTCCTCTACATCCCAAAATTTCATCCGTTTAATCGTTTCAAATCAATATAGCCAACATTATAGCATCGTGCAAGGTCGCCGCTTTATTTCAGAGCGTCTTCACCCTCGACCTCAAGCCGGAGTGCAATCGCCTCCTCCATCCGTTCAAGCAACAGGTCAATTGACTTGCCCTGGGTATGACAACCCGGAAGAGCAGGAACACTCCCGACATAATACCCATCTTCATCCTTCTCTATTACAATCGTGTATTCAGTGCTCATTTGATTCTCCCATAGCGTCGCATTCCTCTTGAACAGCCATCCTTCCTTGTCTCTCGCCTTTTATCTCTCCATCTCTATTCCCCTGTGCGCTTGTGCTACGGGCCTCTGACCTAAGGGTTTTATCCTGCTCATCCTTTCATCCTGTAAATCCTGATTCCGACAATGTTTTCATCCCAACACCCGCACATCTCCCTGCCGAATAGTTATGCCCTGTGTATCAAAATAATTTAACAACGGTACGGCAAATTTGCGCGTGGTGCCGATCAGACTGCGAAACGTCGATACATCGATCTCTCCATTTTCTTTCAAATAATCGACTAATTGCCGCGTCACGTCTTCCATCACCTCCGGGTGAAAGAGCAACGCATCGTCCAGACGCACCAAACCTCCCATAGCCTGCATGGCCGACACCACATCGCGCACAGATCTCGCGTTGACCTGGATGGCATCGGGCAATGTCTTCAAGTCCTCAGGCGTCGTCCCCCCATCTTTTAATACCCGCGCAATAGCATCGCAAATCTCCTCTTGCTCGGGCGTCAACGCAATTTTGTAATCGCGCAACCGAATCAGCGCATTATCGCTTTTTAAGACACCCGCATGAACCAGATGTTCAACACCATACGCAAACAAATCATCAGAAGGTTCACCTTGCACCAATGCGCGAAGCTCCTCGCGACGCGCACCAGGCCGGAGGGGATGCGCCTCGTGAAAAACTCCCATCGCAGCGCCAATCCCGTCCAGCAATTCCCGCCAGCACATCGCGTGGACATACATCGCTTTACCCGCCTGTACATAAGAAACCACATCACCCGAATCGACGAGCGCGGTTAACTGACTCTCAATCCCGCTCGCAGACACCGCCATCTCAGATGCGAGTTGTAGCGCGGTTCGCGGTTGCAATCGCGCGGCCTTTAAGCGCGTCAACAAAACCTGTGTTGGATCATCCTGCTCCAATTCTCGCAATGCGTCAATGACATCGTCCCGAAACCGCCGATGCTTCACGGGTTGCGGATCCAGCACCACGCCACCACCCAGCGTTTGCACCGGAGAATACCGTCGGATCACAAACCGATCTCCCCGCGCGGCAACGCCCGGTTCTTCCAGACGCAACTGCACCAGTTGCGATTCACCCGGCAACAATGTCTCACCTTCGAGCAACACCACGCGGGCCAAAACCTCTCGCGGCCCCATAAGCAGATGTACGCGCGTGCGATTGGTCACATGCGCGGGTGCATCGGGTAACATGTGCAATCGCGCATCGATCATATACGTCGTCTCAAAATACCCCGGTTGTGCCAGAAAATCACCCCGCGACACTTCATCTACTTCGACCCCGCTTATATTAATAGCCGCACGCGCCCCCACCTGTGCCACATCTACATCCCGCCCATGCGTTTGCACACCGCGCACGCGCACATTTTTGCCCGACGGCAACAGCGACAATGCATCGCGCACGCGCACATCCCCTGAAATCACAGTACCCGTCACCACAGTGCCAAATCCCTGCACGGAAAAAGCGCGATCAACGGGCAAGCGAAAAATGCCCTGATCTGGCCGCGCCACAACCCTTGCGACCTCCGCCTCAACCGCCGAACGCAACGCATCGATCCCCTCACCCGTGATCGACGATACGGGCACAATCGGCGCATCCTCCAAAAATGTATCGGCAAACACCTCCCGCAATTCCTCTTCCACCAGTTCCAGCCACTCCTCTTCCACCAGATCGACTTTGGTCAACACCACAATACCGCGCGGCACGCCCAGCAGATTCAAAATACCCAGATGCTCGCGCGTCTGCGGCATCACCCCATCGTCGGCAGCCACCACAAAAAGTGCCAGATCAACCGTACACACACCCGTCACCATATTCTTGACAAACCGCTCGTGCCCGGGCACATCGATAATGGTCACATTGTCTTTCCAATACGCAAAACCAATATCAATGGTCACGCCGCGATCGCGCTCCTCCGGCAAAGTATCGGTCTCAATACCCGTCAATGCCTTGACCAGTGCCGTCTTGCCGTGATCGATATGCCCAGCCGTTCCAATAATCACATGCGCCATCAGCCCCGCGCTCCTATTTTCACAGCATCGCCCACAATACTCACTTCGTCATCTCTTATCGTGCGCAAATCCAGAAATAACTGGTCATCGCGCACATAGCAAACAACGGGCGGATCATAGCGGCGCAACTCATTAGAAAGGGACAAAATATCGCCACCTGAAATTGCGACTGCAACACTCGGGATATCTTCCAAAGGCAGCGCACCACTGCCGGTCTGTGCCTGAGAATCGACCAATTCGCACTTAAAACCCTCAGGCTCACCGATCACCCGCAACAACCTCTGACCGCGTCGCTCAAGCGTTGTCACAAGCTCTGTCAACATGCGAAGTGTGGGATGTTCACGCGCCAATGCCTCTGGATTTAAGAACAGTTTCAACGTCGCTTCCAGCGCGGCATACGTCAGCTTTCCACAACGCAACGCGCGCATCAAGGGATTTTTGCGAATTTGTTCTACCACATTTTGTTTGCCCACAATAATCCCACACTGCGGCCCGCCGAGAACCTTATCACCGCTAAACATCACCACATCTACCCCGGCGGAAATACTATCGGATATCAGCGGCTCATAAGGCAACCCGTAATCCCGCAAATTGACCAGCACACCACCGCCCAAATCGTGCGCCACAGGCACGCCGCGTTGTCGTCCCAATGCCACCATATCTTCCAGTGCAACTTCAGCGGTAAATCCCATCACCTTGTAATTGCTCGGATGCACCGCCAGCATCACCCCCGTATTTTCCGTCAAAGCGTTTTCGTAATCGCTCAAATGAGTGCGATTGGTCGTACCCACCTCAACGAGTTGCGCCCCGCTACGCGACATAATATCGGGAATGCGGAACGACCCCCCAATCTCGACCAGTTGCCCGCGCGACACAATCGCCTCCTTGCCGCCAGCCAGTGTATTTAACGTCAACAAAACAGCCGCTGCATTGTTATTTGTAATCGCAGCGGCTTCGGCACCGGTCAACTCACACAGCAAATTTTCTACAAGCGTCGTACGCGACCCGCGCTGTCCAGTCTCCAGATCCAATTCCAAATTGCTATACGAGCCAGCAATACCAGCAATATGTTTTACCGCAACATTTGGCAGTGGCGCACGCCCCAAATTGGTATGCAGAATAACCCCTGTCGCGTTCACAACACGCCTGAGATTTGGCGCGAGTGAATCTGACAATTGACTCTGCACATCTGCGACAATCCATTCGGTCAACGCCTCACGCGACGCACCCACCACCTCGCCATCGCGCATCATTCCCCGCACGCGGTCTATCGCTCGCCGAATCATATCGGTCAAAACAGACGTCCCACACCGCTTTGACAGCACCTGTATCGCACGATCATTGAGCACCCGATCCACACCGGGAATGATTGAATAATCTATGTTTTTTTTTGAATTACCATTCATAGTTCACTGCCTACGGCACAATCTTAAACACAATCTCTTGCGTCACATTGCGATCTGCCAGCAAATCCGTCACTTTGACGCGGACTTCTTGACCGCCCGGCTCGGCATCTTTCAAGTCCAATTCGACATACGCCATATCCTCTGTGGTATCACCCGATTGCTCATAAGAAATCACCACTTCCCGGCGCTTCTCTTGCAAGCGCAACATCCGGCCCAATCCGCGCAGCGCGCGAATCGGCGCAAGTCCTTTTTCCTGAGCGCGAAAAGAATAATCCACGCGATACCTTGTCCGTCCAAATTCATTGCGTTTCAAATTGTACACTTCAAAATAGACAAATGCATTTTGATCTGGGCGAAACGCCTTTGATGCCATTGGAATTATTTTAAATCCGCGTTTTTGAAACGGACCTTGCTCTTCACTCGGACCAACAAAGAATGCAAGGGCAATATCGCTCATCAGAAGATCATCGCGCTGCGAAAAATCTGCTACGGCCAGTGATTGCTGATACACCTGCGATTTTCCCGACACCACATCGCGAATCTGAAAAGAAAGATAGTGCAGCCCCGCTTCAACCTCAAACGCGAGCACGCCCGGAATAAACGCCCCATCCAACACTTGCTGGTCTGAAGGCGCTTGAAATGTCAATTGATCCTGCACGCGATAGACCTCTGTCCACAGGCTATCAAACATCGCAAGACCGCGGTCCAGCATCACCTGATCGGTTTTGTCATCAACGGGCAACCGCGCCATTTCCGCAGCCGGTAACCCATAGTAGATCTCCAGCCGCGTCGCGCCATCTTCACCGCGAAATCCAGCGGGAAAATAATAAAAATCAACTGGGAGCGCGGCAATATCTGCATCGTAAACAGAGGGCTGATGCGCTGCCACTTGCCGCAAAACCATCTCACCTTGATACGCCATCAAATCCATTGTTAGTGACATACTCAAACCCTCGGGCATCGGTGCAAAATCATACCTGTTCCCCTTGCCACGGCGCACAAAATCAAACTCTGTACCCCCCTCCAAATCCGCATACACCCAATACTCCCACCACGACACCGCTGGCACGGGAAAAATGGGTTGCCCTGGCCTGATCCTCAGGGCAATACGTCTGCGATTTACGTAATTTTGCCGCGCATCCTGTATCTCTCGATCCATCTCATTTTGAATATCGCCCGACTTACTCGTGTGATCGGGCTTGCCAAACCGCACATAAACCTCGCCTCGATCATCCCATGGGAACTCTCCCTGACCGTAATATCGGCGCGCATACGCCACGCGCCGATAATGCTCAATGAGCCGCTCATTGGCCTTTGTCAACGGCGAGGGATCCAGGCGTCGCCAAAAGCGATCAATCAACCCGGCGCGTTTTTCCTTATCCGCATCCCGATAAATTTCCAGATCCTCGGGCAATGCCACCTGCGCCAAATCGCGATAGAGCACCTGCTCTTCTTCTGACAAGTCTTTGATATAGTCTTCAAACAGCGCCTGTGCCTTCGCATAATCTCGAACAGACTGTGCCCGAACCGCCTGTACCAGTAGCGGATCGTCAAAATCGCCTTCCTGCGCCCAAAGCGTTGTGCTCAACACACACACCATCAGAAAACCCGTCAATATCGCATGCATAACAACCACCTTGTGAAATGTAGGTATGCCTAAATCAAATCTACCCGATAATCCCTCAACCCGCAAAGAAAATTTCCCTCATTTATTGACAAGCACCACACCTGCATGTATCTTTTTCACCTATTTTTCAAAGTACCAAAAAAATGTTTATATCTCCACGTTCTCTCCTGTAACCTCAAATTTGTGATACCGGTTCCAATTTAATTTCTCAGAAGGAGTTCTCCATGGCAGTTGCTGTTCAAAGTGACATTGACAAAATCGCAGACTACCTCGGCAATGACGCTGACGACTTACTCGATTACGAAGCACTGGTAAATAAAAACTTTCTCACACTGCCCGGTCCCGACTTTATCGACCGGGTCTTTGCAGATTCCGACCGCACCATTCCCGTGCTCAACAATCTGCAACGCCTCTACGGTTCAGGGCGGCTCTCAGGCACCGGGTACATTTCCATTCTCCCCATTGACCAGGGGATCGAACACTCTGGCGGCGCGTCCTTTGCCCCCAACCCCATCTACTTTGACCCCGAAAACATCGTCAAACTCGCCATTGAAGGGGGCTGTAATGCCGTGGCAACCACACTGGGTGTACTCGGGATGGTTGCCCGTCAATACGCCCACAAAATTCCCTTCATCCTCAAATTCAACCACAATCAACTGCTCACGTACCCCTCGCAATACGACCAGGTCGTATTTGGACAAGTCGAACAAGCCTGGGAAATGGGGTGTGCAGGCGTAGGAGCCACAATTTATTTTGGCTCACCTGAATCCAACCGACAAATTGTCGAAATCAGCGAAGCATTTGCCCGCGCACACGAACTGGGGCTATTTACCGTACTGTGGTGCTATTTGCGCAACTCGGCATTTGCGACCGACGACATCGACTACCACGAAGCCGCGGACCTCACGGGACAGGCCAACCACCTCGGTGTCACCATTGGCGCAGACATCATCAAACAAAAATTGCCGACCAACAACAACGGTTACACAGCCCTGAATTTTGGACGCACCCACGACAAAGTCTATACCGAACTCTCGTCTGATCACCCCATTGACCTGTGTCGCTATCAGGTCGTCAATTGTTACATGGGCAAAGCCGGACTGATCAATTCCGGAGGCGCATCTTCAGGTGCCAGTGATTACGCCGAAGCCGTGCGAACCGCTGTAATCAACAAACGCGCCGGAGGCACGGGCCTCATCTCTGGGCGCAAGGCATTTCAACGCCCCATGCACGAAGGCATCCAACTCCTCAACGACATACAAGACGTCTATCTCTGTCCCGATGTAACCATCGCCTGATTCACACACATAAAAAAATCGGAGCTTTCGATCTATCGAAGGCTCCGGCTTTTGTTTTATCTCATCGGGATCTCATTCCACCAACTTTTCACCGTCAAAAATCATTTTGTCCTTTTCGTAAATCGCCCCCGTTTCTTCATCCAACTCGTACTTCATCAACTGCCCCATAGACATGTGGTTAAACACTTCTTTGGGATCGCCGTATTTTTCCAGCAATTTTTCAATCGGGCCTTCAAACTCATAAGTCCGTCGCTTGGGCCGTTCGCGCGCTCGGCGCTCGGATTCTTCCTTGCTCAAAATGGGCAATCGCTCGGCAGCGGGACCCAATCGACTCGCGTATTCCTGCCGTCTGCGGTACTGATCGTGCCGCTTTTCAACCTCGTCCTTGTCCTCTTCTCGCTCCTTGTGACTGAGCAAATCTCCTTCCCGCTCTGACCACTTTTCTCGCTCGCGCTCGCGCACATCATCGCGGCCCACTTTTCGCATAATATCTCGCAGTGAATCACTCATCTTTCAAACCCTCCAAAGCCAGATAAATTCAAGACTACCGGATAACTCAAAAATAACGCACCACATCCCACTTGTCAAAAGGTAATTCCCACTTGTGACTACTCCCAACGCTGAAGCAGTTGGGCTTCTTGGTGGTTACCCGATAAAATCATTCGGGCACATGCATTCCACCTGACGTTGTAGCCCCAACGTCAATATGTTTATCGCAGCATTGTGGTCTCTGGAGTTACCCCGCTTCGGTGGAGTATTTAGGGTTTGTGTTACCAGCGTGTGATTGATGCAGTTTTTCATAAGCTATCGGCGCATGATAGGCGATGGAAGAATGCCTGCGATGCGGATTATACCATCCTTCAATGTAAGAGAAAATGGCCAAGCGAGCTTCCTTATGCGTACGGAAGCAACGG
>JAJDYX010000024.1 GCA_022824945.1 Candidatus Latescibacterota bacterium
TTCAATATGGATATTACCGGATTCGATGTCCTTGATCAGACCAAATAAACTCTTCTGGCGTTGTTCTAACCGATTGCGCTCTGCCGTTGTCATGTCTCGATGAACGACCCGTAACTGCTCGCGCTGCTTCTCGGTCGGATAGGTGAATCGTAGATCGAAATTTTGAAATTTCAATTTGTCATATTCTTTTATGATTTCTTTCATTCTGTTACCAACACCGAGTACGCGAATCCAGGCTTTACTTCTCGTGATGGCCGTGAAAAGTTGGTTGCGAATACTTGCCAAATTTCGCAATGACGAGTGACAGTCCTGCGCATTGATGATGTAAACCATTCCAGCCTCGTTCCCCTTGGCGCGATAAATCCCGGTAAAGGTCACTAAATCTTTATCTGGCTGAAAAAAGGTATCGGGAGTAGTGTCAACGCCAGCAAGATGAGAGTTGATGTCCATTTCCAGTAAACGACTGCGTATCGGCCCAACGCTCGACCGCGTCGTGCGAGGATCGGGATTGATGACAATAATATCCTCGTGTCGCAATTCATCGTTCTCTAGATTTTTTTTAATCTCTCTTGTCAGCCAATCGGCCTGTTCCTCCTGGCTGCCGAAGGAAATGAACTGTATCAAGTCGTCAATAGGCGAATGGGCTTCAAGAAATTTCGGGCTCGTCTCCTCCGACCTGTAGAGCGTTACAGAGGAGCCTTCTTCCAATTTACCGTCTCGCGTTTGATACCCAATTTCCTCCCATAGCTCCGGATGGTCGAACATCTGGATAAGTCCCGTTCCACCTGGCAGAAGTGCATCTCGGTATATCCCAAACCCGAGCGCGTGAGCTGTTACGAGAACGGGACGCGAATTGCGGTAGCATTTCTTGAGAATGATATCGCGTTGCGCCTCATTACTGCTTGCATCGTCGAACCGCACTTTGGGAGCCCCATCAGCATTCTTCCCAAAAATCTCCTCCGGTGAGGGTAGGGAGTCTCCAGAGAGGTTTTGCAACTCATCGTACGCGTAAACCAGTCTTTTGGAGTTCCCCAATAATTCATAACAAAGCCGCAGAAATGTCGGTGAAAAATCCTGTGCCTCATCTACCAGAATTGCATCGTATAGCTGCTTATTTTCATGCGCCTGACCAAGTGCTTGTCCGCACGCCCCGGCAAATGCATTTTCCCGACCAAATTTTTTCATCGCCATCTCGAAATCGAAATATGCAATATTGTGGGCATGACAAAACTGGTGATAGATACCATCACGGTCACGACCACCAGGAGCACCCCAGGCGTGTATAATCTGCAGATAGTCCCAGTCCGGCTCCTCACCCGTCTGTTCAAGGGTAAACCTTTCGATCAGGCGGCGGAAATGTCCCTTGAGCGAGCGCGTGTTGAAGGTGACACCAATACGCCAATCGGGATGCTGGGCGTGCAGATAAGCCGCCTTCAATGCCAAAACAATCGTCTTACCCGAACCAGCCAGACCGCGAATGCGTTGCACGCCTTCAACGGTTTCTATAACCGCTCTGCTCTGATCATTGTCCAGTGTAGCGATTGAGTCTTCCAAATTTTTCAGTCTATCGCCCCGAGAATTTCTTTTTTTGATCGTCCTTCTCACCCCACTCTTGCGAATCGCAGAAATGCTCTCAATCGCCGATAGGGCTTTTTCATATATCTCCTTATCAGGCCGTTTCCACTCAAATTTTTTCAGTTCTGGCACCAGTGACGAGGGATTCACAAGCGGATAATAATCGTCTTGAACAGGCGAGTATAGATGAGGGACACCCGGCGCAAACGAAATCGTATGAATATCAATCAGGAGATTCCTGCGATCCATCAAGTCACGATATGTCTTAAGCCGGGCTTCGAGAATATTGGCCGAGTCATCTTGCCGTGCCCTATAGTCGCCAGTATTGGGTCCTTCAATCAGATCGAATAAGATGATTCCCTTATCTGCGGATACCAAGAGCGCGTCAATCGGATGTGGGCCTTCGGGTGTGGCTATGACCGGAAATCCAATAAAAAATTGACCGGAAAAATCGGTCTCACGAGACATGAGATCAGCCAGGCTTCTGCTGGCGACAGGTTTGCGACTGGCACCTCTAACGATATCAATGCTCATGATTAATTCTCCTTGTAATTTTAATTTGCTGTTGTATGAAGTATGGGCATAATTTTTTTGAATCTAATCCGGAGCGAACTAAAGTCCGCAATATACAATAATAGACGATATTGACCTTTCGTGCAAGGCCGGTATTACTATAGACACTCACCGTGGGACGACCAGTCTAAACCGTGAATAAATCACTGACATTACGCGAGAACCACCGCGGCAGTTACATCGGCAAGTAGTACATATCTTTCACATAACCGCCCACTCATCGCTCAAAATGTCCCCTCTCGCCTTTCATCTGTGCCCATCTGCGTCCATCCCTGTTTTCACAGGGACATGCCTGCGGATTAAATTCAGGTTGTGAACAAATGTACAATACAGCATATTTAAAGCACAATGCGGTGTTTAGACGTCTGCCAACGCAAAATATCGCTCAATTTTTGGGATAATTGCATTTTTTGGCCTGATATTTGCTTGAGTTCTGACTGTTGCGTTTGTCCAAAATACGACCAACTCTCAGAACAGGGCATCTCACATGGCCGAATTTGATGCAATATCCAAACACCTCATTCAAACTTATCCCGACGACTTTGCCAGCTTCACCCTCGGACGCGAGGACGTTGAAGTTCTCGCAGTCATTGACACAGAACAACTCACTGTTGAAGCACACCAGACCGATAGCCTGATTCGCGTGCGTATGGATGACGAGGAGGTATTGGTTCACAACGAGTTTCAAACCACCGACAGCACCAATCCGCCCATGCCGCGCCGCATGGCAGGCTATATTGGACATGCTATTCGGCAATACGGCCTGCCGATTTATTCCAACGTGATCTACCTGCGCCCCGATGCAGGGCGGCGCGATCCCGGATATTATGTCCAGGAGCGTTCCGGCTACCCAATAGCGATTCATTACAGGGTGATCAGGCTGATTGAGATAGAAGGCGAGCACGTCCTCGAATCGGGGCAATCGGGTCTGATTCCTTTCACGCCGTTGATGAAGCCACCTGAAGGAATGGTCTCGGATGCGTGGTTGCAACAGTGTATTCACACGGCTCGGACGCGCCGCATTGCTCGGACATATAGGGCGGATTATCTGGCTGGCATGGTGGCATTGAGTGAGTTGGTATATGAATCTGAAACGATTTCTGGTATTATTTTTAAGGAGGGTATCATGGATCTGATCCGCGAATCATCACTTTTTCAATCCCTTACCCAACAAAGCAGAGAGGAAGCCAGAGAGGAGGGTCTTGAGCAGGGCCTTGAGCAGGGCCTTGAGCAGGGCCTTGAGCAGGGGGTCAGGCAACGTGCCATTGAAGATATCCTCGAAGTGTTGGAGATCCGATTTGATATGCCCGAAACACATCCTCTATCCGCCCGCATTGCCACCATTGACGATTTGCAACACCTCAAACAGTTGCTCCGTGCGGCGGTTCAGGTGCCCAATCTTGAGGCATTTCAGCGCGTATTAGATGCGTGATGTGATTGCCCAATGAATCATGTGTCAGTAGCGTCGAGTTCTCGCAAAAGTTGCTCCGCCGCGTCTGCGATGCTGTCATTGCCAGCCTCTCGCGCTAAATCTCGTGCGGTCTCGAAATCCTGTCGCGCTCGATTTATTAGACTTAACTCGACCTTCGCAACACCTCGGTTGTAGTATGCGTCGGCATCGTTTGGCTTCAAACGAATCGCCGTATCATAGTCAACGATAGCCTCATTATCGCGCTCAATAGCGACCATCGCGTCATCCATACTGCCACGCAGTGCATCGGCCATCTGCCACAACTCAGCCTCGTAATTAGTAGGTTCATCCCCATTCGTTTTAGTCATCCTTTTGATAATCACGGCTTAAACGGCCGGTACTCGACCAGTGCTGATCGGCCTACGATATCGACAATGCGAACGAGCATCTCCGTTCCATCTGCATCAGTTAATCGCAGGTCCTCGCCTAGAAGGAAGTGAACCGGTTGCTGCTCGCCCTGGTTGATAGCGATGTTAGAGGCGTAGATATAAGTTCTATCAAGCGTATCGCGTTTGGGATTCAGCCTGCCCTTGAGTCCCGGAAGGGAACCAGTCGCCTCTGGGAAAATGACCGCACCACCGTCGGAAAGCGGCTTCAATTCAACTGCGAGCGCACCTTCTGAGGGCATCCACTCTTGTTCGCAGTACGCAGCAAAGCCGCAGGCAGCGACAAACACAGTCATCGGCAAATCAACCGTATGCAGACCAACAATGGCCTCGCCCAGCGTATCTGTCGTAGCCTGTCTCCAGGTCTTGTTCGGGAACAGCACCAGTATCTCTGCATCGGCAAGGGGTTGCTCGCTGGCACGCACAGTGATGAGCACGCGGGCGGGACTCGGCTCGGTGGAAGCCGCCGGTAGTGTAACGCGAAGATCCGATCCCCCAACCAGATCGAACCGCGGCAAACGCCCGGCGAGTTCGCGTGTTTCTCGTCGAATGATGGGAACGCCATCGCCGCGCCGCTCCATAATAAAAAGCCGACCACCAACTCCCTGGATACCACTGGTCGGCATCCGTCCCAGAACCGAGGCAAGCACCTCGTTGCGCGTCGCCTGCCGATATTCCAACTCATCTACTGTCAGACTATTGGCCAGGGCACCCGGCGACTGGATTTCCACCCGGTCAGCGAACATCGACAGACGAATCCGGCTACCGCGCATCGAATAGTCGCGATAGTCGCGATGGACCACGGCATTGACGAGAGCTTCAAACAAGGCTTCTGCGCTGTACTGCGGCAAATCCATGCGGGCCGGATCCTTGTAAGCACCGACACGCATATTACGCACGGCAAAGGCGACCGCTTCGGCAATTTGTCGGTTGAGCGGGCCGGTAATCGTCTGAGTGTCGAGTTGCCCGGAAGCGCGATCAGTGCCGCGGTAATGGGTAGCTGTAATACAGGCATTAGGCAACCATTCCTCCGGGGTATGGCTACAAAAGAGAAGACCGGCGACAGTCGCTCGCATCGTACCCTGTTCATCCTGTCCGAGAAGGCCCATTTTTTCCAATGCCGTTTCCGGATCCATCCTGCCTTCCGCGCTCAACAACGGCTTCCACAGTGCTTCGTCCAGTGTACCCAATCCGGTATTGGGCACCGGCTGCTCGTCGAACCAGAGAAACCTCGCCTGCCCTCGCCGCTGCGCCAAACGCAGTCGCTCATCGCTCGTCATCCGTCGCTTTGACCCGCCTACCCGAACATAACTACCACCCGGGCTATCGTGCTGGGCTTCGCCCTGAGGCACTTCAACCAGCAGCAACCGCTTGCCATCCAATTCTCTGTGATAGGTGCTAATGCGAACCGCTGGTTTGATCGCATCAGAGCTAACCTCGACCAGAACAGAATCCAGCGCGACGATCTGTTCACGCGACAGGCCCTGAATCTCACCTGCGTCGGTAACGCCGCAGAGCAGCATACCGCCGTTCCCATTGGCAAAAGCCGCGATCTCATCGGCCAAATCATCGCGGCTCGGACTTTTGGGCCGATTCCCGGAAAACGCGATCTGCTTAAATTCCCATAGACTATCCTCGGCCAGCCGCAGTTGACGCGCAATATCCTGGTCGCTATAGTTCATCGGACACCTCCAAAATCGACACTCGTTCTATTCATCCCTTCCCCTCTTCACCTGCGGTTCTCGTGGGAGCGGAACTTGCGGTTGAACGATCCGGCGGCGTTGGGGCGTGAGGCGTTCCAGCAACTCGGGTGACGGCTGGTACCCGTGCCGGAAATTCCCCCACGAAGGCCCGTACCGATACACCGCGATACGCCGCGTCCCCGCATTCACCCGCTTCGCCGACCCGTGTGAAATCCCATCCACAAAAACCAGCGCATCGCCCGCCTTCATAAACACCTCAATCGCGCCCTCTACCCCATCCACAGACCTGTCCTCCCCCATCCTCTGCTTATCGTAATCCGGATGCCTGAAATTCGACTTGTGACTCCCTGGAATCAACATCGTCCCCCCATCGCCCGGACCGATATCCGTCAGCGCCATCAGCACATTCACCTGCCCGCACATAAACCGCCCCCCGTGATACCGGAACTGATTCCTCGTAATCGGCGGAAACCCGCCCGAATGCAACCCAATCGCCTCGCCCGGCTCCCGAAAATTGGCCAAACACTCATCGATAAACAGCGGACCGTGATGGTGATCAAACGTCCCCTCCGCACCGATAAAAAGCTTCACATGCTCGAACCACGACGGATGATCAATCAAATCTTCAAACGGCTCGCCCGCCTCGTAAATCTGCTGATAATTGATCCCCGACGTCACATCGCCATACGAATGCCCCTGAACATACCCGAACCACTCCCCCGGCCTCAGCGCGGGAATCTCATCCAAACAATCGTTCAACGCCTGAACCTCATCCGCCGTCAGCGCCCCCTCCAAATGCAAGTACCCGCGCAAATCAAACAAATAAACATCGAGATCTGGAACCATTGTCACACTCCTTGTCAACATGATCTATTCACATCGCAAGTTATGATAAACTGTTATAGGCTTAAAATCCATATCATTTTTGGCGGGCGAGGCATGCCTCGCCCCTACAATACACCGCATCTTCCCCACTTCCTACTTCACACTTCTTACTTCACACTTGCCTCATTCCCCATCTCATTATATAATTTGGAAACATCGTAAAAACGGATACTCAAACATGGAACCACAAAACCCCAAAAACATGCGTGAACGCACGCCTGAGACCACACGCGGTGAAGAAACCGAGGAAGAGCAGATCATCGAGGAAGAAATCCTTGAAGAATCGCAACCCCTGCTCGAAGAACGGCTCACCTTGCGAAAACCGCTCGGCTTATTATTTGACCTGGGCGACACCCTCTTGACATACCTCAAATTCGACCCAGAAGCCGGGCATGCAGCCACACTTAACATCGCCAACAACCCATTGGGTTACACAGCCGAAGACATTGCCACAAACATAAAAAAACTCAACCGCGACCTCATACCCCGCAGGGAAAAAGCACGAGTAGAATTTCATCCCCACATCATCCAGCGCCACGTCTATGAAGCCCTGCACATCACCTTTGACCGCACCCCTGAAGAAGTCGAACGCGTATTCTGGCGCGCGGCAACATCCTGGCAGCCAGAACCGGGCATAGAATACGTCCTCGAAATATTGCGAAACAAAAACATCCCAATGGGCATCGTCAGCAACGCCGCATTTTGCGGCCACACATTGATGTGGGAAATTGAACAACAGGGAATAGCGGACTACTTCCGCTTCCTCATGTCCAGCGCCGACTATTGGGTACGCAAACCCCATCCCCTCCTATTGGAAACCGCCGCCGCCAAACTCGGATTCAAACCCTCCGACGTATGGTATGTGGGCAACTCGCCGCAATACGATATCGCAGCCGCGCACAACGCCGGCATGGGCGCCGTATGGTACAACCGTCTGGACGACCCCCTCGATGGGCCCGACCCCCATGTCGAAATCAAAAGCTGGCGCGAATTTTTAGAATTAGTCGAAGGCTTTTATTTGAAAATATAAAGGGAGAACTATGATGTCCGATTTCTCAATCGCAGAAGCTGTACACAACGCATTCGAAAACCACGCCATAGTCGATATACACACCCACCTCTATCCCGCTTCAATGGGCGAACTCTACCTGGCGGGACCAGACGAACTCCTCACCTATCACTACCTCAAAGCCGAATGCTCGCGCATGTTACCCGAAGGCGTCGCAGTTGACACCTTTAACAACATGCCCACCACAGAACAAGCCGACATCATCTGGCAACAACTCTTCGTCGGCAACAGCTCCCCAATATCCGAAGCACAACTCGGCATCGTCACCGTCATGAACCGCCTGGGACTAAACCCCCGCGCAGAAAACCTGTCCGAATTTCGCGCATTCCACAACTCAAAAACACCCGAAGAATACACCGACATGGTCTTTGAAAGTGCTGGCGTCGCCTGTGTCTATATGACCAACGACCCCCTCGACGACACCGAAGGACCCATGTGGCAACAGGGCATCGACATCGACTCGCGCTTCAGAGCAGTCCTGCGCCTCGACAGCGCACTCATGAACTGGCCCGCGCCCGCCGACAAACTCCGCGCACTGGGATACGACGTTGAAGACTGCCTATCCGACAAAACCTTTGCGGAACTGCGACGCTACCTCACCGACTGGGCCCAAAAAATGGACGCCCGATACATGGCCATATCGCTCCCCCCGGACTTTGCCTATCCATCTGAAGACAGCATCTCACAACTGATGGGCAACGTCGTATATCCCACAGCCCGGGAACTGCAAATCCCCTCGGCGATGATGATCGGCGTCACCCGGCAAGTCAACCCAATCCTCAAAGACGGCGGCGACAGCCTGGGCAAATGGGACATCGCCAACCTCGAACGCATCGCGCGCGACTGGCCCGACGTCAACTTCCTCATCACATTGCTCTCGCGCGAAAACCAGCACGAACTCTGCGTCACGGGCCGAAAATTCCCCAACGTACACCCCTTTGGCTGCTGGTGGTTCTTAAACAACCCCAGCATCATCCGGGAAATCACAGCCGAACGCCTCGAACTCCTCGGTACCAGCTTTGTACCCCAGCACTCCGACGCCCGCATCCTGGACCAGCTACTCTACAAATGGACCCACTCCATCGGCGTCATAGCCCCCGTCTTCATCGACAAATACGAATCGCTCCGCGCCGCGGGCTGGCCCCTCACCTCCGCAGACATCCAGCGCGACATCGCCACCATGTTTGGAGGCGGCAAATTACTGGACTAAACCCATGAACTGGCGTTATAACATCACAGCCATAACCATCGCCCTTCTTCTCTCATCCGGATCGGGGTTGTGTGCATCGTATAAAATCTATATCTTTATGGGAGAAACCTGTCCGGTCTCGCGGCATTACACCTTGACACTCAAAGAATTGCACGCGCAGTACGCATCTGAAAAACTCGAATTCATCGGCGTATTCCCCAATCGGCTCTCCACGCCAGCCACGATTGCCGCGTTCAAAGAAAAATACGCCTTGCCATTCACTTGCATCGGAGACGCCACCCACACATGGGTGAACCGATTGGGAGCAACCATCACGCCAGAAGTCGTCGTTGCCGACACATCGCACACCGCGATCTATCGGGGTCGCATTGACAACACCTTTGCGGATTTGGGCAAAAGACGCCGCGTCATCACCGAACGCGATCTCGCAAATGTACTGAAAGCCCTCAAGGATGAAAAACCCCCGGCATTTCGCCAAACCCAGGCCATTGGTTGCATCATAACCTCATGGCAAAAAGCAAAACAGGAATAAAGCCATGCGTCCAATATCCCTCTCCATACTCGCGATCCTCCTCGCCTTTGCTTCGCCACGCGCGGAAACCCCCACCTTTAGCAAAAACGTCTCGTCAATCATATACAATAACTGCACATCGTGCCATCGAGACGGTGAAATAGGGCCTATGCCCCTCACAAATTACAGCGAAATCGCGGCTTATGCAGACATGATCAAACACGTCACAGAAACCCAGTACATGCCCCCGTGGAAACCCGATTACAACTACAGCCAGCACATCGGCGCAAGAACACTCACCAAAACAGAAATCAACACAATCTCAAACTGGGTCAACGCCGGCTTTCCCCAGGGCGATATCGCCCTTGAAGCCCCCATGCCGGAATTTCCAACCGGCTCTGTACTCGGCACCCCCGACCTCGTACTCACCATGGCAGAACCCTTTACAATCCGCGGCGACAATGAGGACCAGTACCAGGTCTTTGTCATCCCGACCCACCTCACAGAAGACCGGGAAATCGAAGCCGTTGAATTTCGCCCTGGCAACAGCAGAATCGTCCACCACGCCCTCATTGGCGCCGACATCACGGGCACTGCCCGACAAAGAGACCTCGAAACCCCGGAATACGGTTACGAATCCTTTGGTGCATTCGGCGCGCCAACCGCTGTTGTCCTCCCCGGATATACACCCGGCGCAAAACCCCCGATATATCCCAAAGGCGTTGGACACATACTCCCCAAAAACTCCGACTTACTGATTCAGGTACACTACGCCCCCTGGCCGCTTGCAGAATCCGATCAATCCAGCATCAACATATTCTTCAAAAAAGAACCCATCGAAAGAGAAGTGGGTTTTATCACCTTCGCACCGCTCACCACGGACGGTGAAAGACTGAGCAGACTATTCAGGGTCCTGCTCGGAGAAGAGCGACACGGCGGCACCCCCGTAGAAAAAATTCGAATTAACGATATCTTTATCATCCCGAGCGACCAGATCAAAACATTCCACACGACACTCTTCATCAATCGGGATATCAGCCTCCTGTCCATCTACCCGCACATGCACCTGCTGGGCAAATCCTGGGAAATCTATGCCACGGATCCACAGGGTAACCGCACCAACCTCATCCGTATTGAAGACTGGGATTTTAACTGGCAGGGCAATTACACCTTCACCCAATATCAAAAAATAACTGCGGGATCTCAAATCCACGCCATTGCCACCTACGACAACACCACAAACAACCCGCTCAACCCCAACTCCCCCCCCCGCCAATTGACATGGGGCGACAAAACCACCGATGAAATGCTCCTGGCGGTCATGGAATACATACCCTACCGACCAGGCGATGAAAACATCGCCCTCACCGTTGGCAGGGGCGGCGAAGTGAGCATAGACTTCAATGGCAACGGACAAAAGGACTTTGCCGACTTTCTCTTATTCGTCCAGAACTTTGGCCTGAACCGAGACGACGCCAGCTATCAGCGTCACTTTGACCTCAACGGAGATGGACACATCAACTTTACCGACTTTATCATCTTCGCCAATCAATTTAGCGCGGGATAAAACCAAAAAAGGCTCCTGAAGATTAAATCTCCAGGAGCCTTTACACATCTGCGTCATCTGCGGATTTCACTTCACAACCCGCGTTGTCTCGCCATCGGACTCCAGCAGGGGTAGCTGACCCCCGTGGTGAACCCCGGGACCGTACAAAACAGCCTGTTGTTCTGGCGTCAGTTCATTGACCCAATCGCCATAGCGTTCCTCGGGCGTAAAATACTTACCCACAGCGCGCGCCGCTGCGCGAGAAGCGTATTTATAAAGCACAGAACGCCGCTCCCCATCGCTGCGCCACGGCAGCGTACCATGCGTCATCGTCTCAGCAAAAAAGAGCACATCACCCGCCTTCATCACAGGTTGATAAACCAGACCCATATCGTCCTCAACTGAACGCACCTCAGCGGGTGTCGGCTCCGCCGTCTTATGACTCCCCGGCACACAGGCAAAACCACCATCCCCCTCATTGACATCCGTCAATTGCCACGCCACGGTAATACCCCGACAGAAAATCTTTCCATTCTGCTGGTGATACCACACCGACTGGCTAAACGGTTCACCGCCACCGTGCAGTGTATGACCCTCAGCGCCCTTGTGCGCGCTAATCAACAGCGGCCCGTGATCCAGGCGAAAACCCTTACCGCTAAACTCATTCAAACGACTCACCACAACCGGATGAACGAGCAACTTCCGAAACGGCTCGCGATAGGGTTCGGGCCAGCCCAACATACCCGTAAGCTCGCGCCGCCCCTCCTTCCCCGTAAGCGCGGACGAACCCCGCGCCAGGCCCCCATCTTCAATAGACCGCGTCCTGATCTCATCCCCATAGTGATCAATCGCATCATTGCACGCCTTGACCTCATCCGCAGACAGAGCACCCCGCACGACCAGATAGCCACGCAGGTCAAAAAAGTACTTCTCCTCTTCGCTCACTGTATAAAGATTGTTGCCCATGGTAAATCTCTCCTATTGATATCCCTCTATCCGCACGCTCCCATCATCACAGACCTCCAGAGACGGCACGCGGCCCCTGTGATTGGAATAGGGACCATACATAACCGACAACTGCTCAGGCGTCATATCCTCGACAATTTCTCGATCCCAATAAATCTCCGGCGGCGACACCTCCTGAGAAGGACCGCTCCGCGCACATGTGCGACCCGTATATTTGAACAAAATGGACCGCCGCGTCGTATTCAACTTCCACGGCGTTGCCCCATGTGATTGCGCGCTATCCATAAAAAAGACGACATCGCCAGCCTCCACCACCGGCTGTTTGATCAAACCCATATCATCGTCTCCTGTACGCACACCCTTTGGCATGGGAAACATCGCCTTATGACTCGATGGTACACAGGCAAATCCACCCATCCCCTCCTTGCAATCGTGCAACTGCCACGCCACAGTCACACCACCCACCCACGGCTTGCCATTCTGATGGTGATACGCGACATGCGGCCGATGTGGCTCGCCATTTCCGTGCATCGTATGGCCTGCCGTACCCTTATTACTCACAATAAACATCGGACCGTGATCCAGACGAAACCCCTTATCGCACATCACATTGAGATACTTCACCAGCACCGGATGTGCCAGCATCTCCCGGAAAGGTTCACAATCCGGTTTTGGAAACTCGAGAATACCGGGCAACATAGGACGCCCCGTACCGGCAAAAGCAACCGAATCCCTCGCCGTAGAACCACCGACCTGAACCCGATCCCAGTAGCGATCCACAACATCATTCGCCCGCGCAACCTCCTCTGTTGACAACACACCTTTCACGACGAGGTATCCCGTCAAATCCCAGAAATACCGCTCGCGCGCATCCATAAAGCTTCTCCTTTTGAGATAGGTAAATACTTTTCAACATGAATATCAATGAACCTAAAATTTTCAAAAGTCAATTTTTTTCGATAGGGCGCAGGGAGAAAATTACGGCACAGGAGATACATTCTATTTTAAACTGAACTTTGAAACCAAATTTTATTCAAAGAAATCCTTGATGGTGTACAGAATTGTGCATACATTTTGGGTAATTATTTGGTATAATTTTGTAAAAGGAGATAGATATGGCAACCACAACCGTGAGAATTGACGAAGCAACCCGGGATAAACTCAGAATCATTGCGAACAGCGAAAACGAGCCTATACATGTTATTCTGGAGCGTGCAATTGAAGATTATCGCCGCAAGCGTTTCTTGGAAGATGCGAATCGCGCTTACAACGCGCTCCGTCAGAATCAAAAGGCCTGGGCAGAAGAATTAGAAGAGCGTGCAGTATGGGATGCAACACTTTGCCGTTAGCACAGGACGGCTAAAAAATAGATGGGGTGCGGTTTCCGTAGAAACTCTAACAGCTATTGAGGATCGACTACGCATTTTGCTCAATATCTAAATTCATCATTTTTGGGTCAAAACAAATCCATCTGCACAGGCTCCTCCTGGACCTGTTCTGCGGGCCAGGGCGGCATCTCGCCGACATCTATATCCCCAGACAACATCTGGTGAAAATGGCGCGCCAACTGCGGCGCGTAAAAATCATCGGGCGCGTGCATAAACACAAAAGGCGTTCGCCCCTCGCGTATCCAATTGGCGACCACCGGCACCCACTCTGCGAGAAGCGGCAAATTCTTCTCAACCTTGGGATGCCCGACAAATCTCACAAAAGGAAAACGCCCCGTCGCAAGAAACCGCACGGGGACCTTTGGCTTCTTCCGCTGCGCCTCGCGCCCAGCAACATCATCCGACTGCGCCCTGTGCAACCCCCGCGTATCAAAAACCACGCGATCCACGCCCTGACTCTTGAGCATCGCATTCAGTTCATTCTCTGCCTCGGCAAAAAACAAACGGTGCCGAATCTCTACCGCATAAGAAAACGTATCGGGTAACGCATCTAAAAACCTGTCCAACACCGGCAAATCGCGCGGTCCAAAAGAAGGAGGCAACTGCAAAAATGACGGACCCACCCGATCCTGTAACACCGCGAGAACATCTACAAACGCAGCCGTCTCCAACTCGGCATCTCGCAACCGCTTAACGTGGCTAATCGCACGCGGAAACTTAAGCGCAAAGCGAAAACCCGGCGGCGTATCAGCCAGCCAGCGCATCGCGGCCTTCTCCGATGGCAAACCGTAAAACGTGGTATTGCCCTCCACAGTATTAAACACAGAAGCGTACTGGCTCAAAAAATCTTTCTGCACAACATCGGACGCAAACAACTCGCCCACCCACGCTTTATTGCCCCAAATCGGACAGCCCAAAAAATATCGTTCAATATTCATAACAGATCCAAATCGGATTATTGACTCTTGTATCAATAAACTGTATTTTGATTGAAATGACGCGATGTGTGACTTCACAATCGCCACAGAATAATGCCGACAAACAGAGATAAGAAAGTCAAAACCACTGGATTGCGGCTAACACCCTGCCGCAATGACGGCTATAGAATCCTTGTTTTGCTGACTGCTGACCACTGATTGCTTGTTTTTTTCACCATTATTCTAAAGTCACACATGACGTATGATAGAAACCCAACAATGCTTGATCTACCCTACTCATTGATCATTGAAGCCACAGAAGAGCCGGATTTTTTTGGCTTTTACTCCCCAGAATTGGAAGGTTTTACAGGTATTGGACATTCCATCGAAGATTGCATGTTCAAAGCAAAATGGGGAATGGAAGAACATGTTGAACTCTTGAAAGAACAGGGACTTCCAGTACCCGATAAAAACCCCAATCCGAATATCCTCATTCAAAACCAACAGGCACTTTCTACCGTATAGCTCCCTTTCCTCCCACCCACAACCCCACAACACACGGCTGATCCTTATCCTCAAACGGATTGGTTAAATCAGTATTAAACCCACCCCAATCACTCGATTTTCTCATCTTACTACTACTCCGTTCACCCGTCAAAATCGCCATCCACTCCACAGCGATTGGCGTATCCCCACCCACATCGGACAAATCGATACGCGTATCCCCGCCCTCGGGCAAATACACAAGATACGCATCCCCTGCCAGCGCCAGACAAAGACCCCGCTCCACATACTCATTATCCCCAACCATCTGATTAAACGGCAGACCCGCCAAAAAATCCCGCAACTCTCGATACCTCATCCAGCTCTCTGGCACCGGCTCAAACTTGATCAAATCCCACGACGTATTGTCATAATAATAACACGGATACGCGCCTGCCGCGTAAATCGCCCACGTCCACTTCAAAATATCATCCCATTCGGCAGTCGTGCGCCCGCGATAAGTCTTGAGCTGTTCCTCGGCAAGCTCATACCCATATTCCACATTCACATACGGCGTGCCCGAATTGCGCAACCTGCGAATCGCCTCCCGATTATAGCGCGCAGCATCGGACAAATGCACCTGATCCGTCACAAAATCCGACTGCCGGTCGGGTTCAGACAGCGTACCCGCGTTTCGGATCTCAACATCGTGTACCGTCAGCAAATGCCCATACGCATCCGCCTTGCGAATAATATCCATACGATCCAGAACATAATCGTGATCGCCCATCTCGCGATACAGATTCTTACTCTCCTTGCCCACATCCCAGACCACATTGCCAAAAGCCTGGTACCGCGCAACCGCATAGCGCCAGAACCGATCATCTGCCTCTGTCTCGCGCGCTGGCCAATTCACCTGCTTATTTTGCACCTGCAACATCAGATGAACCACAATCCCCTTCCCGTGCAAATAGCGCATCAACCGGTCAAAATCGCGAAAAAAATCGATATTCATCCGCTCGTGATCCGGCGCATCATTCGTGCCCTCGAACAAATACATCTCCGGCGGCCCAAAAATATACTCCGGCAACACAGGGCGCGTATCGTCATTCGGTCGCGAACCAAAACCCGTATGGGCGTACAAATTCATCACAAAACAATTGAACCCCCGGCTCGCAACCAGATCGACATGCCGATAACACCGCGCCGCATCAGCCTGGTGATAGCTAAACAACCAATCGCACTCAAAACCCAAATATAAAAACGGCGTACCATCAGACCACGCAAACCGCTGTGGATACTCCGGATCAATACCTATCAAACCATGCACATCAGCGTTCTCATTCCCCACACATTGTACAGACCACTCAGCCCCATCCAAACCCGAAAGCTCAGACCGCGAACGCCCCGTCCAAACACCTTCTACACCCGGACTAAACCGGACAACCCACTTATCCCCATCAAAAAAACCGGGCAAATCTTCAACCACCTCGCCCAGTTCGTGTGTAAAAGTTGCGGTCACCTCCACCGCAAACGGATTTCTATCACCCACATCCGCATACAACTCAAAATCGCACACTGCATATTGCTGCACTTCTAACATCGGTCAAATCCTTTCTATTTCTGTATAGATGTTACGTGATGCGTGACTTTAAAGACGGGCGAGGCATGCCTCGCCCCTACAATGAATAACTGACCATTGACTGCTGATTTTTGCATTATTTATACGACCTAATCACATAATACAGCAGCACACCCAACACAATAACCACAACGCCGACCCAGATCAGTGACCAAAAATGAACATCCATCCGGAAAACCTCCGCCTCTTATTCCCCGTCCTCAATCGACACATCCCGCACATCATCTGTCCAATCGACCCAGATATCATCTCCCGGGGGTTCTTCCTGAAGCTGGGGCATATCGTTCAACTTAAAATCGTACAACACCGCCTTTCGGATCTGCCGCGAATAATTGGCCGACGCCATATGCCCGATACGGTGATGCCAGAAAACAATATCGCCGGGTTCGCCATGCGTCTGATATGAATTCTCGTCACAAGATTGAAACTGTTCTCTATGCCCCTCCAACCGGGGCAATGGCTCCTTGAGATAGCGCGTCTGATAATCGAAAAAAAACGTGCGATGACTCCTGGGCCACACCGTAAAACCACCGCCATCCTCGGGCACATGATCGATATAGCCCACCACAGCAAAATTGAACGCATGGGCATCCACATGCAAATGACGCGGTTGGCGCTCCACATCGCCATAGGGCAACGTGCAATAAATACCGCGCACACCCGTAGGCTCTGGAAAATTCCCCTTACCCAGCATCTGCTCCGCAGCACCCCACACAACTGGATTTTTTGCCAACAACTCGATCATCCAGGGTTCTCTGCCCACCTTGCGGTATTGCCAGCGGTAACCGCGCTTGTAATTATTGCGATCCTCTGATTCCTCCTCCGGCTTAATAGGACCCACCCACGAATCCGGATCGTCTTTCTTCAGACTCGGCGGCGGATCGTCCCACAAGCGTTCGCGCGCACGGGCGCACAACTCGGGATCCAGAGCACCCTTCTTCACCAGATAGCCCTCGCGTTTAAAAAAACGGATCTCATCTTCCGTAAGCACAGGCATGACACACTCTCCTCTTTTAAGCGATTAAAACTCTTCCAATCCAATTATAGGCACTTACTCATCGTGAAAAAAGTATAAAGTGATCTGATACAAAAGAAAACCCGATCTTAAACTGAGACCGGGGGAGAAATTTCATATTTGTATTTTCAAAGATAGATAAACTGACGCAGCTTTTTCATCTGTTCCTCTTTCTTTTTATGTCGTCATTATAGTAACGACGCCGTGTCTCAATGATCGTGTGAATCGCGAGATATAAAATGAGCAGAGCCAAAAGTATTGTAGCTACGAGAAGAATAGTATTCATAACGTCACTCCTCAGATGTCTGGGAAACCGATATTCGGTTCCAGATTGCATAGCTATATGCGACAGAACACAAAGAGAGAACAAGGTTTGCTCCGAGAACGTAGTTACGTTCAAAAACATCTTCCCGAAGCTCTTGAAAACATGTAATTGCAAATAGAGCGGCAAATATTACGATGAATAGTAATGAAAAGCCTATACTCTTTGTCTTCCAATCCGCCTCGACATTTGTAGCCGTTTCAAGAGCACTGATATTTGTGATCATCAAGATCAGGCCAAACGTTGCAACATCGCTTTCCGACAACCAGCGAAACTGAGTTTCAGAGGTCACAAGGGCAGCAATAAGTAAACGCATTAGTATTGGTGTCATTGCAAGAAGAACTGTGTACACAAACCACTTGACGAGCATTATTCTCAGCAACCCCTATCCAGGTTATGATCAGTCACGATCGGATTGTTTAGCGTGTAAAAAGAATTATAACAGACCTTTTAGATTTAGGCAAGTCCTATGGACTTTTTTTTGACGTAAAAATGCTCAGTTCTGCTTATCCAGATAAACCGTAACCTGTCCATCATTTTCATCCACGGTTGCGTTGGAGAATTGGGCGGTCAGGCCAGAGCCAGAAATATTCACCGCCTCGCCGTCAGACACTACATCTAATGCATCAAACCCCGCTATCGTCAACCCTCATCTTCCCGCTGATACGACGCCGTAATCTCGTGATCGATACCACCGCGAATATTGAAACGGCTAATCACCTCCATCTCAACCGGATCGCACAGCGCCACCAGATCGTTCAAAATCTGATTCGTCACAGGCTCCATATAAATCCCCTGATCTCGGAACGACCAGAAATAGTGCTTCAGCGACCGCAACTCCACGCACCGCGGACCCGGAACATACCAGATCACAATCGTCGCAAAATCCGGCTGCCCCGTCTTGGGACACAGCGACGTAAACTCCGGAAACGTAAACTCAATCGTATAACGCCGTTCTGGATTGGGATTATCAAACGCCTCTAACAGTGAACTCATACCTCATCCTCCCGCTCATACGCCACAGACACCCGCGTCTCAATACCGCCTCGCACTGTAAAATCACCCGTCACATCTAACGATAGAGGATCGCACGCCCGCACAAAATCATCCACAATTTTATTAACCGCACCCTCATAAAACACCTTCTCCTCCCGAAACGACCCCAAATACTGCTTCAATGACATCTGCTCCACACACATCTCCCCCGGCACATAAGAAATCGAAACCGTTGCAAAAATCGGCTGCCCCGTCACCGCGTACAGCGCCGTAAACTCCGACGACTCAAATTCAATCGTATAAGCCCGCTCGCGCTCGGGATTTTCAACGCACTTTAGCAATAAGGAATCGCCCATAAGTTTTCCAAAAAGGCTGGATTGCGGCTAAGCATGCCCCGTAATGCCTTTATACGGGGACCCTGCCGCAATGACAGAAAAGTTCATCAGTTTTTTGACACCGCTATCCTTCGTTCGGAGACGCTAATTAATCAAACGGCACCAGACTCGCGCCCACCGGATCGGGACTCGTGGGCCGAATTGGCATCTCCTCATAAGAACGATACGCCACAGCCAGATGCGGCGTCTCAACCCGCCTGTACCCCTCAAACCGCGAATCTATCAACGCCTCCAGCGCACCTGAAATCAGCAACGTGCGCTCAACCGGATACTGCGGCTTACCCGTCAAAAACATCTGCTGAATATTCAAACTCAAATAACTGAAATGCGCATGCGGATTATCTGGCAAAAAAACGCGCATATTATCCACCGCTCCCCCGCGCCGCGCTGCAAAACCCCACCCTCGCGTGTACCCATTCAACATAAACGTCGCCGCCGTCAACCCATCTGCATACTCTATCAAAAAAACAGCCGGATTCTCGCAATGCTCTCGCACATCGCCATCCTCCTTCGCCTCAATATGCGCCACCGCAGCCGCGTACAAATCCCTATCCCACGCATCCGACGCCCAGACATCATCCCCCTCCAAACACTGCACCGCCACAATCCCCGTCTCTCCCCCCGCACGGCGCTCAACCATACACTGCAACGTCTCCAGCGCGTGAAAACCATAAGAATCAATCCCACCAAAAGCCACTGACATCGCCGTCTCAATCTCCGTATCCAAATCGTACTCAAGCCACGGCTTGCGCCATGCAAGCGGCAGAGACGACCCCGCCATAAACGGCACCTCCAGCTCCCGCGCGCGATCGCACATCCACTTTGCATCGTACCAATTATAAGAAAGATGCTTATCGCTAAACACCGGCACAGACCGCCCCGACGAAGCGAACACCCCGCAAATCTGCTCAAAAAAATACTTCCGCGGATACATATGTTGCTCCTTCTCATTCCACGGATAATCGCCGTGCTCGCCAATCAGCAACACCCCATCCACCGCCAGCTCATCACCACCCAGCGTCAAAGCCTGGTTAATACTCCCATACATCGGCACACCGAATTCCTCTGCAATCGCGCACCCGATATCATCTCTAAAATGCACCTGATCCAGATACATCGACACCACATCCACCTCTGGTGCAAGCAACCCGTCATCTGTTGGAAACCCCTTCAAAAACTTCGTCACAATCACATCGGCGTGTGACCGCGGAAAATACGACGTAATCACCGCTGCTATCTTCTTTCGATCTGCCATGGCTTTCCCTCCTGTCTTGTTGTGTAATGGTAAATTATATCACAATTCGAGAAAAACAATCTAAAATTCTTCATCATTTTATCCAAAATTTGGTATCTTAAACACCTGAAATATAACTCTAACCCTTACCAGGAGGAATCTCTTGACCGAAGTAAAAGCCACCAACATCGTCTGGCACGAAGGCCATGTCGCGCGCAAACAGCGCGAAGACTTGCTCGAACAAAAAGGCGCACTCATCTGGCTCACCGGCCTGCCCAGCTCGGGCAAAAGCACCATCGCATTCACCACAGAACACGCCCTGATCGAACGCGGGTGCATGGCCTATGTACTCGACGGCGACAACATCCGCCACGGCCTCAACAAAAACCTCGGATTCTCAGCCGAAGACCGCGCTGAAAACATCCGCCGCATCGGCGAAGTCGGCAAACTCTTTGCCGACGCCGGTATCATCACCCTATCCAGCTTTGTAAGCCCCTATCGCACCGACCGCGACGGCGTGCGCGAACTCATGGAAAACAAAGACTTCATCGAAGTATTCATCAACACCCCGCTCGACGTATGTGAAGAACGCGACCCAAAGGGCCTGTACAAAAAAGCGCGCACAGGTGAAATACCCAACTTCACCGGCATCTCTGACCCCTATGAACCGCCTGAAAACCCCGAACTCGTCATACACACCGTTGACAGCACCCCACAAGAGGCCGCATTGCAAATCATCGCCCTGCTCGAAACGCGTGGAAACATATAGACATGCCCATCATCGACCTCACCATGCCCATTGCCGACCACTTCCGCTGGCCCGTTGAACGCAGCCTAAAAAGCAGTTTTGAAACCGGCGACATGGCGCAAGTGACCCACATGGGATGGGCTGTCCACGGATTCACGCACGTCGATGCGCCGCGCCACATGTTCCCGGAAGGACCCACCACCAGCGACACCGTACTCGACCAAATCGTAGGACAGGCCGCAGTTGTCGATCTCTCGGGCATCGCGCCAGAAACGCCGATCACCGAAGCGCAAATCCGCACAGCCGGACAGCACATACGGCCTGGAGACATCGTCGTCATGAAAACGCGGTGGGACGAAGTAGAATCGCATCAAACCCCCGAATTCTGGACCCGCGCGCCCTACATGTCGCGCCCCGCCGCAAAATGGCTACGCGCGCAAAACATCCGCGCCATCGCATTCGACTTTCCGCAGGACTATCCCATACGCCAGCTGCTCAGTGGCGAAAGAGCACCCCTCTCCGAATTCGTTACCCACGACATCCTCTTGCGCGAAGGCATCATCCTCATCGAATACATCTGCAACACCGGCATGATAGCAACAGACCGCGTGGAATTTTTCGCCCTCCCCTTAAAAATCCCCGAAGCCGACGGCGCACCAGCTCGCGTCATCGCAATTCAGTAACTGAAGTTAGACAAGCAACCACCGATGAACACCGATAAACACGGATAGTTGCGGTATTGCTCATCCCAAACACAGGTAGGGAATGTCCTGCTTTAACAAGGCAACAGCACACCCTTTCGACACGCTCAAGCTGTTGGGCATAAAACACCTTTTATCTGTGTCCATCTGTGTTTATCTGTGGTTGCTTTTGATTCTTAATTCAATAATACCTTCAGGAAAATCACCATGATCTACCACCAACTCTTCGCCCAAATTGACCGCACCGTGCGCGTTGGCGTCATCGGCACCGGACACTACGCCACAGCCCTCGTCACACAATCGCGCGTCGTCAATCAACTCGACGTATCCGTCGTCTGCGACACAAATCCGGACGCAGCTCAAAATGCATATCATCACGCCGGCCTGGACTCCGACAAAACCATCTTATGCGACACCACCCAACAGGCTGCCGAAGCCATAGAACAGGGCAAACATGTCATACTCACCGACGCCATGCAAATGATGGACCTGCCCCTCGACGTCATCGTCGAATCCACAGGCGTTCCCAGTGCCGGCGCAAAACACGGCATCGAAGCCATCCGACACGGCAAACACGTCGCCATGGTATCCAAAGAAACCGACGTCACCGTCGGACCCATCCTCAAACACCACGCAGACAAAGCCGGACTCGTCTATACCGCAGTTGACGGCGACCAGCACGGCCTGCTCATGGGCCTTGTGCAATGGGCGCGCAGCCTGGGCCTCGAAGTACTCTGCGGAGGGAAATCCCTCGACTCCAACCGCGTTTACGACCCGCAGACCAACGCCATCGTATGGTCCAAAGGCAAAATCCAGATCCCCGACAAACAGATATTCTCCGCCCAAAATCCCTCGGCACATATCGCACAACGCCGCCAAATCATGGGCGAACTCGGCGCCATCGCCGGTTACGACATCACCGAACTCACCATCGCCGCCAATGCCACCGGCCTAATCCCCGATATAGACACCCTGCACACACCCGTCGTCCGCACCGTTGAAATACCCGAAGTCCTCGCACCCAAAGAAGACGGCGGCATCTTATCTCACCGCGGCGTCATCGACTGCGTCTCCTGCCTGCGCCAGGCAAACGAACCCGGCCTCGGCGGCGGCGTCTTCATCGTCGTCGCCTGTGAAAACGCCTACTCCCGCCACATCCTCACCACCAAAGGACTCATCCCAAACAAAAAAGGCACCACAGCCCTCATCTACCGACCCTATCACCTCTGCGGCGTTGAAACACCCATCACAACACTCGTCGCGGGTCTCTTAAACCTGCCCACGGGCACCACCGACTACCGCCCGTCCTTCGACGTTGTAGGCCGTGCAAAAGAACCCCTCAAAGCTGGCCACCGGATCGGCAACGACCACAGCAAAAACATCGAATACCTCATGCGCCCCGCGCTACCTGTCGCATCCGACAACCCCCTCCCCTTCCACATGGCCAACGGCAACACGCTAAGTCAGGACATCCCCGCCGGCGCCTTCATCACCGCAAGCGCGATACAAATAGAAGAAGACGACCCCCTCTGGACCCTTCGCAAAGAACAGGACGCGCATCTTCTATAAAACAGGTAAGGGCAGGTTTAAAACCTGCCCCTATTCACCATATCTGTTGCAAAACGCGACATTTGTTTCAATTTGCGACAAATCCTCTATATCCTACCTCTAATTCTCCCATAAATCATCTATAAACAAACGCTTGTTGCATCTCTAACTCACAGGATATGCGTCTCCCTGCGGTTTACAAGGTCGCTTTCTGCAACAGTCCAAAAATCTGCAAATTATTTTCTTTTTTTATAATTCATTAATTTCCAAATAGTTATATCATTTATTACAAACTGGCACGATTTTTGCATACATTTGCACATGATTTTTACATACATTTGCATACGATTTTTACATACATTTGCTGCATACATTTGCATACATGCCTGTATAATCCCCTTCCGTAAAAAAAGGATGTCAATACCATGACAGACGCAAAGATCCTGATTATTCAGGACGATCATTCTTCTGCTAAACACCTCGAAAAACACCTGACAGGAACCGCCTTTCACCTGCACCCTCGCATTAAAGCGCATTCTGCCACTCACCTCGAAGAGCGTCTGATAGCCCTGGGCTATACCGTGTGCGCCTCGGTTTCTGGGGACCAGGCCATCGAAAAAGCCGCTGAAATGCATCCCGACCTGGCCCTGATCGATCTCGAACTGTTGGGAGGTGCCGACGGCGTTGCCCAACAACTCAGTGCCGATATACCCGTAATTTTTCTCACAGATGGTTCCGAGGGCGACCTGTTGCAACGCGCCGAGGCAGCCCATCCATTCGGCTACGTGCTGAAACCCTATGAAGAACAGCAACTTCATCTGAACATCCAGACTGCTCTTGCCATGCACAAACGAGAAAGAAAGCACAAACAGACTGAGCGCGAGATGGAACAAAAAATCAACGAACTGCAACATCAGGCGCAACGCATGGAAACCATTCTGGATAGTATCACTGACGGCGTAATCGCCGCCGATGAAAACGGAGACTACTTGACTTTTAATTCGAGCGCGAAACGAATCGTCGGAACCTATAACCCGGGCACAGACCTGAATCACCGGTCTGAAGAATACGGCCTCTTTTTCCCAGATCGCGTCACGTTATTTCCCAGTGAAGATCTCCCACTCGCACGCGCCATCCACGGTGAATCCTCAGACGACGTCGAAATATTTGTACGCAACCCAAATTTGCCAGAAGGTACTTATGTCAGCATCAGCGGCAGACCTTTACCACCCGATAAAAGCGGGGCGAAAGGCGGCGTGATCGTTTTCCGAGACATCAGCAAAGACAAAGAGACAGAAGCCAAATTGGAACAGGCAGTCGGCGAATTGCGCGATCAGACCCAACTCATGGAAACCGTCCTGAAAAATATAAATAACGGCGTCGTCCTCTCCGATGCAACAAACCGCATATTGTACATGAATCCGCGTGCGAGACAAATTGTGGGTATAGATCTCGGCACAGATATCCTGGATATACCCGTTAATGAAAGATCTAAAAATTATGGCGTTTTTTATGCCGATGGAAAAACGCGTGTGCCAACCGATCACCTTCCGCTCGTGCGTGCTGTGAAGGGAGAAAAAACAGAAGAGATGGAGGTGGTCATGTGCAATGAGAAAAATCCGGATGGGACTTATGTCCGCGTTCGCGGGATACCCTTGATGGACAGTGACAGAAATATGGTCAAAGCCGGATTGGCCATTCTGCGCGACTTCACCGAGCACAAAAAGATGAAAGATAGATTGGCACAAATCGATGGCGAACTACCCGATCACATCCCATTCATCGAACCCACCTCTGACAACAACGGGAATGGAGCCAAAGCCGATTCTCCCGACGTCGCCGGGAACACAGAAATGGCAGAGAAACAGGAACAAATCATTGAGGAATTGCGCGAGCAACTCCAGCTCATGGAAGCCGTTTGTGACAATCTGAATGACGGCATCATCGTCGCCAGTCCAATGGGCAAAATATTATTCGTCAATAAAACTGTGGAAAGAGTTTTCGGTACGTGGATCGTCACGCCAGACCTGAACGAATGGTCTAAAACTTTTGGTGTTTACTACCCCGATATAAAAACGCCCATCCCCATTGAGCAACTTCCCCTCACGCGCGCGCTCTACGGTGAGGAAACAGAGGAGATGGAGGCGTTTATACGCAACCAAAAAAATCCAGAAGGCACGTACATCGGTGTCCGTGCTCGCCCCATACTCAGCAGTGACCAGAGTGAAATCGTCGCCGGATTGGCCGTTATTCGCGACCTCACGCAGGAAAAAGAGGCAGACGCCAAATTGGAACAAGCCAACCGCGAGCAGCAACGTCAGACCCAACTTCTGGAAACCGTTTTTAACAGTATCAGCGATGGGGTGATCGTGGCCGATGCAGAGGGGCAATTCACCATTTTTAATCCGAGTGCCGAACAAATTGTCGGTATCGGTATGATGGATACACCTCCCGATCAATGGACGAAAGAATACGGCATCTTTTTACCCGACCAAAAAACGCACGTACCAGCCGATCAAATTCCACTCGTGCGCGCCATCCAAGGTAAAAACACGGACGATATGGAGTTGTTTATACGCAATAAGAAAAAGCCCGACGGGGTTTATATCAGCGTCAGTGGTCGCCCCCTGAAAAAAGATATAGATGGGCACGGAGGAGGCGTGGTCGTTTTTCACGACATCACCGCGCGCAAAATAGCAGAGGCGGAGCTGGAACAAACAGCGCGTGAATTGCGAAACCAGAACGAACTGATGGAGACCGCTTTTAATAATATCAGCGATGGCGTCGTCATTTACGATCTATCCAAACGCTCCCTGCACCTCAATTCCAGCGTCACACAAATTACCGGCATAGAAGGGGTAAATGTACCGCTAACCGAATGGCCGAGGACAAATGGCGTTTTTTATCCCGATCAAAAAACGCTCATTAAAATCAGAGAACAACCGCTCGCCCGCATCCTGTTTCGCGGAGAGTCCATTGACGATGAGGACGTATTCATTCGCAATGAGAAAAAGCCGGAAGGTGTTTATATCCGCGCAAACGGGCGACCGCTCTACAACGAGGACAACATAGTTAGAGGGGCTGTCATTACTTTCCGCGATATCACCCAACAGATGATCAACGAAGAAGCGCTGGCGCGGGCATTCGCACAAGGCCGCCTGGAGATCCTCGACACCATCCTCCACAACATTGGCAATGCCGTCAACAGCGTAACAGCGGGTATTGAGACCATTCGCCAGCATCTGGTGGAAAACCCACTCTTACACCGCCTCTGCGCCCTTGCCGAGGCGATAAAAGCACACAGAGACGATTGGGACAATTACATCCAAAATGACCCGCAAGGCCAACAGGCGTTGCCGTTTGTTATCGCACTCGCCGAAGACTTTAGCCAGCAGGATACCGCACTGATCAAAACGGTTAATCGCGTTAAAGACCGAGCGGATCACATCGCCGATATTATCCGCACTCAGGAGACATTAAACGGACCCAATATGAACCTGAAAGACATCGATCTTCGGCACGCGTTCTCGATGGCTATCAAGGTCTTGCAAGAGTCGCTCGATAAAAGAGGGATCGAGACAGTTATTGACTGCGAAGACACCACGCCACAAGAAATCCGGGTTCAAGAGAGCAACTTCCACCAGATGATGATCAACCTGATCAAAAATTCGATAGAAGCCATCGATGAACTCGCAGCAGCCGGCGGTCTCAATGCACCGCCTCGCATTCATATCCGCGTCTATGTCAGGGGGAATATTCTCACCCTCGAAATAGAAGATAACGGCATCGGCATTGACATAGAGAACACCAGGCGGGTATTTGCCTCTGGTTATACCACAAAAGAATCGGGGAGTGGTCTCGGTCTCTACTCAGTAGCCAATTTTATCCTTAGTTCTGGCGGACAGATTCGCGCAATGAGCGACGGCATTGGCAAGGGGACAATCATTCGAATCAAACTGAACCTTCCCACCCTTCTCCCACATAAAAAATTCTACAATATCCGCTAAAATACGACCAGAGTAATACAGGAGCAGTGATCGCTGCTCTCGACATGACACAGACGAAAGGACCACAGATGACACTCAATAATTACGACAACAATCGCGTCTTGATCGTTGATGATCAGGAAGATATCCACGACGACTTTGAAGAAATGTTGAAGCCCAACCGATCAGCGCGGTCAACAGATGAGTTGGCGGCCGCCTTCACCCGCGAAAAAGACAAGCCCTTTTTGCCAGCGTTTGAACTTTTGCACGCAACGGGCGGAGTGGAGGCCTGCGAAATCGTACAGAAGGCAAAGGAATCGAACCGCCCCATTGCCATTGCGTATATCGACATCAGAATGCCTCCGGGTATCGATGGGATTGAAACGATCCGTCGGATCAGAAAAATAGATCGCGACATCGAAATCGTCATCATGACCGCGTACACAGACAAGCCACTGTCCGAGATCATTCACGAAATGGAATTGCTGCACAAAGTCCTCTATATCAGAAAGCCTTTTGCACACGAAGAGATTCAGCAGATCGCGCTTTCCCTGGTCGGCAAGTGGAACGTCGAACAGGCATTGGCCGAGAAACAGCAGCAACTCACTGCCAGCCATCAAAGACTGGAAGCCGTGCTGGATGCCACAGGAGACGCCATGGCCATGTACAATGCCACCGGGCATCTGGTATTTGCGAATCAAGGCTATGAAAAATTGTTCAATCTGAAGGAAAACGAACTGAAGAAAATTCCGCCGGACGCGCTCACGGCGCGATTCAAAGAGCGATTTCAAGAACCCGGTCTGCCGGAACTGGAGGGCAAGTTCCTCCTTGAAGACAACGCGAAAAAAGAAACCCGTGCGGGTCAGTTGCCAAAGCAACGCCTGTTCTACCAATCCACCGCCCCGGTGCGCGATGATAGTGAAAACGTCATCGGCCGCCTGATGGTGTATCGAGACGTATCCAGAGAAATCGAAGTCGAGCAAATGAAAGCCGAAGTACTGCGCCTGCGGACCGAGTTGGGAACGACCTATTCGTTCGACGGCATCGTGGGCGACAGCCCCAAAATGCAGCAGATGTACACGCTGGTCAAGCAGGCAACCGAAAGCGATATCACGGTACTCATTCGCGGCGAAAGCGGAACAGGTAAGGAACTGATCGCAAGGCTCTTTCACTTCAACAGTCCGCGCAAGGAGGAACCATTTGTGGCCATCAATTGCGCCGCCCTTCCCGAACCCCTGATTGAAAGCGAATTATTCGGCCACGAAAAGGGGGCTTTCACCGGCGCCACGTACCAGCGAATCGGGGCTTTCGAGCGCGCCGAGGGCGGAACACTTTTTCTCGACGAGATCGGCGATATGCAACCTGTTCTGCAAGCCAAGCTATTGCGCGTGCTGCAAGAGCGCAAAATCTCGCGAATCGGTGGATCGACCACGCTCCCGGTAAACGTGCGGGTCATTGCGGCGACCAACCAGAACCTGGAAAATGCAATACGGGCGGGAACCTTCCGCGAAGACCTGTTCTATCGCCTATCGGCTTTCCCCATCTCAATCCCGCCCCTGAGAGAACGCCGAGAAGATATTCCCCTGTTGGCCAACCATTTTATCGAAAAGTTCGCCACGCGCATAGACAAATCCATCAGCGGCCTATCCAACGCGGCACTGCGCGTACTGCTCCAGTACGATTGGCCTGGCAACGTACGAGAACTGGAAAACGCCATCGAGCGGGCCGTTCTGTTGGAGACAACCGAAGTACTGCAAGCCAGCAACTTACCATCCGAATTATCGCCGCTATTGGCGGCGCAAAGCGACCAGCCAACAGCGATCCTGCCCCTCGAAAAAGTCGAGTACCAGGCCATAGCCCACGCGCTCGAAGCCTCAGATCACAACGTTACCAGAGCAGCTCGAGCACTGGGAATCAACAGAGCGACCCTGTACCGGAAATTGAAGAGATACGACCTGATTTTGAAGTGAGCAATGACGGGCGAGGCATGCCTCGCCCCTACCGTTTCCTCCTTCATACCTCCCTGCATATCGTTACAAAATGCGACTCGTGTTGCAAAACGCGATTTGCGCCCTCCTGCACAACATAACCCCTTGAAATAAAAAAACTTATACTACCTGAATCGGCCTCAGATCGACATGCAACCATTGCATTTTGCCGAGTTTGCAGACGATCCAGATATCGGACACATGTGCGCCTAAATAATTGTATTAAAATAGGTTAGGGAATTTCCAAGAACATTGGCACGGTTTTTGCATCAAGGATAAGGGCAAACGATTTTTAAATCCTCAGCGAAAGGAATCAACGATGCATTTTTTAGGCAAGTTCTCTACCAGCCCAAACCCATCCATGATTGCACGACTTCTCAGTCTGTTACTATATTGCAAACGCGCCAAGGCAGCCGGTATGGCAATGACCTGCCTGCTCGGAGCTTTCTTTTTTGTGGGGACAGCCACAGGGCAATCGAACAGCCCTCCGGTGATCACGGTACCGGACAACAAGACGTATAAGCCGGGAGAGACCATCACCACGTTCGGCATCTCGGTGACCGATGCCGATGGCGACATGCTGGGCATGACGATAGTTGGTCTGCCGCCAGGGCTGACATGGAAGTGGGATCAAGACTCGAAATCCCTTCAGGTAACGGGCACGGTGGCATCAACTGCAAGGGAGCAGGACTACACGGTGACGGTCGAAGCAAATGAGGTAAATGGCGGGGCGATGGTGGAGGCGACCTTCACAATCACAGTGACCTCGGCACCCACGGTGACCCTCAGTGGTCCATCCTACACGATAGGGGCCCATACGTTTGATGTAGAGATCACCTTTTCGCAGTCAGTGACCGGGTTCGAGCAGAGCGACGTGACAGTGGGCAACGCTTCGGTGATGGGGTTCTTCGGTTCAGGCAGTACCTATTCGATCAATCTCCAGCCGTCGGCCAGCGGCACAATGACCGTAGATGTGGCGGCAGACGTCGCCACTGATAGCGCAGGCAATGGCAACACAGCGGCGGCTCAGTATTCGGGGACGGCAGACATAGATCCTCCGTCAGTCACTATCACCGGTCCATCGGCCGTTCAGACCGGTGCGTTCAACGTGGCTATCGAGTTTTCAGAACCAGTCGGTGTATTACACTCGGAGTCATTCGAGCAGGGCGACGTAACGGTGGGCAACGGGACGGTAACGAATTTCTCCGGTTCGGGGGCCAGCTACACGGTCACGATCACGCCATCGGCCACCGGCGAGGTGACCGTAGATGTGGCTAAAAACGCGGCCAGGGATGCGGGGGGCAATGGCAACACAGCGGCGAGCCAATTCTCAGTGCGCGCAGACTTCGATGCGCCGACGGTCAGCATCACGGGACCCACGGATAATCAGGACAGTGCCTTTGACGTAACCATCACCTTCTCAGAGGACGTCACAGGATTCGAGCAGGGTGATGTAACAGTCGGTAATGGCTCCGTCACTGCATTCTCAGGTTCGGGCAGCAGCTACACAGCCACCATCACGCCAGCGGCAAGTGGAATCGTGACCGTAGATGTGCCAGCAGACGTCGCCGACGATGCCGTAAGCAACGGCAACGAGGCGGCGAGCCAATTCTCGGTACAAGTGTATCTGCCACGGTCAATCCGGATCGAAGGCCCGACCACGGTGCGCACGACCGAGGACCCGTTCCAGGTAAAAGCCATCTTCTCGGAAGTGCCTGAGGCATACAGTATTGCGTCAGTGAGGAATTGTGCGATATCCTACACCCAGGAAGGGCGAGTCTTTAACATCACGCTGACGCCGGCCTATTATCAAGATCGAGGCGGGTCGTGGCCATACCCATCTCAAATAATAGTGCAATGGCCCGGAGTCAAGAACGGCCCTGCCAAGGTGAGAGCAGGTTATATGGTGGACGTGGACGGGGCCCCACCTCGCTTCTGGTCCGGTGCCGGGATCACCGGACCGACGACAACACAAACCGGACCCTTCAATGTCGGGTTGGGCGTGACCGAAGGTCATCTCGTCGGGTTCGACGCAGAAGACATCACGGTGACAAACGGCACGGTCACGTCTTTCGAGGCCGATACCGATTGGGGGAATAACTACACTGTGCAGATTACACCGACCGCAAGCGGCAACGTGACCGTACAGGTCGGCGCAGCGACGTTCAAGGATCTCGCAGGCCATGACAACAGGGCATCCAGGCAGTTTTCGGTGCTGGCAGACCTCGACGCGCCGACAGTCAGCATCACAGGACCCACGGGTAATCAGGACAGCGCGTTTGACGCAACCATCACCTTCTCAGAGGACGTCACAGGATTCGAGCAGAGTGATGTAACAATAGGCAATGGCACCATCACAGCCTTCTCAGGTTCAGGAAGCAGCTATACTGCAACCATCGAGCCAGCAGCAAGTGGAATCGTGACCGTGGATGTGCCAGCAGACGTCGCCACTGATGTCGTAGAAAAGGGCAACGAAGCAGCCAGCCAATTCTCAGTGCAAGTGTATCTGCCGCGGTCAATCCGGATCGAAGGCCCGACCACGACGCGCACGACTGAGGACCCGTTCAAAATAAAAGCCATCTTCTCAGAAGCACCTGAAGCATTCGATTTTGTTCCGAGGGCGAAGAACTGCACAATTTCCTACACCCAGGAAGGGCGAGTCTTTGACCTGACATTGACGCCGAGCTACAGGAACGATAAAAGAAACGGGTCGTGGCCATACGATCTCGACGTACAAGCGACATGGTTCGGAGTCAAGAACGGACCTGCCACTCTGCGGGTAAACTATAACGTGTGGGTGGACGCGGACCCACCTCGCTTCTGGTCCGGTTCCGGGATCACCGGACCGACGGAGCCTCAAACCGGACCCTTCAATGTCAGGTTGGGCGTGACCGAAGGTCATCTCGTCGGGTTCGACGCAGAAGACATCACGGTGACAAACGGCACGGTCACGTCTTTCGAGGCCGCTACCGATTACGGGTGGAACTACACCGTGCAGATTACACCGACCGCAAGCGGCAACGTGACCGTACAGGTCGGCGCAGCGACGTTCAAGGATCTCGCAGGCCATGACAACAGGGCATCCAGGCAGTATTCGGTGCTGGCAGACCTCGACGCTCCGACAGTCAGCATCACAGGACCCACGGATACTCAGAACAGCGCCTTTGACGTAACCATCACCTTCTCAGAGGACGTCACAGGATTTGAAAAGGGTGATGTAACAATAGGCAATGGATCAGTGACGGCCTTCTCAGGATCAGGCAGCAGCTACACAGCCACCATCACCCCAGCGGGAAGCGGAACCGTGATCGTAGATGTGCCAGCAGACGTCGCCACTGATGGTGTAGAAAAGGGCAACGAGGCGGCGAGCCCGTTTTCTGTGACCACAGACATAGACGCACCAACCGTCACCATCACGGGACCCACGGGTAATCAGAACAGTGCCTTTGACATAACCATCACCTTCTCGGAGGACGTCACAGGGTTCGAGAAAGGTGATCTAACAGTCGGCAATGGCTCCGTCACTGCATTCTCAGGCTCAGGAAGCAGCTACACCGCAACCATAGAGCCAGCAGCCACTGGAACTGTGACCGCAGATGTGCCAGCAGGCGTCGCCACAGATAGCGCAGGCAATGGCAACACAGCAGCCAGCCAATTCTCTGAGGGGACGCGCCAGTTCTCAGTAACAGCAGACTTCGATGCACCAACCGTCAGCATCACAGGACCCACAGATGCTCAGAACGGTCCATTTGACATAACCATCACCTTCTCAGAGGACGTCACAGGGTTTGAAAAGGGTGATGTAACAATAGGCAACGGCTCCGTCACTGCCTTCTCAGGTTCAGGAAGCAGCTACACCGCAACCATCACCCCATCAGCCAGTGGAACTGTGACCGCAGATGTGCCAGCAGACGTCGCCACTGATGATGCAGACAATGGCAATAGTGCGGCGAGCCAGTTCTCATTAACAGCAGACATAGACGCACCAACCGTCACCATCACAGGACCAACGGATGCTCAGAACAGTGCCTTTGACGTAACCATCACCTTCTCGGAGGACGTCACGGGGTTTGAAAAGGGTGATGTAACAATAGGCAATGGATCAGTGACGGCCTTCTCAGGTTCAGGCAGCAGCTACACAGCCACCATAGAGCCAGCGGCAAGTGGAACCGTGACAGTAGATGTACCAGCAAACGTCGCCACTGATGATACAGACAATGGCAACACAGTAGCCAGTCAGTTCTCATTAACAGCAGACATAGACGCACCAACCGTCACCATCACAGGACCAACGGATGCACAGAAGGGACCATTTGACATAACCATCACTTTCTCAGAGGACGTCACGGGGTTCGAGCAGAGTGATATAACAATAGGTAATGGATCAGTGACGGCCTTCTCAGGTTCAGGCAGCAGCTACACAGCCACCATAGAGCCAGCAGCCACTGGAACTGTGACCGCAGATGTACCAGCAGACGTCGCCACTGATGACGCAGACAATGGCAACACAGCAGCCAGCCAGTTCTCTGTGAACGCAGACGTAGACGCGCCAACCGTCACCATCACAGGACCCACGGATACACAGAAGGGACCATTTGACATAACCATCACCTTCTCGGAGGACGTCACCGGATTCGAGAAGGGTGATATAACAATAGGCAATGGCGCCATCACTGCATTCTCAGGTTCGAAAGAAAGCTACACGGCAACCATCACCCCAGCGGCCAGTGGAACTGTGACCGTGGATGTGCCAGCAGACGCAGCCACTGATGAGGCAGACAACGGCAATACAGCAGCCAGCCAGTTCTCTGTGACCGCAGACATAGATGCACCAACCGTCACCATCAAAGGACCCACGAACGCACAGAACAGTGCCTTTGACATAACCATCACCTTCTCGGAGGACGTCACGGGGTTTGAAAAGGGTGATATAACAATAGGCAATGGCGCCATCACTGCATTCTCAGGTTCGAAAGAAAGCTACACGGCAACCATCACCCCAGCAGCCAGTGGAACCGTGACCGCAGATGTGCCAGCAGACGTCGCCACAGATGGTGCAGACAACGGCAATACAGCAGCCAGCCAGTTCTCTGTGACTGCAAACCTGACTCGTCCCACCGTCAGCATCACAGGACCCACGGATGCACAGAACAGTGCCTTTGACATAACCATCGCCTTCTCAGCGACTGTCACAGGATTCGAGAAGGGTGATATAACAATAGGCAATGGCGCCATCACTGCATTCTCAGGTTCGAAAGAAAGCTACACGGCAACCATCACCCCAGCGGCAAGTGGAACCGTGACCGCAGATGTACCAGCAAACGTCGCCACTGACAATGCAGACAACGGCAACCGTGCTGCCAGCCAGTTCTCTGTGAACGCAGACATAGATGCACCAACCGTCACCATCACAGGACCCACGAATGCACAAAACAGTGCATTTGACATAACCATCACCTTCTCGGAGGACGTCACAGGGTTCGAGAAAGGTGATCTGACAATAGGCAATGGCGCCATCACTGCATTCTCAGGTTCGGGCAGCAGCGACACAGCAACCATCACCCCAGCGGCAAGTGGAACCGTGACCGCAGATGTGCCAGCAGACGCAGCCACTGATGATGCAGACAACGGCAATACAGCAGCCAGCCAGTTCTCTGTGAACGCAGACATAGATGCACCAACCGTCACCATCACAGGACCCACGAACGCACAGAACAGTGCCTTTGACATAACCATCACCTTCTCTGAATCCGTCACAGGATTTGAAAAGGGTGATATAACAATAGGCAACGGGTCAGTGACGACCTTCTCAGGTTCGGGAACAAGCTACACCGCCACCATCACCCCAGCGGCCAGTGGAACTGTGACCGCAGATGTGCCAGCAGACGCAGCCACTGATGATGCAGACAATGGCAATACAGCAGCCAGCCAGTTCTCTGTGACTGCAAACCTGACTCGTCCCACCGTGACCATCAAAGGACCCACGGATGCACAGAACAGTGCCTTTGACGTAACCATCACCTTCTCAGCGACTGTCACAGGATTCGAGAAGGGTGATATAACAATAGGCAACGGGTCAGTGACCGCCTTCTCAGGTTCGGGCAGCAGCTACACGGCAACCATCACCCCAGCGGCAAGTGGAACTGTGACCGCAGATGTGCCAGCAGACGCAGCCACAGATGACGCAAGCAATGGCAATACAGCGGCGAGCCAGTTCTCTGTGACAGCAGACATGGACGCGCCAACCGTCAGCATCACAGGACCCACGGATGTGCAGAACAGTGCCTTTGACATAACCATCACCTTCTCAGAGGACGTCACAGGGTTCGAGAAAGGCGATCTGACAATAGGCAACGGCTCCGTCACTGCCTTCTCAGGTTCAGGAACAAGCTACACAGCAACCATCACCCCATCAGCAAGTGGAACCGTAACCGCAGATGTGCCAGCAGATGTTGCCACGGATGATGCTGACAATGGCAACGAGGCAGCCAGCCAGTTCTCTGTGAACGCAGACATAGATGCACCAACCGTCACCATCAAAGGACCAACGGATGTGCAGAACAGTGCCTTTGATATAACCATCACCTTCTCTGAATCCGTCACAGGGTTCGAGAAGGGTGAGATAACAGTCGGCAATGGAACCGTGACCGCCTTCTCAGGTTCAGGAACAAGCTACACGGCAACCATCACCCCAGCAGCAAGTGGAACTGTGACCGCAGATGTGCCAGCAAACGTCGCCACAGATGGTGCAGACAACGGCAACACAGCAGCCAGCCAGTTCTCTGTGACTGCAAACCTGACTCGTCCCACCGTCAGCATCACCGGACCCACGAATGCTCAGAACAGTGCCTTTGACATAACCATCACCTTCTCAGAGACTGTCACAGGGTTCGAGCAGGGCGATATAACAATCGGCAATGGCTCCGTCACTGCATTCTCAGGTTCGGGCAGCAGCTACACCGCAACCATCACCCCAGCGGCCAGTGGAACTGTGACCGCAGATGTGCCAGCAGACACCGCCACTGATGGTGCAGACAATGGCAATACAGCGGCGAGCCAATTCTCTGTGACAGCAGACATAGACGCACCCACCGTCAGCATCACCGGACCCACAGATGATCAGAACAGTGCCTTTGACATAACCATCACCTTCTCGGAGGACGTCACAGGATTTGAAAAGGGTGATGTAACAGTCGGCAATGGAACCGTGACGGCCTTCTCCGGTTCGGGAGCAAGCTACACAGCAACCATCACCCCAGCAGCCACTGGAACCGTCACAGTAGATGTGACAGCAAATGTCGCCACAGATAGCGCAGGCAACGGCAACAGTGCTGCAGCAGGGCAAGTCTCAGTGACGGCAGACTTCAATGCACCAACCGTCACCATCACAGGACCCACAGATCCTCAAAAGGGCCCATTTGACATAACCATCACCTTCTCGGAGGACGTCACGGGGTTCGAGCAGGATGATATAACAGTCGGCAATGGAACTGTCACAGCATTCTCAGGTTCAGGCAACACCTACACAGTCACCATCACGCCAACAGCCACTGGAACCGTGACCGTAGATATCGACGAGAACATCGCCAGTGATAGTGCAGGCAACGGCAACAATGCTGCAGAAGAGCAAGTTTCAGTGGAGGCAAACCTGACGCCTCCCTCCGTGACCATCACAGGACCCACGGGAACTTCTGGAGCTTCGGGAACTTCGGGAACTTCGGGACTCACAACCACCGAAACAGGTGGCACAGCCACTTTCACGGTGGTGCTAAGTGTCTGGCCCACAGCAGCGGTGACCTTCTCAATCAGCAGTTCGGATATCACCGAAGGCACAGTGGCACCCCAATCCCTCGTCTTCACAGCCACAAACTGGAATATCCCACAGACCGTCACCATCACCGGTGTAGATGACAACATCAACGATGGCGATCAAGACTATAAAATTGTGCTGGCGGCAACGAGTGATGATCCCGATTACAATGGGATAACCCTTCCAGATGTCCTGGTAACCAACCGCGACGACGATGTAGCGGGTATCACAGTGACCCCAATTTTGGGATTGATCAGAAACCAGTCGGGAATCGCATCACTCACCAAAACAACCCCCATTGCGATTGGTCCCGGTTCGCGGTTAGCCACCACCGAAAGAGGTCACGTCGTCAGTTTCACGGTGGTGCTGGACAGCCAGCCCACAGCAGCGGTGAACCTCTCGATCAGCAGTTCGGATATGACCGAGGGCACGGGGACACCCCAATCTCTCACCTTTACCGCCACCGCCAATAGCTGGGACACGCCGCAGATGGTAACTGTGACAGGCCTGCCCGATGACCTCAACGATGGCGATCAGCCCTACACCGTCACCATATCACCAGTCACAAGCGTCGATCTCAAGTATAAAGATCTAAACCCCAAAGAGGTCTTATTGACCAACCTCGACGACATCACCCTGACGACGACCAACCTCGACGACATCACCCTGACTGACCTGACGCTCTCGGAAGGCACGTTGACGCCGGCATTTGCCAGCGAGACAACGGCTTATGAAGCCATGGTCGAAAACGCCGTCGAGAGCCTCACAGTGACACCTACGGCGAGCGACACGGCCGCGACCATTATCGTCAACGGCACGCCGATAAAAAGTGGCACGCCGAGCCAACCCATTGCGTTGGCAATCGGTGCAAACACAATTGAAGTCATGCTGACGAGCGCGATCTACACCGCAACAGTCATGCGCCAAGAGAACGGCGCACCCGCCGTACCGCTCATAGAGAACCAGACTGCGACAGTGGGCAAGGCGTTCCAATACGTGTCACCCGAAGCGAGCGACCCGGATCCCAGCCAGACCGTGACCTACACGGCGGCACTTGAAGGCGGCGCGCCCCTGCCGACCTGGCTGCACTTCGATGCGTCCAATCGCACATTTAGCGGCACGCCCGCTCGCAACGACGTGGGGGTACACAGCATTGCGGTGACAGCGACAGATAACGGCATACCGTCAATGTTCGCCAGCACGACCTTCACACTCTCGGTAGTTGTGCCAGATCGAAATCCACAAGTACTGAAATTGGCCCTGGGCACCTTTGGGCGAACCGTGGCTTCTAACGCAGTAGATGCAATAGAAGATCGCTTCACAACTTCGAGAACAGAGGCATCGCACGCCACATTGGGCGGACAGCCATTGACTCTGCGTGCAGATTATGGCATCGTCGGGCTGTTGCAGAACCTGGCGAGATCAGTGGGGCTCAACATCAACCTGCCGTCGGGACAGTTCGGATCAGCAGCATCCCCCATGCAGAACCCATTCGACCTTGAGGGAAGCCACTATAATCCGATTCGATTCCATCCCCGCTCTGTCCGCGACATCCTCTCTCAGAGCCGCTTCGGCCTCCAGTTAGGACAAGAAACCACAGAGAAGATATCGCCCTGGTCCTTGTGGGGACACGGCAGCACGAGCGGGTTCTCGAGTCGCACGGAGGATAACCTTTCACTGGACGGGCGCGTCTTTTCTGGATACTTCGGAATTGACTATCGCGTAAAGCATCCCTTGACGCTCGGCCTGGCCCTGTCTCACAGCACCGGAGAGATCGATTACACCGGCAGTGATGCAGGTGTCATGGACCTGAACCTGCTCAGCGTCATACCCTACGCGCACTATTCAGCGGGCACGGGCCTGGATATATGGGGTCTGGGAGGCACCGGCTGGGGCGAGGCGCAAATAACAGATCAATACAGCGAGGCGCAGACCGATATCGCAATGATGATGGCGGCGGTGGGCATGCGCAACGCACTCGCAAAAGCGGGCAATATCGATCTGTCTCTGAAAAGCGACGCCTTTGTCGTCAGCATAAACTCGGATGAACGGGAAAACCTCCCGGTCGCCCAGGCAGACGTGCAGCGCGTGCGGTTCGCGCTACAAGGTGAGTCCAACCACCAGTCGGAGACCGCATTGCTGATCTCGCGCCTCGAGCTTGGCGGCCGGTGGGATGGGGGCAAAGCAGAAACGGGAATGGGTGCAGAAATAGGCGGTGGCCTGGGGTATGTGCATACGCCCAGCGGGTGGGGTATAGAAGCACGCGGGCACTATCTCCTGACACATCAGCAGGCCGACTTCGGGGATTGGAGTGCCAGTATAAGATTGCGTTTCGATCCGGGAATCAGAGATCGCGGTCTGCAGTTGGCTATATCGCCCGTGTGGGGCAATCCCGTCAGCCGCACAAATGCCTTGTGGGATCATGCCCACCTGCTCGACACAGCCCATATCGTCCAAAGCCCTGTGCGCGGAATGCGCCCGCAGCAATTTGACATCGAAATCGGCTATGACCTGCCTGCACATGGCAAAAACGGCTTACTCGCCTCTTATGGTGGGTTGCGCACGTCCGGTATCAGCACAATGCACTACCGGCTGGGCAGCCGTCTGGAACTGGATCAGACCGTACACCTGAACATCGAGGCCGAACACCGCAAACAGGCTGTCGGACCCTCTGACTCTCGCATCACATTACAAGGGCAGATATACTGGTAAGTCAGGACCTGGAACAAAAGAACCGGGTGCATCGCAAGAATGCACCCGGTTTCTTTCTAACATTATCCGACCTATTCACCAAATCTCATCCAGATCCAGTTCAAATCCCCGCAAGACAGGATCGCCAGAAATGCGCGAAGGCTTCTCCAGTTCTTCTATGGACAAGCCAGCGCGATACACATAAACGCGCTCTGTATATGGATCGATCAACCACCCCAAACTCAGGCCATTATCGAGATACTCCTGCATCTTTTCCTGCAACGGGGCCAACTGATCACTTTCCGACCGCAACTCAATGACAAAATCGGGACACAATGGAATAAACCTGCGTCGGTCTTCCAGAGACAATGCATTGAGCCGCGCATATTCAATCCATGCGGCATCGGGCGACCGCACCGCCCCATCGGGCAACCGAAACCCACCTGACGAATCAAAACTCGCACCCGTACCATCCCTTTTTGCCCAAAATCGCAATTGCATAGTAATCTCTGCATTGCGCTCGCTCGTCTCACCGCCCGCTGGTGGCATAATAATTACATCCCCCTGAGCATTGCGCTCAATGCAAACATCGCGATTGAGCCGACAAAACGCGTAAAAATCCTCATCTTTCACTTCGATCACTGGCTGAAAATGCAAGACAGTTTCCATCTCCGCGATCTCCATTATTGTTCCTTCAAAAAACCCCGCAACACCGTATGCAAAATCCCCCCATTGCGATAATAATCGATCTCCACCGGCGTATCGATACGCACCGTCGCAGAAAACGACCGTACATTCCCATCCTCATCCGTCGCCGTCACCGTCACATCTTGCAAAGGCTGCAAATCATCGCTCAGCCCCGTAATATCGTACACCTCCCGCCCCGTAAGCCCCAGCGACTCGGCATTTTCCCCCTCCATAAACTCCAGCGGCAACACCCCCATACCCACCAGATTGCTACGGTGAATGCGTTCAAAACTCTCCACCAGCACCGCGCGCACGCCCAGGAGTAACGGACCCTTAGCCGCCCAATCGCGCGACGACCCCGAACCGTACTCCGCGCCCGCAATCACAATCGACGGCACGCCCTCATCCACATATTGCATCGCCGCATCGTAAATACTCATCTGCTCACCAGAAGGCAGATGCACCGTCACACCGCCCTCTGTACCCGGCGCCAGCGCATTGCGAATGCGAATATTCGCAAACGTACCCCGCATCAGCACCTCGTGATTGCCCCGCCGCGAACCATAAGAATTGAAATCCTTTGGCTCAACCCCTCGAGAAATCAAAAACTGCCCCGCCGGGCTATCCACCGCAATCGAACCCGCCGGAGAAATATGATCCGTCGTCACCGAATCGCCCAACCTCGCCAGCACCCGCGCGCCCGTAATATCCGAAACCGCGTCTAACTCCGGCGACAAATCCACAAAAAACGGCGGCTCCTGCACATAGGTACTCTCCGCATTCCACCCATAGAGATCCCCCGCTTGCCCACCAACCGCATTCCACATCTCATTGCCCTCAAACACATTGCCATAGCGCGCCTCAAACATATCCGGCTTGAGCGCCCGTGCAACCGTCTCGCCGATCTCATCCTGATTGGGCCAGACATCGCGCAAAAACACCGCATTGCCATCTCCATCCAGCCCTATCGGCTCCGCATTCAAATCCAAATCCACCCGTCCCGCCAGTGCATAAGCCACAACCAGCGGCGGCGAAGCCAGATAATTCGCCTTCACATGCGGATGCACGCGACCTTCAAAATTGCGATTGCCACTCAACACCGACGCCGCCACCAGATCCCCCTCGTGAATCGCGGCAACCACCGGATCGGGCAACGGCCCGCTATTTCCGATACACGTCGTACAGCCATACCCCACCGTGTGAAAACCCAACTGCTCCAAATACGGCGTCAACCCCGCCTGATCGAGATAATCCGACACCACGCGCGAACCCGGCGCCAGACTCGTCTTGACATGTGCGTGAACCTTCAACCCCTTTTCCACCGCCTTCTTCGCCAACAAACCAGCAGCCACCATCACAGAAGGATTACTCGTATTGGTACAACTCGTAATCGCCGCAATCACCACCGCCCCGTGCCCGAGTTGCCCATTCGTCCTCTTTTGCACCTCATCATCATCCAGCCCAAAACCACTATTGCCCACCGGTGCGCGCAACGCGCCTTCAAACGCATCCTTCATCTGCCCCAGCGCAATGCGATCCTGAGGGCGTTTTGGACCTGCCAGGCTCGGCTCCACCGTACTCAAATCCAGCTCAAGCGTATCCGTAAACCGCGGCTCCGGCGTATCATCTGTTCGGAACAATCCTTGTTCTTTTGTGTACCGCTCAACCACATCCACCTCTTCTGCCGTGCGCCCCGTACGCGCCAAATAACGCAACGTCTCATCATCCACCGGGAAAAACCCCATCGTCGCCCCGTATTCCGGCGCCATATTTGCAATCGTCGCGCGATCTGCCAGCCCAATACCCGTCAATCCCGTACCGTAAAACTCGACAAACTTATCCACCACGCCTTTCTCGCGCAACATCTGAACCACCGTCAACGTCAAATCCGTCGCCGTCGTACCCTCGGGCAACTGCCCATCCAACTTGAACCCGACAACCTCGGGCGTCAGCATATAAATCGGCTGCCCCAGCATCACCGCCTCTGCCTCAATACCCCCCACACCCCAGCCCACCACACCCAGGCCATTGATCATCGTCGTATGTGAATCTGCCCCCACCAGACTATCGGGAAAAGCCACGCCATCCCGGGCAATAACCCCCTTTGCCAGGTACTCGAGATTGACCTGATGCACAATACCCGTCAGCGGCGGCACCACCCTGAAACTCTCAAACGCATTCGCACCCCAGCGCAAAAACTCATACCGCTCCCGATTGCGATCAAACTCGATCTCTGCATTTCTCCGCAACGCATCCGAACTTGCAAAATTATCCACCTGCACCGAATGATCCACAACCAGATCCACCGGAATCAACGGCTCAACCCGCCTTGCATCGCCCCCCATGCGTCCCATAGCAGAACGCAACGCCGCCAGATCCACCAGCGAAGGCACACCCGTAAAATCCTGCAACACCACCCGCGCGGGCTTAAACGGTATCTCTATCGGATTGGGATTGGCCGCATTCCAATTCGCCAGCGTCCCCACATCCTCCTCCCGCACCTGATACCCATCCAAATTTCGCAGCGCCGCTTCGAGCAGCACCCGCACAGAAAACGGCAACCTCGACACAGACCCAACCCCATCAACCTCCAACCGATCCAACCGAAAAATAGCGAGATCACCCGCCATAGTAGCAAGCGTATCGCGCGAATTCAAAGGATTATGCGTTTGATTCATAAATCGATCCTTCTCTAAAAGGTTTCAAGCTACTTTTTCAGGAAAATGGTACAAGGGTACTGAATGGACAGGAGTACCAGTTGCGATGTGCTCAATCTCACGGGCAGTCTCTTCGGTAATGATCCTATCGCCACACACATCGCAAACCAGAGCCGGAACACCTTCGACTACGACCACCTGACCATCTCGGCGAGAACTAAACACGACGTGTTTATTCAGATATTGACCCTCATGACAAAGCGTACATTTGTTCATTCTTCACCTCTCTTACCCCGCGTAAGGGGTGTAGTCCAGAATATTGAATCTATGAATCATTCAGAGCACTGCGTCAGATAGAGACATCGCTTTTCTCATCTACCATAACGATGAGTTGACGCACGATAGGTACCAGTTTGCGGGGAACCTGCATAGCGGTATAACCTTGCTCAAAGGCGGTCTCATCTTCAGCAATGGTCTCTTCTTCTGTCCGGGATTCGACCTGGTCAATGACCTCCTGGACGCGCTTCTGATTCCAACCCTCGGGATATTTATTTTTATCCATATTTATCGTCTCCTGCGTTGGCGACGGCGGAGAGCCCGCAATTCATTGCCACGCATTTCAATAGCAGTTATAATGAAAAAGCTATCTGTGGGATATTCGTCGCGCACATACACAATGCGCAAATATCGACCGCCTCGAGTCTGGCCCAGGGCTTCGCGAGTGCCATTGCGGCCAGCGCGATCTTCCAGTGCGTTATGCATCACGTCTTCCACTTCGTACTCTTCGACACCGTGATTGTAAATGTGGAGCTGATTGGTATCTGGATCAATGTAAAAGCGCAAATACATAGAAGAAAAATACCATAACAACTCATCTTTTCAAACTCTTTTTGTACGCTATTCCGTGGTTCGCACTTGATTGGAACGGGAAGAATATATATGTTTTCTCGTTAATCTTCTGGATCGCGGCTCAAAAACATGCCGCGATGACGCATGCCTCGCCCCTACAACGGGCGGGTTTTAAACCCGCCCCTACCATCCATACCAATACCATGACCAACAAACGCTTTATTGCCCTCATCATCCTCGACGGTTGGGGATTAAACCCGCGCCGGGACCACAACGCCGTGGCCCTTGCCAGCACCCCGACAATGGACCGCATCTGGGCCAACTACGCCCACACCACCCTCAACACCTCGGGACGCGCAGTCGGCCTACCCGACGGACTCATGGGCAACTCCGAAGTCGGCCACCTCAACCTCGGTGCGGGACGCACCGTCCTGCAAGCCATGACCCAGATCGACGACCGCGTGCGAGACGGCAGCCTGTACAAAAACGAAGCCTTAATCGCCGCTATAGACCGCATCAAAAACCACAACCGCAACCTCCACCTCATCGGCCTCGTCTCTGACGGCGGCGTACACACCTGGCCCAGTCACTACGAAGGCATCATCAAAATGGCAGCCGAGCGCGGCCTCCCCTCAGACCGCCTCTTCATCCACGCCTTCACAGACGGACGCGACACACCGCCCCAAAGCGCCATCCACCGCATGCGCGAACTCCTCGCCATGTTCAAAACCTATGGCATTGGCCGCGTAGCCTCCATATCCGGGCGCTATTACGCCATGGACCGCGACCACCGTTGGGAACGCACCCAAATCGCATACGACCTCCTCACACAGGGCAAAGGCATCACAGAAACCGACCCCATCACAGCCATACAAAACGCCTACAACCGCGGCGAAACCGACGAATTCATCAAACCCATCGCCATCGCTGGCAACCCCACCATAAAAGATGGGGACAGCGTCATCTTCTTCAACTTCCGCGGCGACAGACCCAGACAAATCACCCGCGCCTTTGCACTCAAAAACTTCGACGGCTTTCAACGCCACATCTGGCCCAACGTACACTTCACCACCCTCACCCGATACGAAGCCGACGTACCCGTCACCGGCATCGCGTACCCCCCCGAAACCCTCTCGCAAAACATGCCCAACATCTGTGGCTCCGTCATCGCCCGGGCCAACAAACGACAACTACGCATCGCAGAAACAGAAAAATACGCCCACGTCACCTTCTTCTTCAACGGACAACAAGAAACGCCCTTTGACGGCGAAGAACGCATCCTCGTACCATCGCCCAAAGACGTCCCCACCTATGACCACAAACCCGAAATGAGCGCACCTGAAATCGCAGATCGATTCACAGAAGCCATCGCAACCAACCAATACGACGCCGCAATATGCAACTTCGCCAACCCCGACATGGTAGGCCACACCGGCATCCTCGACGCTGCAATACACGCCGTCACCACCGTTGACACCTGCCTGGACCGCGTCCTCAAAGCCATAGAAAAAGCAAACGGCGCAGCCATCGTCACCGCTGACCACGGCAACGCCGAACAAATGATCCACTACGACACGGGCGAACCCCACACCGCACACACCACCAACCCCGTACCCTTCGTACTCGTTGACCCCACCTACACGGGAAAACTCCGCGAAGGCGGCACCTTGCGCGACGTCGCCCCCACCCTGCTCTCCCTCCTCAACCTGCCAAAACCCGAAGAAATGACTGGGGAAGATCTGAGGCAAATCAAGAGCAACCACAGATAAACACAGATGGACACAGATGACAATCAAAACCAACAGCAAAACCTTCTGGATCGCGGCTTTAAGCATGCCGCGATGACGGCTTTGTTGATGGGGCGGGAAAAGGATTTCCCTCCTATGGCACGGGGACCGTCCCCTACAACATACTGGATCTCGCCTCTCGCCTTTTATCCGTGTTTATCTGTGTTCATCGGTGGTTGCTTTTCAACTATATTCCTCCCACACCGGAATCGTCCCCGCAGTTGAGCCATCTTTCACCAGAAGCTGTTCGCCATCTGTAAAACCCTCCGGACGACCGACCAATTCACCAATAAGACGAGACCGCCACATAGCCACCTCATCTGCCCATCCCGGATCATCCGCCAGATTGGTCATCTCGCATGGATCATTCTCCACATCGAAAAACAGCTCCCGCCCCTGCCCTGGCAAATACGCGAACTTGCGCTTGCCATCCGTCACATATTGCATCCCGCTATTCGACGTAGGCACACTCGCGCATTCGCCGTGAACATAATCTCGCCACCCCGCTTGTGAATCGCGAATAATCGGCAACACACTCTCCCCATCCACCGTATCCGGAATCGGAACCCCCACCGCATCGAGCAGCGTCGGCATAATATCCATCAACTCAACCGGACGATCGATCACCTGCTCTTGTGGCAGCCCCAAACTATTGGGAAATTTCATCAACAGCGGAACCCGCGCAGACGGCTCAAAGGGATTGCGCTTTCGCAACCACTGATGATCCCCCAGCATCTCCCCGTGATCAGAAGCAAACACCACAATCGTATTATCTGGCAACACGCGATTGCTAACCAGACGCGCAATCTGGTGATCGATATGTTCGACACACCCGTAATAGCCCGCCCGCGTCGCCTTCATAACCGGAGGATCCAGACACAGGCGCCAGCACTCCGGCTGCAACCCGCGCACCGGACCATCGAAAACCCGCGCCCAATCGCCCACATAAGGCTCTGGCAAATCCATCGCCATATACTTATCAAAATAATGTGCGGGCGGCGTAACCGGCTGGTGCGGATGGATAAAATTAACCGCCAGAAACCACGGCTGATCTCCCCTTTGCGAATCGATAAACTCCAGACCCTTTTGCGTACACCAATTCGTAAAATGCAAATGCTCATCCAAATGCCACGGACGCCCTGGAAAACCATTGCTATACATCCCATGCGCATCGGAAGCCCGGTGCCACGCCGCACCATTCTCGCGCACATACCTCTGATAATCATTATCAACCCCGGAAATCGGACTATCCGCCCATTCCGCAGTCTGAAACCCCAGCTCCGTCGCAGGCGGACCCCAGTGGGCCTTGCCCGAAAGATGGGTGCGATACCCCGCATCGCGCAAAACCCCGGGCAACGTCGGCCACGGCAGCGGTGCTGATGCATTTTGAAGCGCACCGTGATTGCTCGGCTTGCGCCCCGTAATCACCGTACGGCGAGCCGGCACACACACCGGACAAGCCGAATAAGCATGGCGAAAACGCACCCCCGACGCAGCCATAAAGTCCAGATTGGGCGTCTGCAACACGGGATGGCCCTCAATCCCCAGGCAATCGCCGCGCTGCTGATCCGTCATAATGAGCAAAATATTGGGTCTGTTATCTGGCATTATAATCTCCTTTGAAAATGATACATACAAATCGCGGCAGCGGCAGACACATTCAGAGACCCGATAGCACCGCGGGGGGCAATGCGGCACACCTCATCGCACTTATCGCGCGTCAGACGTCGCATGCCGCGCTCCTCATTCCCCAGCACCAGAAGCCAGGGGCGATCCGCCGAAAACGCACTCAAATCCTTCTCCGCATGCTCAGAAGTCCCCAAAACCCACAGACCTGCATCCTTGGCAACATCTAACGCTCGGCTCAAATTTGTCTGAACAGAAAACGGAACATACTCAACGCCACCCGAAGCAACATCGTACGCCGTGCCCGTCAGCGAAGCGGAACGATCTCGGGTAAGCAAAACACCGCGCACCCCAAAAAAAGCCGCCGTGCGAAAAATCGCACCCAAATTTTGCGGATCCTGCACCGTATCCAGCGCCAAAAAAAGACCCTCATTATCGGCAAACAGCTCGGACAGATCACAACCCGGATGTTCTTTAACCGCAGCTTCCGCGTCTCCTCCACGAGATCGCCCCTGCCGCACAGCCTCCTGTTCGCCCCGCCCAAAAAACACCCGCACACCGATCTCCTCTGCCCGTTCCCGCACAGTTCGCCACGCGCCACCGCCCTGTTTGGCAGGCAATCGAATCTCGAAAACATCCTGCGGTCGCTTTTTCAGCACCGCCAGAATACTGTGTGGATTTTTGAGATAAACAGGCATATTGTCTATTCGCCCTTCTCCAACTCAATCTGTGACGTGACTGGCTCTGTTCCAGCGCCGTACAAATAAACCAGATGTCCCCCCGTATATCCCGCCGCGCACACCAGCCCCGCGGTCACAAGACCAAAAACGAGATACACATAGCGAACAAACCCGACAAACTTCTTTCTCAAAACAAAATGCGTGCGAATCAGCACCAGAGCAACAGCGAGAAACGCGGTAATTGTCCCGAGCGTATCGTGATCGTCTAAATCCGCCGCAATACCATCAATATGCTGCGCGACCTCGGCCGCACTATCCCCGGTAAGCGCGACAGGAATCGCGGTCAAAGCACCGAGCGAAAAGAGCAAAAACCCCGCTCGCAAAAAAAAATCGCGGTCATCTAATATCCCAATCGCATCGCAAACAACGCCGATGATCAGCAACACAATGGGAAAATGTGCGATAAGAGGGTGGATATCCATAATGGAAAATGAAATCGTTTTCTTTATGGGCGCAAGTCGAGTTGCAATGGCTCTGCATGGCGCGGGTCTGCAACGGGCTGTCCCGGCCACGCGCCTTCCAGGAACGTAATGCTATTGTAGAAATCATCCAATGCGATAAACTTTCCGTTCTCCTCTGCCCATTCTCGCATGCGGCGGTTGCAACTGTGACGCCACGACAGCACTTCTATATCCCAACTCCTGCGATACATGCGCTCAATATCCGCGTGAAACCCAACGCCATCGACAAAACCACTGCCATCGCCGGTAAGGAGAACAGCAATGCCCGGTACACCGTTATAATCCACTGTATCGCGGAGCATAATTGTCTGCAGAACTTGATCCACGCCCTGTTCGCTACCGTGCAATGCCCCGCGTTCCAACAACTGCACCTCAACATCCTCATTCTCGAGGCGATTCCACACCTGGCGCAACTCTGGTGGAATAGAGCCAACAGCTATCGCCCGCTCAATTGGTCGGCCTGCATGTGCCAGAGCGAGGAGATTGCGAAAATGAATACGCACGCGAGCGCGAACGGCCTCACCTTCGCGCTCTGCAGCGGCCTCTTGTGCGCTAATAAAAATGTTGGAATTATCCAAATAAATAAAAACCTTCTTCATTGATCCAATTCTCCTGTAAAATGGCCCTGAATTTTCAGGATGTGAAGCTAAAAGTAAAAAAAGTATTTCAATCGCGCGAAAAATCCATTACAATGGGCGGATTAAAATACAAACAAACAAGACCCACCACAAGGAAGGATTGCATGAACGACCGACCAAATATCTTATTTATGCACTCGCACAACACCGGAACCTATATTGAACCTTATGGACACGCCGTACCAACGCCGCATCTACAGCAACTGGCAGAACAAGGCGTACTATTTCGGCGGGCGTATGCCACAGCCCCCACCTGTTCCCCCAGCAGAGCCAGCTTCTTAACCGGCATGTATCCCCATACCTGTGGCATGACGGGCCTTGCGCATCGCGGCTTTGCCATGTCCAATTACGACTGGCATGCAGCCCGCATCTTCAAGACACATGGCTATTTTACCGCAACCGCAGGCGTGGAACACACCGCACCGGACCTGGACACCATTGGATACGACGAAATCCTCTCCGGACTGGACACAAATTACCCCGGCCAGCCCAAATGGATCGAACCCGCCGATGCCGTCGTAGAATTCTTGCAAAACGCGCCCCAACAACCCTTCTTCTTAAATTTGGGATTAAACGAAACACACCGACCATTTCACAGTGCCGAACCGGAAAAATACCCCGCAGAACGCGAACAATACTGCACCCCACCTCGTCCCCTACCCGACACACCAGAAACCCGGGCCGACACAGCCGACTACAAAGCATCTGCGCGCATCATGGACAACCACTACGGCAACGTACTCGACGCCCTTGAAAAAACGGGCCTATCCGACAACACCCTCGTATTCTGCTTTGCAGATCACGGCCTGCAATTTCCGCGCAACATGTGCAACCTGACAGACCACGGCATCGGCGTGTACCTCATCATACGCGGACCCGGCTTTGAAGGCGGAAAAACCGTAAACACAATGGTCAGCCTGATGGACCTCTTACCCACGGCATATCGCGCTGCAGGCATTGACATACCCGACCACGTACAGGGAAAAACCCTACACCCCCTGATAAACGAGGACCGCCACCGGAAGGAAATCTTTTCAGAAGTAACCTATCACGCCGCGTATGAACCCATGCGCAGCATCCGCACAGAGCGATACAAATACATTCGGCGCTACGACAACCGCGACAAACTCGTATTGCCCAACGTCGATGACACCCCCACAAAAGCCTTCTTACTCAACCAAAACTGGGAAAAATTGCCGCGAGATCAAGAGATGTTGTACGACTTGATATTCGACCCCGATGAAACGCACAACATCATCGACCGGGAAGACATGGCACCTGTGCGGAAGGACCTGAGCCATCGATTGTACGCATGGATGAAAGAAACGAATGATCCCCTCTTGCCAGATGGATATATCGCTGCACCGGGTGGATCTAAAGTCAACAACTCCGATGGGCGCTCGCCGAATGAGACGCCGGAGGTCGTGGTGTAGGTCATATAATTTTTAAAGGAGGAACCCCATGAAAATGCAAGCATCACTACTCTATGAACCGGGCAGGCCGATGGAAGTGGCGGACCTGGACCTGGAGGGACCAAAAGAAGACGAAGTCATGGTACGGATGATCGCCACCGGCGTATGTCACAGTTGCTTACACGTCGTAGATGGAAGCTGGACTGGATTTCCAATGCCAATGGTATTGGGTGATGAAGGGGCTGGCATCGTCGAAGAAGTGGGACCCGGCGTTCGACATGTAAAACCCGGCGACCACGTCATCCTATCCTGGGCATCGACATGCGGGCGCTGTCACTACTGCGTAACCGGACTATCGCATTTGTGTGAACGCACCCCCCCGGGCAAAGGGGTATTGATGGACGGCACATCCAGAATGAAAATAAAAGGCCAAACCGTGTACCATTATGGACCCGCGTGCAGCTATGCCTCATACTCCGTCATGCCCGCCTCCTGTGCGGTCCCCATCAGAGACGACATGCCCCTCGAAGTAGCCGCCTTAATCGGATGCTCGGTCATGACCGGCGTAGGCTCCGTCATCAACACCGCCGCCGTAACGCCCGGAGCGAGCATGGCCGTATTCGGCACCGGAGGCATCGGCCTCAACGTCATACAGGGCGGAACCCTCGTCCAGGCACACCCCATCATAGCAGTCGATATCAACCCCGCCAAACTGGAATACGCAAAATCCTTTGGCGCGACACACACTATAGACGCCAGCAAAGAAAATCCGGTAGAAGCCATAAAAGACCTCACCGGACGCGGGGCGGATTATTCATTTGTAGCAGTCGGCAACGCGCAAGTCATCAATCAAGCCTGGGACTGTCTGGCATCCAGGGGCCAGTGCTTGCTCATCGGCCTGCCCCCAACCGGCTCCACCGTCACATTTGACACCGGCAACCTCCAATCCAACGAACGCATCCTGCGCGGCTGCAAATACGGAAGCGCGAGAACATGGGACGACTTCCCGCGCATGGTAGAACTCTATCTGGCAGGCAAACTAAAAATCGACGAACTCGTAACCCGGCGATTTGATCTCGAAGGCGCAAACGAAGCCTTTGACGCACTGGCGGCGGGAGAAGTCGCGCGGGGATTGATCGTTTTTTAATCAAAGACTATCTACAGAACTGGAAGCGGGAAAAATAGTCGTAATCTGCGTAAGCGAATCTGAAAGCGAAACCCGGGGAGAATCGGTCTGGCTCGTATCCATAACAGCAACTGGCGATTCGGAAGACCCTGTCATCGCGGGATCGGGCTGCGACTTGCGGATACCCAAAACCGCAAACAGAACAATCCCCATCGCAAAAGCCACCTGATAAACGGGCAAGCGCACCGGGAACCTGAGAAAACGCAACACATTGAACCCACTGCGTTCTCGAGCGGACATCCGGGCAACAACGGCATTGCGAATCGCCGGATCGGGTTCAAGACCGCCGGACCCAGGGACCGCAAGCGCCTGACTCAACAGCTCATCTACACCCTCTTTATTGTCAAACTCGATAGGAATAACCCGCCTCATATCCATCTCCTCATCCACACAGGGAATTTCGCCCCTGAAGTCTCTCTGCCAACTTCTGCGTAACATGGTGCAGCCTCGATTTGACCGTCCCCTCGGGACACTGGAGAATCTGGCTAATCTCTCGAATATTGCGACACTCCTGATGCCGCAATAAAAACGTCGTACGCTGATCCACACTGAGTTGATCCAGCTCATCCATCAGCGCACTTAGAAAAGCCCGTTCATCGCACGCCTTTTCTATCGCATGATCACCGTCAACCCACCCACAATGCAAATCGATATCGGGATCATTAACCACAATTTTCCGCACACTCTGCTTGCGATACTCATTCTTGCACATATTGTGTGCAACCGTATAAAGCCAGGCAGCAAAAGCATGACCCCGCTTAAACCGGGCGGGCTTCTCGACAATCTTCAAAAACAAATCCTGCAAAAAATCCTGCGCCTTCTCCTCATCCCCTCCCAGCATGCGAAAAAAATAATAAAGCATCCGCTTGCTATATCGGGCATAGAGTTCGTCAAAAGCGGCCGCATCGCCCCGCTGAATGCGGGACATGAGCTTTTCATCGGAAAGCGTGTGGTATTTTCTCGGGAACATAAAAAACCAAACCATGCGTGATTTACTGCGCGTCTCTACCTATTGCATACACCTGACATTGCCAAAAGGTTCAAACTTTTTTAATGCGTGACATCAACTTCTACGACAAATTCGACCTTACAGTTCACAATATGAAATAACGCGAACAATTGCCGAACGGATTTCCGATAATTGGTCTGGTCCAGAAGGCGATAGTATTGCGCGGGCGAAGTACCCAGCCGACGAATAATCTCACGGGTACTCAATGGCGACTGCTCCACAGCCTCCCGAACCCGGCATGTCAACTTATAGAGCAACAAATCAGCCATATAGCCGGGATCTCTATTGTATTCAAGCACATGATCAATGTGAACCGTCCCCTCATCTCCAGACGCGAGAACATAGACAAACCCCTCATTATCCAACTCGGGATCGACATACGCATTGACAACCCAGCACCCTTTGCGCGGCGTTGGTCGCACAACCGCATAGGGAAACAGATAGATATTATTGTACGTATGAACTTCAAAAGCCTTCTTCCGATTATTCGGCACAACTCTTCGAATTTTCAAAGCATTCCCCTATCTTGCAATTCTCGGATATATCTTAAAATTTGCCCCGTAGGCTTGCCCTTCATCGCCCTATTATTTTCCAAATCCCATTTAACGACCAGCTTACCCGACCGATAAACGTGAACATGTCTTGGGGGATGGTCGCCAGCCCAAAACACAAAAATGAAATTTCCTCGCCGAATTCTACCCATTTTTAAATGTAACCATATAAGGTTACACTTGTCAAGAGTGGACAAAAAATTTTCATTTATCCTATGGTGTCGAAAAGTTCAAACTTTTTTATTTTTTATTTATATTGAGGGGGGCATTGATTTTTGATTTGTGCAACCCATCTATTAAATCGGAGGCAATCGTGGAAAGCGTAAAACGTCGCGACTTTATAAAAAAAGCCGGACTTGCCGGCGGCGCTGCATTATTGGCGGGCTGTGCATCCCCACAGGAAACCGGGGCACCTGCTGTACAAACGCGCAAAAAATACGAATGGAAAATGGTCACAACCTGGCCGCCGCACTTCCCCATCCTGGGAGAATCCGCTGAACACATCGCCAAATGGGCAGAAGAAATGTCCGAAGGCCAGCTCAAAATACAGGTCTATGGCGGCGGCGAACTCATCCCCCCCCTCGAAGGCTTTGACGCGGTCAGTGCGGGAACCGCAGAAATGTGTCACGGTGCCGCGTATTACTGGGCGGGAAAAGCGCAAGCAACCCAATTCTTTGCCTCTGTACCCTTTGGCATGAACGCCCAGCAGATGAACGCCTGGATCACCAGCGGCGGCGGCCTCGCCTTATGGGAAGAACTCTACGCCCCATTCAACCTCATCCCCATCCCCGCGGGCAACAGCGGCGTACAAATGGGCGGCTGGTTCAACCGGGAAATCAACTCGGTAACCGACCTGCAGGGCCTCAAAATGCGCATCCCGGGCCTCGGCGGCAAAGTCATCTCCAAAGCCGGCGGATCGGCCATATTATCCGCCGGAGCAGAAATCTTCACCAACCTCGAACGCGGCGTCATCGACGCAACCGAATGGATCGGACCCTATCACGACACCCTCATGGGCTTTTACAAAGCCGCCAAATACTATTATTATCCCGGCTGGCACGAACCCGGCACCGTCATAGAACTCATCGTCAACAAATCCGCCTACGAAACCCTGCCCAAAAACCTGCAAGACATCGTGCGAACCGCTGCAGCGCGCGCAAATGCCTGGGCACTATCGGAATTTGAAGCCAAAAACAACATCTATCTGCAAACCCTCACAACAGACCACAACGTAACCCTGAAAAAATTTCCAGACGAAGTCCTCAACACACTTCAAAAATACGCCGGGGAAGTCGTAGATGAACTCGTCGCAACCGATGCCATGAGCAAAAAAGTATATGAATCATTTGAGGCATTTCGGAAACAAATGAACGGCTGGGCCGCGATATCGGAGAAGATTTATTACGAGAATTTGAGTGCATGATCGTTACCCCCCCAAATATTTGGGAAGAGAAGTCGCCATCTCGGGAAACGCGATCACGAGCGTCAGGCCAATCAGTTGAATAATAATAAACGGAATAATCCCCCGATAAATATGGCCCGTGCGGACCTCGGGCGGGGCGACCCCCTTCAGATAGAAAAGTGAAAAACCAAAAGGCGGGGTCAAAAAAGACGTCTGCAAATTCATCGCAATCAGAATACCCAACCACAAAAGATCCACCTCCAACGCCACAAAAATAGGCGCCACAACCGGAACAATAATAAACGTAATCTCGATAAAATCGATAAAAAAGCCCGCCACAAAAATCATAACCATCACAAGCGCGAGAAACGCGCCCGGGCTCATATTCGCCGACAGAATCAGATTCGTCAAATACGCATCGCCGTGCATACCGCGAAACACCAGACCAAATGCCGTGGCCCCCACCAGAATAATAAAAACCATACACGTCAGATGCGTCGTCTCCGCCATCACGGCCTTCAGCGTCGCATAAGAAAACTTCTTTTGCAACACCGTCAAAAGCGTCGCGCCAAACGCACCCACGGCTGCCGCCTCGGTAGGCGAAGCAACCCCCGCAAAAATAGAACCCAGCACCGCAACAACCAGAACAGCCGGCAAAATAAAAGCCTGAAAAACGCGCTTCACCATCGCCCTGCCGTGAAACTGCGCGAGTTCCTCCTCTGGCATCGCCGGTGCCCACTCAGACTTAAAAATCGCGACCAAAACGAGATAAACCACATAAAGCCCCACCAGAACAAACCCGGGCACCACAGCACCCACAAACATATCCCCAATCGAAACATTCAGCACACTGCCCAACAGCACCAGCACAATACTCGGCGGAATAATCTGCCCCAGCGTACCCGACGCCGAAATCGTACCCGACGCCACCTCCGCACGGTATCCCCGCTTCAGCATCGTCGGCAAACTCAGCAACCCCATCGTCACCACAGTCGCGCCCACAATCCCCGTAGAAGCACCGAACAGCGCCCCCACGGCAACCACAGAAATCGCCAGCCCCCCGCGCAAATGACCAAAAAGCAGGGCCATAGTCTCCAGCAAATTCTCAGCCAGACCGGACTTCTCTAACATCACCCCCATAAACACAAACAAAGGCACGGCAATCAGCACATAATTCGTCATCACGCCCCAGATCCGCAGGGGCAAAAGATTAAAAAAAGCGGGACCAAACGTCAAATAGCCCAGAATAAAAGAAACACCACCGAGCGTAAACGCAACGGGAAAACCGAGCAAAAGCAGAAGAAACAGAACACCAAACAAAATCAGGGGCATCGCCTCGATCATCCACCCACCTCCTCATCCCGGATGGCAAGCAAAGACCGACACGCCAGCCCCAGACCCTGTAGCAACAGCAGAACAAAACCCAGCGGAATAGCCGCCTTCAGCACCCACCGCGCGGGCAGGCCCCCTGGATCGGGTGACGTCTCCCCAATGTGAAAAGCACTAACCACAAAATACTGTGAACTCACAATCACAATAATGCAAAAAGGAATCAAAAACAGAACACTACCAATCAAATTCACCCACGCCTTCTTCCGAGCAGAAAACCGACTGTAAAACACATCCACGCGCACGTGTTGATCGTGCTTGAGCGAATAAGCGGCACCGAGCAAAAAAATAAGCCCGAACAAATGCCATTCCAACTCCTGAACAGCCACCAGGCTATTCTTCAGCAAATACCGGGTAAAAACATCGTAACACACCACTGCAACCAGCACAGCCGTAAGCCACGAAACAACACGGCCAACGCGCTCATTTAGACCATCGACAAATCGGATATATACTCTTAAAACCTGCATAGACTCTCCAAAAAAAGCAACCACAGAAAAAACGCGAATGAGCGGTGTATAACTGGTTCAGGCCAGTTCATTTGAGCGTTTTACACAGAGTCACACAGATAAAAGGCTGTGGTTGCTTGCATAACATCAAAATATATGGGAATTAGATACCAGAGCGGCCAAACTTTGCGCTACAGCGCGAATACCAGAAAATGGGTTGTTTGTCAAGCGTATTTTGTTATATTTTCAAAATATTGAACCTGGATAATATAATAAGAAGAATCATGAGTGGTCTGTCAAAAAAAATATTTGCCAATTGTGTTGGGATATCATAGACTACCTAAAAAGCCAAACAGGAGGTTTGTCTATGCGTCGCAAGTTCCTACCCCCCGTTGTGCTGAGCAGACAAGAACGCGAAGCCCTTGAAG
>JAJDYX010000002.1 GCA_022824945.1 Candidatus Latescibacterota bacterium
TTACACTGGTAATGGCGTTACCCATGACACTACTCTAGGCTCTGAAGGGTTCCGACTCGCGGCTGAACATGGTTATGCCCCCGCACAATCCGACCTCGGCTGGATGTACGCCAATGGGGAAGGCGTCACCCAGGATTACGCTGAAGCCCTCAAGTGGTTTCGTCGTGCGGCCGAACAGGGTAATCCTAAGGGGCTATCCAACCTCGCCGCGATGTACGCCAATGGGGAAGGCGTTACTCAGGATTACACTAAAGCCCTTGAGTGGTTTCGGCGCGCGGCTGAACAGAATTTCGCCAATGCGCAATACAACCTCGGTTCAATGTACTACAATGGCAACGGGGTTCCCCAGAATTGCTCTGAAGCCTTCAAATGGTATCGCCGTGCGGCTGAGCAGGGCAACATCCATGCGCAATACAACCTCGGTTCGATGTACTACAATGGCGAGGGCGTTACTCAGGATCTTGTCAAAGCCGCTGAATGGTACCGCCAATCTGCCGAACAGGGTTTTGCACAGGCGCAATACAACCTCGCCGCGATGTACGGCAAAGGTGAAGGTGTTCCCCAGGATTATATTGTCGCACACACCTTTCTCGATCTCGCCGCTGCCAAAGGGCACAAAGATGCCGAAGAGACTCGCGACAAACTTGCCGAAAAGATGACAGCAGATCAAATCGCCGAGGCACAGCGCCGGGCACGCGCCTGGAAACCGAAGAAATGGGAAGAACTGAAGGGGCAGTTGGGTCGGACAAGATGATGGGGATGTGCGACTATGCCATCAGATCTCATTACACCAACCATGACGGATGAAGCACCTGGTCCAGGCAAACGTGTACGTCAAACTGCGCCAGAGTACAGAGGGACCGGCGTACACCACGCGCTATACCTTCCCACTGATTGGAAACCCGACCACAAATACCCCGTCATCGTCGAATACACCGGCAACAAATGGGAACCGTGCAAATCAACGGGTAAGGTAGAAGACGCGAACCTGGGCTATGGCATGAGTGGAGGGCGTGGATTTATCTGGATATCCATGCCATATATAGAAAAAGGAAAAAAAGAAAACGCCGTCACATGGTGGGGCAACAAACAAGCAACTATAAACTACTGCAAAACCAATCTCCCGCGGATCTGTGAAAAATTTGGAGGCGACCCGCACAACATATTCATCTGCGGCTTCTCGCGCGGCGCCATTGGCACCAGCTACATCGGCCTTGCAGATGATGAAATTGCAGCCTTTTGGAAAGGCATCTTCACCCACGATCATTTTGATGGCGAAAAGGAATGGGATTATCCAGAAAGTGATCGCACATCCGCTCTCACCCGCCTCGCAAGGATAAAAGGCAGGCCCGTGCTCATCTGCGGTCTGAACGCCAGCAGGGTAAGAGACCAATTCCTCAAAGCACACCTCGACCTGGCGCGCTTCACATTCCTGGACGTGCCAACCGATCAAATATTCAACATCCCCGAAGGCAATATCGTCCACCCGCATACGGATCTGTGGATGCACAGAGAAAGTATGTATCGCAGGCGCGCCAGAGCCTGGCTTGAAAGCGTGCTAAAAGAAACGCACTACGCCCAGGGATGGAGCACGATCTTCGCAGCTTCGCCAGCAGCCAGAAGACCAAAAGCCTCCTGAATATTGCTCATCGGCATAACATGGCTGATCAGCTTATCAATAAGAGGCGACTCCGCGATCACCTGCATCACGCCCTCGTAATCCTGCATATTGTACAACCAGTTCCCCGCCACCAGCAACCCTTTGCGAATCAAATCCGGACTCACCTTAATCGGCAAATCCTGGGAACACTCGCCGACAAACGCCACCCGTCCGCGCCGCCGCACAGCATCAATACACAACCGTTCGCCCGCCACCGAACCAGAGCAATCCACCGCGCAATCAACCCCGCGACCATCTGTCAAATCTCGAATACGCGCAAGCGGATCATCCTGAGGATGCAGCACCACCTCTGCACCCAACTCGAGGCCGAGTGCAGCGCGCCACGGCGCAGGCTCCACCGCCAGCACCCGCGCCCCGCGGAACCGCGCGTTAATGATCCCACCAAGCCCCACCGGACCCAGCCCCGTAATCAGAACCGTATCAAAAGCACCCACGCCAATGGCCTGCATACCCCCGAAAGAAGCACCGATACCGTCAATCGCCATCGTCGCCTGCTCGTACGTAACCTGTTCGGGAATCGGCAACAAAAGCCATGAGGGCTTCACCACATAATGGGCAAACGTACCACTGCCCTCGCGGGTACCCGTGAACTCGGCAAAATCGTACGTGTCCTCACAATAGACATAATCACCAGATCGGCACAGGGCGCAATTGCCACACGGATACTGCGGCATCACCGTGACCCGGTCGCCCACCTGCACCCGCCCCGGCTGCGCCACCGCCACCACCTCGCCAGCACCCTCGTGCCCGATCACCTCGCGCCGATCACCCGCCAACCACGTCTTGTACTCAGTACACATCGCCGAAGCATGCACCTTCACCACAGCCCAATCCTCCTTCGGCTCTGGCACTGGTGCAGGCACCACATCTGACTGCTGTTTTCCAATGATCCTTGCTTTCATATTTCTCTTCCTTTAAGAATAGGGGGTGTATAATTCATTTGTTGTGATACAACGACGTATGGAGTTTTTTTAAAATTTTTCTTTTCCTGCCTTCGGCGACCTACTTTTTGTCAACAGCCACAAAAAGTAGGCAAAAAAGGCCGCTCTCAAACGCCGAGAGGCTGGCACAGCGCAAATCGTTTCTATGAAAAATACACCCTGAAGAGGCCTGCACAGTTAGGATACAGCAAGAACGTCCGCTGCGAGACGGACTCGCGCGCTGTGCAGAACTGTATCATTATGATTTGTTTTGCAGGTCATTTAGTATTTTTTTTACGCTACATTTGGGCTTATTCACATTAAAGGGAAAACAAGACAAAGACAATTCCTCATCAAACTTGTAGCGCAACATTTCCTGAAACTGCTCACTCTTCGGATAGATAAGCGCGACCTGCCTGCAGCCATACTTTTTCCCATAAGCGAACAATTGGTACATATCGGCCTGGCTGATGCCGTGTTTTGGGTCACTTCCCTCTCCGTTAATCCGCTTCCATTTTGTATCCAGGATAAATTCTGTCTTCCTGTCAGACATCCTATCAGACATCAGGCTGATATCCGGTTTCATATAAAAAACACCTTTGCCATCAATGCTGGCCAACGGTTCTTGCGGCCCCTGCTTACGCACCGAAAACCGTTGCGCATACCGTCGAAAGCTCGCCGCAACGAAATCCTCAAACACCTCCCACATCGGAAACAACAGCGTCTGATTGACATATTTACCGGCAAATGTGGTCAAGCCGTAATCAAACAGAAACAGCCCAACCCACTGCATCACCTCATCGTAATGTTGAATCGAACGATCTACCTGATGCCGATCCCAATCGCTTTTGGGGTGTTCCGACTGCGGAATATCGGAAAAGCCGATACGCAACTGATGGAGCAACTGTTGATTTTTCGGTTGCCGCACAGAACCCATCAGCTTGCGAATGGTGCTGTGAATCAGACGATTGGCCGGGCGGTTGGCACTGAACTCGTCATAGCCGACGTAAAAACGCGCACGATTCGCTACATTTTCACGAATATGCTGAGGAAACAGAATTCGTCCTCTTAGATAAGGCTGATTATCTTCCTCCGATTGATAGTGACGGGCGAGACCGCGTTGTGTCAGTAAAACGAGATTGTTCAAAAACAGGTGGACAAACACCTCCAGCATATTGAAACGCCTCACAGCGTTAATGTGACTCGCGTTAAACTGCGCCAACGATTTGAACCCGCGCCAATCTCGCAGCATAGTAAAAAAAATTCGTTTGGTCTCTTCCGTGTCTTTGGCAAAATCTATCTTCGGCAAAATTTCGAGCACGGTCCCTTTGCGCGTTTCAATAATACCGACGTAGTTTTGCGCGTACAACCGATTGTTTTTCAACTCCAAAACAGGTCGGTAATTGCCCTCCACATCTGTTCCATTTTCAAGAGCAAAATCCTTCAGATCCCGCAATTCGTCCTGGCTAAGACCCTTCAGTTCTTCATGTTCCCTAATGGCGAGGGATTTGTTCATAATCAGATGTCCTATCCGGCTTCACCTGTTTCGCTTTGTCCTTGTGCGTAGATCGCCTGGTAACTTTTGGGGTCTTTCCATTTGTCATCATCATCAGGAAGCAATTCATAAATTTTTCTTTCTTCATCAATCAATTCTGAATTTTTGAATAGATTGCTGTCAATGGAGGGTTGGGGGTCAATAAACCCATTACAATTCAATACCAGATCAATCTTCTCCCAGTTATCGTAAAAGTATTCCTGCAACAGCGGAATGATTTTGTTTTTGAAAGTTGCCGCAAGAGATTCCAAGTCATTAACGTCCAAGAGATACGTGTGCCCAATCTGATGTTCGCGGTCAAACAGGAAATAGATGCGTTTGTTCATTGCAGCAAGCAATTCCTGACAGTTCACAACCTCGCCCCCTACCTCAATATTCTTACTAATGCTGTCGTGGTACGGCTTAGGCATCATTTCGATAAATTCAAATCGTCGCCGTAATGCGGTATCCAATGGGGCAATGGAGCGATCAGCAGTATTCATCGTGCCGATGATGTAGAGATTACTCGGCACACCAAATTTCTTCTTGGAATAAGGCAAAGTAACTGTTGTTTCATCCTTCTTGCTTCCAATCCGTTTGGATGGCTCAATTAGCGTGATCAACTCAGCAAAAATCTTGGCGATATTGCCACGATTGATTTCGTCAATAATCAGGACATAATTCTGATTCGCATCCTCACGGGCCTGACCAGCAATTTCTCTGAATACTCCCTTGTGTAGTTCATATTCAATATCTCTATCCTCATCATCCAAGACAGGTCTGATGCCTTCAATGAAATCCTCATAAGTAAAGTTCTGATGAAACGTCACCATTTCAATCTGACCTTTCTCTTTCAATTTATCAAATCGTTGCTTTATCTCTTCACGGTCTTCCCCTTCAAGTTCATCCAAAGACTTGCCTTCAATGATCGCCACGGCATAATTAACGGTGTTATAGGTTTTACCCGTACCCGGCGGGCCATAAAGAATTTGGTTCAAAGAGTGTGAATATTCCAGGGTATCTGTTTTTGGTGGCGGATCATCTATATCAGGTTCGGGTCCGTTCTGAATCGAATTTCCTGTCAAACTATTAATCAAGTCAAACGAAGGCTTGTAGCCATCCGTTTTTTTAAAAGCCGAACAAGTTCCGGGACCTGCCTCGTTAAAGCCTCCCCTATCCGTGAATCCAAATAATTGTGCTTCCGACTTGTTTATCCACAAAACATGAATCCTGCTATTTTCGTTTAACCCCGACTCGTCATAATCATTTCTCTGAACAATGCCAACCGCTCTTCCTCTTTGTCTTCCCGTTCTAACCAAGATAATATCTCCCCGCTTGGGTTTGGTCAGATGATACTTACGTTCTACCCACAAGACCTCCCAGGCCCCCGGTCTTCTGGTGGTATAAACCCAGTTATTTTTTTTGAAATCATCCCAATAATCGCTTCTATCTATAATAGTATCTATCTGGAAAAACTTACTCTCGGCGTTTATTATTTTTTTAGCTTTTTGCAGATATAAGAACATATTGATTTCATAAGGCTGGCACTCCGGAAATGCATCCTTGAACTCTTTGAGACGAGATTGATACTTCGGATCCCGAGCTTCAGATAAAACTCCTGTAAAACTATCCAAAGGCAGGAAGTATTTGGGATTTATCAAAAACAGGGTTTGCGTCAATTTCGCAACTCCAATCTCTTTTATATCCAGGGCTTTCTTAAAATCAAGATCTATATTTGGATTATCTTTTATAGCCTCTCTGAATAAACGCCAAAGCAAATCGGAATAAAAGTTTGTTCCATCATGAAAAAATATGTTATAACCGGAAGAAGGAAAAAGATAATAGTCCTCTATATACATATCAGGAAGCGGGATTTTAATTTCAAATTCGCGGCTGACACTATTGTACACCAGTTCCTGTTGATTTGTGGTACTTTTAGAAGCTAAAAAAGAAAAGAACGAAAAGGGATCAATGCCCTTGTCGCCTTGTTGAAGTAGAGAGGAATCTTCTCCCCACTCCACTTGCTTCGCTTTTTCAGTCAGATATGCTTCGCCTCCCTCCTCAATTTTTCTTGCCAACTCTCGAAACCAAGGCACCCAACTGTATATCTCTTTCATTCGACAATCTCCATTTGTTCGATGGATTCAGTGAATTTTGCAGACAGTGTTTGCGAAATCTGTAACTGGATCGCGGCTCAACACCATGCCGCGATGACAATCAAAACCACTGGATCGCGGCTAAAATCATGCCGCGATGACACCTTCCTATTCATCGAGATCCACACCCGCTTCTGTAAGAACGCGAACAACTTCGCGGAGCTTATCCTTATTCTTAATCGTCGAACGCAACGCAGTCATAAGCGGCGTATGTCCCCTGTCATCTCGCAAATCGACTTTCGCGCCGTGATCGAGAAGTAGGGAAACGATCTCCACAAAACCCGCTCTTGCTGCACAATGCAACGCAGTCTGTCCCTTGTAATTGCGCGCATTCACATCTGCGCCACGCGCGATCAAATCCCGGATGCGATCAACACTGCCACCGCGATCACCGCGAGACTGAAACACAATCGGCGGCCACCCATCCTCTGCACGATTCGGATCGCAATCCACCCCGTGGCTTGAAAGCAGAGCAATAATGTCGGGATTGGTAAGACCAGAACGAGGCAATTCAGCCATCGTCGGATCAAGCCCCGCATCGAGCAACACCTTCAAAATATCTGCCCGGTCGCGCCAGATACAAAACCGCACCAGCCAGTCGTCGCAGAGCCTCGGATCCGCACCCTGATCGAGCAACAAACGAACAATATCCAAATAACCAGCACCAACCGCGTAGTGCAACACCGTAGCGCGGACATTCGTATCGTGTTGCACCCTCTCCGCAGTGGCGAGGCCCGGATCGCGGCGCAGGCACTCGACAACCGCATCCCTATCGCCCAAATAGGCAAACGTATAGATATCGGTACTCGCACCTCGCGCCCACAACACATCGGCAACCGCATCGCGATTCTTGAACCGCGCCGCGCAATAAGGCGAAATATCCACCAGCAACGGCGTAAAATGACAACCCCATGCATGGATGTCTGCACCCTGGTCGAGCAACCATTCAACCATCGCCAACCGCCCCCGGTACGCCGCTTCCCAGAGCATCGTCCGCCCGTGCGATCCAACGCGCAACAACCAGTCTGGCCTCTCCGTCAGCACCGTCAGCACAGTCTCCAAATCCCCGCGACCAGCAGCCGCAACACCGATCTTTAAAAAATCGCTGACTTTACCCGTAAGCAACGACATCTAAAGCTCCAAAACCGTATCCACATGCGCGCGATAAATCCAGGCAGTATCGTGTGCATCGAGGAAATTTGCGTCAAAACCGCCAAAGTAGAGAAATTGACCCGCATCCTCTGAAAAAGGCGACAACGCAATCGTGCGTATCGCCACCAGAAACGGATCGCCGGGTTTCCATCGCCCATTCACCTCCTTGACCTCATAGCTCAAATCGGGATAACGGATCAAATAAGCCGCGCCCGGATACCACTCCCCAAAAGTCTGTCCCCCATTCACCTTTGACTGAACACCCGTCAAATGAACAATCTGCCCCGTCGCAGGATCGGTAACAGGCACCATATCGCTGTACGCCGCAATAATACTTCTGCCCCGGATAGAACGCCGCCATGCCTTCTCGAGCAACGCATCGATCCTCAACTCAACCGTCGCTGCATAATCCACCTCTGGATCCATGCGAATAATGCGATTTGTGTGAGAAAACACAAGAGACTCCCCTTCACCTCCCGGAGAAGGAACCGCCGTCAAACCGCGGATACCAGCCTGTTCAAAACTATACGGCGTATCATCCGTGTACACCTCTTCCCAAACAGGCGCCTGCCCATCCACGCGGCGATAAACCGATGTCCCAACCGAAGCGTACAAAACACCATTTGCCTCTGCAAAAGACATAGGGCGCGCCTGAATCGGCCCAAACTCGGACACCTCGTCCCATCGAATCTTCCCCAACTGAGCCGGATCATACACCCCTGAATAAATCCCCAATTGCCCCGCAGAAACAAAAATGCGATCCACCCCTGTCACGCCATCGCGATGAACAAAAAACGCGCGCACCATGCGCCGATATCCCCTGCCGGACTGAAGCGTAGTCCTCACCCACGATCCGCTCTCATCGTCTCGCGTAAAAATATTCGACTCACCCATCCCGCGAACGCCCCTGCGCCGGTCGGAACCAGCGAGCAAAAGATTCACTTTCTCGGACAGGGGATTGCCCGAATCATCCGTCTCAAAAACCACCGACTTCAGCGCAGTAACCCGAAGATGCGACGCCCCCAGACTATGGTCTATACGCCACTCGTCACCCGGTGAATCAATCGCCAGAACCTGCGCCCAGGGTATCGCGGTATAAGGATTATCCATCCAGTAGCCATTTCCGGCATAAAGCCGCCCCTTATGCGCCTCGATATGCACAATCTCCGTACCCCTCGCAAGTGGATCTGCGGAACCAATGCGACCTGCCAGAAAATTACACATCCAGGACTGCGTATCTCTATTCATCACCCGCCTCTACTCGATATGCAAGCGATAGTGTCTGGGGCCAATCTTTTCTAATCGACCGTCTTCCAACCACTGCGCCCGACGTTTCAACGCCAACTGAATCAAACCCCGACGTGCCTCCGCGTCGCGAGGACGACGACGGGGTGGGCGCTGGCGTCGCTGCGTACGTTGCTCGAGTTGATAGCGTCGTGCACGCGGTCGTATCTCTCGAACGTGTTGATCAAAATTTACAGTTTTCAACCTCTGTCCTCCTCCACCTGATTTCTGAACGCAAACAATGCCTCTATCACACCTTCTGTTTGCGCACGGGTTTTGAGATATGTCCAATCGATTTCCTGTTGGTATAGAGCCATGAGTTCCTGCGCCCAATGACCATCATCGGTTGAATCCCAATGGACATAAGCACCCAGCCGATCAATAATGAGATCTTCCACCCCGATGATATAGACAGTCAAATCCTCAATCTCGACCTGTGTCACTTTATCTTCAGATCCCGCGAGGACATCATCGGGAATCTCAATTGCAATATCCAGCCCCACATGATGCCAATGCCTGCCCGCCTGATCAAACCCCCAGCTTTCCAACAAATTGCCAATTTCGGCTCGCCTTTCACTCACGAGATCGACATCCACAGTGGCATAAGCACCAAGCGTATAGAACTCCAGGGCATTGCCACCAACAATGACATAAGGCAACTTTTTCGCTTGCGGCAATGCTGCGGCCACAAGCGCACAAACATAGAGCCGACGACGCAATGGATCGGCAATTGTTTTCGCATAATCGAGTTTTTCACGCCATTTTGCTTTTGACATGTTGTTCTTTCGTCTCTGCGGTCACTTCACCGGTATGGGATTAACAGAAAGGGACAGCGCACGGTCGCGCTCGCTGCGATAAACCGCCTGGGACAAAAAACCGCGCGTGAACAAATCGGACAAAAGCGCATCGCGGCGCTCCAGCGCGGCAATGGGGTCATTCACCGGAAGATCAGCACCCTGCGCGAGATCGCACAGCAGCAAAACCTCGCCAGCCGTGAGTTTGGAATGGTGAATATCAAAATGATATAGCGCAGCCCGCTCGAGACCGCGCACAGGACCAAACTGCGCATAATGCAAAAATGCGGCAACGCGCTTCTCCTGTGATGTGTAAGCGAGAAAAAGCGCAAAAACCAGACGGCGAATGGGCTGGTCGGGTGCGAGGGCTTCGGAAACGGACCACTCTATATCTGACACATCTGACCGCGTGTAATACGCCGTAATCAAATTGGACACATCAGCGGCATAATGCGAAGTTGGCGGCACATCGAGGGCGCGGTAAAAATCATCTCGATAATCCAGAAAAACCACAAAAACGCAGATCCCCAAAACGATTGTAGCAATTAGTATAAAAATATATCGCGCCTTGAACGTCACACATCCTCCACTCACAAAGTGTACTCAGCCTGTGTAATATCCGCATCCGTAATCTCGTAAACGCGAAAGGGATGGGGTGGCTCTCGAAAAGCACGCGCTGTCGCAAAGCAAACATGGCCTTCCGCCATCAGATCCTCTCCCTCGTGATAATGCCCACTAAGCACGAGTTTGCGGCGCGAATCTGCAAGCAGTGCAGCTTTCAACTCCGCCGCATTATCATAATTATATGGATATCCTCCGCTATGCTCGGGAAATATCATATAGTGTTGCAAGTGAATTTGCGGACGCGGATCGTCATCTGACAACACAGATTGAAACCGCGCTCGTTCCGCCCCAACGCGCTGCGGCACATGGTGGTCCCCCTCCTCATCAAAAAAAATAATCACGCGAAAACCCTGCACATCAAAATCAAAAGGCTGATCGGAAAAAACGCGGCGAAAAGACGTGGGATGATCGTGATTGCCATGCACATACGCAACAGGACAGGAAAGACTGTCAAAACACTCGCGCACGAGATGGAGATCTTTCTCCCCCAGCGCAACCGTATCGGGATCGTCCAATACATCGAGAGGATAATCGACCAGATCACCTGTAATAGCGACCAGATCGGGAGAATGCGCGGCCATAAGACGCGCACCTTTGGCTATAAGATCAGGCCCGCACTTGATATTCTCACCAGCGAGATGGTGGCGAAGATGGAAATCGGAAATATGTGCAATTTTCATTGTGTAATCCTCAGTTATCAATTATCAATTATCAATCCCAAGATACACAGAACAAAGAATGCGGTAAAGACTTGATTCGGTTCCCCGCTCAACCACCTACCCCTTGCCACTTTTCCCACTGGATTTGCATGTCCTGTTTGCCTATATTGCCACCGTCTGTCAACACTTCAATTTTTTTCAGGAGGTCATAATGCTCGATGTTGGCGATATTGCGCCTGATTTTCTGGTCAAAGACCACACAGGCAAAGAAGTAAAACTCAGTGATTATCGCGGCAAAACCGTCGTAATCTGGTTTTATCCCAGAGCAAGCACAGGTGGCTGAACGGCTGAAGGTGTGGGATTCCAGGAGCGAATCCGTGACTATGCCGATAGAAATGTGCAAATTCTGGGCGTGAGCACAGACAGTGTGGACGCCAACGCCAAATTTGCAGAAACACAGGGATTTGAATATCCCCTGTTGTGCGACACAGAACGCGAAATCTGTCTATCTTATGGGGCTTGTCAATCGGCATCGGACCGCGCAGCCAAACGCATGACATACCTCATTGCACCCGATGGGACAATCGCACAAATCCATACCAACGTGGATGCGCGAAAACATCCCGAGGTATTATTGCCCACAATATAGGGATGCATTGACTCGCGGCAGACGGATTGTATCGTCTGCCGTTTTACTTGATGTACACAAATCGTGTATGAATTATACTTTACCCAAAGAAAACGAAATAGCTTTGTTCCGCTACAGAAATCGGCTCATGGCGGGCGTGTGCGTCAACATCTCGCATACCAGAGCCAGATTTGCGGTATCGGCGCGTACGTCGCACAATGTACCCATAGAAAATATACTTCAGACAACCGGACATATCGGAAATGACAAAACCGCTGGCACAGCGTGGCTCAACCGCGCAGAAACCACAAGCACCGACATTGATCTTTGCGACCTGTGGGAACTCGTTGTAGAAGAAGATGAAATCTGGGACCTGAACGAACTGGCCGAATTTCATTACAATCACACGCCGACATCGGAACAAATGTCGGCATTTTTAGTCGCATTGGAAACGAGTGCCTACTTCGATGCCGAAGGACGGAGATTTCGCGCAGTAGATCGGACAGAAGTCAGCCACAGGTTGGAAATAGTCGCCCGCGAAAAAGATCGAGAAGCGGAACGAGAGGCATTTTCGAAATGGCTTCAGTTTCATGGCACTGGCAAAGACGAATGGATCGACCGGCTAAAAGACGTCGCAATATACGGCGACCAGAGCAAATATGCACACTGGCTGGAACGCATGGCTGGCGAGACCATCTCTGCGCGCAAAGCCTTTGATCGCTTAGTCGCCGAAGGCGTATGGGACCAGCACGCCTTTGTCGAATTGATGCGCGAAGATGTGTCCCTGAATTTTCCCGATCTATTGATCAAAGAAGCGGACGAGATCCAGGCAATGTACAACGGATCGCAAATTGCGCACCGCCAGGACCTGACGTATCTGGATACCGTAACCATTGACGACGCATCGACAACAGACATGGACGATGCGGTATCGGTTCAATTTCGAGAAGACGGCAGCTATCAAGTTGGCGTACATATCACCGATGTCTCCACACTGATCCCCGCGCATTCACCCCTCGATGAAGAAGCCAGAAATCGCGGCGCAAGCCTCTACTTTCCAGAAGCAAAATACCCCATGTTGCCGCCCGTCTTATCGGAAAACCTGGGCAGCCTTATTCCGCATGAAAATCGGTTGGCCGTCAGCCTCTTGTGGGATGTGAGACCAGATGGCATAATGACAACTCCGACCTGGACACTCTCCGTCATCCGGTGTTGTGAAAAACTGAGTTATGACGAAGCAGACGCAATACTCGACGACATAACGCACCCCCAACACGCGATGTTATCAGCCCTATTTGACGCGGCAGAAACGCTTTTGATACACCGCGTAGAAGCCGGTGCTGTGACAGTTGATCAAATTGATCGCCGCGTGAACATCTCGGCAGACGGAACCGTAAATATCGAACTAAAAAAACGCGACTCCAGCGCCGATCTGCTGGTCAGCGAACTGATGGTCAAAGCCAATGTCGAAGCCGCAAAATTGTGTGTTGAGCAAAATGCACCCGCAATCTTTCGCGTGCAAAACGCGCCCGATCTCTCCGATTTAGAATCCACGGACATCGAGCAATTGCACCGATATCGGGTATTGACGCGCATGCGCGCAGCGGCAATCTCACTACAACCCGGCCTGCACGGTGGCCTGGGGGTAGAACCCTATTGCCAGACCACATCTCCCTTGAGGCGATTTCTGGACCTGATATCACAGCGACAACTCGTCGCCATCATCGACAATAAAGCCTTACCCTATTCTCTGGATGACCTGACAAAACTCTGTCCCTACGTCGAAGAACGTCTCCGCCTGATCAATCGCCTGGAACAGCGACGAGAGCGCTACTGGATATTCCACCATCTCTCGCAACGCAGAGGACAGGTATTTGACGCACTCGTACTAAATATCTGGGATCAGCGCGCCCGGATCGAAATCCTGGACTACGCTTTACAAGTTGACATGCGCCTATCCAGACAAATCAGCGCGGGTGAACGCATAAGCGTACGCCTGACGCGGACAGATCTCTGGGCAGATGATATTCAATTTGTAATGGAGTGAAACGTAAAACGTGAGACGGGAAAAGCAACCACAGATGAACACAGATAAACACAGATTAAAGGCATTGAAACAGGAGACTTTACTTGCTGTGCGGCTCTTCAGGCTCCGCCTGTACTCACGTCTCACGTCTTACGTCTTACCGCCTTTGTTATTTTTCTCCCTTACCGCACACCTCTGGGCAGACGTGCCCAACGGGGGGTTTGAACAAATAACAGCATCTCAGATGCCTGTAAACTGGGTACCCATACCCGATTCTACGCGGATCATGGTCGAACACGAACGCGCTCACAGCGGCAAAATCTCAGTCCTTATGATAGGTGGACCGCGGGGAGAACCCACTGCACTGATCAGCGACCCCATCGGTATTCAGCCGGGAGCCGTTTATGTCTTAACCGGATGGGCGCGTACCGACAGCGCAAGAGCTTTTGCACGCATCCGATGGTTGTCAGAAGATCAGACTCCGGTGGGCGAAAGCGGGACAACAACAGAAGTAACAAGCGCGTCGTGGACGGAATGGGCCGGGACTTTTGTGGTGCCCACAAAAGCCGTGTTTGCACGTGTGATATGTCTTATAGACGGAAAAGAAGCGGCTTTTGACGATATGCGTCTGCACGAAATAGCACCGCAAATGCCCCTCGGTCTTCAATTAAAAGCAACAGATTTTCCCATACGTGGTGCGCGCGTCTCAAGGATGCGCGTGACCATACAAGACAATATTATTGCGCTGCCTCACCACCTGCAGGCAACGGGACAGGACAGTGTGATTTCTCATGATGGAGCCGTGGTTATTTTTGAAGCGAGTCGCGGGCAAATAACCCCCTGGGCACGAATAAAAAATGGCATAGCGACAGCCACATTGCGCGACGTCGATGAAAATATGGGCGGCGTCTATGTGCGGGCGCGGTTGGCCCACCTCAGCGCCCGGGCATACATTGGCGACAAAAAAGCGGCCCGATTGCGCGGTCATCTTTTTAATGCCGATACCGGGCAACCCCTATTGGGTCGGGTAATCGTCGCCGATTCTCTGGGTACTATTTTACAAACGGGTTTTACAGAACGCGGTTTTGTTGCCGACAGTGCATTTGCAATTGATCTGCCACCCCAAACAATCACCGTATCCGCAATGCGCGGTCTTACGCACTTGCCGCCAGAACCACAGGTCTTACACCTCGTGGCTGGTCGAGAACACCTGGTAGAACTGCCCTTCAAACCCTGGGGAGATCTCCACGCACGGGGATGGGTGGCTGGCGATTTTCTCAATAGCACTGCCAATGATGCGCGGGCACGCGGACTGGACTGGGCAGCCTTGCCAGTGAATGCGAATGGAAATTCGATACTGACGCTACCCGGCAAATATGTTGAAACACGCGGGGGAAAACAATGGGTATTGGGCACCACGAGGCTATTTACCCCTGAGAAAAACGGATTCGAGGTACATGCCCAGGCGCGCTTAGATCGCGGTATTGTTGGCTATACAGATACTTTTAGCACATCGAATTTATTCGATATGCTCGCAGGCCCGGCTTTTGACGCACTCGACATCGCACATCCCAATATGCGAGCGCTGTGGTTTGCACTGCTCAATCGAGGATACCGCATTGCGGGTACAGCCCTTTCCACCAAACATTTTCGCACATACACACAGGTGCCCGGCGACCTGACCGCCGATAGACTGATGCGCGCAATTGCCAACGGACAAAATATGATAACCAACGGGCCTCTAATCTCATTATCCATCTTTGCAGCCGGACCCGGCGATCAATTGCCCACAGGCCGCAAAAGACGGGCAACAATTCACGCCTGGGCAACCGCAAAATCCGATGCGTATTTGACGCGCATTGAACTGGTTCGCAATGCACGGGTAATCCAGAGTTGGGACTTGAAAGAACAGCCGCGCAAATACCGGATATCAACAGCGCTCGAAGATTCTGTCAACTGCTGGTATCTCGCGCGGTGCTACGGTAGAGATACGTCGCGCGTGGCATGGACGAACCCAATCTATTTTCAAACAGAGAATTTCGCGCCCCCCCAACCTGTTCAGGCTATTGTGCGAGGCAAAATTGAAATGGCCGACAATTCTCCCGTACCCAAAGCCGTTATTCGAGCCGTTGATCCCATCGGCAGAACAGTCCTGCAAACAGAAGCTCCACGCGGAACATTTCAAATCTGGGTGCCTGCAACCAGCCAGATCCACGTAGAAGCAAAAGGTTACGAAACACCCCCCCAACGCATTTTTGACCATCGAGATATTCAGCGCCTATTGCAAACACCTGTCAACCCGCCTGAACTGAACGCCCTGGATAAGCTGACCGAACAATTGCAAGCCATTGACATGGTTTTTGTCCTTAAACGTTCACAATAACTTGACCACCCTATTATATTTATGTTGTAGAAATACGTACTTTCATTTTCAGATCAGGAGATTAAAATGAACAAAATTCTGGTGGTTGAAGACGAACCCGATATTTTGGAAATGGTGCGCTACAATCTCGACCAGGCTGGATTAGATGTTGAAACAGCAGAAGATGCTGAGCGTGCCCTCCAGAGCGTTCAGGAAATTCTGCCAGATTTGATCATACTGGACCTGATGCTACCGGGCATCGATGGGCTGGACATGTGCAGGCAAATAAAACAAGATCCTCGAACCCGTCACATACCCATCTTGATGTTAACCGCGCGCAAAGAGGAAGTAGATCGCATTGTGGGATTGGAATTGGGAGCCGATGACTACGTCGTCAAACCTTTTTCCCCGCGCGAACTCGTCTTGAGGACACAGGCGATTCTGCGGCGCAGTCAGGGCAGTTTACAATCGACCACAGATGCCTGGTTACATACGGGACCGATCTCCATCGATAAAGCCGCACACCAGGCCCTCTTAAACGGTGACCCATTAGAATTGACTGGCACAGAGTTTAAGTTGCTCCTGACCTTGATCGAACGCCGCGGGCGCGTGCAAACGCGCGACGATTTACTCGACACAGTATGGGGTTATGAATACAGCGGCTATGGGCGTACGGTCGATACACACATCAGGCGGTTGCGAGAAAAACTCGGCGAGTCAGGCGAATGGATTGAAACCGTGCGGGGCGTGGGCTATCGCTTCCGACGAGAAAGAGTATAGAATGCGGTTGCACTGGAAATGGATGCTCGCCTGCCTTTCTGTGCTGATACTGGTGCTGGCATCTGCACATCTGTATCTGGATCACGCCATACGCGACTTTTGGGTTTATCATCTCGAGCAGAGACTTTTGCGTGAGGTGCGTTTTGCCCGCGTGCATCTCAGCGAGGCGGCAAATACCGACGAAGGACTCGTCCCACTCGTCAACGAAGTGGGCGTGCGTTTGGGCGTGCGTGCAACGCTGATCAACGGACAGGGGCGCGTATTGGCCGATTCGGAAATCGATCCATCCGATCTGAGCGCTCTGGAAAATCACACTGATCACCCAGAAATCAGCGCAGCACGTCAACAGGGACGGGGAAGCAGCTTGCGTTATAGCAACACACAGGATACCGAAATATTATATGTCGCAACGGCAGTACCGGAAATTGGCGATGGACATTTTGTCTTGAGATTGGCTCTGCCCCTGCGCGATATAGGGCATATAGGGCAACTGATTGCACGAGCAATATGGATGACATCAATACTGGGATTATGCCTCGCCCTGTTATTGGCTTATGCCACCTCGCGATATATCTCGCGCCCAATTTTAGATGCAATCTGGTTCGTCAAAAACATTGCTTCGGGGAGATTAAAACACCGCACACTCCGCGTTGGATCCACGCGAGAATTGCGCGATTTGGGCACAGCATTAGACGACATGCGTCGGCAGGTCCAGACCCACATCGGACAAATCACACTTGAAAAATCGCGTTTAGAAGCCGTCTTGACGAGCATTACAGAAGCCATTCTGGTCACGGACCAAAGTGGTCGCATCCTGATGGGCAATCAGACATTTGAAAAGCTATTTGGTGTGTCTGGTGCCATTGAAGGGCGCATGCCCATTGAGCTTGTGCGCCATCGGGATGTGCAAAATGCAATTGATCAAACCCTGAAAACCGGACAAGCGGTATTTTTAGACCTCACCCGCTCAGACGACCGAGAACGCCATTTCGATGTGCAAATTGCACCTATTTTACAAGATGATCATATCGCGGGGTCTGTAACTATTTTTTACGATATCACTGAATTGCGCCGCCTGGAGCGCATTCGCAAAGATTTTGTCGCCAATGTTTCCCATGAATTGCGCACCCCGCTTACAACCATTAAGGGATGCGCTGCCACACTTGCAGACGGCGCCTTAGACGACCAGGAAGCCTCACAGCGATTTGTGAAAATGATCAACATCCATGCGGATCGCTTGCACAATCTGGTAGAAGATATTCTGGATTTATCGCGTATAGAATCAGGTGCCCTACCTCTTGAGACCGGCGTTTATCCCATACAAGAGATGATCAATACCGTCGTTGGACAAATACGCCCACTGGCAAAAGAAAAAAACCTTACCATCGAGATAAACACAAAAGAAAATGTGCAGGTGCAGTGCGATCACAAGCTCATCGAACAGGCATTGTTCAATTTGCTCGACAACGCCGTAAAATACACGCCTGAAGAAGGTAAAATCTGGATTCAGACGCGGGATTTCGAGCAGGTGGAAAATGTAGATGAAGATCGTCGCAATAGACATGGTGAAAATGCGACGCAGACCCGCAAGCGTCGCATTGCACTTGAAGTAAAAGACACGGGTATTGGGGTACCACTTTCAGATATGGACCGCATTTTTGAGCGATTTTATCGAGTCGATAAAGGGCGCTCACGGGCAATGGGCGGGACGGGCCTGGGCTTGTCAATTGTTCGGCACATCATGGATGCACACGGCGAGCGGGTCTATGTCGAGAGTGAACAGGGCAAGGGATCGACATTTGGACTGACATTGCCGAGGAGATAAAAACCGGTGCAGAGAGACTGAGAACACGCTGGAAGTGGAGTTGCCCCGCTTTGGATGCTGAAGCCGCGGGATCTGGGCCAGTATGGGAATATGGAGGCAGTGGTATGAATACCGGGAAGAGAAAGCACCTGCCGGTCTCGGTACGCCACCGCTTGCGAGATCTCAGGGACAAAACTGGGGAGAATTCGTCAAGCCAAGTGGACACTTGAGATTATTGACCCTGATAATCCTGGACTGGATCGTGCCGATAACTTCTGTCATGGGCGGCAAGACATGTATTCGGGGAATGCGGGTGACGGTCGGAACTGTTGTGGGACTCCTGACAGCTGGTCGATCACATGAGGAGATTCTGAAAGCCTATCCTTATCTCGAGCGTGAAGATATTGATCAGGCTTTGGCCTATGCAGCCTGGCGGGTCGAAGAACGGGAAGTTGCACTGGTTATCCCATGAGAGTGAAGATTCTGATCGATATGAATCTGTTAGCTGGTTGTCTGCTCGGACGGGTAAATCGTATCGTTTACCGAGTCCGCGTTTTTCTACGCGCGAAGGCATCCAGTTCATGCCGGACGGTTGAACTACTTGCGTAGTTGTACCCCGCTCGACTGGACAGTTCTGCATAGCGGCATCTGGATGTGTCAGCACTCTCTAACTTGACCAACTTGGAAGTGCTGTGGCTTCATGGCACCAGCCTCTTTGCGCCAGCACTGCGTTGAAGCTGTGACAACCCGTCCATGGTGATCGTTCCCCGGTCACCGGTTGCTTCATAGAAATTGTATCGGTCAATTCCACGATACGTGTCGTCGGGGCCGGAATCGCCGACATGGCAGAACCAAGAAATATCGTCGCTCAACCTCTTCAGTACATCAAGTTTCGCCGGGTGCTTCTCATCGGTCAGTAGAATGACTGCCGCGCGGAAATCCTTTTGAGACTGGGAAACGTCAGGTACGCGTGGACCATTCTCAGCAATGATGTCCTCAATCGTATAGATCTTGAACCCACTCGCGGTGAATATCGGCCCATTCTGGTTACTTATGCGTCTGCCTTGATCGTCACGTAGCCACTCCCCATTTTCTGCAACCCAGAGGTCGGGCACCTCCTCAGGAGGAATGAAACCTGCCAGGTACAATTCGATAGGGCTGAAATGGGCGGGTCTATTAGGACCAGCCAAGCCCCCCCAACCCCCTGCGGTATATTGACCACCGCCATGGTCCATTAATTTGGTGATGTCAAACCCGCCAACAACTCCATCAGCACTGCTAAATCCCCAGTGGGCATAAGAACTGCTTGGTATGATGAAGTTTGCCCAACGATGCATCAACTCATGCAGAACAGGTCCGGTCTTGAATAGGCGCCTCCCTTCCTCCAACTGAGGGAATTCGACCCAAACCAAGAAAATAACACCCTGGAGTCTTTCTGAAGAACCGTACCTGTGCGCGTTAGAGGGAGGATCAATGCCTTTCCCGATGCCTCTAACTTCGTTCCTTACCCCGCGAAAAAAGTAAGGTGTCCTGGATTCATCAACGTCAACACCGCTAACGAAATTTCTGACAAATATCAAGAAGTCGAACTCGTCCTCGAAATGTTCATAGAAAAACCGCGCATAGTCCACCAACGGCGGGTAGCCTGGCGCGAGATCTTCCGAGACCGGCAAAATAAAAATATTGTCGTTGTATATCTGTGGACTCGTAAAGTCGGAAGGGACCTCTTTGCCGAAGCTGTCCACAAAGATCAGAAAGTCACCAATTCCAATTATTCCATCACCATCCAGATCAAACCGCGTTTCATACTCCGCATCACCTTGACGCGACCCGAAAGATTCCACAAACATCAGAAAATCGGGAATATCAACAACACTGTTGTCGTTAAAGTCGGGGGAGGGAGTAGCGTTGTTGTTATTGTCGTTTGCATGGGAACTTATAGAGGCGTGACCCACAAACACCAGCAATGCAAAGGCGGCAATAAATAGCATTGCTTTTTTTATAAACATTGGCAATTCTCCTTTCGTCTTTTCTAACCACAGACTTCCTCTTGACCCATTCGGCAACAGTACCCAAACCGGGGTAACACTACAGTAAACAATTTCAAAAGTCTAATCCCAGAAGACGCAAGTCAAGACACTTTCTTACCAAAGTTATCGACAAAAACCAGAAAGTCACCAATCCCAATCACACCATCCCCATCCAGATCAAACCGCGCATCAGACCCCGCGTCCCCCTGACTGAATCCGAACTGATCGACAAAGAGCAAAAAGTCGGGAATACTAACAATTCCATCGCCGTCAAAGTCGGGATTGGAGGAGAGTGGAGCGATATAGGGCGTCATGTCCCATAGCAGCATCGTACCATCACCCGACCCGGAAACCAGTGTGGTACCGTCGAGTGAGAAGGCCAACGAATGGACAAATCTTGTATGCCCTTCAAGGGTAGCAATAATTGCCTCTGTCTCTATGTCCCATAGGCTCACCGTTGGCCAGGCTCCGGAAGCGAGCACAGTCCCATCAGGCGAAAACGCCATGGAATAGAGCCCTCCACTATTATGAAGAGTAGCACTAAGAGTGCGAGTTGCCATGTCCCACAGAATGATTGTGCCATCGAAAGACCCTGAAGACAGAGTAGCCCCGTCGGGCGAAAACACCATCGAATAAATTTTACTCGTATGCTCTTCAAGCGTGGCAATCAGTCCCCCAGTCCGCACATCCCACAGAATGATCGTGCCATCGAAAGACCCCGAAGACAGAGTAGCTCCATCAGGCGAAAATGCCATCGAGCTAACACCATCCGTATGTCCTCTCAGCGTGGCGATCACTCCCTGCGTCGCCACATCCCACAGCTTCACTTTGCGATCATCCCTCGCCCCGGTAGCGAGGGTTTTCCTATCGGGCGAAAATGCTATCGAATGGATTGAATAGATTTCACCCGTATGCTCTTCAAGCGTGGCAATCAGTTTCCCAGTCCGTACATCCCACAACTTCAGGCGGTTCCACCTCCCGATAGCGAGCTTGCTGCCATCAGGCGAAAATGCCATCGAGCTAACACCATTCGTATGTCCTCCCAGCGTAGCGATCACTGCCTGCGTCGCCACATCCCACAGCTTCACTTTGCGATCATCCCTCGCCCCGGTAGCGAGGGTTTTCCTATCGGGCGAAAACGCCACCGAATGTAAAGACATGTGCCCCGAGATCACCGAGGTATTGCCCGTTTCTACATCCCGAAGCAGCACCGTGCCGTCTGAGGAACCGGAGGCGAGGGTTTTTCCGTCGGGCAAAAACACCACCGAATAGACCGCACGCGTATGCTCTTCCATGGTGGCAACTTCTGTTCGTGTCGCCACATCCCACAGTCTGACCATACCATCTTGAAACCCCGAAGCCAGCGTAGTACCATCGGATGAAAACGATACCGAACGAACACCATCCGTATGCCCTCTCAACGTGGCGGTCACTGTCTGTGTCGCCACGTTCCACAGCTTAATCGTTTGATCTTCCGACCCCGAAGCCAGCAGAGTGCCATCCGGTGAAAACGATACCACAGCGACTCGACCCGTATGCTCTTTTAGAATGGCGACCTCCGTTCGCGTCGCTATGTCCCATAATCTGACCGTGCCATCTTGAAACCCCGAGGCCAGCCTCTCCCCATTGGGCGAAAATGCCACAGAGAGGGGCCAAAATGTATTGTTATCCTCTCGCTTCACTTCCCAAGTACCGATTTCACTCCTGGTTTCTATGTCCCACACCTTGATGACTTGATCACTTGATCCCGAGGCCAGCAGAGTGCCATCCGGCGAAAACGCCACCGTAGTGATCCTTACATGTCTCAGCATGCCGACCCTCATACCCGTTTCGACCTCCCATAGCTCGATCTGGCCATTGGCTGACCCCGAAGCAAGGATGCCGTCCCTTGAAAATGCTACCGAATAGACAGGCCCATCAGTTGGTAACAGTACCAGAGCACGGGATGTCGCTACCTCGTACAGCCACACGCCGATGTCGCTGGCCACTGCGAGACATTGCCCGTCCGGAGAAAGTGCCATGGCCCGGTCGCCTCCCCTGATGCGTCCTTTTCCAAGACGCACTGTCGCCCCATCGGGTAGATGCCAGGTTCGATAGTCTCCCTCCATGCCGATCACTGCGGTGCCCACGCCCTCTGCCTGAAACGTCGCCAACTCACGCTCGCCAAGGGAGACCGACACGGTGTTCGTACCCATATGAAGACCCAGAGTAAGGGACACCTCCACCCGCCCGTAGGCATCGGTAGTAGCATGCTCGACTATGAACCGACCACTGAGCTTGCCGTCACCCGCGGTGACAGTGAAAGTAACGGACGCATCAGGCAGGAGATCTCCATATTGATCACGCACTTCCACGACCAGGGGATGAGAGAGCACTGCGCCGGGTGTGCCTTGCTGGCGATCACCGGAGACGATCTCCAGAGCAGAGGGACGAGGCTCTGTCCATTCTGAGATATCCCACAATGTGATTGTGCAGTCAAAAAACGATCCTGAAACGAGCATGGTCCCATCGGGCGAGAACACCAATGAATTGGCATCAGATGGACCTGTTAAAGAGATGATCTTATCTCGGCTCGCCACGTCCCACAGTATGATCGCGCGATCATTCGACTGGCAAGCAAGTATGGTCCCATCCGGCGAAAACGCCATCGGTCCCGCCCCCTCAAGGGTGGCGATCTGCTTCCGGTTCGTCACATCCCACAGCTTGATGGCACCGTCAATCCACCACCCGTAAGCGAGTATGGTCCCATCCGGCGAAAACGCCAGGTCCGAGACTCCATCTGTTTGGAGATTATCAATGGTGGCGATTTCTTTTGGGCTCGCCACGTCCCACAGCCTGACCGTTCTATCTAAATCATCCAGAATATAAGTCCCTGATCCGGAGGCAAGCATGGTCCCATCCGGCGAAAACGCCAATGAATTGATCTGACTCGTATGTCCTTCCAGCGTAGCGACCTCCCGCTGGGTTTTCACGTCCCACAGTATGATCTTGGGCTCGCCACTCCACTCCGACCTGGAGGCGAGCAGAGATCCGTCAGGCGAAAACGCCAGCGGAGCTGGTCCTTCAAAGGAGGCGACCTGTTTCCGGTTCGCTATGTCCCACAGTATGATCTTGGGCTCGCCGCTCCACCTTGACCCGGCGGCGAGCAGAGTTCCATCGGGCGAAAATGCCACGTCTGGCCGCCCTGCTGGCTGCTCATCCAGGGTGGCGATGTTTTTGCGTGTCTCTACGTCCCACAGTATGATCTTGGCATCAGATTGAGGGTATTTTGATGCAGCTCCGGCAGCCAGCATGGTTCCATCGGGCGAAAACGCCACCGAGGTGATGTGATCTGTATGTCCCCTCAGGGTAGCGATCTCGTAAGGCGAAGTTTCCGAAAGAAAAAAATATGTCTCGCTCACATTCCCGTCCGTATC
>JAJDYX010000026.1 GCA_022824945.1 Candidatus Latescibacterota bacterium
AAGTGCATACCCGGTGTGCAGTATGCCGTCTTCGAGATGGGGAGAGATGACACCCGTACGGTCCAATTCGTGATAATCCGGACAGAAGGTCTCAAAATCGACGCAAGTGAGGCCGTTTTCGCCAGATTGCCAGTATTCAAAGTCCCGAGAGATTAAGAGGGTGCTGGTGTGCATAATAAGGGACCGGATAGAAAGGTTAAAATCGCCACACGGAACATCTATTTTTCCATAAACGGGCCCTGCTGTTCGATGCGTTGCAGGATTTGTTTGAACTTGTCGGAACCGTCGTCTTCCCAAACATCCAGACGAATGCCCCGGATGTTGCCTTCGGGAAAACCAGTGAGACTGGCAACGTTCGGAAATCCTCTGGTATAGAGCTTGTGACCACCGGGTAGATGCAGGATGCCAATGGTGGGAGGAATAACAGTGGGTTTGTTGGCGGCGCATCTGGCCAGCGCGTCTTCGGCGACTTCTACACCGAGGCCGGGGCTTTTGGGTACCGGAGAGGAACCGCCTGCGACTTCGATGCGCTGTTTGACAACGTCTTCACCGTACTGGTCGTCCAGGTTGGTGGAATGAGCCACGTTGGGAATTACGGCACCCATATGCAGAGCCATGGCTTTGGTGAGGGTACCACCTGTGAGCTGGATGACAGAGGAGACATTGGCCAGGGCAGCAGCAAATCCACGCACGAGGGTAGAGCCAACGCCGCCTTCGCCGATCATGTAGGCATCGGCGCAACCGCGAATAATCTCCTGACCACCGCCGAGTTGAGGAACATGCATGAGCAGCGGCAAACTGGTTTTTTCCCTCAGAAGGCGCCAGCCTTCGACATCGGATAAGACCAAAGGATCTTCGATCATACCTACGACGGGGGACTTCTCCAGCTCCTGCAAGATGCGCAGGACAGCGGCAAGCGGCCGGTTGTGATTGAAGTCGTAGTGCATTTTGAAACCGGGCGGGGCAACCTCCTCAACGGCTCTGGTTTGTTCGTACACATCGTAATAGGCGCAGGTGTGGATTTTAAAGATCATATACCCTTCTTCCACGGCTCGCTGAACCTCTTTGGCCAGGTCTTCCGGGGAGGCCGGGCGGGTCCAGGCAGCTACGGGTACGCGGTCGCGTATTTTCTGACCCATGAGTTTGTACGCGGGAATTTCAAGGTATTTGCCCATGGTATCGTAGAGAGCGCCCATCAGGCCGCTGTTGAGATCGGCGTTGATAAAGTCAAAAGGATCGCGGTCGATCAGGTGTTTTACAGTGGATTCGAGAGGGGCCTCGCAGCGTGCATCGCCATAGCCGACAATGCCATTGTCAGTCGTAATTTTAAAAATGGTACGATGGTTTATGTTGAAAAACCGGGCTTTCTGATCGGCATTTCGGTCGGCGATTTTGGGGTAGATGGGGATGATGTCGATGTCGATGATTTTCATGATCGAATCCTCTTCTAAAGCCTAAATCCTGCCATTCACACTTCAATAGGTCTCGTAATATCTACACCGGGCAGCATTTTGTGCAAGAGCGATTTCAAGTGGTCGGCAGTGATTGGGTCGATATTTGCGCCGGGATGGCGCACGTAGCTGCTGGCGATCAGGCCGCGCTGGCGGAAAATCTCTTTGCGGAGAGCCACCCCTGGCTGCTGCTCGTACACGATGAGCGGCAGGTATCGGTGATAGATATCGTGTACGGTGTCAAAGTCTTTATTTTTAGTGCCCCGGACCAGAGCGAGCAGAACTTCGGGAAAGGCAAAGCCGGTCATAAAACCATGTGCGCCGCGGGCCAGATCAAAAGCGCCGTAGAGAGCGCCGAGGCCGGTGAGAATGGTGACCGCACGGTCTCCAATACCGTTCAAGAGAGCGGTAATTTTGGGCGGGGTAGGCACGGCCTCTTCTTTGATGCAGGCGACGAGCGGAATTTCGCGGGCGAGGCGCAGGATGAGAGAGATGGACATGTGGACCTGAGTGGAGGCGGGGTGATCCTGTACAACGATGGGAATGGAGATGCCTTCGGCCACCTGCTGGAAAAATTCGAAGATGCGGTCTTCATTGGGTACGGATTCGCGCGAGGGAGTGACCATCACACCAGCGGCGCCGAGAGATTCGGCCATCTGGCTGAGTTCAAGGGTCGCCCGTGTGCCGCTGTAGCTCGTGCCCACGATAACGGGGATGCGCCCGCCTGCAGCACCCACAGCGGTTTTAATAAGCTGTTCCCTTTCGGCATCCAGCATTCGGTTGGATTCACCGAGTACACCAATGATGGTAACGCCGTTTACACCGATATCGGCCATAAAGCGTACCGTTCGATCAAAGGATTCCAAATCGAGATTGCCATGGTCATCGAATGGGGTGACCAGGATGGGAAAGACGCCTTTAAAACTTACGGATGCCATCGATGGTTCTCCTGTTGTCCATCGCTCAATCCCTACTCACGGCGCAGGGGTTTTGCTGTGGGCGCTTCCACTTTGGGTATCCAGGCGGCATGTGCGGCAATAATGTCCTTATACTGCGTTCGTCCCGCGAGATTTGTCCACTCGAGGCTGTCATTCTCGTGATCGTAGAGTTCCTCTGTCCCATCTGAATAGCGAATATATCGCCATCGTTCAGAGCGCACACTGTGATTGCCTCGTATATGCGTGGTCAACGCGGGTCGATCCCATTCTCGGTCGGGCTGCTCCATCAGGGGTTTTAAGCTCACGCCATCCAGACCATCCCTTTGGGGCAAATCGCAAATATCAATAAATGTTGGATACAGATCGACCAGACTGACCGTGCGGTCGCATCGATTAGGTGCCATGCCCGGCGCTGAAATCATGAGCGGCACGCGCGTGGCTTCTTCCCAGAGCGCAAATTTGCGCCAATGGAGTTTCTCGCCCAGATGCCAGCCGTGATCTCCCCACAGCACAATCATCGTGTTGTCGGCATAAGAACTGTTGTCCAGCGCATCCAATAATTCCCCGATCATATCATCGGCAAATCGAATACAGGCGAGATACCCCGCAACAGCTCTTCGCCAATTGTCCGTCTCAGTGACATTTTTGTGATCATCCCGCCGCGCGACAAATGATCGCCCAATAGGTGGCACATCGTCGAGATCGTTTTCGTCTATATTGGGCAATGTGATCTCGTCCGGGGGATACAAATCAAAATACTTTCGGGGCACGTACCACGGCAGGTGCGGGCGATAGAGTCCGCAGGCCAAAAAGAAGAATTTGTCGTGCTTCTTCCTCAGCATCTCTTTACCCCACTGCACCACTTTCCAATCGTCCATTTCCTCCACGGGCACATCTATTGGTCCCCAATCGAACCTGCTTTGTGAAAAACCATTCAGCGGTGGATTGGAAGGCATTGGATCCTGCCCCTGGGGAACATAGTCGTGATAGGATACCACGTCAGCAGGTCTCCCCTGTCGCGTGATCTTGCCTCTACCCGCGACATAATATCCATTGCCCATAAAATGCTGCATCAAAGTCACGGCATCTGGATCTTGCTGCCGGAATGAATGGGCATTTTCATACACCCCCGTTGTCGTGGGCAATTTGCCCGTCACCAAGCTACCACGCGAGGGATTGCACGCAGGCGCGTTGCAATACGCACGGGTAAATAACGTACTTCGAGCTGCCAAGCGATCTAAATTGGGCGTTACAGAATCCGGGTGTCCTCCCAGACAGCCAATCCAATCATTGAGATCATCCACAGCGATAAAGAGCACATTGGATTTCTGTTGTGCGAAAAGCGATGTTGGCAAAGCACTCGCTGCGAGTACAGCGGCAGTGCTTGTGAAGGTAGTAGATAAAAAATCGCGGCGCGTTTGCATGGGCTACTCCTGGTTTAACGGCACACCCTCAATCGTGATACGGTGCATGAGGCGTCGCTGTCCCTGATAATCATTGAGCGCGCAATGCCATGTAGCGCGGTTATCCCAGATAGCGAGGTCATCTTTTTCCCAGCGAATGCGGCATGTAAAATCTGGTTGGGAAGCGTGCTGGTACAAATACTGAAGCAGAAGTTGAGATTCCTCTTTTGTCCATCCCTCAATTTGAACGGTGAATATGGGATTTACGTAAAGTGCTTTGCGACCCGAGATAGGGTGCCTTATGATTATGGGATGGACAGCATCCTGCGTGGCGAGTTCGGGATTGCCAATCCGACCGCTTTGATCGGGCTTTCTGCCATTCATTACGCCAAAAACATGTCGGCTGGAATGCAGGGCATTTAAGCTTTCGAGCGTTTTCCGCAACCCCGGCGAGAGGGTTTCATACGCTCTGTACATACTGGAAAACATCGTATCGCCACCAAACTGGGGAACTTCGCGTGCGTAGAGAATCGAGCCGAGTGCGGGAATGGTATCGTAAGAATGATCCGTATGCCAGTTGCGACCGATATTGGTTTCTTGATCGGGTTCTTTTCGCACCTCGGCGATGAGGGGATTTTCCGCTACGCCCGTAAAAAACCGGTTGACATTGATATCTCCCCAGCACCGGGCAAATGCGATGTGTTGTTCCTGTGTGAGGGACTGATTGCGAAAGAGAATCACGCTGTAATCCGCAAAGGCCCGATAGATTTCAGCAAATTGTTCCTCACTAAGCTCCGACGCAATATCAACGCCTTCAATTTCAGCACCGAGTGCCCCAGATAGAGGCTTCACGTCAATGGTGCGATATGGTGTGTCCATAAATTATGTCCTTTCTCAATTATCCCACGCAAAGGGAACCGCTCGTTCTGAAGTTTTAGGGCCATACCTCACCACCTGATTTTTCCAGTGAACGCAACGCCATTCTCCCCTTTGACAATGCGCCCGATTGGATACGCCTGGCATCCTGCACTTTGCAGGTGGTCCTTAATCCTCGCCACAGAATTTTGGGCGCACACAAGCGTCATCCCCACACCCATATTAAAGGTTCTCAGCATATCGTCTTCTGGAACCAGCCCCTCTGCGCGAATCGTTTTGAAGATAGGGAGGACTTGAAGTAACGAAAGATCAATCACAGCCTGACAGGTCTCGGGAAGAATGCGGGATAAATTATCCTGAATACCGCCACCTGTAATATGCGCCATACCCTTCAATCCCTCGTCCTCAAACAGATCCTTCAGAGGCTGATAATAACACTGGTGTGGGCGCAAAATCACATCGATAAAAGACACCCTTTGAATATCCCGATCTTTCAACTCAGGCTTATTCTTCAACAATGCCCTGACAAGCGTATAGCCATTGGTATGCAGTCCATTGGATGCAAGCGCGAGAACCGCGTCTCCATCCTCAATCGCAGAGCCATCAATAATACTATCCCTATCGACAACCCCAATAGCCGAAGCACTGAGAATATACACTCCATCTTCCACAACCCCTGGCTGAACGGATGTTTCTCCACCAGTTAATGTACATCCCTGTGCCTCACACGCATCGGCAATTCCACCAACGAGTGCTTTGACAACAGGGGGGTCGAGTTTACCGCAGACGATACAATCTTGCACGTAAAAAGGATCCGCACCCATAACAATAATATCGTTAATCAGATGATTGACCAAGTCATAAGCAATAGACGTGACACTTCCATGTTCAAACGCCAACTTTTGCTTCGAACCAGGCTCCTCGGTTTTTAGCACGAGAATCGGGTGGTCATAACCCTCAAACCGACCATCGACCAGACTTCCAAAAGCCCCCAATTTATTGAGAACTCTCGAATCGCCGCGCCCGATATTTGAAGCCATATCTCTTTTAACAGCATCTGTTTCATCAATATTGACGCCACTCTTTGAATAAGACAAAGACTCATCGTTTTGCACTACAGCCCTCCTACATATTATCGTTTTTTCTTACTCAATTGATTAAAATAGGTCCTACTAAGAGCCGCTCTTTTGCTCTCTTTGTCAGATATTAGATATATCGTTCTCGACCCCCACCACGACAAACTTCCCGGTGTCGGAAAGCAAGTGGCGATTGCCTAAGTTAGACCATGAAAGGTAGTATTCCCGGGAGACAAAGACAGTTGTTTTGAGTTCGCCAGTCGGCTTCTCATATTCTCCCTGGAGCGGACACCCTGGCACGCGCAATGGACCATAGATACCGTCAGTCTCTCTGCCCGACCAAAAATGCTGATCACTGGTGAGCAAGATGCAGAGACCTTCGTCCGCCATACCAGAATCAACTACCGCCTCGACAAAGGCTACATCCGCGAAGAAATCGTACATTGTCTCTGGGACTCGACCCGAGAGCGGAACCTTTAGCTCAATGGCCAGATGCATAGTCCCATCCGTTACAAGAAGGTCAATGTTTCGTTTTTGTCGTTTTGTCTGTCGAACGTGGCTTGGTAAGGCGCAGGACACTTCAAAACGAACATCAAATCCGCGCGAGCGGAACATCAGGCCTAATTCAAGTTGCAGACCCCGTTCGTTTTCCACAGTCTGAGGATCTTGGAATTGCTCAGAAAAGAACTTTATCGCAAGGTCTCTAATATCATTCACCATAAGGCGCACCAAGAAATATATTTAGGAACAAATTCTCCCTTGCTCGGTAAACAAATGGATACTATATTTGTTCGTGATTTCCATATACTACGCAAAGCATAGGAGAAGAAGATGGGAAATACAAAAAGTAAAATTATTTTAGAACAAGATAAACTGAATGTAAAAGAAAAACAACGGGCGAATTTATTTACTTGGCGTGGACAATTTACGCCTCAATTTGTTGATTATATTATAGATAGATTCTCAAGAAAGGGATTCACCGTAATTGATCCTTTTTCGGGTAGTGGAACGGTACTTCAAGCCTGCGCACGCAAGGGCCTAAGCGGATATGGCTATGAAATCAATCCAGCAGCTTATGCAATGTCAAAATTTTTCTCTTTGTCAAATAAATGTATCAAAGACCGCGAAGTGATAGTCAGTGATTTACAGAAGAAAATTCACGATCTACTTCACACTTTTGGAGGTCTGCCACTTTTCAAAAATTGTAGTCGCGAATATAGAATCCGCTTTGCTAATTTGATTGACTTTTCAAAAGAGTTGATCTCCTCGACCTCAAATAAGGATGAAATGGTAATTGCCTTAAATGTCATTTTTTCTGCTGAAAATAGAAAACACAAGGACTTAAATTCGGCCATTATGTCGTCTTTTAACTTTATTAAGCAGGCGACACTAAGTCTACCATTTACAGACGCACCTATACGGGCATTTTTAGGGGATGCAAGATACTTATCTAAAAATTCACTATCTAAAGCCAATTTGATTTTAACCAGCCCGCCTTATATCAACGTATTTAACTATCACCAGAATCACAGGGCTGTGATGGAAACCCTCGGTTGGGATCTCTTAAAAGTTGCACACAGTGAAATTGGTTCCAATAGGAAGAATCGAAGCAATCGATTTAGAACCGTCGTACAATATTGCCTGGAAATGAATCGAAGCCTTCAGAGTTTTTGGCACACATTAGAAAGAAATGGAATAATCGTATTAGTCGTAGGACGCGAATCTCGTGTACGACGTGTGCCATTTTACAATGGTTTAATCATAAAGGACCTTGTGTTGAAAGCGGGTGGCTTCTGTGATATTGCAACTTACGAAAGACATTTTATCAATAGATTTGGTGCTAAAATTAAAGAGGATATTATTGTTGCCAAAAAAGATCGAAACCCACCCGAGGACATTGAAGCGAGAGAGATAGCATGTAAGCATCTGAAAGCGTCCATTTCACAAGCTGAAGACGGAATAAAACCCGAAATTCAAGATGTCATTTCTGACATTTACAGTGTTCATCCATCTCCTTTATTTTTTCCAAAGGAAGTTTTTCAAAATGGCAAAAACACCCCATAAAGAAAAATTGTTGGCGGCATTGAGAAATCCAAAATGTATTGATGACAAATCAATATTGAAAGAAGCTTATGGAGCTTACGAGTATTGGATTTCAAGTATGAGAACCTTAAATTCAACTGGTAAACAGAAAATTGAGGAAATGGTTGGCCTTTTAAACGACTATAAAAATTTTCTTGAAGTCGAATTGATTACTGGACATGGATCTGAATTTATAAAGAGACAAAAAGGACAACTAAAACTCGATAATTCAGTGCTGGAAGAATTTTTCATCCATGTCATAGATCCTTCAATTCTACACGGATTGCCTTTGTATGATTTGGAAGTTGGACCACATACAGCATTTCTATCTCTATCTTTTGTTCCACCAAGCATAAATGATTTGGGGGGAAAGCCCCAGGTGGTTATAAAGCATAAAGATCAAGATTTCGCACTTGGCAAAACAATTCATTATAGATTTTCGCCAAGTGCAAGTTTTGAGGTAGAAAACACGACTTCTGGCAGTTTTTGTTTGGCCGTGCTTGCGGCAGAAATCAAAGTAAATTATGATAAAACCATGTTTCAAGAGTGTGCAGGTACAGCCGCCCGATTGAAACAAGGATGCCCTATTGCGAAATATTACGCTTTGGTGGAATATTTAGATATGGAGCCTGAAGATTGCAGGCTAACCGAGATTGATAACGTTTTTTTGCTGCGAAAAACAAAGAGACTTCCTTATGGGAAAAGAGGAAATTATCACGAGGTAAGGCACCAACATGAACAATTTCCAATAGATGCCGAAATAGTTTGGAAATTCGTGCGAGAAATACAGAATTTTGTGAAAGCAGTGTGGTATGATCCACAGGCTGCTCTTAAACGAGGCTCTTTCATTTAACTCAATCTGCTGGCGAAGCCAACTTGCCCAACACTGCGCGGCGCACCAGATCCAGCCCCTGAATCACCAACCATCGGCGGATGTGATCTGAATTCTGAAATCGGCGGCTCTCAATACAGGTTCGCGCTTGCGGATCAGAGCCATAGACAGCCATAAACGTCGCGCCATCATTATAAGGCCCAACCATTGCCAGCCCCACGCCGCCTTCTGGCGCAATCTCCTGAGCCATCGCTTCGGTCAAAGCGCGCGGGTCATCCTGCCCATCCATATCAGCCTCCCCTTGCGAGACCACCACATCACCTGCGCCATTCTCCTCGAACTCCCGCACGATTTGGCCGTCTGTCAGCGTATCTACCACCCCAATTGTCAGCCCGTTTTCCCGCAACAACGCCCCCACAACCTCGGCCACTGTCTCCTTCCCCGTACCGTAAATCGCAACCCCCAGCCGCTTCCTGAGTTCCGCTTCCATCGGCGCGATCAACGCATCGGCATCTTCCTCTGTATCCGCTTTCGCCGCCACGCGCACATCCGTCTGCCCGGCATGCGCCGCCAATCCCACCGTTGGATTGCTCTCACTCATCAGATCCCCAATTGTGCGATCAATATTGCTCTCGCCCACTGCACATGTTCGCAACACGCGCACTTTGGTAATTTTGCTCCCGCCCATGCGATCGATCAAAATTGGAATTACGACCTTGTGCAACATATAATCCAATTCTCTCGGCACACCCGGAAGTGAAATCACACAGCCGCGCCCCCTGGCATCTTCACTCAAAAAACAGGGCGCCGTGCCCCTGGGATTCTCCAGCGGCATTGCGCCTTCGGGGATATACGCCTGTCGCTTGTTATTTTCTGCCATCTCACGGCCAAAGTTGCGAAACCGCGATGCAATCTGATTTTCCAATACCTTACTGTAAACGAGCTTGCGCCCCGTTGCACGCGCCACACATTGCCGCGTCATATCATCCACCGTAGGACCAATACCCCCCGATGTCAGAATTACATCTGACCGATCCAGCGCGATATCCAAAACGTCGGCAATCCGATCTTCATTGTCCCCCACAGTCGTTTTATACAACAAATCCATTCCAATATCGCGCAGCGCTTTGGCAAACATCGTGGCATTGGTATCTACAATTTCACCCAGCAACAACTCCGTCCCAATCATCACAATCTCAGCTTGCATGTCTCCTCCACTCATTTTTTGCACATAATGGAACACTATGTTATGTTTTGAAGTCTCAACAAAGGTAAGAATTACAACCAGAGACGCAAGGGGTAATCAGTTGAGCCATCCAAACGCAGCACTCGCAGTTCAAAACCTCACCCGCACCTACACGAGCGGGGGACATCCGCTCACCGTTTTGGACAACGTCACATTCACCATTCCCAAAGGCCAAACCTGTGCGATAGTGGGGCCTTCGGGCAGTGGAAAAACCACGCTACTCGGATTATGTGCTGGCCTTGACCGCCCGTCATCGGGCACAGTCACCCTTCACAGCATGGCCCTCGACAGCCTCGACGAAGACCAACGCGCAGCCGTGCGAAATGAATACGTGGGATTTGTCTTTCAGAGTTTTCAACTCATCCCCACCCTTACCGCTATTGAAAATGTCGCAGTTCCCCTCGAGCTACGCGGTAAAAACGGTGTGTTCGGCGAAGCACAAGAATTGCTTGACCGCGTGGGATTGGGCGACCGCTTGACGCATTATCCCGCCCAGCTTTCGGGTGGCGAACAACAGCGCGTGGGTATTGCACGCGCCTTTATCAACCAACCGCGCATCCTATTTGCCGACGAGCCTACGGGCAACCTCGACGCCGACAGCAGCCATACCATCGCCAATCTGCTCTTTGATCTCAACCGCGAAGCGGGCACAACCCTCATCCTCGTCACGCATGATCACGACCTCGCCGCACGCACGCATCGCATCATCCACCTGCAAGGAGGCAAAGTGGATCAGGATGTGCAGGATTAAAGGATGAACAGGATACCCCTCCCCATTCCTAATTCCTAATTCTCATGGATCGAATTACCAGCATAAAAAAACAGACCTCCAGCCCACTATTCAACGCCTGGACCTGGCGCATGGCCTGGCGCGATAGCCGCACGTATCGCCGCCGATTGCTGCTCTTTATTTCGTGCATATTGCTCGGCGTGGGTGGGCTCGTCGCAGTTCGCGCTTTGGGCGATAATCTGCAACGCGTTGTCGAAAATGAAGCGCGCACACTTTTAGGTGCTGATTTGCGCGTCAGCAGCCAGCGCGCTTTCGCCCCTGCGGTTGATTCCCTATTTAACTCATGGGGTGGGGAGCAATCTCGAGAAGTGCGCTTTGTCTCGATGGCCTTTTTTCCCAAAAACGGCGGAACCCGCCTGGTACAGGTGCGAGCACTACAAGGCGATTTTCCCTATTATGGCACATTTGAAACCAATCCGCTACAAGCGGTGAATACCTTTCAGCATACCCATCACGCGCTGCTCGACGAAGGCTTACTCGTCCAATTTGGCGCTCAGATCGGCGACTCCGTGCGAATTGGCAATCACACCTTTGTCATAGGCGGAAGCATCACAAACATATCGGGCGAAGCCATGGCCTTTGCCACAGTGGCACCCCGCGTGTACATTCCCCTATCGCATCTCGATAAAACGGGCCTCATCAAATTTGGCAGTATAGCGTCTTATGTGGCCTATTTTAAGTTTGATAGCAGCACGAGAATCGGATCCATCCAGCGCGAACTTCGCCCCTATCGCGGGGACCAAAATTTGCGTACCGAAACCGTTGCCAGCCGTCAAAGACGCCTCAATCGCATATTGGATAATCTCTACATCTTCCTCAGTCTGGTCGCCTTTGCCGCCCTCTTGCTCGGATGTATCGGCGTTGCCAGTGCCATTCACGTCTATACGCGCCAAAAAATAACAACCGTCGCCATCCTGCGCTGCATGGGCGCGCAATCGAATCAGATCCTCTGCATTTACGCCATCCAGGCCATCGCACTGGGGCTTATTGGCACGGGATGCGGTTCTCTCCTCGGTGTGGGCATTCAGTATCTCCTGCCCGGTGTTCTCGCACAAATTCTCCCCATTGAACTCGATATTCAGTTTTCCTATTGGGCGATCATTCAAGGCACTGGCATTGGCCTGAGTCTATCTCTGCTCTTCGCCCTGCTTCCCCTATTGCCGATACGTCTAACATCGCCCCTGCACACCTTGCGGGCATCTTTTGAAAATGTGCGATCCCAAATAGATCCCCTGCAATTGATGACCATCGGCGGAATCTGCCTCATAGTCGCGGGATTGGGCATTGTGCAGACCAGCAGTATCCTCATTGGGATTGGCATTGCTATCGGGTTTGGCATCGCCTTTGGACTCCTCATAGGCGCATCGTGGCTCATCATCAAAACCGTTCGCCGCTTCTTTCCCACAACCTGGCAATACGTGTGGCGACAGGGTCTGGCCAATCTCTACCGCCCTCACAATCAGACCGTAATTCTCATGCTCGCACTGGGCCTGGGCACCTTCCTCATCACCACGCTCTATATTGTGCAACACGCCCTGCTCGCTCAAATTGCCATCGCGGGGAGCGACAACCGCCCCAACTTTGTGCTCGTTGATGTGCAAACTGATCAAATTGAAGGCGTAAGCGCGTTGCTCCGCAAACAGAATCTACCCATCATCCACCATGCCCCTATCATCACCATGCGTCTGAAGAGCATCAAAGGTCAAGAGGCGCAATCCTACGGCAGAATACACGACGTGCGGCGCTGGGCAATTCAACGCGAATACCGCTCGACCTATCGCAATCACCTCTTCGATTCAGAACGTCTCGTAGGCGGCACCTGGATCAATGAGAACTGGACAGAAGAACCCATCCCCGTTTCTTTTGAACGCGACATTGCCCGCTCGCTTCGCGTCTCACTTGGCGATACCCTGACCCTCGATGTCCAGGGCGTGCCCATTCAAACCACAGTACAAAGCCTGAGAGAAGTTGACTGGCAGCGCATTCAGCCAAACTTTTTTATCGTCTTTCCCAAAGGCGTACTCGAAACCGCTCCCCAATTTCACGTCTTGACCACGCGCATCAACACACCGGAACAATCCGCTATGTTGCAACGCACACTGGTTCAACAATACCCCAATGTCTCGGCTGTTGATCTCGGCCTCATCCTCAAAACCGTTGACGATGTACTCTCACAAATCGCCTTTGTCGTGCGTTTTATGGCACTCTTTAGCGTGATTACCGGACTCATTGTGCTAACTGCCGCGGTCACCACCAGCCGCTATCAGCGCATTCAAGAAGCCGTTTTGCTGCGTACTTTGGGCGCATCTCAAAAACAGATTCGCCGCATACTCTTGCTGGAATACACCTTTCTGGGCGCACTCGCTACCCTGACGGGACTCATACTCTCTATTGGCGGTGCCTGGGCTGTCACCATCTTTATTTTCGACATCCACTTTGCCCTGCCCACTGCGGCCATTGTCGGCGTCTTTGCCCTCGTCACCGCGCTCACCATCTTAGTCGGCATGCTCAACAGCCGCGGCATAGCTGGCAGACCGCCGCTCGAAATTTTGCGAAGCGAAGTGTGAAGAATAAAAGGGGGGCTGGGGATAGGGACTGGTTCGGCTATTACTTCTCACCGCTCTCCAGAATGGGTTTAAGCACGCGCCACACGGTTTCTACTATAATCCGATGTCCCTCAGCATTGGGATGAATGCGGTCTGGTAGATTCAGCTCTGGAACCCCTCCAACCCCTTCCAATAAAAAGGGTATCAAAGGCACGCGATTCTTTTCAGAAAGAGCCGGAAATACCGCGCGAAAAGCCGTCGTATATACATCCCCCAAATTTGGCGGTGCCTCAATACCCATAAGTATGATCTGAATATCTGGATACTTCTCTTTTGCGCGATCTATAATCCCCTGCAAATTTTGCTGTATTTCAGTCGTGGGAATCCCCCGCAAGCCATCGTTGCCCCCCAATGCCAGCACCAGCACATCGATTTTTCGCCGCAGCAACCAGTTGACCCGCCGCAACCCTCCCGCCGATGTTTCGCCACTCAGTCCGCCATTGATCACATCAAACGCCCACCCGAGCGAATCGATCTTTGTCTGAATCAGCGCGGGAAAAGCCTGCGTTTTATCCAGACCATATCCCGCGGTCAGGCTATCTCCCAAAAACAAAATCGTCTTGCGATCCTCTTCAGCATGAGCCGCACATATCAATCCGAACAAAATAACGATAGTAAACCGCTTCATTTCATCTCTCCCATTTTCTCCCTTGACCCCAAATATGAGATTGGCTATATTTTTTGCCGACTGGCCTGTGAAAAAAACAATATTTTCGGAACGCATAGCGTTTCAGCAGCGTTGCCATACCAGTCCACGAGGCACCTGCTTGTTCCTGACGTCAAATTTGGCGATTTGGTGGAGGGACGAGTAGGTGCTTTTTGTTTTTCAGGAAAATTTCAATTTGTGACATGGTTGGCCCGAAGGCAATCATCTCGTGTACCAAAAAGAAAGGCCCTCGCGCGAGTTCTTGGCGGGACGGCGCGAGGACCCCAGATCACACCGACAGGTACATGCGGTGTGTCAATGTTTTTGGGCCAACCTCTTTTCCGTTATGACGAACCCATTAAGTATTGTGTTTCAATAATATACGGGTTTTATACATTCTGTGTACTGCAAATTTGATACAACTTGTAAAACCGCGGCAAGTGTCGTATAATTCTTCTACTACTCCGATTAAGTGCTGGGAGAACAAGTTCGCCGAGGTTCTATATGGCTCAACTTCGCGGAATTGTGGATCGCATTACATTTCAAAACGAAGAAAATGGATACACGGTTGCCCGTTTGCAGGTAGAGGGATCTACCGCCTACAACAACCGCCTGGCGACCATTGTGGGCGAAATGCTGTCGATCAACCCGGGCGAGACCGTAGTTTTGGAAGGCGAGTGGACAACCCATAAACAATATGGCTCACAGTTCAAAATTGAATCCTACCAGACCGTATATCCATCTACCGTAGAGGGAATGCGGCGATATTTGGGTTCGGGATTGATCAAAGGCATCGGTCCAGTCACGGCAAAGCGAATTGTGAATCACTTTGGAAAAGAAGCACTCGATGTCATCGAAAGCGATCCCGAGCGTTTGGTAGAAGTTGAAGGATTGGGAGCTAAACGCGCAAAGTGGATTATCAAAGCCTGGGAAGACCAGCGCGAAATTCACAATGTCATGCTATTCTTGCAATCGCACGAAGTGGGTACGGGATACGCCGTAAAAATATGGAAACGGTACGGGCATGAAGCCGTTGAATTGATTCAAGAAAATCCCTATCGCCTATCGGTAGATGTATGGGGCATTGGATTTTTGACGGCAGACCGCATCGCACAAAAAATGGGCATACCCGCACATTCAAACCGGCGCATTCAGGCCGGTCTTTTGCATGTACTCAATGAAGCCGCAGACAAAGAAGGACATGTTTTCTTGCCCGAAGACGCGCTCATCGAGTCGTGTGCCGAAGCACTCGAAGTGCCCATCGATGCAATCGCACCGTGCGTAGCGCAATTGCTCTCCGAAGAATCAATTGTGGTAGATGACAAGCGGGTGTATTTGCCACATTTATACTATGCCGAACAGGGCGCGGCAACGCGGTGCTATCAATTATCCCAGGTGCAACGTATAGAACTCGGTAATATCCCTGCAGAGATCAAAGCCATAGAACAGCGCGATGGGGTAACATTCGCGCCCCGTCAAAAATCGGCATTGGAAAAAGCATTGTCGCACAATTTGCTGGTATTGACAGGAGGCCCTGGAACGGGAAAAACAACGACCATTAAAGGGCTGATCGCACTTTTAGAGGCCCGAAACAAAAAAATCGCGCTGGCAGCACCAACGGGACGCGCGGCCAAACGAATGTCTGAGGCAACCGGGCATGAGGCCAAAACCATCCATAGATTGCTAAAATTTAGCCCGTCTGAAATGACGTTTGAGAAAAATTTTGAAAATCCTCTTGAGATTGAAGCCCTGATTGTCGATGAAATATCCATGGTCGATACGGTTCTTATGAACAGTCTATTGCGCGCTGTTCCCATCAGTGCTTCGGTGGTCCTGGTAGGCGATGTCGATCAGTTGCCATCGGTTGGCGCGGGAAATGTATTGAAGGATGTAATTGCGTCTGGCATTGTAGAAGTCGTAGAACTCAACGAGATCTTTCGGCAGGCACAAACGAGCCGTATCATTACCAATGCCCACGCGATCAATCGCGGCGAAATGCCATACTTGCAGAATGATCGCGATTCGGATTTCTTTTTTCTCGAAGTTTCGGAACCCGATCAGGTCGTCGAGACAGTTTGTGGATTGTGTGCCTCGCGCTTGCCGCGCACATATCGTCTGGACAGTATTGAAGATATTCAAGTACTCGTGCCTATGTATCGGGGAGAGACCGGCGCAAACAATCTCAACCGGGTCTTGCAAGACGAGTTGAATCCCAAAGGACAAGAAATGACGCGGGGCGGTATCCGGTTTCGGGTAGGCGACAAAGTAATGCAGGTGCGAAACAACTATGATCGCGATGTTTTTAATGGGGATATTGGGCGCATTCAAGGAATAGAGGATGATATATTCCGCGTGCGATTCCAGGACCGCATCATAGAATACGAGTTCTCGGAATTGGACGAATTGGTCCTCGCTTATGCTATGAGTGTACACAAAAGCCAGGGCGCGGAATTTCGCGCCGTGGTAATGCCTTTGACCACACAGCACTATATGATGTTACAGCGCAACTTGTTGTACACAGCGATTACACGGGCGCGAGAACTGGTCGTACTGGTAGGCACAAAACAGGCTCTGGGGATGGCTGTTCGCAACAACCAGGTTGCAGAACGGCACACAACCCTATCTCAGCGCATTCGAGCTGGAATTGTCGAAGAACCTGTTCAGGGAAATTTGTTGTGATAAACGGATTGTTTTTTGTTAGCTTATATTGTCTAAACTCTTATAGTATATTATAATTATTCAATATGTGATCTCTATTTGATTTGAAAGATTTGTATTCAGGAGGCTGATATGCTATCGAGATGGTTGGTTGGTATAGCGATAATTGTCGTTATATCAAGTGGTGTGGAAGCCACAGATATCGAGTTTGGAGGGCAAATTCGACCTCGCACAGAGTTTCGAGATCCCGTTGGCAATGGGCACGACGTATTCACATCCATGCGTGCTCGGCTAAATATTACAGCAACTTTAGATCAGGATGTAAATGTCTTTATTCAATTGCAGGATGTGCGGCTATGGGGTGAAGAAACCAATACCTTCACCGATTATAATGCCGACAATTTTGACTTTCATCAGGCGTATATGGATATCAAAGATATGGGCGACACAGCCCTATCCCTTCGCATTGGACGACAGGCAATAGGACTGGGTGGACAGCGGATAATTGGCGCAGTTGAATGGGCACAACAAGGGCGTGCATTCGATGGCGTTATCGCGACCGCCAGACCCCAATGGGGTACAGTTCAAGGCGTTGGCGTTCGTCTATCCGATACCACAGCCGAAGGTATAAACGGCAATGCCTATCTGGCTGCTTTGTATGCTACTGCATCGGGAACGAGTACATCTGCAGATTTTTACGGCATCTACCATCACGTATCCCCCCGTGGCCCCAATAGAAGTGATAATACGCGGCTATGGACACTCGGCGCGCGCATTTACGGCGAAAAATCGAACTGGACCTACCGCGCAGAAGGCTCGTTCCAAACAGGCGAACGGCGTGGGCCAAACGGCTCGGCATTTATGTTTGGCGGCAGGCTGGGCACAACACTGGGCAGTGGTAGCCTGACATTGTGGTACGATTATTTGTCTGGCGATGGCAATGAAAAAGACAGCAAATGGAAATCATTTGATACGCTATTTGCAACCAATCACAAATACTACGGATTTGCCGATTTATTTCTCAACATTCCCGTCCACACTCAAAATCTCGGCCTTCAGGACTTTGCGATAAAAGTATCCGTACCGCTGGATGAGGAAGAGCGGTTGCGTTTGGCAGCGGACGGACATGTGTTCTTCCTCGCCCAAAAAGGCAATTTGGAATCGGGTCATCTGGCAGATGAACTCGATTTAACACTATCATATCAATACAGCGAAAATGTAACCTTTGTCACCGGTTATACAATTGCCCTGGCGCGAGATGCCATCAAGGCATTGGGCCGATTGAACGAGAACATGCACTGGGCGTATGTGATGAGCAATGTTTCATTTTAAGTAGGTGCGGGTTTGAAACCCGCACCTACAGGAAATGGGCGAGGAGATTTTTCTTCTCGCCTTTTATTTTTTCTAAAGGTGAATATGCGATCTGAGTTTTTGAGCAGAAACAGCACCTTCTCGCAGGAGAATTGCGCGGTCGGAAGAAACATCGACAAGTGTAGAAGGGAGTGCACTGTCGGAAGGCCCACCGTCGAGAATGAGATCGAGATGCTCGCCCAGCGCGTTTTGCACTTCGGATGCCGAACGCGCCGGAGGCTCTGTAGAACGATTGGCACTCGTACTCGTGAGGGGACCGCCGAGTGTAGTGAGCAATTGGGTGGCAATGGGCGAACTCGAATGGCGGAGAGCTATTGTATCGCGTCCGCCGAGTAAGGCGGGTGAAAGATCGCGATTGGCGCGAAAAACAAGGGTGAGCGGTCCAGGCCAAAATGCCTCAATAAGTATTTGAGCTGTCGGAGATACAGTGCGAACAAGTGTTGAAAGATCATCTGCACCGCGAATCAAGAGAATAATTCCCTTGTCCTCTGCGCGTCCTTTAGCGATGAAAATTTTCTGAATAGCCTCACTGTTATAGGGATCAACTCCCAGACCATACACAGTCTCGGTCGGATAGGCAATCAGGCCGCCGTTTTTAATAATATCGACAGCCTGATTGATATTTTGAGGCGCCGGTAGTGCTATCATAATAAAAAATCTGCGTAAAACGCTCAAATTATTCGCGTTTTTTCTGTGTCATCTGCGGATACTTCTCGCCTCATAAACCTTCGCAAAGTGCAAAAAGTCGCCAAATCCAATCCGACCATCGGCATTGAGGTCAAAGCGCATATCCCCAGAGTCAAAAGCGTTGACAAAGATCCGAAAATCGTCAAAATCGAACCGCCCATCGGCATTGAAATCGAAGGACTTTGCCTGTGGAACAGCAGGCAATGCAAAAGCCAAATCAAATAGAACAGATAATTCTCGTATTCTGTGATTTGCCGCATCTGCAATTAGCAGGGTGCCCGTTGGACTAAGATCCAAACCCTGCGGAGCATTGAGATTGACAGACAGGGCACCGCCCTCTTCTCCATCGAATTGTCCTGAACCCGTGCCCGCGACAGTCTGGATCAAACCGCTATTCAAATCGAGCAAACGAATGCGATGATTATCCGTATCCGCAATAAAAAGATAGCCTCGAGCATCAGCGGCAATACCCTGCGGAGAATTGAGTTGCGCCTGTGTACCTGCGCCGCCATCGCCAGCAAACCCGCTCTGTCCCATTCCCGCAACCGTCGTAATAATACCTTGAGAATCGACTTTGCGAATGCGGTGATTATCCGTATCCGCGATATAGATATTGCCTCGCTGATCAATGGCAATCGCACTGGGGCGATTTAAGCGCGCCTGTGTTCCCAAGCCGCCATCGCCCCAAAATGCACCCTGATCTGGATTGCCACTGCCCACAACCGTCGTAATAATACCATTGGAATCGACTTTGCGAATACGGTGATTATCCGTATCCGCGATATAGATATTGCCTCGCTGATCAACTGCAAGCCCTGTGGGACTTCTTACATTAGCGTCTAAAGCACGCCCCCCATCCCCCCCAAACTGACCGATTCCCATTCCGGCAAAGGCGGACAACACGCCATTTTGCACTCTGCTCACAACATGACCGCCCATCTGACTGATGAACAAAGTGCCTTGAAGAACCATACCTCGAGGCGTGTTGAGATCTTCCGCTTCTCCTGATCCCGCAATGGTCTGGATGATACCTGTTTCCACACTCACGAAGCGAATGCGGTAATTCTCCGTATCCGCGATATAAATATTGCCCGACGAATCGACCAATACGCCTTGTGGTCGCTGAAGGCGTGCCTCGATAGCTGCACCGCCATCGCCTTGAAATCCACCGCTTTCATCGCCCGAACCCGCGACAGTACGCATAGTCAGGGCATCTTCTGCAAAAGGTTTGATGAGTTCTATCTCAACACGTCCGGATTCCAGGCTCGCACTTTCGGCAACGATAACAACGCGCCCATGATCTTGCCCAGCTCGAAAACGCGCATACGCCACGCCATCGCGTACCGCAATAGAATCTCCGCCCGCAGGTTCTGACCTCTGAGAAGAAATAATGAGACCACTGCCGCTCTCAATGCGGAATATAACCGCCTGGCCGCTGGTGAACAAAGGTCTGTTATCTATCGCGACAATCTGTGCGGTGAGTTCTATTTCAGAGAGGCCATTGGCCAGCAAATTGGTGGCATCTACAGATAAGAGAACGCGAGCAGGAGGCTGGGGTGGCTGTTCGGTGATATCTATGACGCGATTAACCGATAAATCATCTCTATCACCGCGAAATTGCTGCACAATACCACTGGACCAGCGCAGGGAGAGCACTTCGATTTTTTCAGCTTCGCCAACGCCAAATGTGGGCAAGAGCGCATCCTGCGACAAAAAGGAGGCGCCACCCGTTATTTCTCGAATGGCGTGGCGGTTATTGCCATCCCCGTCTGTAAATTCAATTTTGAGACGCGTGCCAATCGCATCGGTACTGCTTTCTGTACCGCGAAGCCGAATTGCGATCCAGTTGCCCTCCGCCTCGCGATTGCGAAAGAGAGCATCGGAACTGTCTTGCACAGCGACATAAAAATCGAGTTTCCCATCGTTGTCGTAATCAGCAAGGGCAACACCGCGACTATTGGCATTCAGGGCAACGCCCAAAGAGTCAGACATCTCTACAAAACGCCCGTCCTCATTTTTGTAATACAAATTGGGCTGATCGCTATTGGTCACATACAGATCGAGAAAACCATCGTTGTCAAAATCCCCCCATACTGCGCCTCTACCTCGCCCGTCGTGATTGAGCATCATTTCCGGTGCACGATCTCGGAACACGCCATTGCCCTCATTGGTATAAAATCTATTATCCGCGCCAAAATAAGGGATAAACAGATCCAGATCCCCATCATTGTCAAAATCGCCCCAGGTTGCGCCAAAACTCGGCCCGGTATCAACTGGGCTAAAAACATCTTCTACGGACGTGAATTGTTCGCCATCATTGCGAAAAAGGCGGTTGGGACCGCTATTCGCCAAAAAGAGATCGGGATCTCCATCATTGTCGAAATCGCCCCAGGTGGGTTGAATCCCACTTTCTATATCGCCTATGCCCAGGCTATCAGAACGCTCGGAAAAACCATTGCCATTGTTCTGATAAAAGCGATTCGCGCCAAAATTGGCAACGTAGAGATCGAGATCCCCATCGCGGTCATAATCTGCCCAGGCTGCACCATATCCTTCTCCGGCATCGTCAACCCCAAAAGGGACGGCAATATCTGTAAATCCTGTACCGTCATTGCGATATAAACGGTTGGGGTCGCCAAAATTGGTAACGTAAAGATCGAGATCCCCATCGCCATCCACATCGCCCCATATCCCCGCGCTGCCATCGCCGGCGTCGTCAACCCCAAAAGGGGCGGCAATATCTGTAAATCCCATACCGTCGTTGCGATATAAACGGTTGGGTTCTCTGCTGCGTACGAGGTATAGATCGGGATCATTATCGTTGTCAAAATCTGCCCAAGCCGCGCCAAAACCCGCCCCCGTATCCCCCAAACCCGTGTTGGGTGCCACATCGGCAAATCCGCCAAGCTGGGCACTTTGTCCAATACCTCGCAATTGAAGTGTAACAGTGGGCGTTCCCGGCGCGTTGCTAAAAATGGTCAGCACGGCTTGCTGGAGATCTTCGGACTGTGGGCGAAAAATAATGGGAAGTCGCTGGCTTTGTCCGGATTCAATGCGAAGGGCATCGGTTTGTTCGACAACAAATTGCGAGTCTGTCGTAGTAGCATTGGGAACCACCAGCACACCGGCACCGAGGTTGGAAATGCGAACCGACAATGTTTGAGACTGCCCGATGGCGGTGCGATCAAAAATTAAAACATCAGATGGAAAGAGTCCGATATTGGCGGCATCTCCCCAACCCTGCACATTGACCGCGGTAGAAGGTGTGCGCGGGTCATTTGTGGTGATCGTGATAACACCTTCTGCCGCACCTGTTTGTACAGGATCAAACGCGATTTCAATTTCATCGGTTTGTACAACACCGACTTTGAGGGGCAATTCCGACATAACGCGAAACCCGGGATTATCGGAAGTCACTGTTTCAATACTCACGGACAAATTACCTCGATTTTCGACAAGCAAACTACTGACAGCGGGATCGCCAATACTAACTCGGCCAAAGTCGATATCCGTGGAAATGGCATTGAAAAGAGGCATCCGGAACGCGGGATCGCGCAGTTTGCGAATGCGATTGTTGAAAGCGTCGATAAAGATGAGGTCCCCATTACCATCAATCAGCAAGTGCGTGGGCTGCCCCAAATCAGACAAAAGGCCGAGTGTACCTTCAGACCCCGCGCCCTCAATACCCGTTCCCGCGATAGTCAACACAGTAGAGTCCTTTTCCGCTTCGACCACGCGAATGCGATTATTGCCCGTATCGCCGATATAGATATTGCCGGATTCATCGACAGCAACGCCCAAAGGAGAAAAAAATAAAGCATGTGTTGCTGGCCCACCATCGCCCTTATAGAGATCTTCTGACAGTTCCGCTCCCTGTCCTGCTACGGTGTTGATCACGGCGACAACAGTCGTATCTTGCATTGCCCTGCTAACGCGGCGAATGCGTCCATTGTTAAAATCGGCAATCAAAAGATCGCCCTGACCTGTCACAGCCAATTGCCCAGGGGTTAAACCCGCCAGAATTGCCCGCCTGCCATCCTGAACACTCGACGCCTGAGCACTGCCATTGCCCGCGATTGTGCCTATGGTATTATTCGTCAGATTGAATTGCCGCACGCGGTTATTGCCCTGTCCATTCTCATCGAGGGCATCGGAGATCAAAAGAGCTACATCGCCCAACATCGTCAGCGCGACAATTTCGTGGAACATAGCTTGTAGCGCAGGTACCGACTGATCATTGAAACCACCTTCGCCCGTACCCGCGACCGTAGTAATGATACCGGAAGAATCAATGCGCCGAATGCGTCGATTGTGAACATCACTTTCACTCGCGCCACCGCTGCTGACATAAATATTGCCCGCGCTATCGATCGCAATAGCATTGGGGGTATTGAGCAACGCACTTGTCGCCGGTCCGCCATCGCCCGAGAATCCCGGTTCCCCAGTACCCGCGGCCGTAGTAATAATACCCGTTATTGCATCCACCCGTCGAACGCGGTGATTATCTGCATCCGCGATATAGAGATTACCCCGTGTATCGAGTGCAATACCGAGCGGACGATTGAGCGCAACATTCGTAGCCAGCACATTATCGCCATCATCCAAACCACCACCGGCAATCGTGATAATCGTACCGGGTGCCTGAGCGAAAACACCGGCTTCCGAGATCAGAAGACTAAAAAAAAATAAATAAAAATAGCGCATGATAGAATATACAGGAAGGGATATAACTGCCTATGCTGTGGTTGCTTTCCCCAAATAGAGATCTCTACCCTGTGCGAGAGATGCGATCTTGAGATCAGCTACCGAGCGTTTGAGCATCCAGAATCCACAATCGGGATGAATAAATGCGATACGCCCCGGGCCGAGTTCTTTTTCTGCCTGGTCGAGGCGTCGGGCAATCTGTTCCGCGGTTTCGACATGATTGATTTTGATGTCAACCACGCCAATGCCGAGCTTGATGCGCGGATCAATTTCTTTCAGGGCAATTAGATCATCATCCGGACGATGGGCGAGTTCGAGAACGAGGTGATCGGTGTGCAGGTCGTTGAGGAAAGCGGTAAGTGCGCGCCATGTGCCGCGTTGAATGGTTTGCCCACCGTAATTTCCAAAACAAAAATGAACGGCTTTCTCAGTATTGGGATCAACCGCGTCGAGCACCCTATTAATCGCCTTCGCTGCGATAGGCCCGTCCTCGGGATTACCCGGAATATTGGCTTCATCAATCTGTACACAGGCGCATGGCAGGCCGCGTACCTGATCGGCCAACACATCGGCCACCCCCATGAGCAGAGCTTCAAAATCGCCGTAATAATTGTCGAGCAAGGTGCGGGCAAGCATATAGGGGCTGGTAAGCGTAAATTTGAAGAGCCCGCCTGCGACGGCTGCGGCGCGCAAACAGTCGGATAATAAATCGAGAGAACCTTCTGAGAGCGCATCATCGACAACAGCGGCGGGTTTGGCGCGAAAGTCCATGGATTGTCGCTGGCGAAACGCCTCAACCTCGGTGCGTCCAAAATCGGCGCGCGTACCACCCATAGGACGCACAAAATATTCGATCATACCATTGGTCTCTGGATGGTTGATGTCAAATCGGTAGAGTTCGCCATCGGTGGGCAGATCAATCCCGGCCTGACGCTGCGTATCAAAGATAACGCGCGTGGCATCCACAACAGCGGTTTCACTCGGTGCTGCCACGAGCCAGTCGGGTAGCGGATAAGATCCAACTGTGGTGGTGAGAATTGTATCCAGGTTTTCAGACATGGAAATACCCTTTGCATCAGGTGATCGCGGCAAGGATGCCGCTCCAACAGTAGGTGCATCGTAGTCGGGAAATCCTTTTTCCAACCGCCCAACTCACCAGCCCCCAGTCCCTTGTCTTTTCACAATTCCTCTGATATGGCATCGAGTTTGGCTCGATTCTCCGGAGTCAGATTTCTCAGAGCTTCAAATACAAAGGCAAACAAGCAACTCAATATCAGGCTGAGTCCCCCCGCAATGGCAACCATGAGACTGCGGCGCGGATAGCTGCGCGTGTCAGGAGGTCGCGCATAATCCAGGACCGTGACAGTGTGTGTACCTTTTTCATCTTCAAAGCGCGTTTTTTCGTATTCCTGTTTGACAAACTGGTAGATGGCATTCTGTATTTGAATATCGCGGATGAATGGCAGCGCGGCCAGGCCCAATTCGGGCAATTGCCGGAAAGGCTTAAAAATTTCGGGCAATTGCCCGACCGAATCGCTGCTGCGCAGGCTATCGGGGACTTGTCCCATAAGCATATCGTCGAGCACCTGACGCGTGGTCTGGATTTCTATATCGAGTTTTTTCAATTCGGGATTATCTGCGGTCATCAGTTTTGATTGGACATCGCGCTTGATAATCAGTTCTGCCAGCGAGCCGATGAGAGTGGAAGCGGTTTCCAACTGTGTTTTGATCTGCGTTTCAACGTCTAATACCATGTGCTCGTTCTGAAAATCCCGGTAGTGCCGCTCGGCTTCAAGCATGTCCTGTTCGGCTTCTTTGAGCCGATCTGTCAGATAGGCCAGATAGGCACGCGTTTTGTCTTGATTCCGTTTTTCAAGCGCGTTTTCGAGCTCTTCAACAAAAGCATTGGTCAATTCTGCCGCCAGTTCTGGAGTATCAGCTTCGTAGGAAATCGTGAGAAATTGCTCGCGCGAGAGATCGACTCGCAGGCGACTGGCTATCATATCGAGCAACGCGCTTTGATGACTGGCTCCATAGCGCGCGGCGAGATCAAATCGCTCTGCAACGGCAAGGCGCACGCGCTCGCTTTCGACGACCGGAACAAAATCTGTGGCGGACACGGCCTCACCACCCAGTCCCATCAGGTTGAGGGGCAACTCTTGCAAAAGAGTAGATAGCCCCCCGAGACCGCCGCCGGTATCTTGTGGGGGATATACTCTGGCATACGCGCGATAGGCTTTGGGCAAAATTAGAGAAATGCCCGCTGTCACCAGCGTGACGGCAAAAAAGCATGTGAGAATCATGCGCCGCCAGCGCACGAGAACGTAAATGTAATCGAGGATATTGCGTTCAGATTCCATAATCAGTTATTCGCTTCCCGGCCAATCAAAAATATAGTCAAAACGAGCGATGCAACAGAACCGAGCATTGCGATGGTTTCTCTCGCAATGCGGTAGCCTTGCCCCGGCACGATTTCTCGTGGGGGGACAAAAATCGCATCGCCGGGACGCACGATCGATTCTGACGTAGCGCCTATGGCATTGCCCGTATTGCCCTCAACAATAATGATATCTTTCCGTTTCGCGCGCGTATTAAAACCGCCAGCAAGGTCAATATAACCGCCAACTGTAAGTGCCGCATCATAAGGAATATTCGCAGGCGCAACGACCGCACCTGTCACGCGCACAGAAGGCACAAATCTGGGAATGCGGACGACATCGCCATCTTGCAGGAGGATATTGTGCCGCTCGTCGCCAGCCATGAGTGCTACAAAATCAACGGGCAAACGCCCCGAAAGCTGCTGGGTTTTGAGGGTGATGAGGGCTTCTTCGGCATCGGTGCGCTGTGTGCGGGGGATGCCGAGCAATCGGTCGAGCGCGGGATCGTCTTCTGTTGCGGTCTGTTCATAATTGACTTTGCGAATAAGGGACGCCTGAACAACGGACGCTTCGGGGGTGAGTTCAGCCTGTTGTAATAATTCTTTGAGACGAAGCCCCTCATTCAGGCGAAAAGGACCGGGGAATTTTACCTCGCCTTCGACATAAACCCACTTTGTATCGCCGATAACATAGAGTTTATCACCTATTTGCACAGGGATGTTGGCCTCGGCATCACCCGCAAGCGCACGCGTTAGATCAATGTCTATGGGCGCGCCCCCGCCATCATCCAACAGACGCAAAAGATGGGCGTGCTTTGGAGGGGAATGGGCGCGCAAACCATTCCCAAGAACAATGAGATCGGACACGCGATCACCGGGCGCAAATTCATAACTACCGGGCCGTTGTACCGCCCCTGTCACATAGATGGAATCGCTCTTGGCAGCGGGCACCACGATTTGTTCCCCATCGAGCATAAAGGGATTGTACTGTTCGTCACCCGTGCGGTTCCACAGCTCGAGATCAACCCTGCGGCCCGTATTGTGCCACTGCCCATTTTCATCGAGGCGCATAATCTGGATATTCCGACTGGAGCCTCTGCGGTCGGGATCGTCAATAAGCCCCCCAGCTTTGAGAATGAGTTGCGATGCCTGTTCTACGCCATTGACCGCAACGGTACCGGGTATATGCACTTCGCCAACCACGTTGATGGGAAAGGTGCGAAGTTGTGCGAGGCTGATAGAGATATCGAGTTGCTGAAAGCGTCTTTTGATCGCCGATTGGATGGCGCTGTCGGCTTCTGCAAGCGATAAAAACGCAACGGGAACAGGGCCGATAGACGGTAAAAGCAAACTACCACTCGCGCCGACGGGCACTTCAAAGGTTTCTATTTCTTCATCTCTGTTTACAACCACGGCAAAAACATCGCCCGGCCCGACAATATAGCGACCCGAGCGAATAACCGCATCATAGGCCGCTTTCCCAATGCTTTTGATTTCAACCAGTGGCGTAGCTTCTTGCTCTGTTTTCTCGACAGAAGGCGCGGCAAAAGGTCTGGTGGGGTCTCTCCGTTCGGATTTTTCTTCACTCTGGCGCGAGTCGCGACGGCGAGATTGCGCGTGTGCAACAAAAGGGTAAAATGCAAAGTCAAAAATGAGCAAGCCCACGAGCGCGAAATAAAAAAGACGCATATAGCGCCCTGGATATGCCATAGAAATAATCATGTGACGGTGGCCCCCGATGGATCAACTTTGAGGATGCGATAACGCGCTCGTATGTTTTTTGTTGCCCAAATATCGATCATAGCCCGCCCAATAGCATCGGCATTTTGGGTTGTAAGCGCGACAAGGGTTGGCCCCGCGCCCGAAAGCGCGGCACCCCAGGCACCTGCTTTGACTGCTTCTGCGAGTATCTGATCAAAGCCCGGAATGAGTTTTGCCCGATAGGGGTGATGCAACCGGTCTTGCATGCCAACGGCGAGATGCTCAAAATTTCCCGTAATCAGCGCTGCCGTAACAATGCACGCTCGGCTTGTACTGAAAACAGCGTCACGGTGAGAAATCGCGTCGGGCAAGACATTGCGGGCATCTTCTGTTTTGAGTTCAAATTCGGGAATGGCGACCACGGCGCGCAATTCTTTCGGCGGCAGAGCACGCACGCATGCAACGCGGTTGCCATCCATAGTAGAAGCAGTGAGACCGCCGAGCAAGCAGGGCGAGACATTGTCCGGATGCCCTTCAATAGCCGTGGCAATATCGAGCATCTCCATCTGTGAAAAGGGTTCATATAAGAGGCGATTGGCCGCAACAACACCGCCAACAATAGCCGTTGAACTGCTGCCCAATCCCCGGGCAAGGGGCACAGTATTGTGCATATGGATATCAATCCCAGATAGTGTTTTGCCTGCGCGTTGGGCGGTGAATTGCGCGGCACGATAGAAGAGATTCTCCTCATTGAAGGGCAAAATACCTTCGCCTTCACCCTCTATGCTAAACGACACGCCCGGTTGGGAACGGGTTTTTACCACAACATGATTGTAAATGGACAGCGCCATGCCCAGTGCATCATAACCAGGACCGAGATTGGCGGTAGAACCGGGTAGTCGGATGCGAAATTCCATCTATAGTTCTCTAACGAGTTCGGTGCATACCAGGTCGGCGAGCAGAAGACCTCGCCGTGTCAGGCGAACGCGGTTATCAGTTCGTTCCAGCAAGTGCTGGTTTGCCATCGCGATATACTGTTTTTGGATTTTCGGATGACTCAAAAACTCTGCACGAAGCCCCCGGCGCTGGCGCAACCCCAGCATAATGCGCTCCAGCAGATGTTGCGTCGGTGTAAGCTGTTCTTCTCTTTCCACTGCATATCCGGTTGCCTCAATATGCTGCATATAAGTTGTGAGATCGCGCACATTCCAGGATCGCCGATTGTAGAGATATGAATGTGCAGATAAACCAACGCCCAGATAGGGGCGATCATGCCAGTAGTTGAGATTGTGACGCGACGCAAATCCCGGTCGGGCAAAATTGGAAATTTCGTAATGTGTGTACCCGGCAGCTTCGAGTTGGTCAATAGCATACATATACATCTCGGCCTGATCGGTTTCAGGCGGCACATCCAATTTCCCCTTTTGAAAGCGGCGAGCAAAATTGGTCTGAGGCTCAATCGTGAGTCCATACACCGAGATATGTTCGGGACACAGGTCAATGGCCCTCTGAATACTCGTTGCCCATTCTTCAAGCGTCTGTTCCGGCACGCCGTACATGAGGTCAATATTTATATTCTTAAACCCCACATCGCGGGCGGCTTGAAACGCCTCGATCGCATCTGATGCCGTGTGAAATCGGCCGAGTGCTTTGAGTGCGCGATCGGTAAATGCCTGCACACCCAGGCTCAAGCGGTTGATGCCGTATTCATATAATTTTTCAAAGTACTTGTGATCATTTGGATTGGCCTCCGCCGTAATCTCTGCATCGGGAGCGATCGCGCTTTTCACACTTGCCGTGATCTGATTCAATTGTCCAGGCGGTATTGCCGAAGGCGTGCCTCCTCCAAAGTATAGCGTATTGAACACCGGGAGCGTTCCAAGAGATTGCAGGCGGTTTTGCATTTCAACAATCACCGCATCCATATAGCGCTTTGCCATGTGATTTTTGCCCACGACAAATGCAAAATCGCAATACGGACAGCGCGAGTGACAAAATGGAATATGGATATAAAGGCCGAGGTGCATGAAATCTTCACTCCACGAGCATACCAATGCGCCGCCAGCGCACGCGTTCGGGAAAGTGGAACAGATTATAGAGCGCGATACCGAATAGAGATGTCACGTTGCTATATGCGGGGACGCGATCATCAGGTGCCCACGACCAGTAGAGAATAAATGCTTTTCCCCGAATGAGATCGCGCTTGAGAAAACCCCAGTATCGACTGTCTTCACTGCTGTCGCGGTTGTCGCCCATCACGAAAAAGCAGTCTTCGGGCACGATCTTAGGCCCGTAGTTATCCCGTGTATTGGCCACCGACCTCCGTCTGAGAATAACAGAATCGATATATTTGGCTCTGGATGGATCAATCGCACGTTTGTCGTCAACATAAAGGATTTTATCTTTGATTTCAACTTTCTGTCCAGGTCCTGCTACAATGCGTTTGATAAAGTCGCGGGATGGATCTCTGGGATACTGAAAAATGACAATATCACCGGGAGCAGGCGAACGCCACGCGGGCAGGCGAATGTCGGTAAAGGGAATGCGAGCGCCGTAAATAAATTTATTCGCCAGCAAAAAATCTCCGACCAGCAAAGTGTTTTCCATCGACCCCGAAGGAATGCGAAATGCCTGCACGACAAATATGCGAATAAAAAGCGCGAGTGCAAACGCGAGTAAGATGGCTTTGATATATTCGATAGTCACGGATTTTTTCATAATTAGCAATCAGCAGTCAGTCCCCTGATCAGCCCTATTTTTTATTTGCGTTCATCCCTGCTTACACCCGCAGGGACATGCCTGCGTTCATCTGCGCCATCTGCGGATCACACTTCCATCTGCAAAACAGCGAGAAACGCCTCTTGAGGGATTTCCACTGCGCCGACTTGTTTCATGCGCTTTTTGCCTTCCTTTTGACGCTCGAGGAGTTTGCGCTTGCGGGTAATATCGCCGCCATAACATTTGGCAGTGACATTTTTGCGGAAGGGACGCACGGTTTCGCGCGAAATCACTTTGGCACCGATTGCCGCTTGAATAACGACTTCAAAGAGCTGGCGCGGGATCAGTGCTTTGAGTTTTTGACTCAACGCGCGCCCCCATTCATAGGCTTTATCGCGGTGAACAATTGCAGAGAGTGCGTCTAAGGGTTCGCCGTTGATGAGCAGGTCGAGTTTGACCAGATCCGCTGCCTGGTGTTTTTTGTATTCGTAGTCAAAAGATGCATAACCGCGCGAGACCGATTTGAGGCGGTCGTAGAAATCGAGCACAATTTCGGATAACGGTAGATCATAGCGCAAGAGAGCACGGGTGGGATCAATGTATTCGGTTGTCCGATAATGGCCCCGACGATCTTGTGCAATACGCATAATATTGCCCACATATTCAGAGGGCACCAGAATTTGGGCATCGAGTATCGGTTCGGCAATATCTTCTATATTTCCCGCAGGTGGCATCTCAGCGGGATTTTGCACATTGACCTGCTCCCCACTGGTCAGACGCACGCGGTATTCGACATTGGGCACAGTAGTGATGATGTCTATATCAAATTCGCGGTCCAGTCGCTCCTGAATAATTTCCATGTGGAGCAGGCCGAGAAAGCCACATCGGAACCCGAAACCGAGTGCTGTCGAAGTTTCGGGTTCATAGGACAATGACGCATCGTTGAGGTGCAGTTTTTCGAGCGCAGAGCGAAGATTTTCAAAGTCATCTGATGATACGGGATAAAGTCCGGCAAAAACCATGGGTTTGACTTCCTGATAGCCGGGTAAGGGATGAATGGCGGGATTCGCAGAGCCAGTGACGGTGTCCCCGACCCGAGCGTCTTCAAGGTCCTTTATCCCCGCGATGAGATACCCGACTTCTCCTGCGTTGAGGCTTTGTTGTTTGATGCGCTTGAGTTTGAGGGTGCCAATTTCTTCAGCGTCGTAATTTTGGTTGGTCGAAAAGAGACGGATGGGCATATTTTTTTCCAAAACACCATCAAAAACGCGCACATAAGCCACGACACCGCGATATTGATCGAAAATGGAATCGAAGATGAGAGCCTTAAGCGGTGCATCTGGATTCCCTTCAGGAGGTGGTATCTCATCGATAATGGCGGCTAGGAGTTTATCGATCCCAATGCCCTCTTTAGCACTGATTTTGACAATTTCCTCTTCTTCGACACCGAGCAAATCGTGAAGTTGCATCACTACGCGATCAACCTCGGCACCGGGCAGGTCAATTTTGTTGATCACGGGAATGATGAACAAGTCGTGCTCCATCGCGAGGAGGACATTGCTAACGGTTTGGGCTTCCACCCCCTGCGCCGCGTCAACGAGGAGCAGCGCACCTTCACACGCGGTGAGACTGCGCGAGACTTCATAAGAGAAATCCACATGGCCCGGCGTATCGATGAGATTGAGTTCATAAATCTGCCCATCCGGCGACGTGTAATCCATGCGAATGGCGTGCGATTTGATGGTAATACCCCGCTCTCGCTCGAGGTCCATGCTGTCGAGCACTTGATCTTGCATCTGAAATTTACTCAGAGTTTGCGTCTGCTCGAGCAACCGGTCAGCCAGAGTCGATTTTCCATGGTCAATATGCGCAATGATGGAAAAATTTCGAATATTTTGAAGATTCATGTTTTTGTGTTGCTACAAGTTTGGAAAGTCGTATATGAAGACGAGTAGTGAACTGTTGATAAAGCGGCGCAAAACGCCATAAAACATAAGAATATACCGTCTTACTCCGTTGAGGTCAATCAAAGTGTAGAACCGCAACTCGAGATCACCCCAATTGCGAGTTAAAGGAAAATGTGATTGACAAAATTAAATCTATAGTTTTGTCCAGTTTGATTGACAATGATATATAAATTGACTATCTTTTCTGGCTTTCTAATCCATTGCTTAAGACATTTTTTACCAGGTGGGAGTGGGTATGATCGCCAGCATGACCGGTTTTGGAAAGGGCGTTGCAGAAGGGGAAGTGGGCCGCGTTATTGTTGAAATTCGGTCGGTTAATGGACGCTATGGCGATGTGATAGTACGCATGCCCCGTTCTTTATCTGAGCTTGAATCTCGCATCAAAGAACGGGTTTTGTCAGTCTTTACAAGAGGGCGACTCGATGTGAGTATAACTTTGCAGGGTACTGCATCAGAGCAGGGTCTTCCTGTGCTCAAGCCCGAAGTTCTATCCGCGTATCTCAAAGGAATTGAAGAAATTCGCGCGGATATATCGGGCGATACCGATTTGATGCAAATTGCCCAACTGCCTCAAATATTCGCATTTGAAATTCCCGAACTTGATTCTGAAGCCCTCTGGAAGGTGGTATCTACTGCACTCAGCCAAGCTATTGACGCCTGTCGGGCCATGTGCCTGGCAGAAGGTGAAAAACTCGCCTGTGATCTCCGCACGCGCATTTCAGTACTCAATGAATTTCTCCAGCGCGTCGAAGCACTCGCACCCGAGCGAGTAGAAGCTGTTCGGACGCGGTTAGAGGAAAAATTGGCGCAATTATTAACACCCGAACAAATTGACGAGAGCAGGCTGTTGATGGAAATTGCTCTCCTGGCTGACCGCAGCGACATAACAGAAGAGTGTGTGCGTTTTCACAGTCACAACGCGCAGTTTCTCGATATGCTCAACCGCAAAGAAGCAGTTGGCCGGCGTCTCAATTTTCTGTTGCAAGAAATGCTCAGAGAAGCCAATACTCTGGGATCCAAAGCGGGTGACGCGACGATAGCCCATGTGGTCGTAGATATCAAAGAAGAAATTGAAAAACTCAAAGAACAGATTCAAAACATCGAGTAAAAGTCGCGGATTAAACGGATGGCGCGGATGACACGGATTAAAGCGGGGCGCAGATAAAGCGGATGGCGCGGATTAAATCAAAAAAAACGAATGTTGAAAGAATGCGACAAAAGTTGAGCGATAATCCCGCCGCATTTGCCGTGGTCGTCGCCGGGCCATCGGGAGTTGGAAAAACGTCGATATGCCAGGGAGTTTTGCGTGCAGATTCAAGCGTACGGCGCTGTGTGACGACAACGACGCGACCACCTCGCGATGACGAAGTAGAAGGTGTTGCCCGTCATTTTGTGACAGTTGCACAATTTGAGGCCATGCAAAAGCGAGGTGATTTTGTCGAGTCTGCCGAAGTACACGGACATCTTTACGGCGCGACATTCGACGCGGTTGCAAAAGCCATGAGCGGCGGACAGGTGATGTTAATGGACGTGGATGTGCAAGGCGTAGCCGCGTGGAAAAAGGTCTTGGGAGATCGCTGTGTAACCGTATTTGTCGTACCGCCTTCTCTCGATGTGCTTGCAGAGCGACTCAATGCGCGACAATCTGAAAGCACGTCGGCCTTTCGCTTGCGAATGAAAAATGCCGTTTCTGAACTTGTCCAGGCAAAAAACAGTGATTACGTTGTCGAAAATGACAAATTGGAACAAGCCATCGCCGATTTACTCGCTATTATTCACGCAGAGCGACAGCGCACACGTCGGATGTGTTTGCGTGAATTGGGTCTCTAAAAACTCGAGATTGCAGTGCAAAAGTCCCATTTCTAATAAGGAGTGCATTATGTCAAACGTATTTTTTTCTGAAGAATTAACAACTGAAGAGGATATGAATACCTATAAAGCCGTATTGCTGGCATCAAAAGAAGCTCGAAGGTTGAATAAAGCCCGGCTGGTTGCGGGTGTGCCCGAAGGTGAAGAAAAAATAACAACCATTGCACTGGACCGAATTGTAGAAAAGAAAATTCAGGTGACCTATGCTGACGGGAAAGAGGATTCTTCTGGGCGTTAGCGGTGGAATTGCCGCCTATAAAAGCGTATTCTTATTGCGCCTTCTTCAGAATGCAGGCGCAGAGGTCCGGGTGGTCATGACACCTGCTGCACAGAAGTTTGTGCAGCCCCTCACTTTTGAAGCACTCTCACACCATCGCGTCTATACGGATTTGTTTCCGTCGGACGGCGACCCCGATGTTATCCACGTACATTTGGGCAAGTGGGCCGATCTAATCATTGTCGCGCCAGCAACTGCAAATTGTATGGGCAAATTAGCCCATGGGTTGGCCGACGACCTGTTGACCTGTGCGTTGTTGGCTTCAGAAGCACCTGTTTTACTCGCCCCGGCAATGGAAACCCAAATGTGGGAACGCGGTGCTGTGCGGCAAAATATCGAGTTCCTAAAAAAAGACGGCTATCGGATGGTTGGGCCCGGAGCGGGATTGCTCGCCTCGGGTGCCGAGGGAATGGGACGCATAGCCGAACCCCATGAGATTGTGGATGAGGCCAGCAGTATGATGGGCGCGACGCAATCACTTGCGGGAAAACGCATTGTAGTGACAGCGGGCAGGACAGAGCAACCCCTTGATCCCGTGCGATTTATCACCAATCGCTCAACGGGTAAAATGGGCTATGCTATTGCCGAACAAGCGCACCGCCGAGGTGCTGATATCGCGTTGATCAGCGGGCCAACAGAACTCACTGCACCCGCCGGTGTACAGGTCGAATCTATCCGCACAGTTGCCGATTTAAAAGCAGCGACCGTCCGCGCATATCAGCATGCCGACGCACTAATTATGACCGCAGCAGTGCTCGATTTTCGCCCCGAACATGTGTCCGAGTCAAAAATAAAAAAACGCGATGGCGGTCTGTCCCTTCATCTTCTGCCCAATGAAGATTTTTTAATTTCTCTGGGACAAAACAAGGGCGATCGGATCGCAATCGGGTTTGCGATGGAAACTGATCACGCGCTGGAAAATGCCCGCAAAAAACTCCACGAGAAAAACCTTGACCTGATTGTGTTGAACGAATTGAATGTGGAAGGTGCGGGGTTTGGCGTCGATACCAATGTCGTGACTTTTATAGAACCCCATCGAGAACCTGTCGCATTGCCCTTGATGTCCAAACGCGATGTGGCAGATCGCATTTTGGATTGGCTGGTGTCGCGTTGGGAGAACGCGCATGAATGAATCCCCCGACCTGTTGGAAACCCTCGCGCTTGCACGCGATTTTCTATCGCGAGAAATTGCTTACGCGCCCGCCTCGGTTGCGCGGATGAATGATCGGGAATCGGACGCAGCCTGCACTGGCAAGGGGTTGGTCAGTGATCCCCTGACTATTTTGAGTCAAGAGGCTTGCAACTGTCAAAAATGCGGATTGGCGCAAACGCGCACCTCAGTCGTGTTTGGAAGCGGGAAAACTAATGCAGATCTCATGTTTGTCGGCGAAGCACCCGGCGCAGAAGAAGATCGACAGGGATTGCCTTTTGTGGGTGCGGCTGGACAATTGTTGACGCGCATGGTCGAAGCCATGGGTTTGACGCGCAAAGACGTCTATATCGCCAACATTATCAAGTGCAGGCCCCCCAATAATCGGGACCCCAAACCCGATGAAATTGCCAGGTGTCAACCTTATCTACTACAACAAATTGACCTGATTGCGCCGGTTGTAATCTGTACTCTTGGCCGTTTTGCCGCACAAACCCTGTTGCAGACCACCGAGTCGATGGGGCGTTTGCGGGGGAAAATTTTTGAATACCAGGGCGCGAAATTAGTCCCCACATATCACCCCGCTGCCCTATTGAGAAATTCACACTGGAAGCGCCCTGCCTGGGAAGACTTGAAACTGGTTCGCAAACTTTACGATGGAACTGAAATTTAATGGCTACTCAAAATCCGACATTGAACACAGCTGAACGCGCGCTGCCCCAGGCACTCGAAGTCGAACGCGCTGTGTTGGGTGCCATGTTGATTGACAATATGTCTATCAATCGCGTGGTAGAAGTATTGGGGGACGAAACGGCTTTTTACCATACCCCACACCGAAAAGTCTATGCGGCAATTCAAAAATTGTCTGAACGCGGCGAGCCTGTCGATCAGGTGACACTCACTGAGGAACTCGTGCGCAGAGGGCAACTCGACGATGTCGGTGGCGCGATTTTGATTGCCGAGTTGGCCAGTGAAATGGCGACTGCAGCCAATGCGGAATACCACGCGCAGATCGTGCTGGAAAAGGCGCAACGGCGGCGGTTGATAGCCGCAGCAACTCAAACGCTTACCGAAAGCTATGAAGAAACCGAGGATGTGCGCGAGCTCATCGATCGCGCCGAACAACGGGTCTTTCAAATTGCCGAAGGCGAATTGGGCAAAGGCGTCATGCCCCTTTCATCCGCAATTGAAGAGGCTTATGTCGCGATTGAACGCGCGCACGAACAGCCAGGCGCGCTGACTGGCGTGACCACGGGCTATACGGACCTGGATGAAATCACGGCGGGCTTGCAGTCCTCGGACATGATTATCCTCGCGTCGCGTCCATCGATGGGCAAAACAGCACTCACATTGTGCATGGCGCGCAATGCCGCCGTGAAGGGCAGTACACCTGTGCTGTATTTTTCACTGGAAATGTCAACAGAGCAACTCGCACAGCGACTTTTGTGTGCAGAAGCGCGCGTGAGTTCACACCGTTTGCGAACGGGCAGGCTATCAGAAGAGGAATGGCAACGCTTATCCGAATGGACTGGAAAGCTCATTGATGCCCCCATATACATCGATGACACACCTGCGATTTCCGTCATGGAACTACGCGCCAAAGCTCGCCGTGCAAAATCCGAATACAATATTGAGTTAATCATTGTCGATTATCTGCAACTGATGACCGCATCTGAAAATTTTGGCAGCCGCGAACAGGAAATCGCCTATATCTCGCGGTCACTGAAAGCCCTCGCCAAAGAACTCGATATTCCGATCGTTGCCTGCGCGCAATTGTCCAGGGCTGTAGAAAGTCGCACGGATAAACGACCTCAATTGGCTGATTTGCGTGAGAGTGGCTCGCTGGAACAGGATGCGGATGTGGTGATGTTTCTCTTTCGCCCCGAAGTATATGGCATTGTAGATGAAGAGGGCAATACGCAAGAAGGCAGAGCCGAGATCATTTTGGGCAAGCAGCGCAGCGGGCCGATTGGCAGCGTTTTTTTGGTCTTTCAGGCAGAGTACCTCCGCTTTGAAGAGCCCGAAATCTATCGCGAATTTCCCTGAGGAATATAGCCCATGGGCAAAGTGCGCGTGCGGTATGTATGTCAGCAATGCGGTGCTGATTCGAGACGGTGGTTTGGTCGGTGTGTATCCTGTGGCGAATGGAACACCTGTGTCGAAGAACAGGCATCGCCCGACGTAAAGCAAAACAGACGCGCAGATGAATGGGTCAAAGCAAATCCGCCGCAACCGATTACGGAAGTGGTGGGCGGCAGAGAAGATCGCATTGAGACAGCCATCGGCGAATTTGATCGCACATTGGGTGGCGGCATAGTGCCCGGCATGGCTGCGCTTGTTGGCGGTGATCCCGGCATAGGCAAATCCACACTGCTGTTGCAAGGGGTTGCACAACTCGCTTTTTCGGGTATGAAGACACTGTACATATCCGCAGAAGAGTCCCCTCGCCAAACGCGGATGCGCGCCCAGAGAATCGGCGCGTTATCCGATGAATTGTACTTGATTTCTGAATCCAATCTCGATCTGATTTGCGGCTACATCGAAGAAATGCAACCCGTCGCAGTTGTGGTCGATTCAGTGCAGACCATTTTTAGCCCGGACCTGCAAAGCGCACCGGGAAGTGTGGCGCAGGTCAGAGAATCTTCTGCAAAACTGGTGGCACTGGGCAAACGCACGGGCACATCGATTTTTTTAATTGGACATGTCACCAAAGAAGGCACCGTTGCAGGGCCGCGCGTGCTCGAACACATCGTCGATACCGTACTTTATCTGGAGGGCGAACAACACGGTGCGTTTCGCATTTTGCGGGCGGCCAAGAACCGGTTTGGCTCGACAAATGAAATAGGCATTTTTGAAATGTGTGATCGGGGAATGGTCGAAGTGGATAATCCCTCACAGGTATTCTTGCCCGAGCGCGAGGTCGATCGAGAAGGCACAGCCATTGTTTGCACAATTGAAGGTACACGCCCCATTTTAGTCGAAGTACAGGCACTGGTCAGTCGCAGCAATTTCGGGTACCCGCAACGCGTGGCTACGGGATTTGATGCGCGGCGTATGGCGATTTTAATTGCCGTGCTCGAAAAGCGGTCGGGCCTGCAATTGGGAACTGAGGATATTTTCTTAAATGTCGCAGGGGGCTTGCGTATTGACGAACCCGCTGTCGATCTGGGTGTAGCTATGGCTATGGCGTCGAGTTTTCGCAGCAAACAGATGTCCCGAAATACGGTTGTAATAGGCGAAGTTGGGTTGGGCGGAGAAGTGCGTGCTGTTAGTCAAATTGAACGTAGAATGACCGAAGCGCACAAACTCGGCTTCACGCGGTGTATTGCCGCCAAAGCAAATTTGAGTGGCGCGCGCATTCCCGATGGCCTGTCGTTGATTGGCGTTCAGGATGTGGATGCCGCGCAAGATGTGGTATTTTCATAGAGATTATTATTACGGAGAAAGCGCATGGCACCGAGAATTGTACACATTTCCAAATTATTGTCATTGATGTTGCGACACAGGCCCGATGAGTTTGGACTACAAGTCGATCGCTATGGTTTTGCCGACCTCGATGAGGTTTTAAGTGCATTTCAAGACCGAAATTCGACATTTACTCTTGAAGATATTGAAAAAGTGGTTTATGATGGAGAAAAGCAGCGTTTCGAGATTGTGGAAAACCGCATTCGAGCGCGTTATGGGCACAGTTTTTCCATCGATCTGGGTCTCGACCCATCAGAACCCCCCGAATTTTTGTACAAAGGAGTAGATTCTGCCGATGTTGAGCGATTGTTGTCCGAAGGCCTGGCACCAGATGACCGCGATTATGTACATTTGTCGTTTGATGCCGATGTCGCCGCGAGGTTAAGCGCCAGACCCGGACGCCGAGGGGCTGTCATACGCATTGCTGCAACACGCGCCCATCAGGCTGGCGTGCATTTCTACGATTGTGGTCCAACCGTATTGACCAAACACATTCCCGGGGAATTTTTGGATATAGAACGGGGTGGGGGCATAACATCGCAAAACATATCTCGAGAAGAAAATGTGTCTTATGGTCGGCGACGGCGCTTCTCGTCTCGGCGGTAGTTAAGCGGAGTTTGGGGGCGTGTTCACAGAGCTGGAATGACCTTCTAATAAAAACATTTTATGGCTAAATCAGGCAAAAATTACACGCAGTCTTTGCTGAGTACCGTCAAAAATTTGGCACGGGAAACCTGCGCTGACATGATCCTGCTCGTGGCCAATTCCGGCGTGAGCCACGCGGATGTTCACGAGTTGAACACCACCTGTCAGGTCCTGGTCGTTACGCGAAAAAAACACTTTTTACGCGGTATTGAAGAAAAGGGCGTGCAACGTCTGACTTATGATTATCGCAGGAGTAATGGCACGCACTACGAACATTTGCGACAATGCATTATCAGGGGCTTAGAGAGCGGGTACATCCGCCGAGATGCGCGATTGATATGCCTGAGTTGCATGCTGGCCACGCAGGGCGTGGATGCGATAACGGTGATGGATACCAGTATTGGGTTTGACATATACGATTCGGCAAAAATCTCAGCTATAGCGGGCGATTTGCCACTCAAAGTTGTCAAAACCACGCTCGATCTCTCCATCGATATTGGTAAGGATGGTCGCGAAGGTGAACCTGTCGGTACCTTATTTGTCATAGGCGATTCCAAACGGGTTTTGCACCATTCGCGATCCATGACATTTGATCCTTTTCGCGGATATTCCGATAAAGAAAAAAATATCTGCAATCCCGATGTTCACGAAGGTGTCAAAGAAGTATCGCTGATGGATGGTGCATTTATCATTCGGGAAGATGGCGTTATCCTCTCTGGGGGGCGCTATATTTCAGCGAGTGTGCGCGGTCTCACTTTGCCCAAGGGATTGGGCGCACGACATGTGGCGGCGGCGGCGATTACCAAAACTACCCGGGCCATCGCCATGGCTATTTCTGAGTCAACCGGAACGGTTCGCGTATTTAAGCAGGGCAAAATCGTTTTGCAAATAAACACACACCGGTGGCACATTGGGCAAGACCATCGGTAACGAATCAGCAAATAGACGAATCAACGGCGATGTTTGGACTAACTTGGGGTGGTGAGGTGGGGTTCGTCTATTCGTCAAGAGATACTTATGCAGCGGTGGATCGTGCCTCTTTTGATGGGGTTGGTCATGACGAGCAGTTTTGCTGCGATGCCGGCATTGGGCAAGCAAGTGCCGGTTTTTTTTGTACTTTTTGGCATTGCATCTGTGGCCTATCTCATTGCCGTCTGGCATTGCAAATATATGCCATTGGCCGCTATTGTGATCGCCGCCGCTGTGTTTCGCCTTAGCCTTTTGTTTTCCATCCCCGCGCTATCCGATGATATTTATCGCTATGTGTGGGATGGACGCGTACAGTGGGCGGGCATCAATCCCTATCGGTTTGCTCCTGTAGCACAAGAACTTGCACATGTACGAGACGCGCTCATTTACCCCAAAATTAACCATCCCGAATTGCCGACCATTTATCCGCCCATCGCTCAAATAGCATTCTGGGTGGGGTATGGGATTTCGGGCAGCATACTGGGCATCAAGATGCTACTCGCATGTGCCGACCTGATTGCGGGATGGCTTATAGTCTGTTTACTCAGGCATTTTAAGCAGCGACCGCAATGGGTGCTAATTTACTTCTGGCATCCGCTGGTCGTGGTCGAAATCGCGGGAAATGGACATATTGAATCGCTGGGCATTGTCGCTTTATTGGCTGCATTGTATTTGTTCTTAAAAGGACGAGATTACATCGCGCTAAGTGCGCTGGGTGGGGCCGTTCTGGTGAAATTTTTCCCCCTTGTTTTTTTGCCGAATCTCGTGCGTTGGAAAGGGTGTCGGCCAACCAATTGGCCCGCTCTGCTCATGGTGCCCTGTGTCGTGCTTCTGGGATATTTGCCCTATGCGTGGACCGGCGTGCCTGTTTTGGGTAGCCTGGGCACTTATGCACAACACTGGTCATTTAACAGCGCGGTATTTGATGTACTCATTCTGCTTTGCGGCGATGGACAAATTGCACGCGGTATCATTGCCCTGCTCTTTTCAAGTATTGTGCTGTTGCTGATCTGGAAACGCGTCCCCCTGTTGCACTGTGCATATCTGACCGCGGCGGCCTTTGTTCTACTCACCCCCACCCTCCATCCATGGTATGTCTTGTGGTTAATCCCATTTCTCGTTTTTTATCGGCATCCGCCCTGGATCGCTTTCTCACTCCTGGTAGTCTTATCCTATCATATTTTGATTCAATACCAGGCCCGTGGTATATGGGAAGAAGCCGCCTGGGTCCAATGGGTGGAATACGGTGGATTAATACTGGTAGCCATCCCGTCTTTGCTTCTCAAGCGCACAGAAGTCTTGACGAAAATAGGGCGATTTTTTAATATACACCGTCTAATCTGATTGCACTGTCTAAAAAGAAAAAACGGAACTCGAGTTGGACAAAAACGTTTTGAAAAAGTATAAACTAAGTAAAGGAGATTGGCAAAGATGCACAGATTTCGATTCTTATTCTTTCTGTCACTATTTGTCGCCTGTGGAGCACAAGAACAATCTGCGGATTTACTCTTTCGAGAGGGCGAACAGGCCACGCACGACATGGCGTCGTATCCCGTGGCCGAAGTCAAATTGGCGGAATTTCTAACGCGTTTTCCCGATGACCCTCGTGCTGAGGTGGCACTACAAGCCCTGGCGAGGGTATTGATGAATCAACAAAAACACAAAGAAGCCATTGCGCGATACGAAACCCTGATCGCGCGATTTCCACAGAGCCGATATTGTGTACAGGCACAGTTTATGATTGGCTATATCCACGATCAACTCGGCGATTACGAACAAGCGCGGGTAGCCTATCAACGGGTGATTGATACCTATCCAAACTCTGAGTTAGTGGATGATGCCAAATTTTCAATCGAAAATTTGGGCAAATTGCCCGAGCAGTGGTTGCGTACCAAACCAATAAATGCCATTGAGGAGTGAAGGCGGGACACGCGCAAGCATGAGGCAGACGGGTACATCGCTTCCCAATTTTTAATTCCTAATTCCTAATTCAATAAGTCGAGAGTGATGCAATGACAGTTGGACAAGATATTCAATTAATCAATGAACGGGTTGGGCGCGAAAGCGCGTTTGTCGATCGGTTATTGTCCGAGGTGGGCAAGGTCATTGTCGGACAACAGGACATGATTGAGCGATTGTTAATCGGTCTATTGTGCAACGGGCATGTCCTGCTCGAAGGCGTTCCCGGTCTTGCGAAAACTTTAGCGGTCAATTCATTGGCTCAGGCGATTCAGGCATCTTTTAAACGCATTCAGTTTACACCCGATTTGTTGCCCGCAGACCTGATTGGCACAATGGTCTATCACCGGGAGACGGGCGAATTTATGACTCAAAAAGGGCCTATCTTTGCCCAATTCGTACTCGCCGATGAAGTCAATCGCGCACCATCAAAAGTGCAAAGTGCCATGCTCGAAGCCATGCAGGAGCGTCAAGTTACCATTGGAAACGAAACATTTGCCATGCCCGATCCTTTTTTGGTGTTGGCCACGCAAAATCCCATCGAACAAGAGGGGACCTATCCACTGCCCGAAGCACAGGTCGATCGCTTTATGCTAAAAGTAAGGGTGACATATCCCAATAAACAGGAAGAACGCACCATTGTCGATCGCATGAGCCGCGATGCACCCCCTCAAATTGAGACCGTCATAACAACTGACGATCTCATTCGCGCGCGGAGTGTAGCCGACGAGATTTACGTAGATGACAAAATCAAAGATTATATCGTCGATCTCGTGTTGGCAACCCGCGATCCAGAGGCTTATGGTTTGGGTGATTTGCGCGCCCTGATCGAATTTGGCGGATCGCCACGCGCGTCTATCGCCCTGACCCGCGCTGCCAAAGCGCATGCGTTTTTGCGCCACCGCGGCTATGTCACTCCCGAAGATGTGAAAGCCATTGGCCTGGACGTATTGCGCCACCGCGTACTGGTGACATACGAAGCAGAAGCCGAAGAAATTAACTCCGAAGAAATCACACGCCAAATATTCGATCACGTTGAAGTTCCGTGAGAGTTTTCCCATGATTCCAACTGAAATTTTAAAAAAAGTGAAACACATTGAGTTGCGCACGCGCAATCTGGTAAATACAATATTTGCTGGCGAATACCATTCGGTATTTAAAGGCAGGGGCATGGCGTTTTCGGAAGTGCGAGAATATCAGCCCGGCGATGATGTTCGCACAATTGACTGGAATGTAACAGCTCGTATGGGCGATCCCTTTGTCAAAGTGTTCGATGAGGAGCGCGAACTCACCGTGATATTGATGGTGGATGCGAGTGCGTCGGGTGACTTTGGAACGGTGGCGCAAATGAAAGGCGAGATAGGTGCTGAGATTTGCGCTTTGCTCGCTTTTTCCGCAATTCAGAATAACGATCGCGTGGGACTGATCATTTTTACCGACGAAGTCGAGTTATTTATTCCCCCAAAAAAGGGCAAAAAGCATGTGCTGCGCGTAATTCGAGAGTTGTTGTATTTTCAGCCCTCAGGACGCAGTACAAATATCGATACTGCATTGGAGTATTTAAATCGCGTGACCTATCGACGCAGTGTCGTGTTTTTGGTATCGGATTTTTTCGCTTCTGACTATGAGAAAGCATTGCGCGTTGCCAATCGGCGTCATGACCTGGTAGCGATAGCACTGGAAGATCCGCGGGAGTACGATTTGCCTGCAATTGGCATTGTGGAATTGGAAGATGCCGAGACGGGCGAAGGCATAATGGTCGATTTTGGCGATTCAGCAGTGCGAGATGCGTTCCAAAAGCTGACGAGAAAAGAGCGCGATGAGCGCGACTCATTGTTTCGACGTATGGGCTTAGACGCCGTGAATATTTCGACTCGAGGAGCGTATCACGAACCGTTGATGCAATTTTTCAGGATGCGAGCAAAAAAAATTAAGGGATAAGGAGCAGGACGTGATAGAAGTTGATCGCCTGACAAAGCGCTACGGCGCATTTACAGCTGTGGACGACATTTCGTTTCAAGTGGGTAAGGGCGAAATTGTCGGTTTTTTGGGGCCAAACGGCGCGGGCAAAACCACGGCCATGCGCGTGCTTACCTGTTTTTTGCCTGCCACAGAAGGCACGGCACGCATTGCCGGCTACGACATTTTTGACAATCCATTGGAAGTCAAAAAACGCATTGGGTATTTGCCCGAATTGCCGCCCTTGTATCGCGATATGCGCGTGCGTACATATCTGGAGTTTATCGCTAAAATCAAGGGCGTTGCGCCAAAAGAATCCAGACGGCGAATTGATGAAGTCGTTATCCAATGCGGGCTTGTGGATCGCACCGAGCAACTCATCGATCATTTGTCCAAAGGGTACCGGCAGCGGGTAGGGCTTGCACAGGCGATATTGCACGACCCTGAAGTAATCATCATGGACGAGCCGACTTCGGGTCTCGATCCCAATCAGATCATCGAGGTGCGACAATTGATCCGCGAACTTGCCCAGGAGCGCACGGTAATTTTGAGCACGCATATTTTGCCCGAAGTTGAAATGACCTGCAATCGCGTGATCATTATTCACGAAGGCAAAATTGTCGCTGTTGATACCCCTGAAAATCTCACGGCTCATATGCGCGACACAACGCGACTTTTTGTTCGGATATCCGGCGATGTGGATATCGCGGCCAAAGCCATAGCCACTATTGACGGAGTTAGCGACGTGACGCGAGCAAACAATGGGCTGCATGTTCATTGGTCGGCTGAAGCGGATTTGAGTGCCGCAGTATCGGCTCGCATTGTCGAATTGGGCATGGGACTGGTGGAAATGAAGCGTGAAGCCATGTCTTTGGAAGAAATTTTTCACGCGCTGACCATGCAGGAGGAGGTGTGATGGGCAATATAATGGCGATTTTTGGCAAAGAAATGCGGTCGTATTTTTGCTCGCCAATCGCTTATGTGATGGCCGGCGTGTTTTTGCTATTTAGCGGCTTTGTTTTTCGCAACCAGTTGCTCGAATTTCACGATATGACCGTATATCTGAAATTGGCAGAACGCGAGGAAAAAATGCTCCTAAACGTCAATACAGAAGTCGTCACGCCGTTCTTTGAATTTCAGACTTTTATCTGGATGATTGTGATTCCAATGCTCACGATGCGTCTCTACGCTGAGGAAAAACGCGGGGGCACGTATGAGTTATTGATGACCTCGCCGATAACTTCGGCACAAATTTTGATAGGCAAATTTCTCGCTTGTTATGTATTGTATTTGCTAATCGAAGTAATGGCCTTCGGATATATTGGCGTGTTGTCTATGCACGCGCAATTGGACTGGGGGCCCATTTTTTCCGGTGCGCTGGCTGTGGTACTGATTGGTGCCACATTTATCAGCGTGGGCATTTTGGCGTCGTCTTTGACTGAGAATCAGATTATCGCGGCTGTGTTGTCTTTTTTCTTTTTAATTCTATTGTGGATTATCGACTGGGCTGCGCGTTTTGCCAGTGACATATTTTTTGTTATTTTAAAATTTCTCTCCCTCATAGAACACACCAGAGACATGATTCACGGCGTTGTCGATACACACGACGTGGTATTTTTTATAAGTGCTGCGGCTTTTTTCCTCTTTTTAACACATACGGTGCTCGAATCGCGTAGATGGCGAGCGTAGGAAGGACGCTATTATGAAAATCGGTATTATGGGCATGCACTACGGACATATAAGCGGTATGTTTCACTCGGCAGTCACCGCGCCAAATGGCGAAATCGTCGGCATTGTAGAACCCGATGACGCGCTTTGCGAAAAATATACTGCAGACCACAACATCACCCGCTTTGCCACACTCGACCTGATGCTCGAAAAAGCAAAACCCGATCTGGTAATTGAGGGACTCGAACATCACGAAAAAACGCATGTCATTGAAACATGTGCCGCATCTGGTGTCCACATGCTACTCGACAAACCGCTCTGCCGAACGGCAGAAGAATTACAACGCATCAAAATAGCTATTGCAAACAACAAGATCAAACTCTCCACCTTTTTCACCTCTCGCAGTTATGGGGCCTTTATCGCATTGAGACAGGCGATTCAAAACGGCGATTTGGGCGACCTCGTAAGCCTCATCACCACACATCCGCACAAACTCGGCGCAAATCCCCCCGCACTCTACTTCAATGCAGACAAATATGTAGGCACATTCCACGATTTGGCAGGTCACGGCGTGGATCAGGTTCGCTGGCTCACTGGCGCAGAATACACGGGGGTTCACGCGCTCGGCACACTCAAAAAACACATCGACACGGGTCTCACATTCGATCACATCCAGGCTTCGTTTCAACTCGACAATGGCGCACTTGCCACCGCCACTGCCGATTGGCTCACCCCAAACGATGCGCGATCTTTTGGCGACACGCGATTCATTATTATGGGCACCGAAGGCTCGGCACACTTGCGCGCCTACGCCGACGACCACGTACTCATTGTCTCCAACAAATCGGGCACTTACGAACCCAAACTCCCTCCCTCAAATCACGCATTTGTTGAAAATATGATCACGGCACTCTCGCACGGCGAAGAAAACTTCATCTCAACAGACGATACCCTCGCCGTTGCCAATGCCTGTATTACAGCCGAAGAATCGGCAAAGCAAGGTGGAAAATTTCTGCCGATCAGGTAGCGATGCACACAAAAAACAGTAGCAGGATATTACCTGCTACTGTCTGTTCAGCCCTCTGCCTTCACCGGACCCCTGTCCTAATTATCATCATCCCGCTCGCTTAGCAGTTCCCCGCGCTGCAGCCGCTCCGCGTTCTCCGTGGACCACAGAATCCCCTTCATCACCTTCTGAGCGGTAATATACCGGGTCGCCGCCAGCAGGTGCATACGCTTTTCCTTCGGATCTTCCGACAGGTCGTAGTGCCGGAACGCCACCTCCAGCACCTGGAACATGTGCAACTCCGCATCCTCGCGCAGCATAATATGGGCCAAAGTATGCCTGAGCTTCGCGATATCGTATCCTTCCTCCAGGTACTGACTTACCAGCACCTCAGCCTCGAAGACCTTCTGGAAATCCGCAAACTCCTGTAACCGGTCCAACATCTCGTCCTCAGACGCGAACGTCTCGTCCAGCCGCTGTCCTTCCCTGGGCAGGCGGGCCGCTGGCATGTTGAGCCAGCGCAAATAGGTCATAAACACAGCACCGTGGAAAATACCGCGCAAAAGCTCTTTGCTCGGCGCCAGGTGGAAAGCGCGATAGAGGGCATGGGCGTAAGAGTAAATATTCGCCACATCGTGCCAGTCTCCCTCGTTCTTGAGGTGGAACCGCGCCGTGCGGATGGCCCCGGCATAGGTCATCGCCCGGCAGATATCCGTGGGCTTCACACCCTCGCGCAGTTTGTCTTCGATCTCGGCGACGATCGGCTCGAACTCCTCCCCCAGCAGTGTCTGCGTAAAAGCAGAAATATCCAGCGGTGCCTCATTCTCCTGGTTCGCTTCCCAAATCTCGTCCAGACGGGTGAAAATATCTTCCAGGACCGGCACGCTGTCCTCCCACCGGGCGGTCTCCTCGTGTCGTTCCCTGCCCACTAAATCTACCACAATCGGTCGCAAAATCTCGTTTGCCCCTTCCCAATCTACATAATCTAAGGCCTCGAACATCTTATTCGCGAAATCGAGCGCGTGACCGTCCCCGGTAAAATAGAAATCCGTCGCCGTGGTAAAAACGATATCCGCAATCTCTTCTGGTGAATATCCACGGTCGTACATGGTCATTAGAATACGCTGTGCAGCGCTGCTGCTGCGCTGATCTACCAGCCGCCGGAACCAGCGTTTGAGGGTCACCAGGTCCGGTTCGTCCGATGTTTTGGGCAAAGGGAAACCCTGGCGCCGCGAACCTCCTGATGTGCGTCTGGAAATCTGCGTCAGCCCGTGGACCAGAAAAAGATTGTGGTCCTTCTCATCTACATCTTCCCACATATTTGCAGCCAGCGTCAAAATGGCCACCCCCGATGACCAACCCTCATTCGATTTATATGCTCCGTAAAAAAGTCCCTGCTGGATCATCTCCTGCGGCGTGGCGCCCGCAGCCCTTAGCGCGGTAATCGCCTTGGCAATCAGGAGCGAGCTCCGATCTTTCAGACCCTGCTCAAGAATATACTTCCCCCGGTCAATCCGCCGGCGTCTGGCCGCTTCTTTTTCGCCCGGCGCAAGCCCCACGTACAGACACCCGTCGTCCCGCACCTCCACGGGAAAGCTCTTCAGATCGTTTCCAGCTCCGGAGGTTATGAAACAGCCGCCCGTCTTAAGGTCGAACTCCCAGTGGTGCCAGTGACAGATCAGGACCCCGTCCCGAACACTGCCCTCGGACATCGGATATCCCATGTGCGGACAGCGGTTATCTACTGCATTGAACCTCCCCTCGTAGCGGAAAACGGCGATGTGAGTGCCCTCCACTGTAAACGGCTTCCCCTCGCCTTCTTCAAAATCATCAGCAGAGCACAATTTGTAATACACCAGATTGCCCGGATCCACCTCCGGAGAAACATCTAAGGTCATATCCCCGTCCTTGAGTCGGTCCTGGAAACTTTGAGTAGCGATAGCCATAACCATACCTCCGCAAAATAGTGGCCTAAATTTACGATTCAATAGAAAATATACTGCAATTACAGTACGTGGTCAATTGCGTCCAAGTGCGGACATCTCCCGCCTTTCATCCCCTCAACCTGAAATCCCCATCCGTCGTTCACCCAAAAACAATTGACAGGTGCTCTCCATCACCTTATTATTTTTTGTCCCCACGTCACATAAGCCATTCTTTTTTGCATGGTGAACACATGGACTTCTCATCTTATGAACTCGGTGGATTTTACGACGAACTCTTTGAAGCTCCGAACAGCCCCCATCCCGGCGCGCGAGTGCTCCTCGAAAAACTCGGCGAACTCTCCGAAGACGAACTCCAAAAACGCCATCAAGCCGCCGAACTGGCCTTGATGAACATGGGCATCACGTTCAACGTGTATGGCAGCGAAGCCGGCGTTGAAAAAATTTTTCCCTTCGACATCATTCCGCGTATCATTTCTCATACCGATTGGACGTACATCGAAAAGGGCCTCGCGCAGCGCATCCAGGCTCTCAACCTGTTTCTCTGCGACATCTACGCCGATCAAAAAATCCTCAAAGACGGCATCATCCCCCGCTACGTCATCGACACAGCTAAAGAATTCCTAAAGCCCTGTATTGGCCTTTCCCCACCCCGAGGTCTGTGGTGTCACATTTCCGGCATTGACCTCGTGCGCGATAAAGACGGCCAGTTTTACATCCTCGAAGACAACATGCGTTGTCCTTCGGGTGTGTCTTATGTGCTTGAAAACCGCGAGGTTCTCAAACGCATATTTCCAGAAGTATTTGAAGCTTCTCATGTGCGACACGTCGATGACTATCCCGCTCAATTGCTCAACACATTGCGCTCTCTATCTCCTTCCCATATCACATCGCCAACGGTCGTTTTACTCACACCCGGCATCTACAACTCGGCCTATTTTGAACATGCTTTCCTCGCCCAACAAATGGGTATCGAATTGGTCGAAGGGCGGGATCTCGTCATTACTGATGGTTTTGTGGCAATGCGAACGACCCATGGATTCCAGCGCATCGACGTTATTTATCGGCGCATTGATGCCGAATTTCTCGACCCAAAAGTCTTTCGCCCCGATTCTATGCTGGGCGTCCCTGGCCTCATGGAGGTCTATAAAAACGGTCAGGTTGCCATTGCGAATGCGCCCGGCACAGGTGTTGCCGACGACAAGGTCGTGTATGCTTATGTGCCACAAATCATCAAATATTATCTCGACGAAGACATCCTGCTCCCCAATGTGCCCACCTATGTTTGTTGGGACGACAAGCAACGCCAACATGTGCTTGAAAACCTGGACACCCTTGTGGTCAAAGCCGCCAATGAGTCGGGCGGATACGGCATGCTCATTGGCGTGAATTCCACACGAGCCGAACGCGAAGACTTTGCCAACCGCATCACCCAAAACCCACGCAATTATATTGCACAGCCCACCATTGCACTCTCGCGAAGCCCTATTCTGGTAGAAGATCACTTTGAAGGTAGGCACGTCGATTTGCGGCCCTATGTCCTCTACAATGGCGAAGATATTTATGTCTTGCCCGGCGGACTGACGCGCGTGGCCCTTAAAAAAGGATCTCTGGTGGTCAATTCTTCACAAGGCGGGGGCAGCAAAGACACCTGGGTATTATACGACAGTGACGATCCATTTGTCCCGTCCAGGTACCTTTCACAAACGCACTAACGCACGAGCCATCTTATGTTAAGCCGCGCTGCAGAATCCATTTACTGGATGAGTCGTTATCTTGAACGCGCCGAAAATGTCGCCCGCTTTATCGATGTCAATTGCCACTTGATGCTCGACTTGCCCGTTGAAGCCAAAGGACAGTGGGAACCACTTGTGCTCACCACAGGTGATCAGGACCTGTTCTACGAAAACTATGCAACGGACAACCAGGCCAGCGTCATCGACTTCCTGACATTTAGTCCCGCAAATCCCAACTCGATTCTCTCCTGCTTGCAAAACGCCCGTGAAAATGCGCGTTCTATCCGAGAAATTATTTCACCGGAAATGTGGGAACAGATTAACAAATTCTACTTACAGGTGCAAAACATCGACAAACCCCATGCACAGGATGCCCCCCATACCTACTTTACAGATATCATCATGGCCAGTCACCTGTTCGCGGGCATTCAGCGCAACACCATGTCTCACAATGAAGCATGGCAATTTGCTCAATTGGGTCAAGCCTTGGAACGCGCCGATAAAACCTCGCGCATCCTCGATGTCAAATACTTTTTTTTATTGCCCGAAGTTGATGATGTGGGCACGCCCTATGACAATATTCAGTGGTCGGCATTGCTCAAATCTGCCAGTGCCCTCGAAATGTATCGCAAGCAATTTGGACCTATCGAACCCCATAATGTGATCGATTTCTTGCTCTTAAACCGCGAATTTCCCCGCGCCATTCGATACTGTCTCTTCAGTGCCAATCAATCGTTGCACACCATATCGGGCACACCCGAAGGCTCTTTCCAAAACACATCCGAACAAGTGCTGGGTCGCCTGCTCGCCGAACTGGATTACACCAGTATTGATGAAATCATCACGCGGGGTCTGCACGAATACCTCGACGCATTTCAAACTCGGCTCAACCAGCTTGACAACGCAATTTTCGAGACCTTCTTTACAACTTCGCCTTACTCCACGACCGCCAACGAATAGATGAATCTACGGAACGTGTATTATGCCCGAAGGGTACGCCCTTGAATCCGGTTCTTACGACGAAATGTGGGACCCAAAAGACGGGGTGCGCGCCCATTGGCATCCCTTTTTTTCTGCAATAGAACGCATGGGCAGCAAAGAACTGGCACGCCGCGATCAGGAAGCGCGACTATTGCTGCGCGAAAACGTCGTTACGTATAACTTACACGGCAATCCCGATGGCTTGCACCGCCCCTGGGAACTCGATCCTATCCCCCTCCTGCTTCAGGCCAATGACTGGACCCATATTGCGCGAGGGGTGTCTCAACGCGCTGAATTGCTCAACATCGTGCTCAAAGACATCTACGGTCCCCAAACACTCATCCGAGAAGGCCTTTTACCCTTTGAACTCATCTACAATCACGCCAGTTTTTTGAGATCCTGCAAAGATGTCTTTTTGCCGTCTGAACATCAATTGCGCGTCTATGCCGCCAATCTCGCGCGAGGGCCCGATGGACAGATGTGGGTTTTGTACGACCACACACAGGCGCCTTCGGGCCTGGGATACGCGCTCGAAAACAGAACCGCGATGTCGCGCATTATGCCCGCCTTGTTTAACGACTGCAATGTGCGGCGTCTGGGCGATTTTTTTCGCACCTTTCAGGCCGGGCTATCTGAGATAGATCCTCACGATAAAAAAAATCCCCGGATCGTCGTACTGACCCCGGGACCTTTTAACGCCACCTATTTTGAACATGCATATCTCTCGGCCTATCTGGGTTATACCCTTGTGCAAGGCGATGACCTCACCGTGCGCGATGGGCGCGTGTGGCTCAAATCCATCAATGGTCTGCATCCCGTCGATATCATTTTGCGCCACATCAATGACGATTTTTGCGACCCATTGGAACTCAACGAAGAATCGCAACTCGGCGTTGCCGGGCTGCTCAATGCCGCGCGAAATGGGCACATTGCCATTGCCAATCCCCTGGGCAGCAGCGTACTCGAAAACCCGGGCTTGATGCCTTTTTTGCCCGGCATTGCGCGACACTTACTGGACGAAGACCTCATACTCCCCTCGGTAGCCACCTGGTGGTGTGGGCAAGCGCGAGAAATGAACTACGTACTCGACCATCTCGACAGTCTGGTTCTCTGTCCAATTGATCAGCAATCCGTTATCCCCCGCGTTTTCGGTGCCTTGCTCAGCCGCGCCGAGCGCGAAGTCTGGCGCGATCGCATCAGAGCAAATCCCACACGTTACGCAGGCATGGAACGCGTCAGCTTTGCAACAGCGCCTTCCCTGATCAACGGCCATCTCGAATCTCGCTATACCACCCTCACAACCTTTACCGTCTCCCACCAAAATACTTATGAAGTAATGCCCGGAGGCCTCACGCGCAGATCGTCCGAGTTTGTCGGCCCTACGCATACGTTTGTACACAGCAAGGACACCTGGGTAATTGACGACCACCATGCGCGCAATACAAGACAACTGGCACCCACACACCGAAACTTTGGCGTATGAATTATCGCATCACACACCAGACCCACTACGAATATGCAGAGACCGTGAGCCTGTGCCACAATCAAGCCCGATTGAGCCCGCGTAGTTTTTTCAATCAGACATGCTTGAATAGCCACATCACCATTGATCCACAGCCAGCATCCTTTCGCGAGCGAAAAGATTTTTTTGGCAATCGCGCCGCCTATTTCTCCATCGAACAACCCCACAATATCCTCTCAGTCACAGCCGAAAGCGATGTGCATATCGCATCGCAAACCCAATTGACCAGCGATATGCCCTGGGAAACCGTGCATCACATCCTCAAAACCACAACCGATCCCAATCTTCTATCAGTGCGTCAATTTGTACTCGATTCTCCCAAAGTCTCTACCGCCCCCGAATTGACAAAATATGCAGAACCATCATTTTCAAAAGACCGTCCTATTGTGGAAGCAGTTAGCGACCTCACCCAGCGCATCCACAACGACTTTGAATACGTACCTGGGTTCACCACCATAAGCACGCCATTATCCGATGTATTCAAACATCGCAAAGGCGTGTGTCAAGACTTTGCCCACCTGGCCATCGGCTGCCTCCGCGCAATGGGTCTGGCCGCGCGCTATATCAGCGGCTACCTCGAGACCCTGTCCTCTTCCGACAAAGAGCACCTGATTGGCGCGGATGCTTCCCACGCATGGTTCTCTGTGTACCTGCCCAATCACGGCTGGATCGACTTTGACCCAACCAACAACCTCATCCCCCCTGACCGGCACGTCACCTTAGCATGGGGCCGCGACTTTGCCGACGTCACCCCTCTCAAAGGCGTGGTCATAGGCGGTGGTCAACACGCGCTCACCGTATCGGTCACCGTAGAACCGATAGAGGGGAAATTTGTGCCTGATTAAATGAAGTGAACCAAAAAACTAATCTCACCGGATTGACCAAGTGTGGTAATTACAGTATATTTTACGCAAACAGACTCTTCAGATTGAGGCGGTTATCGATGAATGCCATCACTGTAAATGAAGCAAAAAATGACCTGAGTCGCGTTATTGAGCGCGTTACAGCCGATGCTGAACCAATGATTATTTGTGGAGAGGGAAGTCAGAAAGCCGTCCTCCTATCTCTGGAAGAATTTAATTCCTGGCAGGAAACACTGTACCTGCTTTCAAACCCTGCCAATGCAGATCATTTGCGCCAATCAATTGCTGAAGTTAGAGAGAAAAAAATTGTATTTATGCCTCTACAACCGCCTTCATAACCGTCACCTTCTCCAGCCTTTCGGGAACTGGATCAAACCCAACGCCTGGTGTTTCATCCAGCACCACATAGCAATTCTCATCCTGCTCAATCCATCGGTCTGTAATATCTTCAACATAGAACTTGCGCGACGGAAACACATCTGCCGGATAGTTAAATCCCGGTAACGTACCCAGCGCCGCACAAATCCCGGCACCAACACCACTCTCTAACATCCCGCCCACCCACGCATCCACCCCCGCATCGCGCGCCATATCGTGAATTTTCACGGCATTTAACAAGCCTCCCACACGACCGGGTTTCACATTGATCACACGACACGCGCCAATTTTCAGAGCGAGTTCAAAATCCCGCGGGCGTTTGACCGACTCATCCAAACACACAGGCGTTTCAATTTGGCTTTGCAACTCCGCGTGCTCAATCAGATCCAGATGATCTAAGGGCTGTTCAATCATCGCCAAATTGAACTGATCAAATGCCTTGAGCGTATCAAAATCAGCATTCAAATCATATCCTGAATTGCAATCCACATGAATCACGGGATCGGGAAAAGCCGAGCGCACGGCCTTGAGCATCTCGATATCCCATCCGTGTCGTACCTTCAACTTTATCCGCGGATATCCCATATCCACAGCCCCCTGAATCAGCGACAGGAGTTCATCAATCGTATCCTGCACACCAAAATCAGCACCGCATGCCACCGCAGGATCAGTCGCGCCCAGCGACTGCCAGAGCGGTATGCCCTTCAACTTGCTATCCAATGCCCACCACGCGGTCTCCACAGCCGCTTTGGCAAAAGGATTGCCCTTAAATACCGCAATCCGCGCCATCAGTTCCGCCGCCGTCTCTATCTGCTCTCCCACCAGATGCGGCAAAAAAAATTCCCGCGCCGTTTCGTAAACAGATCGGGCCGATTCGGGCGAATAGGTCGGCGCGTAAAACGGCGTAGCCTCACCCCAGGCAGCGGTCCCTCCACTCGAGAGTTTAACCATCACCGAATGAATCGTCGCATCCTCACCATAAGCTGTGCGCCACGGCGAAATCAGCGGCAACTCGACATATCGAATTTCTGCGGCATCAATTTTCACCTGAAAATCCTCTTAATCTCCAGGTCTCCAACGGGCCGCGTTCAAAACCGACCACAGATGGATCACCCAGCCCATCCAGATAAGCCACAGGATGGCTGCCAGGAAAAATTGGAAAAGGGCAATTAGCAAACGTCCCTGAAGCAACTGCCCCAAACCTGGAATAAAAAAACTACACAAAGCTGCCAGAACATTGCCGCCTGAACCTTGTCCAGCCATATTATTTCCCCCCTTCCATTCCTGGTCCCAATTCATTCAGAATTAAAAAAAGAGGTTCCAGATACCCATCTGTCTGTATCGGGCATGCCTGGAACCTCCCGGAGAAATTTATTCCAACTTATTCAACCACATCAAAATCATGGAAATCTTCACCAGCTTCAAGCGATAGAATTTCCAGCGCAGTTGCGGCGCCTTGCCCGGCGGAAATAATCGCCTGCGTGCGGATGAGACGCGTATTCCAACCCACTGCAAAAAGCCCCTCAACGGAGGTGCGACCATCGCCATCGGCAACAATACCTTTGTTCTCCTTAGCCAAACTCAGATCCTCGGCCAATTTGGTATTTGTGCCAGTGGCTAAAATGAGATACTTACCCTCTCTTCGGCCTCCATCCGCCGTTGTAACCGCAAAACCGCCATCGGTCTTTTCGGCATCGGTCACTTCTACATCCTCAATTGTACCGCCCAAATTCTGGACCTGTACGCGCCCTACCCGCTGAAACTCACTCCCCGTCATCTCGGGAATACCCAGATAATTGTAAAGCATTGCCTTGTGCATCGGCGTCCCATCTTGCCCAAACACCGTCACATCTTGACCATTCTTCGCCAAAAACAACGCGGCACTCAATCCCGCAGGCCCATCGCCTATAATCAAAACATCTGCCATGACATATCCTTTCATTTAGCTGTTAGATTTTTGACACCTCTATCAAATTAGCATCCCAAACTTTATTCATCCAGTAATTTTTCCAGTGCCTCGGCATCTGTAACGGGTTCTGAGCAGACAAAATTGCGACAGACATAAGCCGTAGCGCGTCCATCGATCATACCGCGATTTTTCAGAAGTGGAATAGCGTCAGACACGGAATCACTTCCCCCACATAAAACCACATAGGGTCGCCATGTTTTATTCACCACATTGAGCAGTGCAACCGTATCCGCACTGTCTCGATCACCCAAAATAGCAACCTCCACAACCCCTTGCAAATAGAGATCCAGAGCGCAAATCATATTGCCAAAACCCGAAGGCACCTCTCGAATATGTCTGCCAAAAAGATGCAAAATACGGGTGGCCATATCCCGCCAATCTTCGCGCTCCAGCAGCGTCCCCAATCGCAGCAGTGCCATCGCCCCCATCGAATTGCCAGACGGCAGAGCATTGTCGAAGGGATTTTTTGAACGCACAATCAGCTCCTCGTGATCTCTCCCCGTATAAAAAAACCCGCCATCTTCATCATCCCAGAACTGATCGATCATCACCTCCATAAAATCGCGAGCAGCAATGATATAAGAAGGCTCAAAACTCGCCTCGTACAGATCGATTAACCCAACGATCAAACAGGCATAATCATCCTGATAGGCATTGAAACGCGCGCGACCATCTTTATATGTATGTAACAACAATCCGCGATCCGTACACATATTCTCCAGGATAAATTGAGCCGCATCTGACGCACTCTCCAGGTAAACGGGATCGCCAAACGCCCGATACGCCCGCGCAAAAGCCGAAATCATCATCCCATTCCAACTCACCTGAATTTTTTCATCGCGCCCGGGTTTCACGCGCTCTTCTCGCGCCTTGAACAATATTGCACACCTGCGTGCCATTGCGTCTTCATCCACCTCATAAACCCGAGGAATATTCAGAATATTTTTGCCCTCAAAATTGCCTCGCTCCGTCACATCGAAATACCGACAAAACGCCGCACCATCTTCTTCGCCCAATAAATCCATCACCTCCTGCGGCGTCCACACAAAAAACTTGCCCTCTTCCCCCTCGCTATCGGCATCTTGCGTAGAATAAAAACCACCTTCTGGCGCAGTCATTTCTCGGCGCGTATAATCCAGAATTGACCTGACAATACGCACAAAAAGCGGTCGCTTAGCCACCTGATGAGCCTGCGTATAAAGCTGTGCGAGCAGTGCATTGTCATACAACATCTTTTCAAAATGGGGCACGAGCCAGTAGCGATCCACAGAATAGCGGTGAAATCCCCCGCCGAGCTGATCGTAAATACCCCCCCGCGCCATTTTTTCCAGCGTCAATGCCACCATCGCGCGTCCCTCTATGTCCCCGGTACGCAAATAGGTTCGCAAACACACGTCGAGATTCATCGAATTGGGGAACTTGGGCTGTGTGCCAAACCCGCCATGTTGAAAATCAAAATTCGATCTGATCTTTTGAAATGCACCTTCAAAATCCGCCTCAGTCAGGCCATCTGCCAACGCGTCAATACGCGCCATCGCCCGCAAGTGCTCGTGCAATCGACTCGCCACATCTGCGACATTTTCACCTTTTTCCCGATAATGCCTGGCAACGGATTCCAGAACCTGGGGAAAGCCCGGTATATTGTGCCTGCTCTCGGGCGGAAAATACGTGCCCCCATAAAACGGAACGCCCTGCGGCGTCAAAAACACACTCATAGGCCACCCACCGGAACCCGTCATAACCTGTACCGCATTCATATAAATTTCATCGACATCGGGGCGTTCTTCCCGATCGACCTTCACATTGACAAAATGCGCGTTCATAATCTGCGCAATATCCTCATTTTCAAAACACTCATGCTCCATCACATGGCACCAGTGACAGGCCGCATATCCCACACTTAAAAAAATGGGCTTGTCTTCAGCCTGAGCCTTTTCAAACGCCTCTTCGCCCCACGGAAACCACGCAACGGGATTGTGTGCATGTTGCAATAAATACGGGCTGGTTTCGTGGATCAATCTATTGGTATCTCTTTTGTCGGTCATCTCATCCTCACCTGAAAGCCAACACTGTCCTCAACGATCGTCCCGGTTTCATCTTTTGCAACGTCTCATATTCATACCCCTCCCACCGGTTAGACCACGTATAAATATCATCAAAAACCTGCGACCGCACATAACGACCACCGGGCAATACCACTTCGAGAACCAGATTGCCAAGAGTCATCTCGCTACCCTCGGCTGGTTCAATACGCACCTTATTTTCTATCTGCAAACAAGCAAGCGCATTGGGGGGTAAAAACAGGCGACTGGGCGTAAAATTATCTGCACGCGGCAAAAGGCCAATCTCATTCCCATTGAGAAATACGCGCGCATCTCCCATACTATCCCAGGCACAAAAGCGGAGCATCCCCTGGCGAATACGCCACAAATTTGCTTCGATGAGTTGGGCAGGGGGCGCGGGATCCATTGCCCAAAAAGTCTGAATATCGCCAGGGCGAAACCAACGCACCATGGCTTCTGCCCCGCGGTTAATATGATGCCATTCCACACGCGCCTGACCCTGTGCAACATATCCCATAAACCATCCTGGAGCCGTATTTTCAATATATCCGGGCCAAACAGCCATGAGATCTTCGGGTGTAGGCAACAGGGCTTGAACGTAGTTGAGCGGAAGCGGCGGCGCATCAGCCAATCCAACCAGAGCACCCATACACTGCAACACTGGCAAATGAGGCGTGCGGTGCAACACAATACTTTGATTGTGTGAATGCCCACAAAAATAAGCATCAATCGCGTGCCGAGATAGAAGATTGACCATATCCTTCTGAAAATCGCGATTATAAAAAAAAGCGCGTGCTACCGGCCATATAGGATGATGCCCCAACAAAAAGGACGGTGCATAAGCATTTTCCTCCAACACGGCATCGAGCCACTGACATTGCTCAGTATTCCAAAACGGCGTATCCAGAACAATAAACTGGCAACCATCCACCTCAAATGAAAAATAATACGCCCTGGGTGCCTCACCTAAAAACTGTGCAACACGCGGCCCCACAACCTCATCAAAAGCCGAAGTGCCATCGTGATTACCGCGAGCGACGATCAGGGGAATATCGCATGTGGCAAAAAAATCCAGCGCAGCCTTGAGATTCTCGCGGTGGCGTTCTGGATCCAGCGGGGGTTCGACCACATCGCCAGTCAAAACTATAAAATCCGGTTTGAGGCCGCGCAATGCATCCATCATTGGCGCGAGCGAATAGGTCACATTTTCCACATACCCCTCAGTGCTGAGCGGCCTTGTCGCGTCAAATGCCTGCCCAATAAAATCTCGCGTCACAAAATGCGTATCGCTCACAACAGCAAATGAAAAAGGCCGCTTGAGATGTTTAATAGACTCAGGTATCACAAAATCCTCCCATTGCAATGTGAGATAATGTAACCCATTTTTTTGCGATAAACAAGCGCCCAAAAAACAAACGCGGGCTTCTGCAGAGAAACCCGCGTTTTAACATCTTCAACATTGAACAGGCAGAGGACCTCTGATCTACTCACCACCACCACCACCGCCGCCACCACCACCGCCACCACCGCGGCCACCGCGGCCACCACCCTGACCACCTTGCCCGCCGCGTTGCCCACGCTGCCCGCGCTGCCCCATCCGCTGCATATATTCTTGAAATACCTTTGTCTGATTCTCATTGAGAATCGCAGTCAGGCCCTGTGTCATTTCCATTCGCAGTGCGCGTACTTTCTGCATGGCCGCCTGCTGATCGTTACTACCGCGCAGGCTTCTCTGCAACTCCTGCCGCTTTGTGTAAATCCCCTTAAGTGACGCGCGCACCTTGACGAGTTGCGCATCGCTCAGAGCCACATTCTCGTTAAACGACAGATAAGACAGCATCTGTTCAACCGGTAAAAACCGCTGCACCTGAACGCCTCCGCGTTGCCCTTGACCGCGTTGCCCTTGACCGCCCCTTTGAGGCTGTTGAGGCTGTGCCCACACATCGCAGGACGCGGCCATAAGCATCGCCACTGCCAAAAAACCGAAGAGTCGAAACCTCTGCATAATCTACTCCTTTGAAAAGGTTGTAAAAATACCTATAAAAATCCGGGCATATATCGCAACAAATTAGACGACACATGCCCGGATAAAAGTTCCACCCATCATTTCATCTTAGAAAACCACCTGAGACACGGCCTTGGATATCAACGCCACGGCAATCGAAGTCATACCAATAAGCCCCATGCCACAGGAATAACCCGCCAATAAAATAGGCGCATAAGCATTCCATTTGGACTCGCCAAATCGCTTGGCAAAATGATATCGCCCCAGCATGGCCCCGGCAAAATTCAAAATGACAAAATGAGGCCATTGCGCCAGGCCATTCACAAAACCGAAAAATGCCAGCACGGGAACCTTGATGGCTACCAGTGCCAGATAGAGAAGTCCCCCTGCAACGAAACCAACACCTATATATTCTGGCTTGATAATATCTGCCAGGAGTTCCAGACCCGCAGCACCCTGTACTTCTCCGGGTGGCAAAGTCGATTTGAGCCACATAGTTTGCATCGTAGCCTCAAACGGCCAGAACAACTGCACGTAGGGATATGTGGCAGATGGAATGGGTCCCAACCGCCAGATAAACTCATAGAACATAAAGCTACAAATGAAAATTACAAATGTCGTAATCACCACCATTTTGATATAACTACCGATCTTTGTCTTGGTCAATTCCAGTTGCTTAAACTGCCGCACAGCCAGCCCGTGGTCGTGCAGTGGAATGGGGGCAAACCACACCGCCACACCCTTATACCCCGACAGGAAAATGGCCGCTTCCCGAATATAGGGAATGCTCGCCCCATAGGGACTGCCCGTAAGACCGATCATCCGGGCACCGATATAAGACGAAACAGGCGTATAAATAAACGCGAAGAAAACCAACCAGTACCATTGAAATTCCGGCACGAGCCACTGGCACAGTCCAATGGCGGCCAAAGAACCCATTATCCACAACACGAGGGGCCACTTCATCGGTATATCCCCTCGGCCTTCGGGCAAATCCTCCATACTAATTTTCACCGAGTGGTGTCCTGTTTCCTGTTGCAACTTGCGCTGTTCTAACAGGGTTTTACCCACCATATAAAATCCAGTAAATGCGATCACGAATGAAGTGCCGATCCCAAAGCTCAGCCAGAAGTCAAAACGATTGGAAATACTCGCGGGAATCGCCGTCATACCCGGCGCCCATCGGCTTAAAACGTCTGTGTGAATATAAAGCAGTGGATTAATCACCAGATTGGCGAGCACCGCACCGATAAACGACCCCACCACCACGTAAAACGGCAGGACAAAACCAATCAACAAATGCCCCAAATCCGTTCCTATGCCAAACACTGCAGCGGGCAATATTGTCTTTACCTCAGCTGTAAAGTCGATAAATGGAATGGGTAAGACTTGAACCGTCTCCGTCAGAAAAATGCCCGACAATGTGGGCACAACCACATAGAGCAATCCCCACACCAGACCAATACAGGTTCCCGTACTAAACACGCGCCACCGCCACCCCTCGGCTTTGGCCGATGTTTCAGCCAGTGCCGTAACACCTCTTGCGTGGACAGGCTCCAGCGGGAAAGGCAATTGCTCGATATCGCTGGTAATGCGGAACATCACATACCCAAAGGATAATCGCGCAGTCTGATTGATAATCATGGCCAGAAACAGGATCAACACCGGCAAAATCCAGTCGGGATGCACAAATGTACGCTCGGCATAAACCGGCGAATCCAGAGGCGGCGTCACCCACCCCGGGATATACTTATCCAGACCTTGGGCTGCGGGTGACTGAATCAAATACTGATCCCAGATCAACCCTCCAAAAGGTCCGCCGTACAGATGCGCGCCGGAACCGAGTTTTACCCCAATGCCCAACAGCCCTGCGGCGACCCAATAAATGATCAAAATTTCCTGTGTCTTGAGCCGAACAAAAGAGCGCTTGGCAATCTCTAAAAAGAGAATAATCGTCACCCACTCAGACGCACCAGCCATGCTCTGTCCGGTTACCAGGCCCAAATAAATCGCACCTGGCAACATAACAATCCCAACGAACGCCGTCGCCCATATCGTCTTCCAGCCAAAGCCATCCTCAAAAGGCGCGTCCTCTGGCATAATCTGTTCGTATTCTGTCAGATCCTCTTTTGTTTCTTCAGTATCTCTTGGTTCGTCCGTTGCCAAAATTGCCTCCCAGAAGGAAATTCACAAAATCTGCGCGTTATGCTATTGCCGCGACTTCGCCAGACAAAACCCGGCGTCCGTCTTCTGCATAATTGAACTTCATGTCACCCGGAATTGTGCGCCAGACCAGGAATCGCTTTCTCAACACATTCAAAAATCCGCGATTGATCCGTTTCCAGGACGCAACATCGCCACTCAAGCGATTGATCACCACTTCAATTTTATAAATATTGTGCTCACCCGTGGGAATAGCTTTTAACTGCACTTCCTGGCTGATTCCCAGATCATAAGGCGCCAACCATGCCGTCAGGTCAATATTATACTGCGGTTCTCCCTCGTGATCCTCAGACCAGAACTTCACATGGTCGGCAACAAAATCACCCACCGATCCCTCGCCGTAAGATTCAAAAACCCGGGTCAAATAGGAGTACATCCCCAATACCTCAGCACCGCCTACAGTAAAGGGAAAATCAAATACCCACCGATCGCCATCGGGATCGGGGAATTCCCATTTGCGAGTCACATCGGGCACGGCCATATCCGCAGCTTTCTTCGCCGGATAAAGCGCGGAGAGAAATACCGTTGCCATCACAATCAACGTGGCGGAAATTGCAGATAGGGACGAATAATTTAATTCCAGGCCTCCCAACAATCCCTCATTGTAAAGTACGAGCACCAGAACCTGTCCAATCAAATATCCCATAACCGCGCCGAGTGTGGCAAATACGCCAGCCTCCGCGAGGAAAAGTGCGGCAATATGATTGGGAGCCAATCCCACCGAAGAATAAATACTGATCTCTCGGAAACGCTCATACACAGCACCCATCATCGTATTGAGCACAATAAGCGCCGCAATCAAGATCGGAATAAACAAATTGCCCAATCCAGAAAGCGACGTTGAACCAATCGAACTATAGACGGTTACACCATCATCCTTGCCCACAAACATCGTCAAAGACACGCGCGCCATAAACTCTTCGATGTCGGGAACAAAATTCAACTTGGGCTGCCCGCTCTCATCCTTGAAATTCGCAATCGCCACCGAAGCCAACACACCCCCAATATCCCGAATATACTCATAGGGCACGACGAGCACATTGGTCGATTCCAAATGGGTAAAGGTCTCAATAGGCGCAGCCGCGACAACCCGAGGGTCCTGATCCTGTGCATCTGCCAAATCGTCTTTTTCTTTTACTGTATCAACAGGGGTCAGTTTTTCATCATCCAGATCTTTGAACTTGTTAAACATTTCAGAATCGAGAATGCCAATCACCGTAAAAACCTGTCCCTGCATTTCAATCTTAGCCGTTCCTGCATCCTCGGGAAAAATACCGACAAGCTCGGCCAGATCATTTGGCAACAGGCAAACGAACTCTTCCCCGGGTTCAAACCAACGTCCGCTCATCAAATAGCGATCCACCCCGGTAATTTTGGGTTCGTCTGGCGTAAGGCCCAACAGCGCATTGACAAAACTGTCTTTCCCCGTGGTAATGCCCACATCGAAATCGACGTAAATCTCCTTGGGACCCATATCGGCAGTGGCCTCTGTCACGCGAGAAAAATTCACATAAGCGCGTTCACCACGCACCTGTGACAAATACCACGACCGCGGCACAATATCGGCGCGGCCTTCAAAAGCACTATTGAGATAATTGAGCACGGATTCCTGCATCCCGCGCCAGGATCGGTCGCGCACGAGTGCCCCCTGATACGACGGCTCGTTATCGCGGGGCAATTTGTAAAACTTCAACGAAGTCTGTACCGAAGTAAAAGACAATGTCGTAAAAGTCAGCAAAGTCAGCGTAATCGCCGTCAACCCCGTGCGCATGGGGCGCTTTCGCAAATTTGAAATACCCAGCACAACTGCGGCCGACGTCGCGCTAATGCGCCCGACATCGGCTTCATAAGTCCCGGCAGAAGCCTGCTTCATTTTGCGAACTTCATCCCCAAACTTAGACACCACAATAACCATCGCCACGCCGCCGAGGGCCATAATCACAAATGCGAGAAAAATAATATAGGGGGAATTGCTCAACTGAAAAGCCGGATGGACAAAGCGCAGAACAATAAAGAAAAATATAAAAAATGCAGCAAACCAGCTCAACCGCGCGGTAATGCTCGACGCACCAATCAACAATCGCTCGCAGAAAAACGAAAACGGCAGCAACAAAATAAAGTAAAAAATAATGCCCCGAACAGTATCATTGGCCGTCGCCATCACTTCGGGATACCCCCGCGCTTCCAGCCCCCATGCCCGCCGAGATGCGGCCATAAACCCTTCGTAATCCAAATTTTCAAGATGCTGACGCGCTTCGATCAATGCCTCGCGCGCGCTGTTGTGCAACAGAGTAAGACGATTGTTCTCAATACCAAATTGCGCCAACTGTTTCATACGCACATCGTCAATCACCCACATATCTCTGGCGGCCTGATACGAAGGTGTAAAAATAACGCCGGGTTCATACCCTTCACCTCGTGCCTCTTCCAGAATATCGGGATTCACTTCGCGTTTATCAATCGGATTGTCCAAAAATTTCTGGGGCGCATTGATCAGCAAATACTTAACACCAAACAAGCCCGTGCTCATCAAAACCTTCAACCGCTCGGCTTCTCCCGTGTGCTCATCCACACGCGCAAACGTCACAGCAGCGCGCGTCACATCGCCTTCTTTGGTGCTTTGTCCCGGCAAATACGTATAGCCAAATTCTATGGGCTGCGTATCGTTCTCATTGAGCACCGTCATGAAATCGAGTGCCGACAAATAGCTCGAATCGATAATTTCAAAAACACTGACGGAACGGCTCTTGAATAGAACCGTCATCATTTCATTTTCCCACCAGCCATATCGCTGTGTCAGCGGAAATTTCTTATCGCCCTCAGAACCCATGTCGGGTGCCGACGTAATATTCCCCTCTTCGTCAATATCATAAGCCAAAATGCGATTGGTAAACCGATTTCGCATAATATTAAAGAAAAACTCTCCCGTTTGTTTGACATCATCTGGATCGCCATACAATTTTAGATCTACATCTGTTCTATTTTTTGCCAATTTGATATCGTAAATGGGACCTTCTGCCGTCTTGTCAATAATCAGCGTCCTCACCCCTGCACAACTATGAACATTGCCCGGCTGCCGATACGTCGCAACCCCACCGGGCACGGGCACGCGGGGCAACGCGAAATCGACATTGCGATCAAACCACAATACGCGCCCTTTCAAACTGTGTCCGCGGTCTTGCAGTTTGAGCTTGGATACCCTGAAAAACTCGGGATCTTCACCCGCTTTCATCATGGCAGCTATTGCCGTTTGGACCTGGCGCGTCAAATTGTCCATATTGACATTCTCAACGCGATCAATGGGCGTATCGACAAAACGCCGCACAGTTGATGGCGTCGCCAGAGTAATGCCTTCTTTCCCAACAAAAGTAACGGCCTCGCTGTCAAATCCCAGGCGAATGGGCATAAAATTCTTCCAGGTGCGTTTTGGCGGTGCAATCGCATCGACATGGCGCACTTCTTCGCCCGGAAAGACTTTGGCCATATATTTATCGAATTTGTCCGCATAAGGCGCCAGCAGATTATTCAGATAATTGTCTGTCTGCCAATTTGGGTTGTTAAAGGTGCCGTGTGAAAAGCTCGCCAACTGATCGGATTCACTCGACAGGTCCAACCCGATAAATAACCGAAAATCAATTTTATAGCTATTGGGAATGAGTTCTTCAAACTCTTCGCTGTCGCGCGGAATAAGTTCGCCATCGAGATAAGCACCGGCAACCGATAGACTATCGGGAATCTTATCGCGGAAATGATCGCTTTCGCGCGAATGGCGATACACAAAATCATTGATGCCTGCCAGGCCCTGGAAATGAGAGCCAGTTGCCAGAAAGGTCACCGAATATTTGGGCGGATTCTGTTTCAAAACGCGGGCAGTATGTAAAAGCGCAGCCACCCCCGACGCATTTTCAGCACCCGGCGCGAGAGCGGGTACAACGGAAATGGCATCGTAAAAAGCACTCAGCACAATCTGCTGATCTTTCCACTTGCGCTCTTCGCGCTCCGTGATATAGTCTTCAGACCCGGGAAGAGTTGCAAAAATATTCCAGGTCGGCACCTCTTCCCAATCCATCTTCGACGTTAAACGCACTTCGGGAGATTGCGTTTGGGCCAGTTCGAGCAAGCGCACAGCATCGTCTTTTTTGACCCAGAATCGGGGCACATCAACAGGCACTGGCAAAAACTTATCCATAGCCTGGCCCTGTGTAACCCGCCCATTGTCATAAAATAAAATAGCCTGTGCCCCCAGCATACGCGGGCTTAAATAGCCCTGGTCACAATCGAAGTCCATCAGGACAATGCTGCCTTCGACCTTTTTGCCATTCAGTTCTGCAAATGATCCTTTGCCCCCATAAATAAGCGTCCCTGAAATCCCAGCGCTGGGCACAGAGGGCGTTTGTACATGATTGGGCCAAAAACCGTAGATCGCAATTTCTTCGCCGGTATCCGTCAAAGTGAGTGAAGCACCTTTGTCAACGGGAACCGTTACCGTGTGCTCTTCCACCTTAATATCTTCGAGGCCAATTTTTTCAAAATGCCGTTTGACATATTCAAAAGCCTGCCGATGCCCCGCATAGCCAGGGACCCGAGACCCCATCCCCGACAGGTCGGCAATGATTTGATGCACATCTTCTTGTGAAATGGACTCAGCAATAGATCGAATTTCGCGATCGCGTTCTGAAATTTCAATGGGTTTGAGTTCGGGAATACTCGGTTTAATATTAAAAAGCGTTACAAAAAAATCCGTCACCTGTCCCGGATTAAAAATGGTCACCGAAGACAACATCAAAATCGTGATAACCCAGAGAATACCTGTGCCAATTTTACGCATCGAGGAGGCTCCTGTCAAAATGCCGCACGTTTTGAGAAAATTGAATTTTTATGCTAACAAATAACTTTTGAGATGTCAAGACAATTTCCGAGACACACATGGTTGGTTTTTCGAATACTTAAGCTATCTTCGCAATCTCGTGATTTTAGTATTGACATACCCGCATTTTGGGAGTATATCAATTTATACACTCAACTTAATAATACGCCAAATTTCTTTTTTAAGGAGACCTTACACATGTCGTTCCATCTTCCCCATTTATATCGTGGCACTCTAATCCTCATATTTTTCGCGATCACAACAGCTTGTGGTGGTCCCGAAAAGGCCATTGAAGAGAGCTTGCGAGCACACGTACTTTTTTTTGCCAACTTTGAAAAAGGCGTGGATGCCCTCGATAGCCTCGGCGATCCGCTGGCGACCTTTGACACAGCCAACACCAACCACATTAAGCAGGGCGGCAATCCCGACGGGTATTTGGCGTTTAACCCAAACGCGGGCGCACTCAATTACAACGGCAAAAATAATCTCGCCTACAGTGCAAACAGCGCGTGGTCTGGTAGCATTGCATTCTGGCTCAAAGCCGACATCACCAGCTTTGATGAAAGCTACCCAGAACCCTTTCACATTGGGAAAAAAGAGGGCGGAAAATATCCCTGGGACGATGCAGTCGTATTTGTCGATTTCAAAAAAGTCGATGGCACGCTTCGGTTTGGATGCTATCCCAACAAAGAACAGCCAGTTACTGACGATGTGGTCGCTGCCCGTGTGATTTCTGTACCCGTCAATTGGGGTGCAAATGACTGGCACCACATTGCGATTACATGGTCCAACTTTAACAGTGGCAAGGCCAATGCAGAATGGGCGTTGTATATAGATGGCAAAGAAGCAGGACGCAAAGGTCCGCTTCAGCAGAATATGACCTGGGATATAGAAACCCTCGTGATGCGATTTAATCATTTCAAATACCCTGGAGAAATTGATGAAATCGCTGTTTTTGACAAAGCCCTGACGCCCGATGAAGCCAAATACCTTACGGCTCCCAAAAGCCCGCTGAACAAACTTTTTTATAAAAAAAGTGAACGGCGATAAATAAAATACATCGCCACCGACTGCTCAACGCCATTTCTCATATCCCAAAATTGGTGTTGACAAGCGGAAATTTGTGTTTTATCTTCCGCAAAGGAAACAATGCGTAAAGTCTTTATTGACAACAAACTCAAGGAGTCTAAGGATGCGATCCATTTTAAGCCTTTGTACTGTTCTCGTTGTGGCATTTGCCATAACGGGTTGTGGGCCTTCCGAAGAATTGGTAAAATTGAAAGCAGATACTGAGGCAGCTTATGCCGCGGCTCAGGCGGCTCAGGCTGAGGCTTATGCGCCCGCCGCATATAGTTTAGCAACTGCTGCCATAGACAGTGCTGCCAAAAAGTTTGAAGAAAAAAAGTTCTTTTTCTTTAACAAATTTGACGAAGCCGAGCCTCTTTATGTAGAAGCTCAGGAGTTAGCTAATAGCGCCAAAGCAGAAGCTGACACCAATAGGCAACTGGAGGCCGATACCCAGGCAATTATCGAACGCGTAATGCCCGGTATTTCAGATACCAGAGTCAGTTTGGGCGAGGCACCTCGGGGAAAAGGCGCGGACGATGATCTCGATCAGCTCAACGCCGACCTGAATCAGGCCGAGACCAATATAAGCGATGCACGCAGCAGTCTCGACAACGGGCAATACAGAGATGCTCTTGGTCAAGCTCAGGGTGCAGAAAACAAACTTGCTGAGGTTCAGGGTGCTGTTTCGGTCGCGCTCCAGAAAATCGCAGATTGGAAAGAGCGACACAAACCCTGGTACTTCCGCCTGTAGGTAGGTATCATCCAAATATCTTATTAATAAAAACAAAAACCGAGGTGCTTTTTGCGCGCCTCGGTTTTACAATTTCTGAGCCATACATGCACAGCTTTCACACCATATTGCTCGCTCTCTATTTGTTCTTCAGTTTTTCCCTGCAGATACCCGCGCGAGAAACAGAGATCGAACAACTCAAAGCTGACATCGCATCACTTCAGGAAGCGTTGAAACGGCAATCAGCAGAAACCTACATCGTTATCGATACTGTACATAACCGTCTTCAAGTTTGGCACAACAACCAGATAATACGAGAAGCGACGTGTGCGACAGGCAGCGGCAAAGTACTGCTCCATCCAGGAGCTTCGGCACGCTGGCAATTTCACACCCCATTGGGTGTCAGAACTATTTTGCACAAAGTGACAGACCCCATCTGGGCCAAGCCCGTGTGGGCCTTTATCGAAAATGGTGAAGAACCCACTGTCTTGCCCTGGGAGTTTCGGCGTCTCGATAAGACAACCTTAGGTGCCTACGCCCTTAAATTGGGTGATGGGTACGAAATTCACGGCACCCTTTATCCCACATTGCTCGGACGGCATATCACGCACGGATGTATTCGCCTCAACGACGAAGACCTGGCTTTTGTGTATCGCTCACTTCAAGTTGGCGACCAGGTCTATATCTACTAATTTGTTTCCTTCTGGTGGAAATACCTGTATTTGGTCAGGACAAAATCGTTCTCCAAAACTACCGCGAAGCCCTTGTTCGCGAGCTTGACCAGATCAAAACATCACCGGACGATTTCTACCTTATTATAGACCTTCCATCCAAACAAATTCACCTCAAATCACAGGGCAACGTGCTGAGAACATGCCCTATTCTCAACTTGTCGCCCATAGAAGCACGCCTCACTCAGAACTACCACTTTGTAAACAGAATTGATCCCGTCTCTGTTGAACCCGGAAATGCAAATCTGCGACTTCGCGGGCGGCTTTTTCCCTTCGACTTCTCCGGACGCCTGATAGAAGGGCCTCGCCACCGTTCCCGCCTCTACTTTACGCAAAATCTCGTCATTCGAGCGGACGGAATTCTAACAGGTGCCACTCCGCACCTCATTTTATCTCCTCTCGATATCAAAGCCCTGGGGTCGGCATTGCATCCCGGCAATATCGCCATCTTCATCCCCCATGCAGAGGCCAATCATTGAAACGCTTTGCGACCCTGGTATTGTATTGCGCGTGCGCGCTTACAAGCCCAACCCATGCACAGACATTCCATTATGCAGGAGACCCACTCTTATTGGGTGCCGGTGCCCGCGCCCTGGGCATGGGCAGTGCTTATGTCGCGCTCAGTTTTGATGCAACGGCGATCTATTGGAACCCCGCAGGACTTGCTCCAGAGGTGTACAACCCTGGACTAAATAGCAGTTCATCGCTACCCAAACGGGAGATTCACGTACAACATGCCGAGCAATTTGGCGGCAGTGTGAATCAAGATATTTTTGCATTGCGCTTGCCCATAAGAAAAGGCGGCATTGGTCTGGGCATTGTTCGCGCTGGCGTCGATGGGATTGCTCTGACGGGTCGGGAAGATCCAGACCGTCCAATTGGTCCAGACAATCGCCCCGTAATAATCGATAAAACCGGCACGGCAGATTACGTCTTTCGAATTGCTTATGGCCGGCATATCACAGATAAATTGCGTCTTGGAGCAGGTATAAAAATGATCAGACGCGATCTCAGCGTGGGCATCGGGAGTGGCTTTGGTCTGGACATCGCCCTACTCTATCTGCCCACATCGACGTTTCGCATTGGCGCGACAATACGCGATCTCACAAAAACGCGCATTGCATTTCCCGACGGCATTACAGATCGTATCTCGCCATCTCTGCTCATTGGATCCGCCCTCCACTACAGGATACCCGGCGGCGATATGAAAGTCGGTTTTAGCACACACCTGAATGACAAAAAATCGACACTGGAAAAAACACGCAGCATACAACTCGGTATAGAATACCGCCTGCAACACCGCCTTGCATTTCGCCTCGGATATCAGGACGGATACTTTACAGCAGGCACTGGCTTGCAACTTCGTCGGTTTGGCGTAGATTTCGCCTTCATGGAACACGACCAACTCGATAATACGTACCGCATTTCGGTTATTTTATTTTTTTGATTGGACAGTGATGGCTTTCAAATCTGGATATGTCATAATCGCTGGACGCACCAATGTCGGCAAATCCACACTTTTTAATGCACTCGTGGGGGAGCGTCTATCCATTATTTCGCCCAAACCCCAAACAACTCGCAATAATGTCCTGGGAATTGTCACAGATAAACAGACTCAAATGATATTTCTCGATACTCCCGGCATCTTGTCTGCGCGCTATCGCCTTCACGAATTTATGAATCGGCAAATTGGGCGTGCATATCAAAGTGCCGATGTACTTTTGGGCATCGTTGATGGTTCAGAATTTGACACTTCCTATGACGCCGAAGTGCGACAAACTTTTGGACAATGGGATATCCCCAAAATCATCGCTATAAACAAAACCGACCTCATCTCACGCGAGCGAGCAAAACGCTGCGAACAACAGATTCGCGCTTCACTCGCTACCCAGACCGTCTTATCCGTAGCGGCCATCAACGGGCAGGGCATAAAAGTCCTCCACACGGCCTTGCGTCAAGCACTGCCCATAGGTCCACAATACTACCCGGAGGATATGCTTACCGAACAGCCCGAAAGATTTTTTGTTGCGGAACTCATCCGCGAGGAAGTGTTTCACCACTTGCGTCGTGAATTGCCTTATGCAACGGCAATCGACATTGAGGCGTTTAAAGAAAACCGCCCCAAAGTCTATATCCAGGCCAATATCATTGTCGAACGCAATTCTCAAAAAGGCATTGTCATCGGACGGGGGGGCAAAACCCTCAAAACCATTGGACATCAGGCGCGAAAAAAAATCGAAGCCTTTTTGGAATGCCCAATTTATCTCGACCTGCATGTTAAAGTCTATAAGAACTGGCGAAAAAAAGACACCGCCCTTCGCAGCCTGGGATATGGCCTATCATGAAAAACTTTTTCAAACTCGTAGCCAGTCTCGTGCTAATGGGGGGGTTTCTCTGGGCAGCGTTTAGAAATGTGGATGGAATGCGCCTCATGGAAGCCCTGCAAACAGCCAATCCTTTGTGGTTGCTCTTATCGGCCATCATCATCATCGCTTCGGGCTTACCCCGAGCATGGCGTTGGCGTATTTTGCTATTACCCGTTGCCTCAAATATTTCTATTCGCTCGGCATTTTGGGCTGTCATGGTCGCCTATGCGGGCAATGTTGTATTCCCACGCGCTGGCGAAGTTGCGCGTGCTCTCGCCCTTGAAAGAGATCACCCCACAGGCATCAGTGCAATACTGGCGACAGTAATTGTAGAACGCTTGCTTGATGTGCTCACTCTATTGGTCATCTTTGGCGTAGTTTTATTTTTTGCCAGAGAGCAGATCGGCGCGGCATTTCCCGGTCTTGAACAAGTCGCCTTGCTAACATTGCCCGTCATTCTATTCGCTTTCGTATTTTTGGGCCTGCTCTCCGCCCGCGGAGAACGCGGCCTGTCCATTTTCCACCGCCTGCTGGCGCGTATCTCACTCAGGCTGGCCGATGGTGTAACCCATATTTTGCGTTCTTTTTTACAAGGCATGAGAGCCATTCACACTGTAGAAGGCTACGCGGGGATTTTGGTATCAACTCTGATCCTAAATAGTCTTTATTTGTTCGCCATGTACTTGCCCTTCTACAGTTTTGACCTACCACACAACTACAACCTCGGCTTGTTTGAAGCTATGGTTGTGATGACCATCGCTACGATCGGATTTGTCCTTCCCGCACCGGGTGGTATAGGCACCTATCATTTCTTTTGCGCTCAAACCCTCCACCATTTCTACCATGTACCAACAGAAATCGCATTGGCATTTGCCACGTCGGTACACGCAGTCGCGATCTTCGGCTTTATTTTATTTGGCGGTCCTCCACTGATTAGCCTCCTCTGGCACAAAAAAAAATAGGTCCCTGACGTCACAAGATGCGAAACAGGGTTTCTCGCCAGGCCTGTACCCCCGTCTGACGATCAGTGACAACTATAGATAGCAGATGCACCCCAGGCCCCAACTCACTTAAATCAACGGATAAATAAATCGGCTCCTGCATCTCCCCTCCTCGATAATCTGTACTAACGGAAATACGCCACCTGTCATCACTTATACCCAATTGCTCAATCGCCTTTCGATCTCGCTTATCGGAAAAACGCCGCAAATCTGGTGGACCTACTCTGTACGTCACAGAGAAATCAGTCTGCCCAAACTCATCGCGCACCAGATTGTAGATCTCAAAATAGATATACAACAACTCGTCCGCGTCAAAAGTTCTCAACGGATTGGGTATAACCTCTATCCCCTCTTTGCCCTCCCCTGCATGTGAAGCCAACAATACGGAACTCATCGAAACCACATCATCGGGAAATGCCTGTACAAAAACGGTATCGCGGAACACGCCCACTGTTTTCTTTCCTACATCTCTAATTTCTAAAGACAACGCAAGTGAATCGGCACCCAACTGCGAAGCAATTTGATCTGGTGCCAAAACCAGATCGCGTTGCCCCAACAAATAGCGCTCCTTTAATGAATCAGTCCAAACATCCCGAAATGCCTCTGGTTCCCACCTGACACTCGTTACCTCCTGCCCATTGCGTCTGTGGACAAAAATACCGGCATCTAAATCGACTTGATAGGTCTCATAGAGCTTGAGATATTGTAGCTGACGTTTAGGTAAGCCCCACGATAGCGCCACCTTGACCTGTCCTTCTCTCGCCTTAAAAAATCCCACCTGTACGGGCAATCCGTATTTCTGATCTCCATATGGATCGACATAGCGCTCGGGCAAATAAAAATTAGGCGATAAAATCTGACTTCTGCCCCATCCCCCCGGAACAAGTGCCCATCTTTCATCCTTCATCAATTCCAATTTCCAATGCACGGAATCGTAGGAAAAAAAGTCCATTGAAAAATCTTCATAAATCCAGATCTCCCGATGCGGAATAAGCGTTCTTATGCGATTGACATAGCGACCATAGCGAATCCACACCTTGCCCATATCCGTTTCCCAACCCGCAATTCCCTCATCGGGCAGACCAAATCTCAAATTTGCATAAGCAACCCGCCCGCGGTGTGCCAGCTTTCTTTCGTTCACAGGCGTGAGAAACAAAGGATCGCGCTTTTTCCAAAAAAGCGCGTTTGCCTCATCCCCGCCACCCAACAACTCTATTGAAGTCATTGCAGCCTGCCCAACCGAATCCATCTGTGCGTACGCGCGATCAAATGCTCTGCCTGCTACCTCGTACTTTTCGGCTGCATAATACCCCAATCCCAAAAACAAAAGACCGTCTCGATCCTGCGGCCATCGTTCTAAAAGTGCCTGTGCAATAACAATCAAATCCTCTTTATACCCACCCTCTATACTCAGTATCCCCAACCCGTAATACGCACGCCTGCAATAGGGATCATGTGCAAGCGCGTAGTGATAGTAATCCGCGGCCATTTGCACACTCTCTATTGCAAAAGACCGCATACTCCCACCTCCGTCAAAACGTCGCGCATCTACGTATTTCAACATATCCTGTAAATAATAATCGCCCACTTCACAGGCTGCATCAACCTGTGTTGAATCTATGCTGAGCACCTTTTCAAAATATCGCCTGGCATTGTACCGAAAACCCTTCTTCCGCTGCAGAGTCGCATAGGACAGATGATAATCTATATTCTCAGGATCCAATACAATCGCGCGATAAATATAGCGGTCTGCACGCAGCCTGCTCGCAGGCGTGTTCTTTTGCATAAACAACGCCCCCAATGCCGCACAGACATCTGCGCGATCGCCATCCACACTCAGTGCTTTTCGAAGCAAATCAATGCGGTAATCAAGCGGTTTCAACGTATCGCTTTGCGCGCGTGCGAGCAACGAATCAACCGAATTTGCATTTGCTGTTACACACGCCATCAACATAAAAATAGAAAGGACGCCCAAACAGGACGTCCTCATTTTCAGTACACGCACCATTTTTCAAATATTTTGAGAGAGTTTGTGAGAAATAGCCATTTCCTCTTCGGCCTCTTCAATCATCCCTTTCTGCTGATATAATCGCGATAGACTCGTATGTGCGAGTGCCTCATCGGGAACAATTTGCAAAGCGCAATTGACCTGTTCAATCGCCTCGTCAATCTTCCCCTGCCGATCCAATGCCTGTGCCCATCCCAGATGCGCCATGTAAAATGCGGCATCGTCAGATACAGCCTTCTCAAATTCGACAATCGCGCCTTCCAGGTCTCCAGTTCCCAACTTACTCAACCCCGCCATGTAATACTCTTTGGCTGCCATGAAGAACCTCATTTTATTCGTGGTTTAATGACCACTTCAATAATACACAAAAAAACACCATCCATCAACCCAACAAAAAGAGGAGAGACGTACAGCACGCCTCTCCTCTTTTATCTGCGTCCATCCCTGCTTACACCCGCAGGGACATGCCTGCGGATTAGAACAAGCCCGTGAAATCAATTGAGAAATACTGGTGTGGATGGTATGTTTCGGCGAGATCCGTAGGCCATGCCAGATCGTAGCGGAATAGGAAATAGCCCAAATTTACCCGCACGCCAAACCCATACCCGGCGGCTATCTGCGGTCTTGTTTTCCTTATTTCCGGCGTATTAAAGTTTTGCGGCGTATTGAGCTCAAAACCCCCATCTCGGGAGACCCACCCATCTCTCCAGTTGGCGCGGTCAAAAGCACCTCCAATGTCGAAGAACAATTCTCCCTGTACATTCTGGAAGAAAAACGGCAGGGGCCAGCCCATGGCCAATTGCCTGATGAGCGGGAATCGGAATGCGACATTGGCCAGCACATAAGAATCACCCGCCATTTCGAGCAATCTCGCGCCGCGCAGGGGCCAGACGTAAGAAGAGAAAAACACGCGACTTTGATCAACACTGGCAATGGTTGAAAATGTCGGATTGACCGGATTGTTCACACCGCCCAGGAAAAACACGGTGCTGTTGGGACCATAACTCGTTCCGCCCGACATTCGGATGGCAAAGGTATATTCGTTTAACAATCGCATATATTTGCGATAATCCAGCGTAAATGTGGCAAATTTCATGCCCACACCAGAGCCTTCAAAATTCAACCGATAGCGATGCCCATCTACCGCACCAAACAAACTGTACAGCGCGCTATCGCCCACCAGAGCCACTTCGCCGATAGCCGCTCGACGACGGTCGATCAATTGGCTCGAAAACCGCCCCACGCCGCGAAAGCCTGGCTGGTACAAGTAATTGTTGATATCAGTAAACACCTCCTCGCGATCAACAGATACAAAACGCGTACTGAGTTCCAAACGGGCAAACCGATTAAACGGTCGCTCGAGCATCCCCGCAAGTCCGTAATATCGATCCGCAGTCAGACGACCTGCATTATCAAAGAAGAAGAACCGCGTGTGAAAAAGCTGTGCACCGTAATTTGTACGATTCTTCAAATAGGCATAAGCAAGCAGAAAGTCGCTGTCTTTGAGCGAAAAATTCAAACTCGTCACCAACGTGGCGCGGTGATCGCCCATCACATCACTCATGGACAATACGATAGAGCTGCTCACGCCGTAGAACGTATCAAATCCCGCCTGTGCACCAAACAGTTCAGGCTTGAATTTCAGCTTGTACTTTTTAACCAGAAATTCCTTTTCACCCCAGTTTTTCACCCCTTGTTTGCCAGTATCGGCCATTTCTGGACTACCTGCGACCGGATGCGTGGTATCGATCTCAGCCGTACTATCTGCAGGCGCGCTTTCTGCCGCTGCAAGTGCTTCCTGATCGGAAATCCACTGCGCCACTTTCTTCTCTGTCTTTTCTGCCGTCGAATCGATCGCAGTACTGTCGGCTTCTACTTTGGCAATCTTGCGGCTCGCATACTTTTCCTTTTGCAACTCAACAAACATCTTTTCATCTTCACCGGCAAGGCGTTTGGCAAAGCGCGTAGGCGGTAAATCCACCATTTCTTTTTTCTGCGCGAGTGGATCGCGCATCACAAATATATCCAGAGCACCCTTGTGAAAAGCATTGAACACGATCTTTTTGCCATCGGCTGACCAATCGAGATATTGCGCCCCTGACAATAAATTGGTAATGGGATATATCTCCTGCGTACTGTCAACATTTGCAATATAAATATTGCCCACACCCGTGCGGTCAGAAACAAAGGCAATGTGTTTGCTATCGGCACCCCACACGGGATGTGAATCTTCGGCGTCTTCAGACGCGACAATGCGGCGCATTTCAGAGCCATCTGTACGCAGTAAGAAAATATCGTACTGACCAAAAGCAAAATCTTTCCCTCCACTGAACTCCAAATGGGTATCGGGACGATCAGAACTCATAGCAATCCAGGTGCCATCGGGCGACCAATCCAGATGCCGCTCGTCATAGGGATCATTTGTAAGCCGCGTAAGCGACTCGTCGTTCAAATCGACCACATAGATATCAGACCAGCCATCTTTAATACCCGCGACGGCAATTTTTTCTCCATCGGGCGACCAGGTGGGTTCAAACAAGCCATCGAGGTCAAACTTAAATCGCTTGCGAATCTGTTTATTTTTAACTTCGAGAATATACAGGGTATTTTTGTTATTCGATTTGGCAGCGAATGCAATATGCCGACCATCTGGTGACCAGGTAAATCCGGGTCGTAAAACAAACATCGACTCAAAAGCAGACGACTTTTGCCCTTCGACCAAACGCCCCAGGTCTTTACCGTCAATCGCCGACATCAAATAAATATCAAACGTGCCATTTTGGTCGGTCAAATACGCGACCTTGTCGCCTTGTGGGGATAACGCAGCAGATAAATTATACGATGAACGCCTGTCTTCGCGCTCCGTCAAATTTGTCGCTATCTCTTTGGGCGTATGGCGCAAATTGATCTCATTCCAGTATTGCCGCTTGAGCCACAATTGATATTTTTCTTCCAATTCCTTCATTCCAAATCCCAGAGATGCTTTGAGTGCTTTATCGGGACTCTTGGCCGTGCGAAAAGAAGAAATAAAGGACGCTACCTTATCCTTTCCGTATTCCTGTTCTATCATATAAAAAACTGAATTGCCGCCGGGATAAGCAAAATAACTCAGAGACATCATTTCGATAGTCGGCACATATCCGGTAATGGTTGCATCGCGCATAAAATTGTCGTGCTCTTTGTGCCAGCCATATCGAGACACATACTCGGCAATGCCCTCGGCAATCCACAGCGGAGGCAATGTCGATGTCTGCGAAACCAGAGATCCCAACCAGCCGCCACCGGTCCACAACTCAATTGTAACTGCGTGAACGAGTTCGTGATGAATAACATGTTGCAAGTCCCCATAAGACCCCGTAAAGGGAATCACTACGCGTCCCTGTGCAAACTCGGTATATCCACCCGTAAACTCAGACTGTTCCCCGCTGGTAATATTCGACACTGAAAATCCATTGTGAGAATTATAAATAACAATTGGATAGCGATCTTTCAGTGTATATTTCAGCGTTTTCTCAATGTGTACCAGTGATCTTTCGGCTTCTTTGGCAACAAACTCGGCCAGGCCCAGTGAACCCTTGTCAAAATAAACCGTGAAGTGTTCACTGTCGATATAATGCCACGCATATTGACTGTAATTGACCTTGTTTTTGCCAAAATATTCCTGTCCGAAAGCAGAGGTTGTAACCCCCAAAATGAGGACGAATATTGCGTTCCGCGCGAAAAGACAACACCACCGAGCCATGTTTAGCTCCTTTGCAACGTAATCAACTGTGAGAAATATCCTTGTGAGACAGCGTTGACAGACTCTCAACGCCCACTATATATTGAAATTTACTACTTTTTTTTAAATGCGTGAATCAAAAGAAAGTTGCATATTTCTAAGAATCTGTAATTTACAGCATTAAACAACCATCTGGACCACTTCGTTCCCATGAAAATTGTAATAAATTGTAACGGGTTAAAAAAAACATACACCACTTTGTCGAATCAACTACAAGCGGACTTTTTCGCGCTTGACGCCACAAGGCCGCACAGCTTATGTTTAGCAGGATCCCGTATTTCATTTTTTATAACAAGGAGCTTACTTCATGGCAAAACCAAACCCCCTGTATCAACAGGCACTTGAAGCAGCAAATGGTGAACTTCAAGAACTCGACGCACAAATCGATCAGCTACGCGCACATATTGACCGCCTTGAGCGCAAAAAAACCGCAGTCGAATCCATTCGCCAGGCCATTGGACAATGGGTTGAAACCCAGACATCTGAAGAAAAATAAAAAAAGTCCTGGACCCCAGCACAGGGACCCATTTCAAACAAAATATGGATTATGCGCCAACTCCTGTGCTACAGACGTAATCGGACCATGACCGGGGAAAATAGTCGTTTCCTTCGGCAGAGAGAGTACCTTTGCACGAACAGCCTGAATTTGCCCTTGGTAGGCATCTCCCCTCGCCCCTCCCAAAGAACCCGCAAACAGCGCATCGCCCGAAAAAAACATGGGCGCAGTATAATAACCAATGCCACCGCCCGTATGCCCGGGCAAACTCACCGTATCAATACCGAGTTCGCCAATCGCTGTTTGCCAGCCCTCATCCACGCGTTCAGTAACCCGCTGGCTGCGCCTGCCCATCAACGCAAAATCGCGCTCGCAACCACATACCTGCGCCCGTGTCGCATCGGCAACAGCTTCGAGCGCCCCAACGTGATCACCGTGCCCATGTGTGAGCAAAATATGCGTCACCTGTACATCGGCTATCGCATCCAAAATCAACTGAGCCTGTCCACCGGGATCTATCACGGCTCCTTTGCCCGATGTCTTGCATATTAGCACATAACAATTCACCGTCATGCCCGCATCGAGAATCAACCGGTCAACCCGCACGGCCTCATCTTCAAAAGCCGCATTACCCTGCGGTGGCACCCATCCACGCGCCACTTCCACCAGTTTTTCGCCATTGAGATGAAGTGCGTCTGCAAGTCGGCAAATGGTCTGATCGTCAGGCGTCAACTCGTACGATTCTATTTGCCCAATTTCTCGAACACTAAGCCCCACCTGACGACCCAACTCCGATTCCGAAATCCCCTGCCCTCGACGCGCTTTCCCCACAATATCACCAAAAAAATCTTCCAGTGTGCGATAAGCCATCTTCTTCTCCGAATTTAATCATATTTAAATTTGCTCTATCTGCTTGATAGAGTATGACAATTTTTAAAAAAAATAAATAAAAAAATACCGCGCCTGTATGGGTCAAAAGCGTTGCCAAATTATTATATTGCGTTTATCTTCTGCTTGTTTTCACCATTCGAAATAGGAGAGCCATGACAATTCACCCAAAACAATTGGCAGGAGAACGGGCTGCCGAATATATCGAAGATGGCATGGTCGTCGGTCTGGGCACGGGATCAACGGCTTTTTTTGCAATCCAAAAACTCGGCCAGCGCATCGCTAAAGGACTCGATATATGTGGCATACCCACCTCAGAGCAATCGCGCATTCAGGCGGAATCTGAAAATATTCCACTCATCGACTTCGGCAAAGTTACCCGCATAGACTTAACCATTGACGGCGCAGATGAATTTGACCCGCACTTTAACCTCATAAAGGGCGGTGGCGGCGCGCTTTTGCGAGAAAAAATCGTCGCGTCACTATCTGACAGGGAAATCATTGTCGCCGACGAATCCAAAACAGTGGCGCACCTGGGCACTTTTCCCCTGCCCGTTGAGGTCATCCCATTTGGCTGGCAAGCCATACAACGCCTGCTCGCGAACCTGGGCTGTCAACCCACACTTCGCAACGCGCAGGACAACACGCCTTTTGTCACAGACAACGGCAATTACATTATCGATTGCGACTTTGGTCGCATTGACAACCCGCCCGCGCTCGAAGCAAAAATCAACGCCTTGTGCGGCGTCGTCGAATGCGGCCTTTTTATAGGGCTGACAGATCACATCATCATCGGCAAAACAGATGGCACAATCGAAGAACGTACTCTTGAGTAAACGAACACTGGAGATATCATGAGCATCCTCATTGACAGCAACACCCGCGTAATCGTCCAGAGCTTTTCCAGCAGCAGAGCAATGGGTGGCGAAGCGCGATTTCATCTACAACAAATGGTAGATTACGGCACTCGTGTCGTCGGCGTGATCAACGCTGGCAAAGGTGGCGAGAGCGTTGATGGCATACCGGTTTTTGACACCGTATCCGATGCCGTAGAACAAACAGGTGCCACGGCATCGGCCAATTTTGTTCCCGCGCCCTTTGCGGCCGACACCATCATGGAAGCAGCCGATGCAGGCCTCCCTTTGGTCGTTTGTATCTCCGAGAATATCCCCGTACTCGACATGCTAAAGGCCAAACACTATCTGGCCGATAAAAACACGCGCTTGATCGGTCCCAATTGTCCGGGCTTGATTTCTCCTGGCAAGTGCAAAATCGGCATTATGCCCGGTGCCATTCACCGCGAAGGTCGCATTGGTGTTATTTCGCGCAGCGGCACACTCACCTATGAAGCTGTCTCTCAACTCACCGATAGTGGCTTTGGCCAATCGTCGTGTGTGGGTATTGGTGGCGATCCCATCATCGGCACAACCTTCACAGACTGCCTCTCGCTCTTCAAGGACGACCCCGACACAGATGCCGTCATCATGATCGGGGAAATTGGCGGCACCGCCGAAGAAGAAGCCGCCGCTTATGTCAAAGCGCACTTTGGCAAACCCGTGGTCAGTTTTATCGCGGGCCAAACAGCGCCCCCGGGCCGGCGCATGGGGCATGCGGGCGCAATTATCTCTGGCGGACAAGGCACCGCTGCCGACAAAATGGTCGCGCTTCAAGAAGCTGGCATTAACGTATGCGAAAGCCCCGCCGAAATGGGCGCAACAATGAAACGCGCCCTATCGAGCTAAGTAATACTGCTTAAAAAACAAAAGCCCCCGCGCTTGTGGGGGCTTTGCCTTGCTCGATATTGGTATAAATGCGAGCGATTCATCCCAAAATCTCTTCGAGATAGCTTTTCGCAGCCAAAACACCTGCCGCATTCTTTTCGGCACTGCCGCTGTATCGGTGGTCTTCCAATTCAATGGCCAGCGGCCCGTCATAGCCCACTTCTTCCAGACGCGCAATCACCCATTTCCAATCCACCACACCCCATCCGGGAATGCAATAACGCCACCATCCTTCGCCATGGCTGTAGCGCTGACCAAACGATTGACCCAAACAGCCAAACTCGTACAATCCATCCGCCAACAACTCGGTATCCTTTGCGTGCACATGCCGCACCCGATCGCCAAACTCTCCCAACACCCGCTTGTAATCAACGCCGATACGCGCAAAATGTGACGGATCGTAACAAATACCCAGATTGGGTGACGGAACAACCTCAAAAACTGCCCGCAAGGTCTCGGGCGTACAACCCAAATTCGGGTATGCTGGTGCCGGACCAGGCCAGGGTTCAATGGCGAGAAAAACCTCGTGCGCTTCTGCCTCTTTCACAACCTCTGGATAGACCTGCTTAAATATCTCAAATGTCTCAGCCCGTGCCTGCAAACGGTCGTCGGGAGCCAAACACAAAAAAATCACCCCTGAACCGTATTCGCCCACTGCCTGAATGCGCGCTTTCATCGCGGACATAGCTTCTTCTCGCGCACCGTCATCTTTGCTCAACAACCCACCGCCTGCCCCCCAATCCACAGTGCCAATCCCAATCTCAGCACTATCACACATCTTGCGAATTTCAGCATCTACTTCTGGCAAATCAATTGACCCCAAACCGTTTTCTGATGCCCATTGAATAATGCCTTCCAAACCCATTTCTCGACCCATCGGCGGGATTCGCATACCCACATGCATTGCATTACCTCCTGAATAAAAAACTGTTGTCAGTTATCTCTGCTGCGCTGATATGAAAACGCCTTGTGAAGGTGAAGTCAAGGAAAATGATCAAAGTCTGAATCGCGTCAGTAGTAAATTCGGAACGAAAAAAACAGGATATTGGAATACCCGCCGAACTCAGATTGGAAATACTCGCCCTGTGGACGATCGCCAATACCTATAAACGCACCCGCAGAAAGATAGAAATCCTGCTCGATATTGTATTCGATAGCAGGTGCAAAAAAGAACGACGGATCAGTGACATTTGCGAGAAACTGCCCACTCAACGCGACCAGCGGCGTGAATTGATGGGTGGCACCGAGCGCGAAGTAGTGAGCGCCCATAAGATAGACAGCGGCATCGCGATATATCGAGCGATTTAAGTTGACGAGATAATCTTCTGGATCGCGCACCCCCGCTCCATTGAAGTGGTATTCGATGAATCCATAAGTCTCGCCACCAAAGCTATAATCCGCGCCTGTAGATACGCGAAAATAGTCGCTAATCGCGGCATCTCGTCCCATCGTAAAAACGCGAGTACCTTCTATCCACGCACCAACATTCCCAATACCACGCACAACATCAATACCAACGAGCAACTGCTCGCGAAAACGGACGAACAGCGGTGACACATCGGTTTCCGCCACATTGAATTGACTGCGGACAAAAAACGCGCTCCGATCAACCGCGAAGTCTCGCCCAAACACATGCCCCACATCGACTTCGCTCAATGCTCCAATCGGAATGCGCACGCGCACGGCATCGACACCGGGTCGATCTTCCGTATCCAATTCGCCATAGGTAAACGGCGCAATCACATCCGTCGGATTGACGACCCGCGCACTTCCCCACGCAATTGCCTGGCGCCCGACAATCACATCTGCAAATGGCAACCGAGTTGTCACACTGGCGCGGTCGAAGTTTTGAAACACACCGACGCTACTGAATTCATTGTCGCCGGGATAAATAGGCGATCTCAGATCGGCAACGCGGTAATCGTGCGGATCAATGGTAAGGACCTCCGCCCGGTTCTCATTCTGAATACGCAGGATAAAGTCGTAGGCGAGATCAAACGACATGTACTCACTGAACGAATTGGCGAGATTAATCCGCAGCCGATTACTCACCATCCCCTTCACAGGAACACCCGCGTGTGGCGAATCAAAGGCGATGGCAAAACCCTTGTAAAACCCACTCAGTTGTGCGGCCATGCCGACATGTGGCAAAAGCGCAATCATTGGCCCAACGAGCCATCTCATGGCGACCTCACCTCATTGCGCTCAATCTGTCCATCTTTCAGCGTAATCAGCCGCCGCGCGCGCGCCATCACCATCGGGTCGTGCGTGGAAAAAATAAATGTCATTCCACTCTGCATATTGAGCCGATACATCATATCGAGCAACTCTGCACCGATCTTTGAATCGAGATTCGCGGTCGGTTCATCCGCCAGAATAATCGCTGGCTGAGACACCATAGCCCGCGCAATCGCGACCCGCTGCTGCTGTCCACCCGAAAGTTGTGTCGGCTTGCGACTCTCCATCCCACCCAATCCCACCTCTTCCAGTGTCGCCAGCACGCGTTCGTGCCGCTCAGATTTGGGTACTTTTTGCAAGAGCATGATGTATTCGATATTCTCCTCAACGGTCAGCACAGGAATCAAATTGTACGCTTGAAAGACAAAACCGATATTGTCTCGCCGAAAATCCGAAAGCGCATTACCGCTCATGCGCGACAAAAGTTTGCCATTGAGCCATACCTTTCCATCTGTTGGTGTATCCAGCCCGGAGATGATATTGAGCAAAGTCGTCTTGCCCGACCCAGACGGCCCAACCAACGCCGCAAATTCACCATGCTCGATGGACAGATCAATCCCGCGCAAGGCGTGAACGGGCACGCCATCGTCCGAATAAACTTTCGTCACCCCCTCTGTCACAATTACATGCGCCACGAATATCTCCTTTAAAAACTCCTTCGCATCGCCGTTGCCACAGACATCTTCGCCGCATACCGCGCCGGGTACAGCCCCGCGATAATTGTAAAAACAAAGATCCAGATCGAATAAAAAATGAACGGTTGGATACGAATGTCCGGATAGATCAACTCCTGCATGGTGATGCCCATCATCTCGATCCCCGTATAATCAATGCCAATCGTTGAAAAAATTACAGTGACACAGAACCCAAAAACCGTACCCAAAATGATACCCAGAACTGCCAATGCCCCTGCCTCAAACAGAATCAGTCGCGCCATGCCAAACGACCGCGTGCCAATTGCTCGCAACACGCCAAATTCAAACATCCGTTCGTAAAGCGACATAAACAGCGTATTGACAATGCCAAAAACAACCACGCCAAACAGCACAACACCCATAATGTACTTGCTGAACTTCGACATCTCGAACATCGCCTGCACCTCTGGCAAAACCTCTGTCCAACTGCGCGCTTTGTTTTCCCCCTGCGAATAAGTTCTCCAAAACAGCAGATTCTGATCCTCGGCGGATATCGAATCGATGAACTTCAGCGCGATCTCGTGCGCCTCTGCGCCGAGAGCGAGCATCTGCTGCGCCTTCCCCAATCGAATAAACGCCATGCCGCTGTTCATCCCCTCATCGGCAAAACGATAAATACCAGAAACGCGAAACATCTCCTGCGAGAGATCGCCGCTCCCGGCCTGCGCCACCGTCACGACAACCCTGTCGTTTAACCCCACCTCAAGGCGTTCCACAAGTTCTTCGCCGATGACAATATCCCTCGAATTTGATCCCTCAAAATATGCGCCTTCAATAATTGCATCGTCAATTTGCGACAAATACTGCTCGGTAGATGGTTCGACGCCCACGAGATTGACCGCCGCAACGGTTGCAGGTGAAGTTATCATACCAAAGGCGAACGTCCGCAAAGTGAAGTGCGCCACGATACCTTCCCTCCGCAGACTGGCGACCACCGCATCGAGCTGGTTAATCGTCAACTCGACTGCTTGCTCATCGGAAAACCCCTCTCGATGAATCTGTCCATCTCCCAGAAATGACGCCGTCGCCGTTTTGACCATGTTCCGCTCTATTCCCAACCAGAGTGCATCAGCAAAGATAAGAGCCGCAAGTCCAATACCCATAGCTATCGCAGCAATGATGGAACGGCGTTTATGCCGCAAGAGATTTTTCCACGCGAGCTTTATCAGTATCCAGGACATAAATCAATTCCTAATGCGTTCTCATTGCGCTGGCCGGGGCAATTCGCGCTGCTCTCAGCGCGGGAAACAGGCTGACAAAAATTGCAGAGACAAGGACTGTAACCGCGGGAATGGCAAGGCTTCGCACAGTAACTGCAGCGTACATCGTCTGAAACACGATACCGCCATAGGAGAACTCTTGAGGCAGTGAGATGCCGTAGATCGACAGCAAATAGTTGAGACCCGCGCCAAACATCGCGCCAATGACAATGCTGCCAAGCGCAATAAACGTCACCTCGGCCACCACCACCCCGAAGATCTGACTCGGCTTTGTCCCCATCGCTTTCAACACGCCGTACTCTCGCGTGCGTTCTAAAACCGACATTAACACCGTATTCAGCACGCCAATAGCGACAATCAGCATAATAATCATGCGCCCGATGAGATCGCCCTGTCTATCGGCCTGCATTGCGCGATAAAATGATTTGGCGACGACCTGCCACGGCGATACCTCGAGCTTTGCATCGTTGATCTGTGCCTCAATCGCCGCAGTGATTTTGGGAACGCGATCCAACGCCTCGACGAGGACGGCAATTTCATGAACGCGCCCGTCGAGCACGAGCAAGTCCTGCGCGTCATTGATATGGAGATAGCATGTCATTTGATCGGTCGCTTTATCGCCGCTTTCTGCAATGCCGATAATCGTGTACAAATCATTGGCAATAGCACCATCTGTGCCCTGTGTGACGAGCACAATATTATCGTCAACATCCGCCTTCAGAACGCGCGCCAACCCAATACCGAGAATCGCTTCGCCCTCGGCAGGCTCTGAAAATATCGCCCCACTGGTGATCTTTCGATCAAACCGCGTGGCCTTCACCTCGCGCCCCACATCTACGCCGATGATCTGCACACCCATTGTCTTATCACCCACCGAACCGAGTCCCGCCGAATAGATACGCGGCGTCCATGCCTCTACCCCATCAACCCTGGCAATTTTCTCACCAATGGATTCATAACCGTCGATCACATCGTAAAGCGACGGCTTGTCGAGGTAACCCGCACGATGCACCTGAATATGCCCGATGCGATTCCGCGTGAACATTGAAATAATATCTGAATACGCGCCATCTGACCAGCCAATAAAGACCGACGAGAGCGTGAACCCAACGATCATTGCAAGTGCAGTCAACACTGTGCGACGCTTTTGGCGAAAAATATTGCGAAATGCTATTTTGAGCATCGTCATTTCCTCTGGAGATTGCGCCGCGTGAATACATCGTCATCAATCGACACATCAAACTCGGCCTTGAGATAACGCATAACGGTTTTGTGCCTATCCTTGTTCTGGGGCACCATCTCCATTACGGATGGAATCGTCTTGCCGCCGAATGACACAATCTCCTTAAAATTCAAAACCCGCATCAACTTGCCCTTCTCATCGTAGAAATGTTGCCACACCGGAATCAGATCATCTGCCCGCACAGCTGTGATGAGCTTGCCCCAAACAATTGGAGAATCTTCCTTCGGAATGAACCGGATGTAAAGATGACCTGGTTGCTCGTCATCCGGTACAATCAGATCGTAGATATAATCGTTGAGCATTGACGACTCTTTGACGAGGTCATCATTTGTAAAATCCGACCCCATCCACGACCCCATCATCATCGACGGCGGCACTTTTATCACCTTATTGGTCTTTGGAAGATAATTCCACATCTCGTTGCCGATGCGCAGCGTTGTAACGCCCTTTTCCTTTTTGGGTGCGTCAATGCGGATGAAAGTCTTATCCATCCCCTTCGTCCACACCCGCATCAATAGCGTCCGTTCCCAGTGCGGCGTAACAATCTGCATCTCCATATCCGCCACGCTGGTTTTGCTGCGGTAGAGCGCGTCAATTTTTCTCACAATAGATTCCACATCCCGCTCAGATGCCAATGGTATAATGGGATTGGTAAACAGGATGACAAGCACCATTAAAAACAATCGGTAAATCATTTGTAATATCCTCATGTATTTCTCCTTGCTCCACACCTGTCCCTAACATAAATTTCCCTCACCATGAACACCCTTGAAAATTACCGCATCCTCATGGATAGCCTCGATCCCCAAAATACCCCTTTGGTGCAATTTGTACATCGAGCCGCACCTCCACAACCAAAACATATCGGGGTACTCGACGCATCCTTCAATCCGCTCACCCTTGCCCACGAAGCACTTGTACACCATGCACAAAATGCTTTTAACTTTGACGAAATCGTCCTCCTCCTCGCCAAAACCAATGTCGATAAAGCCCTCTTTGGAGCAGATTTGGGCCAACGCCTCGCCATGATGGTCAATTACGCGAATTCTGATATCCAACTGGACGCCTGCCTGTCAATTGCTGGATGTAGCCATGCCCGCTTTATTGACAAATCACACGCACTCAGAGCACATATTTCACCCGACACCCAAATCTACTTTCTCGTCGGGCACGACACCTTGATACGCATCTTTGATCCGCGATATTACACCGACATGTCCGCCGAACTCAAAGTACTGTTTTCACTTTGCCATATTGTATCTGCGAACCGCGAAACCCCTTCGCGGGAAATCTTTCACAGATTTATGTCACGCCCCGAATGCGCGCCTTTTGCAAACCGCGTACACCCTCTTCAACTACCCCCATCCTTTGGCAATATTTCCTCTACTGAGGTACGCAAACGCATCCGAGCAGGAGATTCCATCACAGATCTCGTGCCAGAATCTATTGCCCAATTTATAGAGACATTTGACCTTTACCGGGAGTGAAAAAGTTAAGAGAGTAAATAGGAAGAATGGAGGAAGGATAAAACCCCGATATAGATCGGGATAACAGGATGGATAGAGGTGAGAGCTGTACACCGATTCACACTTCTCATCTCTCACTTTTTACTTCATCTCGCAGCATGCCAACCAGCATCTCAAGCGCCGACACATAGCCTCGCCACCTGAATCCGGCAATAATGCCCACTGCAATTTCAGAAAACAGAGAATGCCGCCGCCAGGCTTCTCGCGCGTGGATATTGGACAGATGAATTTCGACCAGTGGTAAACCCGCGTCTTCGATCGCGTCCCGCAGCGATACACTCGTTGTGGTCAGCCCTGCGGGATTCATAAGAATACCATCTACAGAATCGCGCATCTCCTGCACTTTTTCAACGAGTGCCCCCTCGTAATTCGACTGAAAACACGCAATCTCGCACCCCAGTTCATCCGCCTTTTGTTCGAGATGCATGTGAATCTCGTCCATTGTCACAGTACCGTAGTGCTCGGCTTTGCGCCGTCCCAACATGTTAATATTGGGACCTTGTAAAACGAGAATCTTCATGAAGTAACCTCGGGGGGATTTTTACTCAACATCTCAATCAACTGAGACAGAGTAGCTTTCATTTTATCTCGAGAAACAATCATATCGACAAAACCGTGTTCGAGCACTTGCTCCGCGCGCTGTGCTTGCCTCAGAGCTTCCATCTCGGAGGCACTCACAGAAGACCCTGTAATACGCGATCCCGTAAACCCGATCAGCGCATTTGGCTCGGCGATATTGATATCGCCAATTGACGCATAACTGGCGTTTACACCGGCTGTTGTGGGATCTATAAGAACAGAAATAAACAGCAGTCCCGCATCTGCAAATTGGGACAACTTGGCATTGACTTTCGCCATTTGCATCAGCGAAAAAATGCTCTCTTGCATGCGCGCACCGCCGGACCGGCACACAATAATCAGCGGCAATTGATCGTGCATACATCGATCAATCACCCGACAAATTCGCTCGCCTTCAGCCGAACCGAGCGACCCCCCCATAAAACCAAATTCATGCACGGCAATCCCCACAGGCGCATCATCGATCTTCCCCACGCCAGCCAGCACAGCGGCATCCATATTGGTGCGTTTGCGATATTCCTTAATACGCTCGGGATAGGGCTGTAGATCGACAAATGCGAGCGGATCGGCCGATTTGACTTCCCGGCCTATTTCTTCAAACGAATCTTCATCGAGTACAGCGGCGATATAATCGGCACTGGATATGCGAAAGTGATGTTTGCAATGTGGGCAAATACCTGTATTTTGCTCGAGTTTCTTTCGGTAAACTATCTGCTCACATCGCTCGCACTTAATCCAAATATTTTCGGGCATACGCTTTCGCGCAAGCGTCCGAATGCCAGATTTGAGCTTGTTAAACCAGTTCATAAGTGATCTCCATATAGCGATAACAAATTGAAGTATAAGATGTTCTGGAATTTTTTACAAGAGCAAATCCAAAATTAGCGTTTTGGCAATCGGCCTTATCAAAATCGTACTCCAATTTTTTTATACGCTGTTCAAAACGGGCACTATTGTTCAAATCCAGTTTTTCTATTGACATAGTTTCAATTTTCTTATAGATTTGCCGCTCTAATTTACACCCTCTCCCAATTTCATATCCTCTTATAATTTTAACAACGGAGAAAGCCCCTTGCTGATTACAAGTCTGAAAGTCTTTTGTGACCTGATTGAAACGCAGAGTTTTTCCAAAACAGCTGTCCTTAATTCCGTCACTCAATCTGCGGTAAGCCAGCAACTCAAAAGCATTGAAAAACGCCAGGGAAAACAACTCATCGAACGCGTTGAAAAAAGACGCCTGTCACTCACTGCAGAAGGCGAAATTTTTTACACCTATGCCCGAGACATTGTCCGGCGATACGAAGAAATGGAACACCGCATCCAGGCTCTGGGTGGGGTGGTTTCGGGAACTGTTCGTCTGGCATCTATTTACAGCGTGGGTATGCTCGAACTCACGCCCTTTCTCAAAACCTATCTCAAAGCCTATCCCCGGGTTAATTTTCGTCTCCAATACGATCAGGTAAATAAAATTTATGACGATGTTGCCAATGGCGAAGTCGATTTGGGCATTGTGCCGTATCCCCGCACCCAGCGCAATGTAGATGTAATGCCCTTTACACAAGACAAGATGGTCGTGGCCATGCATCCCGAGCATGAATTGGCCTCTCGCAACGCATTCTTGCCACAAGAACTCAACAAATTTCCGCTGGTTCTCTTTACCCCCGAAACCCCAACGCGGCGTGCCATTGATCAGTTCTTAAAAAAATACAAAATACGCCCCGATATCGTCATGGAACTCGACCATATAGCCCCCATCAAACACGCCGTAGAAGTCGATATTGGCGTCTCTATTTTACCACTCAATTCCATTGAGCAAGAAATCGCTCGCAAAACCCTTGCATATCTGCACTTTGTAGATCGAGATTTTGACCGGCCATTGGGCATCCTCTTTCGCAAAGGGCGCAGTTTGTCAATCGCCACCCAAAAACTGCTCGATATTCTCTTAAACAGCAATCAAAAACTCGCCTCCTGACCCAATGGAACTACCCCTCTTCCCTCTCGACTTGGTGCTGCTGCCACACCGGCGCGTTCCCTTACACATCTTCGAGGAGCGATACAAGCAAATGATCGGTGAGTGTCTTGACAACGATACCGAATTTGGTCTTGTATGGGGCACAGACGACGATTTTAGCGACATTGGATGTGCGGCGCGTGTTGTCGGCCTGCTCAATCGATTTCCCGACGGCCGAATGAACATCATGATTGAAGGAACGCGACGCTTTCGCGTTATTCAGCAATACGATATCCATCCGTATATATCGGGCTTTGTGGAAGACGTAGAAGACGATGACGAAGCCTTTGACATCGCTTTGGGAAACCGCGCCAAAAAACTCTATTCCGAAGCCATGAAGCTCTCATCGGGCTGGATATCGCCCCAAATACCCACTATGGAACTGGGTACACTCTCATACATCCTCGCATCAAATCTCACCTTATCTCTCGATGAACAGCAAGCACTTCTGGAAAGCACCTCACCCAATGAACGCCTCAAAACTGTGTCTAATGCGCTCGAAAAATCACTCGTCACCATGCGCGAAGTAAAACGCCGAACACGCGGAAATGGACACCTGTTGTAAAAATCAATAAGGCGGGATGTGATAGATCCCGCCTTATTGATGCCGACCACTACCTGTCGCGTCTCATCCGATTTGCGAATCGTAAATCGCATCGACCAATTCCATAGATTTTGCTGCATCTTCAAAATTTGTTTCGGGTTGTTGACCCGTTTTTACGCAATCGATAAAATGGCGGTTGATGGCATAAGCCCCAAAAGCGACATGTGGCGCCTGGCTTTCGCTCAGTGTCCAGGGATCAAGCGTGCGCACGGGTTCAACTTTGCCATCGGCAAATACCTGCCCGCCCTCTTCGGGATCGCCAAACATCGAAATACCCGTCGAATGCACTTCCACCGTGAACATCCGCCGCCCCATCATATAACAATTTTGTAGCACACCTGTCGCGCCAGACGAAAACTTCACCAGCGCTGTATGCATATTTCTAAACGTGGCATCCAATCGCCGCACATCGCTCGCCACGGCTTCTACTTCTCCACCGCATAAATATCGCAGCGTATCCACCGCGTGAATACCATCGCAGGTCAGTTTTTCCAGCGCCCCCTTGTAAATGGGTTGTCCGCCCACTTCGTTTTTCAAAAAATACGTCGCCGCGCTGTGAACCGGCCCATTCTTTTCACATATTTCTTTTCCCGTGCGGATCACTGGCGCAAACCGCCTCTGGAATGTCACGCCCGTAATCACATTGTTCTTTTTTGCCAGCAACGCCATCTGTTTGGCCTGTTCGGTCGTTACTGAAGGCGGTTTTTCAATGATGATATTAACGCCCATCTCCATAATATTTGCCGCCAGATCGTATATGTGATGCGGTGGCATAATCGCATAAACCACATCGGGTTTCTCCCGTTCGACCATCGTCACATAATTGGTGTATCGCGCTGGAATATCGTATTCCCCCGCCACCTCGATCATACGCACTTCATTCAACTCACATACAGCCACCATTTTGACATCGTCCATATCGTTCAGCGAGGGATAGTGTACACTGCGCGACCGCCCCCCCGCACCGATCATGGCAACCTTGACGACCTTCTGAGAACTCGCCGTCTTCTTTTCCATATTGTCCTCCTATCACCTTTCCTGATAAACCGCCTGAATCAACGCGCGCATGTACCCCACGGCAAACGCACGCCCTGCCCACTCAGTACCCGATTGCCAGAACCTGGGGGTATGGTCCATCATAAACGGGCCATTAAACCCCACTTCCTTGTAAGTTTGCATCGCCTTGTGCATATCGTTTTGTCCCTCATCGATAAACACCTCTCGAAAACTTCTCGGCGCACCCTGAATATCTCGAAAATGCACGTACACAATTTTGTCCCGACCACCAATATCGCGGATCGCTTCGCAAACATCTTCGCCCATTTCAGCCACGCAACCCTGGCAAAATAGCATGGCATTACACGAACTGGGAGCAAGGTCAAAGATACGGTGATATTGCTCCAACGTCGATACAATACGCGCGGCCCCACCCATAGGTTCGGGAATGGGCGGATCATCCGGATGCAATGCCATCCTCACGCCGTATTCCTCGGCCACGGGTATCACGCGCTTCAAAAAGTATTCGATATTTTCCCACATGCCAGCTTCTGAAATTACTTTGTCGGGCACATAAACGCGCTCACGCGCCCATTCGTCGTAATCAAACGTACTGTATTTGACGCCACCGCGCCCCGTCGCCGATTCCGTGCGAAAATTGCCAATCGGCTTAAAATTGTATCCCAAAGTAGGTATCCCGGCCTCACCCAGGTTGCGGATAAACATACACCATGCATCTATTTTCTCATCCCGGTCTTCCAATCCCAGAGTAAATTCATCCCAACCATAGCTGGCGGCATTCCGCAAAATCAGGCCGTGATCGGCAGCTTTATCTCGCACCTCTTCCCAATACGCACGGCGGTCTTTGCCATCGCGCATATCCATCGACGGATTGATCGTCAGATAGTCAACCCCAATCGCTTTGAGAAAACTCAGCGATTCATCATTGACCTGCTCGTAGTGCAACTGCTCCTGAATGGTCATAGTGCCCTCCTCCGAAGTCTCAAACTAAAAAATACCTACAGAGCATGCATGAATCACTCACCAATAGAAGTCAAGAAAACAATAGACGGACTAACTGCTATTCATCCGGATTTTTACCTATAGCGAGAAGAATTATTGGAATGGCAATCAGACCCAGGCAGAGACCAACCCAACCCGGATAAATCAGCGCCGTCCCCAGATAGCCAAAAATACCCGCGACACTCATTGTCGTAAGCGCGTAGGGTAGCTGTGTTTTAACGTGATCCAGATGGTCACAAGACGATGCGATACTCGCCATCACGGTGGTATCGCTAATAGGCGAGCAATGGTCACCAAAAATCGCCCCATCGAGCACAGCCGCGGCTGCCAGAATAGTCAGCGGCAGCCCCCCCAACGCATGTGCGAGCGGAACAACCGTAGGAATGAGAATCGCCATAGTCGTCCAGGACGTGCCAATTGAAAAAGCAACAAGAGCAGCGAGAAGAAAAATCAGCAAAGGCAGCAGCCCCGGGGAAATAAGCGGAGAAAGTGCCGCAGTGAGATAAGTTGACGTACCCGCATCCGCGCAGACCTCTTTAATCGCCCATGCGAGAATCAGAATAACAATCGCATACCACACGCCAACAATACCGCGCGCCCATGTCGAGACAGCATCTCCCACAGAAATAATCCGCGCACCCGTCTCAATATGCCTGCGCGTAATAGCTATCACTATCGCGAGCGCGGAACCGAGCATCGCCGCCACAAAAAGAACCTGCGCAGTATTGGCATTTGAAAAACACGCACTCCAAAACGCGCTACTCATCAAACCATAATCTCGCCGTGCAGCCAGCACCCTCTCGTGATCCCAGGTATCAAAAGCCATCCCCCCAATGACGCACACAATAACGAGAACCACGGGCAAAACAGCCGCCCACCACACGGGATGGACGCCCTCAACAGGACCAATTTCATCCTGTGCGCGTCCCGTCATTGGCGTCGCACCGGGGCGCATCACCTGACCCGTTGTTTGCGCGCGGCGTTCGGCGACAAGCATAGGCCCGTAATCGCGGCGAAGATACGCCGAAAGCAACACAAAAGTGAGCGTAAGCAAACAATAGAAACGCAAAGGGAGAGCATTAAAAAAAAGCTGGTATCCCGACAGCCCGGTCTTGAGATCCGTCATCAAATCCTGAAAAAGGCTGACTTCGTATCCAATCCACGTACTTATAATCGCAATACCCGCAATAGGAGCGGCAGTTGAATCGACAATATACGCGAGTTTTTCGCGCGACACCCTGAACCGATCCGCTATCGGGCGCAACGTAGAGCCAACCACAATAGAATTGGCATAGTCGTCAAAAAAAATGGCAAGCCCCATAAAAAATGCCGCCAACCGCGTTGAACGCGCGCCCTCGGCACGCCGGGCGAGCACATTGGCAATGCCGCGATTGCCACCCGAAAGCGTAGTAACGCGCACCATACCAATAAGCCCTGCAGTAAACGCGAGAATATAGAGCTGAAACGAACTTTCCAAAGGCGTCCAAACATAGTCAATCAGGGATTTTTGTAGCGCAACAACCGGCAAATAATAAAGCGGTTCACCCAGCGACGCGAGAAATCCCCCCGCGATAATAGATAGCGAAAGCCCCAGAATAAGACGCCCGCTGATAATAGCCACCAGAATCGCAGCAACAGGTGGAAAAAGACTCCACGCCGTAACGGGCGACAAAACTTCCCCGCGTTCATCAGAACCACGCACAGCAACGAGGTGATAACCCTCGGAGATTGCCGCGCCGCGAAATACTATCTCCGCCCCCTCAACAGACACAGCAGGCCGACGACCTTGCGCTTCGGCAAAAGCCTTTTGTAACATGTGATCCGCATCTGGCGACAGCCCCCACGGATAATCGCCGAACTGCTCCGCCAATTTTGGAATCGCAGTCAACAGTTGCTCGTGTAAAACGCGCTCCCTGTTCCCCGGCAAAACGCCCACCAGAACCACCGCAAGAATAATCGCAAAAATCACCCTGACTATTGGATTCTTTAAAAAATCGGACAAATAAACCTCCTGTGTTGTGAGACAGCTTAGATTATTCGCTGTCTTCTTTTTCCTCTCACCGCTTAATATTCACTTGTAAAGATCCCAAAACAATTCTATTTTGAAGCGGAGGTAAACGCGATGACTGCAAAGACACACTTGTATGCAATCCTGGAAAAAGCCGAAGAAGGGGATCTGCTAAGCCGCATTGTTGACCTTTTGATCATCACCCTCATCGTCCTGAATGTGACAATGGTCATACTCGAAACCGTCGAGGGAATTAATGAGACCTATGGCAAATTTATCGAGCTTTTTGAAACTGTATGCGTGCTGATCTTCACCGTTGAATACCTGCTGCGTATCTGGTGTTGCACGGCAGATACAAAATTCGCGCGTCCCCTGACTGGGCGGTTGGCATTTATGCTGACCCCTCTGGCACTGATTGATTTTATCGCAATATTTCCCTATTACATCTTTTTGCTGGTCACAATACCGCCCGATTACACGCTCCCCCTGCGCTTGTTGCGGTTATTTCGCCTGCTCAAAGTGGGCCGCTATTCGCATTCCATGCAAATGTTTGGCCGGGTAATATGGCAAAAACGCCGGGAACTCTATATCGTGGCATTTGCATTGACGCTCTTATTGGTCATTGTATCGAGCCTGATGTATTTTGTCGAACACCATGCACAACCCGAGGCATTCTCGAGCATTCCAACAACCATGTGGTGGGGAATAGTAACGCTGACAACCGTGGGCTATGGCGATGTATTTCCCATAACGCCATTGGGCAAATTCTTCGGGGCATTAATTGCCGTACTAGGCGTTGGCATGTTTGCCTTGCCCGCAGGCATCTTGAGTTCTGGATTTGTCGAAGCCATGCAGGAATCTCATCGCGGCGATAAATGCCCGCATTGCGGGAAAGACATTAGTGCCCACGGATAAACACAATCCGCAGATGGACGCAGATGAAAAGGCAGTAGGGGCGGTGCCCCCGTATCAAAGCACTACGGGGCAGACTCCTGTGCTCGCCTGTCAAAAAAACAAATATTGAGGAAGGAGTAAATGATGGAACTGGTCATTGGCAGCACAACGCGGCCTCTTAATGCCCTGTCATTTGCAGAGGCATGTGAACACATCGCAAGTGCGGGATACACAGACGTAGCTGTATTTGCACACGATGGCGTTATACCCGTAAATACAGAAAGCAGTGCCGCGCAAATCGCAGCCACCAAAAAAGCTACTGCTCAAGCAGGCGTCAACCCATCCATGTTGCTCGGCAGAGCACTGTTGGACCTCGGCGCAGATGGCGCAGTAGATGCGTATAAACAATTATTGGATAACGCCGCTGAACTCGGCGCAAAGTGGATATTGGAATTGGGAACGGGCAAAAAAGAATATTACGGCATCTATCCCGAAGTTATGCGCCGTGCCTCTGAACACGCGGAAACCTTAGACCTGGGTATTTCCCTCAAGCCGCACGGGGGCATCAGCCTGACCGCGAAAGAATTGATCGACCTGTACCACCAGATCAATCACCCCGCATTTGCAGTAAGCTACGACCCGGGCAACATCATTCACTACACGCGCGGCGAAGTGCGCCCAGAGCAAGAAGTGGATGATATTGCAAAATACACCTCAACTGCCATTGTAAAAGATTGCGCTCTGGATTCCGAAAACAACCCCAATGTGCAGACCACAGCGGGCGATGGCGAAGTCGATTTTCACCGCATCTTATCCGGACTAATCGGTGGGGGATTCACAGGCCCTCTCTACGTAGAATGCGTCGGCTCCAAAACGCTTGAGGGCATCGACCGCGACCTCGCATTCACGCTGGGATATATCAAGGGAATATTGTCGGGCATATAACCAATTCATCATTTTGCGATTTAAAGCCCCCTGAAATAGTACTACAGGGGGCTGTTTGGTTTCTCACGGATCTGTCTATAGACTCTCAGGGAAAAATATCGACGACGGGCATGGACCATCCGGGCAGGGCGGGTTCGGCTTCGGCAATCTCGCCTACGTGATGAATAGTGGGATCGTCGGGCGCACTGGCCCTGTAAACGCGGACGATTTTTTCTTTTAACACATCCACATCCCACACAACCTGTGTACCCGCCGCGAAATAATCAGCGCGTTTAGCTGCCATTTTCCGCTCTGCCGCAAGGCCATAATCGTTTTCACTTCGCACTTCCGCTGCAAAAATAGGCGCACCATCGAGAAACTTTCCCCCTTGCAACTCACCTATAAAAAACGCAGCATCTGGACTAAACGATTTGCGGTTTGGCAAGTTGACGATAAAACCCGCATTGTCGGGAAAGGCGTAGCCAAGTCCCGTTCTCCGTTCATAATCCCGCAAGCTACTGTAAATATCACCCCCGGTTCGGCTTGGGATCCCACCTGTCGGTTCCATCACAGCCAATGCGCCATCGATAATCTCGGCTTTGCCATCTTCCGGGACGCTGTAAAGTGCGCCAATCAGAGCCTCAGTTTTGGCATCCATCTGTCCATCTCCTTTTGTTCTATGACTACAATCCAAGGTCCGAAACATAATCTGCGATTTTCTTCGGCTGTCCATCCAGCGTCGTCTCCATAGCGGCGATAACCATCGCATACGAGATAATATTCTTTTCAATGCGCGTCTCTGAAGACGGCCCCCCATCGAGCCAATTGAGAAACTCATCGAAAAGATGATCGTGACCTTCCCATTCAATTTCAGGCGCTTCATAAACTTCTGGCTCTTGCCCAACGCGGTGAATGGTCACAGTAGCACCTTCAGAAATCTCAACCGTCCCCTCTTCAAATTCAGCGCGATAGTGTTCCCGATGCCAGCAGTTGGTAATACCCGCCGCCGAACTGTTCCCCTCGTAAAACGCATGCGTGCCATTTTCCATATTCACGAGATACATCCCGCTCGAATGGTGATCAAAACTCGACCATTCGGGATTCCAGCCAAATCCCATAAGCGTATCGGGATCGCCGCCCGAGAGAAAGCGCAGCATGTCAAAATGATGCACCGAGCCTTCAAAGAGAAGACCAAATTCCATCGTATGCCGCCAGGCTTTGCCCCAGGATTCAAATTCTCGGTAATCGCAGGCATAGCGCCCAACAATATGCTGCAACCGGCCGAGGCGACCCTCATTGCGAATGCGAACGAGTTCCTGTTTGTTTCGCGCATAGCGATAATTCTGGATAATGGCGCAGGGCAAATCCGTCTTTTGAGCAGCGCGAACCATATCTTTGGCCGCATCGAGTGTATCTGCGATCGGCTTCTCGGATATCACGGGCATGCCTGCCTCAAGCGCGGCAACCGTTGCCGGCGCGTGAAAAGGCGGCGGCGTTGCCACACCACAAAAATCGGCTTTGACAGCGGACACAGCATCTTCATATGAGGTAAAAAGTTGATCTTTGGACAGGCCAAGTGCCTGCGCCTGACGGTCCAGCACGTCCCGATTGACATCGACGAGACCGATAATTTTGATACGATCTCCAAATTTTTGCGTCATGCGATTAATCCAGCCCCCTGCCATACCACCACCGCCCACCATAAGACACGTTTTAACTGCCATAGCGCACTCCTGTTATTTGAAAAAAAAGAAACGGCGTGATACACACCGTTCCTTTGCGTAAAATAATAAGGCACGGCAAATATAATATCGTCCAACTGATTTTGCAACCGACCATTTGCTGGTCTTTCTCCTTGCGTCCGAAGTCAAAATCTAATATAGTCCAATTAATATAATACTCCAGGATACTACACCACATAATCTAAAAAAACAGGAGGACATTATGGAAGACCTTGAAATACAACAGTACCTGCTCGACTTGCAGGGCTATCTCGTCGTTGAAAATGTCTTAAGCCCGGACGAAGTAGCAACACTCAATGAGCTATTTGATCAACAAAAACTGCCCTCACCCGGCAAAACGCAGCGATTTGGCAGCGCGCCAGACGGACCGGGCTTTCTGCAATGGGGCAAGCCCTTTTGCGACCTCCTCGATCACCCTCAAATTATGCCCGTACTGCGCTTCCGATTGGGCGACTGCTTTCGCCTTGATCGTCTCTACGGCATGTACATGAAAGCGGGCATGGGCAGAGGGCGTCTGCACGCAGACTACGGCGCCATGTCGCCCATTTCTGGATCGGTGCCAGGCAAATACTTTAATTTTCCAAAACACGAGATCACCGATGGCTTTATGGTTGTCGCGTGGAGCCTCACAGATGCAGGGCCAGACCACGGGGGATTCTGCTGCATTCCCGGCAGTCACAAAAGCAACTACCGATTGCCCAAAAAGATATTCGATGCACCCGAAAAATCGCCCCTTATAATCATTCCACACGCCCCCGCTGGCTCCGCTATTTTATTTTCCGAAGCACTAACGCATGGGACATCGGCCTGGTACGGCAAACACGAACGACGCTCTCTTCTCTATAAATACTGCGTAGCGCACACCGCCTGGAGACCCAATCGCGTACAACCGCCAACCAACACAGAACTGACATCGCGCCAGCAGATTCTCTTCAGAGAGCCAGCAGAACCCCACCGCCACTTCCCATCGCTCTTTGAATGATACGATTGCCACATTCTCACTTTTTCAAAAACTCGTCCAGTGAAGCGTTCTGATTTTTATTACGAATTGCCCAATCACCTGATCGCACAATACCCAACGCCTGAGCGCGATGAGTCCCGTTTGATGGTGGCAAATCGCACACACCGCGAGATTGAGCATCGAATATTTCGAGAACTGCCCAATTTTTTGCGCGCAGGCGATTGTCTGGTATTAAACGAAACGCGGGTATTTCCCGCGCGCTTAAAAGGATACCGACCAATCACCAGAGGTGCGGTAGAACTTTTACTCCTGCATCCCAAAGGCGGTAGCTGGGAAGTAATGGCCCGGCCCGGACGGCGATTGCGAATTGGGGCTGAAATTGCTTTTGAAGGATCAGACCTCATTGCCATTGTCGAGGATGTACTGGATTCGGGCAACCGCCGCGTGCGGTTCGAAGGCAAAGGATCGCTGGATGATCTCCTGAAAACGCATGGCCATGTGCCATTGCCGCCCTATATTCGGCGAGAAGATCTCGCCTCTGACAAAGATCGGTATCAGACGGTCTATGCGCGCGTGCGCGGATCGGTCGCCGCTCCCACCGCAGGGCTTCATTTTACCCCCGACCTGTTGGCAAAAATTGAAGCATTGGGCATAGGTTTAGCGCGAATCCTGCTACACGTAGGACCGGGAACATTTCAACCAGTGAAAGCAGACGATGTGCGCGATCACAACATGGGTGCGGAATTTTGGAAAATCGATGAAAGCGCAGCAGAAACCGTCAACCGATGCCGGGCAAATGGCGGGCGCGTCATCGCAGTGGGAACGACATCGGTGCGAACACTTGAGTCCGCAGCAGTAAAAATCGGATCAAATTGGCAACTAAAATCCGGATCGGACTGGACGCACACCTTTATCTATCCACCCTACAATTTTCGATTGGTAGATGGTCTGATCACCAATTTCCATCTGCCAGAATCCACTTTACTCATGCTCGTCGCCGCATTCATGGGGCGCAATTTTGCACTGAAGTCATACCGGGAAGCCGTGCGCAAAGCCTATCGATTTTACAGTTATGGCGATGCCATGATAATATTATAGCAAAAAAGGAGCATCCCTTGAAAATCAAAAAGTACGAAACTTATGTGCTGGGAACGCCCTGGCGCAATTTGACATATGTATTTATCGAATTGGAAGACGGCACGCGCGGGGTTGGCGAAGCGCGCGTCCTGGGTAAAACACATACTGTGCTGGAATTTCTGAAAGACACCAGGCGTCATTTCATCGGGCACAGTGTGTACGATATTGAAGACCTGTACTGCCGATTTACACTTCACGATTTCGGTGTGCCAGGTGAAGTCGTGATGACGGGACTGGCACTCGTAGAGATGGCGTGCTGGGATTGCATTGGGAAATTGACCAATCAGCCCGTGTACAATCTCATCGGCGGCAAAACGATTGAACGCGTACCCGCTTATGCAAATGGTTGGTACACAGTGGAGCGTTCGCCAGAAGAATTTGCCAAAGCAGCTCAAAAAGTGATTGACCGCGGATATATAGGTCTAAAATTCGATCCATTTGGCAATGGCAATCTGGAACTGACGCGCGACGAATTTTTCAAATCCATTGAATTGATCGAAGCCGTACATTCCGTCGTGGGTGATCGCGTACAAATTTTTGTTGAAATGCACGGTCGGTTTGCTGCGCATCAGGCCATCGAAATCGCCAAAGCAATTGAACACCTGCGCCCGGGATGGATTGAAGAACCGACGCGTCCGGAAGATTTGGGCGCATTGACCAAAGTGGCGCAACATACATCCATCCCAATTGCGACCGGAGAACGGCTTTACAAAGCCGCGGAATTTAGAGACCTTTTCCCCATGCGAGTTGTGGATATTATCCAGCCGGACTTGAACCAGTGTGGCGGCCTATTGGAAACCAAGAAAATCGCCTCAACGGCTGAAACCTACAACGTGATGGTCGCGCCGCACAACGTGGGCGGAATTATCACCACCGTTGCGACCCTTCACTTGATGGCGACCCTCCGAAACGGCAAAGTACTCGAACATTTTAATGATTTTGCAGATGAGCACGTCAAACGCGCGGGAACGCCGTACCCCGAAGTCGTAGATGGTCATTTCGAATTGCCCGGAGGCCCGGGCTGGGGCGTAGAGATCGACATCGATTTCTTGCAGCAGCACGACGGCGAAAAAATAGACGGCATATACGCAGATCCCGGCCTGAACATGTTTGTCAACGCCGACTGGGCCAAACGAGAACAAGATCAGTATAACACATAAGCGCAAACCATGAACTACGCCATCATCCTCGCTGCCGGATCGGGAAAGCGAATGGGCACGCAGATCCCAAAGCAATTTCTCGACCTTGCCGGACGTCCTGTATTGGCCTGGACATTGACCGCATTTGAACGCGCAGACCGCATTGACCGCATTGTACTGGTCGTGGGGCGTGAAGACATCGACACTTGTCGAGAACAATTCGGAAAGAAAAAATTTTCCAAAGTTGTCGAAGTGATCGCTGGCGGTGCAGAACGGCAGGATTCCGTGGCCTGTGGCCTACAGATGATTCCACAAGATGCCGACGTAGTTGCTATCCACGATGGCGCGCGGGCTTATGTAACCCCCGAAGAGATCAATGCCGTAGTTCTGGCAGCAACTGAACGTGGCGCCGCTGTTTTGGGCACACCAGTGACAGATACGATAAAGCGCGTGCAGGACAATCATGTCGTAAAAACCCTGGATAGATCGACATTGCGAGCCGTGCAAACGCCCCAGGCATTTCGCCGCGACGTGATCTTTCGCGCCCATCGTGCCGCGCTTGAGTCGGGATATCTGGGCACAGATGATACGGCTCTGGTAGAGCGTTTGGGCGAGGCTGTAACCATTGTGCCCGGACGGGCGGACAATATTAAAATTACATCGCCAGAAGACCTCGACATAGGATTGTACATTTTAGAAAAACGAGGTGAAGTAACACCGACATTGCGAATTGGGCAAGGCTATGACGCACATCAACTCGTAGAAGACCGTGCGCTGATCTTAGGCGGCGTACACATTCCCCACGAGAAAGGACTGCTGGGCCACTCGGATGCAGATGTATTGACCCATGTCGTCATCGATGCCCTATTGGGCGCGCTGGGTGCCGGCGACATTGGTCGGCTCTTTCCCGATACAGACGCCGCGTACAAAGATATCTCGAGCCTCACATTGCTGGCGCGCGTGGCCCGCATTCTGAAAGAATCGCACGCGCAGGTACTCAATGTGGATGCAACCGTGATGGCGCAACGCCCAAAGCTATCGCCGTATATTGAACAAATGCGCGAAAACATGGCAGGCGCATTAAAAGTATCGGTTAATCTCATATCGGTAAAAGCAACAACAACCGAACACCTGGGTTTTGTCGGACGCGAAGAAGGCATAGCAGCACAGGCGGTGGCTCTGGTAAAAACAGCGGTCAGATCCAGTCCATCTAAGTGAAACATAAAACAGTAAGACGCGAGAAGTGAGATGACCACCCAATCTCCCAGCCCTCAGATCCTTGGGATAGACGGTCGAGGATCTAAAAGCTGATAGCTGTATATCGTTGCCTTTTATCTCCGGTTGCTTTGAAGTCACACATTGCGTTATATTTAATACTTAGACAGAATAAGGGCAGTTCAAAGCAGAACGCCCACTACCACACGAAGGGAGTTTTACCCTGCAAATTCCGAGCCTCGAAAGTCGCTTCGCTTCTTTGGAAGCCGTCCAGGCTCAGGTCAATGAGCGTCTGGGCAACATCGAAGCTGAGTTGCGCGATCTGCGAAAGGAAGTTCAGAGCAACCTGTGTTGGATCGTCGGAATGCAGATCACCACGTTGTTGGCACTCGGCACGCTCATTTTGTTCAAACTCGGATAAACACAAATTTGAAGCCACACATCGCGTCTCACTTCTCATGCACGATCTTCTGAAAAAATACTTCGGCTATGACAATTTCCTGCCACTCCAGGAGAAGATCATCGCCAGCGTCTTGAAGCGACGGGACGCGCTGGTGATTATGCCAACGGGTGGTGGCAAATCTTTGTGCTATCAATTGCCTGCACTACGGTTCAACGGGCTTACACTGGTGATCTCCCCACTGATTGCCCTGATGAAAGACCAAGTAGATGCCCTGAAGTCCAACGGCATTGCCACTGCGTTCATAAACAGTACGTTATCCTATGCCGAAGTTCGTCGCATTCGGGCACAGGCACAGCAAGGCGACCTCAGCATCCTGTACATCGCTCCCGAAAGACTGGCATTGCCGAGCTTTCAAAACTTTCTCGGAACGCTCAAAGTCAGTCTCGTCGCCATAGATGAAGCGCATTGTATATCCGAGTGGGGTCACGATTTCCGTCCCGATTATCGCAACCTCATCAGTCTGCGGCATAGCCTGTCGCGCACTCCCATCATCGCGCTGACAGCCACGGCCACCGAGCGAGTGCGCCAAGATATTGTGACACAGCTCGGTCTGAACGAGCCTCAAATTTTCATCGCCAGCTTTGACCGCGCCAACCTCAATTACACGGTGCGGCCCAAGCGAAACACTTTCGACGCACTTCTCAAGCTGCTTGAAAAATACAGGGGAGAATCGTCCATCATATACTGCTTTTCCCGCAAAGATACTGAATTGGTGGCTGCAAATCTCAGCGACGAAGGTTTCAATGCGCTGCCCTATCACGCAGGCTTGGATGCCGATGTGCGAAGCCAAACGCAGGAAAAGTTCATACGCGATGAAGTTTCGATCATCGTGGCGACCATCGCCTTTGGCATGGGCATAGACAAATCCGACATACGCCTGATCGTCCACTGCGACCTGCCCAAATCCATAGAGGGCTACTACCAAGAAACAGGCAGAGCCGGACGCGATGGTTTACCCAGCGACTGTGTCCTGTTCTACTCCTACGGCGACAAAATCAAGCAGGACTTTTTCATCAACCAGATTGAGGACAAGACAGAGCGGCAAAACGCGCAAGAGAAACTGGCGCAGATCATCGCGTATTGCAAATCGCAGGCGTGCCGCAGGAAATACCTGTTGGAATATTTCGGCCAAAATTGGGAGAAAGAAAACTGCAGGGGCTGCGATATTTGCCTCGCCACCAAAGAGACATTCGACGCCACGATCATCGCGCAAAAAGTCCTGTCAGCAGTGATACGCACGGGCGAGCGGTTCGGCACAGGCCACATCAGCCAGGTTCTGCGAGGCGCGAACATCAAGCGCATCAGAGAACTCGGGCACAACAAACTTAGTGTTTACGGCATTGTCGATGACTTCACTGACGATGACCTCAAGGAGACTACAGGGCTGCTGATTGACAAAGGTCTCCTCTTTCAGAAAGGCCGCGAATACCCCATACTGGGTATAACAGAAGCCGGACGGAGCTTTCTCAAAAATCGAGAACAATTGACGCTCACAAGACGGAAGCGCGATGAAGAAACACCTGCGTCCAGCCGCACGGTGCTCAACTATGACCGTGCACTATTCGAGGAACTGCGCCGCCTGCGAAGCCGCATCGCTTCTGAACGCAACGTTCCGCCCTATATCATCTTCAGCGATGCGACGCTTCAACAGATGGCCTACTACATCCCACAAAGCCGCGATAGCCTCTCCCGCATATCCGGCGTGGGCGCAGTAAAGCTGGAGCAATTAGGCGATGCGTTCCTCCCGATCATACGCAACTATGCTCACATGCACAATCTGGCGGAACGCAATATCCCCTTCCATAGGCGTGACAAAAGTCGCAATGTGAGGCGGAATGGCTCGACTTATGACCTGACAAAACAACTGGTGCAACAGGGGCTATCCATCGCAGAGGTAGCAAAGCAACGTGGTCTGTCTAAAGGCACAATAACCAGCCACATTGAGCGTCTGATTCAGGCGGGAGATGACCTGGACATACGTTCTCTTATGCCATCTACGGAACGCTTCGAGAAAATCAAAACCGCTATCCAAAACTCGGACAGCACGGCCCTCTCGCCGGTCAAAGAACATCTCGGCGACACCTACACCTACGACGAAATACGTCTGGTACGCGCCTTTTTACAGCACAGAGTGTGTAAAAACTCCTAATGCCATCTCAGATTGGGCAGATTATCTTTTAGATGTATGAATGATCTGAGCAAGATTGTATCAGATCCGAGGGTATCGGTACCGATTTTGAGAGGGCCTTTGAAAGTCTTTGAGATCCC
>JAJDYX010000017.1 GCA_022824945.1 Candidatus Latescibacterota bacterium
CTAATGGGCAACAGAGACGAGGCAACCCCATGCAAAAACCCAAACGCGAAGTCACAATTTCCAATCGCTATCTCTACTTCTACGCCAGCCTGTTCAAACGCATCTACGGTCTGATCATCCGAAATGAACACAAAAACCAACCCAACGAGCGCTACACGGGCCGTCTGGATGAAGATGGAATACCGAGTTACCAGGATGTGTCCCATACAACGGGCAGACTACCCGGCACACCTGTCCAGGATGAAATTATCCTGTTTCGCTTTCGAAAACGCCTGCTCATAGGAACTTGCCAGGCTGTTTTGCCCCGCAAAATTTCCGAAATCGCAGTTTTATCAGAAGATGGCCGGCACCTCCGCTTTCGCCACACCAACCTCGTTTATCTCACCGGCACCTCATCGTGCGATGTACCACTCAAAACTTATGCAATGACCGTCCGCACCTTGAGCCGAGAAATAGATCTCCAGGACGTATGGGAAATCGCCGTTGAATCTGCAACCCCGCTTCCACTTTCAGAAATCGCCGACCTTTTCTACAACACAGAAATCGATGCCACACAGTGGATTGCCCTCTATCTTCACCTGCACCATGCCTCTCCTTATTTTCAGCCTCAATCTTCTGACTCGTATTCACCCTATACGGCTGGTCAAGTACATGTCCTTCACCAACGCGACAAACTTAAAAAAGATCGGGATGAAGAACGCGAAGAATTTATCCACGCCATGGCGAACAATACCGAATCTATCGCAGAACACACGCTGACCCCACGCCAGCAAACCTATCTGGAACAAATTCGACAATACGCATTGTGGGGCAGCGAATCCCAACACGCAACTCACGCTCAGGCATTGATCTCTGAAATTTGCAAAACCAAAAAAAACCGCCAAAAATCCGCAGTCGAATTGCTCATACAAAAAAAGGCCTGGAAACGCGATCAAAACTTCGACTTACTCCGCGCCGAAGTTCCAACTGCATTTTCAGACCTCGTCATCCGCCAGGCAGAAACACTCGCGCCCACTTATGACAACCGCGAAAAACAGCCCGTCTTTGTGATACATCCGCCCGATCACCCAGAAATCGCCCTCTCATTCCGCCGCCGTCTCTTCAGGGACGCAGAATTTGGCGTACACATTCCAGATATCGGCGCACTCATTCCCAAAGATTCACACATCGACCGCGACGCTACCGAGCGCATGGCGCACATACCCTTTCCCGATCATCCCATTCCCATGCTACCCACGCGCTTTTCACATGATCTGGGCCAATTCCAAAGCGACAAAGCGCATCCAGCACTCAGCATCTTCTGGCGCGTAAATCGGGACGGCCACCTCAAAAATTTTTGTATCGCGCAAACGGCCGCAATAAACAAAGCTGACCTTTTACCTGAAGACATCGATCGGGCACTGGACGATCCCGCTCACCCGCAACACCGCGCCATACAATTCTTCTCGCAATTATCCACGCGCCTCCACAAAAAGCGGCAAACAGCCATACACGACCTTGAGGAACAATCATCCCCCAACCCCGCGCATCACATCGCCCTTGAACTATCCCTGCTCGCTGGCATAGCTGCTGGACGGTGGTGCGATAATAAAAACATCCCCGCAATTTACGAAATACGCGACCCCATTGAAAATAACGAATCCATCATACAAATCTCCCACCCCGTCGTCCGCCGCCACGAACTTCACCGCCAGACCCCAAACATCGGCCTCAACACAACGCCAGAAACACATCACGGCTATGGCATTTCGCATTATTGTCCCATCACCCAACCCACCACCCGATACACCGACCTGGTAATGCAACGCCAAATCGATCACTATCTTAAAACCGAGCAATCCCTTTACTCAGTTGACGACCTCAATACCCTGCGCTACCGCATGTGGGAAACGCAGGACCTCATTGGCGATCTGGTACACCGCCGTACCCGCGATTTGATATTACAATCGTGGGAAAACCAACTCGGTCTGGAATTTCGCGCCGTTGTTCTCCACATCAAAATGCGCGGTGTCCTCGTCGAACTCCTCGACCACCCCTTCAAAACCGTCATCTATCCGGGTTATCCCGTAGAGGTCGGCGACGAAATTGACCTGCGCCTGACAGGTATTGACCGCTGGAAAGGCTGGGCACACTTCACGGAAAAAACCTACCAGCAATCAGCAGTCGGCTTTTAGCGCCCGTCCCACGCCGGGTACAAATCGTGCTCAATACTCAATAAACTCAAAATTCGACCGACCACGAAATCTGCCAAATCATCAAAGGTCTCCGGCTTTTGATAAAATGCTGGCATAGCCGGCACTACGGCAGCACCCGCTTCGGCCACCGCCACCATATTGCGCAGTTGAATCAAATTCATAGGCGTCTCGCGAGGCACGACGATGAGCGTCCGACGTTCTTTCAACGTGACATCTGCAGCGCGCTCAATCAAATTGCGCGACAACCCATGGGCTATACTCGCCAGTGTTTTCATCGAACACGGCACCACCACCATGCCATCTGACTGCGCCGAACCACTCGCCAGCGTTGCTGCGAGATCCTTAAGCGGATGCAGTGCCATATTATCCACCGAAACACCGTAAAGTTTCCGGATAAAACCACCAAAATCTCGCTGTTTCCCCTCAAAGCCCGCCTCATCTCGCAACAACATCCAGCCAAATTCGGATATCACCACATCCACGGCAACCCTGTGCATCAACAACGCGCGCAATGTGCGCAACGCATAAATAGCCCCACTTGCCCCTGTAATAGCAACCGTAATTCGTTTCATAGCAAACAGAATCCCAGACACAACGGATTACTGCAATAACAAATCGACCAGTGTCCCCGCAAAATACACCACACTGACCACACCATTCATTGTCAAAGACGCCATGCCTGCCTTTGACAAATCCCTGTGCCTGACCAAATAGTGTTCGTAAATCAGCAGACATCCCACGCACACCACACCAGCTACATAAACCATCCCCAATTCAAATACCCGCCCCACGCACACCATCAAACCAAAAGCAATCACATGAAATAACCGCGCAATCCACAATGCGGGGCCAATCCCAAACTTCTGCGGAATCGAATACACCCCAAACCGCCGATCAAACTCGGCATCCTGACAGGCGTAAATCACATCAAACCCCGCGACCCACATCAACACCGCACCGCCGAGCAGTAAAATTTTCGCATCCAATTGTCCCGTCACCGCGATCCACGCCCCCACTGGTGCGAGAGACAATGCCAAACCGAGAAAAAGCTGTGTAGCCCACGTAAACCGTTTGGTATAAGAATAAAAAAATACAATACCCAATGCCACGGGGGACAGCATCAAACACAGTGGGTTTAACTTATACGCCGCAAAAACGAGTAGCGCAGAAAACACACAAACAAACACCTTCACAGCACCCGCAGAAATAACCCCCCGCGGCAACTCGCGATTAGATGTGCGCGGATTGGCCGCATCCATTTTCCGATCCACAAGCCGATTAAACCCCATGGCCGCACTTCTCGCGCCCACCATCGCCACCACAATCCAGAACACCTGCTCGGACGAAATCCCGTATCCAGCCGCCGCCAATGCCGCGCCCGAAAGCGCGAATGGCAAAGCAAAAATACTGTGACCGAATTTAATCATCCGACCATAAGTGACAATACCCTCAATCATCACCTCGCGCCTCTTATCTTTGCCGAATAAACTTTTGCAACCGGCCATCTGTCTGCACTTCTCCCACATACAAATCGCCGTGTGAATCCAGCCAGATACCGTGCGGACACTTTTTGAACTCCCCCGGAACATCGCTTTCAACCCCGCGCCCCCACTCAGACACTTTCTCGCCATCAACCGTCCAGATACTCACCCGCTGATCCAGTTCCGCGATATAAACCACACCATCATCGTCATCAATATAAACCGTATCGGGTTGGTGCAAACCCGTCCACTCGCCCTGAAAATTGCCCTCAGTATCGAAAAACTGAATGCGATTATTGCTCCGATCTGCCACCCACAAACGGTCATTCTTATCGACCCGCACAGAATGCACCAGATCAAATTGCCCCGGTCCAGTACCCGGTTCGCCCCAGGACTTGATCAACTCGCCATCGGGTGTAAACTTGTGCATTCTCGCATTGCCGTATCCGTCGGACACATACATAAACCCTTCGGAGTCAAACGCCACATCGGTCGGCAACCGAAACGGCTCACCTTCATCGCCTTCCCGATCCGGCGTCCCCACCGTCATCAACAACTCACCATCACAACTAAACTTCCGCAAACAATGCGTGTTGCGCTCCACACAATAGACGTGATCCTCCGCATCGATATAAATACCGTGCGCGTCCTTTAACACATCTTCGCCCCACGAAAACAAAAAATTGCCTTCGCGATCAAAAACCACCATCGGGTGCTCGCTGCGACTGTACACATAAACGCGATCCTGCGAATCAACAGCCACCGCCGGTATCCATCCAAACGACCAGCCTTCGGGCAACGACCACCAATTTTCCTGCACCGTATAGACATAATCACCTTGTCCAAACGTCATTACTTCCTCCTAAAAAAAAATTAAAAAAATTTCCTATCATTGCAATATACACCACAATTCAAGCACAAAAAGAAAAAAGCTCCGGGAATCCAGAGCTTCTTTTATTTTTCGGGGATTATCGCACACTACGCGCTTACCGTTCTTCCGAAAACACTGGTAAACAACAAAAAATCGCCAAAATTGACCTGACCATCTTCATTTAAGTCAAAACGCGCATCGGGACTCTCAGCACCAAAAGCGGCAACAAACAGGAGAAAATCCCCAAAATCAATCTTGCCACTGCCATCGAAATCCGCTTGAGCGGCTATCTCCTTCAAAGGCAGAAACACAGCTGGCTGAGAGCGCACTGCGATACCGCGCGGTCTATCTTCAAAACTCAATGTTCTCAGAATCTGAAACGACTCCGCATCAAAAATAACCAGTTCATTCGAATTCTGGTTCGCCACATACACCTGCGACCCGTCGCGCGACACAAACAAATCACGCGTCTCTTCACCTTCGGGCAAGACCTGGACAGTATTCACAACGCGATTTTGCGCCACATCAACGACGATCAATTGGGCATTTGCGCGGTCTGTTCCGTATAACCTCGAACCATCCGGCGATAAAGCGAGGCGAAATACCCCACCATCTACAAAAATCGTTGTCACCACAGACTCCGACTCGGTATCAATCACCGCAATACCGCCAGCACCCGTGTCACCAAAGTCCCCTCCCGACACATACAACCGCTTCCCATCCGCAGATATAACCAATGAGCGGGGGTCCTCAATCACTTCAATGCGACCAACCGTCGCCCTGAGTGCGGTATCGACAACCAGCACCTGATTGGACTGGATATCTGTGACATAAAGCCGCTTCCCATCCGGATGAATCGCCACACCATAAGGACCTCCGTCATTAACAACTGGCACCCGAATGCGATTGCGCACAGTCAAACTCGCCACCTCGATAATCGAAATACTCTTAGACTGTGAATTGGTGACATAGACCAACTGCCCATCTGCACTCAAAGCGAGATCCAAAGGCGCATTGTCAACCTCAATATTCGCCGCCACTTGATGCGTGGCAGTCTCGATAACCGTGACCCGATTCTCAGATGTACCGGCAGATCCTCCCGTATTGGCGACAAACAAATAGCGCTGATCCGGCGTCATCAAAACACTTAAAGGCACCACGCCAGTGGGAATGCGCGCCACCTCTTCATTCGATCCCATATCGATGACGGCCACTACATCTACATCTCGCAATGCAACAAAAAGTACGGGAGATCCAGAAAGGGATATCACATCGAATTGCAACATGGGCAATTCAGGTGGCGGCGAAGGTGTTTCATTGCCATCGCCATCGCGCGCAACCACCCGATATTCAACCCTCGATCCCACACTTTGTCCGTCGAGTTCAGCGGCAAAAATATCGTTACCCGTGGGGGTCATTGGCAACACCTGCACGCTCCCGCCATTGATCCGATAATGCAATTCAACAGTTGCCACCCCTGTATTATCGGTCACCCTTGCCGAAAAGCGATAGGGACCATTGGGATCGGGCGTATTAGCCGGAAAAATAGTCTCCCGAATAAAAGGCGCGCCCGCCACAGAAGGCCCAATCGCAAAATCGACATTTTCTATAACGCGATCAATTTCAACGCGTATAATCTGAGCATTGTCCTGCAAAAACGCATTGTTATAGTACTCTTTTGCGAATCTTTCCTCATATAATGTCTGAAAAATACCGCCAAAATTATCAGCAGAAATTGCGAAATGGTGTGGCTCAATCGCAACGTAGTAATCGCCCGGGGGCAACCCGAGAATTTCATACCGACCATCGCCATTGGGTCCCTTTTGTTCACCGGCCGAACCCGACAGAGCACTCGCAACAAACACAGTGTCCGCCTGATAAACCACCACATGCACGCCAAATGTGGGGCCATCGGCATCTAATACCTGCCCACGCACACCGCCGGTAAACCCTTCCACCGGGTACAACGCCGTTATCCCGGCGCGGTCATCGACTTCCAGAGAACGCTCCGCGCGCGGTGCCTGGGACGAAGTATAGGGAAACATTGTCGCGCGCAGTTCGGGTTCACCCACCCAGGGAGAGTGATCCAAACCCAACAAATGGCCGATTTCATGCGTCATCACAGCCTGAAGATCGGTCAGATCCTCAGGCGTAGTATTCTGCTCAATCGAAAACTCGTGATCCCGCCCGTTAAAAACGATATCCACATCCGTAATCAAACCATCGTCGTTATTGATGATCCGGGCAATTGCAATGATCCCCGATCCCTCGGGTGCTCCTATAATCTCTCCCGTCGCATCGTAAATAACCACATTGCGATTATCATTCCCCGATGCTTCAAGCTGTGCTGTACCTTCATATTCAAATGTAATAAATGCCGATGGCACTGCGCCCCAGTCGTTAAACCCCTGCTGTGCGATCCGTACCACCTCGGTCTCGGGAAAGGGAAAACTCCCGGCATTGACCACAAAGGGAATACCAGCCCCGGCTCGAGAAGGTGACCAGCGATTTGTCACAATACGCCCACGAGAATTTGTCTCTGTAAGAATTACATACCCCTCTGCACCAACCCATAGAGCGAGCAGAAGACCGACAACACACATTTTTTTCACGATTTAATCCTCATGTTTAAGTACCGGTTCTGATTCCCTTGCATCCACCACCCACACCTCGGCTTTACCATCTCGATCAAAATCCGCTTCTGCATACGCCACGAAGCCATCCTCTGAAACCGTCACCCGATAGCGAAAACGTCCGGGCACATTATTGAGTTGTAAAATACCACCATTATTTTTTTCATCAATAGGTAAATAAGCACCATATTCGGCGCAATATGCGTGTTGTAGAGCCGCAATGCGTTGCAATATAATACGGGCGCGTTCTCGCTCTGCGTCTTCGGGTGTGCGATACGTAAACTGATAAATCAACACCACGCACATCAATACCAGAAGACCAATAACAACACCCGCCTGACGCAACTGACCTCGATATTTCCAAAACATCACGGACTCTTTTCATCAGGTGGCAACATCCACCAGATTTTGGATTCCAACCTCTCCACCTCCGTCTCCCACCGCGCCCGCACCTCTACAGTATCAGCCTGCGCGATCAGAGGCTCTGCGGGCAAAAACGGATGGACTTGCCCAGACATCCAATGACCATTGCGATCGCGATCTAAAAATCCGGAAATGCGATACGTCCCCGGAAGCAAATTCGTCAAACTAAACGTCGTATCCCGCAAAACCTGTTTCCGAAAAAAGTCATGCGCCAATCCCTCCACCCATATCACCACATCAGAAGAAGATGTCGTCCCGGAAACGCGCCCCAGTGCCGCGGTATCCATCACAGAAAAAACAAACGAAATCGGTTCAGAAAGAACATTGCCGCCAATATCCAATAGCCTTTCGCGATTTCCAATAAGTCGAATCGTCTCCCCACTCGTCCACAGACTATCAGGCGTAAACACGAGATGATTGGGCGCAACCCATTCAAAATGCCCCTGCGGAACAACCGTCGAATCCGACACCACCCACAAGTCAGACACGGCATCTACACGCATCGCATCTGAAAACAACATGCGAACCTCAGCCGTTGGCAAAACATTCTCGGCATTCTCCGCCGGTGCGATTGCCAGCACCTCTGGCGCGCGCCGATCGCGCGTACCATCGCCTCGCACGGTTGTATCTGTAGTATCGCGATTGCCCCAGCGATCTACAACATCGACTCGCGCTGTGTATTCCACACCCCGTGTTTGCGGTTCGGTGATCACCCCCACCCCACTCGAGTCAACGGGATCTTGATATATTTCCAACACCGACAGGTCGGATATTTCAACGCCCCAAACGCGCACGGGTTCATCAAAACGCATCAAAATATGCTGTTGATCGGGCGTGCGGGCAGCAACGAGCACAGGGGCTGACGTATCGCGCACCGCGAGTTTGAGGTCGCCCAGGCGAACGCGCTCCTCACCGGTAAACGCCACATCGCCGGGCGGAAGTGCCAACAAGTCGCCTGATGAATACGTGCGATCATTATTCTGATCGCCAAAGGCAAATATCCGATAATTCCCAGAACCCAACCGCGGCAATACAAAATGACCCGTTTCATCGGGCTGCGTCACATAAGTGGGACGGTCTCTTCCAGGATCGGGTGCTGTCACCACAGACAGATCATAAGCCCAAACAAAAACCTGCCCGATCTGTCCCTTAGACTTCAACACCCCCCCATTGAGTTCCCCGCGATTTAAGCGATCCCCCGTCGCAAATCCAAAACTATAAGAAGCTCGCATGCGGTTGCGCCACTCATCTGCGCTCTCCTGCCCCACCGTAACCAGATACGTCCGATCAGCTTGCAAGCCATCGGGCAATCGAATTTCCAACACATCCCCACGCCACTTGAAACCGAATTCCTCAGCCCCCTGTGGCGAAACAAATAACGCCCGCTCGACCGACCTGCGATCCATCGCCTCAGAAAAGCGAATGCGAATCGGCGTATCCAACCCGACTCGCACAGAATCATCTGCAGGCACTGTGTCAATCACCCTCGGCGGCGTTTTATCGGCCAGTCCTCCCGGCGGAGGCATCTGCCGCGCACAGGCAAAAAAAATACAAACTAAAAAAAGGTAAGACGTGAAATGCAACCACAGATGAACACCGATAAACACCGATAAAAAATAAGATATAAGACGCGAGACACGAGCAGTTGCCTGGTGAAAGTGTTGGTGATAATGCCACATTATTTTCTCACGCCCGTGGATGCGCTTGTCGATAGGCTCTTTTTAACCGCTCAACACTCACATGCGTATAAACCTGCGTGGTAGAAAGGCTCGCATGACCGAGCAATTCTCTCACCGCATTGAGATCTGCCCCCGCATCCAACAGATGGGTTGCATAAGCGTGGCGCAATGCATGGGGGGACAAAGACCGTCCGGTCGCTTTGCCGAGATACCGGGCAACGCGACCTTGAATACCGCTGGGACTCAGCGGACGCCCGGAGCGCGCCAAAAACAAGTGCCGTCCATCCGTCGTCTGTTCAGAAATCAGTTCTCCTCGCCGCATCAAATAAGCCACCAATGCGACCCGGGCCGGTTCTCCAAAAGGAACCAATCGCTCTTTGTTCCCCTTGCCCACAACCCGCACCAGCTTATCTGCCAGATCCACAGCCTCAATTTTCAAACCCGCAAGCTCGCGCAATCGAATCCCCGCGCTATAAAACAACTCCAAAATCGCCCGATCGCGCAATCCCAACACCGTATTGGGCGACGGCAGAGACATCGCACGGGCAACCTCGTCAACATCCAGATGAACAGGCAATATCTTATCCTGCCTGGGCGGGCGCACATCGAGCGCTGGATTCCGATCCAAATCGCCCATATTGCACAAATAACTCAAAAACGTTCGCACCGCCGCCAGCTTTCGGGCAACAGACCGCCGACCAAATCCCTCATTGTGCAAAAAGCCCAAAAAATCCCGCACCGCATTCCGATCAATCTGTTCCACGCGATCTATCTGACGCCCATGCAAAAAAGCGGCGAACTGATCCAGATCCGTCGCATAAGCCGCACACGTATGATCGGACAATCGCCGCTGTCGCGATAGATGGGTGAGGAATTGAGTAATGTGTGTTTTCATGGCAAAAAAACCGATCTCAAATGACATCGCGCCATCAGATGACTTCCTGAGCAGTGGGCAGGGCGCGCACAGCCGCTCCCACTTGTTGATCGGCGATAACGAGATCAAACTGCATCTGAAGATTCAGCCAGAACAGAGGATCAACGCCAAACCAGTGCCCAAATCGCAAAGCAGTATCGCTATCCACAGAACACTTGCCCGCGATAATCTGCCCTACACGATCCGGCGGCACATCAATCTGGCGTGCAAACGTCGCTGGAGATACCCCAAATTCCGCCAACTCGTCTCGCAGAATCTCTCCGGGATGAACAACGCGCTTCAACATGATTCAGATTCTCCGGCACAAAAGGCATAAAAGTTTGCACTTATAGATTCAACGTATGTCGGAGAGCCACATCAACTTTGGTCATTGGAAGTGAACCAATGACGCGGTCAATTGCCGATTCAACAATTGTGGCAAGGTTATCAGTCATCACTACCGAGTCCGTGAGTAGTCCCGATTGTTGTCCTTCGGAGGTAGAAAGTAAAATGGTAACACGACTCGAATGATAGGCGCGAAACATCTTGCTGGTAATCATAGCCACGATCACTTGCGATAAGCCGGTTTGAAGATTGTCAGATTGAACGATTAACCCCGGACGTGGCTTGGCTGTAAGCAAGTTAGAATCTGGAAAGAGCACTAAAATGACATCCCCGCGTTTATAGGTTGGATTTGGCTGCGTCATAGTTGTCATAAATACTCATTTCAGGGCTTTCCCAGTCTTCGGCAAAGGTCGCAAGGCGTTCACGCAAATCTGCTGCCTGTGCTTTGTCAATACCGCGTTTTGGTAAATCGATAGAATGTGTTGACAGAAATGTGACAATAACGGGTGTATCTTCATGTATATCGCTGGGTAATTCCAGAAGTTCAATTTTACCACCGCGATACATTCCTTCAATTGTTGTGAGCATGGGGATCACTCCTTCTTAATCAATGGTCGGTCAATTGTTCATTAAACCTCTCCAGGATGAACAACGCGCTTCAACATGGCCCAGATCACCCTTTTTACTTTTTAATGGAGGGAAACACTCTCATCCCTTTTTCTCGTTTTTCTTCAATCTCTTTGAAGGTGGCTAACATGAGGAGTGAACGTTCAGGATCGGAAGGATGTGTCATGCTTTCTGATAGAGTTCCCGTTGTCCTTAGCTCCTCAAGGGCTATTCTGCGCCAAAGGTTCAGGACGTTTGAAACATCCCCACCTGCGGCGGCAACGATATACATTCCCAGGTAATCTGCTTCGCGCTCATGCTTTTTGGAGTGGACAACCTTGCCGATTTCTGAAAAAAGCTTTGTGAAGTCCGTGTATATATACCCCTTGTTTATATGTCCGAGGCCAATGTCCAATGCTGCGCCAAAAAATCCACCCAAAATAGCACCCAGCTTTTTTGTTTTAGAGTGACGCATGATGTTGTGGGAAAGCTCATGGGCAAGGGTAAATTTGATTTCATCATTATTTTTTGCAAATTCAACTATCCCCCGTGTGATATAAACATTTTTGCCATCGGCAAATGCTGTCACCTTTGGGGATTCAAATTGAATAAGGCTGAAATCCAAAATCTCAATCATTTTGATCTGAATTGAAAGAGTGCTGGTGTCTCTCTCTACACCCAAAATAACCGAGCCTTCATGCTTTTTGAAATTTGTTTTAGAAGTACTTTTTTCCAGAAGTTTTTCAAAATCTTTGGCAGATTTCCAACTGGCTTCTCCGTTGATGCTGACAATCCGATCCCATGCTTTTAGACCAGCCTTTTCAGCGGGAGAGCCTTTAGTTATCCTGACAACGTGGATTTCTTTTTCTACTTCCTCAACGGTCATCTCGTCGTATTTTTTACTTGATATTCCTCCTTTTATTTTTATTTCGTGAGTCTTTTTTAAAACATTTAAAACACCCCAGGGAATATAACGGAAGCCTATCGTAAAGCGCGTTTTGTGTTTTGGATAACGGGGGTTGTAGCGTGACCCACGAAATTCGGAAGGAATATAGGTTTCTTCAAACACTCTGTTGAATCGCGTTGCAGTGATGAGGATTCCGAAATACATATCGTCAATTTTGCCCTGCTCGGCGATTCTGGCTTCGTTTTCTGCTTTCCAAGCCTCAAGACCTTCTGCTTGAATAAATGCGTTTTCCTCTTGAATCTGTTGGCTGGTAACCTCGGGAAGCTGAAGTTTAATGGCATTCGTTGTTGCGGCAAATGTCAGTGTAGCGGCAAGTGTGATAATGACCTTTTTCACTTCCTATTCTTCTCCTTCACGCACTGGTGTTAGCTCAACATTTTATATATCGAATCGGATTTTGGCCTATGTATTTATCCGGGACACGTTTCCCGACATACAAATTTCTGATGTCATCATCAGCCTCGCGTCCCTCAAAACCATAACGATCTTTGGGATATCTTCCCACCACCGGCATGCCGTCGAGTTGATCCCACAAGTCTGGAAAATTTTCGCGCGTTGCATCTATCCATCTAAAAGCGACAAATGCCTCTATAATCTCATGCCCACAACGAGCTAAAATAATCTCTGCATTCTCGGCCCTCAAAGGATTAAGACTCCATGCGAAGCGAGTTGCATCATACACGGATCTTCCCTCCCTTACACTATGGGTAACGTTTACAATCAGTGCCTTATGATAAAATTCTGCTATCTGCATCATGCCCCTTTCTGTTGTAATTGTTGTTGCAATAGCTGGTCGGGATGGATACTGCACATATTTCCGACCTGATGCCTTTTGCTTTTCTTTGATATCGCGGAATATCTCTTTGAGGTCGTAGCCGAACTGAGCGGCGTGTTTGTCGCGTGCTGTTCGGACTTCAGAAACAATAGGATCATTCGTCGTCATGATCGAGCTCCATGAGTTCATCGGGTGTGCAGATAATCACAGGTTCAAAACCTGCATTTCGACATACAGTTTCGATTTGTGATCGAATTGTAGCGTTAGCGATATGCCGATAATTCCAGGTCACCAGGTATTCAATGCCATTGACAACGGCGATAGCAATATGAGCAGCGTCTTCTGCGGCCTTTGTAGGCACAACACCAAAGTTGACCAACTGTTGTGCTAATTCAAGGGCTTCCTCTGTGGCGTCGAGAAGCGTCAGCGAGTTAATAGCTGCAAGACGCGCACGAGCAGCTTCAGGGTCGCCACCCTGAGCTTCATTAAGGACCAATTCTGAAGCTACAAGTTCGAATCGATTGGCCGCGGTTTCCCACCAGTCGCGGGTACTCTGTTGGCGCCCTGCAATCACGACATTATGCGTTGGTCGCGCCGTCAAATAGCTGATAATGGTCGTTTCGATATATACCTTTGGTTTCATAATTTCTATCTTATCGCTTTACGAAACGTCACCCGCACGAACTTCCCGCCTTCGTCTTGCACGATTTCTGGCTCCGTGCCGTTAAATTCCCGCATCGCCCTCCGCATCACGGGCCATCCGCGTCCTCTCTGTTCCATCAAACGTGCGACGAGCATGGCATTTGCCATCAACTCATTGCGGGATCGGGGATTGCCGCCCGAGCGCACATTCTCGACACGCATATGATTTGGAAGCGTCCCCGGGCTGGTCACATCAATGCGGTCACGGAACACTTCGAGCATCACCTTCGACCCCGTAATCGCGATGGACAACGGCATTGACGATTGCCTCGCGCAGTGCCTTCTCGGGAATTAGCGGTGTCTCCTCTCGTTCAAGGCCATCGTAGCTCTCGGTCCATCCCAAACCTCGAACCCATCCGACTGACCGGCGTATTTGCTCTTCAAGGCGCCCTTTTCCCTCACCTGCGAGAATGATATCCGACGCCCGGTCCTCGCCCAGATAGGCGACACACTCGACAAAAAAGTTGGTGGTCTGCGGATGCACCTGCGGCTCTTTCCCAAACGCCATCAATCCATAGACCGTAGGACGTAAAGCATTGTCGAATTCAACCAGAATACGTCTATTGCACAAATCGTCGGCGATTGCGGGCTGCGGTTCCTCCTCTGTATCGAGACCCTGCATACGCAGAAAGGCCCGAAACGCATTGAGATCAATATCTTCCATATTCGCGGACGGAATAATCTGTTCTTCTGTCAGAAGAAAACCGAAGGTATCATACGTCTTCTGTCTTCTATACCCGCCCGCTATGATGCGCTGTGCAATGTCATCCCGTTCCATACCCCGCTTCACACCGCCTTTCAAAACCTTCTGGATCGCGGCTTAAACCCTGCCGCGATGACGGGCGAGGCATGCCTCGCCCCTACCAACCACTTCACACTTCTTCCTTCACAGTGAACTGGTCTGTAATGCGACCAGTCATGCTCGATTTACTCGCCTTCATACATCGTTCCTCACTTCCTACGCCTACGCCTGCTCCTATTCGTCGCCGGGTTTTCCGCAATAATCTTCTCACAAGCCGCCTTTGTCAAAGACGACGCCTCCACGCCCTTTGGAATGCGGTAATTATTTCCATCGTGTTTGATATAAGGACCATACCGCCCGGCAAGAACCTGAATCCCATCAAAATCGTGAATCACATTCTGCGACTGCCCACCGCCCGCCCCGCCCTGCATGAGTTTTTCGAGTGTCTCGCGGTCCAATGTCGCTGCATCCATCCCTCTGGGAATCTTGTAATTCTTCCCATCTTTGCGAATATAAGGACCATACCGCCCATTGAGCACCTGGAAATCGCCAAAATCCTGAATCACATTTTTGGCTTTGCGATCTTCCTCAGCCGCCGCGATCTCCAATGCGCGATCCAGCGTCACCTCAAACAGATCCTCTCCCTCTGGCAGAGAAAAAAAGTTGCGACCTATTCGCACATAGGGACCGTATCGACCAATATTGACCTGCACCTCATCGCCCGCATCATTTTGCCCGAGTTTGCGCGGCAATTCAAAACACTTGAGCGCATCGGCCAATTCAATATCAAAAATACTCTGATTGGGAGGCAAAGATGCAAACAAAGGCTTTTCTTCTTCATCCGCACTACCAATCTGAACATAGGGACCATACTGCCCAAAACGCACACTCACCTCGCGCCCTGTATTGGGATCTTTCCCCAGATTGCGCCCAATTTTATCAACCGACTTTTTGTCTTCCACCCGCTCATTAAACGGCGGATAAAACGCTTCTAACATCTCTTTCCATGAATTTTTACCCTGTGCAATCTCGTCAAAATCGTCTTCGAGATGCGACGTAAAACGCAAATCGACAATATCGGGAAAATGCGCCATCAAAAAATCGTTCACCACCTCGCCGATATCTGTGGGTTTGAGCTTCTTATCTCGCGTGCGTTCCACATATTCCCGGCTCTGAATCGTCGAAATCGTCGGAGAATAAGTCGAAGGCCGCCCAATACCCTCGCCCTCGAGCTTCTTCACCAGTGAAGCCTCGGTATAACGTGCGGGCGGTTTGGTAAACAACTGCTCTAAATGCAACTTCGCCAAATTGAGAACCTGCCCCTTTGCAACCTCTGGCAAAATCACATCTTTGTTGTTAACATCTGCCTCTGGATTATCGGACCCCTCGGCATAAACCCTCAAAAATCCGGGAAATAAAACGCGCTGTCCCCTCGCCTCAAAAATCAATTCGCCCGCTTCACCAGCCCGAATGCGAATCGTTGTATAGGCAATGCGCGCATCGGCCATCTGCGTCGCCAACGTGCGCTTCCAGATCAAATCGTAAAGCCGAAATTGCCTGGGATCGAGATGTGCCCTAACGCGGTTGGGTTTAATCGACAAATCCGCCGGACGAATCGCCTCGTGCGCTTCTTGTGCGCCTTTGGTCCTATTGGCAAATCGACGGGGCTTTTCCACAGTGTAATCCGAGCCAAATTCCCGCGCAATCACCTCTCGCGCCTGATTCACCGCCTGCTCGGCCAAATTCACCGAATCGGTACGCATATACGTAATCAAACCACCGGTATATCCGGGAATTTCAAAATTGCCCTCGTAAAGCTGTTGTGCAACCCGCATCGTCTGCGCCACAGAAAAACTCAGCTTGCGAGACGCCTCTTGTTGCAGCGTCGATGTCGTAAACGGAGGCACGGGTCGACGCTTACCCTCGCGCTCGGCCACCTCTGTCACGACAAATTGCCCCTTCAGCGCACTCGCTTCAATAGCTTTGGCCTCGGCTTCATTCTTAACAGACGCTTTCTTGCCATTCAGCCGCGTCAATTCAGCCTGAAATTTGGGATCCTTAAAATCGGATTTAATCTTCCAATACTCCTCTGGCTTAAACGCCCGAATCTCCCGCTCCCGATCAACAATAATCCGCACCGCCACACTCTGCACGCGCCCGGCTGACAATCCCCCCTTTACCTTTCGCCATAACAAAGGCGACAACTGATATCCCACAGCGCGATCCAGAATGCGACGCGCCTGTTGTGCATCCACCAAATTTTGATCCAGTTCGCGGGGATTTTCAAGCGCGTGCAAAATCGCAGATTGGGTAATCTCGTGGAACACAATCCGCTTAATGGGCTGACTCTTGAGCTTGAGTGCAGAAATCAGATGCCACGAAATAGATTCCCCTTCGCGGTCTTCATCCGTCGCCAAATACACAGTCGTATCTTTTTCAATATCTTTTTTAAGCGCCTGAATCACACTGCGCTTGTCTTGCGACACGACGTATTTAGGATCAAAGCTCTCCACATCAAAGCCCAATTCGCGTGCGGGAAGATCGCGCACATGCCCCATAGAAGCGGCGACTTTGTAGTCCTTGCCCACAAATCGAGAAATTGTCCGCGCCTTGGCAGGTGATTCTACAATAATCAAATTTTTCGCCATCAAAACATCCTTTGTCATTTAAATGAAGTACGGACGGCGTCTCTCTGCTCGCCCGCTACAATTCAAAAAAATACGCGCACCAATTACAAAAGTCAAGGTTGCGTCCCGCGGCTCGTGCGCGCAGACTGTGCAATGAGCATCTCTGCACCCATCGCCATCAAGGCCAACAACAACACCCATCGCCAAAGCTCCTGACCGTACCTCTGGGAAAGAATCGCCTCCTTCAAATCGGCTTTACCATCTACAACGCGCAAGCGATCTTCACCAAACAGGGCCTCGAGTCGCGCCATCGGAACCGGGGTCAAATCGGGTTCGCGCACATCAATCTGAACAGCAAAGCGATCAGAGACGCGCTCGCGCGCAAAAATCTCCCACAGCCCTGGCGCATCCACTACCCCAACCGGCCACACCGATTGCAAGCCGCGTTGTTGAGGCCAAATTGTTCTGGGTTCTCCACCCGGCGCCCGCAAAACAGCTTCAGAAGCATTCTCTCGCCGGATATCTCTGTACACAACCTGACCGACGCGATAGTCAGACCGGCCAAACGCCCCAGCCGCCAGATATCCGCTCAGGCGATGTACAAATGGAACAAAAAAACCGGAAAGCGGCGCGTCATTCCACCCCAAATTCGCACTCACCGAAGACGCGAACAGCACGACGCGCCCATTGCCCTTGCGAGACTCGAGAAGCGCGGGTGCTCCCGAAGCAAAGGACAACACAGATTGTGCATTTTGCGCGGGTAAAACCCGATAAGAAACAAAAAAACGCGGGCTTTGAAATGCCCCTTTGAGTTCCAGACCCGACAGCATGGGATGATCGGGCAAAACCGTCTGTAAAGCCTGATAAGCACCCGACAAAGCGCCCCGCGTGCCGAGTAATTTAGCGGGAAAAAGCGCGGGCAACACATGCTCATTATAATATCGGACATCTATTTGATCCCCTAAAAAAATAGCCAGACCAACCCCCCGCGATATCCGATTTTGCAAAGCGGCAATCGCACCCATAGAAAGCCGCGCAACATTGCACAAAAAAACCACATCAATATCTTCCAACACCTGATCTGATACGCCCTCGGGTTTAACCTGCACCACCTCGCTTGAAACAACGGACAAAGCCTCAGCGAGATAGTAAGACTCATGGGACGCATCCCCCACCAGCAAAATGCGGACGCGCTCTGGAACGCGCAACACTGTCACGCACTTGTTATCCGCCTCGAGATCATCTTCTCCTATCTCCACACGCAGGGAAACATCCCCCCCTGTTTTGGGCACAAACGACGTATGCAATTTGCGACGACCGCCCGCAGGCACATGGGTAATATCCTGGCCAATACGCCGACCATCTAAAAATATCTGCACAGGCACATCGCCTCGATTTGCCGCGCCGTAATTGATCAGTTCGATCCCCAGCGCGGTTGAACGCCCAACCTCTGGAGAAGTCGTATTGATCTGCCCAATGCCGATATTGGCAACTTGCGAAGGCCGCTCGGACAGAATGTACACCGATACATCGTCCAAATTAGACAGTGTATCGGGCAAATTCGTCCATCCATTATAAGCGCGATCCGTTACAAAATACAACTCGCGGTTGGGCATCTGTGACCCGGACAAATGCGACAAAGCCAATTGCAATCCCGCCTCAAAATCTGTACTGCCAAAACCGGGTTGTAGCGTATCCATAAGCAGCCGCAACCGCTCTGGCGAGGTCACAGCGATCTCCTCAACGTCATTGTCGATCAGTGCCAGACGCACATCGTCGCGCTCATCAAACAGGGACAATAGAGCCTGCACCCTGCGAAGCACCCGCTCAAACAACGTACCTTCTGCTGTGCGATATTGCATACTCAACGAACGATCGAGCAAAATAAACGCCGACGTACCCGCATCGCCCACCTGCCCACTGCCCCCACTCAAAGTCGGACGCGCAAAAGCCAGCACCAGCAAAACAATGAGCAGAGTTCGCAAAATGAGCAACGCGAGATGCTTTATTTTTAGCCGTCGCATGCGGTCGTGCTGGAGTCTTTGCAAAAGTGCCACATTTGAAAACGACACCGTTACCGTACGACGCCGATTCAACAAATGAATCACAAGCGGCAACAGCGCCGCCCACAAACCGTGCAACAGCATTGGATTTGTAAATGAAATACCGAACATAAAAAACGCTCAAACAAAAAAACCTGCTTTGCAGAAAAGCAGGCATGGGGTAAAATCTTATGATATTTATTAGTATTTCTTATCTTCTGCTTCAATAATCGCCAGAGCCTCCTCGCGATTTCTAATGCCAATCAAACGCTGTCTAAAATCTTCTCCTTTGAGCACTCTTGATATACGCGCTAAGGCTTTAATATGCGGTCCCGAGACATTTAGCGGAGAAACCAAAAGAAAAAAAATGTAGGTCTTTTTACCATCTAAAGCATTAAAATTGATACCTTCTGACTTGATGCCCAGCACACCGCCCAACATCGTGGCATATTCCGACTTCCCATGGGGAATGGCAATACCGTGCCCAATACCCGTACTCATAATATCTTCGCGGTCCAAAACCGCCTGGAGTACCTTATCTCGGTCAGTAATTTTATCGCCTACTTCGAGTTCATTAACAAGCTCTTCGAGAATTTCCCGCTTGTTTTGCCCCTTAAGCCCGATAATGACCGATTTGCCCGACAGAATCTCCATCAACGTCATAAATGCCCTTTCATTCGAGTGAGAGCATAGACATCCCTGCCTGTGCGCCTATCCGCACACATCCCTTTCAGACGGAAAATAAAACGCCCCTTCAACTAAGTCAAGAAAATTAGATATATTTATACCTTTACAGCCTCATAAGTCGCAAAAGCCATTGAGAAATTCGACAAAAGTTTTTAATGTTAAAAAGAAACCAAAAACCCAAACAAGCGTGTAAAAACTGCCGCGACACTTAAAGGATTATCCATGCACAAAGTCCTCTACTCAACCATTTATCTGCTCCTCATCAGTTTTGCAAGCACGGGATTCGCGCAAAACCGCGACCTCCACGACATCATCAACCGGTTGAAAGCAGACCTGGCTACCGCGTCTGATTCGTCGGCAAGCTATACGCGCATGGGCTTGCTCTATTTGCGCCTTGAAGAAGCCGACAGCGCTGAAGCAGCCTTTCAAAATGCACTCGCCTTGCGCCCCAACCTCGCAATTGCCCACACGGGCCTGGGTCGCGTGTACCAAAATCTGCGCAACAAACCCGACCGCGCGCTGTCGCACTACGAAAAAGCAGTCGCCATCGACACCACAGACGCGGACGCCCACGACCGCCTCATCAAAACCCTGCTCGCACTCGAAGATACCGGAAGCCGCGCGCGAAAAGCGGCCTCACAAACCATTGCGCGATTTCCCGACCGGGCTTCGTCCTATCTCCTGCTCGCTCGCGCGCATCGCGAAGAAGGCAGCGCGCATCAGGTCGCGCTATACTACTACAAAAAGTACCTCGAGCGCAACCCCGAAGACCGCGAAACCGCATACCAATTTGCCTACGCGCTATACGAAGCCAAAGAATACCGCGACCTCGAAGACATCACATCTCGCATGCGAGACCCCCGCGCACTGCCATTGCTCGCCCAGGCCCTCATTCAAAGACGCGACCACGAAGGCGCACTAACGGCATTTCGACGCTATATCGAGACCTTACCCAAAGAAGAACAGCCCCTCTTTGACGACATCTCTTATATCGGCTCAAAAGCCGAAGCGCGCGCTTACCGCCTCGCGTCAGCCTCAGACGACAAGACACAACGCGAGCGTTTTCTCACACGCTTCTGGTTGCAAAAAGATCCCTTTAAAACCTCGGGAGGCGCACTGCGCCGTGCCGAGCACTATCGCAGGGTATGGCATGCGCGAACCCATTTTGGCAAAAAGTGGCCGTGGGATCGCCGAGGAGAAATCTACATTCGATATGGCGAACCCGACTATATCTCAACCTCCCGAAAACTCAATGCTATCGTACCACTCGACGTACAGCGCATTCAAGAACAAAGAGCGTATGCGATTTACGGCGATGCTGGCATTGAAGCCAACTTCGTCGGTCCCGTCTATCCGATTCGCACCATGGAGCAAGGTGGCATAGGTCGTGTGGGCAATATGGGCTTTACCGACTACCGTCCCGTCACAACGACCAGTGGCTGGACCTCTGTCCCCTGGGAAGTCTGGCTATACAAAAACCTCGGACAGGGCGCAGAATTTACATTTACCGATGAATTTTTGGGCGGGAACTACGATTTTGCTCCCGTCCCATCGCTGACCGAAGAAGACCTCGCCAATGCCGAATCCTCCGGGCGATCGTACATGAGCGTGATTCAGCGCCTCAACGAATTTAACCCCGCCACTCTCGCCCAATCGCTCGCGGCAGTAGAACCCGAATTGTACAGCATAGAAGCACTCGAACCCCTCGACTTTTACTTCGACACCCTCACCTTTCGGGGTCCGGAGAACAAAACCGAATTGCAGGTCATATTTGGCCTACCTTTAGACAATGTGGCACTGCCCACAGATCCGGACACCACTGTGGTCGTCGAACGCCGCACCGCGCTTATCTACCCTCGCGCTCTCGAATTTCAGAACACCAAAAGCGCGTTGGCCATCGACATCACCGATGATATTCGGGACCGGGGGTTACAAGCCCTGAGCGGCGTGCACCACATCGCCGAACCCGGTGAATATGAACTGGCCGTTGAAGCGTGGCGTCAAAATACCAACCGCATTGGCGCATATCGCCAGGCCAATCTTCAATTGCCCGCCTATCACAACAAAAGCCATCTGATGATGAGCGACATCCAGATCGCCTCCCGCATCATCGAAGCGGATCGCGCGCCCGACACATCCTTTGTGCGCGGCGACCTCTACATTCAGCCGCAGCCCTCGGCAACCTTTGTCCCCGGCATGTCCATGTACGTTTACTTTGAAATCTACAACCTCAAACGCGACGAATTTGGGCAGACGCAATACACCATCTCATACGAAGTACAAAAACGCCAGGAAACCGGTTTCGCACTCGTATCCCTCCTCGCCAAATTGGGCAAAAAAAATACCGAGGCCGTTGGCCTCAGCTTTGATCAAGTCGGTACAAACCCCGACGAAAACACCTATCTCGAAATGCCCCTCACCAACCTCTCATCCGGACGCTACACCCTCAAACTCACAATCACAGACAAAAACGCCGACCAGACCACAAAAAAAGATGCTGTCTTCTTTGTACCAGGCACCCGGTAATTTTCACCCCGTTCTAATCACATACGTCTCCGCCACGCGATCGTGAATCCCCTGCCCATCGGGATGGCGGCGCGCCATGTGAATCAACACCAGCCAGCCCACCGTACCGATCACCATCGCAGTCGATGAAGCCACAGCCGATTGCGCATCAACTTCAACGGTATCCACCACTTCTCCATCCGCGGGACGCTGGTACACCTCCTCTGGCGTCAACAGAGCCATCACAATAAACAGCACAAAAACCGGTGACCACTTCACCACCGCACGTCGAAACGTCTGCACATAATTCAACCCGCCACCGTGGGCATCAATCACGCGCAATCTCAACAACATCTTGCCCGGCGTCTGGCCCATAAGCCCCACAAATATCGCTGAATATATCACAATAAAAATAAAATCCACCATCCACACACCCGCAGGCGATAGCAGCATATTGCGCAGAACCACCGTCAGCACCAGGTGTAAAATCACAAAATCCAACACCGTTGCCAACAGACGCCGTCCTATCCCGGCGATTTCACTTTGCATCAACATATCTTCACCTTATTATTATGAATGTAACTAAAAACTCAGGAGATAACATGGACCATATCTTTGACGCACAGGGCATACGATGTGCCATTCTCGTTGGGGTGGCGCAACGCGGTATCTCCACACGCAGTGCCAGAGAATCTCTCGAAGAACTCGCGCACCTGGCCAGCACTGCCACCTTTGAGGTAATTGATCGCACATTGCAAAATCGCGACAAACCCGATCCAGCCACCTATATCGGTTCGGGCAAAATCGACGAACTTCGAGAAATGGCCAAAAACAGAGATATCGACGCGATCATCTTTGACAATGACCTTTCGCCCTCGCAAATGCGCAACCTCGAAACCGACATTGGGGTACGCATCCTCGATCGCAGCCTGCTCATTCTCGATATTTTTGCTTTACACGCACGCACACGCACCGCGCAAATTCAAGTACAAATGGCCCACCTGCGTTATTTGCGCCCACGCATTCGCCAATTTAACCCCCACGCAGAACGTCGCGCAGGCCTCGGATCGGGTGAAACGCACACTGAAACCACCCGCAGGTGGATCGAACAGCGCGGAAAGTCCCTCTACGACAGCCTCAAACGAGTGAGACGTCAAATGGACACCAGTCGCAAAGGACGCAACCATAGTTTTAACGTTGTGCTCGTTGGCTATACCAACGCGGGCAAATCCACGCTTATGCGCGGGCTTTCAGGTGAAAATGTCCTGGTCGAAAATCAGCTTTTTGCCACTTTGACCAACACCACGCGCAGCGTTGATGTACACAGCCATCGCCCCATCTTGCTCACCGACACCGTCGGCTTTATCAACCGCTTACCGCACCACCTCTTTGCATGCTTTCGCGCCACATTACAAGAAGCCGTACAGGCGGACCTGCTCCTTCACGTTGTTGATGCCAGCCATTCGCAATACAAAATGCAAATGATCACAGTCAACGAAGTCCTAACAAAACTCAAAATTGATGACAAACCCGCTCTGACTGTCTATAACAAAATGGACCTCGCAGATGCTGAACGACAAAAAGAAATTGCAAAACACTGCGCAAAAGATCCCAATGCGCTTGCAATTTCTGCGCTCGACGCCGCTGATCTCGACGCGGTCAAAAATCGAATATGCGATTTTTTGTCTGCCGATGCAGTCACCCTAAAACTTCAGGTGCCACAAAGTGAAGGCAAACTCCTCTCACTACTTTACGCCCACAGCGAAATTCTGACCCGGGATTATGAGGGCAACGACGTACACCTGCGCGTTCGCCTCAATTCCAACCATGCCGAGCGCCTGCAACTGGACCGCTTCCTATCTGAGAGCCGCACACAGGCAGATGCACTCGCTTAATCACTTCTCGCAATCAGCGCTCTCGTCGTTGCAACAACAATCCGTCGAGGTAATAAGCGCACAGTAAAAGCCAGCATCTTACTGATCAACCCGTGAATAGCCACGCGCTTTCCCTTTTGCATAGCCCTGTACCCGTACTTCGCCACATCGGCACCCGTGGGCAACCCGCGCATATCAAACAAACGCGAACCCGTTGCGCCCGCGGCGCGTTGAAAACCCGTCTCCGTTGCCCCTGGACACAGCGCAGTCACGCTCACACCCGTATCCTTTAACTCATTGGCAATCGCATCTGAAAATGACAGCACATACGCCTTCGTCGCAAAATACACAGCCATCCTCGGACCGGGTTGAAACGCCGCAGTCGAAGCCACATTCAAAATTCTTCCCCGACCTCTATCAATCAAATCCGGCAAAAACAACTTGGTCAAATGCGTCAAAGCGACAATATTCACCTGCAACATATCCGCTTCTGCCATCCAATCTGTCTCCGCGTAAAAGCCATAAACCCCAAACCCGGCATTATTCACCAGATAATCCACATCCCACCCCATTTTCACAACCCGGTCATAAACCGTCTCAGCCTCGCCCGGCACCGACAAATCGGCCACAATCACCCTGGCCTTCACACCGTATTTTTCCCGCACTTCTCCTGCCAACGCATGCAACTTATCCTCGGACCGCGCTGACAAAATCACATCAACCCCATCAGCCGCAAACACCCGCGCCAATTCCAAACCAATACCGCTCGACGCGCCCGTAATCAGTGCTACTGCCATAAGCCCCACCTCCTTTTATCCCTACAATATGCAAAAAAAATCGCGCAATCGCGAATAATAATCCTCTTTACAGGCACTCCAATAATAACTATTCTTGTTTCCCATCCCACAAACACCGAGGCAACCATGAAACTATTGCAATTCGCACAACCCGAACAAGGACCTCGCCTGGGACTTGTCAAAGGCGACGATGTTCTCGACCTCACAGCCTGCGCCCCACACCCGGCTTCGCTTCACGACCTCTATTACCGCCACGGAGGCGACAAAAACAGTATAGAAACCACAGTAAAGTCAATCAATATCCGCAATGCACCCCGCCTCTCACTCCGCGACCTCTTGAACAACACGACCGACCCCAATCAACCACACCTGATCAGCCCGGTAACCGCACCGACAGACGCACCACATAAACTGCGTATCTGGCTCGCTGGTGTCACCCATGAAGACAGCGCGAAATTGCGCGAAATAGAAGCCAAACAGGCCACCGGTGACGCCGTCAACGTCTATGATCAAAAATACCGGGAATGTGCGCAGGGCGGCACGCCCGAACTCTTTGCCAAAAACGACACCGCCACCCTCGTCGGACACGGTGGCCCTATATCGCACCCCCACAACACCCAACGCCTCGTACCCGAAACAGAACTCGTAACCATTTACGGCCTCAATGTCACAGGTCAAATTGAGCGATTGGGCTACACCGGCGGCAATGATTACACCGACAACGGCATCGAAGCGGAAAACCCGCTCAACTTACCCCAGGCCAAAAACTGGTCCCACGGCTGCGCCAGCCTCGGACCCCTGATGGTCACCAACTCAGCCTATGACGACAGCAGCGTAGCCGTCTCTTGTGAAGTGATACGCAACAACACGCGCATTGCCTACAAAGAAGGGCATACCGGACAAAACCATCTCAACATGCCCGACGGCCTCTTTCACCTCGAGCGATCACTCTTTTCCCGCTTACCCCTTGAACCCAACACCCTGCAAATCCTCTACTGGGGCACACCTATTGTTTTTTCCGACGACGACCTCGAAAGCGGCTTGCGCGAAGGCGACCGCGTATGCATGACCTTTGAAGGCATTGGACCCCTCGAAAATCCCATCACCGCCTTTCCGCAAACAAATCAACTGCAATGGCTGGATAGTCACAGATAAAAAAGGAGGCGCCATGAACCGCTCGCTACTCATCGCACTCGTTCTCACACTCATCTCTCTCATCTCTCTCATCGTCACCGCATCTTTCGCCCAAATTCCCGACACCTACACCAACTTAAAAGTCCTGCCCAAAGACATCAAAAAAGCACAACTCATGCAATACATGAAAGATTTTAGCAAAGCACTGGGCGTGCGCTGTCACGCTTGCCACAAAGGGGAAGAAGGCCAATCCCTATCCACTTACGACTTCGCCTCAGACGAAAACCCCCGCAAAGACATCGCGCGCCTCATGATTACCATGACGCAAAAAATCAACGGCGAAATCCTCAAAGACTTCAAAGAAGGACAATTCACCCAGATCACCTGTCAGACCTGCCATCGGGGGCAACAAGTACCGGACGCCTGACATCATCTTCTCTCCCGAAAGGTGCGAGACGTTCTGTTTTTTTGCCATACTTTACCAACCGGTCAACTAATTATACTATTTTATTAATTAACAATTTTTTATATAAATCCATTTTCTTGAAATTTGCCTTTCTCTCGCGAAAAAACACGCTCTGCATTTGACAAAATCCATTATCCCTCGTAAATTTCACACATCATAGACGTTTGGATACGCACGTATAACCTGCACCACAGAACAAAGGGGTTTTACCATGGCCGATTCTGTCGCACCAGGTACATTTCGCGATATCGATCCCATCGAAACCGAAGAATGGATCGAATCTCTGGCTTATGTTCTGCAAAACGGCGGTCCCGATCGCGTGCGCTATTTGCTCGACCGCCTGGAACAAGAAGCGCAAAAAAGTCTGGGCGTTGACATTCCCTTCGCATCTCATACGCCTTATATCAACACCATCCCGCACGACAAACAACTGCCCTATCCGGGCGACCGCGAAATCGAGCGCCGCATCAAAAGTCTCGTGCGCTGGAATGCCATGGCCATGGTCACCCGTGCCAACAAAGAAGCCGATGGCATTGGCGGCCATATCTCCACCTTTGCATCGGCTGCCACGCTATATGAAGTGGGTCAAAATCACTTCTTCAAAGCGCCCAACGGCGATTTCTCCGGGGATCAGGTCTTTTTTCAGGGCCATGCCTCGCCCGGCATGTATGCCCGCGCCTTTCTCGAAGGCCGCCTGAGCACCGAACACCTCGAAAACTTCCGCCGCGAACTCCGCAATCCCGGCGGCCTGTCTTCCTATCCCCACCCCTATCTCATGCCCGACTTCTGGCAATTCCCCACAGTATCCATGGGACTTGGTCCCCTCGTGGGCATCTTCCAGGCTCGCTTCAACCGCTACCTCGAAGACCGCGGCCTCAAATCCACTCGCGACTCCAAAGTCTGGGTCTTCGTCGGCGACGGCGAAACAGACGAACCCGAAACCCTCGGTGCCATCAGCCTGGCAACCCGCGAACAACTCGACAACCTCATCTTCGTGATCAACTGCAACTTGCAACGCCTGGACGGTCCCGTGCGCGGCAATAGCAAAATCATCCAGGAACTCGAACAGGTCTTTCGCGGCGCCGGCTGGAATGTCATCAAAGTGATATGGGGAGACGATTGGGACGCACTACTCGAAAAAGACACCCAGGGCCTGCTTCAGGAGCGCATGGAAGAAGTCGTCGATGGCCAATACCAGAAATACACCGTCGAATCCGGTGAATACATCCGCCACGACTTTTTTGGCACCCATCCCGACCTGCTCAAAATGGTCGAACACCTCTCGGACGAACAACTCCAAAAATTGCGTCGCGGGGGTCACGATCCCGAAAAAGTGTACGCCGCATTCAAAGCCGCAGTAGAACACAAAGGCGCTCCAACTGTCATCCTGGCCAAAACCATCAAAGGCTATGGCCTTGGCGAAGCTGGCGAAGGCCGCAACATGACCCACCAGCAAAAAAAGCTCGAAGAAGACGAGATGCGTGAATTCAAACGCCGCTTTGACATCCCCATCTCCGACAGCGAAGTGGGCAAAGCACCCTTTTATCGCCCCCCCGACGACAGTCCTGAAATGCAGTACTTGCAACAACAACGCCGAGAACTCGGCGGATATTTGCCCGCCCGAAGCGTGCGTGCCAAACCCCTTCAAGCACCCTCGCGGGAGGTATTTGACGAAGCCTTCAAAGGTACAGGCGACCGTCAGGCCTCTACGACCATGGCCTTTGCGCGTCTGTTTGCCAAACTCGCCCGCGACAAAGACATTGGCAAACTGCTCGTCCCCATCATCCCGGACGAAGCCCGCACCTTTGGTATGGATTCCCTATTTCGGCAACTCGGCATCTACTCGCACATGGGACAAATATACGAACCCGTTGACGCGGGCAATATCAGCTACTATCGAGAAGCGCAAGACGGCCAAATACTCGAAGAAGGCATCAACGAAGCCGGTGCCATGTCCTCATTCATCTGCGCTGGCACAGCTTATGCCACACACGGCGTCAACACCATCCCGTTCTACATCTACTATTCCATGTTCGGCTTTCAGCGCGTGGGCGACCTCATGTGGTTGGCCGGCGATATCCGCTGCAAAGGCTTTTTATTGGGCGGAACAGCCGGGCGCACCACGCTCAACGGCGAAGGTCTCCAGCACGAAGACGGACACAGCCATATTCTCGCCTCATCTGTCCCCAACTGTATCGCCTACGACCCAGCTTATGCTTATGAAATTGCCATCATCATCCAGGACGGCATTCGACGCATGTACCAGGAACAGGAAGATGTCTATTACTACATGACCCTGGGCAATGAAAACTACGAACACCCCCCCATGCCCAAAGGCGTTGAAGAAGGCATCGTCAAAGGCATTTATCCGCTCAAGAAACACAGAATGCAACAGGGCCATCACAAAGTTCAGCTCTTCGGCAGTGCATCCGTCCTCCGCGAAACCCTGCGCGCGCAAGAAATACTCGCCGCCGAATACAATATTTCCGCAGACGTATGGAGTGTCACCTCATACAAAGAATTGCGGCGGGACGCGCTTGAAACCGAGCGGTGGAACATGCTGCATCCAACGCGGCGTCAAAAAAAGCCGTATATCGTCAAAGTACTCGAAAAAACCGATGGTCCCATTGTCGCTGCATCCGATTACATGAAATCCCTGCCCGAAATGATCCGCCCCTGGGTACCCGAAGACATGATGGTCCTCGGCACAGATGGATTTGGGCGCAGCGACACGCGCCAGGCTCTGCGCCGACATTTTGAAGTTGACGCCGAGTGCATCGCTGTGGCCGCGCTTTACGTCCTGGCAAAACAGGGCAAAATCAAACGCGAACAGGTCGCCACAGCCATAGACGAACTCGGCATCGACCCCGCGAAAGTCGATCCGGTATCGGCAGGCCCGGTCACGACGTATTATTAATTTAATTCGCGATTAAGGAGGTCTTGTGGCAACCGAATTTAAACTTCCCGATCTCGGCGAAGGCGTAGAAGCAGGCGATGTAGTCAGCGTACTCGTTGCCGAGGGCGATACTATTGAAGTCGATCAGAGCGTGCTCGAACTCGAAACCGACAAAGCCCTGGTCGAAGTACCCAGTAGTGTTGCTGGCACAGTCACAGAAATACACATTAATGCCGGAGACCGCGTGCCCGTAGGCAGCTTATTGATCTCCGTCGAAGAGGGCGAACAACAAGTAGAGCCGGAAGCCGAAGCACCAGCTCCTGCACCAAAAGAAGAACCCGAACCCACCGCCAGAGCACCCGAACCAACACCTCCCGCACCCAGACCACCTGCACCCGCATCCAACGGCGATCCCATTCCCGCAGCGCCATCCACGCGGCGGCTCGCGCGAGAACTCGGCGTAGATCTCACCCAGGTCGCTGGGTCGGGACCCGGTGGACGCATCTCACAAGACGATATCAAAGCCGCTGTGCGCGATCGGCAAACAGGTGGTCCCGCACCAACTGCACCCGTCGAACTGCCCGACTTCTCGAGATGGGGCAACATCGAGCGCCAACCCCTCAGCAAAGTTCGGCAGATTATAGCAAAAAATATGAGCCAGGCCTGGCAACAGGTGGCTCATGTCACGCAATTTGATCGCGCAGACGTCACAGACCTCGAAGCATTTCGGCAGCGTAACAAAGAAAAAACCGAAGCACTGGGAGCCAAACTGACGCCGACCGTCCTCGCGCTAAAAGCAATCATCACCGCGCTTAAGACCTTTCCGCAATTCAACGCCAGCCTCGATGCGGAAGCCAATGAAATTATTCTCAAACACTACTACAACCTCGGCATCGCCGTTGACACCGAGCGCGGCTTGCTCGTTCCCGTCATCAAAGACGTCGATCGCAAAGACATCCTGGAACTGGCCCTCGAACTCGGCGACATCAGCAACCGCGCACGCACCGGCAAAATTGGCCTCGACGAATTGCAAGGCGGCACATTCACCGTCACCAACCTGGGCAGCCTGGGCGTGGGCGAATTTACCCCCATCGTCAATTATCCCGAAGTTGCAATATTGGGATTTGGACGCGCACGAGAAGAAGCCACCGTGCGCGAAGGGCGCATCGAACCACGCCTCATCATGCCGCTGGCACTCTCTTATGATCACCGCGTTATTGACGGCGCCGACGGTGCGCGATTCATGCGAAAAATCGTCGATGCGCTCGAAAACCCAGAACTCATGCTCATGGGCGGATAAACTGGAGAAATCACATGGCTGAAACGCACAAAACCGATCTCCTCGTAATCGGCGGCGGTCCCGGCGGATATACTGCGGCCTTTCGCGCTGCTGACCTGGGCCTGCAAGTCACACTCGTCAATGCCGACGACAACCTCGGTGGCACCTGTTTATTGCGCGGATGCATCCCATCCAAAGCCTTGCTCCACGTTGCCGAACTCATCACCGAAGCCAGTGAAGCCAGAACTTATGGCCTCACCTTTGGCGATCCCAAAATCGATCTGGACGCCCTGCGAGGCTGGAAAGACAACATCATCACCCGCCTCTCAACTGGCCTATCTGGCCTGGTGCGCCAGCGCAAGGTTACCCACCTGACGGGCTACGCGCAATTCGAGAACTCACAAAGCGCGTCTATCGAAGGCGATGGAGACATTGACCGCGTCGAATTTGAACACGCCATCATCGCCACAGGATCACGCCCTATCGTCCTCCCAATTTTCGCGCTCGACACACCGCGCATCCTGGACTCGACAACAGCACTCGACCTCGACGAAATACCCAAAAGCCTCCTCGTCGTCGGCGGAGGCATCATCGGTCTCGAACTCGGCAGTGTTTACGCCGCATTGGGAAGTGCCGTCACCGTCGTCGAAATGACCGACACCCTCTTGCCCGGCACCGATCCCGACCTGATCAAACCCCTCGAAACCCGATTGCGTCAGGCATTCAGCGCCATACACACCAGCACGCGCGTCACGCATATCGAAGAAGTCAACACCGGCATTGAAGTACACTGGGAAGGCGAAGGATCGAAAACATCTGAAATATTCGACCGCGTCCTCCTCTGCATTGGCCGACGCCCGAATACAGACAATATCGGCCTTGAAAACACGGACATAGAACCCAATGACCACGGGTTTATCGAAGTCGATTCGCAGATGCGTACAAACGATCCCCGCCTCTTTGCAATCGGCGACGCCGTTCCGGGTCCCGGCCTTGCCCACAAAGCCGCGCACGAAGGCAAAATCGCCGCCGAAGTTCTCGCCGGTGAACCCGCATCTTTCGACGCACTCATTCCCTCTGTTGTGTACACCGATCCCGAAATTGCATGGGTGGGCCTGACCGAAACCGACGCCCTCAAACAAGACCGAAAAGTCGATATCGTGCGCTTCCCCTGGGCCGCCCTGGGCAAAGCGCATGCAATTGGACGCATCGAAGGCCAGACCAAGCTCATTGTCGATCCCTATACCCAGCGCGTACTCGGCATGGGCATCGTGGGACCACATGCAGGCGACCTCATCGCCGAAGGCGTACTCGCCATTGAAATGGCTGCCGTCGCCGAAGACATTGCCCACACCATTCACCCGCACCCCTCGCTTGCCGAATCCATCGGCATAGCCTCAGAAATCCACCTCGGCTCTGCGACTGATGTGTACATGCCCAAAAAATAGCTAATCGCCCTTACAAATCCCCATACTGCGTCTGCAACCTTCGCAACTCAACCTTCAACTCCACCACCAGATCTGCATACGCGGCGTCTTCGTACACATTCCGCAACTCATTGGGATCTTCTCGCAAATCGAACAACTCCCAGTAATCGCCCTCGGCATAGTATTCAATCAGCTTGTAGCGATCTGTACGCACGCCGCGATGCGGACCAATGCGGTGCGGCGTAAAATACTGGAACGACGGCTCTGACATCGCCTCTGCCCCCTTGCCGTGCAGCACCCATGAATCCTCAAAATAGGCATAATAAACAGACCTGCGCCAATCATCCGGTTCTGTCCCCTGGAGCAACGGACGCAAACTCTCGCCCTGCACGCCTTCGGGAATTTCGACACCGGCAAAATCCAGAATCGTCGGCGCAAAATCCACATTCATCACCAGCGCATCGGTCACATTCCCGCTGATACCCCCATTTGGATAACGCACCACCAGCGGAATGCGAATCGACGGCTCGTACATAAACCGCTTATCGTACCATCCGTAATCGCCCAAAAAATATCCGTGATCCGACGTATAAATCACCAGCGTATCGTCAGCCCAACCCGTCTCATCCAGATAATCCAGCACCCGTCCCAGATTTTCATCCACACCGTAAATCGTGCGATATCGATCCTTCATAAAACGCTGATAGATCCAATCCTTCTTTTCCCCATTACTCAAGCCCTCGGGTATATCGTCATAATCGGGCGCCAGACTAATATCAAACTTCATATCCTCAGCCAGAGCCGCAATTTTTCGCGTCGCAAAATCATCGCCATACGTCTCCGGCTGGGGAATCTCAACATCCTCAAAAAGATGTGCATGCCGTGGTGCTGGCGTAAACGGCCGATGCGGCGCCTTAAACTGATACACCAGACAAAAAGGCTGCTCCCCATCCAATCCCTTCAAAAATTCAAGTGCCATATCCGTCGTTATATCCGTGGCATACCCCTCCTTTGCGACTTCCTTCCCATTATCGATATACGTCGGATCAAAATACACGCCCTGCCCCGGATGAATACACCACGTATCAAACCCGCGAGGATCCTGCCGGATGTGATACTTGCCAAACAACGCGGTCTTATATCCCGCATCGCGAAGCAACTCGGGAAACGTCGGCACATTTGGATCCAGATTCTCAATCGCATCGGCCCTCTCGGAATTTCCCCGAATACCGTGGACATGAGAAAAACATCCCGTCAACACCGTACCCCGCGCAGGCGCGCACAGCGCATTGGTCGAAAAACAATTGTTAAACCGCGTACCCTCATTCCCAATGCGATCCAGATTGGGCGTATGCAAAATCGGATTGCCATAACTGCTCATCTCGCGCGGCGTGTGGTCATCGGTCATCACAAACAAAATATTCGGTCGCTTCATTTCTTCTCCTTCACAGGTTATCAACAAAAAGCTTCAACGCTTGATAATACCGCAACTTCTCAACCCTCGGCATGGGCAGCGCACCACTCGTTGACGGTGCGAGAAACAGCTTCGCGCCTTCCAACAACTCATCTTGCAAACCGTAATCTCGCTTCCCGCCCATCACCTTAGCGTATCCGCTCTTCCCATTAAAACAAATCACCCTCGGTCGATACCTCCGCATTTTTTCTCGCAACAATTCAAAACCAGACACATAATCGCCATCCGTCAGATCTCCAATCCCCCGCGTCGCGCGCCCCTTCACAATATCTGTCAGCCCGATATTATAATTCAAAATAGTCGCATCTTCCCGCGGCTCCAACAAGCGATCTGTCAGCCCGGCCTCGTACAAAAACGGCCAAAACTGATTGCCTCGCCCCGCGTAATAATAACCAACTTCCGCAGACCTTAAGCTCGGATTAAACCCCACAAACACCAGATTCAGTCCCACACGCAAATAATCCTGCAACACATAGTCAGCCATATTCCACACCCTTGTTGACACATCTCCCACAATTCGTTTAAATTACAGCCTTGCAAAAATACGACAAATCCAAAGTCTCATCTACGAAAGGAACTCTTCAATGGCAAAACTGAACAAGTACAGCTCTCAAATCACCCAAAAAAAATCCCAGGGCGGATCTCAGGCCATGCTCTATGCCACCGGACTGACGCGCGCCGACATGGACAAAGCACAGGTCGGCATCGCCTCGGTCTGGTATGAAGGCAACCCCTGCAATATGCACCTCAACGACCTCGCCGCCGAAACCAAAAAAGGCGTCACCGAAGCCGGGTGCGTTGGCATGCGCTTCAACACCATCGGCGTATCCGACGGCATATCCATGGGCACAGACGGCATGTCCTTCTCCCTTCAATCCCGCGACCTCATAGCCGACTCCATCGAAACCCTCATGGGCGCACAGTGGTACGATGGATTGATCGCATTGCCCGGCTGCGACAAAAACATGCCCGGCGTGGTCATGGCAATGGGCCGCCTCAACCGCCCTGCCCTGATGATCTACGGCGGCACAATAAAGCCCGGTTGCGCCACCATACAAGGTGAAGAACGCAAACTCGACATCGTCTCCGCCTTTCAAAGCTACGGCGAATTTATCACAGACTCGCTCAGCGATGCAGAACGCCAGGAAATCGTCGAACACGCCTGCCCAGGCGCCGGTGCTTGCGGCGGCATGTACACCGCCAATACCATGGCCAGCGCCATCGAATGCATGGGCCTCTCCCTGCCCTATTCCTCCTGCACACCCGCCGAAGACCCCGACAAACACGCCGAATGTATCCACGCCGGTCACGCTGTTCGCGCCCTGCTCGAAGCCGACCTCAAACCGCGCGACATCGTCACCAAACAATCCTTTCTCAACGCCATCCGCCTCGCCGTTGTCACGGGCGGCTCCACCAATATCGTGCTCCACCTGCTCGCCATTGCCAGAGCTTATGACATAGACCTCGACATCGACGAATTTCAACACATATCCAACGAAACACCCCTCCTGTGTGACCTCAAACCCTCCGGGCGTTACGTCATGGAAGAGCTTCACGACATCGGCGGAACACCCGCAATGATGAAATTGCTCCTCGACGCCGACCTCATCGACGGCAACCAGATGACCGTAACAGGCAAAACAATAGCCGAAAACCTCGCCGATATAAAAAACCTTCCCCCTTATGGCACGGGTGAAGGACAGCAAGACATCGTAAGCCCCTTTAATGACCCCATCAAGCCAACGGGACACTTACAAATTTTGCGTGGGAATTTGGCACCGGAAGGTTCAGTCGGAAAAATCACGGGCAAAGAAGGCGAGGTATTCAAAGGTGCGGCCAATGTATTCGACTGCGAGGAAGACATGCTCGCCGCCCTCGAACAGGGCAAGATCGAAAAAGGCAATGTCATCATCATCCGCTACGAAGGCCCCAAAGGCGGACCCGGCATGCCGGAAATGCTCACCCCCACGTCCGCATTGGCCGGCGCGGGACTGGTGCAGGATGTCGCGCTGATTACCGATGGGCGTTTCTCCGGCGGCTCGCACGGCTTTCTCATCGGCCACGTCGTCCCCGAAGCCATCGAAGGCGGCCCCATCGCCCTCGTCCAAACCGGCGACCAGGTCACCATTGACAGCCAAAACGGAGAGATCAACATGGACGTCTCTGCCGAAGAACTCGAAAAACGCCGTGCAGCCTGGACCCAACCGCCGTACAAAGCCAACCGCGGCACCCTCTACAAATACATCAAAAACGTAAAAACAGCTTCTGAGGGATGTGTTACAGACGAGTAATCATACACCTTCTTCCACAAGATCTCTGAGCGGCACATCTTGCGCTTGCGGAATATAAAAACTCAGCGGATCGGAGACCGCACCTAAGAGTTGTTTTTGAATGGGATTTGCGCGGGCAACGAGATCATCGGGCATATTGATATAATCCATCGGCTTGACCCAGCGATACGCATAGCCCATAAAAATGGTCTTGCGCGGAAAACCCGACCAATTTCTGCCAATGCCGTGATAGGTGCGCTGTTCAAAAATAAATGCCGAGCCAGCTTTGACATTCATATTGATCGCCCCCCGGGGATGGCCCGTCGCCGGATCAATCGCAGGTCTGCCAAATAGCCGATTGCTCCCGGGTACGAGTTGCGTCGCCCCCGACGCGGGATCTGTCTGGTCGCTAATGGCATAGGCAATTTTGAGCAAAATGCGCGGATGGGGTTCGGTCATCTCCCGAGAAGACGAACCGCCATCGCGGTGATACCCACCCTTGCGTTTTACCTCTTCCGGAGGCTCTGGACCAGACGGCAAAACAATGAGATGCGAGGTAATCATCTGGATATTCCAGTTGAGGATCTGCCACGCCAGAGGAGCCGTGGTCGGCCAGTCGAGCAATTGCAGAAAAGCATCGTGATGCACAATGCAGTTCCGCAAATTGAGCTTGTCAGTTTTCTCCAGGCGATCAGCCGCCTTTTCCCGGTCGTAAACTTCATCCGCAGCCTCATTGAGTTCGGCAACAACATCGGGCGGCAGCGCGTCTTCGATCACGAGATACCCATTGTCCTCAAAAAACTGGCGCTTTTCATCTGTCAGAACAGCCCAATCGGATTGAACGGTCATAGTAATTCTCTCCTTTTGTTGAATCTCAAATATATCACAGACAAATTTACGACCAGAAAACACGCGAGGCAAGCCATATTGCTATCTATGGTGTATCATACTGCGTACACCATTTGCCACAACATCTACTGCTACTTGCACATCCCCTTCAAACGGTACGATCAAATCTGCGTACGCGCTTGTCGGCTCCGTATAGACGCGATAATTAGGTATGACATCCCGGCGATACCATGCCACAGCATCTTTCAGTGACATCCCACTCCCTGTATTCCGCAACATACGCCTGAGCACCCGCTCGTGTGTATCCACTTCCAAAAATAGTTTGAGATCCAGCAAAGACCTCAGAGCCTTTTGCGAAAAAATCAAGTGCCCCTCCACAATAACCAGCTTCTCAGGCACAATCTTTTGGGGATCATCGCCCCGCCGAAAAGCGCGCGTACCGGGCGGTGGTATTTCAATCGCCCGTCCTTCCCGCAGACATTTGACATGCGCGATCAAATGCTTCCACAGCACAGCCCGCGGATGATTTGCCGTCCGCTTGCTCTCGCGTTCGTCTTCTGGCAGTGCTGACCAATCGCGGAAATAGCTGTCCTGATTGAGCACGACAGGTCCAAAATCTACGAGCCTGTCAGATAGTATATCCGTAAAAGTCGTCTTGCCCGCGGCAGACCCTCCCGAAATACCAATTACGATAGGTCTGAGTCCGTTTTTCTCATTCATTCCATAGCCCTATTGCAAAAAATAGACACATAGCGTATTATAATTTTACAAAACGCATCTGACAAGGAAATCCAATAATGCAAGAATATCATAACGAAGCCGATACGCGAGCTAAGCTGATTGATCCCACGCTGCATCAAAGAGGTTGGAGTGAGGACAAAATTAAGCGGGAAGAGACGCCGGGTGCCGTTGACGTCGTAGATGGCAAACCGCGCAAACGCTCTCAGGGACGCATTGATTACACCCTTCGTGTTCGCGTGAACTCGGACACGCAACCAGTGGCTCTGGCATTGATTGAGGCAAAATCGGAGCAATATTCTCCAGGACATGGCCTTCAGCAAGGAAAAGAATATGCAGCAGCGACCAAAAGACTCAATGTCCAGTTTGTTTTTTCCACCAATGGACATCAAGTTGTTGAATATGACCGCATAACAGGAGAAACCACAGAGCCTTATCCACTCTCTGAATTTCCCACACCCGACGACCTGCGCCAACGCTATGAAAATGCTCAGGGCTTCTCTCTGGACGACGACGAGGCCAAACCCCTGCTCGTGCCCTATCCCGGCGGTGAAGCCACGCGCCGCTATTATCAAGACGCAGCCATTCGCGCCACGTTTGAAAAACTCGCCCAATGTGAAAAAAGCGGCGAAGCCAAACGCGCCTTGCTATCTCTCGCAACGGGTGCAGGCAAAACATTTATCGCCGTACACCTGCTCAAACGCATCGCCGATGCCGGGCAACTTCGCAAAGCATTATTCGTCTGTGACCGGGACGAACTGCGTACCCAGGCACTCGGCGCATTTCAAAATGTATTCGGCGCAGATGCCGCAGCCGTATCCAGCAGCAATCCGCAGAAAAACGCCCGCATACTCATCGCCACATATCAAACCCTCGATGTAGATACCGACACAGCAGAAGCAAACTTCCTCACAGCCAACTACCCCGAAAATTACTTTTCTCACATCATCATCGACGAGTGCCACCGATCTGCCTGGGGCAAATGGTCCATGGTCCTGACGCGCAATCCAGAAGCCACCCAAATCGGTCTGACCGCCACGCCCAGACAACTTAAAACACGCGAAAATACCTCTGAAACCCAGGCTGACGAACAAATTTCAGCCGACAACATCCGTCACTTTGGCGAGCCAGTTTACGAATACGACATCAGCCAGGGCAATGAAGACGGCTACCTCGCAGCCTGTGAAATCCAGCGCGGACAGGTGGATATCGACTATACCGAACTCACCGCAGATGAAATCTATGCGCTGGGTCCCAAAGACGCTGTAACGGGCCAACCTCTCAGCAGAGATGAACTCCCAGAATCCTTCTCCAAAACCGAGTACGAATACCGAATACTATTGCCAGACCGCGTCCGCGAAATGACCCGTGATTTGTTCAATCACCTCATCGAAACCGGTGGCCCAGAGCAAAAAACCATTATCTTTTGTGTTCGAGATACCCATGCCGATGAAGTAGCCAACGCGATGAACAATTTGTATGCCAGATGGTGCGCTGACAACAACCGCGATCGCGTGGATCCCTACGCCTTCAAATGCACCGCAGCCAGTGGCGGCAGCGATTATGTCGCCGACCTGCGCGGTGCTTCCCGCCATCATTTCATCGCAACAACTGTAGATTTGCTCTCAACCGGCGTGGATGTGCCTTCCGTCAAAAATATCGTCTTTTTTAAGTACGTGCGTTCCCCAATCGCATTCTATCAAATGGTTGGCCGAGGCACGCGACTCGATCCCGTGACGAATAAAATGATGTTCCGAATCTACGATTACACAAACGCCACGCGATTATTTGGAGAAAACTTCCAATCTCGAATCAAAAGCAAAAGCACAGGCGATGGAGACAGAGGCGACACCCCAACACAACCCACCGTAATCGTCGAAGGTCTGGAAGTCCAGGTCACAGATGCGGGGAAATACATCCTATCCGAAGTAGATGGCAAATCCATGCCCATTACCGTCGAAGAATACAAACAACGCCTATCCGCTCGGATCGTAGAAGAAATGCCCAATCTGGACGACTTCCGAACCTGCTGGATTCATCCCCAGAATCGCAGAGCCTTCATGGCGCGTTTGCCAGATCAAGGGCGGTCCGCCCAAGTGGTACAATCTCTGGACGACATGACCGAATACGACCTCTACGACATCCTGGCCGAACTTGGCTATGGCCTTGCGCCAAAAACCCGAATAAACCGCGCCGACGCATTCTTCTACAAACACGACCAGTGGCTCAACACACTGCCTGACCCAACCGCTGACACATTAAAAGCACTCACCATGCAATTTGCACGCACGGGCACAGACGGACTGGAAAATCCCCGTGTCTTCGCCACGCCAGAAGTCACCCAGGCCGGCGGCATCAATGCCCTGGCCCAGATCGGACAGCCTGCAGATTTGCTGATAAAAATAAAGGAAAGGATATTTGCTTTGTGAGTGGAAATAAGGTTTTATCTCGTTCACTCAGGGACCGATCAGATTTATTACACAGCGTGTAATAAAATTATGCTACATGTCCAGATCCCAAAAAAAGGGCCTATCTCTGCCAGAAACAAGAGATAGGCTCCGCACAAATAAGCCTTATAAAAATCAACTAATTGCTGTAATAAGACCTTCAAATTTTGCCTGGAATTCAAGATCTTTCTTTATTTCTGCCAAATCCTCACCTGCCCAACCAACAGCCTGAAGAAGAACCTTCCAATCGATGTCCCCGTGTGGTGTTTCTGAATGGTGTGATTCGGGCAAAGTGCTGCAATAATCATCCAATTGTTTATCGGTCTTATATCCAAATTGATCAAAGATATTCTCGACTAACTCAATCTCAGCACGAGATAGGTCTGCTGTTCCTGGATTTAGTTCAGTTGGTATGGTATAATGACCCATATTGGATTTGGAAAAATAATCATACCAGTAGCTAAGTCCGGGCCTGAACATACTAAGGGCATTTCTTTTTTTCTTTGGAGGGTCGATCAGATCATACGTGTGGGCAGGCATGAGGCCCTCATACGGGAGATTTTTTGGCGTATCATAGGTTACAGGGAATCCCCATAGCTCCAGTGCTTTTCTGTCAACAAGATAGATCAACTTAAGCAGTTTGCGTGCACTGAAACTTTGGCCATCATTGCACCGTATGAATAAACGTGTAACTTGGGCCACTTTCCGTTCTTTAAATTTTGGCATCTTTATGGATGACATATAGACCTCCTCTCGCTTGTCTAAAAATATAAAGCTGTTTTTTAAAATCACAAATAGGAAGTCAATGGCATGTTGAAAAACGTCTCTGGGAAGCACTTTCGCAAAGTGCTTTGAAAATTGGGATTTTGATACTTCTTTTGGTTGACATAAGCCCGAAATTGTCTATCCTAAGGAAAGAGTATGAGCACTTTGGCATCTAAATCACCGATCTCTGTAGTCAATGTTGAAACGGATGAGACGCACTTGACTGTCTCTCTGAATGACGGTCGCCGCATATCTGTTCCTCTCGAATGGTATCCCCGATTGTATTATGGGACAGTAAAGGAACGAAAGGATTGGCGACTCTTTGGATTTGAAAACCGTGCAATCGCCTGGGACAATCTCGACGAGCATATTTCTGTTGAAGGATTGTTAGACGGGCGTCCAAGCAGCGAAAGTCCGAAATCAATTCAACGGTGGCTTTTGTCAAGGGGACAAAAACATGAGAATGAGCTGACTGTGTAACAAGGCATTGAGATTTGTAGCTTGCTTTCTGAGTACAAGTGCCGAGAGCCTCTTGAAACACAGGCTTTCGGCATTATTGCGTAAGTCAAAATAACGGAATTTGATATTGTTCAAAGCGGTATCCCCATAAGTCTATTGCGGAGCACCTGCTTACATGGATGGGTTAGCTACCAGGTCTGCAAATCAAGAAAGGAATACACGATGAGTAAGACTTGGATTCAAAAGTGTGCAAAAAGTGAGTTTGATTGGGAATTGGATCCGGAAAACTACACGGAGACACAATCTTGGTGGTGTGAACATGGTGGAATTTTGAATAAGCCTTCTAACTCGAGAGCTTGTACGTTTGGCTGTATAGAAAAGTTGAAGGAAGAAAAGCAAAAATTATATAAGGTTCATCATGAACAGATACAGGCAGCAAGACAACGCGATCGTACGTGTCTATCACAAAAAAATAGGTGTGAGTCGTTTTTTCAAACTTGGTCTAACTTGTCGCCTAATAAATTTGTGGAAGTCTATCTAGAGCACGAATCTTATAAAGGGCTTTTTGAAAATGAAGTAGTTTATGCGGTTCTAGTTCCGAACAAGCAGACAGAAACTTGCTTAGAAAGTGCAGAATGGAATTTTCACATTGATTGGAGTACTAAACCTTCATGGGAAGACGATAAAACTTACAAAGAATATCAGCGATGGAATCCTATACATTCAAATATCGAGATTGAGCCTTTAGTTTTATATCGCAGTTTTAGTGAAATAAAAAATAGTTATTTAGAGGTCGTCGAAGAGTTTCGTCTATTTCATAATCTTTATGAAGATAGGAGGCAGGAACGTTATGTTAAAATTGATGAGACGGGTAATGTAGAGTGTGTTGTTAAGATTAAATCTGATAGCGTTAAAATTCGATGGAAAGAATTAAATCAATTCTTGATAGCAAAAAAGATGTTTCTTTTGATTCAATTCGATTTTAAAGTGTGGTCTAAGTTTGATTTAAAAACCTTGGGAATAGAAGAAAATGAAGAGATAAAAAAAGACCAGATCTATTTTTGGAATTTATCAATATTCAGTTGTTCACCAACACGACACTATCCGAAATCTATAAGTCGTTTCTATGGAAAATTGCTAGTTCCTTTTGATATTGAAATGAATCAACGTACAAATTCAAACTTAGATATTCCTTCTAAATCTCATAAATATGATAGACGAGTTTTAGACAAATATTATCAACAACCGGATAAATATAGTATAACTCATGGCGGTTATTCAAAGATAGAATGCCTCGGGTTATGGAGTCGCCATTTTTCTTTTGTTGATTCAACCTATGCAGGTGGTGAAAAGGTCGTAGAACTTTGTGATTTAGGCAATCATGCCCCTATACCTCCCACCGAAGAATGGAAACACTGGAAAAAGTATATAGTTACAGATGGTCAACCCCGTATTAAAATAAAGACGCAATATTATAATGAGTCTTTAGTGCCTCTTTTCAAGAAACTGTATCTCGAGGTTAAGTGTGAATACGAAGGTATTTTATTTCAGCCTTTATCTCCGCAAGAGAGTGACCTGCTTGACCAATTAAAATGTCCTGCTGTGAATAGAGAGGAATTCAATTCACTAATAATGGCTTTGACAATACTCTTGATGGAGTCTATAGAAAAAAAAGAAAGAACAGGAGGTACAAAGGGAAAGATTAAATGGATAAAAGAAACGATAACAAGCGTGACAAGTATAGATCCCACAAAATATGTTGAAATTCTTTATGAAATTTACGAAATCAGAAACCAAAGAGGTATTGCCCACAGAAATAACTCAGAAAATTATTTAAAAGAAAAAAAATGGGGTGATAAATCTGTACAAATCTTTCGTAAAGTAAATGATTTCCTCAAGTTTTTGATTTCTATCAGGTGATATTTAGGTTTTGGGCATACTGGATAGGCAATGAAAAGGATATCTGCTATATGAAAAATAATGGACCATCTTTGCCCGACGGATGGAAACGCATTCAAGTCAAAGATATTTGTTCTAAAATAGACTACGGCTATACCGCCAAGGCAAATCCGGTGCTGAGAGAACCGAAATTTCTGCGTATTACAGACATTCAGGATGGCAATGTAAATTGGGATGAAACGCCGGGTTGTGAAATTGATCCCGAAACCGAAAAAAAGAAAAAACTTCAGAGTGGCGATATTGTTTTCGCTCGTACAGGTTCTGTGGGCAAAAGCTATTTGATTGAGGATCCTCCACGAGCAGTGTTTGCATCATATCTAATTCGTCTGCAAATTCGAGAGATTGCAATCCCAGAGTATGTTTATCATTTTTTTCAAAGCAACGATTATTGGCAACAGATAGGACTGAATATAAGAGGTGGTGTTCAGGCTAATGTAAATGCAACCCGCTTGGGGAATCTTACTTTACCACTCCCTCCTCTCTCTGAACAAAAACGCATCGCCGCCATTCTAAACGACCACATGGCAGACATTGCCCGCGCCCGTACTGCTGCTGAGGCACAATTGGAGGCTATCGAGGCTTTATCGGCTGCATATTTGCGAGAAACTTTCAAGAGTAACGAGGCAAAGGAATGGCGTTGGCCGCAGTTAAAGGAAATTACAGAGATCAATCCTCGTCGTCCCAGAGGTCTTAAGCGACCAGAAGCAGCGCCGACAACCTTTGTCCCAATGCCCTCTGTCGATGGAACTTCGGGGAACATCTCAGATCCGTTAGAAAGACCTTTTGAAGAAATTAAGAAGGGATACACCTACTTTGAAGAAAATGATGTCCTATTTGCCAAAATTACACCCTGCATGCAGAATGGGAAACACGTTATAGCGAGAAATTTGATTGATGGGATCGGTTTTGGTACGACTGAGTTTCACGTCATAAGACCAGGAGATGAAGTCATACCTGAATGGATACATCTCTACATCCGCCAACCTTCGATTCTCAATGAAGCAGCCACACACTTTACAGGATCAGTGGGTCAACAAAGGGTACCGTCATACTTTCTTGAAAACCTTGCTATTCCACTTCCTCCTCTATCAGAACAAAAACGCATCACCGCCATTTTAAATGACCGCATGGCTGACATCACATGCGCTTGTACTGCGATTAGGGAAAAATTGGAGACAATTAACCAACTACCCTCCGCAATACTTCGCAAAGCCTTCAACGGCGAATTTTGATACCCTATATAAGATCAAATGTCGCAAGGTAGATTTGTTGACAATTGATAAATTGGATAGATTGTACATTGTTTTGAAATGGAAACCTTACCAGTTTCAGTTCGTAGGAAAAAATAAATGGCCAAAAGAAAAAAAAAGAACCGAAAGCGAAAGACTTCAAAGTCCGGCCGGAATCGGACTCCAATCAGCGGTCATAAGCACATTGGTGGACAACTACGGCCCCCGTTTGCAACGGCAATGGACGCAATGGACGGAAAGATACAACTTTCCTCTTGGATGAATGACCGCTTGCCAGAGATGCTATGGGCTGCGTTGATTATTGCTTCTGTTGATCGTGACCATGCCCTTGGACAGTTTCGCCGAATACTCAATTTCATCAAGGAACACGAGCAGAAGGAACTGTTTCATGATTTAACCCATACGGGGATTTCGGAGCTCGACAAAACACTTCGCACAGAACTCATTCGTTTCATAGTTGAACCCCCTGAGGCTTCCCTAGCACTGTGTGCCCTACGGCTGTTTGATGATTTACCAGGAAGAGAAGAATGGGACCAAGAGCTACCATTGCTCAAACCAAATGTTGATTTGCTCATGGATGCCGTAGGCAACACACTCTGGCACCAAACACAAGAGGCAACCGACTGTCGATGGGTTCGAGTGATGGCAAAGATCATTTCAGGAAAGATGCTTTTTCCCAAAAAGATGAAAGAGATAGTTAACGAATGTTTCAAATATCCTAACGAGGGTGACCAAAATTCAGTGCAACCAATCATCCGTGCCGCAGAGATGGCATTTGATGCGTCAAAGCCGCCAGACCTCACCTGGCCGAAAGCCTTCTGGGAAGCCGCCTGGGCGAATACCCCTTGTATTGTTCTTCAGCAACGGCATAGCCAGCCGTCAATTGATAAGACCGTAACCGTTACCCGCCAAGCTATTTCGGAGCTTTGTGACCGTCTCGAAGAGCATTGGGTCCAGACACACCTAACGACAGCTATTGATCCTAAACATGATGCTATTTTTGGAATGGCTTTCTACTGCCTACGGATTCTGGATGAGATGATAGGTATCGGTATAGGAACAAGTATTCTAGGGCGCTTGGGACTGAGAACAATTTTGGAAGTCAGAATCAATCTCAAGTATCTCCTGATCAAAGATAGTGACACACTTTGGAAGAAGTGGCGCGAATATGGTGCCGGACAAGCGAAGTTGAATGCGCTTAAGTTCGACGATTCCATAGATCCGCCGAAACATATTGATGTTGAGAGCATTGAGCATATTGCTGGCGAGGACATGTGGGAGGAGTATCTTACCGTGAATCTTGCTAGCTGGAGCGACCTTGATCTACGCAGGCTTAGTGAGCGGTCTGGATTGAAGGATACCTATGACAAACACTATTCGTGGACTTCCGGTTATTCCCATGGAATGTGGGGACCGATTCGTGAGTCTTGCTACCAAACTTGCGGTAACCCTCTACATAGACTTCATCGCTATCCTGAGAGACGAATCCTGCAAGACACTGTCGATGACGCCGCGATGCTTGTAGATGAGATTATTCAACATCTCGATGAAGCTTACCCAACCTTTGAATGGCACCTATTGGCGAAGGCCAACACTTAAAAACGTGGTCATCGGACACGTCCGTGCTACTGAGGCACAATTGGAGACAATTAACCAACTCCCCTCCTCGATACTTCGCAAAGCCTTCAACGGCGAACTCTGACATTACAATGAGGTATTCATGACAAAAGCAGGACTATCCACAGCGCAATCCGTCGATAGCGCGATCAAAAGCATCTGCGACATCATGCGGCGATCCAACTGCGCGGGCGCAATGCAGTATGTACCAGAACTGACATGGATCTTATTCCTCCGCATCCTGGACGAGCGCGAAGAACAAGAAGAAATGATGGCGGAAGCTGTCGGGCAACACTATATCCCATCATTAGAAGCACCGTATCGCTGGCGCGATTGGGCCGCACCAGATGGCGCAAAACGCACGGAACTTCAAGAAGGCACACTGGGTGCATTCTTTACCTTCGTGAACGAAGACCTTCTGTCCCACTTAAAAGCACTACGGGACAAACCCAACGCCACCGCACGACAAAAAATCATCAGCGAAGTCATGTCCGGCGTCGAGCGAGTCCGCATTGATACCGAACGGAACATGCTCGATGTGCTGGACCGCGTCCACGAAATCAAAGACGAAACTATCGACCCAACCCATGTCTTTCCCTTATCGCAAGTCTATGAAGGTCTCTTACTTCGCATGGGCGAAAAAGGCAACGATGGCGGCCAATTCTTCACACCTCGAGAAGTCGTCCGCGCTTTGATTCGCACGGTTGATCCCAAAATCGGTGAAACCGTGTACGACCCTGCGTGTGGCACTGGTGGTTTTCTGGCTCAGGCTTACGAACACATGCATCACAACCTCGGCGGCGACGCCACCCCCGATCAACTCGACATCCTCAAAACACAAACGTTCTATGGACGCGAAAAAGAAAATTTGATCTATCCCATCGCCCTTGCCAATCTGGTGCTTCACGACATTGACCAACCCCACATCTGGCATGGCAACACGCTCACGGGCAATGAAGAATATGGCGGGCTTTTTCTCAATGCACCACCGCTATTTGACGTAGTTCTGATGAATCCGCCCTTTGGCGGCAAAGAAGGCAAAGACGCCCAAACGCAATTTGCTTACAAAACAGGGGCCACACAGGTTCTTTTTCTACAACACATCATAGACAGCCTCACACCCGGCGGTCGCTGCGGCATTGTACTGGACGAAGGCATTTTATTTCGCACAAACGAAAAAGCCTTTGTCCAAACCAAACGCAAACTCGTCGAAGAGTGCAACCTGTGGTGTATCGTAAGCCTGCCCCCTGGCGTCTTCACATCGGCCGGGGCTGGTGTAAAAACCAATCTGCTCTTCTTCTCAAAAGGTGAACCCACAACAGAAATCTGGTATTACGATCTATCAGACGTAAAAGTCACAAAACGCAATCCCCTAACGTCGGAACACTTTGAAGACTTTTTCAAACGGATGCCCAAACGCGAGGAAAGCGAAAAAAGCTGGAAAGTAGATCTCCCCCAACGCAAAAAAGACGCCCTCAAAGAATCTGCGCCCCTCTACAAACAAGCCGAATCGAAAAATCGACAGGCCGATGCAATCAAAATTCAATTGATGGCTATGACAAAGGAAGCGGATGACTACAAAGTGCTGGAAAGTCAGGAAGGAGAACTGCGGCGAGATGCGCGAGAATTGAGGAATCGAGCACAGGCAATTGACGACGCGGTATATGACCTCAAAGCCGTCAACCCCAACAGCATTGTCGAAGAAGACACCCGAACTCCTGAAGACCTGCTCAACATCATCGAACAAAAAGGGAGAGAAGTCGCCGAAGCACTATCGGCACTGCGGGGGCTGTAGGCGAAAACATGGACAAACAGGATTGACAAGTGCGTAAAAAATTATGCTTGGCAAATGCAAATAGACTTTAATTTTTAGGAGAATAAAAGTGCAAATATTCATAGATGATGATAGAATGAATGTAGAGTATTTCGGAGGAATTGAGCTATACCGTCCTCGTATCTCAACAGAAGACAAAGTTCGTAAAAAAACAGAGCCGCATATACGATCCTTGTATCCAACAGGCAAATATACTAACAAAAATGATATTAACGCGATTTTACAGCACAAGTTTAAGTTCTACTCTGATCGACTCAGCAAATTATTTCCATCTATTGCCTCTCTTCACTTACTCGAATTTCTGCTCTTTCAATATGACCAAGCTACCACGATTAATGAATTGTATAAGCAAAAGAAACTCACATCGACTGAAAATCAAAGATGGTCCAGCTTGGGTCCAAAATTCCGAAGATGCATAAAATATTTAGCAGAAAGAATCATATTGTTGCAACCAAATGAAGTCCCCCGTAGCCCCTCAAATTCTCTTCTATCCCTACTTGATGAAGTATGGATCTGTGCTGAAGAAATGGTAGAGTTATATAATTTGAGTGATCAAACATATGCCATTTTTCCAGACGATACTATACTGGAAATTCTCCCGGAAGGCGAATTGAATTATTTTGATCTATCAGTAAATCGGAATGATATTTTTCCTAATAAAAATACGAACGTTTTTCAGGAGAGGGTAAGTAGAGACACAATCAACAAATCAGCAACTATAGGCCCTGAATTTGTGCAATTTCTACATGATGTCTCATATCAGGATAATTTCCTTAGAGATGCTTTTAATAAGACATTAGGCGTATCATATATTGACGCCATACAAATCCTATACGAGATAATAGATGGGTGTCAGCCATCTCCGGAAGGATTTCCTATACCCCTTTGTCAGAAAGATACCATTATCGATATCACTGCTCAAAAAAGAAATATATCCAAGAAAGTTGTTGAATCAGTTATCGAAGGATTCTTGCTCACTAAAGAGAATATGTCACAAGAGGATCGAGAAATTTGGAAGCCAAAGCAAGAATATAGAGCATTTTATAGAGGTTTTTTTGAATTATCGTACCAGGGGAAAAAACATATCATGTTCTCCAAGTGGATGGCCAAAGAATGTCTCATAAACCTTATTCAGAGAACCCCTTTTCAGAATATCTCCCCAGAATGGGATCACCAATTGGTGCGCAAGTCCTTAGATGCACTATCAAATGAAACAGGAAAATGGTTCGAAAAGGTCGTTGAAGCAAATTTAAATAAGCTTTCAATCTCAGGAATTCGTTCTATTAAATCAAAAATTGGACAAGGTAACTCAGTAATCAGAATTCCGAGCAATGTGGGAGAGATTGATTTTTTGGGATATTCAGAAATCGAGAAGCTATTGGTTTTAATTGAATGCAAAATGGTGAAAAGTGGTTCTGAAGGCCAATATTTTCGAGATGACATTAGTAAGTTTGTTACAGATAAGAAATCATACCTTGTAAAATTCAGACAGAAGGTTGATTGGGTAAGGAGCAATTTTGATGCGGTCTGTAAGGCATTAGATTCTAGACAGATTAGCAATTCGTCTGTTTCACCAACTCATATAGCAACAGCATTAGTAACATACCGTCCTTCTATTGTAGAGTTTTTCATTGACGAATTTCCTTGCGTAAGTATTACAAACTTGATTCTGGATTACCAAGAAAAGGGGAAATGGCCGTATTCAAAAGGGGTTTTTCCCCGTAGCTGAAGTTCTCCATCAGGTAAATGGCAGGGTTGCCGATTCAGCTATCGCTCCAAATTGATTGACAAACTCTATGGCGATTGGTGTTGTGTGGATAGAGATATCCGAGTATGAATAATATTATCAAACCTCCGAGATTAAAACCTGGTGATACTGTGGGAATCGCCTCGCCGGCTGCCTCATTTTTCTCTTTTACTAACAATTGGCTTTCCCGTGCCCAAGCAGCCATTGATGATCTCGGTTTGAAAGTTCAATTAGCGAATAATGCACGCCATCAACGCGAACATTTGAATCCAGCCCCCCAATTGCGTGTCAATGATCTTCACGACCTATTTTCTAACTCGGGCATCAAAGCGATTTTTTGTCTCTCAGGAGGAGCTGGTACCAATGCGCTCCTTCCCCTGCTCGACTGGGATTTGATTGCGCGTTCCCCCAAAATTTTGATGGGATACAGCGCGAATACAGCCCTGTTACTTGGCATCTACGCCCGTCTCAATATGGTCACTTTCCACGGACCAACCCTACTCAACGGTCTCAGCGAATTTCCGAAACCCTTGAGTTACACACTCGAAAGTATAAAAGATGTCCTGTTTACATCAACCGCCCCGGGCTTATTGAAGGCACCGGAGACCTGGACAGATGATGCGCCCAGTGAAAATAACCCGCGAAAAATGAAGAAAAATACTGGTTGGCACTGGCTCAAAGGTGGCAAAGCTCAGGGACCGCTTATAGGTGGCAATCTCCATACCCTGCCGATACTGACCAGTACTCCATTTTGGCCTTCATTTCACGGTAAAATTCTTTATCTGGAAGAGGTCAATATGGGAAGCACGGTTCTCATGTATGCCGAGGAAGCCCTTGCACAATGCCAGCAGATTGGTCTTTTTGATGAGATTTCTGGTTTGATCGTGGGAAAAATGAACAACCTATCTCAAGACCAGGAAGAGTTACTGCAAGGGTTGATCAGTTATTATACATCGGCATTAGATTTTCCCATCCTCACACAAGTAGATATCGGTCATACGAGTCCTCAAATGGTTCTTCCAAATGGTATCAAAGCGACGCTTGACTCTGAACAAAATCTCTTTTCCATAGATGAAGCGGCGGTTGTCTGAAGCACATCAAATGCGCTTGTTCTCAACTTCTGTCCTGTAAGTCCATAAAAAACAATATCGAGGGGAGTCGCCCTCCGAAACACCGATCACTACGGTTTTGAATCCGTTTTTCTTATTCATTTTTACCCCGTAATTCCATTGCAAAAAATATATACATGTCGTATTATGTGTCAAAATGTGCACTATTTTTCCCCCTGCATATTTCTCCCTACAATATACACAACGTATATCCTTAGTAAATTTAATATGGCTGGGAGTAAGGCATGAAATTTACCAAAGTAGAATTTCAGAGCATTCAGAACTCGACTGCGTTCCAGATTGATGAGGACACTTGTTTGACCGATACGAATGAGGCGATGCTGAATAAACCCATTTTAACACAACCACTGAAAACGGTTTCTCTTTTTACAGGATGCGGAGGCTCCGATCAGGGACTGATCAACGCTGGTTGCGAAATTCTAATGGCAAATGACATTCTGACCTATGCTAAGGATGTCTATGAAGCCAATCTGCCCGAAACCGATTTCAAAACCGATAGCATTGACCAAATCAGATCCTTTCCATCAGCGGACGTTCTGGCCGGATGCTATCCCTGTCAAGGCTACTGTCAAGGTGGAGCGCGCGATACTGGTCGCAAAATCAATGTACTGTATCGCGAATTTGATCGCGCTCTGCGGAAAATCCGCCCTAAGGTCTTTATTGTAGAAAACGTGTCTGGCATGGCGCGAAGCGACAATCGACATTTTTTGAATGCTCAACTCGTTCGTTTCCGTTTAGCTGGATACCGCGTCACCTGGGACATCATCAACGCCGCTGAGTACGGTTTGGCCCAAGAGCGACGGCGGATTTTTATTGTCGGCATCCGCTCCGATTTTGGAGTGAAATATCAATTTCCCAAACCCACACATGGACCGGGATTGAAACCGATTAAAACACAGCGAGAAGTTTTAAAAGACTTGCAAGAAGAATGGCCTCAAGGCGAGTTTTGTGATCAGGATTTTCATTGGTATTATCTCTCCCGTGACCGCTACCGAGGATGGGATGAACCAAGCAAAACAATACTCGCAAACGCACGCCACCTGCCGTTGCATCCAATGAGTCCGCCATTAAAAAAAATAGGCACAGATCAGTGGGTTTTCGAAGGAGATCCCAATAAAGCTCGCAGGCTTTCCTATAAGGAAGCAGCAGCCCTTCAAGACCTCGGCGGCTGGGAATTTCCAGACACAGCGGGATTGCTGAGCAAATATAAGGTCATTGGCAATGCAGTACCGCCAATGATTTTCCGGCAAATTTTCGAAGCACTACCGGAAGAGGTATTCTCATGAACGACTTTGAATCGCTCAATTTTGAATTGCTCAATATTGACAAACTCGAGTTTGACAAAGAAAATCCTCGATTGCCAAAAACTGTAGCTCCAAAAGATAGCGAAATTATCAAATATTTGGCGAGCAAAACCGGTATTACTGATTTGATGACCTCAATTGGAGTGAATGGTTTCTTCCCTGGTGAAGCCATCGTCGTAACTCCTTATAAAGACGACAAATACACAGTTCTGGAGGGTAATCGCAGACTGGCAGCATTACGGCTGTTGCAAGATCCGGGAGAAGCAGGCAACATCCGTAGTATCACAAGAGCGGCAGAAGAGGCTAAACACAGACCAACAGAAATCCCAGTACATATAGTTGAATCAAGGGATGATGCCTTACAATATCTGGGCTTTCGCCATATTTCTGGGGTGCAGCGATGGGAGCCCTTGGCTAAGGCACGATACTTAAAATTGTTGTTTGAACAATTATCAGGTGAACCTGAACAACGCTGTATTGAGGTTGCCCGTGAAATCGGAAGCAAGCGCGATGCAGTTCGACGAAATCTGGATGCTTTAGCGGCGTACGAAGCCATTGAAGAACGTGACTTTTTTGACATTGAGGATTTGGATGAGGGCAGTTTTCAGTTCGGCGTGTTCTATACGGCAATCGGAGACTTGGAAATTGCGTCATTTGTTGGCGTCAGAGAAGAAGACGGTAAACCAACATACCCCATTAACAAGCCAGAAGCATTGAAAGAAGCACCTCTTAAAGAACTTACGGAGTGGTTGTTTAAAAAAGATGAGAAGGGTTCCACTCGTCTTGGTGAATCTCGAAACATCGGCAAATTAAGTGCGATAATAGAAAACCCTGACACACTGAAAGCATTCCGACAAGGTGTGCCATTGGATAGTGCTTATAGTAATACGGTGGACAATAGAGAGGAGTTTTTAGAAGATATAACCAGAGCTACAGACCACCTTAAACGGGTAAACTCGAATCTGCACTCTGTGTCATCCGATGACCAAGAAGCTGTGGGAAAGGTCCGCGAGGCAATGAAAGTACTTGATGTTGCAATAGACCGCTTAAAGATTACGGTAGAGCGATGATTGATTCGGCTTGGAATAAAATAACCATTGAGGATGCGGTCGGGTTAGCTGATCATATAGAGTGTTATGTCGCGTTTTCCGATGAATCTGATGGTTGCTTTAATTATGCCGATTTTGTCGATATTATTAAAGATGAGATTTCTTCGGGTGATGATTCGCATCTTGAAGGGGATGAGTGGATAGACGAATATGAGCCAAATTTTGATAACGCAATAGACCTTATTAAGTCACGTGTACTTTGGCTGGAGGGTTTATATCCATTCGAATGCGACGGACGTGAAGTTCGTCTTTCGATTAAGGCTGGGACAAAAAATCACTTGTCATATCTTTTTTTATTGGCTTGCTCGTTCCATGATTCGTTTTTCGATTTAAAAAACTCTTTACCTGTCAATTTTGAAATTATCTGCAAACAGGCGATGCAAGCGTTGTTTCCGGATTGGGCGGAGGTATTGCTATTCAGTAAGCACAGCAAAGATCGTAGGGAAATTTTCGGGAACTCTGCAAGTCAGGCTGTTCCTGTTTTGGCAAAAAAATTAAATGCTATGTTGAAGCGAGAAAACGAAATCCCAGATTCACAAAGAGAATACGGCATCGACATTGTCGCCATTTGTCCTTTTAATGACAATTTAGAGTATCCCTTTTTTGCCTTCGCACAATGCACGGTGGCGAAATATTGGTGGCGCAAAAAACATGAAGCAATGCCGAATTCTTCTTTGTTGGCATTTGTTGATATCCAAGTGAATAGTTCCAATTTTTTGATGATACCTCACTTTCCCCGGACAACTGCTCAGAAATGGAATGTATCTCCAGACCGCATTATTGATTGCATTCTTTGTGACCGATACAGAATATGCTGGCTATTAGAGCAATCTAATCTATTTAAAGAAAAAAATCTGCCTACTGACATCCGTAAGATTTTCCAAGAGATTCAAGAATACCTACCCGCTTGGTCGTTAGTTGACCAATCTTGAAACTGAGCAACACGAGCTTCAAGTAAGCCAACAGTAGATCATTGACCAAGAATTGGGCATCTCCAGAATTTTTAGTCTGACTTCAAATTATCCAAACCAGTAACGATAGCGGAAATGACAAAATGCTGACACAATGGAATTTGGGACAGCGATTAAAAAGGGCGCGTGAGGCAATCGGGTTGACCCAACAGCGAGTTGCCGATCAGGTTGAACTTACCCATGTTGCAATTTCTCAAATCGAGTCGGGAAAGCGGGCGGTTAGCTCACTGGAACTTATGCGTCTATCGCGTCTTTATGGGCAAGATATGGCCAATTTCTTAGAAGAAAGACCTGTCGAGCAAGACGCGCTTGCTGTTCTGATTCGCGCTCATCCAGACCTTATCGCAAATGAAAATTTCGGTGATTTGCTTCAAAACGCTAACGAACTTTTGCGAGAATATACAAACCTGAAAGAACTATTAGATCTGGATCAGGAAGGGGTCTATCTTCAATCCAAAAACATTTGGGAGTCCATTCAAATAGACGAACATGCAGCAGAGGCGGAACGCGGTCGTATCGAGTTAGGGGTTGACCCTATTTGCAACTTGTCTCAACTGGCGCAACATCTAAACATTGAAGCAGGGCGAGAACATCCTTATAGCAACCTTGTGCTCAATTTCATGGGGATGGCTATTGAAGCCTATCGACGCGATGAAATCACGTACACCAAATTGGTCAATCTCGCAGAGCAGGTGAAATTTGATTCCAATGTCATAGACGAAGTGCTATCTTGCCTGGGAGTTGAAGACGATATCGAACACAATGTCTATCTCCCAGAGTGATACTGACTTATACATGCCTTACGCGATGTGTGACTTTAAAATCGCCCCAGAATGATGCCGACAAACAGATATAAGAAAGTCAAAACCACTGGATTGCGGCTAACACCCTGCCGCAATGACGGCTCTAAAATCCTTGTTTTGCTAACTGCTGACCACTGATAACTTGTTTTTTTATCCTTATTCTAAAGTCACACAGGACGTACATGCCTTATAAAAACAAAAGGTCGTGAGGAATAAATCCCCACGACCTTTTTGATATCTGAAAAACACTATTATTTTTTGGTGACCCCGAGGGGAGTCGAACCCCCGTCTCCAGAGTGAGAGTCTGGTGTCCTAGGCCACTGAACGACGGGGTCACTCACAACATGATGGCGACAACCTAATAAAGTTCGATACTTTTGTCAAGCCTGCCTACTCCACAAGCGCCTTGTAAACCAGAGGCTGGAAAGGCCGCGTAATATTGCCCGACCCGCGCAACTGGGTCCACACCATAGAAACCATCTCATTCTGCGGATCAATCCAGAAATGCGTCTTGGCAATACCCGACCAGTAGTACGTCCCATTTCTATCCTCCCAACGCGTCTCGGTCTCATCCACAATTACAGAAAAACCGTAACCAAAACCATCGCTCTTGCGCTGGCGGTGTCGGTAACGCGCTGTCTCAGGTAAATGATTAGCCGTCATAAGCTGGATCGTCTCCGGCTTCAAAATACGCGTACCGTACAACTCACCCCCATTGAGCAACATCTGGGAAAAACGGAGATAATCCCGAGCCGTACTCACCAATCCACCACCACCGGACTCCCGTGCATCGCGCCGCGTATTGCTCCGAAGGCTACGCGCTTCTAACTTACCCTCATCGTCCTTTCCATAAATCGTAGCCAGACGATCGCGCTTTTCCTCTGGCACATAAAAACTCGTATCAACCATCTCTAAAGGCACAAAAATACGCTGCGAGAAAAACTCGCCCAAAGACATACCTGAAGCGACCTCGACCACGCTGCCGAGGATATCAGTCGCTACGCTATAAAGCCATCGGGTCCCAGGCTGAAAACGCAAAGGCAACTGGGCCACCTTCTGGGCATATTTGACATTTGAATTAAACGAATACAGATTCGCAATCCGATATAGCGTATCAACCGATGTCTGCCCAAAAATGCCATACGTCAAACCAGATGTATGCGACAGCAAATCCGCAATCGTTATCTCGCGCTTGAGCGGCACCAGAACTGGATTTTCTGTCCCACCATCCGTATAGACCTTTGTCTCGGCAAATTCGGGAATAAACTTAGACACCGGATCGTCCATCTTCAGCTTGCTCTCTTCATAAAGCATCATAATAGCAACACTGGTAACCGGTTTGGTCATAGAATAAATGCGAAAAAGCGTATCCTCAGTCATCGGCTTATTCAATTCCCTATCGCGCAAGCCCGCAGTCTCGAAATGCACAATTTTGCCTTTTCGGGCGATCAACGTCAAAACACCTGCAAACTTCCCAGAATCCACGAGCGCCTGCATTGCGGGTTGGATCTTCGCAAGACCTTCCGCAGAAAACCCCATCTTTACAGGATCTCCCTGGGGAATTTCAGTAGCAAAAATCGGGTGGAAAGACAGAAAAGCAGCCAGCAGAGCAAACAGGCTATGTTTTAGAAAACGCGTCATGTAAATACTCTCCATTTTGTACATAAAAAAGGGTTACACCGTTGCGATGCAACCCTTTCTCTCGATCTGGTGCGGACGCCAGGATTCGAACCCGGAACCGTCTGATCCGTAGTCAGGTGCTCTATCCAGTTGAGCTACGTCCGCTAAAATCAGGTACTTAGTATATTTGCAATACATCATAACGCCGTAGGGCAGAAAAAGGTATCAAAACTGCCAAATACTGTCAAGCGGAAACGGGCTATTATACCGGATAGCATAAGGCAATAGTATTTTGGGTTGCCACCAACGGCAGAATGTATAATCATAGAGCAAATGATGAATTGAAAATTAAAAAATAAGGAACCACTCATGAACCTTGAAACGCAACTGATCCACGCAGGAGAAGAAGAAAAAAAATACGAAGGCGCGGTCGCGCTACCCGTATTTCAGAGTGCCACATTTTCATACAGCAGTGAAGACAGTTATCACGACATAAAATATCTTCGCCTGAACAACACCCCCAATCACACCGTCGTCCATGAAAAATTGGCACAAATTGCGGGCGGAGAAGCCGCCGTCGTCACCGCATCGGGCATGGCAGCGATAACCACCGCCCTATTAACCGTACTAAAAAAAGGCGACCACCTCCTCGCACAAAATTGTCTCTACGGCGGAACGCGAGCTTTTTTGGCACACGACATCGCCGACTTTGGAATCGACGTCGATTTCGTCTCGGGAAACGCGCCAGAAGAATGGGAAAAACTCGTCCGCCCCGAAACCCGCGCCATCTATGTCGAAACCATGAGCAACCCCCTCCTGGAAGTCGCCGACCTCCCATCCGTCGTCGCCTTTGCCCGATCCCACAACCTCATCTCCATGATCGACAACACCTTTGCCTCTCCTGTGAATTTCCGTCCTTTAGAGATCGGATTTGACCTCTCCTTGCACAGTTGCACAAAATACCTGAACGGACACTCGGACATCGTAGCTGGTTGCGCGATCGGATCACGCGAACTAATCACCCGCATAACGCACCGCCTGAATGTCATGGGCGGCTGCCTGGACCCACACGCCTGCTCTCTCTTATTGCGCGGCATGAAAACCCTCGCCCTGCGCATGGAAAAACAAAACGAAAACGCACAGGCACTGGCTTCCTTCCTGGAAAAACATCCCGCCGTAGAACACGTAAATTACCCGGGCTTATCCAGTCATCCACAACACAACAGTGCAAAAACACTATTTAACGGATGCGGCGGCGTATTGAGCTTTGAAATAGCGGGCGACAGCCGCATCGCTGATGCCGTAATATCAAAACTACAATTGCCAATCTCCGCGCCCAGCCTGGGCGGCATTGAAACACTCATCACCCGCCCCGTACAAACATCGCACTCGGGATTAACCGACGAAGAGCGACGCGACGCGGGAATCTCCGAGCGATTGATCCGCGTAGCAGTCGGCATTGAAGCCGCAGAGGACTTATGCGCGGATTTTGAACAGGCTCTGAGAGGTGTAGAATAGGAGAAATAACATGCAAATCAATATTGGAATGCTAAAAGCCATGCCACAAAAGTGGAATGTCGCAGAAAATTGGGCGATATTTAAAAAACAATTTGAAACACATGGAAAAGATACAGACGTATTCATAACCCCGGAATGCTTCCTGGATGGATACGCAGTCACAGAAAAAAATTGGACCGCAGAACGCTTTGCCGAAGTCGCACAGGACGTCGAGCAAAGCGCGTACATCCGACAGGTACGCGAAATGGCACGCGCATCGCGCACCCACATCGTTTTTGGATACACTGAAAAACGCGCGGGATATTTTTACAATGCCGCTATATTAGTGAACCGCGCGGGAAAAATTGTCGGGACATATTACAAAACGCATTTACAAACGCACGATCACCGTTTTGTGCGCGGCGAAGACCTGCCCGTATTCGACCTCGACATTGGCACCGTAGGCATGGTAATCTGTGCGGATCGCCGATGGCCCGAATCGATCCGCACATTGCGCCTCAAAGGCGCGAAAATCTGTCTCATGCCGACCTATGGCATGTGGCATGAAGAAAATGAATGGTGGATGCGCACGCGATCCTATGAAAATCAGATGTTTGTGTGCTTCACGCATCCCAACGTAGCCCTGATTACAGATCCGCGCGGCAAAGTGGCGGCAAAATTGCAATCCAACGTACCAGATGTATTGATCCACAAAATCGATCTCAAAGACGCATCGGATGAAAACCATCTGAGCGACCGGCGCCCCGAACTCTACGGCATCATGGGAAAAACTGACCACTGGTCGCAACAACCCGCATTTTCATCGCCCACCTACGGAGGGGAATAACCCATGTATCGCATTGGACTAATTGGAAATCGGGCACACCAGAATACCTACGGCCCGATCTGGCATGAAAGAGAAGATTGCGAAATCGTCGCAGCAGCCGAACATCACGAAAGCAAAGGCGAGGCACTATCTCAACTCTACGGCCTTGAAGTCGCGCGGGAATACGACGCGGTCTTGGAAGACCCGAATGTGGATATCGTCTCCATCTGCACGGACTTTTACCTCAAACGCACGCTAATCGCAAAAGCACTCGCCTGCGGCAAACACGTACTGGTCGATAAAGCCATCGCGCGAACCGTTGTCGAAGCCAGAGAAATAGCCGATACTGTCGCTGGCGCATCGAACAAAGTACTGCTGACGTACCCCTCCCGATTTTCACCGACAATGATAAAACTCAAAGAAGACCTTGACCGGGGCGAATACGGACGTATCTCCGCTTATGCCCACAACAGCGTAAAACAATTTTACGGCGATCTCATGTCATACGTAAGCTATCCGACGCCAGCCGTACAAAATGGTGGAGGTGAATTGATGAATTTGGGCAGCCATACCGTAGATGCTCTGCTCTGGTTTTTTGGCATGCCCAACAGGGTGAGTTGTCAGATACAAAATCTCTACTTTGAGGAATACGCGCAATTTGGCACAGAAGACATCGCCACACTCTGGTGTGAATATCCCGATTTCACAGCAACGCTCACCGTGGGGCGATCAAAAGCGCGAAACAAAGACGCCACATTCGATTGCGTCAACATCACGGGCGAAGGCGCGTGGGTTCAGGTAGATCGCCTGGGATATTCTGTCAATGGAAAGCTCGTCGATACACCACCACCCAGAGCAGCGGGTATGGCAGCAGGTGTGGCGCATCTCATCGACTGTATTGAACAAGACACAACACCTGTCACCAGTGCAGAAGAAGGACTATCCATAGCCCTGCTCACAACAGCTGCCTATCAAGCCGCACATACAGGCGAACCAGTCACCTTACCCTTGCAAAATGAGCAACACCCCCTCATCGCCACAGAAGATCATGTAGTTGACCGTTTGCTGGACTAAAATACGGTCTGATTAGACCTGCAAGGCCAGGGGAACAACTTTTGAAAGGCTTATAGTGTGATCGCGTGTGAGCAATGGAATATCATGCACAACGCTGGTGGCGGCAATGAGTTCGTCCGCAGGATCGCTCTGAAAGTCGAGTTGTGTTGAGGCACGCGCAACGGCAAGGTCAATCGGCCACACATGCAGACGACTCAGGGTGCGGACCACATCCCGATCATCGAGGTCCATATCAATACGACCGAGTTGAACGAGCTTAGCCAATTCCCAGAACACAATGGCTGAAACAGACCACCTGTTCTGCGACAATAAGGCCTGCTCCGCTGGTCGAAGATTGCCACTGACCGCGAAGATAAGAATATGCGTGTCAAGATTGAGCATCTGCTTCCCATTGGACGTCGGTCGTAAAGATGTCGCCACGAATTTTGACCTTGTGACGCAAACTGCCGATCAGATCAGCGCATTGTTGGTCATAAGGTATGACGCACGCGACCGGCTTGCCGCGTTTGGTAACGACCAAACCTTCGGCATCCAATTGATCCAACAAGGCCAGACACTGCTCCTTGAACTTTGAGGCTCCAATTGTTTTCATATCATGTGCTCCGTTTGAATTTATCATAATATATAACTGGTCATTCTATTTGTCCATTTGAATGTAAACAAATCGTTTTTTATTTTCAATAGGAGGTATAAGATGAACACCTATCGCGCTGTAATCGTAGGCTTGACGGGCATTGGTGCCAGCCGCCCGCATGAAACCAGAGGACCTGTTTTCGGTGCCATGCCACCGTCGCACGCATCGGCATATCACAAACATGCACAGACAGAAGTCGTAGGTATATGCGACCTGCGCCAGGAAGTACTGGACGACTTCTGCGAGCGCTGGGGCGACATCTGGCCCGATGTGAACACGTACACAGATTTCACGGAAATGCTGGACAAAGAGCAACCCGACCTCGTCAGTGTCGTGACTTCCGATCACGCACACGCCGACATCACAGTAGCCGCCGCCGAGGGATCGGCACAGGCAATCCTGTGTGAAAAACCCATTGCCACAACCATGGACGATGCCGACCGCATGATCGCAGCCGCGGAAGCAAATAACGTCCTGCTCTCGATAGAACACACGCGCCGCTGGTATCCGAGTTATCTACAAGCAAGGGAAATGATCCGATCCGGCGAAATGGGCCGCTTGCGAACCATCGTCTGCGACCAATTTGGCACGCGCGCCATGATGTTCCGCAATGGCACGCACATGATCGACATGATGTGCTTTTTTGCCGAAGCAAATCCCGAATGGTTGGTCGGCGAACTGGAACCCGGATTCGAGCACTTCACCGAATACAAAGGCGATGGCGGGCACGATCCCGCAACCGACCCTTATGCCTCTGCGTACATCCATTTTGACAATGGCGTACGCGCATTTTACAACTGCCGCAAAATGGCGTTTAACGGATCGAAATTTTCTCTGACATGTGAAAATGGAAGAATTGAAATCTCAGATCAAAAATTCGAGGTTATTACCCCACAAGAACCGCGCTGGTGGTCGCATGCAACAGTCCCCGTGGATCCCTATATGGAAATCCGACAAATTGGCGCAGTCTCAGAACTCATCCACGTCCTGGAAAACGGCGGCACACTCGTCTCGCCCGCACGCGAAGCCAGAAAAACACTTCAAATCATGCTCGGCATATTGGACTCCCACCACGCGGGCAATATGCGAGTCAATCTCTAAAAAAGGAGACCCCATGACAGATAAGCATCGCATCGAATGTCTCTTTCTCTCGCAAGAAGACCTCCTGCAAGCCGGATGCCTGGACATACGGCTGGCCATGAGCGCGGCGGAAAACGCCATGCTCGCCTTTCAAAAAAATGACATTCTCTTTCCGGAAAAAGTAGTTCAGATCTTCAATGAAGACACCCAAGACCGCATTAACTGCCTGCCGGCTACCCTCTTGCCCGAAAAGATATGCGGAGCCAAGTGGGTATCCGTATTCCCATTCAATCCCGAGAAATACGGCCAGCAGAACCTCTCTGCTGTCTTCATCCTATCCGAGATCGAGAAAGGCTACCCCATTGCCTTTATGGACGGCACCCTGTGCTCGAATATGCGCGTGGGCGCGATGGGTGGCATTGCCGCCAGACATTTCGCAAGACCGGATTCCAGGAGCATTGCTTTCATTGGCGCAGGAGAACAGGCCAAGATGCACTTAATCGCCATGAAGACGGTGTTTCCAGGCCTTGAGGAGTGCCGTGTTTCTGCCAAGCATGACCACGAAGAGCAGCAGTTCATCGACGAAATGGCTTCCCTCTTTCAAGACATGCGTTTTTCCGCCGCCCATACAAACGCACAGCGGGCCATAGAAGGTGCCGATATTCTCGTCACAGCCACGAGCGCACAAGCCCCGCTTCTCAAAGCAGCATGGATAAAGTCAGGAACTTTTTATAGCCATATCGGCGGCTGGGAGGACGAGTACGACGTGGCGAGACAATCCGACAAAATTGTGTGTGACGATTGGGAAACCGTAAAGCACAGAACGCAAACGCTCAGTCGTATGTACAAGGACGGACAACTCTCCGACGAGGACATTTACGCGAACCTCGTCGAAGTCGTCTCCGGAGAAAAAGGAGGAAGGGAGACCCCCGAAGAACGGGCCTACTTCAACGCAGTTGGTCTGGCCTATGTCGATGTGGCCATTGCATACGCGATGTATCAACGAGCCAAAGAAGCTGGAAAAGGGCGAATGTCCAGCATCCAGGAGACCATGATCTTCCAGCACGAGAACCTATCGGATTTGATCCGGCTGTAGGATCTATTTGAAGCGGTCAGATAGGAGTAAATCATGACCAGACGCAGACTACCCATCGGCATTCAGACCTTCCGCAAAATTCGGGAAGAGAACTGCTATTACGTTGACAAAACCGCTTATATTCAGCGACTAATAGATGAAGGCACGCATTATTTTTTATCGCGTCCGCGTCGCTTTGGCAAGAGCCTGTTTCTGGACACTTTAAAGGAACTATTCGAGGGCAACGAGTCACTGTTCGAGGGGCTTCACATTCACGACCACTGGGACTGGTCTGTTCGCTATCCGGTGATTCGCTTGAGTTTTGGTAGCGGCAACTTCAAAGAGTCGGGCGACCTGCAAGCGAATCTTCTGGATCAATTAGCCGCCATCGAACGCCGAACCGGAGTGGTTGTTGAGGCCGAGACAGTACCGGGTCGTTTCGCCTATTTGATAGAGGCACTGCATGACCGTGCCGGACAACCGGTGGCCGTTCTGGTAGATGAATACGACAAGCCGATTCTCGACGCACTCGAAATACCAGAAGTCGCACGCGCCAACCGCGACTTTTTGCGCGGCCTGTACGCGACCATCAAGGACAGCGACGCGTATATCAAGTTCACTTTCCTCACTGGCGTCAGTAAATTCTCCAAAGTCAGCCTCTTTTCGGGCCTCAACAATCTCAAAGACATCACGCTGGATGCGCGCTACTCAGCCATCTGCGGCTACACCGATGCAGACCTGGACACAGTGTTTGCACCGGAACTGCCCGGCTTTAACCGAGACGAAATACGCCGTTGGTACAACGGTTATAGCTGGCTGGGGGAGGAGGTCTATAACCCGTTCGACATCCTCCTGCTCTTCGACAGCCGACGCTTCGGCGCGTGGTGGTTCGAGACCGGCACCCCAACATTCCTGATCGAGACCTTGATCTCGCGCAGAGTTGAGACGCTGACCCTGGACAACCTGTTGGGCAATGACGAACTGTTATCTACATTTGATGTTGACCACATCGCGACCGAAGCCCTGCTGTTCCAGACCGGCTATCTAACCATTCGACATACCGAACCGCGCGGTAGCAGGATCTACTACCGTCTGGGCTATCCAAATCAGGAAGTGCGCCAGAGCCTGAACGAAAGTCTGCTGAACCACTTGACCGGAAACCCGACGCAGCAGGCAGAGCACATTGCCCGGCTCTATGACCTGTTACTGGTCAATGACTTCGCTGGCCTGGAAAACCTGTTCAAAGCGTTCTTCGCCAGCATTCCCTACCAGTGGCACACGAACAACGACATAGCGAACTACGAAGGCTATTACGCCAGCGTGTTCTACTCCTACTTCGCATCGGTAGGATTGGACATCGTTGTGGAGGACAGCAGCAGCCATGGCCGTCTGGACATGGCGGTTCGCTTCAACGACAATGTGTATCTGTTCGAGTTCAAAGTGGTCGAATTAGCCCCCGAAGGCACCGCGATGGCGCAACTGAAACAGAAACGCTACGCCGACAAATACCGAGACCGCGGTGAGCCGATCCACTTGATCGCCGTAGAGTTCAGCCGGGAAACCCGCAACCTGGTGGGGTTCGAGACAGCCCATGCATGAAGCATAACCGAAGTGATTGAAATGAATTTAACTGTTGAATTAACAACCGATCAGGTCATTGATTTTGTCCAGCAGATGCCGCCGGAAGAGAAGCGAGTAGTACTGCTCGCGCTTGCAGAGCAGACAGAAACCAATCAAGCGACACGCATGGACTATGCTGAAGCGCAGTTTCGAAAATTATGTGCGTCTCGGGGGTTAAATGTTGACCTCACTCAAAGAACCCCTCATCGTGGGGGCGCAAATCGATCTCGAAACCCCAGGCGCCTTTGTCCTGTTGCACCAGACGCCAATAGGCATCGGCCACGGCGTCGATATTCATAAGAGGTTCGCTCTCCTCGACATCCCCTCTATCGCGCAATAGAGGAGTATCCAGCACCCCATCTATGATAACGTGGGCCACATGAATGCCTTTGGGCCACAGCTCGCGGGCCAACGCCCAGGCCAGACCGCGCACTGCAAACTTGGCACTGCTGAAAGCAAGGGCACCTGCCCGGCCTCGAATGGACGAAGTGGCCCCGGTGAAAAGGATAGCACCGCTGCCCGCAGATAGCATATCGTCGACCACTTCTTTGGCGCACAGAAAGGAGCCGTAAGCACACACGCGCCAGGATTGTTTAAACTCATCCGGGGTCAGTTCGTGGAACCCTTTCCAGGCGGCGTTGCCAGCGTGGTTGATCAGGACATCGACCAGACCCAATTCCTCGCGCACCCGGGCAAAACTCCGAGTCACCTGCTGGGGATCGGTTATATCCGTGGGTACCGCCAGAGCCTTCACATCTTCTTGCAGCAGTTCTTCGGCCAGTTCCTGGATATAATCAGGAGACCGGGCCAGCAATCCCACCTGATAGCCTTCGCTTGCAAACTTCCTCACCAGTGCGGCGCCTAAACCAGAGCCGACCCCTGAAATAACAGCCGTTTTGGACATAACACTCTCCTCGAGTTTTCTGGTCGAAAAAAACAAACTGGATCGCGGCTCAACACCATGCCGCGATGACAAGCTCCCAGTTCGATATGAATAACTTTTTTTCCTGCACCAACCTAATACCGTCTGCTAATGGTATCACTAACGCCTTCACAGATTCTGCGATAGCGTCGCCCCCATCGGATGCGGACCATGGGTCATCACGCCCTGTCGCGCGTGGGCATAAACCGCATCCTGAATCTCGAGAATACGCACCGCATCAACAATCGTCGGCTCAAACGCATTGCCCTCACGGCTCGCGTCGAGCGCCGTACCCATCACGTGCTGCATGCGCTCGCCGTGAGAAATATCCTCGCTAAACTGGACGCCCTCAGTCGTGTGAACCTCAATCAAAGGCTCGCCATTGCGACCGTACTGCTCAAAAACCGAAGCCTTTGTACCGACAAATCGAAAAAAATGATCCCCACTGCGCGTACCCGAAGGATAAGAATAACCAGACTCAACAATCCCGGTAATACCATCATCCGTACGCAACACGCCGATACCACTATCCTCCACACCCCGGCTATACATCGCATTGGACATCACCGCACCAACAACGGAAACCTGCCGATCACCAACAAATTGCAAAAACGTATCAATCCCATGCGCCGCCTCAACTGCCCAGCACCCACCCCCAGAAATACCCGGATCATTATGCCACGCTGACGGCGTCGGATCGTAGCGGGACGGAGGCCCATTATTCAACCTGCTATTATACAGCACCAGATCGCCCAAACTCCCATCTGCCACCATATCTTCCACCACGCGGACAATTCGGCTCGCGCGATTGGGCAACACCAGCGCGCTAAACACACCGCACTTCTCCGACGCCTCCGCAACGGGACGCAAGCGATCAGCACAATCGGCAAACGGCTTATCCAGAAGATAGGGAACGCGGCGATCCACACATGCCTGCACATGAGACGGCATCTCGACGTGTTTTCCCGCGACAAGCGCCGCATCTGGCTGACACGCATCGAGACACGCACCTGCCGACTCAAACCCACGGCATTGAAATTCCTCCGTCAACTGTTGCCGGGGACCTGTATCGCTATCCATAACACCAACAATATCGTGACCGAGACCGTGCGCCGTACGCGCCATACCGCGACCGTGGTGACTATAGGAAAGAACGACCAGTTTCATAGTTAGTGATCTTTCAAAAAATTCGCCAAAACCTTCTGGATCGCGGCTAAGCATGCCCCGTAATGCCTTTATACGGGGACCATGCCGCGATGACGGCTTCGGTGATGGGGCTGATTGATGGATAGAGTTAATGCATTTCTCGATTCCACTTGTCGATCAATTTAATTCAACGCCACAATAGACCGGCACAGCACTTTACCGCGCTCTGACAGAGAATTGTAAATAGCACGGGGCATCTCGCCATCTCGCCCGGGTCGGCGAAACCAGGGCGCGTAATAGCCCACACTCGTCATAATACGCACATCCCGAGACATATTGGCCGTGCCCCCGTGCCAGCAGCGCACATCTCGAAAAATCGCCGACTTGCTCGGCGCGCAAGCCACCGAATGCTTCATCCAATCGGGTTCATCCTCCAAACTGGGAATCGGCTGGCGCGAGCGATGGGTGCCGCGGATAAATCGCGTAGCCCCATTCTCCACGCTAAAATCGATCATCGGAAAATTGACCACAATAAACGGCACCGGAACATCCATAATCGTCACCCGCTGCTCGGGATCATTGATCACATCGGACATATCGCGGTGCAACTGCTGAATTTTTGCACCCGGCAGCGAATAATCGCCGCCAGCACCACTGCACACAAACTGATTACTATTGAAAATAGCTTCAATAATAGGTAGAATAGTAGGCAGATCAACCAGCATCGCCCATTCGGGGTGATGGATCTGCGAGCCAAAGGAATAACGCGCAAACCCCCTGTTCGCTTTCTCCAGTGGAATTGCACTCGTCTGTTCCGCGACAACGCGATGCGCGCCATCCTTCAAAAAAGCGAACTGTTCATCGGTCAGCGCATTCGTCACAACAGCAAGCCCATCGCGGTGAAAAACAGAGGCTGCGCGGTCAACTTCTGACGGTTCAATAAGTTCGAGATCGAGCATAACATCTCCAAAGGAGGTTGTTGTGGATGAAAAAAAAGAAATCCTGCAAGATACGTACGAGCCTGGCGAATACGACCCCGCGCTCTACAAATACGCCCGCATCGCCGAATGTGTTGACGGCTTTGAAAACGTAAGCGACGAACACATCGCACAATTTCATGCACAGGGGTTTTTGCCAATTCAAGGCGCGTATTCCAGCACACGGGTCAACGACGGCATGGCCGCAGTAAAAGAATTGATCGCGGGACAAAATCGCGAATTCCGAGGCGTACAATTTGAGCGCGGGCGCACCAAACAGGTCAAACGATCAGCGGGTCACGCCCGCGAATTACTCGTGCGAAAACTCACCCGATTTGTCGGATATGATCCGCGTCTGGACGCATTTGGCGAAGACCCCCAACTGATAGATATCTTGACCCGCATCATGGGGGAACCGCCCAAATTATTTGCCAACCAGGCCATGCTAAAACCGCCTGGCATTGGACGCGAAAAACCCTGGCATCAGGATCACGCCTACTTTGACCTGCCCATGCATACCTGCATCGTCAGCGCGTGGGTCGCCCTCGACCCCGCGGATCCCGAAAATGGGTGTATGCACGTCATCCCCCAAAGCCATCGAGCAGGACCAGTCATACATTTCAAAAGACGCGACTGGCAAATCTGCGACACCGACGTCGCCCGCAACCACATCACCGCAGTCGCCCTGCAACCCGGCGGCGTATTGCTCTGGCATGGGCGACTGCATCACGGCTCCCCGGAGAATCGAACAGACCGACGTCGCCGCGCCCTGCAACTGCATTATATCCCCGGATCTATCGAGACGATCTCCTCAGAAGAACGCCTTGCGGTCTATGGCAGCGAAGGCAAGGACGTGACGTGTTAGACGTATGTCACACCCTTGTCGTGTCTTCCCTATCACATATCGCCTCGCCCCCGGCAATGGCAACGCGCATCGCATTTAGACCGTCTTCGTGCGTAACGCTAAACGGCGCATCAGTGATACACTGCGTAATAAAATAATCGAGTTCATTCTTATACGACTCGCCAAAACGAGTAATAAACACGGGCACATCGGGACCGTAATCCCGCAAAGAGATAGACTCTTTAAAAATCACGCCATCGCGACCGTACGCCTCCACCTCAACCTTGCGCGGATCCTCCTGAAAATGACCGACGTGAATCACTCCATCATCGCCATAAATCCAGGTCGCATTGCGATACCCCGCAACGTGATTGCGGCTGACCATAACCTGACCGATTGTGCGACCGGGAAACCACATCTGTAAAAAAGCATCATCGTAATCCTCTTCAACCGTCGTAATGGTACAATTGTAAAGATTGGACCCAAACGCGGCGACATATTCGGGCAAAGGACCGCCGAGCAGCCAGAGAATCTCATCGCAATTGTGAACAGCCATATCGCTGAGCAAACCCGCGCTATTATAGCCAACAGGCGGTGGAATTGGGTCTTCCAGAACCGAAACGATCTTGAACACATTGCCGACAGCTTTTTGTTCCAACAATGCTTTCGCCTTCAACAACGGAGCGTCAAACCGGCGCATAAAAGCCAGCATCAGCGCATTTTTCCTTCTGGGATCCCGATTCAAATCGGCAACAAAAGCCTCGGCAGACGCGAGCGAATGGGTCAGCGGCTTCTCCAAAAGCACGCGACAACCCGCGTCAATAAGCACGCGCGCATCGCGTTCGTGATCTTCTGTGCGCGACGCAACAAGCGCGGCATCGATTGCATTCGACGCCGCCAGATCAGACACATCATTAAACGCGCGAATCTCTGTCGCCTGATCTGCCTGGAGCGCTGCTGCAACGCGACTGGCCGTATCGCCATAAGTATCGGACACAGCGACCAGTTCACACACACCCGTCTCCCTGGCGAGTTCCTGAACATGCCGGGCGTGAAAAACGCCAATGCGCCCAACACCGACCACGGCCATGCGGATAGGTTTATTCATAAAAAATTCCTCAGGTTATGCTAAAATTTGAACGACCTCTCCCGTCTCAACACTATGGCTAATCGCCTCCAAAACCCGCATATTCTGATAGGCATCTTCGAGACTCGAGTGAGGCTGTACGCCGGCTTGCAGTGACTGCGCCCAATGCTGCATCTCTTCGAGATAGCCCGGACGACCGACGCTGTGAAACGCGGTATTGAGATCCCATTCTTCGGTAGGTGTATTGGCGTACCCACCGCCAGAACCGAGCCATGTCGGAACGCGGTAACGGCGCAAATGGCGCGTCTCAAACACCTGAATTGCTTGATTATTCGTACCCTTGACAAAAATCATCGCCTCCAAAACCGGACCCGTACCGAGCGTCATCGTACCCATGCCACCATTTTCGTAACGCAGATTGACGGATATTGACACCGTGCCAGATGCAACAGAACCCAGCGCAAAAACCTCGCTGACCTGCCCCATAAAAAAACGCATGCAATCAGTAGGATGGATAACCTGATCGAGCATAAAGGGCCAGGCAAAAGGCGATCCCATCTCCTGTAACCGGGGACCTGGCGCCATATAGCGCGTATGGTATTGACAAGCGTCGCCGAATGCCTCATCATCCATCAACTCTCTGGCAATCTGATGCGCAGGGGCATGCCGCCACATAGTACCGACCATTCCTGTTTTACCGGCAGCAACTGAGGCATCCACCAGCATCTTCGCACCTTCAGAGGTCGTCGCGGGCGGCTTCTCGGTATAGATATGATACCCCTGCTGAAGACACTCTATACCGATATCCCGATGCAACTTGTCCTCTGGCCTGCCCACAACAGCAACTGCGTGGAGATCTTCATGCTTGAACATCTCATTATAATCGGTATAATAGCGGAGGGCACCGAACCTGCGCGCATTGGATCTCGCCTTCTCTTCGACGAGATCGCAAGTAGCGACAAATTCAAACTCCGGCACCAGCGGTATGCACCGCTGCAATTGCGACGACATATTACCACAGCCAATAAATGCAACTCGGATTTTGTTCATGAGATTCTCCTATTGAAATCTATCATTAGAAATATTCTATAGCGTGTGAATGAATAGCGATCCACAACCTCTGTCAACCTTATTTTGGAGGTAAAAAATGAAAGCAGCTGCAATATTTGGTGAACGCAAAGGCGGCGTAATAGACGTACCGGACCCAAAACCAAAAGACAACTGGGTACTGGTAAAAATTCACGCTGCGCCGATGTGTACAGAATACAAAGGATTTGCAGGCGGCAGAAAAACCACCTCTCTCGGACACGAAGCAGCTGGCGAAGTCGTTGAAATCGCCCAACCCGGGCGCGTATCAGTCGGCGACCGCGTCGCCGTCATGCCCCAATATCCGTGTGGCATCTGTCCTCTGTGTGTCAGCGGCGATTATATCCACTGTCAACAAAGCGCCAACTTTGCCGAATTCACGGGCGGAAACGAAGGCCGAGCCACCATGGCACAGTACCTCTTGAAACCCGACTGGCTACTGCCAAAAATCCCAGACGACGTCTCCTACGAACACGGAGGAATGGCATGCTGCGGTCTGGGACCCACATTCGGCGCCATACAGCGCATGCAAGTAAACGCCTACGACACATTCATGGTCACCGGCCTCGGTCCCGTGGGACTGGGGGGCGTCATCAACAGCAAACACCTCGGCGCGCGCGTAATCGCCGTAGATATCAACCCCTATCGGCGCGAAAAAGCCCTTGAACTGGGCGCAGACGAAGCAATCGATCCCCTCGAAGAAAACGCCCTGCAACAAATAATGGACCTCACCAATGGCATTGGCGTGGATGCTGCCGTAGATTGCTCGGGCGCTGTATCCGCACACCGCCTGTGCATCGATGCTTCAAGACGACGCGGACAAGTCGCATTTGTCGGCGAATGCGGAGAAGAAACCCCCTTGCGAATCAGCCAGGACATGATCCGAAAAGGCATCACACTCGTCGGATCCTGGCATTACAATTTAAAAGACGTACCAAAACTCATGCAAGTCGTCCGCGCAAACACAGACAAATTGAATCGGATGATCTCACACACATTCTCACTGGACGAAGTACAAAAAGCCTGGGAATTGCAAACCACAGGCGCGTGTGCAAAAGTCGTATTGAAACCGTGGGAGTGAATCCGCAGATGACGCAGATGAACGCAGATAAAAAAGAGGGGCTGGTTGGGTAGTCGTCTTGCGTCTCACCGATTTTGGAGGAAGAACTCAATGCTTAAATGTGCAATAATCGGCGTAAGTGGCGGGCGGGCGCGGGGATTGGCGGAAGCGTATCAACACGTAACACACGGCAAACTCGCCGCAATCTCCACGCGAACAGAAGAAAATCTGCACGCATTTGGCGATGCATTTGACGTCGATATGCGATATTTGGACTATCGGGAAATGTTTGAAAAAGAACAGCCAGACCTGGTACACGTAAACACCCCGCCCAGCGTGCGACTGGAGATATTCGAAGCCGCGGAAAACGCCGGTGTACCCGCTGTCCTCGTGGAAAAACCCATAGCAATTCAAGGAGAAGACTGGCGCGCGATCAAAAACTTTGCAACAACCGCGAAAACCAAAATCGCGGTAAATCACCAACTCCACTTTCACCCTCGCAGACAGCATCTGCAAAACATCGTACAGGAAGGAAAAATCGGCGACATCCGATTTATCGAAGCGAGCTGCGGCATGAACCTGGCGTATCAGGGCACCCATGCACTGCAATCCATCGCCGCCTTTCATCCAGACGGCATCCCCATAAAAGTAATGGGACAAGCCTCTGGCACGGACGGCCTGGAAGACACGCCCAAAAAACACTTCGCGCCCGACCAGTGCATCGGAGCGATAGAATATGCCGATGGCCTGCGCGCCCAACTCATCTCGGGACCCTTTGCCCCCCGCGTAACAAATGAAGACCGCACCAATGTCCACAAGCGAATTGCCGCCTATGGCACGCGGGGATATGTACACTGGACCATGTGGTCGTGGGAGACAGGCATCGACGGCCACATAGATCGGGGCACACACGAATACCCCGACGAAGACATACTCGGACAAGCGGCCATGACAGACGCCATGCTACAATGGATTGAAGACGACACAAAGGTCCATCCTCTGAACCTCGACCTCGCCTTGCGCGACTTCAACATCATCCTGGGAATCTACACAAGCGCATTGGAACATCGGCCCGTAGAACTACCCTGCGAACCAACAGATGATCTGATAGATACCTTGCGAACGCGCCTTTAATCCCAGGTATAATCCGTCGCACCTTCTTCACACGCAAAAGCCGACTCGATCATCGCATTCAAATCGCCTTGAGGACGATAATCAATCAGACTCTTGGCCTTGCCAATCGCATGATCATACATGTACTGTAGCGGAACCCTGGCCTCAAGCGGATCAACCCCTCTCTTTTCTGCAATCAATCGCGCTCCTTCGGTAAAAGGAAATGGCTCTGGCGCACCTGCATTAAACGACTCGCCCAGCGCCGCGCCAGAATTCAGCGCGCAAACCAGACAATGGGCAATATCGCGGGCATCCTGCGGCTGATAAAGCCAGGGACGTCCGTCTTCATCCGTAATACTACACGGTTGCTGCGGAGACGCCGCCTTCGCTTCAATATCGTGCCAGAGTTCCGTACCATCTGCCATATAGAGTTCGGTACCGGGCTTTTCCTGGCTTTTCTTTAGCAAATTGACCACGCGCGCAACACTGAACTGATTCAAAATTTTAGTCCCGGACAAAACGTGACTCGGACGCACAATCGAATAGCGCAAACCCGTCTCTCGGTTCGCGCGTTCTGCCATCACCTCGCCAAAATACTTGGACATAGAATACTCGCCATCCGGCCGTTTGGGATGCAATTCATCCACCGGGTGATACGCACACGGAACATTTTCGCCATTATTGGGAAACACCCCCGAAGAACTGGTATAAACATAGCGTTCGAGACGATCGGCAACGCCCTCACACGCGCGTGTAACCTGAAGATTGATCTGATTGTTGAGTTCAAAATGCGGACCGACGAGATTGGCCGTGTGAATAACCGCATCCACGCCCTCGACGGCATCTTTAACATAAGATAAATCCGTCAAATCGCCCTCGCGCAACTCGATATCGACACCGTCGAGACGGCTGCGCGTGGGATCATCGGGAAGAATAGTCCCACGGACTTCACAATTCTGGTCGAGCAACTGGCGCACCAATCGGCACCCCACCTGTCCGGCAGCGCCTGTAACGAGAACTTTCATAAAATCTCCTTTGTGATTTTTTAATTTATTTTTTTTGATAAGCATCTGCCCTTACTTGCCGCGCCGTCTGTTTGTTTTCTTGCCAGTACGCATCGACGGGTTTATCGCGCATCTGGGGTGGCGTCCTGAATGTAAGCGTATAAGCCCTCCGCGGAACATCTGTGCGATTTGGCTCTGCATAGTGCAGCATATAACACGCGTGAAGCGAAGCCCCACCAGCCGCAACAGGACAAGGAACCGCCCGTTCAGCATACTCTTCGGGATCATCAACTTCAAGACCGTGAATGCGCGGATCCCGGTTAATACTGTGATGCGGCAAAACATCGAGCTTGTGGCTACCCGGAATAAACTGCAAACAGCCGGATTCAACCGTCGCATCGTCCAGCGGCATCCAAAAATTTACACCCTTGTACGTCATAGCAGGATCGTGATACGCCTGATCCTGGTGCCATGGCGTTGCCGCACCAATACGCGGCGGTTTGTAAATCATATGCTCGCCATTGCCATCGCGCATATCAGAACCGAGCAATTGCCGCGCAATCGCCCGCGCATTTGCCAAATAGAGCGTATCCTTCAACTCCGGAGCAAAACGGCTGGGACCAAGCAATTGCGGAAGACGCGGTTGGTCATCCTCATCGGTACCCGCCAGATCAAACTGACTCCCCTGATCCCACCCCGTGCGTTCAAAAAAAAGCCGATCGTAAATTTCCCGAAGTTGCGCCACCTCCTCTGGCGTCGTAATCGCATCGAGAACGAGGAACCCATCTTCGTGAAATGAATGGATCTGTTCCTGTGAAAGAGAAATTGTTGGCTCTGGCATCTGCGGCCTCCTCGCTATTGTTTGTGCAATGCAGAATAATGTCAACGGGCCAATTCGTCAAGTTAATCCGTTTTGTGGTCGTCCGGGACGGCACAGGGGCCGTCCCCTACAGACCACTGATAAACTTGCTAAGAAACGAATTTAAAAGTAAATTACCCCTTGAACGAACAAAAATATAGAAAGGAATGTATATGCGCATCTTGTACCTCGACCTCGACGCCTTAAACCCCACACACCTGGGCTGTTACGGATATCACCGCAACACATCGCCAACAATTGACAAAATTGCAGCCGAAGGCATTCGATTTAACCAGGTCTATACAACAGACGCGCCCTGCTTGCCATCGCGCACGGCATTTTATTCCGGGCAATTTGGCATTCATTCGGGCGTCGTAGGGCACGGCGGCACCGCGTCAGAACGGCGTAATAATGGACCAAACCGCGGATTTCGAGATCGACTGGCCAACGAGGGACTGGCTGGCTTCTTACAGCGTCAAGGCTTTAAAACATCCATGATCAGCCCCTTTGGACAGCGGCATGCCGCGTGGCATTTTTACGCGGGCTTCAACGAAATACACAACACCGGCAAAGGCGGCATGGAATCAGCCGAAGAAGTAACACCCGTAGTCGAAAAATGGCTGAATGACAATGCCGAGGACGACAACTGGTTTTTGCACATCAACTACTGGGACGTACACACGCCCTATCGCGCGCCAGCGGAATACGGCGAACCCTTTGCCGATGATCCCCTACCGGACTGGTTAACACCCGAATTGCTGGAAGAACACAAAAAACTCGTCGGTCCCCACACCGCGCAGGACATCATGATGTGGAACGACCGCCCCAACCCGCGCTTTCCCCGACATCCCGGTCGGTTGGACAACATGGACGACCTGCGGCGGATGATCGATGGATACGACACCGCGATCCGGTACGTAGATGACCAAATCGCCATCATTGTGGAAATATTAGAAGACAAAGGCGTACTGGACGACACCGCGATCATCATCAGCGCGGATCACGGCGAAAACATGGGCGAACTCGGCATATACGGCGAACACGGAACAGCCGACCAGGCGACCTGCCATATTCCAATGATTGTAAAGTGGCCGGGAGGACAGTCTGGAATCACAGACGAGGGCCTGCATTACAATATTGATCTATCGCCCACACTATCCGATCTTTTAGGCGGACAAAAACAGCCACTATGGGACGGCGAAAGTTATGCCCCCGTCATTACCGAAGGCGCAGATGCCGGGCGCAGCGAATTGATCTTGAGCCAGTGCGCGCATGTATGCCAGCGGGCCGTCCGCTTTGACGACTGGATTTACATCCGCACCTATCACGACGGATACCGGCTTTATCCACGCGAACTGTTATTTAACCTATCAGACGACCCCTATGAAATGCGCGACGTCGCGGCTAAAAACCCCGATATATGCCGAGAAGCTGCATATCGGCTGATGAACTGGCACGACCACATGATGGAAACCATGCCGCGGCCCTACGATAACGACCCCCTCTGGACAGTCATGCAAGAAGGCGGACCAATGCACACCTGGGGAGCTTTCGAAGACTATTGCGACCGCCTTGCAGAAACCGACCGTGCAGAAGGCGCGGTCTTACTGCGAGAAAAATTTGAAAACAAATACCGCCATCCATAAAACTAAGGAGTAAACCATGCTCACCCATGAACAAATCGCGTTTTATCACGAACACGGATATCTCGGTGTGGAGAACGTGCTCAGTGAAAACGAGGTCAACGACCTGCGGCGGATAACCGATGAATATGTGGAAAAATCGCGAGAGGCCACCGAACACACCGAAGTATTCGACCTCGAACCCGGGCACACACCTGAAAATCCAAAATTGAGACGCCTGAAAAGTCCGATCTTGCTGCATGAAGTATATCGCAAGACCCTGCATCACGAGAAAATTTTGGGAATCGTATCGCAATTGATCGGATACGGCCTGCGGTGCAATGGCAACAAACTGAACATGAAGCAACCCGGCTACGGCAGCCCGGTCGAGTGGCATCAGGACTGGGCATTTTATCCGCACACCAACGACGATTTGCTCGCCGTGGGTATAGTGCTCGACGACATGACAGAAGAAAATGGCCCCTTACTCGTCATCCCCGGCTCGCACAAAGGACCCGTGTACGACCATCACCTCGACGGCCATTTCTGCGGTGCCGTAACCGACTCGACCTTTAGCGACAAAGGCGCTGTACCCGTAATGGTAAAAGCGGGCGGCATCACAATCCATCACGTACGCATGCTACACGGATCCGTATCCAATACATCTGACAAACCCCGCCGACTGCTCCTGTTTCAATACTGCGCGATCGATGCGTATCCCCTATCGGGCCTGAACAACTGGGATTTGTTCAATGGAACAATCGTGCGCGGCGAACCGACCAACATCCCTCGCGTGGAACCCGTCCCCGTGCGAATGCCCTGGCCTGCCGCACTCCGAAGCGGATCCATTTACGAATCGCAAACCGTGTTGAAAGAATCGAAATTTTCCAGAGAACAATACAAATAAGGAACGCCTCAATCCCGATAAGTAACAGCCGTGCCACTGGCACTGACCATAAGCATACTGCCCTCGCCAACCGTATCGTAGTCGAGGTCCACGCCAATGACGGCATTGGCACCCATACCGCGTGCCTGTTCGACCATTTCCTCAATGGCGAGATCTTTAGCTCTGCGGAGTTCTGACTCATACGCGGCTGAACGCCCGCCGACAATATCGCGGAGACTCGCAAATATATCTTTAAAAAAATTGGCACCCAAAATGGCTTCGCCAGTCACAATGCCCTGATAGCTATCAATAGTTTTCCCCTCAATATTGGGGGTTGTCAACACGAGCATAAAAGCCTCCTTTTAATTTTTGATGATCTCATCTGCAAAATATTGCATTGTACAACATCGGGCAAGGACTAAGATATAAACCCAATCGGTCCGTCAACCACACAAAAGCACGAGGAATCGCCATGGCACAAACGAACGAAAGCGTGTCTATTGCAATTGAGGACAGCGTGATTCACAGCGACAAAGAAATCATGGGTGGTACGCCCGTTTTCAAAAGAACCCGCGTGCCTGTAAAAAACTTGTTTGACTACCTGGCCAAGGGCTACAATCTGAAGGATTTTCATTACGATTTTCCAACGGTATTCCGAGAGCAGACGTATGCTGTGCTTAAAATGGCCAGAGAAACTCTGGAGCAGGAAGCCTATAATGCCCCTAACAGCGTTTTTCACAGCGATCCCGAAATCGTGAGCGGAACTCCTGTATTTGTGGGAACCCGACTGCCGATTAAAAATCTGTTCGACTGTCTGGCTAACGCATATAGCCTGAAAGACTTTTTTTACGAATTTCCATCAGCGAACCAGGAACAGTTGGTAGCCATTCTGAAAATGGCCCAGGAAGTCCTGGAGAAAAAGGCCCGTGCAGATACTATTTGATGAATCAGTTACATGGGCCTTACGCCCCATCCTGCTAGGCGAACATGAAGTCGCGACTGCCAAATATCTGGGATGGGACAGCAAAAGCAATGGCGAACTAATGACGCTGGCCAGAGACAAGTTTGATGTTCTCATCACCGCTGACCAGAGCATCCCATACCAGCAAAACATCACGGAAGCAGATGTCGCGGTAGTTGTTCTCGTTGCAAGGCGTAATTCCTTTGAGTATCTGGCACCATTGGTTCCACAAATTCTGGAAGCCCTACCAAACCTGAAACGCGGGGAAATCATCCGCATTGAAGCCGGACAAAACGAGGAGTCTCCATGATACAACCACGCGAAAGCGCGTCCACCGCGTGAGAACAACATCCAAAAACAGGAGCTTGACATGAACCAATTGAGCAAATCCATGCGGCAACAGTGGCAGGAACAGGGATATTTACATCTCAAAAATGTAATCCCCAAAGACGAAGCAGCGAGATATCTCGACGCTGCCAATGAAGTCATCGCGGAGTACGAAGCCAAATATCCCGAGGTGCTCGAAAAAGGCGTCTATACCATCATCCAAACGCTCTTCCGAACGGGTCGGATCGACGGATTGATGGACCACCCCAACTTATTTGGCATCATTCTCGACCTGATGGGACCGTATCTCCAGATCATGGGATCGCAAATTTACGTGCGCTATCCAAATGATAAATCCGATAACTTGATCGGCTGGCACACCGATGCCGGACGCTCACTGGCACAAATTCGGGTCACGCCAGACAGTCTGCCATTAAACTTCAAAATACAGTTCTTCCTCACCGATATCCCACACGAAAATTGTGCAAACTTCTGTCTGGTGCCCGGTAGCCATCGCCGCCCAATGCCCAAAGGGTCGCGCAATGAAACTCCACCAAGTGCGATACAACTCATTGCCGAAGCCGGAGATTGTGCGATCTTCCCCAATACCATGTGGCACGCGGTTGCGCCAAATCACACAGACGTCGTGCGGCGCAGCATCACCTTCCGGTATGGACAAATGTGGTGCAGGCCCTATGATTACGAAAAGTGCCCCGAAGAAGTGCTATCCCGCATGACACCCCGCCGCCGCCGGTTAATGGGCGACCTGGGCAAAAACTATACGGCGACAGATTATTTCAAACCATCCGATCAGATAAAAGTCATCATGGATGGCCTGGACTTTAAGTGTCCCAATGCTTAACAGCCCATAAAATCAAAAAGCCTCGGAACAATCCGGGGCTTTTTTTATTTCCATGCGACACTTTCGGGATGCAGCCTCGTCTTTTATTAAAACACGCGTGGATTGATTTCTTGTGGAGTATTCGTGGAACAAATTGAAGACAGCGCACTCACCGCCCGGATTTTAGACGGTGACCGCAAAGCATTCGCAGTTCTGGTGCATCGCTATTCGCGATATGTGTATGCCCAAATTGCCCGATCTGTGCGACTGGTCGATGACGTGGAAGACATAGCTCAAATCGTATTTGTCAAAGTGTACGAAAATCTGCATCAGCTACGCAAACCCAACCGATTTAGACCCTGGTTACACAGCATCGTACGCAACGCCGTCAACTCCCATCATCGCCGTCGAGCCGTGCAATTGCGACTGGAAGAAACATTTTATCCAGAACCTGCAACACACGAGGAAGAAGAAATCAAACATGTCGTACGAACCGCGCTTCACATCCTATCGGCTGAACATCGCCAGGTAATCGCCCATCACTATTTCAAAGGGTATTCTTACGCGGAAACAGCCGACCTCCTGAACCTCACGGTAGAAACCGTGCGCGGGCGTCTGAGGCGTGCGCGTCTCAAATTAAAAGGAGAGTTACACAAAATGTCGGATATTCAAATGCAAGCGACTGAACTGGACCGCGCGGACATGGACGCGCTCAAAAAAGTAATCGGTTTTGTAAGCGACGATGAAAAACGCCCAATCTTACAGGGCGTATGTCTCGACACAGGCGGTCAAGCGATTGCGACCAATGGGCATATCCTCATCATTCGCACATTAAAAAGCCTCGCGGAACTCGCCGCACCCATCGTCATCGGACCCTGGTCAGACATCCAACTCCCCGAACAAGCCACACTAAAAATCGCGGAAACAACCGCAGAAATCCAGAGCAATGGCACAACCCTTCAAGTGCCCTTAATCGAAGGCCCTTATGTCAAATACGAACAGGTCATCCCGCAAGAAGCCCCCAGCATGCGCGTCTCCATCTCCTCAACTCTTCTATCACACGCCCTGAACCTACTACAAGACTTCATGGAAGCGCGGCACCCAGAGTCAGACATGTGGCAATATCGCCCTCGGGTAGATCTGCATCTCTCGCCATTGACCCAGACCATAACCTTTCTCACATCCCGAGATACGGGATATGCTCGGGAAGACAATGGCAAATTCCAATATCTCCTCGACGCGAAAGATGACGACTCGCCAGGAGGCATTGCAGATTGGATATTTCAGGTCCCCCTCAATGCCAAAATTGAAACACCATCAGAAGACACATTCAGGTTCGCCGTGAACTTCGCGTATCTAAAACAAATCCTGCATGCGCTGGACTTTGAAGACAGCGATGAAATAGCACTGGAATTTCGAGAACAGGGAAAAGCGATCATTTTACGCACGCCCTTGAATGCGGAATGGCTGGCACTGCTAATGCCAATCAGGCTCAAGTCAAAGGATTAAATCACACCTGCATTCTCCAATGCCGCCTGAACCTGCCCCTCCTGCTCGGCAGATGGAGGTGGCATTGGCGGCCTTGGCACACCCCCATCGCGCCCCTGCAGCTTCATCGCATACTTGGTATTTGCAGGCAAATTATCATCAAAAATCGCATTCCAAATCGGCAGCAACTTCTCATGTAAATCCAGCGCCTCCTTATGATCACCCGCCCGACACGCATCCCACACCGCCACACACAACTCGGGCACCGCCGTCAAAATCGCCGCAATCGCACCGTGCGCCCCCAAAACAAATGACGGATACAACAACGCATCCACCGCAGTCATAATCCGCGCTCGATCTCCAGCCATCAACAACAAATCAGCCAGCAACTTCATATCTCCCGCACTCTGCTTCACCCCCACCACACCATCCACCTCATCAATAATCCGCGTCAACAACTCCGGCGACAAATACGTCCACGGCACCACATTGTAAATCATCACCGGCAACCCCGTCCCCTCACACAACGCCTCGAAATGCCTGACCATCGCATCATCGTCTGGCCGAAACAAATAATGCACTGGCGTCACCTGCAACGCCACCGGACCCAAATCGGCCACAGCCTTCCCGCGCTCAATTGCCGACTTCGTACTGTCCGTAATAATCCCCGTAATCACTGGCACTCGCCCATCGGCTTCCTCCACCGCCCATTGCGTCAATTGCCTCACCTCATCATCTCCAAGCGTATGCCCCTCACCCGTACTCCCCGTCACCGCCAATCCGTGCACCTCTGCCGTCTCAACCATATACTGAACTTCCGCACGAAACGCCCCCTCATCAAGTGCGTCATCCTCTCGAAACGGCGTCACCACAGGCGGCACAATTCCATAAATAGAATCCATCATCTCCTCCCAATATCTTCTGTCAATGCAACCACATCTAAAAGTTTGATGTCTTTATCCATATCACTTCACTTTTTTCTTGAAAAATATTCCCATATGAGTATATTTTATGTAAAGAGGATATTATCAATGAAGACAACGCCATATTTTCGCAACCGAACACTCAGAGACCGACCTGAATTACAAAAATATCTGAAAGAGATTGCAGATGCAATAGACCATTATCATGAGATTGAACAGCAAACAGATGGTCGCACACGACGATGGATTTACATCTCTGACATTGACAAATACATTCGCGTCATCGTCGAAGCCGATGGCGAGACAATCCACAATGCATTTCAGGATCGCACGTACACGCGACAGCAAAAAAGAAAGGACCTCTAACATGAAATCCCTGGAGTATTTTCCCGAAACGGATACGCTTCATATTACACTGAGTTCGACAACTGCATCTGGTGGCGCAGAAAATGCCGGAACAGATGGCGAACATCAGGATATTATTCTGTCCTATAATGATAACGATAAATTGGTATCTATCACAATTGAAAATGCCAGTAAAGGCGTTGATATGAACGATATTCTTTCGGGACACGCAGAAATTTTACATGGAAAAACAGAAGCCATTTATTCAATTTTAGAATTAGCGGAAAAATTGGACATTACACCACGCACATTGCGCAATACCATCCATTCGATGCGGGCTTCGGGAATAGACATCGGCAAACAATACGGACCTACATATCCCATTATTCTGTCTGAACCTGACGCGCAAAAAATTGTGCAATGGCGCAATGAACACCCAAGAGGCAGACCCAGATTGGCGTCCGTTTAGACAGAACGCTCAGGCATTTTAAAAGCCTCCGAAATTTACAACATCACTTCTGTGATATAAACGACACTGCAAATCTTCGGTTATAGCATTTAGGGAGGAACGCATGGAATCTCATTCTGTTTGGCAATATTTGGCACCGGCTGACCGCGAAACTTTCATTTCAGGTACAATTTGTTGGCTTATGGATCCAAAAGGAGATCATCGTTTAGGTAATCAATTATTATCTGTGTTACTCGAAAAATTGGAACTATCAGCTAAGACATATTCAGAATTAACAATAAAACCTGAAGTAACCGAGGGTAGAGATAAACGATTCGATATTTGCGTATATGAAAATGACAATCCAATTGCGGTTTTTGAGGTCAAATGCAAAACGTTCGGAAGTCGAGAGCAAATTGAAAACTATGCACAAACACAGACAAAACTTGGAAGAATTGCATTTGCAGAGTGGAACTTTCCCGACCTTAGTGAAGATGACCGCACGGATTACCCTCTCATAACCTTTGCAGAGTTGGCCAAAATTTTAAGCCAAATACCATCCGTAGAGAAGAATCCTTTTGTCTCCTCATTTGCAACTCATCTTCGGAAAGAGGCTGAGTTCTTTCAAAAACTACGAGAATTTTTTATTAAAGAAACAGAAGCAGAACCTCCTCAAATTCCAACTATTCATCGTTTCTCTGATCGATTTTGTAATCAACTATTTTGGCACTGGTTCAGAGAAAAGAGTTTTAAAGACAACCTGTTAAAAACTGAACCGACGACCGGATCTGAACGATCAGGCGTATGGTTTGCTCTTGATTCGGTGTCAAAAAAAAGACCACTATCTGTATTAAATTTAGAATTGCCTGGCTCCTTTGCTTACTGGATTCATATTGAACTTGATGACCAAACGGGAATATTAGCTAAAAAAGATAAGGTCGTTGGGTCTATTCAAATGAGAATCACAGAAGATAAAGGATGTCGGAATGATCTTTTTCAGCAGATTATAGAAGCAGACCTGGGTTATGATTTTCACCCCCCCAAACGTCGCCCTTCTTCAACATCTTCTTACTGGACCGCTCTTCACCGCCCTTTGAAATTAGAAGATTTTCGTTTCTCAAAATTACGCAAATTGATCGAATTGCTTATACCACCAGAGTAAATCAAGACTTTGCGAATAGGGAAAGCCTTGTATTGTCTGTCACAGGCCGAATAGGAGATAAAAAAAAACCCTGGAGAAATCCGGGGCTTCTGGATAATACTTTTTTTCACAATATTTCAGGCATTTATCTCATAACCTGCTTCCAATTCTCGTATCATAAGATCCATCTGCTCAGGCTCTTTTTCGTACGAATTGAATGATTTTACAGCCTCTGTTGCAATCTCCATCGACCTCTTTTCCTTGTCAATACCGATATATCTTCTACCCTCACTTAATGCTGCCAAAGCAGTCGTGCCGCTTCCTATAAAGCAATCAAGCACAATTTCATCAGGTTCAGTAAATAGCTTAATGGCTCTGCGAGGCAACTCAACTGGAAACTTAGAATCATGATCTGAATTGCTGCGTACAGAGGGAATTTCCCATACGCCTCTGGAACCCCAATTTACCCATTCTTGCTTTGTAAGCCTTGATCGATCAACCTTCGTTATACCCGGCTTCCAAAAAATATAAATATATTCTGACTCATCTACAGAACGGTATGATATGGTATGCCATCTCGAGTTCTCCCAGGCGGCGTCTTTTATCCATATACGCCGATCATACAAATAAAAACCTGCATCTGTAGCAGCTTTTTCTATCAAATCCCCAACGAGATAAACTCTTGTTTGGAATTGATATTTCCCACCTCTAATATTGTTACCATTCAGCCGTCGATCTATTGTTTGCTCACTGCACCCAAAGTGTTCTGCAAGTTTGTACCTGTTCCAATCAGGATGCTGTTGTACAACCTTAAGTATGTCTTCTTTTGTAAGATTAATTTTCCGACGAGAAATGTTTTCCGCCATAATTTTGGGCATCGTCTCATCCTTAAAACACAATATATCGGCAATATTGATCACTAAAAATCCACCGGGTTTTACAATGGGAAAATGAAGTTTGATCACCTCTCGTAGAAGATTCTTCCAATCTTCAAATGATAAATCCTTCTCGTACTCTTTCCCGACGTAATACGGAGGAGACCAGATACTGAGCGCAATGGATTCTCGTTCAATTCTCCCCAAAAGCTCCTGCGAATCGCCGTGATATATTGCGTTCGGAGCGAGTGATTTAAACAAGTTTACGATTGCCATGACCCTATCTCCCATTTTTTCAAAATAGACAGAAATTTATAAGCTGTCAACCACCGGCAGGTGTTATATCCTACCGCTGACCACAACCCCATTCTGATACCATCTGGTGTTCGTGTTGCAGATTTTAAAAAAGGAATTATTTTACACAGGCTCAATTCTCAGCACTCAGAAACCTTTTAGGGAGGGTCACACATGAACATCATCGTCGTAATGTCCGACACCCTGCGTTACGATCATCTGGGCTGTCACGGAAATTCCTGGATCCGCACGCCACATATAGACGCATTTTCCAAACGGTGCATGTTATTTGACCGCGCGTATCAGGCATCATTCCCAACAATACCCACGCGCACAGACATGATGACCGGCAGGCTCACCTTTCCCTTTCGCGGCTGGACGCCACTCCCTGAAGATGAAGTCATCTTATCCGAACTCCTCACAGACGCGGGGTATGTCACCATGCTCTTATGCGACACACCGCATCTCGTAAGAGACGGACATCAGTTTGACCGCGGATTTTTGGGCTGGGAGTGGATTCGCGGACAAGAAGGCGACCGCTCAATCACAGACGATATACCCGTCCCCTTCGAATCAGTCCCCGAAAAAATTCGCACACCTGAGCGCATGCAACAATATCACTATCGCTGGCGCGCGGCACACTGGGAAACAGAACGTGACACCTTTGTCGCACGCACCATGCAACGCGCCGCAGACTGGCTGGAAGCAAACCACACCCACGAAAAATTCTTCCTGTACATCGACACCTTCGACCCCCACGAACCGTGGGATCCCCCCGCGCACTACGTCGATATGTACAACCCCGGATACACAGGTGAAGTCATTGACCATCCCATTTACGACTACTGCGATTACCTGAGCGCAGAAGAAATCAAACACACGCGAGCGCTATACGCAGGTGAAGTCACGCTCACGGACACATGGGTCGGCCATTTGTTAGAAAAAGTAGAAAATCTGGGCCTCTGGGAAGACACAGCCGTGATCTTCATGTCCGATCACGGACATTACATCGGCGACCACGGACGCATTGGCAAAAGCGGGCAGGGACCAGATGGCGACTGGCCCTATTACGAAGAAGTATCCCACACAGCCTTCATGGGATATGTACCCGGCAGCAACGCAGCGGGAAAACGCACAAAATTCCTGACACAACCCGTCGATTTTATGCCCACAATACTCGACCTGGCAGGCATAAAAAAACCCGATGGACTGCACGGGGTATCAGTCGCTCCTATCCTGAAAGGCGAAAAAACAGAAGAACAACGGAAAGTCGCCGTCACATCGGCAACCCTGCCCGTGCGCGAAGACCGCAGCGTGTGTTCCAGCATCACAGACGGCAACTGGACATTGCACTATCGCGGCCCCAACTGGCCAGCGGAACTATACGACCTGCGAACAGACCTCGCGCAAAAAAACAACATATATAACCAGCAAAACATGGCCGTAGCACAGCGACTGCACAAAGCGTATCTGGACGTATTAAAAGGCGCGGAAACGCCCGAGGAAAAATTCGCATTGCGGACAGAATTGCCCGATGCATAAAAATTCAAATAGCGCCATCGCTTCGGAGTTTCTCAATTTCTGGTATTGAATATCCGAGATACTCGCCCAGAATCGACTCGTTGTGTTCTCCCAGTGAAGGCCCGCGCCGGGGTTCAACCGACTCGCCGCCGACCTCTATGGGACTCGCCACCACCCGGACGGCTCCGAACTCCGGATGCGGCAACTCCAGTACCATCTCATTCTCGGCCACATGCGGGTCGGCAAAAGCCTGCTCAAGCGTATTCACGGGCGCGCAGGGCACCTCGCCCTTGAGCAGCGCCAACCAATCGGCAGTTGTCTTCTTCCGGAAAAGATCCTTCAGAATCGGAACCAGAACATCTCGATTCTCCAGGCGATCCGCAAAAGAGCAGAACCGGGAATCTTCCGCCAGTTCCGGCACCCCCAGAATGCGCACCAAATTTTGAAAAAACTTCTCCTTGGCGCACATGATCACGAGCCATCCGTCCTTAGTCTGCACCACCTGCGACGGAATCTGTGACGGATGAGAAGAATCGGGCGTCCGATGCGCCTGATACCCTCTGGTCAAGAACCACGCCGCCACATATCCCAGATTCGCCAGTGCCGTATCGAACAGATTCACATCTACGTCGCACCCCAGGCCCGTCTGTCTGGCGCGGAAGATCGCGCTGACCATGCCCAGGGACGCCATTGTGCCCGCACCGAGATCTACGAGGGAAAGTCCCGTTTTTGTCGGTGGACCGTCTGGCTCGCCCGTAAGACTCATCCACCCGGCATATCCCTGCATCAGATAATCGTATCCCGGTTCGCCCGCTCGAGACCCATGCCGTCCGAACGCGGAAAGCGAGCAACATACAATCGAAGCCTTGACCGCACTCAGCGCCGGATAGTCCAGACCCAGCCGGGCCGGAAGGTCTCCGCGCAAGTTGTTGAACGCCCCATCCGAAATCCCCACCAGCCGATGCAACACCTCTCGCCCTTCCGGATGCTGCAAATTCAGCGTCATACTCTTCTTGTTCCGGTTGAAACTCTGGAAATACACGCTGTCCTGTTCAGCGGTATAGGGTGGCACGTAACGCGCGACATCGCCCCCCATCTCGGGATTCTCGACCTTGATGATCTCCGCCCCAAGGTCCGCCAACATCATCGTTGCCCATGGCCCCGCCCCGAACTGCTCCACCGAGACAATTCTTATTCCATTCAGGGGCGGATGTTGGGATTGATCGTGCAAGTTAGCCCTCTTCTTTAATCGACCTACCGGTCATTGCGCTTTTCCTTGATACGATCTAAAATCCAGCGCGCCCGTTCCAGAATCGGCCTATCTACCATCCGACCATCCACAGTCGCCGGACCTTCGTCCGCCCGCCGTTCAAAAACCTCAACAATTCGCCGTGCCCACCTCTCCTCGACCTCCGTGGGACTGAAAATTTCATTCACTGCCCCAACCTGACCCGGATGAATCACGGCTTTTCCGGCAAACCCCAGATCCCTGGCCCGCTGCGCCTCCACGACCAGTCCGTCAGAATCGCTGATGTCCGTAAATACCTTATCTATAGCCCGAATTTGTCCGCTTGCCGCAGCCACCGCCAGCGCCGATCGGGCGTAGTTGATCAATCCCTGTCCCGGGTGCGAAAAGAGGCCCAGATCTAGCGCGAAATCCTCTGCGCCGAACATAAGCCCCATCAGCCTGGGTGTAACGGATGCGATCGCAGGAGCCTGAATCAGACCCTGGGCACTCTCAATGATTGCCAGAAGCCCGACGCCTCCGGATGGAATACCCGCTCTGGTCTCGTGCCGGTCCAGCCACCGATGCACCTGAAGCACATCCTCCGGTCCCTGCACTTTGGGCAACACGAGTCCCTGCAGCCCCGCACATACGACCGCCTGTAGATCGGCGTCCAATTCGGAGGAACCAGCATCGTGAACCCTAACGAATCGCATTGGGCCGCCACGCACGCTGTCCAGCGCGGCAGCGACGCGACTGCGCGCAACGTCCTTCTCGGCCTCCGGGACGCCGTCCTCCAGATCGAATATCAGCACATCCGCTGGCAGACCCAGAGCCTTGTCGATCATCCGCTGCTGGTGCCCCGGCACAAAAAGCCAAGACCGCATCGACTTCACCCGTCTTTCTCCTCGTGAATTTCGGGAAAGGCATCCCCCGACGGCGCGTGCGCCCTCTTATAGACCATCACGCTGCGAGTCAGATCTATGACGACGCGGCCATCCTGATTCACGCCCCGCGTGCGCACCTTCACGATACCCGCTTCCGGGTACGACTTCGACTCCCGCCTGGCGAGCACCTCCGTCTCGCAATAGAGCGTATCTCCCACAAATACCGGATGCGGAAGCCGGATCTCGCTCCAACCCAGATTCGCCATCGCCTGCTCGCTCACGTCCGGGACACTCATTCCCACAACCAGCGCGAGCGTAAACGTGCTGTTCACCAGGATCTTTCCCCACCGCGTCCGGCGGGCGTACTCCTCGTCAAAGTGAAGCGGATTGGTATTCAGGGTCAGATGCGTGAACAACTGGTTATCAGCTGTCGTCACCGTCCGCCCGAACCGGCTTCGATAGACTTCGCCCACCTCAAAATCCTCATAGCATCTCCCGGTCCACCCCGGTATCACCTTTTTCTCTATTTTCTCCATACCAGCTCCCTTTACGCCAATATAATTCGTTGCAATCCGATGTCCACCGCTTTATCGCCCTCTCTATTCATCACTCGTTCGTCCCTCGGCGCATTTCAAAAATACGCACAACAATGTACATACCCAGTGACACAATAAAAAAGACGAGCAACATCCACGCGATAGATTGCAGAGACTCGATAATCGTGCGATATATCTCGAGCACCCAGCGTTCGGTCGTCAGTTCAAAGGGAGGCATATCGCGGGATTCACCTGCGGAATCGAAATGCTCCTGCGGCAAAATATAGCGCTCCAACGAGCGGACACGCACACCGCCAGAAATACCCACCACAAAAATCGCAAACTTCATATAGCGCACCCACGCGCCTGCTATCGCGTCATCAATAAGCCGGTGCAGAATACTGGTAATCGCGCTGCTAAACGCCCGCACGGCAATAAAAGATACCAGAGCGGCGACTACGAGGGTAATGACAAGAAGTGTGAAGAACATGGGAGGACCTCCAAAGTATTAGTCAATTTCAATATTATACGTGTAAGAAACGCGTGAGTTCCTCTGGATTATTGGCCTGTCGAACAGTCTATTGCACACTTACTCATGCCTCAGTACTTCCACGGGATTAGTATGTGCAACCCTGAACGCCTGTGTACCAACGGTCAAAAGCGCAATCAAAAGTGCGAGCAAACCCGACAACACAAACGACCATAAACTCAGAGATGTGTGATACGCAAAATTTTGTAAATAGGTATTTGTAAAATAAAAAGCAACAGGCCAGGCAATGAGATTAGCCACAAGCACCAGCTTCAAAAACGCCTTAGACACCAGCAAAACAACACTTGAAACAGACGCACCCAGCACCTTGCGAATGCCAATCTCGCGCCTGCGGCGTTCAGCTGTAAAAGCCGCCAAACCGAACAAACCCAAACACGCCAGCAAACACACCAACCCGGCAAAAGCGGTAACAGCCTGCCCCAAATCCCTCTCCGCCCGATAAATCGCATCGAGTTCATCGTCGAGAAACGTAAACTCAAAAGGCTTATCGGCTGCCATAAATGAATCCCAGGTCTCCTCCAGAAAAGGTCGAACCGCTAAAAAATCGCGCACTCGCAACGCCAGATAATCGTAAAACCACTGCCGATAAGCAAAAACCGCAGGCCCAATCGGTTGTCGAAGAGAGGCGTAGTGAAAATCTGCAATCACGCCAATCACAGTTCCCTTAGCATCCTCCTCTGAACGCGCCCGACCAAAACGCCTCCCCACAGCGTCTTCCACTGTCCAGCCAAGCGCGCGCACAGCAGTCTCATTGAGAATATACCCATGCGTGCGATCGCGCTCAACCCCGGGCGAAAACGTGCGACCAGCTATAATAGGCACACCGAAAGTAGCAAAAAAATCTTCATCAGCCTCCTGCACCGGCATCCGCCACTCAGTATGGTCCTGACCTTCCGGCTTGACAATCCGCACAAAACCACCGCCATCTTGTCCGGGCAAAAAACGAAAAGCAGACGCCGAAACAATATTGGGATGTTCCAAAAACGCTTGCTTTACAGTATTATACCGTACCACAAGCCAGGGATCATCATTGGTCCTGAGCCGACGATCCAGCTTAAAAATCGGCAACAAAACGAGATGTTCCTTATCAAAACCGAGATCCTTGTGCTGAATATAATCCAGTTGCCGATAAATAACATCCGTAACAATCATAAGCAAAATAGCAATCGCAAATTGCGCCACAACCAGAACCTGCCGAAGCCGCGCACCCTGCAAACGCGCCGCGCCCTTGAGCACATCAGCCGGCCGAAACCCCGAAAAATAAAACGCGGGATATACCCCCGCCATCAAACCCACAAACACGGCAAGCGCGAAAAGACCCGGCAAAAGTCCAAACAACATAGACGCATCCAGAGCGTAATGCGTGCCCGTCCGCGCACTGAATTCCGACAACGCGATGCGCGCAAGAGGCACAGCGATAACCACAGCAATCAACGCCAGCAAAACCGTCTCGCACAAAAACTGCTGAATCAACTGACCGCGCCGCGCGCCAACCACCTTCCGCATCCCCACCTCGCGCGCGCGATACATCGAACGCGCCGTAGCCAGATTGACAAAATTAATCGCCGCAATCGCCAGAACCAGCACCGCAATAATCGCAAAAAGATAAAGCGTCTGAACATTGCCACCCGAAGCCAAATTGTAATCCTGAACCCCATACAAATGCAACCGCTCAAAAGGCTGCAAGCGAAATGAAAGAATGCGACGCACATCCGCGCCCATATGCCGTTCAATAACACCCGACAACTTTGCTTCGAATTCACCCGCATCTACCCCATCGCGCAAACGCACAAAAGTTTCAATACCCGCCTGTTGCACCCGCCCCTGCCACAGCGTCCAATCAAAAATAGCCTCCTGTGTTCGCCCATTGGTAAAATGCAACAAATCAAACTGAATGGACGAAAACTTCGGAGGCGTTTGCAAAACAGCGGCAACCGTATAATCGCCGCCGTAATACCGCTCGCGAATCGTAAGAACTTTGCCTATGGGATCAACCTTACCGAACAACTTCTCTGCCGCTGACTCCGTAATCGCAACCCGATACGGCTGCGACAGTACACTGGCATCACCAGTTAAAAAAGGAAAATGAAACAACTCAAAAAAACGGTCGTCAACCTGCCCCTGCGCCAGCGTAAGCTCTCGATCTTCAAAACGCACCACAACCGGATAAATGCGATTCTTTGAAGCCAACTCAACCTCGGGCATCTCCGCTTCAATCGCGCGCGCGAGCGCCCCCGAAGTCAGCCACCGCACCTGCGTCTGCTCATTGCTCACCCGCTCCCGCAAAACCCGATAAATGCGATGCACATCCGGATGAAACCGGTCATAGCTCATCTCGCAAAAAATAATCGCAATCGCCATCACACAACAAGACAGCCCCACAACAAGACTGAGCAAATTGATCAGCGTATCGCGCTTGTGCGACCACAAATTGCGGCATGCGATGGTGAAATAGTTTGAGAACATAAAATCAGTAGTCAGTAACCAGCAAAACCTCCTGGATCGCGGCTAAAAACATACCGCGATGACAAAAGCAGGGACCTGCCCATCAGTTCCTTTTTATCGGTATTTATCCGCGTCCATCCGAGTTATCCGTTCAATCCGCGTTCATAAACACGTAATCCTCAGAATCAGGCGCCCGCGTTTCCTTCCAGAACTCGTGCATTGAAAACGGCCAATTCTGCGTCACTCGCCCCGCCTCGTTCTTGTACCAACTCCGAACATTTGGCGCGCCCCATGCCATCTCCAGATTACCCGCATCAATGCGCTTATTATACCGATCATGCACATCCTGCTTACAATCCATCGCAGCGCGTCCCGTCTCAATCAGCAGCTTGATACACCCCAGGATATACCTCATCTCGCACTCGGAAAAAAAGATAATACTCCCATTCACAACAATATTGGTATTTGGCCCATACATACAAAAAAAATTGGGAAATCCCGGAACAGAAACGCCTTTATACGCACGCGGGTCACCATCCCAATGCGCCTGTAAATCCCTGCGCCCAACCCCCTCAAACGTCATCGGCCACAACATCCGGCTCGGCTGAAACCCCGTACCGTAAATCAGCACATCAAAATCATAGCCATCACCCGACCGCGTCGCCAGACCAGATTCCGTAATACGCGCAATCGGATCCGTAATAAGATGCACATTCTCCCGCTTCAGCGTGCGCAACCACAGGCCATTATCCCACAACATGCGCTTGCCAGCCGGCGGAAAATCCGGAATACACTTCTGCATCAACTCTGGATCATCGCCCAGCACGGACTCGAGATACTCTATAATCCGCTGGCGCACCTTATCATTCGCCTTGCTAACCGAACGTTCCTGATGCGGCCATGCCGGATCCTTTTTCGCCGCACCGAGCATCCCCTCTGCTGAACGCCAGAACATAAACAGCCGAAACCACTTGGCGTAAAACGGCACATGATTCAAAAGATAGTGCTGCCCCTCTGGCACATCCGCGTGATAATGCGGATTGGGCTGAATCCAGGGCGGCGTGCGCTGAAACACAAAAACATCGCGCGCCTGCTTTGCAATCTCCGGCACAAACTGAAATGCACTCGCACCCGTACCAATCACCCCAACGCGCTTATCCGTCAAATCGCATTCCCGCGGCCATCGCGCAGAATGAAACGCAACCCCCCGAAAGCACTCGCGCCCCACAATATCCGGCAACTTTGGGCGATTGAGTTGCCCCACAGCACTAATAATAGCATTCACCTCAATCATCTGCCGCACCCCCTCTTTATCCCGCACCTCAACTTTCCAGACCTTGCGCGCCTCATCAAAACGACCACACACAACCTCGGTCTGAAACCGAATATGCTCGCGCAGACGAAAATCCGCTGCAAACTGCCTGAAATAATCGAGAAGCACCTGCTGCGTAGAAAAATACTGCGGCCAATTCCTGGGCACAAAAGAATAGGAATACGAGTGATTCGGACTATCAACACGGCATCCGGGATACGTATTCTCGAGCCATGTCCCCCCCACATCGGCATTCTTCTCCACCACCGTAAACGAAATCCCCACCTCCTGAAGCCGATGCGCCGCCAGCAACCCGGACATCCCCGCCCCAATAATCAAAACGCGAAAATCCCGCCTCTTATCCCCGGGCAAATCATCCATACCCGGCGGCACAAACGGATCCTCGCCATTCAAAGACAACTCTCCCTCCAAGAACGCCCCATAATCTTCGGGAATCTCCTCCCCAATCATAAAATTCATCATCTCCCAAACCCGTGCCCGGGTCGGTGCAGGAGGCAAAGTACAACCGCGATCTCTATAGGCCTTCAACACCTCAAAAGCGACCTCCCGAACAACCGCCTGCTGCTCCTCTGTCACACCCGCCTGCGGATCCGCCAGATTCCTCGCCCGTGGGCGAATCTCCCCCCGGACAATGTCCATATCCCTGGTCAAATGCACCAGAGAAACCATCAGCGCGGGAATATTCGCATCCTCCAACGCCGCCCTGATCGCCTCGTCATCTTCGACAATCGGTTCCCATGTATCAAACGCCTTATCAGCCATCTCCTACTCCACTCACGAAACAGGTTGGGGCACCACTTGATCCGGCACCTCTTCCCGCTCCCGCTCAAGCTGCCCCTCGGGATCGACCCATTGACTCACAATAAGCGAAATCAGCGCCAGAACAGCACCGCTAAAGAAAATCACCTGATATCCAAAATAGTGCCATGCAAAACCGCCCAAAAGCGGTGCCGCGACAGAAGCCACATGATTCATCGTCACGCCCATCGCAAGCGACGGCTTGAGATCCGACTCGGGCGCGATCTTGTGCAAATACGTCGTCAGCGCAATCCCGCCAAAAAAGATAATATTATCAACACAATACAAAACGTACAGCGTGGGGCGATGCGTCACCACCGCGTATCCGAGAAACACAAAAGTCAACCCGATATAACTCAACGACAGCATCTTCCGCTCGCCGTACTGATCCACCAACTTGCCCATCGTCGGCGCAGTCAGCGTAATCAGCGTCTGATTCATCAGCACCAGAATCATCGTCGTATGCACGGGCATCCCGTGAATCTTCACCAGAGCAAAAATCGCAAACGTAATAAACATCTGCTTCCGCATACCCTGCAGAAAATTCAGCGCGTAATACAGACCATACCGCCGCTTAAAAACAAAACTCCGCTCGTGGGCTGGCCGCTTGCGAGACGCAAACAAAATGGCAAAACCACCGCCCACAGTAGCTGCACCCGCCATAATAAACAAACCGTTATACCCGACAAAATCATAAGCCAATTTACAAATCAGAATAGACAACAACCACGCCACACTATTCACACTGCGCAACTGTCCCAACCACTTCCCCTTCTTACCCTCTGGCGAAAAAAGCAACGCCATCGACTGCTCCATCGGGATCCAGCAATGAAATCCCACACCCCACACAAACGAATACACCGCCAGCATAAAAACCGAATCAACCTGGGCATAAGCCATAATCCCCACACCCATAACCATCAGCGAAATAGCAGCGACAACAGGAGGTGCGAACCGCACCATCAGCGCGACAAAAAACGCATTCATAAACCCCGACACCTCGCGCAGGGCTTCCACATATCCCAACTCGTGCGCGTCGATATTCAGGCGATCAACAACAAAATTGTTGTAAAGCGTCAACTGCACGCCAAAAAAAATCCCCTGCGAAGCAACCGCAAGCGCGAGCAAACGAAAATCTCGATTCCACTCAGAAATTGGATTATTCAAAAAACCTCCTTGTCCAGCAGTCAGCCCTCCAGCCTCCAGCCGCTCGTCTTATTCCTTTACACGCCTTTATCTGCGTTCATCTGCGCCATCCCTGCTTACACCCACAGAGCCTGCCCCGTAGTGTTTTTATACGGGGGACATGCCTGCGGATCAATTCCCCAACGGCTCCCACACATCGCCAAAAATAGACCGCAACCGCGCCATATCTTCATCCGGCAAAGGCGGACCGAGAATCGCCTTCACATTTTCTTCCAAATGATCAATATTTGCCGTACCCGACAGCACCACACCCATCGCGGGATGTGCATTCACATACTTATAGCCCGCCGCGGGCAATGACGTAACATCGCCCTTGACCAACCACCCCAACGGATCCTCATCTTCCAGCGCATCTCGCGCAATCAACCCCTTATCCTTCGCATACGCAATGCGCTCTTTGAGTACATCGGGCCGAGCCAGTGACCGCCGAACAGCAACCATACAAATCACGCCCACATCTCGCTCCTGACACATAGGCAAAACCTCGTGCTCGGGCGTTGGACTCAACAAATTGTAACCCACCATAGCCGTATCGAACAAATCATCCGCCAAAGCCATAGAAAACATCTCGTGCTTGTGGTCTTCGGCATACGTCTCACTCACCCCCATAAACCCGAACTTCCCCTGATCTTTCAACCTCTCCACCGTGGGCCACAACTGCTCAATAGCCTCAGAATAATGGTATGGACGAACACCGTGCCACTGCATCACATCGACATAATCCACCTGCAACCGCTTCAAACTGCGCTCGACAGAATCGACAACATTCGCTGGACTCGCAAGCTCATTACTGCGGTGATGATGGGCGTGAAATTTAGTCGCCAGGATATAATCATCGCGCGGCACATCCTTAAGCGCGTTCCCGAGAATCGTCTCACTCTCGCCATACGCGGCAGCCGTATCAAAAAAATTTATACCGAGATCAAGCGCGCGCTGAACCAAACGATTCACACCCGCCTGATCGACACCCGTCTTTTGTCCCATTTGCGTAGGCCCACCGCCGCCAATACCCATAATCGAAACCTTCAAACCCGTGCGTCCCAGTGTGCGATATTTCATAAAACCTCCCAAAGGCGAATAGACGAACCCCGCCCCACCACCCAAAACCTCTGGATTGCGGCTTAAAGCCTGCCGCAATGACGATGGATGGGATTGATCGCTGATTTTTGACCACTGACCGTTGATTCGTTGATGAACTGCTATCGCAGTTGTACCCCGTTCCGTTGATTCGCTTAATATAGGGCATCGCAACACCCCTCGCCATTATTTTAACCAATGTCACCTTGACAAATCCCACATGCAAAAGTATATTCGTACTAAGTTCTTACAGGGTCGTGCCATGATCCCTGAAACGTACACCCAATCCTGAGGAGGCCACGTATGGCACGAGGAGTCAACAAAGTCATCTTGATCGGTAATTCTGGCGCCGATCCCGAGCTTCGATACACGCCAGGAGGCACAGCCGTATCGAACTTTAGCATCGCCACCAACGAAAGTTGGACCGACAGCAGTGGCGAAAGACAAGAACGCACCGAATGGCATCGCATTGTCGTGTGGGGCCGTTTGGCTGAAATCTGCAACCAGTATTTGCGCAAAGGCAGCAAAGTCTATATCGAAGGCAAATTGCAAACGCGCAGTTGGGAAGGGCAAGATGGGCTAAAGCGCTACACCACCGAAGTGGTTGCCCGCGACATGCAAATGCTCGACACCCGCGGCGAAATGGACGGTATGGATGGCAGCTATGGCGGTGGCGGGTCCCAGGGCGGAGGACAGTCAAGATCACAGTCAACAGATTCTGCATCGGACGACACGACCGCTCCAGATCCACCTCCCTATGCCGCAGACGACGACCTGCCATTTTAGGCGCGATACAAACGACAAAGCCCGCACAGAACTGTGCGGGCTTTTTATTTTATAACTCTTTTTTTACTCCCGATAAATCTCCCGTATAGCCTCAACCAAAAAATCTTCGGCAACTTGAAAAATCTGCTCTCCCATCTCTGCCGTCGCAGGACGCGGATCTCCCAACCCTCCGTGCTCGGTATTCTGATCAAACCGCTTGTACAGACGCAAACCCGGAATACTCTCCCGGCGGCGCTGACCATCCTCGTGTAAAGCATCTGTTTTCACCAGATCGGGATCTATCGCCATAATCATAGCGGTCTCACACTCGCCAGCATGCCCGGACCCCTTTGATCCCAGCGTCAAAACCTTATTTATTTTTTTACTCGACGGTTCGGCATACGGCGTCGTCGTATAAAGATGGACATCTTCATACCCTTCCATAACGCGCTGCCGCAAAACCGAAATATTGGCCTCATTTCCCCCGTGGCTATTAATGAGCAGAAACTGAGTAAAACCGTGTTCAATCATACAAACCAGAACATCGTTCATAATCGCCAGATGCGTCTCGGACGACGCAGAAACCGTACCGGGATACTTCATGTGATGCTGCGAATACCCCAGCCACATAACGGGAAGTATCAACACATCCCGAGACAACCGCTTCTCAATGCGATTGACCACCTCCTGAAGAATCATCGAATCGGTAAACACGGGCAAATGCAGGCTGTGTTGTTCAATCGAAGCCACGGGTATAATAACCACCAGATCCCGCGGCAAAGCATCGACATCGGGAGAAGTCATATTGGCGAGAAACATAAAAACTCCTTAAAAAAGGGGCTGGGACTGGGGATTGTTTATCTAAAATATTTTCTTATATTAAAAACACAACAAAATATCCTGGAGGCACATAATGGAAATGGAAAAAGCATTAAAACTCACGTATCAGGGCGAACCCCTGGGCCACTCGTCGGACGACTTTGGCGGCTTACGCAAATCCAATGACGCGATAGATGATCGCGACGAACTCCACCGACGAATGACAGACGATGGCTACTTATTTCTCAAAAATCACCTGAACAAAGACGAAGTATTGGCTGCTCGCCAGGAAGTCATGGATCGGCTTATGGGCGCGGGTGTCTTAGACGAACAATATCCGGCAATCGACGGCATTGCAGCCTCAAAAAAGAAAATTGACGGACGCGCGACGGGATCGTTTATGCCCTTGCTCGCGCGCAACAATCCCCCCCTGGACAAAGTAATCCACGAAGGCCCGATCATGTCGTTTTTCGATTTCTTTTTCGGCGGGACTGCGCGCTACTTTGACTACACCTGGTTTCGAGCCAAACAGCCCGGACTGCACACCGCCACCAATCCACACTGCGACATCGTCTATATGGGCCGCGGAACAAAAAACCTCTACACCGCCTGGATACCATACGGTGATGTACCCTCCTACATGGGTGGATTGATGCTGCTCGAAAACTCACACAAATTGCACGATCTAAAATCGGGATATGGCTCAACAGACGTCGATCTGTACTGTGAAAACAAAGGCGATGCCCAGGAAATTGTAGAACGCGCACGCGCCGAAGGGCGGAACCTGACCAATCAAGAGCGGGCTTCTGTAAAGTGGAACTCGACCGGATCTTATTCCTCTAATGCAATAGCCACCCGCAAAGAACTGGGCGGACGCTGGCTGGTATCGGAATACGAAATGGGAGACCTGCTGATATTTTCCATGTACACCCTGCACTCAAGCTCCGACAACCACTCCAAACAGTACCGCATATCATCCGACACGCGATATCAACTCGCATCGGAACCCGTTGACGAACGCTGGATTGGCGACGACCCACCTGCCCATGGCATTCGCGCCAAACGCGGGATGGTGTGTTGAACGAATAGACGAATCAACGAATCAACGATCAGTGGTCAAAAATCAGCGATCAATCCCATCCATCGTCATTGCGGCAGGCTTTAAGCCGCAATCCAGAGGTTTTGGGTGGTGGGGCAGGGTTCGTCTATTCGTCTATTCGTCTATTCGCGCTTTTCTCGTCTATTCGCCCATTCCCTGACCGCTTCAGAACCTGGATACACGGCGTCCAGTCCTTGCTGCTGAACTTGCTTCTCCCCCTGCCACGCCTTCCAATCGCCGCACTCCTGGCTCACCCCGCGCCACGTATCCCCGCATGTACCCATCGCCTCCTGAAAAAGCCCATCCATCTCCGCAACCAATTTGGGATCTTCCCCCACCAGATTGCGTTCCTCGTAGGGATCGTTCTCCAGATCGAACAAAAACCAGGGCTCATTCTCCAAACGCGCGTAATTATATCGCTCTGTTCGCACCCCCCGCCACCCGGGCCACACCGCAAAAGTGTGATGCATCGTCGTATATGCATACGCCTGAGAACGCGCATTGGACTGCCCCAGAATCGCGCCTGAAAAATCTCCCCCATCCAGACCTGCCGGAACATCGACACCCGCCAACCCGCACAGCGTCGGAAAAATATCCGGCGTGCCAAACGGCATATTCAAACTGCATCCGGCCTCAACCCTGCCCGGCCACCGAACCAAAAAAGGAACCTGCGTAGATTCTCGATAAGGCCAGCGCTTACCCCGCAAACCCTGGCTACCCAGCATCTCGCCGTGATCAGATGTGTACATCACAATCGTATTATCCGCTTGCCCACTCTCTTCCAGCGCACGCATCAACCGCCCCCACTCAATATCCAGCCCCTCAGTCATCCCGTAATAATGGGCGTACCAATCGCTCACATTGCTGGCCCTATTACCCGTCAGCTTTGACGTATTCGGATGCAATTTCAAATCCCTATCCAGATAAGGCGCAACATAGGGATCCGGTGCTATAAGCGGCGGATGCGGCGGACCCCACGACATAAACAAACACCACGGTCCTGTCCCTGTCCGATTTTTAATATACTCAATCGCCCTATCCGTCTCGATCTGAGACCGATAAAATCCACTACCCGCAATCGGGTCCCTACTATCCGTGACATAAGCCCACTCGTAGTAATTATGCGCATTGTCACCCACATACCACTCATCATCAAAACCCAGACGCAACGGATCGCCCGCATCGACCTGAATCTCGCCCAAATGCCACTTGCCAATATACCCGCATCTGTAACCATTCGCGCTAAGCGCCGTGCCAATACACGGATACACACTCAAATCGGGATAAAACAGATTGGTCGTCACCCCCGTGTGATGGCCGTATTTGCCCGTCATCAACATCGCGCGATAAGGCGTACAAACAGGCGTACTCGAAACCGCTGCATCCAGACGCATCCCCTCAGCGGCAAACGCATCAAACTGAGGCGTGTTGAGATCCTCATCACCATAATAGCACCCCATCGCAGACGCCCGCTGCTGATCTGAAAACACATACAATATATTCGGCCTCTCCTGCCTACCATCGGACATGGAAAATCCCCTTCCACTGGTAAATTTAAAGATTGAAAAAAAATCCTCGACACAATATAATGCACACCCAGAGCAAGTCAAAGATCTGCACACCGGCGAAAAAACCACCTTGGTCAAAAAATGAAACTCGAAAACAACGACATCATCATCGACGACAACTTTCCGTGCAGCAGTGCCGGAGAAATGCGGATAATAGAATCCAGCATAAGCGAAATCGGATACAAACCAGAAGAAATCCCGCAATGGTTCCAGGACCTGTTAGACGAACTATTCGACGGCGCAGGCGTACCCAAAGAATACATGGCCCATGTGCGCGTGCGTCATCTCGGCAACCACGCAAAGTGGGCAACGTTGCGATTTCTACTCAGCAAAAAAGGCGCGAGCTACATGTATCCCCCCTGGTGGATCTGGCGAGAAAACACGGGATGGGCGTGGGTACCTTATGAAAACACGGACTTTCACCCGGCAGAACACATCGACATATCCGTTCACATCCAACCCGGAGAAACCATCCGCATCGCATCTGCCCCTTATGAAGACCCATCCGTCGTCTGCGAAAAAGCGCGGCAACTCTCCGAACAATACGACATCTGGACCTATCGGGAAATCGGCCACTCTGCCCAGGGACGACCAATCTGCGTATTGGAAACCGAACCCCGCGACCTGACCCTACTCGTCGATGCCACAATGCAATCGTGCGAACCCGTATCATGGGGCATCTTGCACGTAGCCCACAGCTTGACCATCCCAACCGCACGCACACAGCGATTATTAGACCACGTACAATTCTGCCTCATGCCCATCACAAATCCCGACGGCGTATGCGAAGGACGCAGCGTAACCAATGCCCTGGGCGAAGTACCAAAATTTGGAATCAACCACCTCGTAGAAGGCAAAAGCGCACCCAGAGAAACCTCGACACTGTGGCAGTATTTCCTCGACAAAAAGCCAGATGCATCCATAGAAGTCCACGCCCACTTTACGCGACCAGATTTCACGCGAAGCATTGGCATGCACGACAAAGCATCCATGCCGCACCATCTTCAAAAAAAAGCGGAAATCCTCGAACAAGCAATCTTCGAAAACTACCACGTCAAACCGCTAAAAAATCGAAAAGTACTGATCGACCCTCGACAACCCGAACACAACGTCTATGGCGACAAACACATCTGTGAACAAGCCAGCACAATCCGCACCTTTTTACAAGCCATCCCCGACAGCATTGACGCGCACAACGCCGACGTAAAAGAAATGGTAGAAACCGTCGCCCACGCGCTCATCAAATGGCGGGAAACTGGTGCGGCATAGAGGTATAATCCACGAATCGTCAAAAAATGACACAAACGCAGGGGCGGTCCCCCTGTGCCCGCCCAACTGTTTAATCACATGTTTTCAGAAAGGAAAATCCAATGGCAACACACCTATCCCCAGAAGAACAAGCGGAAGGATTCACACCCTTATTCAACGGCAAAGACCTGAACGACTGGCAAATTATCGGACCGGAAGAAGGTTGGGAAGTCCAAAACGGATTGATGGTATGCAATGGCAAAGGCAGGGGATGGATCCGCCCCAAAGCCATGTACACAGACTTTGTATTGCGCCTGGACTATCGAAACAGCGCGGGAGGAAACAGCGGCATCTTCCTGCGGACAAGCGAAGAAGGACGCCCCGCCTATCAGGGAATGGAAATACAAATTTACGACGTACCGCACGACCCACTCAACAATAAATCAAACGGCGCCATCTACGATGCGGTCGCCCCCAGCGTTGATCCATCTCACCCCGCGGGAGAATGGAACGCCATTGAAGTATCCTGCCAGGGAACAATGGTAAAAGTCATCATCAACGGGCGCGAAGTCATATCCTGTGACACAAGCAAACACCCGGACCTCAAAGACCGCTTGAAAACCGGATACATCGGCCTGCAAAACCACCGCAGCCCCATTGACTTTCGGAATGTTCGGATTAAGGTATAAAATCAGCCCTTAAACGCCTCAAGCACCCTATCAAACGCCTGAGCCGTCTGGTCTATATCCGCATCGCTGTGAACAGCAGAAATCACGCCACCGGGCCAGGGCATCACATCGACCCCCTCTGCAATCAGACCGCAGCGAAGATAGTGAATCTGCTTCATCGAAATCCCGCCCTTCAGAACCGAATGAGGCACTGTACCATCGTAGATATCCGAACAGGTGTACGTCTGATCCTCGGACAACGGCAAAAATTGAAACCCCGAAAACTCGCCGTAAACAAGCCAATTCAATCCGCGTCTCTGAATCACATCATTGAGCGCGTTTCTCAGCACCTCGCCATTCCGATTAGCGCGCTCAGTAATCTCATCTTCCGCAACAATTTTAAGCGTCGTCAACCCCGCCCGCGCTGAAACCGGATTCGAATTAAACGTACCCTGGTGTGGCACGCGGTATCTATCATTCCACGAAGCATCGTCGCGATACGTCATCACATCGAGCAAATCCGCGCGACCCGCAATCGCGCCACCGGGAAACCCACCTGCAACAATTTTGGCAAAAAGAGCCAAATCCGGCGTCACCCCGTAATATTCCTGCGCACCCCCAGGTGCCACGCGAAACCCCGTAATCACCTCATCAAAAATGAGCAAAACCCCGTACTCGCGAGTAACCGCGCGAAGCTGACGCAAAAATTCCCCCTGCGTGGGAACCCGCCCAAAACTCGCACCCGTCGGCTCCAGAATAACCGCGGCAATATCGTCCCGACTCTCAAGCGCCTGTGTAACCTGATCGATATTATTCGGCTCACACAACACGGCATTCTCGACATGATCCTCCGTAATACCGCTCGGAGGCGTACCGTCAAAACTCGTCGAAGCGCCAAAAGCCACCTGATCGTGCCACCCGTGAAAATTCGTCGTAAAACGCAGAATCTTCGACTTATTCTGAAAAGCGCGCGCAACGCGCAATCCCAAAAGACTCGCCTCTGTACCCGACGACGTAAAACGCACCTTATCCGCGCACGGCACCATCCGAATAATCTGCTCTGCCCACTCCAATTCCAACTCGTGTGACGCCCCGTAATGCGTACCCTTATTCAACTGCTCCCGCACCGCCTCGGTCACCTCCGGATGATTATGCCCCAAAATCAGCGCACCGTGCCCCCCAAAATAATCGACATACTCACACCCATCCACATCCCACTTGCGCCCACCCTGTGCCCGAGCAACAGAAAGCGGATAGGGCATCAAATAGCGCGTATCGTGCGTCACCCCACTGGGAAAAGTCTCCCGCGCCCGCTGGTATAACGCGCGTGACTTTGGCGTTCTTGCCATATATTTTTGAATCAACAAATCGCTCATTTCTTATCCTTTCGGTTTTTCAGTATTTACATAATCTCCCACTGTCGGTAAAAGATACAGTTCTGGGCATGTGTATGCAACTGCCTTGGAAGTGTGAATTAGGAAGTGTGAAGTGTGAAAGGCGTCCAGTCTCCCGTATAAAGGCACTACGGGACAATCTGGATCGCGGCTCAAGCATGTCCCTGCATGGTGTTGAGCAGGGAATCATGCCGCGATGACACACCTTTAACGTCTTGCGTTTTACGTCTCACCTTTTACCTTCATTCACTCTTGCGCGTGTTTATAAACCTTATTATACTTGCTTATTGTATATACGCGATGTGTGACTTCAAAATCGCCCCAGAATAATGCCGACAAACAGATATAAGAAAGTCAAAACCACTGGATTGCGGCTTACACCCTGCCGCAATGACGGCTCTAAAATCCTTGTTTTGCTGACGCCTGACCACTGATTGCTTGTTTTTTTTACCATTATTCTAAAGTCACACATGACGTTGTATATATATTTGGATGAGTCCGAATCCGAAGGAAAAACCCATGCATCTCGCGCTGGAAAACAAAGTCGCTATAATTGTAGGAAGCAGTTCGGGAATGGGCAAAGCGACCGCGCGCTCTTATGCCCAGGCGGGCGCCAGCGTGGTACTGGCAGCGCGAAGCAAAGACAAATTAGACAATCTATCAGCAGAAATAGGAAACCGCGCAATCGCCTGTGCAACAGACGTGCGAGATGTGGCGCAAGTAAACCATTTAATCCAGACAACACTGGATAAATTCGGGCAAATCGATATTCTCGTGTACGCCACGGGAACGAACATCCCGGACCGCAGCCTTGAAGTATTGACCCACGAAACGTGGGAAATGATGATCGGCACAAATCTGACCGGCGCATTCAACTGCACAAAAGCGGTATTGCCCGTCATGCGAAAACAGCAATCGGGCCTGATCATCTATCTATCTTCCGGATGTGTACAATCGCCCGATGTATCTGGCGTATCTTATCAAGCATCCAAGCACGGCATGTCTGGCCTGGCGCACGGGACATTCCAAGAAGAGCAGGAAAACGGCATTCGCACCACAGTAATCTTCCCCGGATTGTGCGACACGCCCATCGTCTTGAAACGCCCTGTACCCACGCCCCCAGAAGTCATGGCCAAAGCATTAAAACCCGAAGACGTAGCCGATGCATGTCTATACGTAGCGACCACGCCTTCGCGTGCGCGAATACCCGAACTCATTCTCTTGCCCGCGGGATTGTAATACTTATTTAGATGATGAGAGTTTTTGTTTTAAGCGGGCAACCACATCTGCGCTGAGACCATCTTCCGGCTCAACGCTCTCTCGCTCATCCAGCACTGCACGAATCTCGTCAAAAGATGCGCGACCCAATTTTTCAAGCAATGCGGCGTAAGCAGCCTTTTGCGAATCGGTGTCAGATACGGGTCGAACGGTGTAGCAGCTCATACTTTACTCCTTTAAGTGCGCAACAAAATTTCCTCATAATTATCGCATCTTATTTGGTGTCATGCAAGCCTATATATTCTGAAACATCTTTACAATTTTCAAAAACTTGGGTTATCTACATGTCGCAATCTATTCTTGAGCCAGAAGGCACAGCGCATCTCACGCAAGCGCAGGTCGCACAATTTGTCAATGATGGATTTGTCATCGTCCCGGGTCTCGTCGATCCGGACCGCGTACACGCGGGACTAAAAGAATTAAAAAATAAAACCGGCATTGTACCAGATGAGTCAAAAACATGGCCCAAAGACAAAAATGGCATGCATGTAACTCAGGAAGGCATTGCGATTGATCGGACCCTGTGTATCTCGCCCAAACTAAAATCTATCGTGCGAGAACTCGCCGGACCAGCTATCACCAATGAGCCGGGATTAAGCCCTATATTGCGATTTCCGCAGCCGGGACCCAAACGATTTGAACCGGGTGGCGCACATATCGATGGCACGCGCCAGGGCAATGGCCTCACCGTATATCCCACCCACTTTCTCCTCCTCGTCATGGCCTATCTCACAGACACGGATGCACACGACGGCGCATTCACCGTATGGCCTGGCAGTCCGCGACAGGTATTTTCGTGGGCTTATACCAACAACATCGACCTCGGAGAAAAGTGGCGCACAACCGGCAGCACGGGCGCGCCGGACATCCAGCTCAACGACCCAACTCCCGTCGTCGCACGGGCGGGCGACGTGGCGATATGCCATTATCTGATGGTACACGCCGCTTCCGCCAACCGGGGCGACCACGTACGCGTTGGGCTACACGGATGGCTGAAAGCAGACCCCGAATATCAATACGTCCCAAAAACGGGTTCTCCACAACGCGACTGGACCCCGTTGGACTGGATATTGAGAACGGACAATTTACACTGAGAAAGGAGGTCCTTATTAATGCTGAGAGTTAGTAGATTTTGAAGAAGAAAAATCGAGTCGTTGGACGGGATTATCCTCGTCAAAACCATAAACAAAGGAGTTGACACATGAAGCGAATGTGTTTGTTGAGTATGCTCGTCCTTCTCCTGGTATCTCAAGCCTTTGCCGGTACCACGGGGAAAGTTGCTGGCGTAATAAAAGACGCCAAATCGGGAGAAGTATTGCCCGGCGCAAACGTCGTCGTGATTGGTACCCGTCTGGGCGCAACCACAGACACCGAGGGCAACTATTTTATCCTCAATGTCCCACCCGGTATGCTGGAAGTACAGGCGTCCATGGTGGGATATACAAAGGTCACGCAGACCGACGTCCGCGTAAAAATCGACCAGACCACAAAACTCAATTTTACATTGAGTGAAGAAACCCTCGAAGCCGCCGAGATACTGGTAATAGCCGAGCGTCCACCCGTAGAACTGGACCTCACGGCGAGCAAACAAACGATGACCACTGAGGAATTGGAATTGAGTTGGGTCAACTCAGTCGAAGAAGCCGTAGAAATCCAATCGGGCGTGGGTGTGCGCGGATCCATACGCGGCGGCTTTGGCATCAACGCAGCCTATATGGTCGATGGGGTTGACATGCGGGACAACTTCACCCAATCCAGCTTTGTCGTGACCAATACCTCTGCCATCCAGGAAATGGAAGTGCTCTCGGGTGGATACAACGCGGAATACGGCCAGGCCAACGATGCGATCATCAACATCGTGACCCGGTCTGCGCGAGACCGCTGGCACTGGAATACAAAGACCCGCATGCGCCCGCGTGGGAAGTATCACTGGGGACGCAATATTTACAGCGAAGAAAATATCGAACACCAGGCAATCACCAGAGAATACTTCGAAAACAATGACATGGGGGCTTCCTGGAATGACTACTGGGCAGAACAGGGCATCACGCCTGACGCTGAGTTCAACTGGCAAAAGTACCAGGAATTCACAACGCCGCCAGAGACCATGGGAAATTACGCGGATCTGGATCAGTGGGAAGGAGAAGGTTCTCTTTTTGGTCCCATCAGTTCAAATATAGATCTGCTATTGAGCGGCAAGTACCTCAGAGGCGTAACCCGATGGCCGTCCATCTTGAATCACAGCCCCGAATGGAACTTCATTTCCAAGCTCAATTACCAAATAGCAGACAAAACCAGACTCACGTTGTCCTATACGCATCAGGGAACGGATAATAGCGGCTATCCAAGAATGAGCTATCTATCCACAGATGATATTGGACACAATACGGGCAACCACAAAACAGGGGAAATCAAAACACCCTACGATACCCAGAAGTGGTCTGCAAATTCTTCCAATGTGCTGCACGGAGGCAATATTTATCCGCGTCCTCCGCAGTACATTCGCACCAACACGTTGATGTCCAGGCTGACGCACATTTTCAGCCCCAGGACATTTATGGAATTCCGCGTTCAGTACCACCAGGTTCGGTACGACATGCACTACGAAGGTCTCTATGACTATACCTTCGAAGACCTTTTGAACCGAAGTACCGTGCCATTAGAACCCGTGTGGTTCCCCACCAGTCCAATAAGCACGGTGGTTGGCCGCAGATTTCAGCCGGTGGATTTAGCCAGACTTCATTCCTTCAACTGGAAAACCACTGTCAAGATGGATTTCTCCAGCCAGGTCAATGAACACAATTTGTTCAAAGCGGGATTTTCTTACGAGCCGCAGTACATAGACGAATGGCATGCTGGGGAATTCGGTGCCGCTTCCACACCGTTCAACAAAGTGCCATATCGAGACTATTATCCGTGGGATTTCAACGCGTACTTACAGGACCAGATCGAAGCTGAAGGCATGATCGTAAATCTGGGCTTGCGCCTGGACATGTTCAGTGCCAACAAGATGGTGAATTACACCATGTGGGATCCCTATGCATTGGCAAAGGACACAGATGGCAACATCGCGGGCGGACTTCTGTCCTTTGACCCGGACGGTCCGTACGCCGTCAAGGCACCGACGCAGATCGCGCTGTCACCCCGCGTGGGCATTGCACATCCGATTACAGCCAGCACTGTGTTGCACTTTATGTACGGGCACTTCAACCAGCGCCCGGGTTGGACAAATATCGCTGGCAACAAAACGATCTGGAACCGCGGCGCACCCGTCACCGGACACCGACTTCCCCCAACTTATGACCACAATCCAGAGGAAGACTACAATTATCTCCACTGGTACGGCAAGGGGGGCAATCCGGCGATCGAATACGAGAAGATGATTCAATACGAAGTGGGCTTTGATCAAGACATCGCTGGCGCGCTCGGTCTGGATGTGACCATGTATTACAAGGACGCCAAAGACCTGACAAAGCGCGGCTACCAGTTGGGAAGGGAAAATAATTACGGCGCGGGCCAATCCCTGCAGGTGAACCTGTTTATGGATCCGGTCAACCCACAAAAACAGACGCCTCAAGCAGACTTTACGAATCGGGGTGCCTGGGCATTGCAGGGCGCACGCCTGGATGCGCGAGGCCTGGAAATAGAATTGAGCACCAAACGCTGGCCCCATGCGCAGTTCCAGTTCAAGTACGACCTGTCCTATTCCAGCACAGGTGCTTATGGTCCCACGAGCCTCTATATTCCCATTCCGCAACCAGACGGTTCGATCAAGCAACTCGGACGGGATAGCTATTACGGCGCTGGCGAGAACAATCTCGAATTGTGGAACCCTCACAACACATTCAAACTCAATGCATTGCTCAGCACGCCCAACAACTTCGGTCCCGTGATGGGCAATTTCAAACCCCTGAGCAACTGGTACCTGAATTTGCACTATACCTACGCTTCGCCAGAGCGATTCACCTACCATGCTCCGGGTGACCTCAGCACCGAGCCATTGAACCGGTCGTGGGAACCCTATCACCGCACCAATGCGCGTCTCTCGAAGCGATTCGGACTGCTGGGGGGCATAAGAGGCGAATTTGCCATGGACATACGCAATTTGTTCAACAACAAAATATTGCGGCTGTTCACCGGGCAGGACCTGTTCAATTACATGGAAAATGATGGACAGTTGCCCGTGGTAAAAGCCACGTACCGCAATCCGGACGGATCTCCGGCAGAACACGTCGAACCCGACCAGTGGTTGGTCTATAGACCGGACTTGCAGCCACGGGAGATGTTCTTCTCGTTTTCACTTGAATACTGATTAAAGGACCAGGCGTCTGGTATCGGTGCGAATACCGATGCCAGACGACCTGTTCACGCTAATTTCCAAAGGAGTTACAGATGAAAGCAAAACACCTCCTGCTCCGGGTGCTCGCTCTGTTTCTGATCCTGCCGGGGATCGGTAATGCCCAATTGCCTACGGAGTCAGTACCCGAAAGTCAGCTTGTGTCCAATACTTCCTACTCGCTTACCATAGGACGGTTGTGGTGGGGCACGAGTTGCGCAGCCAACTATGCAGAAACCTATATTCCCAATGTGATTTCCTATCCGGGATTTTACCAGGCCCTGGATCACATGGACATGATCGCACCCTTTATCATGTTCGATAACCAGGGGGTCAGCGCTTATATCAACCTGGAAGAGCGCAACATCGTCTCCTACGGCGGCGCAATCGTACCCTTTGAACTCCACAACAACTACAATTTTGCCGGAGATGGCGGGATTGACGAAGCCGAGCAATGGGGACAGGGCGTTTTTCAAACATTCAAGATGCAACTGAGCGCGCCAGACCAGCCCCAGGGCGCAGTGCTGATCACCACCAAGTCCAGAGCCTGGAGCGTCCCCAAATACGACGATTTTGTCATTCACCACGTCAAAATGAAAAATGTGGATGACGTGCCATTCACAAACTTCTACTACAACATGCCCGCGCAGGTGCGCTATGGCGTGCGCGATGCGGGCGGCAGCAATTACAAGTTCTCAAACGACATGGAATACATCTGGGATCCGGAACGAGAAATTTTCATGTTTTACGACGACGTGCAATGGCTGAGAGGAGAGGCCGCGCCCCTGGGGTTCGATGTCTTCCAGTCACCGGGAGATGTGACCGGCGATGCGGGCGACCCGGGCAATATCACCGAATCCGGGTCTCTGGACCGCAGACTCTACGAGCCTGAAGTACGAGGCTGGGGCATTGTGAACCTGACGTTTAATGGCATGCCCACGCCCGAAAAAGTCCATTACAACATCTTAGCTGCCACACAGGTCGGCGGAAATGCCTGGCTACAAGGTAGTCTAAGCGACGCTTCTGTGCCCGCACACGAATGGGGACAACTGCGCGGTGGATCAAATCTGACCCGTCGCATCACAGCACTTTCCCACGATCAGGAGCGCGCAAGCTGGCGCGACCTCTGGAACGATCCAAGTCGCCCCAAAGACGGCTCCGTAGATGGTAGCCTGTTCGAGCGATCGCCCATGCTGTATTCCTACATCGGGCCTTTTGACATGCAGCCTGGCGATGAAATCGAGTTTGTGGCGATCTATTGCTTTGGCGAAATGGACCGCAACATCACGCAGTTGGGCGGTTTGCAAGCCACGCAGAATTTTCAGCAAGAAGGCATCAAAGCAATGCAAGAGAACTACGATGCGGCTCTGGAACTGATCGCTAACAACTACAGGTTGCCTGCCGATCAGTATCCGCCCCCAATCGTGGGTTCACAACCCTTTGTGAACGACGACTATCCCAAGTTGGAAGTTCAGCAATTTGCCGATGCCGAGGCGGGAACACAGGGCTTTGACCTCACCTGGCGGGCCATACCGGATAATTACCGCGATCCAGGCACTGGAGAAGACGACTTTGCTGGATACAGGGTTTATCGCTCCGAGATACATATCACGGGACCCTGGGTACTCGTAGATGATATTTCGCGGTCCGAAGCCGAAGCATTCCGCAGCGGAGACAATATCGTGTACCGATCTGAAGCGCAGCCGGGGATTCCCTACCGATACGCTGTCAGTTCCTACGATACGCACGGCCTGGAAAGCGGCCTGACGGCGTACAGCTTTTTTGCAGAGGAGGCTCCCAGAGCACCCAGCAATGATATGGCGAAGATCCGCGTGGTCCCCAATCCCTTCCGGCAGCGCAGCGGATTCCTGGATCCGACGCAGAACAACCGCCTCGCTTTTGTGAATATCCCGGCCAAATGTACGATCCGGATTTACACGCTCGCGGGTGATCTGGTAAAAATTATTGAACACGACGCTTTTGGCGAAACCACCTGGGGCAGCGAATCCGCTGGCAATTATCTCCAGACAGACTTTTCCGAAAGCCCGGCAGCCGGACTTTACATCTATCACGTAACCTCTCACGTACCGGGACAAGAAGGCCAGTCTCATGTTGGGAAATTCATGATCATTCGATAAGCGGAGGATACAATGAAGCGTTTTACATTTAACTGGACAATGGCCCCGATCCTTTTGCTCGTGCTGGGATTTGCAAGTGAGGGGTTCGCACAGCGGCGGTTCGAGGCCCAGGTGGAATCGGGCATTGCGCCCCTGCCCTATAGCCGCGTGGGACGGTCGGGCTGGCAATTTGCCAAACTGCCCACCTCGGCACGCATGGCCAGCCTGGGTGGTATTTCAACAGTGATGAGCAAGGCAGATGCCAACGGTGCATTGACCAATCCAGCTACAATCTCAGATGTGGAAAACATCAGCCTTTCGGGCAGCAGCATGAACTGGATTGCCGACATCACCTATTATTCCGGCGCTGTGGTCAAGAATTTTGACCAGTGGGGCGTTTTTGGTCTCAGCATCAGTTCCCTCGATTACGGAGAAATGGAGCGCACCATAAACGAGGAACAATTTGGTCCCGATGGCGAAACCCTGGGCCGCACCCAGCCCGTCATAGACGGCCTGGGCACGTTTTCAGGCGGTGACCTCGCCGTGGGCATCAATTACTCCCGACGCATCACAGACCGATTGCAGATAGGCGGCACCGCGAAATATTTTCAGGAAACCCTCGACGATGCCACCACCGGCAACTGGGCCATTGATATCGGCACGTACTATCACACCGGCATCAAAAGCTTACGGCTTGCAATGCTCGGGCAAAATTTTGGCCCCGATACCGAGTTCACCCAATACGACGAACAGATCCAAATACCCCCATCGCAAGTGCGAATGCCCATGGTATTCAAACTCGGTGCGGCTATTGATCTGGTCGAACAGTCAGAGGATCAGCCCCATCTCCTCACGGTGGCAACCGAGTTTACGCATCCCAATGACGGCGATGAAAAATTGCATGTGGGCGCCGAATACGGGTTGCGAAACCTGGCCTATGTTCGCGGCGGGTACCGCTTCAATTACGACGAAGAGGGCCTCACCGCTGGCGGGGGCCTCAATCTGAAGCGCGATCAATACGGGATCAGCGTGGATTACGCCTATATGGAATTTGGCCGTCTGGGTTCAGTACATGTCGTGACGGTCGGATTTGACTTTGGGAACTAACGATGGGAAGGTATCCGCAGATGGACGCAGATCAAGGCGGATGAAAGGCGAAAAGCAAAACCTTTCTGGATTGCGGCTAAAAACACGCCGCAATGACGCCTGCCTCGCCCCTACATTCGTGTTCATCCGTGTTTATCTGTGGTTGCTTTTGTTTTCACACAGGCGCCTGACGGAGTACACTCATCCGTCGGCGCCTATTTTTTATCAAAAAATTTCGAGAGAACGATGAACACAACAAATTTTGAACTGGACGAATACGGTGGATGGACGGGTATTCAGGGTGAAAAAACCGGCTTTTTTCATCTGGAAGAAATCAATGGTCGAAACTGGTTTATAACGCCGCAGGGCAACGTCTTTTTTCCTGTAGCGCTCAGCCATCTGCTGTCGGGAGAAAGCGATGTAGCCTGCGAGAATGTTTACGGGAGCGACAGGGAAGCATGGGTACGTGGCTCGCTCGCCAATGCCCGCGCAATGGGCTTTAACTGCGCCCTGGGCGGTGCCACAAGCCCGGAACGCAACCTGAACGGATTTGTCGATATAGAAGAGTCAGAAGCAATATTTCGAGAGGCGCATTTCCCCTTTGCGGTTGGCGTAATCTTGCTAAAACATCCCTGGGAATTTGTCGAAGGAGAAACACTCCCGGATATTTTTGATCCCGCGTTTGAACAACTGATCGAATCCAGAGCCGAAGCGGCTTGTCCAGCCGCTGCAGATGACCCGCTCGTAATGGGCTATTATTATGGCTTCGGTGCATTTAACCATTCAGAACACTGGGTAAACCACCACCTGTCTCTACCGCCAGACAGCCCTGGACGAAATGCCCTCATTGACCTGCTCGCGCAACGGTATGACAACGACGTTCAAAAATTCAACCGGATATACGGCATTTCTTTGAGCCAGATTGCCGACCTGAAACAAACCGAAATACTGGTTTACGACCAGGCCTTCGAGAATCGCAATTATCCGGCAATACGAAAAACACTAAATCCACGGCAATTGGATGATTTCGAAGCCATCCTCTCCCACATGTGTGTCACACTCTACAAAATTGCCCATACCGCCATTCGGCGGTGGGACAGCAACCATCTCATCTTTGGCTCCTTTATCAAAGAATGGGCTTTGACCGGAGAATCGTGGAAAGCAGCGGCACCCTACATCGACATGATCGCACCCCAACATGTTAACCGCAAAATTTCAGTCAATGAACTGGCCGATACCGCAGGATTGCCCATCCTCATGTCGGATGACTACTTCGGATTCCACTACCCCGGCGAAAAAGGCAAGCGTCACGCTGGTGTATCATCTCACGACGCACGCGGTGAAATATACCGGGCAAGCCTGATGAGACATTATAAAGACCCTCAGGTTCTGGGCGTCACATATTGCGCCTGTATGTACGATCAGGGCGGCGACACACTCGCAAAGAACAACCAGAATGGCTATTACGACCTGCAGGGGAACCCGCGCGAAAACCTGATCCAGGCAGTAACCGACATCAACCGGGCTGTCTATACACACACCCCACACCCAGGCACAGCCGGAGAACTTCGCGCATTGAAACAGACACTCTTTGAAACCTGGGACAAATACCAGCGCGGGGACTGGTAGATCCCTTATTAATTCATGGCCCAATTACAAAGCATTGAAACGCCAGATACAGAAAGCCGGGTACGCAAAACAGCCGTATTGGCGATGGTAGGTACGCTGGTCTTTGCGTGTGCAATGTCAACCTATGTGGAACTGAGCACGCGATCCGGTCTCCTGGCAATGTCCAATCTGCCAATGACCGTATTATTGCCCTTTGTATTCTGGCTCCTGGGCAATTCCGTATTAAAGCGTTATTGGCCCCGGTTGTCCCTGTCCGCAACCGAGATGCGGGTACTATTTTGCCTCTTGTGGGTGGGCGGCTTATTTGCCGGCTTTAACTGGGCAACGCAGTGGGCTGGCATGATGGCTGCACCGCGCTATTTTGCCTCTCCGGAGAACCGATGGGAAGAACTGTACTTTGACGATTTGCCCAACTGGATGCTGCCACTCAATAGTCCGGGTGTAGTAAATGGCTTCTATCAGGGGCTATGGTCTGGCGTACCCTGGGGCGCGTGGTTGGGACCAATTTTCTGGGCGGGATCCATCGCTCTCGCAATCACAGCCATTGGCCTGGGATTAACCGCATTATTCCAAAAGCAATGGGCGCAACACGAGCGATTGGTCTATCCCCTCGCCGAAGTATCCCTGGAACTCACCGAAGGATTTGATCGAAAACCGGGTTGGCCTGCCTTTATGCAAAACAAGGCATTTTGGGCGGGATTTTTTATCGCCGCACTACCCCTCCTGTGGAACATCGCAGAGTACTTCATCCCCGATTTTCCCCGCATTGCAATTTTTGACCCCATGTTCGGGCGAACCGGACGCAGAGGCGCGCCCCTATCCCGGTATTTGCCGCCATTTGCCTTCTCCTATCGCATCCTGCCCACGCTGATGGGATTTACTTTTCTGTGCGATCTGAACATCCTGTTCAGCATCTGGTCGGTTTATCTCGTAGGGCTGGGGGCACAATACGCCATGAATCGCGTGGGGTTCACAGTGGGCATGAGCGGGCAAGAAGCCGATGCGGGCGTCATCGTGAACCTTTTTTCCAACGGGGCGATGTTAGGGCTGGCTCTATGGGCGATATGGGCAGCACGCGGGCATCTGAAACGCGTCTGGAGACAGGTTCGCAGTCCAGTTGCAGGAGAAGCCTCCGAAACAACAATTCTGTCTCCGCGTAGCACTTTGCTGGTGCTTGCGGGTGGATTGCTCTATATGGCATTCTGGCTTTATCAGTCGGGCAATAGCCCGTCAACACTGATATTGTGGATGGCGGCATTCTGGATCGGCCTTTTTGTATCAATGAAACTCGTAGCTGCCACGGGTTTCGCCTATTTATTTCCCTTTTGGGCAGGAGGAACAACCATACTGGGCGATATGTTTGTGGGCACGCGCAATATGTCCACACCCACGCTGGTAAGCACGCACATGGTCAATCACCGTTTACTGGCAGGCTGGCGCGTACCAACGGCACTACCCAATATAGAACGGACCATGGCGAGATCGACTAAGACAAACCGATTGATCTGGATCGGCGTACTCCTCGGCGTGATCATCGGCGCTTCTTATACGGTCTGGCTGTGTTATACCTGGGGCGGTGCCAGCTTTCATTCCTGGGCACTGGAGGGTTCTGCACGCGAACGGTACAATATTATTGCCGGAGCAGTTGGCGACACAGATCGATCTGTTCCAGACCTGGAAAAAACAGGCGTGTATTTATTGGGCACCCTGGGCGCGCTAATATTTGCCGTACTTCAGGCGAGAATCCCCTGGTGGCCCATCCATCCCATGGGATTGATGGTCATGTATAGCTGGTACATGCGCATTTATATTCTGGATATTTTCTTAGTATGGCTGGCCAAGCTGCTGGTGCTACAATTCGGCGGGATCTTGCTCTACCGGCGGGTGCGCCCGTGTTGCTATGGATTAATCGTGGGATTTGTATTTGCGATAGGAATCGCATTCCTCGTAGATGTGATCTGGTTCCCAGATCAAGGGCACGGGATTCACGGATGGTAATTTATTTCAAGGGAGGAAAATCATGTATATGATCTTGCTGATCCTTGCTATAGGCGTTCTGGTTGCGCTTCAAGTCGTGGGATATATTAAATGGCGGAAAGGTCAAATATCTTTGCATCGTTTTATAGGTCCCCTTGGTGTTCTCATTGTGCTACTTATACCCGCATTGTCCTTACCCTCAAATTGGTCTCTGGGAGTACTCGTAGCAGCGGCAATCATATTTGGAATCGCTACTTTCAAAGACAAGCGCACTCAGGGATGAGGGGACCGGTCACCCGGTCCCTTTTTTACAAATTTAATGCAAGTGACGGAATCGAAGGTCTCGAAAAGCTGTTTTACATTCCCACACATTCAGCGCAATCGGTCCCGATTGATAGCTGAAATCCGTCACCTGATTGATCAGCTTGCCATCAATATATGAAGTAAGAGATGCGCCTCGGGCGGCGATTTGCACATCGTATTCCTGTCCATGCTCAATTGGATAATTGACCACACTGAGCTTTGTCAGCCCCTCAGGCGTAACTTTGCTAATGGCGACAGCCTGCCAGCCCAATAAGAAATCCAGCAAATACCAGCACCTTTCGTCTTCGGACATTCGGAAGAAAACCTGAGCATTGCCGCCGGAAATGGGCGTGATGAGAAGCGACAGTTCATAACTTGCCCAGGAAGAATCACCTGTGATAAGCGGAGAACTGTAGTCACTTGAGGGGTCTGCTTCACCCACGATACCATCGTCCGTGCGCGTCCAAATGCGATGCAAAGACGCTTCGGTATGTCCCTTTGCGGGTCGCCAATCTGCCAATCCATCGCCCTGGATCAATTTCTCCCAGTGGATAACCCCTCTCATTCCACCAATGACTCTGCGTCCGTAATCTTCCTGATTCTCACCACCGACAAATGTTTCATTTCCCATGACTAAAAGCCTCCTTTTGAGTTGTTTCCGCGACCTGTGTAATCGACTCTTGACAGTGCCCACCGGAATACCGAGGATACAGGCAATATGATCCTGACGTAATCCGACCAGATAAAACAGCGTGGTAACCATACGATCCGCCGGAGAAAGCAATTTAAAAGCCCGCTTCAGAGCAGATGCGTACTGTGGCTCCATCGCTTTCTCAGGATGCACAAACTCAAGCTGTTGATATTCCTGCACCCTTGATAATCCCCGTGCCTCAAGGGTTCTCTTTCTCACCCATTTGAGAGCCACATTGCGCGCAATGGTATAAAGCCAAGATGAGAATTTGCCAACATCATCGAGTTGATTGAGATTCCGATAGGCGAGAATAAATGTCTCTTGCGTGGCATCTTCGGTATCATCAGCATCTCGCAGCACAGCCCATATAACGCCAAACACCAGAGACCGATGCGGGTTAATCAGACCGGCAAATGCCCTCTCATCGCCACCACAGGCTTTATCAATCAGGGTCTTATCGCCTGATAATGAGTCATTCATCAGAGTACTCCAATACGCGCGTTCATACAATAGATTCAGTTTCTGACATAAGGTTCACGAATTTTTCACAACTAACATTTCTCCTCGCCCAAGTGTTCATTTTCGGACACCACTGTATCAAAATCGGACACTGTATAAGACGCTAATTTCAGACAATTTTCGTAACTTGTTGTAATTCCAATATTTGACTTTTCTGGCATAATTTTTGCTCCATAACGTAATGTATATAGTACTTACCTCACAATAGAGAGGGAGGCCCGCTATGTTCTGGAATTACCTCACAGTTGGATTCAGAAATCTGCGTCGGCACACCTTCTATTCCCTACTGAATATCCTCGGATTGGCCGTGGGGATTGCGTGTATGTTGCTGGCCGTATTGTATGTGGGTTATCAGTTTCGCTTTGACCAGCACCACGAAAAGAGCGACCGCATTTACAGGGTCATCCGAAAAATCAAGGATGTCAGCGGCGATCGTTACGACCTGGGGACAAAGCCCGTCGCCCCTCATCTACGCGACAAATTTCCCGAAGTTGAGGCAGTGACCCGGATGCTCATAAGATCTATGTGGGCGTCACATGAGGACCGCGGTTCCAGTGCGCGTGTGTGCGTAACCGATGTAGAAGTATTCGACATTTTTACCCTACCAATGGTAGTCGGCGATCCCAAAACCGGACTAAACGATCCCCATACCGCGTTTCTCTCCCAGACATTGGCTCGCAAGTTATTCGGCAATGAGGACCCAATAGGCAAAACCGTCAACATTCGCTACAAATGGTTTAAGGGCGACTTCACAGTTACCGGTATTCTGAAAAACCAACCAAAGACATCCAACGACAAGTTGCGGTTCGATTTCCTCACCACCACATATCCAGAGCCATCGGTACAATATCCGGAAAATCGATGGCGAGGAATCGTATGGGACATGTGGCCCTCGAATTGGTTCATCGGACCGTTGCGGACCTATGTATTGTTACGTCAGAGTGCCGATATTACTGAACTGGAGAAAAAACTACACGCTTTTGCAGCCGATCACCAGATGGACGGTCCCGAACACTATGATTTCTATTTGCAACCGCTCGACCGCATCCACCTGTACTCAATGCAAGATTACGGCACAGCGGAACTCAATGCCGGGGACATCACGCGCTGCTATATGCTGCTATTCATCGGGCTGCTCGTGCTGTTGATCGCCTGCATCAATTACATCAACCTGATAACGGCGCGGTCAGCCAGCCGGCTGCGCGAAGTTGGTCTGCGCAAGGTCGTGGGTGCAACGCGGTTACAATTGATGGGACAATTTTTGGGCGAGTCCATGCTGATCGTCTTATTGGCAGGTGTGCTGGCCGTGTTGTTTGCCATCGATGCACTGCCCTTTTTTAATCAGTTCATGGATGTCGATCTGCATTTGACCGATGCCGGTTCGGTATTCGTTCTGGCACTGTTGCTGTGCGTATTATTGGGTACGGGCTTGCTCGCCGGAAGCTATCCGGCATTTGTCTTATCGGCATTTGAGCCGGTTCGGGCACTGAAGGGTACTTCACGATCTCGACGCATGGGCTTGAATCAGGTGATGGTCGTGCTGCAGTTCGGTGTGTCTGTAGTCCTGATCGTCACTACGCTGGTAGTGTACAGTCAGCTTACGTTCGTGCGAACCAAAGAACTGGGATTTGAAAAGGAACACACCGTCATTCTGCCTTTCTTTTTGAAAGACCGCGGACTGCGACCAAAGGTGGGAACCATCCTCAATGAACTGCGCGCACAACCGGGCGTGTTGAATGCGTCGGCATTTCACATCACGCCTGGACAGATCGCCGTGGATACACGCACGCTGCACGCCGAAGGGCATGGCGATGCGACATTTAAGCTTTACTGGAACGGCATTGACGACAGTTATCTCGATCTGTTTGGATTGTCCCTGGCATCGGGCAGAAGCCTGACTGGTGTATCGCCTATCCCTAATAAAATCAGTGAGAACAAATGGGAAGCTGCCGCACTGATCAATGAGACAGCCGCGCAAAAACTCGGATGGGACGATCCCGTGGGTAAGTCTCTATTCTTTACAGATGGCCGGGTTCAGATACGGGTAATCGGCGTAGTCAAGGATTATCACAACCAGTCGCTACACCACGGCATTGAACCCATGATATTGCAAAACTCCCCCAGTTTGAACCGGATTGCCGTGCGTCTGGCACCTGGCGATTTGAGGATACAACTCACCGCGCTGGAAAGTGTGTGGAAGCAGTTTTTACCGGGCAGGCCCTTTGAGTATCAATTCTTCGACGAAGTACTCGATGGGTATTACCAATCGGAAATAACACTACAAAAAGTATGCGGAATTTTTGCCTCGTTGTCCATCTTTATTAGCTGTTTGGGAATGCTCGGATTGATCGCATTTGCCACACAACAACGCACCAAAGAGATCGGCATACGCAAGGTCCTCGGTGCTTCGGAAGGAAATATCATTCTGTTGCTAACCCGCAATTTCCTGTGGCTAACTGTCATAGCCAACGTAATCGGATGGCCGATAGCGTACTATCTCATGTCCTCCTGGCTCAATGATTTCGCCTATCGCATCAACCTGGGGCCACTCATGTTCATTGCGACAGGGCTATTGACGCTGGGAATCGTGCTTATCACCGTAGGCGGACAAGCCTGGCGTGCCGCCTGCGCCAATCCGGTTGACGCACTGCGGGATGAGTAAGGAGAAAGAATGAAACACACACCACACCAGACCACTCTAAGAGACGACGCCACGTACGGACTTGGAGCAATCACACTTCAGCATCCACCCGAAACGACGCCTATTACCCCAGCCACTTATATCTCAATCGAGGCAATAGGTGTACACAAACACCTGCTTCACGGCATCGGAATCGATTGGGGATGCGGTGGCGGATGTCTCTCCATCGCTGCCAGTCGAATCCCTGAAGTAAACCGCATAATGGGATTCGACATCACTGAAGACAATGTGGAAACAGCCAGTGAGAACGCGCGATTAAACAGGGTCGAAACGAAAACCAGATTCCTGCGCTCCGACTCCTTCGATCCATTCTCCGACGCGGACCGCCGTGAACTGGAAAGCCTGAAAGGAAAAGTGAATTTTATATTGGCCAACCCACCGTCCAGTGAGAACGACGACGGATTCGAGTACAGAAGAATCGTTCTGCGCGGTGCCAGAGAATACCTGGTCAGCGGGGGTTGTGTATTCCTCAGTATCTCCTATCAGTACGGCATGCCGCGGATCACCAATTTGGAGAAAGACGTCCCGGGATTCCATCACGAAGGTGTTCTGGCGACCACGGATTGTGTCCCATTTGATCTTGAGCGACCAGACCTGATGCACTGTTTGGAATCGTACGCGATTGAAGAAAACAGAGGCGGACTCGAATACACCTTCTGCAACCCATTGCAACCATCTGAAAGCCTGGATGCTCGGGCCTCTTTGAAGCTGTTCAATCAAACGCAACAAAGCCCCTTGTCGAGATGGCAAACACACCTATTCAGGTATTCATGATCACCCTTTTGCAAAAGAGAAATACGTATTGACAGCATCGGTACGTGTTGCGAAGCGCAGTCGAGTTGTGGCGGCGAGTTTGCCAGTATTGGGATATTTGTGGCTTCGGGTGAGAAATAATCATTGACTATTAGCATGTAAAAAAAACAATGTGCTCACGCTTCAAGATGGGAGGGCAAAATGATCTTGAGTTATCTCCGCACATCTTTCCGCAATCTTTTTCGGCATCGCCTCTACACGCTCGTCAACATCCTTGGCCTTGCCGTGGGGATGGCGGTTTGTATCCTCGTCGGTCTGTTCTTGCAGCACGAGTTCAGCTATGACGCCTATCATCGGGACATAGACCGCATTCATCGTGTGCTGCGGCTTGTACACCCATCAGGTGGCAACCTTCCATATTACGCACTTGGTACTCAGGACCGGGCTGGTCCCACACTTGTCGATGAATTGCCCGAAATTGAAGATATGACCCACTTCATCACGCGGCCCATGGGGGCTGGTCTTGAAGATCGCGGCTTCGATGTGCGCGGAACTGTGGCCGATCCCAACTTCCTGCGCTTTTTCACCTTTCCATTAATTGACGGACGCCAGCCACCCGAATTAACACCTGGATCCGTCTATATCACCGAAAGTTTTGCACAAAAGCTCTTTGGCACCACAGACGTTATCGGGCGAACGCTCAAGATTTACTACAAGTGGGTAGAAGGCGACTTCCTCATCGACGGTATTCTCCGCGACCAGCCTGCTGCCACATCGGGTGAGCTTGTGTTTGACCTGCTAATCACTTATGAAGGAACCTCTGGTCCCGCAGGTCCACCGTGGGGATGGCAGTGGTCTCCCACAACAAGACTCCTCGTTCTAAAAACCTTTGTTCGGCTCGCGCCTGATGTTTCCCTGTCATCACTTCGCCCCAAACTCCATGAATTTGCACGCCGTCATCTGGGCAATGGTGCAGACCCGCGTGACACCTACGACCTTATGCCTTTGCGTCGTCAGCATTTGCATGCCCGACGCGATTTTCAATTGCAGATGAGTAGAGTGGACAGGCAGGCCGGTCTTGTTTTGGGAGATATCAACCGCTGCTATACTTTTGGCCTTGTAGGGACAATCATTTTGACACTCGCATGTGTCAATTTCGTAAATCTATCCACAGCGCGGGGAGCGAACCGCGCCCTGGAAGTTGGTGTCCGCAAGGCCGTGGGATCCACACGCGCCCAGCTTATGATCCAATTTCTCGGAGAGACTGTTCTCCTCGCCGGTATATCGACTATTTTGGCACTCGCTATTGTCGAGCTTACCCTTCCCATAGTGAATAACCTGCTAATTTCTTCTTTACAGCTAAACGGCTGGTCCGTCGGCGGCGCTGCAGTACTCGCTCTCTTTGTTAGCCTAACTGCAGGTGCCTATCCAGCAATGTTCTTATCATCCTTTGCTGCTGTGCAGGTTCTAAAGGGATCAGGACAGAAGATCGGCGGACGACCCCAACTGCGGCGGTATCTGGTAACTTTTCAGTTTGCCATTTCGGTAGCCCTCGTCATCGGTACCCTCATTGCCTGGCAGCAAACAAACTATATCCGCACACGCGACCTTGGGTTTGCAAAAGAGGGCTTAATTACAATGCCCCTGATTAAAGAAGATCGACGCTTGCGCGAGCACTTTGAAAGCATTCGAGACCGTTTTGAGGCAAGTGCCGATGTTCTGAACGCGACTGTTTCACTGTTTCCGCCCGGTTCTGAAAATAATACTGACCGCTCGTTGGTCAGACGGCTGGACCACGCAGATTCCATGAATGTCCACTACCTGCCAGTGGATCACAAATTTACCGAAGTCTATGACATCCCCATCCTCAAAGGCAGGTCATTTGCTTTAACTGATAAAGACCAATTCAAATTGCTCCTGAACGAAACAGCCGCTCAGGCACTGGGCGGCACAACACCGGGTACCATCCTGCGCTTTTGGGGTAGGAATTTCACTGTCGTCGGTATTTTCAAAGACTTTCACAACAGCAGTCTGCACAATCCCGTGCGTCCCCTGATGCTTTTATATCGCCCCGACTACGATTATGTCACCGTCAAAGTGCGTATGGACAACCTGCCCAAAACACTGGATTTTCTCGCTTCAGTATGGAAGGATTTTGTACCAGCTCACGCCTTCAAATTCCTCTTTATTGATGATTTCTTAAACAACCTTTACCGCAGCGAGATGCGTACTCAGAAAGCCTTCACCTATCTTTCGGGCCTGGCCATTTTTGTCGCCTGTCTGGGTCTTTTGGGTCTGATTGCCTATACCACAGAAGTCCGCACCAAAGAAATCGGTGTTCGCAAAGTCCTTGGAGCATCATCTGGCGATATTCTAATTCTCCTACTGAAAGAATTTGCAGTGCTCATCATCATCGCAAGTCTGCTGGCATGGCCCGCCGCATATCTCTTCACCCGGTCCTGGCTGGACCGCTTTGCCTACCGAATTGATCTGGATCCAGGCGTGTTTCTCGCCGGAAGCCTGCTGGTGCTTTTGATCGCATTCTGCACCATCAGCTTTCAAGCCATCCGCGCTGCACGCGCCAATCCGGTTGACGCACTGCGGGATGAATAAACGACTCAGGAATCCGCTTGCAGAAAGGAATAAATACCAATGAACAGTAAGGACTATTTTGATCACGTTGCCCAGGACTGGGACGAAATGCGAGAAAATTTCTTCTCCGATGAAGTGAGAGAGGAAGCAATTTCTACCGCTGCTGTCCAAAAAGGCAAAATTGCCGCTGACATCGGCGCGGGTACAGGCTTTATCTCTGAAGGTCTGATACAAGAAGGACTTCAGGTCATTGCGATTGATCAGTCAGAAGCAATACTGAAAGAAATGAAGAGAAAATTTGCGGACATTGAGACCATTGACTATCGCATTGGACAAGCCCAAAACTTGCCCATTTCCGATGCAATGATTGACTATGCTTTTGCCAACATGTATCTCCACCATGTCGAATCCCCGCCCAAAGCAATCGAAGAAATGGTCCGAATCCTGAAACCCGCCGGTAAACTGGTAATTACGGATCTTGACGAACACGAATTTGACTTCTTGCGAGAAGAACACCACGACCGCTGGATGGGTTTCAAAAGAGCAGATATCGCGGAATGGTTTCAGAGCGCGGGACTGAGAGAAATACGTATTGACAGCATCGGTACATGTTGCGAAGCGCAGTCGAGTTGTGGCGGCGAGTTCGCCAGTATCGGGATATTCATAGCTTCGGGGACGAATGCAGATTGAGTTCTCCAAAGGAGATATTACGATGTTTCGCAATTATATCCTCATAGCAGTTCGAAACTTGCTCAAGTATAAGTTTTATTCCGCTATAAACATCATTGGACTCGGAATAGGTATCGCCTCTGTAATCTTGATCATGCTATTTATTAAGGATCAATATAGCTATGATGTCCAACATGAGAATCGGGATCGAATTTATCGTGTAATTCGAGCATATAAGTCTGAGAATGGCGAAAAAGTATATGATTGGAGATTGTCTGGTGCGGCAGGCCCTGCACTGGTTCAAGATCTTCCCGAAGTTGAGGCAGCCGTTCGCACTATGATACGTCGTGAATGGATTCAACACGAAGATAAGATTTTTAATCAAGCCTTTTGCCTCGCCGATCCCAAATTTCTGGATATTTTCACGTTTCCTCTTATTCGCGGAGATAAAACAGCGTTATTACAACCCAACTCGGTTTTGATAACCGAATCAGCAGCAAAAAAGTTTTTTGGCGAAAAAGACCCAATTGGAAAAGTGGTCAATGTAGGGGAAGGTTACGTCGAGGGGGATTATACGATTGCTGGTATCATGCGCTATGTCTCAACGCATAGCACATTGCAATTTGATTTTCTTTCATCCTCAGTTCACCCAGAATTTACCACCTGGCATGAATGGCGGCCCAGAGCCAGATGGCGTGCATTTTCCATTTATGTGCTATTGAAAAAGAACATTTCTCCAGCCTCTCTCGAATCTAAATTTCCCGCATTTATTGAACACTATATGGGGCGAGAGATTGCCGTAAACATGGCGTATTTTTTACAACCTTTAGAGGAAATTTATCTTTATTCCAAACGGGATTACGATCTCAGGCATACGTATGCATCGGAGGGTAAGATACCCCAGGGTAACATCACACAGGTCAACACGGTATTTTTTGCAGCAATTTTTATTTTGCTTATTGCTTGTATCAACTTCACAAATTTGGCAACTGCACGATCTGCAAATAGAGCCAGGGAAGTTGGCCTTCGGAAAGTCGTTGGTGCCAGTCGGCGAAATTTGATATGTCAGTTCATAGGAGAATCATCCTTACTGGCAGTTATCAGTTTGGTCATTGGCATTAGCATCGTAGAACTCGCGCTTCCAATATTTAATACCTATGCGGGAATCAATCTCTCTTTGAATTTCAACAGCGGTTTAATACTGGAATTTCTGGGACTGGTGCTATTGGTCAGCCTTATAGGAGGATTCTATCCAGCGTTTTATTTATCACACTTTCGACCTATAGAAACACTGAGGGGAAAGCTTAATACAGGATCTCGAGGTAAGGTGCTACGGCAAGGCCTCATCATATTTCAATTTGGAATATCAATCGTCTTGATTGTTGTGACATTTATTGTGCTCCAACAGGTACACTATATCCAAAATAAGAACCTTGGCTTCGTCAAAGACCAGGTAATCGCAATGCCGATCTTCTGGGAACATCGCAAATCACCAGATGGTCTGAGCGATTCCCTTAATACAAGATATAATGTTGTAAAACAAGCGTTTTTACAACATCCGAACATTACCAGAGCCACCATATCGCGTTTTAAGCACGGCATAGATGCGCCCCTTAATTCCTTCAATGCTTATCAGGGTGAACAAAACGAGCGGTGGATGCAAATAAACGAGGTTGATGAAGACTTTATTCCGTTTTTTGACATTGAATTGATTGCTGGCCGAAATTTTTCAAAAAATGCCGTAAGTAACTTTTTTACAGGAGAACAGGAATATATCCTCAATGAGGCAGCGATTAAGGCACTGGGATGGACAGAGCCGATAGGTAAAAGATTTGGATTTAGAGGGCAGGAATCAGGCGTCGTTGTAGGCGTTGTAAAAAACTATCACACGCAGTCTTTGTATGAATCTATTGAACCTGTGGTTCTATGTCCCAGTAATTATGTGGCTAAAATCCTCTACCTTAGAATCTCACCTGAATACTTCGACGAAACAGCAGCATTTATGAAGCAGACCTGGGAACAATTTCTACCTTCTCGTCCCTTCAGCTATACTTTCCTGGATGATGATTTAATGCAGCAATATGAAAATGAACGCCAATTGGGCAAAGCTATTGGTGTGTTCTCTATGCTGTCTATCTTTATAGCTTGCCTGGGGCTTTTGGGCCTTGTTTCATTTATGACCGAACAGAGGAGAAAGGAAGTAGGGATCCGGAAGGTACTGGGTGCGTCAGAAACCAATATCATCACGTTAATGCTTACAGAGTCTTTTAAGCTTTTTCTAATTGCCTACCTGTTGGCAGGACCTACCTCCTATATGGCTATCATGAGCTGGCTACAGGACTTCGCATATCGCATTGACATGACAATATTTCCTTTCTTAGTAGGCGGAATATGTGCCTTTACGATATCTATATTTTCTGTGATACCCCAGGTATTGAAAGCGGCTCATATTAATCCTGTGGAGGCATTAAAACATTAACTAACCAACGCTTCAGGATGGGGGGCAAAATGATTTTGAGTTATCTCCGCACATCTTTCCGCAATCTTTTTCGGCACCGCCTTTACACACTCGTCAACATCTTTGGCCTTGCCGTGGGGATGGCGGCTTGTATCCTCGTCGGTCTGTTCTTGCAGCACGAGTTCAGCTATGACGCCTATCATCGGGACATAGACCGCATTCATCGCGTGATGCGGCTTGTACACCCATCAGGTGGCGGCCTTCCATACTATCCATTCGGCACGCAATATCGGGCTGGCTACACACTTGTCGATGAATTGCCCGAAATTGAAGATATGACCCACTTCATCACGCGCCCCATGTGGGCTGGTCTTGAAGATCGCGGTTTCGATGTGCGCGGTACTGTAGCCAATCCCAATTTCCTGCGCTTTTTCACCTTTCCCCTGATCGATGGAAGCCAGCCACCCGAACTAACACCTGGATCCGTCTATATCACAGAAAGTTTTGCACAAAAGCTCTTTGGCACCACAGACGTTATCGGTCAAACGCTCAAGATTTACTACAAGTGGGTAGAAGGCGACTTCCTCATCGACGGTATTCTCCGAGATCAGCCTGCTGCCACATCAGGTGAGTTTGTGTTGGACCTGTTAATCACTTATGAAGGAACCTCTGGGCCCGGAAGTACACCATGGGGACAGCAATGGTCTTCCACAACAAAATTCCTCGTTCTCAAAACCTTTGTTCGGCTCGCGCCTGATGCTTCCCCGTCATCACTTCGTCCCAAACTGGATGATTTTGCACGCCGTCATCTGGGCAATGGCGCAGATCCTCGTAACACCTACGACCTTATGCCTTTGCGTCGTCAGCATTTGTATGCCCGACGCGATTTCCAATTGCAGATGGATGTGTTGGGGGACATCAACCGCTGCTATACTTTTGGCCTTGTTGGAGCAATCATTTTGGCGCTGGCATGTGTCAACTTCGTAAACCTCTCCACAGCGCGGGGAGCGAATCGCGCCCTGGAAGTTGGTGTCCGCAAGGCCGTGGGATCCACACGCGCTCAGCTTGTCACCCAGTTTCTCGGAGAGACTGTTCTTCTCGCCGGGATATCGGCTATTTTGGCGCTCGCCATTGTCGAACTAACACTTCCCATAGTGAATAGCATACTAATTTCTTCTTTACAGCTAAATGCCTGGTCCATCGTCGGTACTGCATTGCTCGCACTCTTTGTTGGCCTAATTGCCGGTATCTATCCAGCAATGTTCTTATCATCCTTTGCTGCTGTGCAAGTTCTAAAGGGATCAGGACAGAAGATCGGCGGACGATCCCAACTTCGGCGAAGTCTGGTAACTTTCCAATTTGCCATTTCGGTGGCCCTCGTCATTGGTACCCTCATTACCTGGCAGCAAACAAACTATATTCGCACACGCGACCTCGGGTTTGCAAAAGAGGGCTTAATTACAATGCCCCTGATTAAAGAAGATCAACGCTTGCGCGAGCACTTTGAAAGTATTCGAGACCGTTTTGAAACAAGCCCTGACGTTTTGGGCGCGACTGTTTCGCTGTTTCCGCCTGGTTCTGAAAATAATACGGATCGCTTGCTAATCAGACGGCTGGACCGCACAGATTCCATGAATGTCCACTACCTGCCAGTAGATCACAAGTTTACCGAGGTCTATGACATCCCCATCCTTGAAGGCAGACCGCTGGCCCTAACTGACAAGGATCAATTAAACTTACTCCTGAACGAAACAGCCGCTCAGGCACTCGGCGGCGCAAAACCGGGTACCGTCCTGCGCGTTTGGGGTAGAGATTTCACTGTCGTCGGTATTTTCAAAGACTTTCACAACAGCAGTCTGCACAATCCCGTGCGGCCTCTGATGCTTGTATATCGGCCATGGTACGATTACGTCACCGTCAAAGTGCGTATGGACAACCTGCCCAAAACACTGGATTTTCTCGCATCAGTCTGGAAGGATTTTGTACCGGCTCACGCCTTCAAATTCCTCTTTATTGATGATTTCTTAAACAACTTCTACCGCGGCGAGATGCGTACCCAGAAAGCCTTCACCTATCTTTCGGGCCTGGCCATTTTTGTCGTCTGCCTGGGTCTTTTGGGTCTGATTGCCTATACCACAGAAGTCCGCACCAAAGAAATCGGTGTTCGCAAAGTCCTGGGGGCATCATCTGGCGATATTCTAATTCTCCTACTGAAAGAATTTGCGGTACTCATCATCATCGCAAGTCTGCTGGCATGGCCCGCCGCCTATCTCTTCACCCGGTCCTGGCTAGACCGCTTTGCCTACCGAATCGATCTGGATCCAGGCGTGTTTCTCATCGGAAGCCTGCTGGTGCTTTTGATCGCATTCTGCACCATCAGCTTGCAGGCCATCCGCGCTGCACGCGCCAATCCGGTTGACGCGCTGCGTTATGAATGAAAGGAGACAGACTCGTGTTATTCAACAATTTTCATGTCACAATTGCGCTTCGAAACTTGAACAGTTCTAAAAAAGTTCAGCCTTGAAAAACGGTTACTATTGACTATTTTATAGGAAAATAGTCGTATTGCGCCGCAAACATCAAGAGGTCTATCATGAAAATCACGATGGATATTCCCGATGATCTGGCCGCGCGGTTGCGCGATAGAGAAGATCACGCCGAAATTATAGAACTTGGACTTCGCAAAATTGATGCAAATATGCATTCGACCTTTGAAGATGCTTCGGAGATATTAGAAAAGCTGATCGCCCTTCCTTCTGCCGAAGAAATTATAAAGCTTCGACCATCAGATAGATTACAAAAACGGATTGATGATCTGCTTGAAAAAAATCGCACTGAAGGATTGCACCCAGAAGAAGAAAGAGAGTGGGCGCAATATGAATACCTGGAACATCTGGTTCGCTTAGCCAAAGCCAACGCTGCCTTAAAGCTCAAGACCAAATGAGTTCATCATATATTCCCACCAATCTGCGCAGTCAAGTCATTGAACGCGCGAATGAACTGTACGAATACTGTCGCATTCCACAATCATTTTCATTTTCTACACACGAAATCGATCACATCATCGCCCAGAAACACGGTGGGCAAACCATCTCGGAAAACCTCGCGCTTTCCTGTTCATTATGTAATAAATACAAGGGAAGCGACATAGCCTCTATTGATCCACAAACAGGGATTATCACCCCGCTGTTCAATCCTCGCCAGGATATTTGGGATGATCATTTCGAATTGCAAGTACCTGGCAATATTCATCCGCTAACGCCAAAAGGTCGCGCAACAGCTCGCCTGCTCCAATTCAATCAATCCTTTAGCATTGCAGAACGGAGACTCCTTATTCTACCAAGGGTTTAATAACCTTTACTAAAGTGCTGTTTGCGTCAGCCAAATCCCGAACTGTCATAATAAAATCAAGCAGTTTCAAGATTCGCCTCAAGATGCAGGCGTCGCCACTTGCGATGCACATGCTGCCAAATGGAGAGGCAAAGACTACTTTGAAGATTAAGTCCCGCTACCGCAGGCTAAAAGGGCTATACACATGGATAATATTCTGTCTGAAGCCAATCCTGAACTACTCTCGCACGCTACGGAGAACAATCTATACGATTTATATACCGAAATAGGAAAATTAGACAAAGGAGAGTTATTCGTACAAGAAGACATTGAGTGGGTTATTGCCAGACCTTATTGGCCTAACTTCATTTTCAGGCCACAATTTAAACCACAGTCCATATCTCTGCGCCTTTCACATATTATCAGAAAGATCAGGAACTTAGACGCACCACCGGTCATGCAAGTAGGCAATCAAGCAAAACCAAATGATTTGGATGAATGTCTAAAAAGAAACGGCTTCCAGATGCTGGTTGAGAGATCTCGTATGGCTCTCGACCTAAAAGCAAAGTACCTTAGCTCTGCAACGCCGAATAAGCTGGATATTTTTAAAATAAAGAACCGGGAAGATTTTGAAATATGGATTGACGTAGCATTAAGATCGTTCAATTCCTACCTGGGTAAGGATATATTTGGTTCCTTATTGAATGGGGAAAAAGTGAGATTTTATTCTGGCGTACATAATGGCCAGGTAGTAGCTACGTCTATGATCTTCTTCTCCGCAGGTGTGGCAGGGATCTATTTTGTATCTGTCATTCCAGAATTGAGAAATCGCGGTATGGGTAGGGAGATGATGTTAAGATGCATATACGACGCACAAGAATTGGGATATAATTATTGCATCTTGCAAGCAACTGACATAGGTGAGCACTTATACAGAAGTCTGGGATTCAAGCTCTGTGGCACATTAAAATACTTCTTCTTTCCCGATGTGAGTGTACAATCATTTTTACAAAATAACACGGAAGACACCTGACTTTGTTCACGGAAAAACGCCAATGCTCAAAAACTATTTAACCATCGCCATCCGAATCCTGTTTCGGTACAAGGGATATTCGCTCATCAATATATCGGGATTGGCTATCGGCATAGCGTGTGCTGCGCTGATACTGCTTTACGTTCAAGATGAACTCAATTTTGACACGCACCATATCAAACGCGACCATATTTACAGAGTACTCCGCGAGCTGAAAAGCGGAGATAACAGCATATTCAGCTATCGTACATCGGGTGCTCTGGCACCTGCTATTCTACAAAACATTCCCGCCGCAGAACAGGCCATCCGAACCTTTTGGTTTAAAACATTTGTTCGTTATGAAGACACACTGTTCGATCTCCAATATTGTATTGCCGACCCTGGAATTTTAAATGTATTCACCATCCCATTTCTCAAAGGGGATCCAGAAACAGCTTTACAAGGTGCGGGCACAGCGGTTTTGACAGCATCTGCAGCAACCAGAATCTTCGGCAGGGTTGATCCCATCGGCAAGCAACTGCGGGTAGATGGGGACAAAGATGGCACCATCTACACCATAACGGGCATTGTCTCAGATCCCCCCACGAATAATTCATTGCATTTTGAACTGCTCACGGCGCATGTCTCGCGCATCATACCTAATTTTCTCAGGCATTGGACAGAGTGGAACCCTATGTCACAGTATCGCGCTATTGAAACCTATGTTTTGTTACGTGAACAGGCAGATCCAGTAGCATTTCAAAAGCAGCTTGGTGAAATTATGAAACGCTACATGGGCGATACAGTTGCGGAAAACAATGCATATCACTTACAGGCAATGAACAGGATGCACCTGTATTCAGCACAGGATTTTGGCATGCGCGACTACCTCTCGCAAGACGCAGGAAGACCGGCCTATGGCGATATCAATCAAATTTACCTGCTATCCATTATTGCCCTGATCGTGCTCATTATTGCCTGCGTCAATTTTATCAACCTGACGACATCGCGAGCGATTTCTCGGGCAACTGAAGTAGGCGTTCGCAAAGCAGTAGGCGCGCATCGAGGGGTATTAATACGCCAGTTTTTCTTTGAAATCATGCTCCTAACATTGGCAAGCAGTATCATTGCTCTTTGTCTTCTGGAACTGATACTGCCCGGGTTTAATGCCTTTGTTGCCAAAGATCTCACCCTGAACCCACAACACAATCCAATCCCCTATATTATCGGACCTATGGTCGTATTGATAATAGGTATCATAGCTGGTAGCATCCCGGCGTTTTACCTGTCCGCCTTTCAACCCATCCAGGTACTTTCGGGAAAATCCCCGGCTGGACTAAATCAAAAATCCAGACTTCGGCAAGGGCTTGTAATCTTTCAATTTGGAATGGCAGCAATTCTAATCGCATTTACTTTTATCGTTCACAAACAACTCAAATATATGCAGGGAAAAGACCTTGGATTTCTCAAAGAACAGATAATTGAATTAGATATATTCTGGAAAGCGCGAGATGTACAGGGCAGGGATTTAGTGGCTCGCTATCGGGAAGTGAAACAGATCTTTTTGCAGCACCCAAATGTCCTATCAGCCACGGCGACGCGGTTTCCACAGGATCGTCCTGCGCCCTTAAATGTATATCAGGCTGAAGGCTTGTCAGATGAATGGCGATTTGGAGAATTTGACATAGACGAATCGTATGTTGACTTCTTTGGCGTAGATGTCGTTCAAGGCCGGAATTTGTTCATAGGAGATCGATATCAAGATAGGGATTTACCAGTCAAATATTTGCTGAATGAAACCGCCGTAAAAATGATAGGCTGGGATCAACCTATCGGCAAGCGATTTGGCCGTGCAGGCAGAATAGACGGTGTAGTTATCGGCGTAATCGGTGACTTTCATTTGGGGAGCCTGCATCATCAAATCCCGCCCCTGGTATTCCGGCAGGGTTCGATAAAATTTTTGTATCTCAAAATTGCCCCTCAAAATATGCGTGAAACCCTTCAATTTATCGGACAAATGTGGAATGAACTATTACCCGAACGACCTTTTACCTATGCATTTTTAGACGAAAAACTGGACCGCACAAACTATGCAAAAGAAATTCAGTTGAGCCAGGTCTTCAATGCATTCTCTGCATTGGCCATTCTCATCTCTTGCCTGGGGCTCCTGGGACTGGTCTCATTCATGGTTGAGCGACGCACAAAAGAAATTGGAATACGGAAAGTATTAGGCGCATCAGAGTACGATATTTTGCGACTATTCTTAAAAGAATTTTTGCTCCTGGTCATTATAGCAAATGCGATTGCTCTCCCCATCGCCTACTGGGGCATTCACCAATGGTTAGAATCATTTGCCTATCGAACACAAGCGGAAATCACCCTGTTTGCTGGAACGGGATTGTTAACCCTGTTCATTACCGGGATCACCGTAGGATTTCTCATCTTGAAAAACGCGCGCAGAAATCCAGTGGAAGCTCTAAGGTATGAATAGTCAGGTATAGTGTTGGAAGAGGTGTTTCCCGAAACGAAACACCCTGTGCCATCAGGACTTTCGGAGATCGTTTCATGCTGAAGAACTATATCGCAGTCTTGATTCGATACATGCTGAAAAACAAGCAATATGTTGTACTGAATATCGCGGGACTTGCCATAGGAATGACCACTGTGATGCTTATCGCGCTCTTTGTCCGGCACGAGTTTAGTTATGACCGATTTCACAAAGATTCTCATCTGCTCTACCGGGTCTTGCGAGAGACGCGATCCGATCAGGGTCAATCCACATATTCAGAACGACTGTCTGGCGCACTTGGTCAGGTTATTCGGGAAGAAATGCCGGAAGTAAATCAAGTAGTCCGTCTGCATCGTCGTGACGCCTGGATAAAATATCAAGACAGAGTGTTCGAGCAGATCTTCTGTCTGGCCGATGAAGAGCTTATGGAGATGTTTCACTTTCCCGTACATACCGGGGGACAAGCTCAGTGGGTACTCAGAGAACCGGGATCAATCCTGGTAACGCAATCCGCAGCTCAAAAATTCTTTGGAAGCGAGAACCCAATCGGTCAGGTCCTTTCAGTAGAAAATTACTTATTCGGAGGAGAATACCGTGTGGCAGGTGTTCTGGAGGATATCCCGCATACATCTACGATCTTTTTTGATTTTCTCATCTCTCCGCAAAGTCTGAGGAATGAGTTCAGATACTGGGATACGTGGCTTCCACGAGGCGCCGCCCGTGTCGAGATCTATTTGCGCCTTTCCGAAACGGCCTCTTTAAAGAGCCTGGAAGCAAAGCTGAATGACGCAATGCTGAGACATATGGGCGAGGAAATCGCGAGGACCAATGCCTATCATCTTCAGCGTGTGAACGACATTTACCTCCTCTCGGGAGACCGATTTGGCATCCTCAAACAGACATTCAGCTATATCATCAAGCGGCCGTATGGGAGCCAGAAAACCGTGGAACAAGCCTCGCTCATCGGGATCCTTATTCTCATCATTGCCGCAATGAATTTCGTGAATCTGTCCACAGCCCTATCGATCAGCCGAAACAGAGAGGTTGCACTGCGAAAAGTTGTAGGAGCAAACCGGGGCCAACTAATCAGACAATTTTTAGGGGAGTCCCTGCTGTTGGCCCTGCTTGCGCTACTGGTCGCCGTTATTCTAACGGAACTCACGCTGCCTATATTCCGGTCCTTTGTTGACCGACCTCTGTTCATCAGTACAGAAGACTTCCCCGCAATTGCAATTTCGGCACTCGGATTGGCTTTGATTGTTGGCCTGGCGGCGGGACTCTATCCTGCCATTTTCCTTTCTGGCTTCCAACCCGCGAGTACCCTCAAGGGAGGCCCTCAGCCTGGATCGAGCAGAAGGGGCGGATTTCGAAAAGTACTGGTCATTCTTCAGTTTTCAATATCCAGCATTCTGATTGTGGGAACCCTGGTGGTATCCAGTCAATTATCTTTCATCCGCACTCAATTTGGATTTAATAAAGACCATATTATCCTGTTGCCAATTTTCCAGGTAGCTGGCAGCGTCGAAGAGCTTGGACCACTCGGGACCCAGTTAAAAAAACGATTTCAGACGATAAAACAGGGCTTCCTCGATCACCCCAATGTTTTGAAGGCCTCAACGTCGCGATTTTATCTACAGGACTGGTCCGCACACTATAAATTCAGAACGCCAGAGATGGCTGAATTTTTAGAGATGCGGACATTTCCAGTGGATGAGGATTTTTTCGAGCTATATGAGATTCCATTCGTGGGCGGAAGGACGTTCCTAAGGGAGTACACGGCCATCGCACATCGAGAACGAATCAGGACGGGACAAGAGGAGTTCTTCATTCTCAACGAAGCCGCCGTAAAGCGTCTGGGATTGGCCCATCCCGTCGGACAGCCGTTTGAATGGGCAGGACGAACGAGAGGAACAATCATAGGCGTTGTGAAAAATTTTCATTTACGCACGCTCCATGAAGAAATTGAGCCGGCCGTGTTCACAACAGAACACTGGAATATGAAAATCCTGCATCTGAAGATCGCATCGGAAGGGGTGCCCGAAACCCTGGAATTCCTCAAAAAAACCTGGCACCGTTTTCTCCCTCAGCGTCCATTCGACTATGAATTTCTCGATGCGCGTTTGGATTTCTACTATAGAGAAGAAATTCGACTGGGCCAGATCTTCGGTACATTTTCTTTTATCGCCATCTTCGTTGCTTGTTTGGGACTCGTCGGTCTCTCCGCCTTCGTTATCCAACTTCGAACCCGAGAGATAGGCGTTCGAAAAGTCCTTGGTGCCTCTGTGTCGAGCATTGTACTATTGCTTTTCAACGAGTTTTCGAAGTTGATTGTCGCTTCAAATCTCATTGCTTTGCCGATCGCATTCTATCTCCTCGGTCACTGGCTCGAGAGCTACCCTTACCGGATTCAACTGGGCATCGAGCCGTTTCTTCTGAGCGGAATCATTACGATCGTCGTTTCTTTCACGACAATCAGTCTCCATGCTTTCAGAGCGGCGACAACCAATCCGATAAACGCACTGCGGACAGAATAGATAGTGATGAGGATAAGAAGGAGATATTGTCATAAAATTAATTCTCATCGGAGGTTCATCCCATAGCGGGAAGTCGGCACTATCTGAGTCGATAGCCGAAAACCTGGGATGGAATCGAATCTCCACAGACACACTTGCCCGGCATCCTGGCCGACCGTGGAGACCTGAGCCAGAAAAAGTACCCGACCATGTGGCGGAACACTATCTCTCCCTGTCAGTTGACGAACTGATCAAAGATGTGCTCCATCACTACAGGGTCAATGTATGGCCGAAGGTTGAGGAAATTGTCGCATCTCACATCCACGATCCTTCAAGCAATGGACTAATCATAGAAGGATCAGCACTATGGCCCGAACTTGTAGCAACCCTGAACTTCGACAATATTGCTGCATTATGGCTCACAGCGAGTGAGGGGGTTTTTCGACAGAGGATCCGCAATGAAAGCCTGTATCATTCGAAGTCTCTTCGGGAACGAAGGATGATCGATAAGTTTCTGGAACGCACGCTCGTCTATAACGCACAGATGATTGAGATTGCCAACCAGCATGGGTTCATTCTCGTAGATGTTCTACAATTCAATTTAGCAGAGCTGACTCAAAGGTGCTTATCAATACTCAGGAGTTCCCGCTGAATAGGCTATTTAGCGGGAGCCTTTTATTGAGGAATTAGATAATGATAAGAACCATCACAGCAGAGGATCTAGGAGACTGTGCGCGTCTATACGTGAAGGTCTTCTCCGAATGGCCGTACGAGGAATCGTGGAATGTCACTCAGGCTCACCAGTACCTCAGCCGATTCTGGAAATTCGATCCCGAACATTGCCTCCTCGCCCTCGACAAAGATGACGTGATCGGAGCGATGTTCGGATACTGCTATCCCTGGCAAGACCGAATCAACTACTACATGCAAGAACTTTTTGTCGATCCCGATCAAAGGCGGTCGGGCCACGGACGAAGACTGGTGCGTCACCTGCTCGACAAGCTCGGAGAATCAGATGTATCCATGTCCTTAATTGCCAATGAAGCAACGCCAGCAGCCGCGTTCTATGAGGAATTTGGGCTGCGACAGCACAGATACTACAAGTTCTATTGCGGTACCATAAACACGAATATGAAATAATCCGTCTTAATAACACATCACACCATGCAAATCGAGAATATCAAGCACCACCTCGACGCCATTGACACGCTATCACAAGCGCAATTTGAACTGTGGGGACCTCTTACAGGGCGAAACACACTAAAAGAATATCGCGAGTTACTCCACTTTGCCGCCGAATCCAAAAGCCTGCCAACCACGCTCGTTGCCGTAGAAAACGCAACCGTCCTCGGTTCCGTAAACGTACTCGAAAACGATTTGCCACTCCGTCCTGATATTGCACCCTGGTTGGCTCAATTATTTGTCTTTCCAAATTTTCGACGTCGGGGTGCTGGCGCATTGCTAATTGAGGGTGCGATTGCAGAGACCCGGGATCTGTAACCCAAAATTTGAACCAGTTTGATGGCTAATTTACGCTAAGGGTCAGCCGTGATATTTCTCATAAGAATTGCCTGCACCACTTCTTGTGGCGTCTGGTAGCTCAAGGCAGAATGCCGTCGGCCCTGATTGTAATACGTCATTTGCTTGTCTATCACACAGATAAGTTCTGCCAAAGATTCTGTGTGCATCATCAAAGTTTTGTTTTCTGTCTTAAAACGTCCCCAGAAGGACTCAATCCACGGATTATCTTTTGCTCCGTTCATTGCAAAAGAAATCCGAGCACGTTCTCTTATCAACACACGATGTAGCCAGTCGTATGAGGTATAAACTGAATCGCGGTCGTGATGGATGAGAATGTCTTTAAGTCTCCTGTCCAAACAGCTCAGGTTATTTTGCAACTGGTCCAGGCAATACATCGCCAGAGCACGATTGCGATGTGCCCCTACGCCAAAGCCTGCGATCCATCGGGTCTGGATGTCCAAAAAGGCCATTAACCACGCTTTCTTTTGCCCCTGACAATAGAACAATTCTGTAAAGTCGGTGCAAAAGACACACAGCGGATCAACAGTGCGTTTCTGAACTAAATTGGCGTCTTGTCCAACCTCGCTTATCAGCTTCAATACCGGATTCTTGCCACGTTTTGGCAGATGACGAGGTAAGTCCAACTCATAGGTTGACAATACCTTACGCAACCGCTTATGATTGACCACGATGCCGGTACGGGCTTTTATATCTTCCTTGATGCGGCGATACCCATAATCAGGATGATGCCGGATCGTGGTGATGATCTCGTCCTTTATCTGCTCATCTGACCTCGAACAAGATGCCCGACCGCGACGATAATGAAGCGTCCCTTTGGACAAGCCTAACGCTCGGCAGCATATATTCAGACCATACCTGTCTTTATGCTTTTCGACCAGTTCGACTTTATCAGACACGCTCAACGGTTGCCTAAAAAATTTTTGAGCAGAGCCAGTTCAACTTCTTTCTGACCCAGCAGGCGCTCCAGATCAGACACACGCGCTTCATACGTCTTGACCGTATCATTGCCAGAGAAAATCTCGGCACCGCTGTCTATAAACTGACGCTTCCATTTGGATAGACTTACCGGATGCACATCGTAAGCACGAGCGACTTCTGCATCCTCTTTGTCCGAGGTCAATGCCTCTAACACGATCTGGAACTTGAGTTTAGCGGAATAGGACTTCTTGGATCTCTTCGACATGGTATCTCCTCCTGTTGGTGAGAAAATACCACGCTGATACCCAATGTCAATTAGCCTTTATACCGGTTCAACTAATGGGGCGCACTTCACCGAAAGCTGAACAGGTCAATACTCTATTTGTACACATCGGGAACGCTACCGAGTTATTACGAAAAACTCGGATGGTCTCGTATGGAAGAGATCGCGTACCTGGGCAAGCACAGAGTGATAATGGCCTATAAAATCGATTTGGGAATAAAATAGGCGCGATTACTGCGAAATAGATGAAGGGAAGGCTTCTTGATTTATGCACACCCCTCAGTTATATGATTGTTTTTTAATAAATTTAACCTATATTTCTTTATAAAAGTAATGGGGCCCGGAGAAGGAACATGATAGAAAAAGTCGTTCGAAAGCGAAACCTGACAACGCATTCCCAGGCAAAAGAAGATCTGGCCTACTGGCTAAGTCGGCCTGCAGAAGAGCGGGTTTTAGCCGTAGAATATCTCAGGCGACAACACCATGGAAGTACAGGAAGACTTCAAAGAGTTGCTCGCGTTATTAAACGCGCATGATAAAAACCACCGATATCCTCTATTAAAAGAAAAAGCCTTGCAGAATCCTCTGTAAGGCTTTTTTGCGGCATTAATCTTTACTCACCCCTCTCGCGCAATATAGAAACCATCCGGCTGATAGAACGGTCAAAAAATAAATCTCCGTTGTAAGACGCTATCTATCAGGGAGGATTCATGACCATCATACGATACCCGGGAAAAGCGGTTGGCCGCAGTGAATCTGTCGAACACAATGGCATCCTCTATACAGCCGTCATTGCGCCGGACTTATCTGCAGACTTCAAAAGCCAGACCCGGCAGGCACTCAAACAGTTAGACACAAATCTCACTGAGGCAGAAACCGATAGAACCTGTCTCCTCTCCGTCACGGTCTATATCACAGACATGTCAAAAAAACCCATCCTGAACGATATTTGGGACGCCTGGATTGGTCCATACAACTGGCCCCAGCGCGCCTGTATAGAAACCAAGCTCGAAGGAAATACACTTGTAGAGATAGTCGCGATCGCTGCGAAATAACATCAAACTGAAGGAACGATCATAATGGATACACACATCAGAGTCAGCACAAAAGCTCTCATACTTCGAGACAACGCCATTCTGCTCGTGGAATACGATGACGAATCGGGATTACACTACAATATGCCGGGAGGCGGCGTTGAACCGTATGAGACTCTGGAAGAGGCACTTAAAAGAGAAGTGATAGAAGAGACCTGTGCTGAAGCCGCAATAGGTCGGCCACTCATCATCACGGAATACGAACCAAAGAGAAATGCATTCTGGGGAGGAACGCGTCACTCACTCACAGTAATCTTCGAGTGCAAGCTCACAGGTGATACAGAACCCCGGATGCCACAAAAACCAGACCCCAATCAGACAGCGGTCAAATGGATTCCCCTCGTTGATCTCGAAAAAGTGGAATTACTCCCACACGTCACAGATCACATTCTGGCTTACGCGAACAAACAGGGAAACCACGACCCAATCTATCTCTGCGAACCCATAAACCCCGATAAAGTGCAGAAGTATCTTTGATGCACTCGGACAACAAAAGAACGGTTTAGACCATGGCAAAATTTGAAGAATCCAGATGGGGCGAAACAGAATACGCCCAGGAATATCAAGATCATTCGCAACACTTTTTACCCGAACGAAATACGCATTTCGAGATACTTGCTTCATTCTATCAGCATTTTGTTCAGAAAAAGCGCGTTCTCGATCTCGGATGTGGAGATGGAATTATAAGCGAAAGACTATTTCTTATAGACCCTCATATCCAATTAGTCGCGGTCGATGGCTCAGAAGAAATGCTATCAGCCGCTAAAAAGAGGCTCGATGTATATGACGTGGAAAATTTCATCAAAATGCCTTTCGAAGATATAATCGAAGGCAACTTCAATTTGGGCACCTTCGACTTCATTGTCTCTTGCTTCGCCATTCACCACCTGGAGAAATTACAAAGACGAGGGCTATTTGAAAAAATTTTGAATATGTTAGCGCCAAACGCGTATTTTCTGAATATCGATATTGTTTTACCAACAACCGAACCCCTCGAAAACTGGTATTACGACCTTTGGAGAGAATGGATTCAAAATCATGAAGCGCGAGAAAACCTCTCTGAATCCTTTTCACATATTCCCGATGAAGCGCGTGTTCGTCCCGAGAACTTTTATGACACCCTGGAGAGCCAACTTGAGGATTTACAGATAGTCGGCTTTGAGGAAGTCGCCTGCCATTACCGACATGGGCTTTTTGGAATATATAGCGGAAGAAAGCTCTGACGGAAAAGCCATAAACCGGAGATATTGTCAAATATGGATCCATCCATCCTCAATTACTACGGAACCTCTTATAATGAAATTGACCGATTCAATGACGGCACCGGTAGCCTGGAGTACATACGCTCGAAACAGATTCTGGATCGGTACTTACCCCAAGTTCCTGTCAACATCCTTGATGTCGGTGGCGGTCCAGGCGCGTATTCGTCCTGGCTCGCAGAGAAAGGACACAAAGTCCATCTGGTTGATCCCGTCCTTCGACATCTCAAGGAGGCGGAAGAACGCGCAAGAAAGAATCCTCTGGCAAGCATCCAGCAGGACGATGCTCGCAGCCTGAACTGGTCAGACGAAACCATGGACATCGTCTTGCTCATGGGACCACTATATCACCTTACGAAGGCCGAAGATCGAAAAAAGGCACTTCGCGAAGCCAGAAGAGTTCTGAAACCCGGAGGACGCCTGTTTGCAGCTGCAATTACGCGATTTGCATCTCTACTTGACGGAATAAGATCCGGGGCGATCCTCGATCCAGCCTTCCGAGCAATTGTAGAGCGTGACCTGAAAGACGGACAACATCGCAATCCCGAAGAAAACAAAGATTACTTTACCACTGCCTACTTCCATCGCCCGGAGGAACTGGCTATCGAAATCACTGAATGCGGATTCGCCCAATGCCAGACACTTGCCGTAGAAGGTGCCGCCTGGTTGCTCGGAGATATAAAAGATCAATTGGAAGATTCTGAACGCCGCGAAATACTTCTCGATGCAATACAGAAACTTGAGGCAGAGCCTTCTCTACTTGGCGCTTCTCCACACATTATGGCAGTAGCCAGGAAACCTTGAGAGCTATATCCTGATATGCTACTGGGTCGCAATCCAACATGGCACGGCTTGATAGACGGGAAAATGCCCCCTTTCCCTGCGGCAGTTGTACGAGATGTTCTCACCCGTTTTGGGATCGAAAAGCCAGCCAGAATAAAAGCATGGCCTTTCGGCCCATTTGATATTATAGCTGCCTTTGAATATCGCAACACCCCCTATCTCTTAAAGGGGCGCCATGTCGAACAACGAGGCATCAAATCACTGTATCAAACGCAGGACATACAAAAACAACTCCTGCAACTGGGCTTTCCCGTATCAGACTTTATAGCCAATTCTTTTGGCGAAACACTGGTAGAAGGTCCCGACTGGCAGAACGAAAAAAATATCTTCTATGAAATTCAGACCATTCTTCCCGGCGTGCCATTTTCTCCTGATACGCGCACAGCTTCCTTATCTGGGAAACTACTCGGACAACTCCACCTCCTCGGGCAAGAAATTCAATCGGATCTCCTGAGCAAGTTTTACTACATTGATACGTTTGTGAGCAGATTACCCAATCTGTTACAGGCATTCCTTCAAGATGGTCAGAGTTTACAACGCGGGGAAAGCCAGGAGATCCAAGACTCCATATCGCGATTATCGGACACTTCGACACGTTCTTCACTTACACATCGCTTGACACACGGCGACTTCACACCCGATAATCTCCTGGTGAATCAGGACGAACTTTTCTTGATCGATAATGATGAATTCGGATTTGGCGTTGCGGCGGTCGATATCGCGTGGGGGCTAACCTATTTGTTTGGTCTGAACATCGGATTGGGACAGATCTTCCTGAATGAATACAGAAAGCACATCCCCGAATTTGCCGAAAATGATCTTTTGGCTGTTAAAGACTACCTGCTGGCCTTAAATTTACAAGCGTATAATGTGTCGGAATTGTTAGCTATCCTGCATACATTGCTCGCTAAATAAAAGGAAAAACAAATATGTGGAATCCGGTTGAGACTCAATTTTACGTCAAGCAGAATCCCGTTGGCATAATAGCCATCGGAGACTTTCAAGAAGCTCATACAATTCGAACATTTGCCGAAGAGCTAAATCTGGCAGTCAGATTCTATAGAATCGGAACACCGGGTGATTTTCTGAAGGTCATCAGTCGTGAATCTGAATTGCCTCCCTGCATCATTATCTGCGGTCACGGAGATGAGAACGGGATTGTCTTCGGCGACTACATGGAGGGCATTGATACATCAATGCTAAAGGACGAGAGCATGCCGCCAGAGAGTATTAAAAAACATGCAAATCTGACTGATCGAATTGTTGTGAATACGTGTTGTGTAGGTGGGACAGACGCAATGGCAAGCGCATTCTTGAAGAGTAATCCGAGGTGCTATATTGGATCTTTAGATTACCAAAATGCCGCGTCAACGACCATCTTCGTGACATTATTTTTGGATCAGTTATTGCGAAAAAATAAGCCAGTGCAGGAAGCGTGGTATCAGGCTGCCTCTTATGACGATGAGACACGTCACCTTGCTTTTTATGATTCCGATGGATGTCAAAAAATCGAATAGGTCTCATTCAAATCGCGGAAATGTTAACCGAAATCACCCACCGAAAAATCATGGACACGATACCTCGCATAATCAGAATAGAAGCCGATGATTCTTACTCTGCCGGCGTCCGTCTTGGCGAGAGCCTCGGTCGTAGTTTTGATGCCTATCTTGAAGATTATATTGCTGCCCGAATTCTGGCAGCGAAGAACTGCGTTAAGTCCTCGGAAACGCATGCTGTAGCGTGGATCAATGCTCTACCCCAGCATATATGTGACAGGTTTCGGGGCCTCTCCAAAGGGAGCGGGATACCGTTCGAGCGCATAGCACATTGGGGTTATCAGGAAATGGCACTCAGTCAGGGCTGTAGCAGTATCATCTGCCGGTCCAAAGGCAAAGTCTGGATTGGTCACAACAACGATACCTTTGTACCCAAGCTATGGGGATATCTCACTGTCCTGGAGATCAAGGGACGCATCCCGACCATGTACTTCGGGCTTGCGGGAGATATCTGGGCGACTGCTGGAATCAATAAGGCGAAGCTCTGGCTACACGTTGACCACTTGCAGGCAACTGATAGGCCAGACAGTAGAAAAATCGTCCTACCGACGTATGGCTTCATCGTTGAAGCTCTGGAGACGTGTGAAAACATTGATGATGTACGGGATCTTCTGAATAAAATTGACAGAACAGAAGGTATGATCCTGATAGTTGCGGATGGCAAAACAGATGAAGCAGCCGTCTTTGAATGCTCATGTTCGAGATGGAGACTGGAGAGAGTCAAAACGGATTGGGCCGTGAGAACAAACCACGCCGTTATAGGACGAGGGAACAGAAAAACGGGAAAGCGACCACTCGATACAGGGAGCAGATACAATCGTCTGGCGCAACTTCTCGAAAACAGCTACAACAGCGGAATATCCCCAACACCATCGGACTTGAAAACGTATCTCGCCGACGACGGCGTGGAGCGAAGAGAAGAAGAATTCGCAACCGCGTATTCAGTCGTCGTATGCCCCGCTGCCAGCCGGACTGAGTTCACACTGGGCGGACAACCAGCGGCCAGTTGTGGGAACTGGTCTCATATTGAGTGGCCCTGGGACTCTACCCCTAATATTTTGGGCAGGTCAGTCAATGAACTGATTTCGTAATCGGCTTTAATCCCAGTGTCATTTGTCAGACCTTCGCGATTTAGCCAAACCGTATGCGCTCCGGCTGCACCTTCAACATCCTGTTCCAGGGAATCTCCCACATGTAATAGCTGCGCCAGCGGGCAGCACGCCTTCTGTGCGATCAAAAGAAATCGCTGAAATTCGCAAGATCCCCTCCTCTCAGTGTTCATTTTCGGACACCACTGTATCAAAATCGGACACTTTCTAAGACATCAATTCCAGGTAATTTTCGTAACCTGTTGTTATATAAATATTTGGCTTTTTTGGCATAGTTTTTGCTTAATATTTATTTACATATTGCGTGGCACTAAGGGCTTTCCAATGATTTGTCAACGGAGGTCTCCCCATGTGGAAAAATTATTTCACCATAATCATACGAAACATCCGCAATCACAAGCTTTATTCATTGATCAACGTAGTCGGACTATCGGTGGGTCTGACGAGCTGTGGCCTGATCCTCCTGTGGATACAGCATGAGATAAAATTTGATCAACACCATCTCAACGGCGACCGCATTTACAGGGTATTGAGACAGGTAAAAAACAAAACGTCCGGGGATTCCTACTTCAGCAATGGCACTCTGGGACCTTTAGGACCTGCTCTCAAAGCCGACTTTCCCGAAATCGAGGCGATGACCCGAATCTTCACCCGTAATGCGTGGGTTCGGTACAAAGATAAGGGATTCCAAGAGAACTTCTGTGTTGCCGATGGTAGTTTTTGGGATGTATTCACATTTCCTTTACTAAAGGGCGATCATCAAGCTATTCTGAAACATCCTGCTTCTGTAGTTGTTACAGAAACTGTTGCACAAAAGTATTTTGGCAATGAAAATCCTATCGGCAAGGTGATTACTGTAGAAAGTCGTTACACGGGAGGGGATTATGAGATAGTAGGCATCTTGAAAGATTTGCCGAGTCAATCAACACTCCAATTCGACATTCTGACGTTTACAGTTCCTTCTTTACCAATGATGCGAACGGTTTGGGAAATATGGCGTAAATCTTCCTTTCGTCCTGTCCAAACTTATCTCTTGCTTTCCAAAGGCACTTTCCCAACTGATTTAGAGCGTAAGCTACCGGACTTTATCACCCGCTATTTTGATCCCGAAACGCCTGCGAACACAACGTATCACCTGCAACCTTTTCGCCGGATCTATCTCTACTCATATTCAGACTACGGTATAGCAGGTGGTGGAGACATTACTTATGTCTATTTATTTTCTGCAATCGGTGCGCTAATTCTCCTCATCGCGTGTGCGAACTTTATGAATTTGGCAACCGCGCGTTCAGCCAAAAGAGCAAGAGAAGTGGGCATTCGCAAGACCGTCGGCGCACGCAAACTACAATTAATTAACCAATTCTTCAGTGAATCGCTATTCATATCATTCCTGTCTTTGCTATTTTCAATTTCACTGATTGAGCTTGTCCTGCCAGCATTTGAACAATTTGTGGGCATAGACTTGCATTTTGGCATCTCTGACCTCCTCATAATGATCATCCTTACCGTGCTGATGGGACTACTCGCTGGAAGCTATCCCGCTTTCTTTCTCTCAAGTTTTCAACCCATACAGGTATTAGGAGGCAAGTACTCAAACACCTTAAAAGGTGTTCGCATACGAGAAGCCCTGATCGTCTTTCAATTCTGTGTGTCTATCGCCCTCATAATTTGCACTGGCCTGGTCTATCAGCAATTAAATTATATCAAAGACAAAAAACTTGGCTTCAACAAAGAAATGGTAGTAATGATGCCGCTATTTGCAAGAGACCGCTCCCTCACAGGTAAGTATGAATTGATCAAGCAGGAATTTCTCAAACATCCCAATATTCACCGTGCAACCGCATCTCAAATCGCACTCGGGTATGACGGAGGACGTGAGCTTGTCATTCCAGAGGGAATGGAGGGCGAAGAGGTCAGAATGAGACACCTGGCAGTAGATGAAGATTTTTTGGACACATTCGAAATCGATGTGATAGCCGGAAGAAACTTGAATAAGGATATTGCAAGCGACTCTTTCGAAGCGTTTATACTCAATGAGACGGCTGTTAAAAAACTCGGATGGAAAGATCCTGTTGGAAAGCAATTTACCTGGCCTCTTACTGGTCGTCGCGGAACAGTAATTGGGGTCGTGCGCGATTTTCATCTGCTGTCTCTTCACGAAGAGATAGAGCCAATTTTCATTTGTAAATGGCAGACAAAATGGAATTGGCTGTCAGTCAAAATCGGACGAGAGAACGTCTCATCAACAATGGATTTCATGGCGTCAAAGTGGAAGCAATTCATCCCAAACCGACCTTTTGACAGCGCGTTTCTAAGCGAAAATCTCGAAAGATCTTATCTAAAGGAAATCAATATATTCAATGTCCTTGAAATCTTTACCCTCCTCGCTTTGTTTGTCGCTTGTATGGGATTGTTTGGCCTGGCAAATTTCAGTGTTGAACAAAGAATCAAAGAAATCGGGATCCGCAAAGTACTGGGTGCAAATCTCGTAGATATTTTTACATTGCTTTCAAAAGAGTTCCTGAAGTTAATCGCGATCGCTTATGTATTGGCACTTCCCCTCGCTTATTATGCCGGGGAAGAATGGCTACAAAGTTTTGCATACCGAATAAATCAGAGCATCCTTGTTTTTATCATAGGAGCAGCCTCAGGCATCATTGTCACCCTATTAATCGTAGGCTATCAAGCTGGCAAAGCCTGGGCTGAAGACCCGGTTAAAATGCTCCGTCAGGAGTGAAGATCACCCACAATATTTGACCGTACTTTCTAAAACGCAGAGGGCGCGTTAATGTTCAAAAACTATCTCGTCATTGCGATTCGCAATTTGCTCAAATACAAAATGTACTCAGCGATCAATGTTACCGGGCTGGGCATTGGCATCGGGTGTGTCATATTGATCGGTCTGTTTGTGCAAAACGAGTTGGCCGTTAACACACAACATCCACATATAGATCGCTTGTATCGAGTCATTGGTGAGTATCGATCAGAAAACGGTCAGAAAACATACGACTGGCGCATTTCGGGGTCAAGTCCAAAAAGTTCTGTAAAAAGGTAGCCCCGTGACATAGGGGTCAGTGATTTTATTTTAAATCCGTCATATCCAGATAGCGTCTGCCGGTGATCCACTCTTCAGACCATTCCATACATAACGCGCCGATCAGAC
>JAJDYX010000010.1 GCA_022824945.1 Candidatus Latescibacterota bacterium
GCGTCTGTGTCAACGGCGGAGGGCCTGTATTGGGTTGGCAGACCTATGGCCCTCCCGCCGCAGAATACATACAGAGATGGTTACGGTTTGTTAGCCGTAACCTGCTCCATTTCAAAATGTAAAGTTTCGCAATCACAAAATCAAGCTACATTTCTACCTCAGAGGGGGATTAGAAGATAGCAGACAAGCCACTATCGTAAATTTCCAGAAATGTTCCATTTTTACCCAGGTCCAACGCATGATGTTGTTGAAGTAGTGGAGTAGGACTTCTTGGATTTCTTCGCTGATCCTTGATGTCACAGCCTTTATAGCGGTTCAATCAACAAGGAGGAGGAATGAGGCGTTACTATTTGCAATCCGGTTTATGGATGAGTGTGCTGACAGTGCTGATTCTTGGGGGCTTACACGTTGCCGCCGACCTCAATGCGACCGATAGCCCCTCAAATGTCTTAAATATCGAAGGCGAATTCTGGAGCGATACAGGTACCGGCTTTGCTTTGGGTAAGATGTCCGCTCGAAGCACAAAAATTGCACTTGGTCCCAATACGAATGCTGTTGTGGGCGTTGACATTGATGCCAGTGACAATAAGATGAATGATGGCAATACATCAGGTTCTGCAGTTGCAGGTACCGATGTTGTCGTTGAAGTATTTATCAGTGGATTGGCAGGTCCTATTGTCGGTGGTGAGGTGACTTTTGATACGGATAAGCTGACGGTCAAAAGCGCAACTGCTGCTGCGGGATTATTTATCCTGAGTACAACATCGAGTACCGTTTCTTTTGGTGCTTTTCCTCCTGGTGTTGCTTTGACCAACGATTATTTCGGGACTATTACGCTGTCGCCCGTAGAGGGTGTGATGGCGAGTACCGAATTTACAGTTGGTGTCAGTATTATTTTGGCCGGTGCTGCCAATCCTACAGATACAGATAATATTACCACGGCGATGATGAGTCCGCTCAATTTTAATACCGCGTCTTCTCCTTCCGCGTCTTCTTCCGATTTTGATGGGGATGGCATGGTTGGTACGACCGACTTTTTGCTGTTTGCATATCATTTTGGGTCAAGTCTTGGTGATGGGACATATCAAGCAAAGTATGATCTGGATGGCAATGGCGTGATAGGGCTTTCCGATGTTCTGATCTTTGTCGATAACTTTGGTCAGCAGGTTCCGCCCTCTGGCGGCAGTGCGACTGTGACCATCGCAGATGCGAACCTGCGTGCGGTGATCTCAGACAGCTTGGGCAAGTCGCGTAATGCGCCGATTACCCGGTCTGAGATAGCGACCTTGACGCGTATTGACGCGCCCAATAAGGGCATTCGCAGTCTGACAGGACTTGAGCATGCGACCAATTTGCAACGGCTGCATCTTGGTCGTGTGAGGGTGAGTGGTGAGTTGGTCAACAGCAACGATATATCTAACCTCTCACCCCTGTCTAACTTGACGAACCTGACAGTGCTGGATCTTACCTCTAACAGCATCTCGTCTATTTCTGCACTCTCCAATTTGACCAGCCTGACAGCACTGCATCTTGGCGACAATAGTATCTCAGATATATCAGTTCTCTCTCGCTTGACGAACCTGGAAAGGTTGAATCTTTGGGATAATAGCATTTCGGATATATCTTCGCTGTCCAACTTGACCAACCTGACATACCTGAGTCTTTCCGGGAACCGCAACATCTCGGATATATCTTCGCTGTCCAATTTGACCAACCTGGAAATTCTGTATCTTTGGGGTAACAGCATCTCGTCTATTTCTGCCCTCTCTCGTCTGACGAACCTGAAAGAGTTATATACTGGCTCTAACAGCATCTCGGATATTTCGAGCCTGTCTGGCTTGACGAACCTGACAATACTGTTTCTTGACAGAAACAGCATCTCGTCTATTTCTGCCCTCTCTCGTCTGACGAACCTGAAAGAGCTGGATCTTTACAACAACAGCATCTCGGATATTTCGCCATTGGTGGCAAATACAGGATTGGGCAGTGGCGACACGGTTAATTTGAAAAGCAATCCGTTGAGCAGTACATCTATCAATACGCACATCCCAGCTCTTCAGCGCAGAGGCGTTACAGTAGAATTTGACAGTGGCAGTGGCAGCGGTGGTAGCAGTAGCAGTCCGGACCTGATTGTGGAATCACCCTCAGTAAGCGATAACGCCTTGACGGCAGGACAATCGTTCACGCTGAGCGCGACGGTTCGCAACCAGGGCACGGGGACTTCTGTTTCTACGACCTTGCGCTATTATCAATCGTCCAATTCAACGATTTCTACGAGTGATACGGAGGTCGGCACGGATAGTGTGGGTGGTCTATCGGCTTCGGGCACGAGTGCTGAGTCCATCAGCTTGAATGCGCCATCGAGTGCTGGCACGTATTACTACGGTGCGTGTGTGGAAAGTGTTAGTGGCGAGAGCGATACCAATAACAACTGCTCGGATGGTGTGAGCGTCACGGTCAGTAGTAGTAGCGGAAGTGGGGGAGGCGGTGGTAGTAGCCAAACATGCACTGTGGGGTTGATGATGAATCCGGGAGATGGATGCGATGGCTCCGGTTATACTCTTCGTAATGATTCCGGTGTTTTGGTCGTGAACGGTAATATTGGCGGAATCCAGATGGGCAATACGCGGTACGACACAAACAGTGTCCGACTGAACAGGATGCATCTGACCCGAAGCAACAATGTCTGGACAATCGTCAGTCTGCCTTAACCACCTGCGCTGCCGAAATGACAGAAATGCCAAACAGAGAGACGGTATGCCGAAAAATCCGACTGAAACCTGATAACCCGTATTTGTCTTGTTTTATTTACTTATCTCTCTTTATATTTATCAGACAACCAATCCGGTTCATGACCGTCAGGGACGGCTAAGACCTGTAAGAATGGTTGAGAACAGGAAGTTCCTCACCTCATGGAGAAAAAACGTGAACCGAACCGATCTGATAGAGATAATCAGAAACGGCGAGAACTCTGGCGTCGAATTCAAGCGCGACGATAGCCATCCCAATTTCATTGCGAGAGAAATGTCCGCCCTGCTCAACTTTGAGGGTGGCCTGATTCTGTTGGGCGTGGAAGACGACGGCACAATTTCCGGTCTGACAAGGAATCGGGAGGAAGCCGAGCGATGGGTCATGGAGATCGCGCGTACACATATACAGCCAGAGTTTATTCCTTCCTGGCATTCCATTACCTTTGACAACGGCAAATGCGTGGGCGTCATCCGCATCGCAGCAGACAGCCCGGGCAAACCCTATAAAGCCAAGCGCGGATCCTACTGGGTAACATTCGTGCGCGTCGGCAGCACCTCGCGCGAGGCGACTCGAGACGAAGAAGGCCGACTTTATCAGGCCAGCCGTCTGATGCGTTACGAGATCAAGCCCGTGCTCGATATGGGATTGGATAGCCTCGATATAGACCGGCTCAACAACTACTTCCGCGTTCTGTTAAAGCGCGATGCCCCATCTGTCAACGATCGCGAATCGTGGCGTCGGCTTCTCTTGAACACGGGCCTCCTCGTCGAAGCAGGGGGAATCACCGCCGCCACTGTCGCAGGGTTGTTGCTATTCGGTGAAAATCCGAATTACCGCGTGCCGCAGGCCGGAATCACGGCGACCGCCTTTCCTCGCACTGAGAAGGAATACGATACCGTTGACGAAGAAGTAATACGAGGCCCTCTCGTTTCGATCATGTCAGAACGCGGTCGCGCCGAGGAGAAAGGCGTCATTGACCGGGCCGTGGACTTCGTCAACCGCAACCTGCACACCATCGCCTGGCTCGAAGGCGGACGTCGTATCCGCAAAAAGGCACTTCCTCTGGAGGCTGTTCGGGAATCAATAGTCAACGCCGTTGTTCACAGGGACTACACGCTCGTTGGTACAGACGTCGAAGTTTCTATGTATCGCGATCGCCTCGAAGTCATCTCGCCAGGGCGGCTACCCAATAGCGTCACCGTAGAAAAAATGCGCGAGGGCGTTCTGCGCGTATCCAGAAACGAACTCGTGAAGGACGTGTTGCGCGATTATGGTTATGTGGAGCATCTCGGCATGGGTGTACGCAACCGAATCATCGGATCCATGCGCGATCACAACGGCACCGAGCCAGATCTAATAGAAGAGGACCACCGCTTCACCGTGCGACTGTGGAAGGATCCAGAGGACACACCGTCTTATTAGGGCAGTATTCAGGTTTATGATGTCACCAACTTGGGAATTGGATTGATCTGGCGCACAAGAATGCCCCGGCATCGGAAATGCTGGGGCGTTTTTTTTGAACTCACCTCTTACTTCTTGTATCTTAAAACGGGCGAGGCATGCCTCGCCCCTACATTCATCTCCCGTCTTACTTCTTACCCGTTTTTTTCGCACCACTCGCGGGCGTTTTGGAATATTTGAAGCCATGGAGAGGCTTGAAGATCGCGTTTCCAGTTCGTTGGCATATAACCCCATTGCCACTTGAGAAAGGTGCGTTCGGGGTGTGGCATCATGGCGAGGTGGCGCCCATCGGGGGAGCAAAGACCGGCAATGCCGTGTGGCGAACCATTTGGATTAAAGGGATAGGCTTCGGTTGCGGTATTATTGTCATCGACATAGCGCACAGGGGAGAGATTTTCGTCTATGACGCGGTCGAGTACGTCTGTGCGGGGAAAGAATGCGCGGCCTTCGCCGTGCGCGACCCACACGCCGAGGGATGCGCCAGCCATGTTTTTGAACATAATCGCTGGACTGTCCTGAATTTGCACAGTGGAAAAGCGGGACTCAAAACGCGTGGATTCGTTGCGGATAAACCGGGGTTGTGTCGCATTGGCAAGGCCGGGGAATGGGACCCAGCCAAGCAGGGCCATGAGTTGACAGCCATTGCATACGCCGAGGCTGAAAGTATCGGGACGGTTGTAGAAGGTATCGAACTGAGCGCGAAGACCGTCGTTGAAGCGAATCACGCCAGCCCAGCCCTTGGCCGAGTCGAGCACATCGGCATAGCTGAAGCCGCCCACAAATACAACGCCTCTGAACCGATGGTCGAGTGTGATGGTGCCAGATAAGAGATCGCTGGTGGTCACATCCCAGGGTTCAAAGCCCGCTGCGAAAAACGCAGAGGTCATTTCGCGATCTCCATTGCTGCCCTCTTCGCGCACGATGGCGACTGCGGGCTTGCGACTGGCATTGAGGATGGCGGGCGGCGTGGGCATTGGCTCGAAGGGCACGGTAAATTTGGGACCTGTGCGCGCGTGCAGGGAAGTTTCTTCTTGCGCGACGCAGGATGGATTGGTTTGCCGGCGTTCGAGTTGGAAACTCGTAGCTTCCCATAAGTCGCGCAACTCGGGCATAGGACTTTTGAGAACGCGCTGGTTGTTGACAGAAATCTGGATATCGGGACTGGAGGTTACTTTTCCAATGGTCTGGATGGGCACGGCGACTTTTTCAAAAATTTCTCGCACGATCGTCAGATTTTTGGGATGCACTTCAAAGACGAGGCCGAGTTCTTCGGAAAAGAGCGCGGGTATCGCATTGGCGCGGGTTTGAAGGTTGATCTGAATACCACAGTTGCCAGCAAAAGCCATTTCCAAAAGCGCGGTGATGAGGCCGCCATCGCTGCGGTCGTGTCCCGAGGCTATATAATTTTTTGCGATGCAGGATTGGAGTGCGCCAATTGCGCGTTTGAGCAGGGCGGGATCATCTACATCTGGCGACTCGTTGCCGAGTTGCTCGTACACATGGACGAGAGAAGACCCACCGAGGCGATGTTTATCTGCGCCGAGATCGACGTAAAGTACGATACCTTCATCGGGATGTTTTAAGTCGGGCGTGATGGTCTGCGTGATGTCGGGACAGGTGACATAGCCCGATATGACGAGTGTGCCGGGCGTTTTGACGGTTTCATCGCCATTATCTCCCGGCGCAATCGCAGCCATCGAGAGACTGTCTTTGCCGCCATCTATAGCAATGCCCAATTCGAGCAGAATATCTGTGAGGGCGCGGGCCGCATCGTAAAGTGCCGCGCCTTCTCCGGGCAATTTGGCCGCCCACATCCAGTTGCCAGAGCACTTGATGTCTTCTATAGCACTCAGTCGTGCCCAGGCGATATTGGTGAGCATTTCGCCCACGCACAGGCGTCCCATCGCCGCAGGATCGATGAGGCCTTTGATGGGTTGTTCGCCAATGGCGGTGGCGGCGCCAGTTGTGCCAAAATGGCTTTGTGCAATAACGGCGGCGTCTGCTGCGGTTAGCTGGAGGGGTCCCACGCATTGCTGTTGTGCGACAAGCCCGGTTACACAGCGGTCAACTTTGTTCGTGAGAAAGCGTTTGGAACCTACGGAGACGAGGCGCAGCACGCGGTCGAGCGCTTTTTTAACGGTCAGATTTTCTGGCAGGGTGAGCGGTTCTGTGCGGGTGGGAAAGCGGTCGAGTTTGAATGGCTTTTGCGGCATATCGCCGAGGACCTTTTCCAGATCGAGATCAACGGGGGTGGTATTGTCTTTGCTGTCGAAGACAACCACCTGTCCATCACCGGTCACTTCGCCGACAAACGCGTAGATGACCTTTTCGCGCTTACAGAGGGCGTCGAAGAGATGGGCGTGTTCGGGGCGGATGAGCAGGGCATTGTTTTCCTGATATTCAGCGCCCCAGATTTCGAGTACTGATAGGGTTTCATCTCCAACGGGCACGGCGCGGATATCGATGCGGGCACCCGCAGGCTCAACGATTTCTTTGAGGACATTGCAGTTGCCTCCCGCGCCCTGATCGTGGATGCTGACAATGGGATTTTGATCGCCGAGTTCGACACAGGCGCGGATCACGCGATTGAGTTTTTGTTCCATTTCTGCGTCGCCGCGCTGCACGGCATTGAAATCGAGTTCGGCTTCGTTTTCACCCTGCACCATGCTCGAAGCAGCACCGCCCCCCATGCCGATGCGATAGGCCGGGCCACCAATTTTGGTGACGAGCATTTGGGGCTCCGGCTTTTCTTTGTTTGTATGACGCGCGTCCATTTGACCGATTCCACCGCTAAACATAATGGGTTTGATCCATTCTCTGCGTTCTCCATTGGGCAGGCGCATACCATAGGATCGCGTATAACCTTGTATGAGGGGTTCGCCGAATTTATTGCCGTAATCCGAAGCCCCATTGCTGGCCTCAATTGCGATTTGCAAGGGGGTGGCGAGGTTGTCGGGATATTGAAATTCGGGATTTTCCCAGGGCAAGTCGTATCCGGGAATATACAAATTGCCCACGCAATACGCCGCTGTACCCGCTATGACGAGCGCGCCGCGACCCGTGGCCTGCACATCTCGGATGCGTCCGCCGGTACCTGTTTCCGCGCCGGGAAAAGGGGCAACACCCGATGGGAAGTTGTGAGTTTCCGCTGTGAAGATGATGTCACAGGTGCGGTCTGAGAACGCAAATGGAGAGGGTTCTCCAATAGTGGTGGGCACAATAGTCTGTATTGGATACCCCCGGATGGCGCTGGAATTGTCTTTGAAGGCGATGGTGCTGTTGTTGGGGTTGGCTTTGAGTGTCGATTGGATCATGGCGATGAGGTGATCGGGCATCTCTTCGCCATCAATGGTAAGGCGGCCTTTAAAAAACCAGTGCCTGCAATGTTCGCTATTGGATTGGGCAATGTCAAAGCATTCGACATTGGTGGGGTTGCGCCCGATCTGGTCGAGGAAGAGGTCGGTGTAATAATTGAGATCCCATTCATCGAATGCCAGGCCCATGGTGCGATTGATTTTTTCGAGGGCGCGACGGCCTTCTTCTATAAGAGGTATTTCGAATACGAGTTCTGGTTTTGCGTCGGAGTCAAAGGAGGTGAGGGGGTGGGGATACAGACATTCGGTCATGCGGTCGTGTACGAGGGACAAAAAGATATTTTGCTGATCCAGACTCAAGGCAGGTTCAATGAGGTAACGCCGCGACCGTTCGATGCGCGAAATTTGCGTGATCCCACAGGCATGGCATATTGCCGTGGCATTTGTGGACCAGGCCGTGGAAAAATTCATGCGCGGTCCCACTTCAAGGATCGTGCCAGGTCCTGTGAGAAAGGATTGCTCTGCAAACCGATCTGCTTCAAAGGTTTCAGATAGCAGATAGGTGAGCCGGTTTTGCTGGTCGGTGGAAAGCGGACTGTCCGTTTGTACGTTGAAACAGTATTCAGTCTCGATATTTTGAATGTGTGCAGAGACGTGTTGCTGTGACAATTGGATCAGGGGGTGTTGTTGCGTGGGGGATATGCGAAAGAAATGCTTCAGGCTCATGGGGTCCTCAGTAAATAAAATTGTTGTCTGCGTCTTTGAGCGGAGGGAGATTTTGATCGCGCCTGGAAAGGATTGGGTTTTTTATGGGCCAGGAGATGTCTAAGTCGGGATCATCCCAGGAGATGCCGCGATAGGTCTCTGGTGCGTACACATCCGTACATTTGTATGTGAAGTCCGCCACCTCACTGAGCACGCAAAAACCGTGTGCAAAGCCGGGGGGGACATAAAGAAGTTCGGATCGCGCTTCGGAAAGGTGAATGCCGGTCCATTGACCATAAGTGGGGGATCCCCGACGAATATCGACGGCAACATCATATATTTCGCCTTTGAGCACCTGGATGAGTTTGCCCTGTGCGCGGGGTGCTTTTTGATAGTGCAATCCACGCAGCACGCCGCGGGTAGATCGGGAGTGGTTATCCTGGACGAATGTTTCTAAAATGCCATTGGCTTCGAAATCGTCTCGTTTGTACGTTTCGACAAAAAAACCGCGATCATCGGGAAATCGCTTTGCGCGAACGAGGATGACGTCGGGTATGGCGAGGTGCTCAAATTCAAAGGGCATGATGAACTGTGAAGTGTGAAGGATGAAGCGTGATAGGCGATCCGCAGATGACGCAGGCATGTCCCCCGTATAAAAACACTACGGGGCAGGCTCTGCGGGTGTAAGCAGGGATGAACGCAGAGCCTTCAGTTGATTCTTACCGCTTTTGATTCCTAATTTTTAATTTTTAATTCCTAATTCACAAAGCTGCGGGGCAAGCCCTATATAGGATTGAGGCGTTAGATTTTTCAGGTGTTTGAGGTCTGCTTGTGGGAGGTTGAGGGTATTGAGAAAGTTATCGAGGTCGTCCTTTGTAATCTCTGTGCCCCGGGTGAGGTCTTTCATAAGTTCGTAGGCGTTTTCATATCCGTTTTTTCGCATGACAGTTTGCACGGCTTCACCGAGGATTTCATAGGCGTTTTCGAGATCGCTGGCAATGGCCTGTTTATCAATGGCGACCTTGCTCATGCCATTCAGGAGAGATTTCAAGGCGAGACACGCATGGCCGATGGCCGGACCAATATTGCGACTGGCAGAAGAGTCAGACAGGTCGCGCTGGAGACGCGAGACTGGTAATTTGGTCGATAGATGTTCGAGCAGGGCCGTGCTGATGCCCAGATTGGCTTCGGCATTTTCAAAATCGATGGGATTGACTTTGTGGGGCATAGTCGAAGACCCGACTTCTGAGGCAACTGTTTTCTGACGAAAATAGGATAGGGATATATAGGTCCACATGTCGCGGGCAAAGTCGAGCGAGATGGTGTTGAAACGGACGATCAGGTGAAAAATTTCAGCCATATAATCATGCGATTCAATCTGTGTGGTGAGGGGATTGAATGTGAGGCCGAGACGCTGAACAAAATCGCGGGCGAGGTCGTGCCAGCACACATTGGGATAAGCCGCGACATGCGCGTTGTAATTGCCGGTAGCACCATTAAATTTACCGAGGTATTCGAGTTGTGTCGCCTGTTTGATTTGTCGTTGCCAGCGATAGACAAATACGGCGAGTTCTTTACCCATTGTGGTAGGGGTGGCGGGTTGGCCGTGCGTGCGCGCGAGTACAGGGAGGTCTTTAGTGTCTTTTGCGAGTTGTGAAGTGATCTGTGTAACTTGTTGTGCCAGTGGGAAAAAGACATCTTTTATAGCGGATTTGAGCATGAGCGCGTGAGCGAGATTGCTTATGTCTTCAGAAGTGCAGCAAAAGTGCACGGCTTCACTTATGTCGGCAAGCGATGTTTCCTCAAGGCGTTCTCTGACGTAGTATTCGACGGATTTGACATCGTGATTGGTGACCTTTTCAATTGCGACAACGCGCTGAGCTTGCTGTTCATCGAACGTGTCTATCCATGATTTCAACATCTGGTGTTCAGCATCTGTAAATGCACGGACGTGTGTGAGTTCGGGATGTTCTGATTGAAATCGCAACCATTCGATCTCAATTTGCACGCGGTAGGCTATTAGTGCAAAATGCGAGAGACAGGGAACGAGGTCTATCAAGCGGCTCGTGTAGCGATTGTCCAGGGGAGAGAGTGCGGTGAGGGTCATGGGGATTCCTTTATTGATCTTCCGGATCGCCGTATTCGAGGGGATCGTCATCATCGGGAAATTCAAAAACATAGCCGCACGGGCATATCGGATGATCAGACTCGCGCGGGGTGTTGCATTCGGGGCAACGTTCAACGGGTTTGTAGAGGTACTTGGCCAGTATGACAATGATGAGGACGATGGCAAATATGGTGGTGTAGAACATTGCGAAAAAAATAACAGGCGGGGAATTTTCCCGCCTGTTTATTTGTGTGTTCAGGTCGTGCCCATATCGCCTTCTCTTGCAACGGCTTCGACTGATTTTTCCCGCGCGTTGGTGATGAGTTGGTCTATGCGTTCCTGAAGGGTTTTAATGTCTTGCTCGAAATCGTCGAGTTCTTTGACGAGGTCATCGAAATCGAGCCTGATCGCGTTCGCCTTCCTCAAACCCATTAGATTTCCTTTCTGATACGGGATGGCATCAGGGAGAGAAGGGGAGGGAGTCTGGGAAAGGGAATAGGAATATAGGACAAGGTAGGGATGTCGTCAAGGAAGATTCGCCAACAATGCGTCGATTTGATCTCGGGTGGGGATCGCGGGTTGAGCACCTGCTTTGCCGACGGTGAGAGCGCCCGCAGCACACGCAAAGCGGATGGCGGTTTCAAGAGGTTGGTTTTCACTTAAAGCGCAGGACAATGCGCCATTGAAGGCATCGCCAGCACCTGTGGTATCTATTGCTGTGGCTTTAAAAGCCGGTATATGCAGGGTTTGGTCGGGCGTCGCCAAAAATGCGCCCTGTGCTCCCAGGGTGATGATGGCGTTTTTGGCACCTTTTTGGAGGAGTTTCGCGGCTGCTTTTGCGATATTTTTCGGGCTATTGGGGACGATGCCCGTGAGATGTTCGGTTTCGGTTTGATTGGGTGTAATGAGAAAGAGATGAGACCAGATTTCTTCTGGCAGATCTGCTGCTGGCGCTGGATTGAGTACGACGCGGGTCTTGTTTTTGGTCAATAGAGATGCGGCATGGACGACGGTTTCAAGCGGAATTTCGAGTTGAAGCAAGCATATTTCTGCGTTTTTATAGACCCGATCCTGAATTTGATCGGGTGACAGGGCTGCATTTGCGCCTGAAGCAACCACAATGCTGTTTTCCCCGCGCTCATCAACGAGGATAAATGCAATACCTGATGGTAAATCGGGATCGGATACAATCCACCGAGTGTCGATCCCTTCGCGTTGAAAGGCCGATAGCGCTTGTGCGCCAAAATCGTCACAACCTATGCGCGCTACGAATGTGACCTGCGCCCCTGCACGGGCCGCGGCAACGGCCTGGTTGGCACCTTTGCCACCTGCAGCAGTAAAAAATGTGCCGCCGAGTACTGTTTCACCGGGGGTTGGCAATTTGCTGGCGCGAATAACCAGATCGGTGTTGGAACTCCCGATGACAAGGACCTGGGCCATGGAGAACCTCTCAGAATATTACATAAATAACGTATATATCGCCCAATATAATACCAATATGACCTGAAAATCTACCGGAAAATCCCTCTATTTGTGCATGCGTCATTCTTGACTTGATAGGTGGGTTTGCTTATGTTGTGAAAGTCTTATATGTTTGAGGATTTTGAAAACGAAGCGCGGGAAAAACGCGCCCTTTTTATTTTAGAAACTGGGGAACATTACATAATCTGCATCGTTTATCAGACAGGACGATATGTTAACGGTTCTTTAGAATTATGCAGATTGGCGGATTATGAGACGATTTTTATATATCTGTTGTGCGTGTTTGCTCGCGTTGAGCGTGGGGTGTGCACAAAAAAAATACAGGCGCTTGAGCCCAGAGGTGTATTACAAAGACGCGCAAGATGCACTGAAAAATAAGAAGTGCTATGACGCCGAGTTGCTGTTTAGAAATATGCTATCGGATTTTCCCGGGTCTCATTTGTCAGATGAGGCACAGTTTGGATTGGGCAAAGCTTTTCAGTGTCAAAAAGATTATGTGACAGCTATTTTTGAATACGAACGCCTGCTCAACGAATATCCCGTGAGTCCGTATGCCGCCGAAGCGCGGTTCCAGATCGGCGAGTGTTATTATCAAGATGCGCGCGATATTCACCACGACCAGGATGAAACGCACAAGGCGATTCGAGAATTTGCGCGGTTTATCGAAGACTATCCACAAAGCGATCTCGTATCTCAAGCAGAGGAAAGAATTAAAGCGTTGCGCAATCAACTGGCCCAGAAGGATGTCATGATTGCATACGATTATATTCTGTGGAAATATTATACTTCGGCCAAACTCTACGCGGAAGGCGTATTGAAGGAATATCCCGGCACAGAGTCTGCTTTGGAGGCGCGCTTTATTATTGCACAGGTCAATTTGAAGACTGGGGCACTCGACGAAGCGCTCAATGAACTTACATTGCTGATAGGACAGGATTTACCGGAGAAGTTGAAGGAAAAAGTCATTGAAGAGATGGAAAAAATAAAAAAAGCGCAGTCCAAATTGCGCGTTGAAAAACCTTAGGATGGCAAAGCGCGTTGGCATTTTCGGCGGGACATTTGATCCCATCCACATTGGGCATTTAATTATCGGGCAGGAAATTATGCTCCAATGCGCGCTTGATCGGGTTGTGTTTATGCCGTCGGGCGACCCTCCGCTCAAACACACTATGACTTCGGCTGAAGATCGCGCGATGATGGTCAGCCTGGCTGTGCGCGATTATCCGGGATTTGAACTGAGTCGATTTGAATTGTCGCGCCCCGGAAAATCCTATACGATTGATACCTTGCGTCACTTGCGTCGGAATATGAGCAAGAACCCAAAGATATTCTTGATCATTGGCGCTGATAATGCCGTTGAAATGGGCGACTGGTTCGACCCAGAAGGCGTGTTGGATCTGGCTCACGTACTCGTAGCTGAACGTCCGGGTTTTGAGCGCGCGCGCGTTGATCCTGCTTTCCAATCCAGGATGCAGTTTGTTGAAACACCTCTGATAGATATTTCATCAACGGCGATCAGGGAACGCGTGCGCACCAGAAAACCGATTTCTTTTTTGGTTCCCGACGCTGTCGCAGATTATATTAGAACCCAGGGGTTATATCTTTAAGGGTAGAGAGCGAGAACCCATAACTTTTGACGGATTTTGTTATGAGCGAAGAAAAACACGAAGCCGAATGTCCCAGACTTGGAGGTATGCCCGAAGCCCGGATTCAGCGTTATTTTTGTGTGGATGATGACAAGTGTCACGCCCTGTCGCGCGTATCAAAAGATGCCAAAATCCTTTCAAAAGAAGCCAAAGAAATTGTTGTGATAGGTGAGGTCGTCAAAGGGTGGATCGTGGAATTGGAAGTGCCCGCTACTGATGGCGTGGTTCGCATGGACCTTGTGGCAAAGCCGTGATAGAGCCCTGCCCACCCATCTCAAGGAGCTGGGGACTGGGAGGGCTAACTGCTGAAAGCTGATTATATTATGTCCCATTCTGATGATTTACATAAGACGAAGGTGACGATCTTTGGCTCTGAATATGTACTCAGCAGTGAGGAGTCGGAGGAATATACCTCTAAAATTTCAAATTTTGTCAATCAAAAGATGCACCAAATTGCCGAGACCGAAAATACGGGTGATACCACCCGGATTGCACTGATGGCTGCATTTGATATTGCCGCTCAAATTGTGCATCAACGCACTCGGCGTAGAGATGACCACATTCGCGTGGACGAAGCACTCAGGCGTTTGGAGCAGCATATAGATGACGCAAAAAAATGAGAAGAGAGAGGGCCTCACACAAAGACACAAAGATACAAGAAGCGGGAATAGGGAGCTTTTAGTCTCACTTTGTCAACCAGTACTTAAAAATTGTAAATAAAATTTTCCACCCTGCCTTGAGGGTGCCTTTTAGAGTGCCGGTAATTTTGGAAACGCCGATACGTTTTCTATAACTTACCGGCACTTCTTGTATTTTTAACGCCTGTTTTGCTGCTTTGACCTGCATTTCTACTGTCCATCCAAAAGTCTTATCCCGCATATTTAAGTCCAGGAGTGTCAGATAGCGAATCGCTCGAAAAGGTCCCAGATCTGTATAGGATACGCCAAAGAGGATTTTGATAAGGCTGGTGGCCAGACGGTTGCCAAAGCGCGCCTGAATCATCAGTGCACCGGGTTCGCTATTGCCCAAAGTGCGCGAGCCAATCACGAGGTCAGCGCGATTTTCCAGGATGGGTGCAATTAGATCTGGCATTTCGTTGGGGTGATCGCTGTAGTCGCCATCGAGAAAGACAACGATGTCTGGCTCATTGGTTGCTGCTATGCCAGCGAGGCAGGCAGAACCGTATCCACGGCGATTTTCTCGAACAATGTGTGCGCCCATTGCGGCAGCTAATTTTGCTGTTTGGTCAGTTGATCCATTATCGACGACGATGATTTCGGTGGGTAAATGACCGGGAATATCGCCAATTACTTTTTCTATGGCATCCTGCTCGTTAAAAACTGGAATAATAACTGAGATGCGAGTGGGATCGGGCATGAGGATGTCCTTCTCAAATGTGGGTTATCCGTGCCTGTATTCGCGAAAGAGATAACCTCCTGTGTTGATCGAAGAAGTTTTTTAATTTTAATAATATTGCAAGATAAGGAGATGCTCTGAATTTGTCAGATATTAAATCTATGAGCATTGTGGGAGTCGGCTTTTTTCTTGACCTTAATTTCGCTTTATCGTAATTTTTGGAAATTCATAGATACTTATAAGTTATTGAAATATTGTATTGTCTAACAATCAATTACTGGAATTGAAATGGATGTTATAAAAGGGGCACAGGTCGAGGGACGGCGCAGTGTTGAACGCGTTGGGACCGGTTTGCAAATCCGTCTGGTACATCCCGATGGAATTGGGGAAGCAATTGGGTTGCAGCGCGGCGATGTCTTAGAAATGGTCAATGGACATCCCATGCGCGATCCCATTGATTATCGCTTTTACATGGGCGAAGAAGACGTGTCGGCTTTGGTACGGCGAGGCGGGGATCGATTTTTATTTGAAATTGAAAAAGATATCGAAGACGATTTGGGCGTGGATTTTGAAGATATGCCCATTCTCAAATGCGATAACAAGTGTGTTTTTTGCTTTTTGCATCAGATGCCCAAAGGTCTGCGCAAGACCCTGTATTACCAGGATGATGACTATCGATTGTCTTTTCTGCACGGAGCTTATGTCACGCTGACTAACCTATCTGAGGATGAATTTCAGCGCATTATTGATCAAAAATTGAGTCCAATGTACATCTCGGTTCACGCAACAGATCCCAAATTGCGAGCCGAGTTGCTCGGTCGCAGGCGGGCTACACCCGTTTTGGATCGGATTGATATCTTAGCTATGCATGGGATTCAGATGCACGCGCAAGTAGTCTTATGCCCGGGTATCAACGATGGCCAGGCACTCAAACAGACGGTTTTTGATCTTGCAGCGCGTCATCCGCGTGTTGAATCTCTGGGCGTTGTGCCGCTGGGATTGACCAAATTTCGCAAAAATCTTCCCAGGTTAAATCCTGTGACACACGCCGATGCTGTCAGGGCAATCCGCGAGATAAAAGCATGGCAGGGTATGTTAAAGAAACGCCTGGGTACGCGCTTTGTGTATTTAGGCGATGAAATGTATTTGATGGCGGGCCAATCTGTGCCTCCGCAATCTGAATACGATGGGTTTCCGCTTGTCGAAAACGGAATTGGCATGGTTCGTCGTTTTATCGACGGATTTGAAAGTCGGATTGAGGATCTCGAGCATTTAGCATTACCGCCGCAGTGTTTTGTTCTTGTAACGGGTATGTTGGGCACACATTTTTTGGATGCAATGGTCAAACGCCTGAACAAAATCTCGTGGATTGATGTCCGTGTTGTACCTGTGGTCAATCGCTTTCTTGGCGAAGGGATAACGGTTTCTGGATTGCTATCAGGACATGATATTGGTCGCGCCCTTACTGATGCCTCTATCAGAAGCGATGAGATAGTTCTGTTACCTCCCAACTGCTTGAATCATAATGGATTATTTTTGGATGATCTCTTGCTTAAAGACCTGGAGCAGCAGGTGGCCTGTCGGATCATTGTGGGTACTTACGATCTGGTGGAGACCATTCAAAATGCCGTTGACGGTACGTCGGCCTCTGTGGGTGCTGGCAGTGAAATTGTGGCGCACCCGTATATTTCGTCACATCAGATGGAGAATTAGGCAATGGGCGTCGTGGCGATTGTGGGGAGGCCAAATGTTGGCAAATCAACGCTCTTTAATCGGCTGGTTGGCGAGCGTAAAGCTGTGGTAGATGACTTTCCCGGTGTTACGCGCGATCGCAACTATGCCCAGTGTACCTGGAATGGCAGAACGTTTACGCTGGTCGATACGGGCGGATATGTGCCCAATTCAGACGAAATAATGGCCGATCTGGTTTCTCGGCAGGTCGAGCTTGCTTTGGGGGAAGCAGACCTGTTGCTCTTTGTGGTAGATGCAGTGACTGGCCCTACGGATTACGACGCAATTATGGCGCGCAAGATCCGAGACTCAGGCGCGTCTTATCGGCTGATTGTTAACAAAGTCGATAAAGATGAGAACGAAGCCGATGGCACGGCCTTTTACGGCCTCGCCTTGGGCGATCCGCTGTGCGTCTCTGCTATCAATGGACGGCAATCGGGTGACTTGCTGGATGAAATCCTCACCTGTTTGCCAGAAGAAGAAAGCGACTCACAAGAAGAATTGCCCCCTCGAATCGCGGTATTGGGCCGTCCGAACATGGGTAAATCTACCTTTGTGAACCGTCTGCTGGGGCAGGAACGGGTAGTGGTGAGCGAGATTCCAGGAACGACTCGCGATGCGATAGACCTCTCGATGGAACGCAATGGACAGCCATTTGTTATCGTTGACACAGCGGGTTTGAGGCGGCGGACGCGCGTCAAAGAGCAAGTCGATTTTTACAGTTCGCTCCGTACTGTGGAAAGCCTTGAGCGATCCGATGTGGCGATTGTGTTGGTTGATGCAGTGGAAGGATGTACAGTACAGGATGTCAAAATTTCAGAACGCGCTATTGCGCTGGGCAAGGGGCTGATCGTAGGCATCAACAAATGGGACTTGATGGAAAAAGACGGCCACACAGCCGATAAAATAGCTCAACAAATCCGCTCGCGCTTTGTACATCTCGAAAACTATCCCATTGTTTTTCTCTCGGCACTTACGGGACAACGCGCATGGCGCGTTATTGATTTGGCTCTGGATGTGGCACTGAAACGTCGCCATCGCATTTCAACGGGCGATTTGAACGACTTTTTGACGCATCTCAATGCAACAACGGCTCCGCCTACCAAAAATGGACGGGTCTTTCGCATGTCTTTCTGCGTTATGCCGCGCAGTGCACCGCCAACCATTCTCTTTTTTACCGGGCGTCCCAAAGATGTTCCCGTGCACTACCGCCGGTTTTTAGAGCGCAGACTCAGACAGACGTTTGACTTTTTTGGCACACCCATCCGCATCTTATTTAAAAAGAAGTAATATTTATGCGGTCAACTGGTATCAAAAAGCTCTATTATTCGATCCGCGAGGTATCGGAACTCACCGGCGTAGAATCTCATGTCTTGCGGTTTTGGGAGAAGGAATTTTCTCAACTGAACCCCAGACGTGGTCGGTCGGGCAATCGCACGTACACAGAGCGAAATATCAAGGTTGTTTTGGCTATTAAGGACTTGCTCTACGGCCAGAAATATACGATTCGAGGGGCGGTTGAAAGGCTGAAGATAGACCGCAGTTTATGGGAAAACCAGAGTATTGAAGGCGCGACGTCTAATATTGAAAATCCACTGGTTGAATTACAGCGAATGTTAGTCGAACTCAAGCAACTGATAGAAGGAGATAAGACCTCGAATGCGGGGAAATAAAACTTGCGTTATACTATATAATTTTCTATATTTATCTTCTGATTACAGAGTGGGCTTCTGCCCACTCTTTTGAGTATATGGGGTAGTTAGAACCGCCAGGCCTGTTGTAAGGCATAGCCATCAACTCCCAGACGTGCGATAAAGCGGCAGTCTTGAGTTATCCAATGATTATCAAAGACACCCTGACCCATCTGATCCTTCCGCTTCTCAAGCGTCGGGATGTCGAATTGGTTGAGTTAGCGGTTTCTGGCAACTATAGACGGCAAATCGTACGCATCTTTGTCGATCGTCCCAATGGAATTAGTGTTGGCGAATGTGCTGCGCTCAGTCGAGATATTGCAGATATGTTGGATACGCGTGATCCGATTGATGGCACATATCTGCTCGAAGTTTCATCTCCTGGCTTGACGCGGCCCTTAAAGACAGACCGAGATTTTGAGCGGGTAGTTGGTAAAGCACTTCGCCTTGTTGTAGATGGCCAAGGTGTTGTGGTCGGAACGCTCTTACAGGTCAAAGCTGATCATCTCGATGTCGAGTTACAAGGTGAACGAACCATTATTGAACGCGAAAAAATTCAGAAAGCCACTGTGCATTTTGAGTTGTAATGGTCGAGGAGGATCCTCACTTGAATTACGAAGTTCTCGAAGCGTTAAGGCAAATTGCCCAGGAAAAAAATGTCAACCGAGATATGGTTATCGAAACCCTTGAAATGGGATTAATCTCTGCGGCAAAAAAGCGGTTTGGAACCGGAGATAATGTGGAAGTCAATTTCGACAATAACTCTGGAGAGATTGTCGTTGAAGCGGTCAAAGAGATTGTTGCCGACGACTCGGTCGAAGATCCGGGAATCCAAATTGGTGTGACACAAGCGCGGAAAGCAGACACAGATGCGAAGGTCGGCGGGGAAGTGAGGTTCCGCCTCAATTTTGCCGATTTTGGGCGCAATGCAATTCAAACGACAAGGCAGGTACTCGTCCAACGGGTCAGGGAAGCCGAGCGCGAGAAAATCTACGAAGATTATCAGGGGCGCATCGGAGAGATTATTTCAGGAACCGTGCAGCAAATCAGTCGGGGGGATATTCTCGTCAACCTGGGGCGAACAGAAGCGATTATTCCGCTTAAGGAGCAAATCAGAAAGGAACGCTATCGACAGGGGGATCCCATTCGCGCCTACTTGCTCGAAGTTTTGCGTACAGCCAAAGGTCCCCAGGTGGTGTTGAGCCGCACACATCCAGTTTTTCTCGAAAGGCTCTTCCAGCTTGAAGTTCCTGAAATTTATGAAGGTGTTATAGAAATAAAAGCCGTTTCTCGCGAACCGGGTGTGCGTGCTAAAATTGCTGTTTACTCCAATGATGCGCGCATAGATCCCGTGGGTGCTTGCGTGGGTATGAAAGGCTCGCGTGTACAGGCTGTGGTGCGCGAGTTGAGCAGTGAACGCATAGATATTGTCCCCTGGAGTGACGACGAAGCGATCTTTTTGTCGCGTGCTTTGAACCCCGCCACAGTCCGCCGCGTGGTGATTGACCGCCGCGAAAAACGCATGTCGGCTATCGTCGATGATGATCAGCTTTCGCTGGCTATTGGCAAAGAGGGGCAAAACGCCCGTTTGGCATCGCAATTGACTGGCTGGCATGTCGATATCATGACGGAAACACGTTATGAGGAAATACTAACCGAACGCCAGGCTACGACAGTGCCATTGGCCGAAGTTCCCGGCACTGGTGAAGTGACGCGAAATCGCCTCGAGGCCGCGGGTATTTTGTCTGCTAACGACCTCGTCCGCGTATCCTTAAATACGTTGCTCAAAGTGCCTGGTATCGGTGAAACAACGGCTGAGAAGTTGCGAGAGACTGCGCAGGAAATTGTTAATGACAAAGTGGCTGCTTACCGCGAAGAACAAGCGCGTTTGCAAGCAGAAGCGATGGAAACAAAATCTACTGACGATACATCAGAAACGGACGAATGATCGGAGGTGAGCCTATTGACAAAGACAAAAGGCAAAACAACAGTTAAGAAAAAACGAGTTTACGAGATTGCGCGCGAGTTCAATTTGTCGAGCGTCGCCATGGTAGAGCAGATTAGAAGCCTCGGTTTTGAAGTCAAAAACCACATGGCGGTCTGTACGACTGCAATGGTCGAGGCAGTACAAGAGAAATTTGATTCAGAGCGCCAGGCGACGCGGCGAAAACTCAGGCGCAAGGATGATGAAAGAAAAGAACGCGAGAGTCTCGAGCGAAAGCCTCGCGTGAGTCGGCCTCGTTCGGCTCAACCTGCTAAAAAAACTGAGACCAGCGGCGAAAGAAGGCAACGCCCACGACGCCGAAGACGCCGAACAGATTACCCAACTGTTGTCGTAGAAGATGTCAGTCAGACACCAGTGCAGGATACCGAGACAAAAGCGCCAAAAACCAAAGAAGAAAAACCCGTAGTCCAGGATGAAGTCAAGCCCAAAGAAAAGCCCGTACAGGTAAAGAAAAGCCGCACGCGGTCTCCAAGAAAACGCCGTCGCAGGCGTAAGCGCCCTGTCGTTGATGAGCGCGAAGTGTCAGAAAATGTGCGCCGAACACTGGCGCAAATGTCGAGTGGTGCGGCATCATCACGGGTGCGCCGTCGGCGTCGTCAGGATAGTGAAGAGCCAGAAGACGAAACCGCAGACGGACAAGTTCTCAAAGTCAATGAATTTACAACCGTTGGAGAACTCGCTTCTCAGATGGATGTGCGCCCCACAGAAGTCATTACACAATGTCTCAAACTCGGCATGGTGGTGACCATCAACCAGCGTCTGGATATGGACACTATTACGCTTGTTGCCGATGAATTTGGTTTTGATATTGAGCAACTTGAAGAATACGGTGAAGAGATATTGGAAAATGCAGAGGTAGAAACTTCTGATGAGAATCTAAAACCAAGACCCCCGGTAGTGACAATTATGGGTCATGTGGATCACGGCAAAACATCTCTTTTGGATTATATCCGAGAGACCAATGTGATGGAAGGTGAAGCTGGCGGCATTACGCAGCATATTGGTGCGTATCACGTTGAACTTGGTGATGGTCGCGAAATATGTTTTCTCGATACGCCTGGGCACGAAGCTTTTACGGCGATGCGTGCCAGAGGTGCCAGTGTAACCGATGTCGTCGTTCTGGTTGTGGCTGCAGATGATAGTGTGATGCCACAGACAGTAGAAGCCATTGATCATGCCAAAGCGGCCAATGTACCCCTGGTCATTGCAGTTAACAAAATCGACTTGCCCACTGCCGATCCCGACAAAATCAAACGGGAGTTGACCGAGCACAATGTCGTTGTAGAAGATTATGGCGGTAGTGTTCAAGTTTGCGAAATTTCCGCTAAAACAGGACAGAATGTCGATGCTCTGCTTGAGCTATTGGCTCTCGAAACAGAAATGCTCGAACTTACGGCAGATCCTGATAAACGCGCCAAAGGTACCATTGTAGAATCAAAACTCGACCGAGGACGAGGAAATATCGCCACAGTGCTCGTGCAAGAAGGCAGGCTACAAGTGGGCGATCCTTTTATTACCGGCATGTTCAGTGGACGCGTCCGCGCAATGCTCGACGAGCGCGGTCTATCCGTGGCAACGGCTGGCCCTTCTCGTCCGGTTCAGGTTCTCGGTCTAGCAGGGTTGCCCCAGGCGGGGGATACATTTCACGTCGTTGAAAATGAGCGCGAAGCTCGCGATATCAGCCAAAAACGGCAGCAACTCAGGCGCGAACAAGAATTTCATCGGGTACGCCGCGTATCATTGTCCGATATTCACAACCAGATTGAGACGGGCAATATGGAAGAATTGCGTCTGATTATCAAAGGCGATGTCGATGGGTCTGTCGAGGCTTTGCAAGACGCGCTATTGCAAATTGAGCACGAAGAAGTGAAGCTGTCGGTGATTCACCGTGCTGTGGGGGCGATCTCCGAATCTGACATCCTGCTCGCATCCGCCTCAGATGCTATCATTATTGGATTTAATGTGCGTCCCGATGCGAATGCAAGAGAAGTTGCGGCACAAGAACGCGTTGATATTCGTTTGTATCGCGTGATTTACGAAGTAGTCGAAGATATTCGCGCTGCCCTTTCCGGATTGTTGGCACCCAAAATTGAAGAAAATGTGCAGGGAGAAGCACAGGTGCGCGAGCTTTTCCAGGTGCCGCGTGTTGGTACAATTGCCGGCTGTCTGGTTTCTCAAGGGCTTATCCACCGCACGACTAATGCACGCGTTTTGCGCGATGGCGTTATTATTTACGAAGGCCGTATTGGATCTTTACGGCGTTTTAAAGATGATGTTCGCGAGGTGCAAAACGGCTTTGAATGCGGCATTGGTATCGAAAATTTTAACGATGTCAAAGTCGGCGATGTCATTGAAACTTACGAACGCGTTGAAACTACTCGCACGATCTAATGACCATTGGTTTTTGTCATATTGATCTGTATTTACCTGAATGCGCCTCGCTGAAACAGAAACGCAGCGTGCTCAAGAGCATCACGACGCGCGCACGCAACAAATTCAATGTTTCTGTTTCTGAACTGGGCGACAATGATCGCTGGCAAAGGGCACAGTTGGGTATCGCAATAGTTGCCAACGACTCGCGGTATGCCAATCAGGTGTTGTCAAAGGTGGTTGATTTAATCGAGCGCGAAGATCGCCTTATTTTGATGGACTATTCGCTGGAGTTGCTCTGACATGCCATCTTACCGGCCGGAAAGTGTGGGAAAAGCCGTTCAGGTTGCCCTGAGTGAAATTTTGCATACAGAAACCCGTGATCCCGGTCTTGCCGAAGTCACGATTACGGCTGTCAAGATGTCTCGTGACCTGCGCACGGCCAGGGTTTACGTCAGTGCGATGAGTGACTCTGGGGCGCAAATGCAGGTGCTCGAACGCCTGATGGGGGCAATGTCTTTTTTTCGCCGTGCGCTCGCTCAGCGCGTTCAATTGCGGCATGTGCCTGAGTTGGTCTTTGCCTGGGATGATTCCATCACTCAGGGGTCGCATATCGAGCAATTGCTCAATAGTCTCAACACATAGGTGATGCCAATGCATGTGCTGACGCGGGGGAAGTCAGTAAACGGCTTTCTGGGTATAGACAAACCCGCTGGCTGGACTTCTCAAGATGTCGTCAGTTGGGTGCGTAAGCACTTTGGGATAAAAAAAGTAGGGCATACAGGCACCCTTGATCCTATGGCAACGGGCATTTTGCTACTTTGTTTGGGGGCTTATACACGTCTGAGTTCCTATATTACGGACAGTGACAAACAATATCGCGCGGTTGTGCGTTTGGGAATAACAACCGATTCTCTCGACGCCGATGGTGTGGTTACCAGCAGGTCGGGAGATATACCAACCGATTTTGCACAAGTCGATGCCGCCGTTGCCGAATTCAGGGGGGCGATTGCACAAGTTCCACCTATGTATTCGGCCATACGTATGGGTGGGCGCAGGCTTTATGAACTCGCCCGAAGAGGTATAGAAATTGATCGCCCAGCGCGTAATGTATGCATACATAAGCTCGATATTGCGGTATATGCACCACCGCTCTTGCACCTGAACGTGCATTGTTCTAAGGGTACTTATATTCGGTCGCTTGCTGACGACATCGGCAAACGGCTCGGGTGTGGTGCCCACCTCTCAACGCTTCGCAGAATCGCGGTGGGTTGTGTTGAATTGGGACAATGTGTTTCAGTTTATGAACTCGCGCGTGCAGAATGCATTGCTGATGTGTTGCTCAATCCCCACGCTGTTTTATCTAATCTGTCATCGGTGTGTTTAACAGAGGTGCAGCAGGGGCGTTTTTTAAATGGCAATCCCGTGACCGATATTTTATTAGATGTCCAGGATATTGTAACAGTGCAAAATTCTCGGGGTATTTTGCTCGGTCTCGGCCATATCGTCGAGGGCGTCTTGAAGCCCATTCGCGTGATCCAGAATTGATGATGCGCATCATAACGCTTGAAGAACCGGTCGCGTTTGCTCACCCGGTGGTCACTGTTGGAACATTTGACGGCATTCACATCGGACATGTCTCTGTCATTGAAGCTATGATTGATATGGCACGAACGTGTAGGGGCACATCTGTCGTCGTCACTTTTGACCCGCATCCTCGCCAGTTTATCGACGGTGCTGATGCCCCCGGGGTGTTGACATCGCTTGAGGAAAAAAAGCATTGTCTCGCCTCGTTGGGGGTGGATATTCTGGCTGTTGTTGGATTTGATGATGCACTCCGGCAGATGTCTCCCGAAGTATTTGTCAAATGCTTCCTAATTGATAGACTCAGTGCCAGGTCTGTGATTATAGGTTACGATCACGGTTTTGGTAGGGGGCGTCAGGGTGGGTTTGAGACGATGAAAAAATTGGGGAAACAGTTTGGTTTCTCTGTTTTTTCACCACCGGCGGTGTGCATTGCCGAAAAACCTGTGAGCAGTACTCGTATTCGCAACGCACTCTTAGACGGAGACATGGATGCGGTTATTCAGCTTATGGGACATCCTTATCCCTTGTGGGGGCGTGTAGTAGAGGGAGAGAAACGGGGCAGGGCACTCGGTTTTCCCACTGCTAATCTCCTGTTTGAAACGCCGGGAAAACTCTTGCCAACACCGGGTGTTTATGCTGGTATTGCCAGGCTAGATCAGCCCTACATCGCCGTTGTCAATTATGGCGAACGCCCAACATTTGGGGGGCAGTCAGCGCGTTGTGAAGTACATTTGCTCAATTTTTCACAAAATCTCTATGGAAAAGTTTTACCCCTTGAGATTTGGCGCCGCATTCGCGGCGAGCGAGAATTTGGCAGCAAAGAAGCGTTAGTCGAACAGATTCAAGCAGATATACAGACTGCGGAAGATATGCTTTCGCAGCATCATACCTATGGAGGTAAATTTTGGCGTTAACAAAAGAAAGGAAGGCCGAGTTGATTGCACAATACGGACGCAAAGAAGGCGATACAGGATCGCCACAAGTCCAGATTGCGCAACTTACAGAGCGTATTGTACAACTGGTCGAACATTTTCAAACCCACAAGAAGGATCATCACTCGCGTCGGGGACTGCTCAAACTGGTTGGGCGCCGTCGCCGTCTGTTGCGATATTTACGGCGCGTGGATTTAGAAGGTTATCGTAGCTTGATTGCGGCACTGGATATTCGCGGTTGAGTTTTTCATTTTTCCAGCAGTTGGTCGTATCTCTGGCCTTTTTGTCAGGGCGCTGGAATAGATGTGTTTTGTAAATAGAGGAGATAGAATGATAGCAAAAGTAGAGCTTGAATATGCCGGTCGTCCGCTGTCCATTGAAACGGGTCGGGTGGCCAAACAGTCACATGGGGCGGTGTGGATGCAGTACGGTGAAACCATTGTGTTGGTGGCTGCCGTTTCCGATAATAAACCTTCGGATTTTGATTTTTTTCCGCTTCAAGTCGATTATCGTGAAAAGATGTACGCTGGGGGGCGCATTCCCGGCAACTTTTTTAAGCGAGAAGGCGCACCTTCGACAACTGAAAAATTGCATGCGCGTTTAATTGATCATCAAATCAGGCCCCTGTTTCCGGAGGCTTATGATTTTGAAACGCAGGTTTATGTCACTGTGTTGTCTTTTGACGGTGAAAACGATCCTGCGGTGCTCTCTATGACAGGTGCTTCGGCTGCACTGTGCATTTCTGATATTCCGTTTGACGGCCCTATTGGAGCCGTATGCGTTGGACGGGTCAATGGAGAATTTGTGGTCAATCCCACACTTTCCCAACTTGAAGAAAGCGATATCCACCTGATGGTGTCGGGCAATCGCGAGTCCATTATTTCAGTTGAAGGTGATTTTCACGAAGTAGCCGACGGTGATGTCGTAGAAGCACTGCGCGTTGCCCACCAGGGCATTGTACAACTGATTGAATTACAGGATGATCTGATTGCCCGTGTCGGGAAAGAGAAGCGGTCTTACGACGAGCCTGAAGAAAATGAGGCCCTTGCCACTGCTGTTGCCGAACGCGCTTCAGAGCAGATTCACGCAGCCAATCGCATGCCGGATAAGATGGCGCGTGCAGAGACGTTGTCCGCAATTCGCGCCGAGGTGCGAGAAGCACTCACAGAACACTTTGAAGACGCTGAAATTGGTGGTGAAATCGATCGATTGATCAAAAAGGATATGCGCGCGATGATCCTCTCGGAAAAACAGCGCATTGATGGACGCGATCTCAAAGAGGTTCGGCCCATTGACATCGATCTGGGGGTATTGCCTCGCGCACATGGGTCCGGTATTTTTACGCGCGGGCAGACGCAGGCTTTGTGTGTGGCGACGCTCGGAAGCAAGATGGATACCCGAATGGTAGATGATCTCGAGGGCAAATCGTTCAAGAGCTTTATGCTCGATTACAACTTTCCCAACTACAGTGTTGGTGAAACGGGGCGGATCGCAGCACCCGGCCGTCGCGAAGTCGGTCACGGAGCTTTGGCTGAAAAGGCACTCGAGCCCGTTGTGCCCAGTGAAGAGCATTTTCCCTATACGATCCGGCTGGTTTCCGAGATTTTAGAATCCAACAGTTCGTCTTCAATGGCCACGGTGTGTGGCGGTTCGCTCGCTTTGATGGATGCGGGCGTGCCCATTAAAAGCCATGTTGCCGGTGCTGGCGTAGGATTGGTCATGGAAGGGGATCAGTGGGCGGTTCTCACAGATATTTTGGGTGAAGAAGATCATTTGGGCGATATGGACCTCAAAATAGCGGGCACGCGATCGGGTCTGACTGCGATTCAGATGGATATTAAGATCGGTGGTATAAGTTTTGAAATTCTCAATACGGCATTTGACCGCGCCCGAGATGCATTAAACCACATTCTCGGTCTTATGGAAGAAGCTATTTCCGCGCCGAGAGCGGGATTGTCGGAATACGCGCCACGCATTTTGTCCATCCGAATTGATCCGGCAAAAATCGGCGCGGTTATTGGTCCGGGCGGGAAGACCATTCGCAGCATCGAAGAGACAGGCGCAACGGTTTCAGTCGAGGACGACGGGCTGGTTACGGTCACCTCTTTAGATGCGCAAGCCGGTGAAACCGCAATGGGCATGGTTGAAGCTCTCGTCGAAGAACCAGAAGTGGGACGGATCTATGATGGCACAGTGCGCCGAATCACGGACTTTGGCGCGTTTGTCGAAATATTGCCCGGCAAGGATGGGCTTTGCCATATTTCCGAGCTTGAACATCACCGGGTGCGCAAGGTAAACGACGTACTCAGTGAAGGCGAAAAAGTTCAGGTCAAAGTGATCGCTATCGACGATCAGGGCAAAATTCGACTGAGCCGCAAAGTCCTTATAGACAAACCCAATGGTGGTTCAAATCAGCAGGGTAGGCAACGCCCTCCCCAAAGATCGTGAGATTTGCATATATTTAACGAAAGGATAAGACGATCGGTGGGCAATCAGGTGATACCCGGTCGTCTTTTTTAATTTTTATTCTCTCAGGGAACGGTATATGCCCGATATCATCAGGATAAACGACGTAAGTGCATGGGAAGATAAAGAAGTTGTGATCGAGGGATGGCTGTACAACAAACGTTCGAGCGGCAAATTGCACTTTCTTCAGGTCAGAGATGGCTCTGGCACGATTCAGTGCGTGGTGTTTCAAGGCGATGTATCGCCAGACGTTTTTGAAAGGGCTTCAGACCTGGGGCAAGAGTCGTCCCTCAGAGTGACGGGTACGGTTCGAGCTGATGCGCGCTCGCCCATCGGCTTTGAAATTGGCGTCAACGATATCGAAATTGTGCATTGGGCAGAGGATTATCCGATTACGCCCAAAGAACACGGCACGGCATTTTTGATGGATCACCGCCATTTGTGGCTGCGCTCATCGCGCCAACACGCCATTTTAAGCGTGCGCGCTGAAATTGTCAAAGCCTGTCGCGATTATTACGACAATAATGGTTTTACACTTATTGACGCGCCCATTTTTACACCGTCATCCTGCGAAGGCACCAGTACGCTTTTTGAAACCGATTATTTCGATGAGAAAGCATTTCTGACGCAGAGTGGTCAGCTGTATATGGAAGCAGCGGCTATGGCGTTTGGCAAGGTGTACTGTTTTGGACCGACTTTCCGGGCTGAGAAATCCAAGACGCGGCGTCATTTAACCGAATTTTGGATGGTCGAGCCAGAGGTGGCCTATATGGACCTGTCGGGTAATATGGATCTGGCTGAAGACTTTATTTGTTGTGTTGTTCAGCGCGTGATAAAAACCTGTCGGTCTGAACTCGTGAGCTTGCAACGCGACCTCGCGCCCCTACAACGGGTGCAAAAACCATTTCATAGGATATCTTATTCAGATGCACATAAGTTGCTAAAAGACGCGGGTCGCGATCACACATGGGGGGAGGACTTTGGTGCTGAGGATGAGACCGTGTTGGCCAATGCACACGATCGCCCCGTGATCGTGCATCGGTATCCGGCAGCTTGCAAAGCTTTTTATATGAAGGGGGATCCGGAAGATTCCCAACTGGCATTGTGTATGGATGTGTTGGCCCCCGAAGGATATGGCGAAATCGTCGGTGGGGGACAGCGCGAGGACGATCTGGAGGTCTTACGGCGGAAGCTCGCCGAACACGGTCTTGACGAGGCGCCGTTCCAGTGGTACCTGGACCTCAGGCACTATGGATCGGTGCCGCATTCCGGTTTCGGATTGGGTATTGAGCGTACAGTCGCGTGGATATGCGGCTTGTCCCATGTCCGCGAGACGATTCCATTTCCCCGACTTTTGCAAAGATTATATCCTTAGGAGTTGTATTTCAATGGCTTACGAGTTTTCTGAGATTGAAAAAAAATGGCGTCAACGCTGGGAAGATACTGATCTGTACCGCAGTCAAATCGATCCCAGCCGCCCCAAGCACTATGCTTTGACTATGTTGCCTTACACTTCGGGTGATCTCCACATTGGTCACTGGTATGCGATTGTTCCCTCTGATGTTCGGGCGCGATATATGCGGATGAAGGGACATAATGTACTGTTTCCCATCGGTTTTGATGCTTTTGGATTGCCCGCTGAAAACGCTGCAATCCAACGGGGTATTCACCCGGCAAAATGGACGTTGGACAATGTGGAACGCATGCGCAGACAACTAAAAACAATGGGTGCAATGTTTGACTGGACGCGCGAAGCGATAACCTGTTTGCCTGAATACTACAGATGGACGCAGTGGTTATTCCTCAAATTTTACGCCAATGGTCTGGCTTATCGTGAGAAAGCCCCCGTCGATTGGTGTCCACAGTGCAATACGACCCTGGCCCGAGAGCAGGTTTGGGGCGAGGATCGACACTGCGAGCGGTGTGATACGCCCGTGATTAAAAAGGATCTGGATCAATGGCTGTTTCGGATTACCAGATATGCTGAAGAATTACTCGATTTTTCAGAAATTGAGTGGCCGGACCGTGTGAAGGCCATGCAGGAGAACTGGATTGGACGGAGTGAAGGCGTTGAATTTGAAATGCAAGTTAAGAATTCAGATTATTCGTTTCGCGTGTTCACAACGCGCCCAGATACCATTTTTGGCATGTCATTTGCGGTTTTAGCACCCGAACATCCATTAGTCGATGAGATAACCGCGCCCGACCAACGGGAAGCTATTAAAGCATATTGTGCAAAAGCCAGCCGTCAGTCGGAGATTGAGCGGCTTTCTGTAGATAAAGAACAGGATGGCGTTTTCACTGGCGCGTATGCAATTAATCCCATGAACAATGCCGATGTGCCCATTTATATCGCCGACTATGTGTTGCTTCAATATGGCACTGGAGCCATTATGGCTGTGCCTGCACACGATGAACGCGATTTTGATTTTGCAAAAAAGTATGGGTTGTCCATTCCCGTTGTGATTACCCCGGATGATTGGGACGGTGAAACACTCATCCAGCCATATACTGGTGAGGGCTGTATGGTAAACTCGGGACAATTCGATGGTTTGTTCTCGCAAGATGGAAAAGATGCAGTGGCCGATGACCTCGAATCCCGAGGCATTGGCGAGAGACAAATCAATTATCGCCTTCACGATTGGCTGATTTCCCGCCAGCGTTATTGGGGATGTCCCATACCGATTATTTACTGTGATACGTGTGGAATTGTTCCCGTGGCAGTGCGTGATCTACCCGTAATGCTGCCCGATGATGCAGAGTTTTTGCCGACGGGTGAATCGCCTCTCAAATATCACGAGGGTTTTCTACACACGATTTGCCCCCAATGTGGTGCTTCAGCGCAGCGAGAGACGGATACAATGGATACCTTTATGTGTTCTTCCTGGTATCAGTATCGCTATTTAAGCCCACATTACGATGCGGGGCCTTTTGAACCTCACGAGGGTGAATATTGGCTGCCCGTCGATCAATATACAGGGGGTATAGAACACGCGACTATGCATCTGCTCTACACGCGATTCTTCACCAAAGCCATGCGCGATCTGGACCTCGTCAGTGACGATGAACCTATGACGCACTTGTTTAATCAAGGAGTTATTCTGGGTGAAGATCAAGAAAGAATGAGCAAGTCGCGGGGCAATGTTGTCAATCCCGACGATTTGATTGTGCAGTATGGAACGGATTGTATCCGAGCTTATGTGATGTTTCTGGGGCGGTGGGAACAGGGCGGCCCGTGGAATTCGTCGAGCCTGGAAGGTATTCCGAGATTTTTGAACCGCGTGTGGCGTATAGTAGTTGAAAATGGTGATCCAGCAAAGGGCGATGCTACGCAAGAAGCCCAGGATGATCTGCGGCGCTTAACACATCAGACCATCCGCAAGGTGTCTGAAGATTTTGAGACCTTCGGATTTAATACAGCATTGGCCGCGCTTATGACGTTTAGCAATGGGTTATTGGCGGCCCAAAATACGCCTGTTGTGCATACAGATGCGTGGAAAGAAGCCATTGAGACGCTTATCTTGCTCCTGGCACCTGTTACTCCACATATTTCCGAAGAGCTGTGGTCTCGAATTGGGGGAGAGTACAGCGTTCATCAACAGAATTGGCCCGAATGGGACGAAGATCTCGCTCGGCCCGCAACAATTGAGATGCCGGTTCAGGTCAATGGCAAAGTTCGTGCCCGAATGGAAGTTGAGGTTGATGCAGGACAGGAGGAGATTGAAAGCCTGGCGCTGGAACAGCCGAATGTACAAGCGCATGTGCAAGACAATAATCCGAAAAAAATAATCGTCATTCCCAATCGGCTGGTCAATATTGTTGTGTAACTGTTACAAGTAATGTATAAAGAAAAAGGACAGGTTTTTACACCTGTCCTTTTTTTAAGCCCTTATTTGGTAAAGAGTTACCGCTTAAAAAAGGGCCTGGGAACAATTCGCGCTTTGAGGGCGCGGTTTCGGATCGCAATGGCGAGTTCTGTCCCAATTTCTGAATAGTTGGGAGGGACATAACCCATTGCGATATTCTTTTTTAGATAGGGCGCGGTTGTGCCACTGGTGACTTGGCCAATTGTATTTCCGGAATGATCCAGGATTTCGTAACCGTGACGGGGGATGCCGCGGTCGATCATTTCGATCATCACGAGTGTCTTTGTCGGGCCATCCGCACGCTGTTTCTCAATGGCTCCGGCACCCGAGAATTCGCCCGCCTGTGAGACGAATCTATCCAAACCGGCTTCTAATGGTGTTGTTGCTTCGTCGAGTTCCTGCCCGTAGAGGGGGAGGGAGGCTTCGATGCGGAGTGTATCCCGTGCGCCCAACCCTGCAGGTGATACATCGGGTGATGCGATGAGGGCATTCCAGATTGCCGCTGCATCTTCTGTTCGTGTAAATATTTCAAAACCATTCCTTCCTTCGCCAGTATATCCCGTGCGGGCAATATGAACGGGTATTCCCGCGAGTTCTGCTTTGCGAATGCGGAAAAAACCGATTTCAGAGAGATTCCGATTTGCGATAGGGGAGAGTACAGCCTCTGCTTTTGGGCCTTGAAGCGCGATGAGGGCAAATTCTTCACTGCGATTGGTCACTTGAATATTGTCAAAGGATTTTGCGACTGCCTGGACATGTTTCCAGTCTTTATCGACATTTGAGGCGTTTACGACGATCAGGTAGGTTGTCTCGCCGAGGCGGTAAACGATGATGTCGTCAATTGCGCCGCCATTTTTGTTGAGGAATAAAGAATACTGACCGCGGCCAATGCCGATGCGGTCTATATCATTCGCTGTTAGATGTTGGACCAGTTTCCTGGCTCCCTTGCCTTTAAATTCAAATTCTCCCATGTGCGAGACATCAAATAGTCCAGCTTGCGATCGCACCGCTTGATGTTCCGCGACTATCCCCTCGTATTGGACTGGCATTTCCCAGCCGCCAAATGGAACCATTCGAGCATTGGTTTTGTGGTGTATTTCGTTTAGCGGCGTTTTTTTTAAGTTTTCCAACTATTTTCTCCTCTCTTTGTTTTAAATTTCAGTTTTCTCCTCTTTGGTTCTTGTTTTTAAAAAAATTTAGTTTCTCGCCTGTTTTTTTAAGTCAGGACCGCTCCCATTTTGTTTTTTTGTCCCATATTTTTTGAAGTATTCATTTTTTGAGGCTTCTGCTTGTATTTTGCCATATTTCAGTTTTTTCGTTTTCAGGACATTTATTTTTTGAAAATTCGTGTAAAATGTGTCTTTTCTCGAAAAATAACAAAAATTCGTTATTTATGCCTCTTTTTTTGTTATTTTACCCCTTGACGATATGGAAAAATAATACTAATTTAATGGAAATAAATTATAAAAATAATGGAATGTAAAAAGGGAGGGAAGATGGAGAATTACGGAATTTCCGAAGCCGCAAAAATTCTTAAAGTAACTGATAAAACAATAAGAAATTATATTAATAGGGGTTTTTTAAAGCCTGAAAAATGGAATGGGACCTGGCGAATATCCCGAGATGAAATTGAGGAATTATTTAGGAAAAAATTTGGAAAAAAAATGATGGAAAATCATATTGAAATGAGCTATAATCCCGATCAAATTCTCGTGGAAAAATCCGAATTTGAAGCGCAACAACAGAAATTGGGAAAATTGGCAGCGATTGAAATAGCCGAAAAGGAACTGAGAGCAGAAATTCGCAGCGCAAACGAACGCAATGCACAATTAGAAGCGTCATCGGCTTCTGGATGGACACAGGCGCGTGCTCTAAAAGAAGAACTCGAAAAGGCACGAGAAGAGCTGAATATAGCAAAAGAAAGGGAAAAACAAGCGGAAGAAGATGCAAATTGGCTGCGCAGACAACAAGAAGAACAGCAGGAGAGCACTCAGAGAAGCGCCGAAACGATTCTGAAACTACGCGAAGAGAATAAACGGCTGTCAGATCTGTTATATCGCCAGGCTCTCGGACTTGTGGAAGAGGACGCGAAATGATGCGGATTGATTTCGTAGGATTTAAGCACGGTGGTTCAGGGCGAGAATTTTAGGCGGATTTTCCCTTAAGTTTACATAATGCATCTTATACCGTATTTTTGAGCGTGTACAATTTTCGCTTGGGCAAACCTAAATCGTGGAGTTTATCTCGGCGTATAGCATGCAATCAAAAAAACTCCTTACATGTGCAGGCGCATCGCGTAAGGAGTTTTTTTGTGTTTGGTGGTGGCTGGTCAGGTTTTAAGCAAGATCAGCGTCGCAAGCGAAAGCCAACTTGTAAGGATAAGACCAACAACCCAAAGAAAGTGTTTGTCCATGCGGTTTTCCAGATTGTTCAAGCGGCTTTCCATGTTATTCAGGCGGTTTTCCATGCTGGTCAGTCTTTGGGCGATTTGATCAATTAGACCTTCCAGTTTTGCCAGTCGCTCAGAATCTGATTGCGGGTTAATGAGATTTGCCATGAAGTGTCCTTATATGGGCTTAAGAGAACAAGTCCCACTTGGCAGCCTGAGACTTACACAATCAACCGCTAAATAAATCTACCAGATTCGCATTATTGACACAATGGTTTATTTTTCTGCACCTACTTTAAAGTTCTAATCTATCTCAATACCCATCAGGTTCAATTGCCCGCGTGCAAATCTTGCGACGGATGACTTCGCGTATTCGTTGACGATCTTTTGGTACGCATCACTCGCTTGCTGGGGCATTTTTCCGAGTTCGTAACATCTACCGGCTTCCTTCAGGGCTATAGGCGCAAATGGTGAGTTGGGGTGCGCTTCGGCAAAGGTTGCGAACTGTTGACCTGCTTCTGAGAATTGTTTTTCATTTTCAAGACAGGACGCCAAACCCGACCAGGCACCATACCCCAATGGTCCGTCTGTTGGGTATTCATCCAGATATTGTTGAAAATATGTCTGGGCCTCTGCAATGCGTCCTTCTTCATAGTGCAAATTGGCCAGCGCCATTAATGCTTCGCCCGCTTCGGCTTCACCTGCGTAGGTTTCTATGACTTCCTGCGATGCGGCAAGCGCATCTTCTACGCGCCCTTCATAAAGTGCGATATAAACGTCTCCGAGAGCTGTGCGAGCCGCCTCTGCGTGTTGTGTTTGTGTGCGATAAAAAAACAGGACTATCAGCGCAGCGACAATGGCAATGCCAAATCCCGTGAGAATTCTGATATAATTTGCTTCAATCTGCCCCCAAACCTTGAGGAACCAGACCAGTATGTCTTCTTGTTGTGGCTGTGGTGGCTGCATAAATGATCTCCTCCCCTACCCTATTATGAAATGTTAAAGTTCTGTGGTGTAAGGTATATAAATCGCGCAATTTGGGCAAGATAAAGAAAAAACCGCTCTTTCTTATAGAGAGGTTTTTCACTGAAGTTTTTGAACTGGAGCACCTTTTTTCGATGTTGCTTTTGGCCCTTACGCTATCACAGCAACTTTTCGCGCTCTATCATTCGTCTCAGGGCGAGAAAAATGAACAATATACCGAGAATGGCAATGCCCGCGCGGTTTAAGACCACGCGATTTATCCACAAGCTGGTATCTAAATCAGAGGGTGGGGCAAATGGCTTGAGAAAAAGGTAATACGATGTATCCTCAAACGCCTCGGTAGAAAGCAAAATACCAATCAGAAGCCCAACGGCGAGCATACCTGCCGCATTGCCACTGCGGAACAAAACAGAAAAAAGAAATGTGGCTCCTACCATAAAAAAGGCGGGAATACAGGCATTCAATCCACCCAAAATATAGGGGAACTCCGCGAAAAAGTAGTAGGAAATCGTGCTCATTGCCATCAACGTGACAAAGAGTGCAGCACTGATAGACACAATTCTCACGGCCCAGGTCGCGTAGTGGCTGATCGCTGTACTGAACAAAATCTCAAGCGTATCCTTATCCCTCTCCCCCGACACCAGATCCATCGTCAGATAGATCGCAAGTACTGTGCCCGGCACTTCTACCAATACATGGAGGGCTAGCTCGACCGAAAGTCCCTCGCCCGGACGCCAAATTGCAATCGCGTACAAAATTGCGTAATACGCCAAAACTCCGCAAAACATAAAAATCATTTTGCGGTGAAAAACGATTCTCATGCTCAAGCTGTGCAATTTGCCCACGAAAAAGAGCAACTCACGCCATGTTAGATTATTTGTATTCATCGCCATGTCGCAACAGGTAGAGGTACGCATCTTCGAGGGTGGGCGTAGCGGCACGCGCTTCGGGAATGGGATCAGTTGCGAGAAATCGCACCCGGATCCCATCGGGTACGCGCACATGCGTAATCATATCCAGATCGCGTTCCAACGCTTCAAAGCGCTGATCTGGAAGCAGGGCTTCCCACACCTTATCGCGCGCCAAATCGCGCATTTCAATCGGGGTTCCCGTGTAGAGCACCTTGCCGTGATTCAGCACGGCCAATCGGTTACAACTGCCCGCAATATCTTCGACAATATGCGTGGAAAAAATAATGATCTTTTCCTGGCTAAATCGCGCCAGCAAATTTCTGAATCGGATTCGCTCGAGTGGATCCAATCCCGCTGTTGGTTCATCCACCACTATAATCTGCGGCAAGTGCAACAGGGTTTGTGCAATGCCCACGCGCTGTTTCATACCGCCGGAGAATGAACCGATCGGATCGTCTCGCCTATCCCACAGATTGACCTGCTCCAGGCATTCCTGAACGCGCTTGCGCCGCGCCACCCCGTCCTTAAACCCCTCCAGAAGTGCGCGGTATTCCAGATAATTATACGCAGACATGTGCAGATACAGGCCAAAGTGCTGCGGCAAATATCCAATCACCCCCTGCATATTCCGATGTGTAAGCGGTATTTTGCCATTGGCGAGCACAGATCCGTAATTTGACGACAAAACCCGACACACAATCCTCATCAGCGTGGTCTTGCCCGCGCCATTGGGACCCAGAAGCCCAAACATGCCGCGTGGGATATCGAGACTCACACCTCCGAGAGCCTGAAATTGCGGGCGCGGAACGCCAATCAAGGGAACGGCTGCAGCACCGCGGTACACGATACCTTTAACAGTGCCCAACTTGCCCGGTATATGCTCGGGGTCAACGCGACCTTGCCCAACGCGATTTGCCAAAAATCCAATGATGCGATAGAGCAAATAGATCGTACTGGTGGCTATGGTCAAAGATATAAGTTCCAAACGCCAATGGATAAAGGCGACAAAGACCAGCGGCAAAATCAATTGGGCGATTTGTGATATCCATCTGTTCTCGATCTGGAAATCGCGTAAGGTAGCCGCGCATAGTACGAGATGATGTACGAGGCCCCACAGGGCAAGCCCTGTCAAAAATATCCAGGATCCCTGTTCAAAATAGGTTTCTAAATAGATCAACAGAGCCAAAAGTGGCAATTTCCACCATAAACTGTCCTTAATCGCCTTTTTATCCACCAATACCTGCCCGCGCTCAGAAAGACGCTCATCGCGCCGCTTAAAGCGATCCCATTCGCGCTTAAACTGCCCCGGCGCACCGTAAATTTTTGTCAGATTGCGAATTTCGAGATGTTCAATATTGCCGATCTCGATGAGAGAAGCCATACGCGCGCGATAAATGCGCTGCACAATCCAGACAGTGCCCATACACAACATCCACGCCGGCAATGCCAAAAGACAGGTCCAGAACAAACTCTGGTAATAATCGTTAACCCAATGCGTCAATCCCGCGGCTGCTGCCGTTCCCAATACAATTCCGAACCAGCCAATATCTGCCAGCCAGGCTTTGGTCTGGTCAATTCCCATGTACACCACGGGAATAAATACGAGGGTAGAAACCGTTGAAACCGCCAGCCCACCGATTACCACAATCGCAAAGGGCGGCCAAATTTCGTAATCGCCGCCAAATATGAGTGCCAGGGGCAACATGCCCAAAATGGTGGTTGCCGAAGTCATTAAAACAGGACGCACGCGCGACCGGCTCGCCGCGAGTACCGCGCGTTCTCGCCTGGACCCGCGGCGGCGAAGGGTTTCGATTGCGTCGATCAGCACGATCCCGTTGTTGACGGCAATACCGCTCAAAACAATAAGCCCCAACAGTGCCATTGGCGCTTCTTGCGAAGTCAATCCGGTACCCGATAAGACCAGTGCCCAGCACGATCCAATAATTGCCGCGGGCAATGTACACAGGATGACCAGAGGCGCGGAAAGCGATTCAAACAAAGAGGCCAAAATCATAAAAATCAACAGCGCGGCAATGCCCATCATCCAGTAATAAATCGTCTCTTCCTCTGCCTCGATCATTTCGATGCTATACCCTTCGGGCAGCACCATTTCGGAAACCACAGCTTGCACATAAACTCGAGAGGCTTCCAGCAGAGGCTGAGATTGCAAAATTTCCTCGGCGAAATTATAGGACACAATTATGCGCCGCGATTGATCGGTGCGCAAAATCATGCTTCTGCCCTGATCTCGGCGCACATGCGAAACTTCCACAAGGGGAATGTACGTATCCCCAGCACCCAGAATCGGCGTCTGTCTCAATCCCGCAATCCCCTCTCCCTCTTCGTCGGGGTCTTCGACATTGCGAATATCAATCGGGATTTCAGTACCTTCGGGTGTGAGAAATGCAATATTGGAACGCGCGCCGCGCGGATTGGCGTCGGATACGGCATTGAGCACCTGGCGCACCTGCAATCGCCGGTCAAACATCACTTCTTCATCGGGCAAAACATGCACCTCAGATGCGCCGCGTTCTGCATCGGCCCGCACGCTATTGGGATCGATTTCCTCCACTTCTTCGAGGCGATAGACCAGATCGTCTGCAAGCATTTGAAGCACTGTAAAATCATAGCCGCGGATCACAGCCATTTCCGAAGGCGTGCCCCCTTCCAGATTAAATCCGCCCGAGGCCCGACCGGCACCCCGAATACCTCCACCTCCCCCACCTCCCCCTCGGCCTCCCCCACCTCCCCTGCCTGTGCGCGCGATGGCCTCATAACTCACAATTGCGTTTTGGACATCACCGAACGACTCTTCGAGATTCTCTTTGATGAGATCGACAGAAATCTGGTCGGGGCGTTCGGACAAGGGCAAAAGTTCCACATTGATACTCGCCTGGGTTTCGCTGATACTGGTCGTAAAGCGATCTACACCTTTGAGATCTCGCACAGCACTTTCAATTTCGCCAACAACAGCATCGAGGGCTTCAATAGTCGTGCCTTCGGGCATGCTGATATAGACGGTAAAACGGCTTTCTTCCCGGCGGATTTCCTGCTGTAGCATAAAGAAAAAAGAAATGATCAACGTGATGACAAGCGCACCGGCAATGCCCAGTGACACGCTGATTCTGTGGCGCAAACCCGCTTTGAGACACACTGTGTACATCTCTATCAGCGCGCCTGTTCCCGTCGGTGGTCGAGATGCGAGAGAGAGGGTTTTCGATGCGAGGGCAGGCACGAGTGTGAGGGCTACGAGCAGAGAGGCAAGCAGAGGAAAGGCGATGGACAGCGCGAATTCTCTCAAGATATCCTGAAAGTCGCTTTGGATAAAAACGACGGGTACAAAAACCGTAATCGTAGTCGCGGTTGCCGCAACAACGGCGCGTGCGACCTCATCGGTTCCGGCTTTTGCTGCTTCTTTGGGAGATTTGCCCTGTTCAAAATGCTTGAAGATATTTTCCATGACCACAATGCCGTTGTCCATCAACATACCAACTGCAAGCGCGAGGCCGCACATCGAGAGCACATTCAAACTGAGATCCCACATATACATCAGATTAAATGTGAGCAGCAAAGAACACGGAATGGCGAGGAGCAAAACAGCGACAAAACGCAAGTTTCTCAAAAATAAGAACAAAACAAAAAGCCCGAGCAATCCCCCGACAACAGCGGCCCGTTTGAGGAAATTGAGGGCTTCGTTCATAATTTCTGCCTGATTCTGACTGATCACGAGTTGGATATTTTCATAGGCGAGATCGCGGTTGACGCGTTCGATGGTGTCTTCGAGTTCTCCTGCAAGTTCGATGAGATTGGCTTCATCGTCTTTTTGAATGCGAATGCCAACGGCGGCTTTGCCGTTGATGCGCTGCAGGTCTGTACGCTCCTGAAGGCCGTAGCGGATTTTGGCAATGTCGCCCAGGTGCAGGGGCAATTCGGGTTTGATAACGACTCGGCGGATTTGCACGAGGTCTGTAAATTGGCCCTTAATGCTGACCGCATAAGCCTGGTCGCCGTCGTACACCCGCCCGAGATATTGCCGCCGCGTATTAAAAGCATTGATCCGGTTGCGAACATCGGACATCGAAAGCTGGTGCGCCTGCAGCATCAATGGATCGACAATAATTTCAATAGCCGTCCTTCGCCCGCCCAGGACCTGCGCGTTGACAACGCCATCGACCGCTTCCAATTCCGGCCTGATTTTCTCCTCGGCAAATTCGCGCAACCAGTTTATATCGCCTTCGCCCAACACGTGAATTTGCATCACCGAGGCGCTCAGATCAGAGGCATCAAAGCGCTGTATATTGACCCGCGTTCTTTCGGGCAAAAGCGGTTGCAGGCGCGTGATGCGACTCTCGAGTTGCAGCAGGGCGAATTTCATATCCGTATTGGGCGCGTAAGAAATGCGTACCCCGCCACTGTTCTGGCGCGAAAAGGACTCATACGCCTCAATGCCTTCGAGTTTTCCCACCTCTCTCTCGACGGGCATCACCAATTCTCGCTCAACCTGTTCGGGCGAATAGCCCTGCTGAGTAAGCGCGACAAAAACTTCCGGGTAAACGAGTTCGGGAAATATCTGGACAGGCAACCGATCCAGTGAAATCGCGCCTAAAATAGCCAGACCTAAAAAAAACATGGCCGTGGTCACGGGCCGCCGAACGGCAATACCAGCAAGTGTCACGCGGATTTCCCCCGAAGTCGATCAATCAGTTCATACATAGTGGGTATCACGAGTAAGGTCATCAATGTCGATGTCACCAGGCCAGCAATGACGGCTATAGCCATAGGCGCGCGCAATTTTGCGCCCTCGCCAAAGCCGAGTGCCATGGGCAGCAGGGCGAGAATGGTCGTCGCACTCGTCATCATAATGGGACGCAAGCGGTCTTGACCGCCCTGGAGGATCGCTTCTCGCAACGTCAAGCCAGCTTGCCTGAGCTGGTTGATGCGATCCACGAGCACAATCGCATCGTTGACCGCAATACCACCCAGCATAATAATGCCGATATAAGCCATCACACTGAGCGGTTCGCCCAAAAGATAGAATCCAAATATCACGCCAACGCCGGCTAAGGGAACGGAAAACATGACGGTGAACGGATGGAGCGTGGATTCAAACAACGATGCCATAACCATATACACCAGCACAATTGAAAGCAGGAGTGCGAATTTGAGACTTTCAAACGACGCTGCACGTTCGCGCTCTTCTCCGCCAATTTCAACGCGATATCCCGACGGCACAGCCATTTCCTGCATGGTGGCGCGTACGTCGGCAATAGCTTCACTTAAAATGCGCCCTTCTGTGAGATATCCCGTAACGCGTCCCACGCGACGCTGATCTTCTCTCAAAATTTCGCGGGGACCTTCAATAATATTGAGCTCGGCAATATCCCCCAATGTCAGGATCGCGCCATCTGATCCTTCGATTTGCATGGTGTGGAGTTCGCGCAGGTCTATATCTCGATATTTTATCCGGATATCTCTCGTGCGCTGGTCTTTAGACAATTCGCCAGCAACTTCACCCGACAGTTGTCTTTCCAATGTACGGCTGATGGTCTGCGTGGTCAGTCCAAAAGCAGATGCCACTTCATCGCGAATCGCCAGATCGACTTCTGGCTGTCCGCCTTGAAAACTCGTGCGCACATTGTACACCGAAGGCAGGCCCTCAATCCTCGTCTGAAGCTCTTTTGTGATGCGCGCCAGGATATCGAGATTTTCCCCAGACACTTCGACCTGAATGGGCGCTTCTTGCCCCCCCATCACGCCTTCAAGCGCGGTTTCGTGCAACTTGTATTTCACCTCGATATCGGGCATAGCACTCAAAATGGGGTCCAGATCGCGTACCAATTCGCTAACACTGCGCGACCGCTGTGGCTCTAAAGCCACTGACAGGGTCGCGCGATTGGGACCCGTTGGTTCGCCTCCGCTCGATACCAGAGCGGGATTGAGGCCGACCAATGCGTACACATGCGCCACATCGCTTCCGCCAACGCTTTCGACAATCTCTTTGGCGTGCAGAGCGACCTGATCGCTAAGTTCCACACGCGAGCCTTCGGATAATGTGAGGTCAATTTGAAACAGCCCCTGATCTTCGCGTGGGATAAATTCGGTCTGCAATTCGCGGGCGATATATCCAGTTCCGCCTAAGATTAGCAGCACGACGCCAAGCATGATGGCTTTGCGGTTCAAAATACCATTGAGAAACCGATAGTATTTGTCTGATCGAATGGTCGTGTGACGCGTGGTATTCAGCCGCCGGAAAATGCGCGACGTCAGCATCGGAATTGTCGTCATTGCCACAACCAGTGATGACAGCAGCGAAAACGCTACTGTCCACGCCTGATCCACAAAGAGTTTTCCAGCCAGCCCCTGCAAATAGACAATAGGCAAAAAAACAGCCACGGTCGTCAGCGTTGAAGCCAGAATTGCCACACCGACTTCAGAGGCTCCGCGGCTCGATGCTGTGCGCGCATCCTCGCCACTTTCGAGATGGCGATAAATGTTCTCAATAACCACAATGGCATTGTCAACGAGCATGCCCGCGCCCAGAGCCAACCCGCCCAGCGTCATAATATTCAGGGTCAGTCCCTCAAAGTACATGAGCGAGAACGTCGCCAATACGGAAATGGGAATCGCCAACCCGATCACCAGCGTCACCGTCCAACTCCGCAACGCGATCAAAAGCACGAAAATTGCTAAAATCGCTCCGTGGATGGCCGATGTTTCGACTTCGCCTATGGCATCTTCGACAAATCGCGCCTGGTTTTCGACGGTTGTAAATTGCATGCCGCTCAGGTCGGCTTCGATATCGTCTATCGCATCTAATACCGTATTGACCACGGCGACCGTATTGCTGCTGGCTTCTTTGTAAATGGCGAGGCCAACGCATTCCCGGCCATCGAGGCGCACGATGGTTTCTCGCTCTTGATATTCCAGATCTACTGTGCCCACGTCGCGCACGCGCACCGGCACGCGGTCTCCAGAAACCGCGCCTCCTCCCCCGCGCTTTTCTCCCACGATGACTTCCCGCACATCGTTTATGTCATCTAAGCGACCGAGGGCTTTGACCAGATACGACTGCTGATTTTCTCTGAGCGTGCCCCCGGATACATCGGCATTTGCCTGTGCGATGCGATTGATGACCGCATCGGGTGAAAGCCCAAACGCTTCGAGCAAATAGGGATCGAGCGAAACGCGCACTTCTTTTTCTGATCCCCCTTCCACCTCGGCAGACGCCACGCCATCGAGGGCCTCCAATTTGGGCTTGATCAGCAATTCTACCGTGCCCATCAGTGCGTCGAGTTCCGTGTTTTCGTCTGCTGTGATCGCAATTCGCATCACCGCAAGCGCGAGCGGGTCTTCTCGCGTCACATCTAACTGAGATACATCATCATTTGCCGCATAGCGCCCCACCCTTTTTTGCACGTCGAGCAACCCGTAATCCATGTCCGCATCCCAGGCAAATTCTGCAATGACCACGGCTTGCCCCGAGCGGGTAATAGAATATACGCGCTTGACACCGTTAATGGTGCTCACATCGCGTTCGAGGCGGCGCGTATAGCTTTCTTCGATCTCGACAGGCGATTTGCCCGGTGCTGCCAGGTCTATGGTGACGACTGGCGTCTGCAAATCGGGCAAGAGGTCGGTACCCAACCCGTCTAACGATATCCATCCAAGCAACACCACCGCGAGAGTCGCCATGGCAATCGTCACGGGATATCGCGTTGAAAATTCCGGCAAATTCATCGGCTATCTCCCGTGACCCGCACCCGGGTGCGCGGCCTCAGCGTTTCGTAATTGCTCGTGATCAATTGGTCTCCCGGTTCAAGGCCAACCACAATTTCCACGCGCTCGCGGTCTTCCAGACCGGTTTCGACTTCGCGTTGTTGCGCGCGTCCTTCTTCTTCGACAAAAACGACCTTCTGGTTTCTCCGCCGCAAAACGAGATTGCGCGCAATAAGTACGACATTTTGTCGCGATTCCGTGACGATTTCTGTTTTGACAAACATGCCTGCCCGCAACAACAAGTCGGGATTATCGACCATCCCGACGACCTGAACCGTGCGCGTGACCGGATCAATAGCGGGATCCATCTCGACAATTTCGCCCTCAAAAACTTCTTCGGGCAAAGCGTAATTGCTCACGCGGATGCCCTGACCCAATTTTACATTAATAATCTGGGCATTGGGAATTTTCAGATCCACAAATACCTGTGAATAATCCATAATTTTTGCGATTGTCGTATTCTGATTTACCAGCGTTCCCTGCGTAATATCCGCAAGTTCCGACAGCACGCCCTGAATGGGAGCCAAAAGTTTGGTTTTATCGATCTTGATAAGGGCGTCCTGATAATTGGCTTCTGCATCGGCCCAGGCTCTACGCGCACTTTCGACGTTCATTTCCGTTGCCAGTTGTCGGCTAAACAGGGTTTCCTGCTCTTTTAGCGTTCGCTTGGCTGTCTCAACCGCCAGTTTGCGCGCTTCCACCCGTGCGGCAACAACCCATTCATCGCTGTCGAGCCTGGCTATAGTCTGCCCCCTTCTAACCTCTGAACCCTTGGCGAGCAAGCGGTTATTGCTCCCTTTGCTCCAGTACAGATTTCCCCGAATCTCCGTTGTGATCTGGGCTTCGCGTACAGGTCTGAGGGTTCCGGTAGCCGTCACTATAGATTCAATTGTTCCCGTCTCTACGGATTGAACAGTAACGGGAACCGTCAGATCAACGGTGCGCTGTTCCGCCTGTTGATCACAGGCGACCAGCCCGCAAAAGACAATTACCAACAGAAATTTTGAGCAAAAATCAAACTTCACGTCCATTCCTCCCTTAAATTAAAAGCCCAACAACCCGCCACCACCACCTCTGCCACCACCGGGACCTCGCCTACCATCCCCGCCGCGTCCCCCAGGCCCGCCACCTGGCCCACCTCGACCGCGCCCAAACATAAAAGTAGGCATTTCATCTTCGTAGGCATCGGGGTTTTGAGGATCAAAAAAACGCCATCGCACGGCATCCGCATAGAGACCCCCTCGCCCTTCTGCACGGTCAGACAATTCGACTGCGGCTTCTTCGCCCTCGGCAAATTTGTATCGCCCCAGATAATTCCATCCCGCTTTCATCTGGTCGCGTTCTATTTCGAGGGTATCGGCTTTGCCCCCGTAAAAAATAGTGAGTGTAAAGGTCGATGCAATTCGAATGCGCCTGGCCATTGCGGGATCGACAAAATAGAAACTTACATCAAACTCGCCGTCTCTGGGCATTTGCGCTGCCCAAACCGCAGGCTGTGCACCATCCCCTTGAGACTTTCTTCGATAATTTGTCTCAAATCGCCCAAAGGCCATTGGCAGGCCCTGTTCGCGCCAGTTGCCCCCTTTGAGTCCGGGCCGGAAGTAGCGCGTTGCACGCCGCACGGGCATTGAAAATCCGTCGTCGTCATTATCTACAATAATCTCAACAGGACCGGATTCTTCACCCGTCACGTCTTTGACATAAGCAACCGGAAAGCCCTCTGTGACATCTTCGGGAACGCGCACGGGAGACATCAGAGGACGCCGATTGCGTGCAAAAAAGGGTTCGACCATCACTCTGAAGGGCTGCTCCCACAAAACCATCGAAACTTCAATTTCCTGTCCACCTTCAATCTCTACGCCCTTTACGGCTTCATCGCCCCGCCCCGTAGCCGTAATTTGCACATATCCCCTGCCTGGCTCGCTATTCTTAATCCGCAGAATCAATTGATAGACCACCATACCAAAACCGTCATCCATCTTCAGTGCTTTTACCCTTGTGAGGGTATAGCCCGGGATTTCTGTACTAAAAATCCAGTCGTTGACGAGGCGTTGCAATTTTTGGCTCTCTGGACTTTCTGTGGTATCGCCCACAGCAGCGCGTTCAAAGGTCGAAAAATCAATGTTTTCGTATTTGTGATTGTGGTCTATATCGTCCAAGACCATGCGAAAAGTTTCCTCGCCCAAAAAAGATTCCATCATTTGAAAAAGTGCGGGTCCCTTGGCGTCGAGAACCTGGCGATAGAGACCGGCTTGTTTTTCGGGATTTAAATCGGCAAATGACTTTCGCTGCATTTTCGCAATCAACGTATCCCAGGCAGCACCCGATCCCCCACCCGATCCGAAGCGACCACCGGGACCCCCGCCACCCCCGGGACCATCGCGACCGCCACGTCCCCTATCGCCACCACCACCGCGTCGTTGGCTCGAATAAAAAGCAGAGGTCATATTGGAACTCAAATCATTCTGGAGATACAGGGGCATGCCCTTTTTGAGAAGGGAATAATGTTCGCCCACAAACTGCTTGTCATAAGCCCAGAGTTGAACAACAGGGCTGCGAAATAATCCGCCTGGCTGCCCCTGTCTGCCCGAATTTCCTTCTCGGGAAAAAAAGGTCGAAAAAACCGCGCGTACTAAAAGGTCTTTTTTGATGTCTTTGGGTTCTCGGTTGCCGCGCGAGCGCTCCTGATAGCGCTTAAAATCGCGGGTAAATTGCTGCCTCATGAACACATCCTCTTCTATCATTAACACACCGGGCTGCGTCAGCCCGCCCTTTTCTTCCCAGCCTTCGTAATACCATTGAACATGGAAGGGAATTTCCACCAGAGAAAGACTGGCATAGGGGTATTTCATGCCCGATTCCTGTTCCATAGCGTCCATAATTTGTCCGAGTGCGCGCAAAATCTCTTCTTCCGCACCTTCAAAAAATCGGATCGGACGCAGATGTGATGGATGGGCGTAAAGAGCGCACTCGACATCGTGAATGGTCGTGCGAAAAACGCGGTATTCGCCCGCATTCAGCGATAGGACAGGCACGGGTTTTTCAACGATCCACTGACGCGTTACCTGTGTGCCGAGTGTATCGGTCTTGCCGACCTGCCCCTGAGTAATGACTTCGATGCCTTGTGGATATGTTATTTTTAGATTTGCCGTTGAAAAGGAGACCGCACGCGCATCCTCATAGCCGTAATCAACGCCTGTTACCGGATACCATCGGCTACGCGGAGGCAAAAAGATGGAATTGTCGCGAATCCACGCCGTCAAAGATCCTTTATTAAATAGCCTTTCGCGTTTGCGCAGCTTTGGTCTGGCTTTTTCCCGTTTGAGATCAAAACCATCCGTGTCAATATCACCCGCATAAGCCAACACCAGATCGAGTTCTCGCTCCGATTGCAGGGGGTTATCGGGCACGACGCGAATCACACTTCCCGCCCGCTCCCACGCTATTGCGCCGCCATCACCGCGCGTCAGGCTCTGGATTTTGAATCCGGGATTGAGCGAAAGAATCAACGTATCGAGCGGAGATTCGTGAGAATTTTTCAATCTAATCGTGCCAGAGGCGGCAAGCGGCTCCTCTCCCCAAAGCGTCAATGCCAGATCGTAATGGGTTATTTCCGCGACGGGAATATTCGCAACCGCTTCCTGTTGCTCTAACTGCGAATTGCGATACGCTGTCCGGTCTTGCGCCTCTGCATCCATATAAAAGTAAAGGCCCACAGCCAGTCCAAAACCGGTGAGGGCACAGCCTCGACCAAACCACCGCGCGACTAAGGAATGCGCAAGACGGGGATACCAATCGATGGAAAAGCCAAAAAATCCAATGCCGAGCAAGACATAGAACAGGCGTTGTAGCCCCACTTGCGTAATATCTGCCAGACCAATTAGATCGGAATAATACAGAGGCATAAAAAAAGCACCGAAATCATAGATACCGTCATATCGCCTGCCCAGGAATAACAGGACGGCCAGCAAATACCCGATCACAATCAGGGCAACTGCCGCTTGTCGCCGCAACAATGCACCGAGAAAAAATGTCACAGAAGACATAAAAATCAGGGCGGGCAGATTCATGAAGACGAGGTACCCGATATAGGGTTCTATTATAAATGGATTGCCCGTCATGCTGATTTTTGCAGCCTGGATGCTCAGAGTTAAAAGCAGAACCCCCAGACTCAAAAAGACAAGCGCGCTAACAATGCCCAGGTACTTACCCGCTACCAGTTCCGCAGTCGAAATGGGACGCCCGGCCACAACTTCGTAAATATGTGCCTGTTCATCCGCTGCTCTAAAATCTCCCACAATAAATGCTATGACAATGGTCTGCAAGAAACTGTACACCAAAAATGGAACATAAGAATCGATTCCCACGGGTAGTTCAGCACCGTTGGCTTCTGCTATGGCAAAGCCAATGCCGAGTAAAACGGGAATGCTCATGCCCAGGCCGCCCAAAATGCGGAATTTTGTGGTTCTCAAGAGCATTTTGCGCTCATAACGCGCAACGCCCCATACATTGTGGAAAATAGATAACATGGTATTGGTCCTTTACGCGGCGATTTCGCCTGTGGTATCGCCTCCGACAAAATAGACATAGGCATCTTCGAGGTTGGGCGCGACTGCTTCAGCATCAGCGGGTGGCTCGCCATCGCCCACCATACGCAAACGCATCATGTCGCCCTCAACATTTACTGTGACTACGCGAAACATCCGCGACAGCATTTCAAAGCCGGCATCATCGACCTGTACTTCCCACGTTTTTCCGTCGGCTTTTGAAATGAGTTCTCCAGGAGAACCGCGAAAGATCAGTCGTCCGACATCCAAAACCGCGAGATCTTCGCAGGTACTCGAAATATCACCTACAATGTGTGTGGAAATCAAAATTGCGCGATCACTACTCAAGCGTCCCAAAATACCCCGGAACCGAATGCGTTCTTCCGGGTCAAGCCCCACGGTAGGCTCATCGACAATGAGAAACTCTGGATCGGTCAAAATGGTCTGGGCAATGCCAAGGCGGCGCATCATGCCACCGGAAAATGTGCCCGATCGCCGATTGCGCGCTTCGTACAACCCGACTTCGTTAAGAGCTTGCTCCACGCGATTTAGACGCGCTCTTCTATTGTGTATGTCGCCCAAAATAGCCATATAATCGAGAAATTCCCAGGCAGTCAGTTGGGGATAGGTCCCAAAATGTTGGGGCAAATAGCCCAGGCGCCGGCGTATTTCAGTGCGGTCTTTTGTCAGATCGAAATCATCCATGGTCACACTGCCGCTCGATGCATCCATCTGAGTGGATAATATTTTTATCAACGTTGTTTTGCCTGCACCGTTGGGTCCCAATAGGCCAAATGTTCCGTGCGGGATGTCCAACGTGACATCGTCCAGGGCGGGAACGGCGCCCCGACGATATACTTTTGTCAGATTTGAAATGCGAATGACCATCAGTGTAGCTCCTCATTGTGCCTTTGCCAACGATTAGACCTGAAATTTGCAAATAGTGTTCCCATAGATGGCAAAATTTAGCGGTTGGGCCAACCAGCCCAACCGCTTATAGTAGAATGCGAAATCTCCTTCTCCCACCCTATCGCACAGATCCTGTATAAATGACCATCCTATTATCGCGTGCAAAGCCAATGAGAGTTATTCCCATCGCCTGTGCAAGATCTGCTGCCAATGAACTCGCTGCAGATACGGCAACCACGACAGGTATGCGCGCAACAACGGCCTTTTGCACGATTTCAAAACTCGCTCTGCTACTTACCGCGAGTATCTGAACGCCCTCCCCTTCTACTATGTTATGCGTTTCGAGCAAGTGCCCTACAACCTTATCTACTGCATTGTGCCGGCCAATATCTTCAAAACAGCAATACATATCCCCTGTTTCAGAAAATGCGGCAGCAGCATGAACGCCTCCCGTTTGTGCAAACACGTATTGGGATTGACGCATTTGCTCCTGGGCAAAAAAAATCATTGCCGCTCGAACGGCACGGACGTCGCCAATGGGCTGACACCGCTGCATCATATCTTCTATCTGCTCGCGCCCACATACCCCACACGCCGATGAAGTCAGTGTGCCTCTTCGTCCCGCTCGAATCCTTTCGGGATCGAGTATCTCGCCCGGGCGAGGGAGAACATCGATGACATTTCCATATTCAGGAGTTCCTGGGCGCCCACAGTGTTCCGCCCGCCCGACATCGCCGATTTCACGGATAATGCCCTCACCATACAAAAATCCCAGCGCAAGGGCGCGGTCATCTCCCGGCGTTCGCATGGTCACGGCAACGGATTCTCCGGCAACGCGAATTTCAAGAGGCTCTTCTACGACCAGCACATCATTTACAGATTTGCCAATAGAGCCATCATACCGCGTGACGCGGTGTATTACACTGGTTTCCCGTTTTGCTTTCATGGGCTTTATCCTCACTAACGATAATAAAATAAGCGACATACAAAGCAAAAGCAATTTTTCAATTTTGTGACGATTTTGAAACATTTTTGTCTTGCATATCAGGGGTTCAGAGTTATATATTAGCCCAATGCCTTGATAATACCAGTGAAATGGGAGGATCGAATGACAATGACAAAAAAGGATATAGCATTAAGAATTTCTGATCGCCTGGGAATCAAAAAGCAACTCGCTTATGAGATTGTAAATACACTTTTTAACGCTATGCGCGAAAATCTGATTGCCGGTGATCGAATCGAAATCAGGGGATTTGGCGTGCTGGGTATCAAGCCGACCAAACCGAAACCCGCTGCACGCAACCCTCGCACAGGCGAGATTGTTTATGTTCCGGCTCGGAGAAAGAGCTATTTCAAAGCCGGTGTTTTAATCAAGAAAGCACTGCACGAGCCTTTGGATGCATAGGTATTGCCTGCCTGTTTGCATCGAAGCGGAGCATCTATTACCCAAAATGCAGTTCCACTACGCAGTTTACTGATGAATAGGTACACAAAAAGGTCCAGCTAATAGCCGGACCTTTTTTATTAATATAACATCACCATTCCTCAAGCCTGTCCATCTGTTATTGCAGCCGCATCGTCTGCTTCTGCATCCGTCTGAGCGTTCGATGTCAAAAACTCATACGCTTTATTCAACACCAATACGGCTTTGGGAATGTCGTTTACGTTCAGGCTATTGGTCCTTTGCCAATTTCCATCTTTGTCCAAATAACTTCGCTGAAATGAAACCGTGCGTACGGTGAAAGTATCTCCACCTCGCGTGTATTCATTTTCGAAAATCGAAGCGCTGCACAGACCATGACGAAATGTAATTTCGGGTTGTGCCATCCTGTTTCACCTCCCTTCTATTAGATTTTGCTTCTTGTATCTTAAACAAGGGCGACCACGAGCGGATCGCCCCTACGATTCCTTCGTGTATCTTCGTGTGCCTTAGTGGATTTTACATCTCACTTCAAGAGCGCGACGCGCTGTGTAAATGTCGCTTTCTTGTCTTTTAGAAGGACGATATAGATTCCAGAACCCACAGATACTCCAGAATCATTTTTACCATCCCATATACGCCGATAATATCCAGCAGACAAATGTTGTTGAACCAACCGTCTGATGGGTTGTCCCAGGATATTATATATGGTCACATCAACAGGGCCTCCTGCTGTGTAAAAATCCAATACAGTTGCTGTATTGAAGGGATTGGGTGATGGGTAAATGCCCCATTTGGGATTCTCTATTTCTACCTCACCGGGTTTGGAATCATCAGAGATAGAACTATTAACTGTCTGGTCTTCAACATCAAAAACGGTGGGTTTTTCCACACCAGTTAGAGTGTCTGACTTCGTCACTGAAATTGGTGATGCGCCGGGTGACATGGCGTGCCCGTCGGAGATTTTGGGATGTAACTCTGGGGGGGCATCCGGCGGGAATAGCCATGAAACATCTGGCGTCGCTTTTGGCACATCTACAGACCGCACCACGGTCTTACCATCGGGCAGGAGCAGACGGACGCCATCGCCATCGCTGCTGAGTCCATTGCCAATCTGCCCCTCGGCAGACAAGACAGTACCGGGAATACCCACAGGCGTCCCCCCACCAAAAATAGTGATATAACCGCCGGGCACGAGCACGACATCATCGGGAAAGGGTAAGAATCGAGAGACAATGATATCGTCATCGCCGAGTAGCCATCCACTCAGGTCGAGCGTATCTGCGCCGATATTGGTCAATTCGACAAAGGCATCTGCATGCTTATCGACAATTCCATCGTTATTGGCATCTACCTGTTCGGGTAGCATCAGGATTTCGGAAAATACGATACCATCCAATGGATCATCGCCAGGTCTTAAGCGTCCAGCAGAAGCTGGTTCTTCTGGATATATCTCATTGTGTAACAGGTAATTGCCATTATCATCTCTGGCAAATGATACACCCTTCGTCGAACGTTCATAGACCATTGAGACAACTACTGTGCTACTATCAGGTGCTAATAACTGCACGGTATCGTCTCCATTGGATAGACCATCGCCAATGCGACCGTCATCTGCAAATATTCGCTCGCTAACAGGCACCTCTCCACCACCAAAGAGCACGACAACGGCTTGCGTATCAAGCACTGTATTGTCGGGGAATCGAAAAAGTTTTTCCACAGGTACATCATCATCACCAAGGTAATAGCCACCAATATCGATGGGATGCACGCCCAAATTAGCTATCTCGACAAATTCATCCTGGTAAGAGTGTCGCACCCCGTCGCCATTGGTATCGCCTGCATCGCCTGCGGCGGGATTGGGATAGACTTCAGAGATTACCAGGTCTTCAGAAAGTTGGAATATGTCGAGTGAGTCACGGTTCGCTATATTTACAGAATCCCCTCGCGCCGCCTCTTGTCCATCCGATTGTCCATCCGATGATGTGCCCGGCGACATCGCAGGCCTGCCTGAGATTTGAGGATGTAATACCGGAGAATCATCGGGCGAGAATAGCCATGAAACATCTGGCGTCGCGCTTGGCACATCTACAGACCGCACCACGGTCTTACCATCGGGCCTGATCAGATGGACGACATCGCCATCGCTGCTGAGTCCATTGCCAATCTGACCCTCGGCAGACAAGACAGTACCGGGAATGCCCACAGGTGTCCCCCCACCAAAAATGGTGATATAACTGCCGGGCACGAGCGCGACATTATCGGGAAAAGAGAAAAATTGAGAGACAATAATATCGTCATCGCCGAGCAGCCACCCGCTCAGGTCGAGGGTATCTAACCCGGTATTAGTTAGCTCGACAAAGGCATCTTCATGCCGATTTACAACCCCATCATTATTGGCATCCACCTGTTCTGGTAACATCAGGATTTCGGAAAATACGATACCAGTCGGATCATCTTCAGGTTTTAAGCGTCCGACAGAAGCAGGCTTATCCTCGTATATCTGATTGTGTAACAGATAATTGCCATCGTCATCTCTGGCATAAGATACGCCTCTGGTCGAACGTTCATAGACCATTGAGGCAACTACTGTGCTGCTATCGGGTGCCAATAACTGCACAGTATCGCTCCAATTGGACAATCCATCGCCAATGCTCCCGTCATCTGCAAAGATCTGATCGCTAACTGGCACCTCACCACCGCCAAAGAGCACGACAACGGCTTGCGTATCGAGTACTGTATTGTCGGGGAATCGGAAGAGTTGATCTACTGAGGCATCGTCATCGCCGAGGAAATAGCCACTAATGTCAATGGGCTCCTCGCCCAGATTTGCCACTTCGACAAATTCATCCTGATAGGTATCCCGCACCCCATCGCCATTGGTATCACCTGCTTCCCCCCAGGCGGGATTGGGATGCACCTCCGAGATCACCAATGCTGGTTTTTCCTCTTCCAAAAACGATCGTGGTTTGCCCGGCGAAAATAATTCTTTGTCAGGAGAAACACTGTGCAATACCCATTTGCCAGTCCCTTCTGGATACCGCACCAGAGATTGATCCTTACCCCCCTCTTTCCCCCATTCTGCTCTTGCAATAGTATCGCTCGAAGTTGGATTGATTAAAAATACCGCGTCTCCCGAATTGCTCAATCCCCCGCCGATCGTGCCATCATCGACAAAAATTTTGCCTTCAAATTCAGATTTAATTTTTGTCGTATCCCCACCGCCAAAAAGCACCATGTATTCGCCCGGAGCAATCTTTGTGTCTGGTGGAAAAGTGAACGGTTTCTTTGAGTTGCGGTCTGACAATTCCCACCCACCGATCGCAATAGTATCCGATCCCGTATTCAGTATTTCTACAAATTCGTCTTTACTACCGTGCCGGATCCCATCTCTATTAGCATCTCCCTTATCTCCCGACGGTGGGTCTGCAAGGACCTCATTGATCACGACATCCGTTTCAGCACCCAAAACCTGTGTTCCCCAGAGCATCCCCCCTATCACAACGATAATCCCGTATCTCATCGTATTGACCTCCTGAAATGTTTTGTTTTTTGATTCGCCTATGACATCTGCAAATCGCGTGCCAGAATTGAGAAAAGTATCACAAGAGGCGTTAAATCAGTAAGTTACGTCTCTGGAGGTCTGTATAACCAAATAGCATTTTGGAACGAATCGTTCAATTTTTCAGCCATGAACGAATCAATTTTTTCAACAAAAAATCCCGGCCACCAAAGTGACCGGGATTCATTTATGCTTGACGTATATGAAAAAAACGTGTTATTGATTACATCGTCTAACCAACAGGAGGATAAGACTATGGACTGTAAATTACCCGAAGACTTTCACGCAGTTCTCCAGATAGAGAATGCATCTGAACGCTTTGACGAAGCCTTGCAAGTCGCCGAAAAAATTTCTGCTGCCGGCGTCAAATTGTATCCCAACATGGACCACGCAGCGATCTTTACGGATCCCCCTTACCTCGTTGCTGGACCTCTAAAAACAATGGGTTATATTGCGGGTTGGGACACCAAATGCTACCCCTCTCCTGTCGATGAACAGGATTATATCAATGTGCCATCGGGATTGCCCACCGGGCATCCCGCCCTCGCACGGGGCTGGTTTCACTATGTCGCAGTGGTTCACCCTGTTGACCAACCCGCACTCAATCAGATGCTTGGGCAGGGATACGGCAATCCCTTTATCCACCATCTCACCTGGGGCATAGTACCACCAGATCGGAACGGCGGGGATGACTTCGACTATGCATGCAGGGTTATTTCTCACATGGTTAACGCTCGACAACGCATCGGAGGTTATCTCAATACAGAACCGGGAACCCTGATTATGGCATTGCCACCCGATATTACACAACACCCGCGATTTGAAACCACCCTTCCCCAACTGCTCAACGGATTAGACACCGACGCTTACCAGATTGAAACCATGCAAGGCGGCGGGTTTCTGATTCAGTTTTTTGTGCTAACTGGCGGGCGGATTGAAGTTGCACTTCGCATCAATACCCTGCAGACCTTCAATCCCAAAAGTGTACACAAAATCTCAGAAGACGAAATCAGTACCCAACAGACAGACTGATTCGTCTAAAGTGCCTTCCGAAGTCGCGCGGAGCTAATATTGAGTTGATCTCGATATTTGGCGACCGTGCGCCGCGCGATATTAATGCCCTCTTTTTCAAGAATAGTCGATATGTGTTGATCGCTCAATGGATTCTGCACGTCTTCATCGCCAATGAGCTTTGCAATTTTTTCTTTTACACTTCTGGCAGAGACATCGTCCCCACCGTATCGACTCAATCCTCCATCAAAAAAATATTTCAACTCAAAAACGCCATGCGGTGTTTGCACATATTTGCCATTGCTCACACGGCTGATGGTCGAAATGTGCATCTGTACCTTATCAGCTACTTCTTGAAGCACCATTGGCTTGAGAAAACCAGGTCCTCGTTCGAAAAATTGAACCTGATTTTCGACAATACATCGCATGACTTTTAACATGGTTGCGCGTCTTTGGTGAATTGCATTGATAAACCAGCGTGCAGAATTGAGTTTTTCAACGACAAATTTTTTGGTCTCTCGCAATTTTGGATCATCTCGCTCCGATTTGTCTGATTGTCTGAGCAAGGTGCGATACATTGGGCTAATACGCAATTCGGGCAGGGTGTGATCGGTCAGAGAAACGACGTACTCGTCACCGATCTTTTGGACTTCGAGGTCGGGAATGACATGATTGAGATTCAATGCGGGTTCGGGTTCAATATTGGGCCTGGGATTGAGTGATGCGAGGACTTCCTCAACAACGCGCATATCATCCACACTTGTATCGAGTGCCAGACATATCGGGCTAAAACGACGGTTGATCCAGTCGTCGAGGTGATTGCGTACCACATTTGCAACCAAACCGTTTGTGATATTTTTTTCTTTTAATTGAATCAACAAACACTCTTGAAGGTTTCGCGCACCAACACCTACCGGGTCAAATGTCTGGATAATGCCCAAAACGCATTCCACATTATCCAGATTGATCCCAAGCTCATCTGCCACTTCTCCCGTCGAACATCCCAAAAATCCATCTTCGCCAATATTGCCAATTAAGTATTCGGCTATGATGCGATCACTCGGCGAAAGATCCGTGATTGCCACCTGTTCTAAAAGTGAATCTCGTAGCGTTTTTTCAATGGTCCTGTCGTTGTGCCAGTCTTCAGTATTGGATTCAAATTCTTCGCGTGGGCTGGCATACCCGGATTCATTTAAGTAGTGATCCCAGTCTTGTTCATCAAATACGTCTGAATTGAGTGTATCTAAGTCCGAATCTTCAAATTCCAATTCTTCAAGGGGTTCTTCATCCTGGTCTTCGTTCTCGGTTTCGTCATCCAGTTCAGCTTCGGGTTCTTCTTGTTCCAAATCCAATGTAACATCTTCGTCAATTTCCAGAAGTGGATTGATCTCCAATTCTTGTTGAATTAACTCCGCTAATTCCAGAGTTGGCAATTGGAGCAGGCGCAAAGATTGGATGAGTTGCGGTGCCAGTTTCTGCTGAAGCAACTGAGATTGTGTATGATCAAGACCAATCATAGATTACACTTTCTTTACAGTATCGCCAATCTGTATTGCGCCAGAGCAAATAACCTTTGCATTGATCCCACGCAACTGAAGTTGTTTGCCCACGGGAGAACTGATAAATTTTAGTGCATCCAACCCAAAACGCGCGGCAAATTTTTTACAGCCCGTATGGGGTTGATCTGTAACTTCGATCACCGCGTCTCCCAGACTCAGTCGGGTGCCCGGCGGCACATTCTCCTCGCTCAAATCGAAGTCCATATACAACTGATCTCCCGCCAGTGACCAACGCTCTTTTTTCTGCGCTAATAGGGCAATCACGCGTGCGTTCATGATGTTGAGTTGCATGTCTGGATGGGCTGCCCCATCTGCGGTTTGAGAACTGCCGCGTGTTTTCCAGTTGTCGCCCACGAGTCCTTCAACCAGATCGAGTTCGCCCACTTCCAGGACCTCCCGCGCCTCAATCTGCGGTCGGCGCACAATCAACTCTAACACGCCCGCATTTGTGGGCGACTGACGGATATTTTCTAATCCCGCTTCTAACTCTGCCAGCGTTACATGTTTCATTTTTGTCCTCATCAGTGTTCAGTAAAAAGAAAAAGTAACACTAAATAATAACACATAACGGCGAGGATTGTAAACCCTTTTCCCACTTTGTCACGAATCGAGGCGAAATCGGTCGCCCAGATAAATGCGACGCGCCTCGTCGCTTGCTGCCAATGCCCGGGGTGTACCTGAGAGAAGAATCTTTCCCTCAGAAAGCAAATAGGAACGATCTGTAATTGCGAGAGTTTCTCGAACATTGTGATCGGTAATCAAAACCCCGATATTGCGGCGTTTTAGTTCGGCGATAATATTCTGAATATCTTCCACCGCACGCGGATCCACGCCGGCAAAAGGTTCGTCGAGCAGCATAAAGAGCGGATCTCGAGAAAGTGCCCGCGCGATTTCGAGCCGACGCGTTTCCCCTCCCGACAAACTATCAGCGCGTTGGTGCGATAAATGTCCAACTCCCAGGTCTCCCAATACCTTGTGGGCGCGGTCTAAACGTTCTGCCTTACCCATTTTCTCGTATTCAAGGACGGATAGGACATTTTCCAGCACGGTCATCTTTCTAAAAACCGTAGATTCTTGCGCCAGATAACCTATGCCCATGCGTGCGCGGCGATACATCGGCAATGCAGTGATGTCTCGATCACCTAAAAAAATGTGTCCAGCATTTGAAGCAATTGCGCCGACAATGAGGTAAAAACACGTCGTTTTTCCCGCGCCATTAGGCCCTAAGAGTCCGACAATTTCGCCGGGATTGACGATCAAGTTGACCTGATTGACAACCAGGCGACGCGCGTATTTTTTGACCAGACCCTCGGCTCGCAGGTTCACGGCGTATCCTCCAATTCGGCGGTGTAGTGCCCGCGTACATCTCCTTCTGCTCGGATAGATAACAGCCGTCCGGGGTCAAAGTGCAACAGGAGATAATCCCCAGAAACCGTTACATCGTCGCTATCTTTCGTGATTCGCGTGCAATGTGCTTCATCGAAAATCGCCATCTGGTCTAACTCCCCATTGGAAAACCACAACACACACCGATTGCCCCCCAGGCGGCTTTCCGATAGGCTATCCTGGGCAATATAAGAACCGAGGCATCCGCCAGACAGCGTCAAACTATCCAGTTTTCCATCTCGATAGGCCAATCTTAGATCACCGCCAGACAGTACTGCCCGCGACGTATCTCGCTCGCTCAGATTGAGCATTACATTTCCCCACGCGTGCATGCGCTGCGGGGTCTCGTCGCGAAAGACAATCCGAGCAGAATCTGAGCGTATTTTTTGAGAATGACCATTGGCAAGAGCTATAGCATGGATGAGTGTGCTATCCGAAAGCTCCAACGCACCAATGGTCTGATCAGACAGTTCGATAAGAATTTTTTCGCCCTGTGCAGAAACGGAATCGCGGTTAGTGGGATTGGACCAGGTCATTAATGGCTTACCAGAAAGAACAATAGCAGAATCCGCGTACGCGCCAGACAAGGCTTTTCCTCGCGTGTATCCCTGTCGCAATATGAGGTTGCCATTGAGAAAGAGTTCTTGCCCGAGATTGACAAAGGCAATGGAATCGGACTGTGCCTCGAGGGTATCGCCACGTTCCCCTATCACTTGTAACAGCGTCTGGCCCTGCAGATTTCCGCGCTCGTGGATCAAATCGTAGCGGAGTTGGGAAGCGTGCAGTCTGCGGCCTTCGGGCAAGAGAAGGACGACATCACCCTCGGCAATGAGCGAATCCTCTTTGCTCAAAAATCGCACGATATGCGCCTCAAGCGTGCGCTGATCGTCGCTTAGCAAGACCTGCCCCCGAAACGTCGCGAGGTCTTCGCGGTCTTGAAAAACGAGTGTATCGGCGCGAATTTCTCGCACCGTGTCTTTGTAACTCACCTGATGTACAAAAAGATAGGTCGCATCTCCAACGCGCACATGTGCAGAATCGGCTTTTACAATAAGTTGGCGTAAGCTGTCTTCATACACTACGCCTCCGCGGTAATTGCGCTGCGTCTGGTCGTTCAAAAGCAGCGTTTCCACCCAATCTGCACTGAGCTTCTGCTCGGCATATACCTCTGTGCAGATACATATAAGCAGAACTCCGAGAAAGCCCCGGAGTTCTGATCGCAAAAAAAAATAATGTCTGATATTTTTCACGGCTTTTTGCGTCTCATCCGCGTATTAACAAATAAAAGCGTCCACTGTTTCAGGTCCGATGATGCATTAAAACCCACCCCTGTCTCTATACCGTCGGGCCGAGAAATTGTCACATGGCCCTCGCCCATAATGCGATTTTCATCGCGCTGCCAACGCAGCGAATCCGTTTGCAATTGCGTACAGTCTCGCGCGACTACTACGACAGATTCAAACACTTTCATATCGTCGCCCGATGCGTTTATTTCACCCCGTTCAGCCCTTAGTGTGGAAACCGTATCGCCCTGGGCATTAAAAAATACAACCCAAACCCCATCGGAAAACCGCGCGGGTTCATCTTCCGACACCTGTTGAAAAGAGCCAGCGCGAACCTGCGCCCGGGATTTGCCGCGATCTGTAATGTGCGTGGACCAGTGCCACATTTCTCGGTTAACCGGCGCTTCATTCGCTGCTTGCTCTATCCGGTCAGCAGAGGCGCAGGCACACAGGGTGCACAACAGAATCTCAGACGTTTTTTTTAGCAACCGGCGCATCACCAACTCGTGCCTTTGTGTGAGCGACAACAGCTTCTACAAAACCGTAAAATAAAGGGGCTGGTTGTTCGAGGCGCGACTTAAATTCGGGATGAGCTTGCGTAGCCACAAAAAAAGGATGATCGGGTAACTCGATAAATTCCATGAGTTTGGTGCCATCTTCTCGGCGGTGATACCCGGAAAAAATCAGGCCAAATTCATCGAGCAAATCGACAAATTTGGGCGATACTTCATAGCGATGGCGATGGCGTTCAATCACACAGCGCTCACTTTCGAGAAGCACACCCAAACGGAAAGCCTCAGCCGGATTCTTTCTTAGTTGATCGATGCGCCAGGCGTCTTCTTCCAGGCGTCCCGTGCGTTCATACAGATCGAGTACGACACTCTCGCGGCGCAGTACGGCCACATATCCACCCAGACGCATCGTACCGCCAAAACGACTTTCTTCCATAATTTCCCGTTGGCTCATCTGAATATCGATTACAGCATGGGGTGTATCGGGATCATTTTCTGCCGAATTGGCATCTTCCAACCCCACCACATTTCGCGCATATTCAACAATGGCCATCTGAAGCCCATAACACAGTCCGAGGAATGGCAGACCATTTTCTCGCGCATAGCGAATGGCTTCAATCACCCCTTCAGCCCCTCCTTCACCAAAGGCACCCGGCACAATAATGCCATCAAATTCTCCAAGCACATCTTCGCCTCCCCCCATTTCGAGGCTGGACGAATCAATCCATGAAATATCGATGCGCGTGTCTAAATTAGCACCGGCGTGTTCGAGAGATTGGTTCACAGAAATGTATGAATCTGTAAATTCGTAATCGCCGATCTCGACATACTTCCCAACCATCGCCACTTTAACCGTCTGTGAAGGTTGACGAATCTTCTGTACTAACTGCGTCCACCGCGTCCAGTCGGGTTCTTTTTTGGGTTTCAACCCCAGGTGTGCGAGCATTTTAACACCGACCTGCTCACTTTCATAATGGATCGGAACCTGATACACGATATCTAAATCTGGCGCAGAAATAATGCGGTCTTTTGGGATATTGGCCGAAACTTCAATTTTGCGTTTTCTCACCTCATCAATCGGTCGCGTGGCGCGGCAAATAATAAAGTCGGGCACCATACCATGCCCGCTGAGCAGTTTGACCGCGTGTTGCGTGGGTTTGGTCTTCATCTCATTGATATGATCGGGTACGGGCAAATAGCTAACCAGCACATACATAATATTGGCCTCACCAATTTCTCGCTCCAGCCCCTTCATTGCAAAGAAAAATGGGATATTCTCATCGTCGCCAATGGTGCCACCAATTTCGACCAGTGCGATATCGGATCCCTGTGCCGCATGCTGAACCCGATTCTTGATCTCGTCAGTAATATGTGGGATTGGCTGAACGGTTTGTCCGAGATATTCGCCCCGCCGCTCGCGCTCGATAACCGCGTGGTAAATTTGTCCGGTTGTAAGGTTGTTCGTGCGGGGCAAATCCAGGCCGAGAAACCGCTCGTAGTTGCCCAAATCGAGATCGATCTCGCCCCCGTCATCCGTGACCCACACCTCGCCATGTTCTGTGGGCCTGAGGGTTCCGGCATCGTAATTCAAATAGGGATCGATCTTTATGGCCGTGGCTTTATAGCCGTAATACTGCAAAATTTTACCGATAGAAGCCGTGGCGAGTCCTTTCCCCACGCCACTGATCACCCCCCCGGCAACCACGATGTATTTTGGTTCGCGATCATTTTTTTTCACAATGTGCCTCCATCTGTGTTCGACAAAAGAAAATCGGCGGGAATTTACCGCCGACACTTATGCTTATTCAATCACTCTGGGGACGCGAAAGTGGCCTTGTCCAGAAAGCGGGGCATTCGCCAGCGCATCCGACCGATCCAATGACTGTCCCATGACATCGTCCCGAAACGCATTTTCCAGGGGGAGTACATGCGCTGTCGGGGTTACCTCTGTTGTATCGAGTTGATCAAGTGCCGCAACATATTCGAGCATGCGGTTCAAGTCTTCGATTAGTTGCGCCTCATCTTCCGGCGCAAAATCCAGGCGCGCAAGTTGCGCCACTTTTTTTACATCATCTTTTGAAACAGGCATAGTGGTTACCAATGGAATGCGTTGAGCAAGTCATCGGGGAGTGGCTCAAAAAAGTTGTGTTCGACCTCTTCTTCTGGCGCGAAATCCAGGTGTGCCAGTTACGCCACTTTTTGTACATAATCTATGATTTATTCAGGATAAACTGAAAATCTTGAGAAGTTGCTTCTCGCAACCTGTGCTCTACTTTTTTTAGTCCAAAAATTTGATTTCCGTATTTATAGCTAAACTGAGTAGATTTTTGTAATTCATTATTTTGGAATATTTCTCCTGGTCCTATTCCTATTGTGCAAGCTCTGAAGTCATCAAAACGTATATGCCTATCGTGACCATACATCCCAAAAATCTGGCCTCTAGGCATATATACATTGAGTGTATTGATATTACTGTAATTGTCAAATTCCCACTCAAATATTTGTCTTATCTGTTCGCACATCTGCTCGTTTAAATTTGGGCGATATGAGTAAATAGTAATAGATGATACTGACGATTTACTATCGAAGAATTCAAGCAATTTAAAGAGTCCGTTAGATTGTGTGTCAATGTACTCGAAGGCATACCGGTCGACAATAACCACTTCTTCTGAATACATGGCAAGCGGCTGAAACCGTTCTTCCCATATATGCTGTATTATCTGCCCTTTAGAAAGATTACTCTGAGCAAGGTCCTCCACATTCTTTATTTTTTGCGATAGATGCACATTTCTCAATATAGTAGCTTCGATATCCGCAGTAGCTCTATATACAACGGGGCTGTCTTCATCAATCCCTAGTGTGTAAGCGCGTACATCTTCCATTAAAGCAATATCAAACTTGTTTTGATAATCATCCAAATCTCCAAGGGCTTCTACATTTGCCCAGTTGACATCAATGTACCTACATTTTTTGAATGCACGTGAAAATTTCGCATTCGTTTCAGCTTTTTTTTTCAAGGCGTTCTGCCATCTATCCTTGAATGTATCTTTTAAATTTTTTATTTGATTATCGATTGTTTTATCTGTACTGTCTAACGTTTCCAGAACACCGTGGGCTTCCCAGCAATTTAGAAGAGTTGAAATGGCTGATATCTCTGCTTCAAGTGCGTCTGGTTCAACCGCGAATTTCACTAACACCTCTCCCCCCTTATTCACCCATTAGTTCGTTAAATCCCTCATCAAAGAAGCCGTGCGGCCACTCGTCAGTGAAATCACCATCTTCGTCAAGTTCCAGAACCTCTATCTTGCTACCCTCATCGCCAGGGTTTACGTAAATCACTGAAACGTCATTAGGGTTAAGTGTTTCTTCCCGGATATGTCGCTGAATACGCCGTATCAGCAGTTCGCTGTGCGTTTCGACTATCCACTGCTTCTCCTCCTTGCCCTTACTTGTCTCAATCATCAAATCGGCGATGTTAGCCTGAAGTCTGGGGTGAAGATGTATCTCCGGTTGTTCGACACAGATTATTGCGTTTTTCTCTCGGGTTAGGCCTTCGGTTATTATTGGTAATAGCTGATTTATTCCAAATCCTACGTCAGCAAGGGTTACCGGAGTTTTCGTATTCTTGTCACTAAGGGCAATGGAAACATATTTCCCTGCCAATGTTTCATCTCCAAATTCGCTAACCTCTAGTTTGTAAGGAATGTCAAAGTGACCAAACCACTCATTCACCTTTTGCATAGTATTGGCATTGTGATAGAGAATATGAGGTGTGTACTCCCCTCGGACACCTGCCGAGGCCCGTCTTCCGCCTGAAACTGTATAAAACCTTTCCGGGTAATTCCGCAAGGGCCCCATATGAGTAATTGAACGCAGGAGAAAATCGTAACTTATCGGAATATATTTATGAGTATGAGAAAGTTTCGCTATCTGTTCTGGTGTCGTTTTTCGTAGCAGTCCCTTTATTTGTTTCAGTATCAGTTCTAATATCTGTTTTCTATTCAAAGGTTCCTCAACGTCTTCTTCTTGTTGTAGGGCGAATTCTAACCTTTTTTGTATCTCCGGTATATATTCCTTTACCAGTTTTTCTGTTTGTTCAGGTGTTTTTACCAATTTTTGAAGTAGATCTTCCGACATCTGATCCAGTCCAGGTATATCCAGTTCTGGCAGGAAACTGAAGGGGTAAAAAAATGTAGATGATTGGATTCTCGGAAATTTTTCACGACTAAAATCCATATTTGCAATTGATAGATGTGACCTATCCCACAAATTTTTATCGGGATCGTACTCTAATTTAGCATCAAGGATTACTTCATTCCCATCGAGAATTTGATATGCCACCTTTGACAGGAAGGAAGAATCTTCTGTAGAACCTAAAATTAGATTTACGCTGTATTTAGTTGATGATTTGACATGCTCTGTCACGAAACCTCTTCTAGGAGGGATAAACGTAACGCCTATTCCAAGCTCACGATTTGTCTCGTGCTTGTGGATCATGGCAGGAAATCCACCCAAATCAACATCTTCTCCCCTGGACATTAGTTCCCTTCTGTCCTCATTGGGCCGTTCATCAAACAGGGACTGCTTTAGCAGGAGCAGGGCCTGGATGACAGAGCTTTTCCCTCCTGAGTTGGGGCCATAGATAAGGGTAATTTTAGACATTGGAGCTTTTTGTTCTTTGTCTCCAAACGCCTTGAAATTTCTCAATCTGAGTTCTGACAGCATAGACTTCCCTTTGTTTTTTTTATTTTATAAGGCTTGCAAGCCTGATTCGGCTACAAATATGAGATAAACATACTTTAGAATCAAATGGATTTAGTCAAGTTTTTGATCAATATAGACAAACTTAAGCCACACATTATTGAGGTGTTCGAAGTCTTTGTCTGTTGACAACAGCACCGCATCGATAGCATGTGCTGTGGCCGCAATCCAGATGTCGTTCTGCTTCATCGGAATAGCTGGTTTGGGTGGCGGCGTGCTATCGGGAGACGTGACGGATTTACCATGCGTCCATGCGTCAATTCGTGCGTAGGCTTCCAAAATAGATTCATTATTGATGTCGGTCACTGGCATCGTCGCCATGACTTCCTGGAGTTGGGTTCGTCTATCTCTTCCCCAGCCAAACTTCTCAGCAAGTGATAGCAACTCGCCGTGACAGACAATGGACGTGAAGACCATCGTTTCCGGATCTTCAAGACTGTGTACCGTTCGCACCTGGAGAGCCCAAGGTGCTGATCGACAAAATCCCAACAACAGACCGGTATCCAACAAGAAGTTGCTCATGATATTCAAGGCTTAATCCAGTTGCGCCAGAAGTTCTTCCACGGGTTCATTACCGGGCCATGTGCCGCATAAACTCAGGACATTGAAGGACCGGGCCTGCTTTTCTTGTTTCGGTGTTAAGCCTCGGGACCTGGGCATCTCGGTAGAAGGAAGCTCTTCAAATACGGTATCTCTGTCTTGATAGGGTCTAAGTCGATGAGCTTCGATTAGTCGGGGTTGACCGTTAGCTTTGAAGTGGACCATGCCTTGAACGGTTGTACGTTTGCCCCACAACGGGCGCAACACTTCAACATTGAGTTGATCAGATTGTAGGCGACCAAACATTTTCCTGCCATCACCCAATTCGAGAAAAAAGCGACTGCTATCATGTTTGATTTCTTCGAGCCAGCCGCTGATGATGAATACCCTTGGGGGGGGAAGACTCTTCAGCCTTTCTTCAATCCGATTACAAACGGACTCATCAAGGGTGAATTTCCCGTACGCAGATTCTTGAGGGATTAAGTGGTAGCAGATTTTAGTGCTTCCTGTAGGCTGCCGAAATCTGAGAATTGCGCTGAGAACGGCTCTATCAAAGTGATCGCCGGACGAGGTCGTTTTCTGGGCTTCTTGAATCGACAGTGCGGCGAGATCAACAGCGGTATCTTGCATGGACGGCTGTTCAGCCCAGAATTTTTTTTGAGCATATTGCGCGTAGGCCGTCTCGCCAAGTTGGGGTGCCTCAATCTCCAAAGTGGTTGAGCCGAGTTTTTCTTCATTGAGGGTGAAGTCGAGGGCTGCATTCAGCCATCTGGGTTTCGGCCCTCTCCTGCTGCCTTCGCCAGTGACCATCAAACGGGTGGCGCATTCCGCTGTCTTGACAAGGGCATCCAGAGAGCACTGAAGCGTTGCCACTTTGATCCCGCCTTTGTTCTCCCGAAGGCCGCTCAGGCGCAGTTGGTAGCGTCGCGTGTTCATGGGAACTCCATTTATCTGTCGGTCAGCGCCTTGCCTAAAGAAGTGGGTTTACCCCGGTTGAAGATTGGCATATTTGACCATAAGTGTTTTGGTCCCGCCGTCGAACCGCACTTTGAGTCTGGCCGTTTGCCCCGATCCAGAGCGGCTTTGAATCTGTCCACGGCCCCAGGCGGGATGTACGACCCACGATCCGACATCCATTAAAAATGGTTCTCCCGGGTTGACTCGCCGGGCGGATACTCTACCCGATTTTCGGCGTGGAACGCTGCTGACTTCACTGATCTTAAAACCGGCATCGAGCAGGTCTTCGGGTATTTCAGACAAAAACTGCGAGGCCGAACAGGATACCGCACCGCCGTATCGTTGTCTTCGCATCGCATAGGACAAAAAGAGCCGATCCTGGGCGCGGGTAATGCCAACGTAAAAAAGGCGGCGTTCCTCTTCTAACGCATCTTCCATATTGCCCTCATCGCCAGCAGGTCGCAAAATCGGAAACAGCCCTTCTTCCAGGCCGGCGACAAACACAATGGGAAATTCCAGTCCCTTAGCACTGTGCAGAGTCATCAGCGTGACCGCATCCGCGGCGTTTTCCCACTGATCCACATCTGTCACCAGCGAAACTTTCCGCAAATACGCCTCTAAAGAGACATCGTCCGACTGTTCGACAAAAATCTGAATATCCGTCAACAATTCCTCGACATGCGCTCTCCGCGACATCTGTTCTTCTGGCAAGAGTTTCTCAAAGTCACGCAAATATCCGGTTTCATCGACAATTTCTTTTGCGAGTTCATCCGCAGGAATCGTCTCCATATCCACGCGAAAACCCTCAACCATGTCGTAAAACCGCTGCATCGCGTTGGCTGTGCGCTTCGGAATAGTATCAATATCGTCTAAATGTGCAAGTGCCTCATAGGGCGCAAGCCCCTCGCGCATGGCAAAATCATCGAGCCGTCCTGTAGATGTCGCCCCAATGCCACGCCGCGGTGTGTTAATCACGCGCCAAAAACTGATGGAATCGCGCGAATTGACCACCAATTTGAGATACGCGAGCACATCCTTGACTTCCTTGCGCTCGTAAAATCGCACATCACCCACGATTTGATACGGGATATTTGCGCGTCTGAACCCTTCTTCAAGGGCGCGGGACTGTGCATTGGTGCGATATAACACTGCCATATCCCGATAGGTATGATCGCGCTTAAAGTCTCGTGCTACGCCGGCGATCCAGCGGGCTTCTTCTGCTTCATCGACGCATCTTTTTAAACGGATTTTCTCGCCGCGCGCACGATCTGTCCACAGTTCTTTGCCCTTGCGCCCAGCATTGTTGCGAATCAGGGCATTGCCGGCATCCAGGATAATCTGCGTCGAACGGTAGTTTTGCTCCAGACGCACGACAAGCGCGTTGGGATAATCGGCTTCAAAATCGAGAATATTGCGAATATCTGCGCCGCGCCATGCATAGATACTTTGATCGTCATCGCCAACAACACATATATTATGATGCTCCTCAGCCAGATAACGCGCAAAAAGGTATTGTGGGCGATTGGTATCCTGATATTCGTCGATTAAAATATGTGAAAACTGCGTCTGATAGGTCTGGCGTACATCTTCATGGTCGCGGATCAACTCCACGCTCAATGTCAGCAAATCGTCAAAGTCAACGGCATTGTTCTGCTTCAGGGCATCCTGATAATGGCGAAAAATCCGCGCGATTATTTGCTCCCGAAATGTGCTCGCACGCTGAGCAAACACATCGACGCCCACCATCTGATTTTTTGCCTGGCTGATCCGCGTACGAATCAAACGCGCTGGAAAATCGCGTTCAGAAAGTTCCTCATCTGCAATAACCCGTCGCAGAAGCGCGAGTTGATCTGTTGCATCGTAAATCGTAAAGTTGGACCTCAGTCCCACGCGTTCGGCCTGTGATCGCAAAAGACGCGCACACAAACTGTGGAATGTACCAATCCACATGGTTTTGCACGAACGATGCAGGAGATCTTCGACTCGCTCGCGCATTTCTCCGGCGGCCTTATTGGTAAAAGTCATCGCCAGAATCTGGCGCGGATCGACACCGCATTCACTCAACAGATAAGCGATGCGCCGCGTCAAAACACGCGTTTTGCCGGACCCCGCCCCCGCGAGAATGAGTACAGGGCCATCTACGGCCTGTACTGCTTTGCGTTGTGCATCATTTAATCCGTCGAGAATCGAAGACATAAGTCAGTTGTCAAAGCCCCCAAGCCCTAATCCCCTGTTACCAGTTTCTTTTTTTGCCAGGTAATTTCTCGTGCAGACGCGGTCTTTCTTGTGGCTGCTTTGTGTTCTTGCAAAGTGCGTGTAAAGATATGGCCCCCTTTGCCGGTAGCGACAAAATACAAATAATCGACATCAGCGGGAAAAAGAGCAGCTTCGATAGATGCGCGTCCAGGACTGTTAATCGGCCCGGGTGGAAGCCCCGCCTGGCGATAGGTATTATAGGGCGAATCGTAGGTATAATCCTTATAGAATAGTCGCCGAGGTTCACCGGGAAGAGCATATTGCACCGTGGGATCAGCTTGCAGACGCATGCCTTTTTTAAGGCGATTGTGATAAACTGCCGCAATCGTGTCTCGCTCGGAATCCCAACTGGTTTCCCCTTCGATAATAGATGCAAACGTGATCACCTCGTGAATACTCATTCCGAGTTCCCGCATGCGTCTCTGGAGCCGCTCATCAAAAACAGCGCGACAATGCTCAACCATCCTGCGCAGAACCCGTTGTTCTGATATTGTTGTCGGAAAATTATAGGTTTCGGGGAACAAATAGCCTTCCAGGTCTTTGGCCTGTACGGAAAGGGTTTTGCAAAAAGTGGGACTGTTCATCAACAACAGCAATTTGTTCTGGTCGAGGTTTAATTGTTTAGATAGGATTACTGCAACTTGTTTTTTTTCTAAACCCTCGAGAACCGTGACATTTTGCGTGATATCGCGCGGACGCTCCAATTCGAGCAAAACCTCCCAGGTTGTCATCTGTCCATTGAAGGGATGAATACCAGCCTTCAGGCGGCGACTACTCCCATTAAAGTGCGCGAAAAATTGCAGCAAATACGGGCTGTGGATCAAACGTTTCCGATATAGCTGTTGGCCGATTTGTTTAACCGTTGACCCATGTCGAATCTCGACCTCTTTTTTCTCTACTCCCGTTGGCCGATTTAAAATTAAAATCCCCATGCAAGCACCCAAAATGCATACAATTGGCACAATGCTTAAAATAAAGAGAAATCGTTTCATGAGAGGCTATCTCCCTTTGTGCTGCAAATAGGTTTCGAGGATTAATATAGCAGCCAGGCGATCTACTTCTCCTTTGCGTTTTTTTTTCTCCATGGCATTCAACTCGCGTTTTGCTCCTACCGATGAAAGCCGTTCATCAAACATGCGGACCGGCATGTTGCACGAAACAGCGAGTTGAGAAGCAAAATTTTCTGCGACCTGAGCCATGTCCCCACGGCTGCCATCCATGTTTAAGGGCAAGCCAACCACCACTTCCTCTGCTGCCTGATCCCCTGCGACCTGTGCAACCTGCGCCACACCATCATTGAAATTGCGGACTTTAAGTGTGGGCAATCCCCGAACAGAAATTTGCAATTCGTCGCATACCGCAAGCCCAATGCGGCGCCTTCCAAAGTCAACGGATAGAATACGCGCCATAATCAGGGTTGTCTGTTAGTATGCCCTCGCAAACGATCCCGCTTTTCCATTGCTATTTTGTGGAGGGCAATCGCGAGTTCACGCGCATCGCCCTGTCCGCGTTTTGCAGATGGCAACAGGTCGTCTCTAAGGGCTTCTATTTCATCAATATGTGCCCGAAGGAGCAGCGGATTATTCACCCTTATTCCTTTTGTTGGTATGACCATTGCGGTGGGGCTTTCCAAATTGTGGGGGCATCCCCCCATACAGGGATTCCACAGCCGATGTGTCGGTAACAGGGCGATCCCATAGCGATTTGATGACGGATTGGAACATCACCTGCAGGGATCGTTTGCGGTTTTTCAGGCAGAGCTTGCGAATGCGCTTTCGAGAGGTGCGCCTGGGTTCTTCGCGAATAAAATCAGCCGCACTAACCCCTTGCTCGTGTGCGTGTTCCATCAGATTGCTAAACGCCTCAATATCTGCATTGTCCGTCAAAACGGACAATATGCGATCATCTTCGCTAAAATCTGGTTTTTCCATTTTCCTCTCCTCGAAACAAACTTAAGCAATGCTCGCATTTCTGTCAATCAGTCAGCCTAAAAAAATCGAGTGATTCGCGCTTTTTCTCTTTATCGAATATACTGAAAAAAAGTATCCTTTGCCACCCGTGTCCCCGCGACGAGATCCTCAATAATTACAAAAAGGCGATTTTGTCCTGCCTGTGCGTGTTCGAGGTGTACTTCGAGGGGCAAGCGTTCCCAATCGCTGTTGCCCACTTGTGTATAGGACAGCGCGACCTCGGGTTGGTCAGTATTTCCTCGCCCACGCCTCTGCTCTGTTTCCGTTGCCTTGACTGCGGTCGTCACGCGATAGCGGGTCTGTCCAAACTCGTCTTTTGTCAAATTGTACACTTCGCAATAAAACGCCAGTGGATTGGGCGCGCGGACAGTCCTTCGAGGATTGGGAACAACCTGCCAATTTCCCCGACGAAATCGCGTATCGCGCAGCGTATCCGATAGACTTTTAACGAGCAAGAGATCGCTGATATGAAGCTGTTCTTCATCGTATTCATCAATCGTCACATTGAGCGCGAACACCCCTTGCCGCGCGGTCATAGCATCAGTAATAGTCAGTGTAATATGATACATACCTGCAGGCACATCCTGGCGCGTGAGATCCACAACTTCCCGAGTGATGACATTTGAGGTATCCACAAAATGCTGCACTTTTTGCGCGTTTCGATACACCACGCGGTATGCCGAATCGGCCAGAGCGACCGCACGCTCAAGCACCACCTGGGGCTGCTGCCCGTCTGTAACGACGAGCAAATTTTCAAGCGGTATGCCATAGATAATATCCACGCGGGTTTTGCCTGCACTACCCCGAAAGTCCGCCAGATCAAAATAAAAAGTACCCAGCGACAAGCGAGGTGCCTTGCGAAATTCATCGGGCTGGCTCACTGTGGCATTTTTGTAGCGAATTGCCGGAGCGTGTTCGGCAATTCGAATATTGTCTCTGAGCATAGTGGGAGGAATAGGAGGAATAGGCGCAAAATCAAACCCGGAGACGCCACCCAATTCGCGTGTAAAATCGATGACCATGCCGCCATCCACCTCGGTATAGACCCACGACTCCCAGGGCACGATACTGCGATCGTGTTGCATGGTAACAGGCGCGTAAGCCTCCTGAGAAGGGTCACTGCGAGGAGGAGCTTCTTCACGGCGTCTCTCAACCGATTCTGAGGTATTTTGATCGGGTATATCGAGCACCTCTCTTTCGCGCTCAGCAGCAAATCCACGATCGCTTCGTATGGGAAAAACCGGTCCAATCAATTCGCTTTCATTGGGATCCCGATACAATTCTCGGTACACCTTTTCCTTCACTTCCTGCACACGCGTTGAGGGCAGCGAGGAAATCCATCCCGATCGAGCGCGGTAATCGGGTTCACCGTAGCGAATATAGACCTCACCGCGCCGATCCCAGGGATAGTTTTCCCGCCCAAATGCCCAGCGCGCCATCCAGACCCGTTCGTAGTGCGCCAGTTGTCGCTCGTTGTATGCGCTGGACAAATTCGGATTTTTTGCACGCCAAAAACGCGTCACATACTTTTTCTTTTCCGCATCGTCAAGCGCGCGATAAATCCCTATTTCTTCATCTAACAACAGCATCTGAATATCGTCGTAAAGCTGGCGTTCGCGCGCGTTAATTTGCGCGAGAAATCGTTCGAATAATTGGGCCGATTCCTCAAAGCGTTTCACCCGCAACGCTTTGATTGCCATAATGGGCAACAAATGCGAGGCCTCGGGTTTTTCGCGTGCGATAGGTGCGACAAAGCGGTCGATATCCCGATAATTTTTCAACTGCAACAGACTTCTGCCCAGCCGTTCAGCGACTTCGTCGTCGGAATTACGTGTCAAATACGTCTGATAAAACGCCCGCGCTCTTTGGTGATCTTCACGGTCGGCATACCAATCTCCCAGAACGCGGTATGGCGGGAGATATGTCGAATCGCGCCGAATGGCGTTTTCGGCAATTTTTACGCCATCGACCATCCCCTGATCGAGAAGAGCCTGCGCGAGATAGCTGTACGCATCCAGATAATCCGGATTAGTTCGAATTGCAGACCTGAGTGCTTGCACTCCGTCATCGAAATGCCCACCCCTCCTCAGCAGCACCAGCCCTTTTCCCGCGCGTGCTTCTGCCAGAGCATCGGGGAAAATCATGGCTTTTTCAAATGCTTCTTCAGCCTGCTTGAGCAATCCCCGCTCGAGATAGGCATGTCCGAGCACACTCCACGTTTTTCCATCTTTTGCATGGTCTCGCAACGCCGCAATCTGGGTTTCTGCTGCCCCTGCTCCATACTGTGCGAGGTCTTCACCAAGTCGTCCAATGGTCGCAGACACAATATCCGCTATTTTGTCCCATCGCCAGACTCTTCGCCCAGTTGAAGATCCCATCCAGAGAATTTGCCCGGACTCCACTTCAATCAAACGCGACACCACACCGAAGTTGTCCATCGCGCCATCTTTGCCCAGCACGAGCAAACTGCCCGTCAGGATGGCCTCTGCAAGCGTTGTTTCCGATGCTTGCCGTCGCAAATCAGGACTGATGCGAGAAAACCGCTCGCGTCCCTGTCTTCCTTTTAGTGCCCCTGGTACGAGAGAAAATAGGCCATCGCGCTGAATCGCATTTTTGAGGTGCATTTCACAATCGGCAGCAAGAGGCAGATAATCCGTAGTATGGAGCGGTTGGATGAGAATATGATGTGGCAAATGTTCAGCTTCTGGTGCGGGTACAGGTGTTTCCACTTCGGCAAATCCAAGCGAAGACCGCACTTCGGTAGCGGGGATCTCTCCCACAGACCGATGTGCCCGCGTCCACACCCACGCAGGATTGTCCCGCACCTCACCCCTCCAGACAATCACACCTGTCTGAAGATCGATGAGTTTGAGTTTAATTGTGTAAATGCCCGTAAACGCGACAGAACCAGTCAAAAGATAGGTGGCGGGGACCCTTTTGCTAAGGAACTCGCGCAGCGCGGGAGAAAGCTGCCTGTCCGTCTGGCCTATCTCCCCTGTTGGCACATCGGTTTCTATTAAAACAAAACGCGCCCTTCCCAGAGCGGGAACATAGGCGCGGCGGTGGAGTTCATAGGCGATGCGATCGGCCATATAGACCCCGTAATCGCCATTATAAGGTGAATAAAAGGGCGCGATTGCCAATCGGAAGGTGGCTGGCGGCTGGGAAAAAACACTGACAGGTAGCTGTAAGATGGATAGTACAAAAAGACATACCCAATAGAATATTTTTCGCCTCAGCAATAGCATCAAACTCGGCCTTCCTCAATTTATGGGCACCGACAGGGAAACCTGGGCTGGTCCGACCACCAGATGATCCAATACACTGGACAACCAGACCGCGGCGAGCAAGCCCAGCGCGAGATTGGCCCGCCCAGCGCGAGATTGTGCGCGTTCAAAATTTTGGGTAAATACATCGGAATTCGTGCCTGCTATGCGTTGACCCAGTTGCAAATCATTCAAACGCGTACCGCGATAGGTATTATATGAACTGCGATAGGATATATCGGCCACGAGCCAGGCCGCAGCGAGTACTGCCGAAGTCCCCATAAAGACATACCCCCGTTTTTTGTGTCCGCGGTACAACTGTCCCCACCCCGGCAAGAGAAGCGAGCGGCCCGTAGCACCCCAAAATGTGGTTTCTCCAAGAGTTTGTCGCAGCGTTATACGGCGCATGTCCGAAAGTAATGTCCGCGTATCTGCAAGTGCCTGATCGGGGTCAATATCCATAATCCCCTTGTTGGCCTCTGGATCCAGGCGAAATACCTCGACAAGTGCCAAACGCGCACGAATCGTATCGCCAGACGCCATGTGAATGCGCCCCAGATCAAAAAAGATCTCGGCTCTCCGACCCTGTTGTGATCTGTCGAGCAGGGGGACCACGCCCAACAAGCTCGGAAGATGGGAGAGCGTCTCAAATGCACCGGCATAATCTCCCGCGCGATAAGCCGCCTGCGCTTTTTCAATAATTTCCCGATCATCTGCCCATGCTGAACCCATTGTCAGCCAAAATAACACCCAGACAAATAGATTACGGTACATACGTTATAACCTCCCCATTGTCATCTGAAAGATGTAAGAGATTCGGGCTCGATCTACCGATAGTTAGATCACCTGCTGAGAAGGTGCCCGCAGGCAGAGGCCACGAGAAAAGTGCTTCTCCATTTGTCCGAAACATGTGCACCTGAGTGCGATCCAGCACAAAAACCTGTCCCGCGGTATTGAGTGTTAAAGCGCGCGGTTCGATTTGAGGACGTAGCACATCCTCCCACGCGATATGGCTGAGCACTTCTCCAGAAAAGAGCAAAACTCCCCGTTGAATCCCATTTGCCCATGCAATCCAGATAACATCATTGTGAACAGCGATATCCACGGGATCTCTATATTCGAGGTCAAAAGCACCGACAGGAGACATTGCAGCAGAATAGACGCGCAATTGCCCACCTGTCGCAATATAAAACCGCTGTTGATTATCCTGGGCCAATCGCACATGCGAAGATGCACTTACCCAATTGAGGTGCGAAGGGGCCCATATTATCTGGGTATTACGAGACCATCTAATCCTTATAACGCCAACACGCCCAACTGAATCCAGGCCGCTGATGTAAGCGTGGGAAAAAGCTCCCCCCTCTTCATGCAACGGAGGTCCAACCAGATCCACGGATTGCGGCAGAAAGGGGCTCGAAAAAATATCAGTGCTGATAAGGCTGTGTGATATGTCGAAACCCAGAGTATGCCGCAGGTAAGAAAGTGAAATTTGGTTGGATCGCACAATCTGGGCGAACATGTCGGCTTCCCCATAGGGATCGGCAGCCGAAAGTCGCACCCGCTCGTGCCCGCTGTTCAGGGGAGCTACAACATATCGTCCCGCTTCGCGATAAAATTGTACGCGCACACTGCGACTTGTGTGTTGCACACCCGTTGACAGGTGAGATCTTATAGCGTAAGTATAAGGGCGATTGTCGGGAATCGAACGATCTGAAAAAGATGTCTGCTGCGGGTTTTGCGTAACAAAGATCGTCTCGTAATCGCCTCCTGATGGTGCGCGCACAACTTCATAAGTCACCACATCACCCGCTTCCGCCTGCCAGACGAGTTGCACAGTAAGGGCAATGGGATTGCGCCGCATTTCGCGCAAGCCAGCGCCCGGGATGAGTATATTGACGCCGGAAGAATGCACCAGGCCGCCCTCGCTATGTTCGGCAACCACGCGGTATTGCAGGCGCTCGCCAGCAAACAGTTCGCCATCTCGAAACATTCCCTCAGTTGCATATCTGCCATTGGCATCAGTACCGGAGGAACGCTCGATATTTCTAAAACCGGAAATATCTTGCCGCTGGAGGACAAAATTCTCAACGCGCTTTTGACCGAGATACTCCCACTGTACAACAACCATTCCTGTGTTTGCCTCATAAACGGCATCAATAATGTGGATAAGCGGTGTATTGTATGGGTCTATACTCAGATCGCGTTGGGGATTATAACACCCGATGAGAATGCCCGCAGCACACGCGAATGCCAAATGAAGGTAGGGATTTTTCATTGCCTTGTACCAATAGATCATTAATCAACGGACTTTAATATATTGATATGAACTATGGATAAACAAGCAGTTTGTCGAATAAGGGCTTGCAAAAATACCTTGCCTTTCTATTACGGTAGTGTTAGAATTTATAGATAGGTAAGTATAAGAGGCTCCAACAGTCAGCAAAGCAAGCCGAAAGTTCAATCACATAAGCCCGCAATTCTTTCTGCCGAGAAGAACCATGAACGAAAAATCAGATCAGTGGATCACGCCTGAAATTCCGCGCACCAAAAATCCAGATTGTGATCTCAAACGCACTTATAAGCGCATATTTCGCATGAGCATGGGGATTGCATTCATCTTGCATGTGGGCATAGGTATGATGTTTCCCACATTCACAGCCGGCACGCGCAAAATAGAGCGACGCACCATCGTCATCGAAAACGTCGATATACCGGAAACTCGCCAAATTCACCGCGCACCGCCACCGCCACGGCCGTCCATTCCCATTGCAACCGAAAGCGAAGATGTGCCCGACGATGTTACTATTGAAACTACCGACCTCGATTTCGATAAGGTCGATCTCCATGTGCCCCCACCCCCTGGCGATGATATTGCAGCAATAGTGGAACCAGAAGAAGAGATACTCGAATATTTCATGGTCGAAGAAAAACCCGTGCTCATCAAGCGAGGAACACTGGTATATCCCCCAGTCGCCCTCAAGGCGGGTATTGAAGGCACCGTTCACTTGAAAATACTGGTTGACAAAGCCGGAGTGGTCGAACAAGCCGATGCTGTCAAAGGCAAAGAAATTTTTTATAAAGCGGCTCTTCAGGCCGTTAATCAATACCGTTTTAAGCCAGCCCGTCAAAATGATAGACCTGTTAAAGTCTATCTCGTCATACCCATACGTTTCCGAATCGACAGGTAATTTACGAACGCAAACACCAACCCCCCGACATTTTGCCGGGGGGTTTTGTTATTGGCTGTATTCGTTTACGAACTTCTGGTGAGGCTTCGCAGTTACACCATTCATCTAAGCATTTGCAATTCTATCCAAAGTTTCCGATATGCCTGAGTTGCCCTTGAACGCGGCCTGAAGCATGCCACGGGTTGTCTCGCCCAGCCCATCCGCTCCACATCTGTCGTGTACGGAATTTGTGCATTAAGAAATTTTCCCTCTCGCTTGCCCACCTGCGCGATCGTGTCCTTATGCATTGTTTTGCGCTGTTCCACCATTGAAAAAAACGACACCATTTTTTTGCGTTTCAATTTGTTTTTTTTAAAGAACTCTACCAGCTTTTGATGCGTCAACATCGACAGAGTTGTCGGGATACACGGAACAACCACATAATCAGCCGCCCTGAAAACATGCTCGGCAAGGAGTGTCAGGTTGGGCGGGCAGTCCAGAAAAATATAATCGTACTCTTTCCGCATCGGCGTCAACAGACGCTTTAAGTAGCTTTTGTTTTTCGCCCGGTCGTCCAATCCCAAATCCAAATTGCGAAAAGACATGGCCGAAGGCAATAAGTCCAGACTTTCAAAGTCCGTCCCCCGAATATTATTCTCTAAATGCTTGCCACCCTTCAAGAAACGCTTGCGTCCAAACTTTTTCTTTGCGCGGATACGGAAATAAAAAGCCGCAGCCCCCTGTGGGTCTAAATCGCACAGCAATGCAGTAGCGCCGGATTGAACCGCTTCATAAGCCAGATTCACAGCGGCGGCGGTCTTCCCCACGCCACCTTTCATGCTATACAACGCAAAGATACTCACACTCGTTCCCTATCTAAACAAATCGCGGTACAAACGAACATTTTTCTTTCCCGAAAATGTGGCAAAAGCACTGGCAAATTCGCGCCGAACACCTTGTTGCTGGTCGTGCAAACGCGCAATAAGCCCGCCAATAGCCGCGGCACAAAGCAGGCGATCCGCACGCTGGCTGCGGGACAATACCTCATTCAAATAAGTCATCAATTCCTGCTGTTGTACTGATAAATCGTTAAAATCCCCCAGATTATCCTGCAATTTCTTCATATATCCGATGAGTTTGTTCATCTTATCTTTGGGAAAAAGCGAGGCAAAAAATTCTAACAAATACCGCAATTTCTTGCAGTCGATTCGCAAATTGTGCAATGTCTCGTCGGGCGTATCGCCTCCAATCGCCTGCCCCCTTTTGAGAACTTGTTTAAAACGCTTATAAATAAATTTTCGCGCAAGGGCTATAGCAGGTACAGCGGAGGCCTTCCCTCCCCGAGACTGTACACCCTGCAAAAAAGCCGCCCATGAATTCATCATGTCCAGATATTCGGGTTTATCGAGAACCTGCACCATGTCGTTAAGGGCACGCCGACGTTCGCTCTTTAAGCGCGCAAAAACGGCATCCAGTCCGGGTTGCAGCGACCTGGGCAACATGGCGCGATAAGTCTCTTCTTCGAGCAAATACACGTCCAGATCTCGCAACCGATTGGTCGATCTGTTCAATTGCCGAAACTCATCCTTAAAATGTGCTACAGCATCTTCGGACAAAACGCCTTTGATTTGACTCAGCGCTGACCGCGTGCGCCGAATCGCAACCCGAAAATCGTGCAGAAATTCCGTATCCCAATCCGCGCGAATGCCCGTTTCATTTTGGCGCATCACATCGTGCAGGCATTTTAAAATCTCATATGTTGCCTCGCCCCCACTCGCCTCGTGATTCAGGCCGAGATTGAGTTTTGAAGAATAATCGCCCGGCACGCATCCTGCGAGATTCATCATGCGCTCAAATACATCCTCTGCCGCATGTGCAACATCCAACTTCATAAAACGACGGCGCAAATTCTCAAAATCGCGCTCATATCCTCGCACACTTCGCAATGCCAGAGTCGCAACGTGTCCTTTTTCTGTGCTGGTATGCGTGAGGAATAGCCGAACAACCGTCTTTTCATCTGTATTCAAAACGCCAAATCCGCAAACTTTTTGCTTCACCTGCGCTCGAAGTAACAGCGCTCGAATAGAGAGCGCGTTCCGCAATGTGTCGCGCAACTCGCCCTCTGGGAACATCCACCAGAAGCGGCCTTCCAGGTTTTGTTTCATCTCGATCTGATCGCGCATCATGGGGTATTCACCATTTGAAATTCGCTGTAAATACACCGCATTTCCCGCTTGTATCAGCGCGAGTCCCTTTTGATACAACCGCCAGTCAAATGTGTCGAAATACCGCACCGTCTTTTCAACTTCAGATATAGGTAGCAGACGCTCGGTCGCGAGTTTTTCGACCACATCTCGTCCATGTGGATCACTTAATACATAAGTTTCACTGCGCGTGATCATCGGGCTTACCCTTATGTGCGAGGATCGCATTTTTGTAACGGTCATCATCGGTCACATCTCTTCCAAACCACGGCGGAGGGACAAAGCGCGAACTTTCATCTATGGTCTCAAACTCGACTTCGGCCACCAACAGGCCCTTCAGGTGGCCGCGGTACACATCCAGTTCAATTGTCCATATCCCTTCGACGATCTCATAACGCATTTTTTCGACCCGCCTGCCCTCAGTCAAAGGCCAGAGATTATCAAATTGCGCTCGGCTCAATTCCACCTCGACTTCCGTCCGCTGCACACCCTTGCCCTGTTTCACGGTCTGATAAAATTTCTCGCCTTTGCGACGCAGCCGAATCTCAGTGCCATTCTCCCCTACCGAGAGATAGCCCTGTGAGATTTCCACTCCCTTACAAGCCGTCAGATCCGGCATTTTTTGCACGCAAAACTTCCGCTCAATTTCTTTTGTCATGACAAAACGCAAGTTCCCTAATGTGAAAAATAGGACAGGATGCACTATCCCCGGTAACCAGAGTATAATTAATGATAACAAACCTCATCATTGAAAGCAATTTTTAAGATGATATTTGATGTAGCCATGCTTTCTCTATCGCATCGCACCGTTTTTGGCGTATATTGAAATTTGAAATATAATAATTTTGTACTACTACACCAAAAGGGAGGTCGCACGATGTCACTCGATGGGAAAAAGGCTCTTGTCACTGGTGGACGCCGCAATATCGGGCGCGGTATTGCCCTTGCTCTGGCTCAGGCAGGCTGTGATGTGGGCATCAACGACCTGGAACGAGATGCGGACGCCGACAGGACCCTGGAACTGATCCGAGATCAGGGGCGAGAAGCCGACTTCTTTCAGGCTGATATTTCGGACCGAGCACAGGTAGAAGCAATGTTCACCGCCTTCATCGCCCGTTTTAACCGCCTCGATATCCTGGTTAACAACCCCTATGCCGGAAGCGGGGCTACCTTCCTCGAAATTACCGAAGAAAACTGGGATTTGACCCTGGACGTGTGTCTCAAAGGCTTTTTTCTTTGTAGTCAGCAGGCTGCCCGCATCATGGTACAACAGGGCGAGGGAGGCTGCATTGTCAGTACTTCTTCGGTCCATGCCTACCGCGCCTGGCCCGACGATACGGCCTACGGAGTGGCCAAAGCGGGTGTGCTGCGTCTCACCGAGAGCATGGCTGTGGACCTGGGTCCCCACAATATCCGCTGCAACGCCGTGATGCCGGGGTATATGGACCTGACCCATATTTTTGGCACTCAGGCTCCGTCTGTGGGTAGCGCGTCCGACGACCTCAAAGCCAATATACCCCTGCAGCGCCGCGGCACCCCCGAGGACATCGGACGAGCCGTTGCCTTTCTCTGCTCGCCCGAGGCCGGCAATATTACCGGTGCCTCCCTACCGGTGGATGGCGGTCTCTTGACCACTGGCGTCTAATGCTATCATACGACAAGCCTCCGGGAAGATGGCCCCCAGAGGCTTGTGTAAAACTAATACAGCACCATTGCTACCAAAGACAGATTTTGGGATTATGGTGTGATATACGGCGATATATCCCACAATAGAAGTGTGCCATCATATGACCCAGAAGCGAGTATTTTCCCATTAGGTGAAAACGATACTGAAGTAACCTGACCAGTATGTCCTTCCAGGGTAGCGATAGGCGAAAATGATACCGAAGAGGCTCCATCCAAATCTCTCTCCACGGAAGCGATATTCACTATCGCCACAACATCCCATAGCCTAATTTTGTGCATCAAGAAGCAAGAAAAATGGTCAATCGCCACGGGTTCATTGCGGCAGAGAAGCTCGATGTTCAAGACATGCAACAGAACCGTCGGTTGTCTAAATCCATAAGCGATGCGGCATGGTCAATGTTTCGGCATTGCCTCCAATACAAAGCGGAAGAAGCTGGTATTGGATTCAAGCCTGTTGATCCTGAATACACCTCACAAGATTGCTCTTCTTGTGGACATAGACAGAAGAAAGCACTCTCTGATCGTGTGCATCATTGCAAGAAGTGTGGCTATACTGCAGACAGAGATCTCAATGCTGCGATAAACATATTGACTTTGGGATTACAAAGTCAGGCGACTTGACCGCCAAGAAGCCCAACTGCTCTACCGTTGGGAGTAATCACGTGCGATTAATTTGATAGAGGAGGATGCCGCTTGCGACTGCGATGTTGAGCGATTCGACCGGGGCGGCCATGGGTATGGTGACGGTGTGATCGGATAGGGCGAGGAGGGCGGGGTCGATGCCGAAGGCTTCGTTGCCGAGGAGGAGGGCAACGGGGTTTTGAGTTTGGAGATTGTGGAAGGATATGCCGCTGGTGTGTGCTGCGATGATCTGGATGTTGCGCTGGCGAAGATGGTGTAACAGGGCGGGTCCGTCCTGGAGGGGGAAGACGGGCATGCGAAAGATGGCGCCCATGGTGGCGCGCACGACTTTGGGGTTATAGACTTCGACGGATCCGCGGGTGAGAAAGATGCTTTTGCATCCGACGGCTTCGGCGGTTCGCATGATGACGCCCAAATTGCCGGGGTCGGAGACGCGGTCGAGGATGAGGAATGGGCCATCGGTGTTGAGGACGGCTTTGCGGTCATAGGACGGCATCGATACCACGCCGAGTACGCCTTGCGGTGTGTCTGTGTCTGACATGTGTTTGAAGGCGCGCCAGTCGGTTTGCTGGATGGGGATGCGCTGTGCGAGAGCCGTCTGGTAGAGATTTTCGAGGCGCGTGTTGCGGGCGATGCTTTCGCGGCAGAAGATGAGTTGTTCGAGGGTGTCGCTGCTTTTGAGTGCTTCTTCGCAGAGACGAATGCCCTCTATGAGGTATTTTTGTTCTGCCCGACGCATTTTGCGGCGTTTCAGGTTCAGGATTTTTTTTGCGTTTTTGATGGCCATGGGCTATGGGGCGTTGTCTCGGGTGATGGTGGCGCGTAGTTCACGCAGTTCTTCCCATATCGCTTTTTCGCGTTTGGACAGGCTCAAGAAGTAGAGCAGGATGGCGACCCATATGATGATGTACGCCGCGGTCATGTATTCGAGGTGTTGCATAAGTTCCTCCGTGAAAAAGTTATATTTCGGCTTTGAGCGATTCGAGTTCGTTTTGTGCTTTTGCGAGTGATACGCGCTTGAAGAGCAGGGCGAAAAAGAGCGCGAAGAAGGTGATGACGCAAAAGAAAAAAGCGATTTTCATGTCGGGGGGCAGGCTGATTTCTTCGCCGCGGATCACTTCGGGATGATGCGTGCGCCACAGTTTGGTGGCGTAGTGGATGAAGGGTACGTTGAGGAAGCCGATTATGCCGAGTACTGCGCGAAAGCGCGCGCTTTGAACGGCGTCTTCGAGGTAGGTGCGCAACATGTGATACGCTGCGAGGATGAGCCAGAGTATGAGTGTGAGTGTGAGTTGTGCATCCCAGACCCACCACGCGCCCCAGATGGGTTTTGCCCAGATTGCACCTGTGATTAAGACCAGGGTGCCAAAGAGCAAGCTCACTTCGGCTGAACAAGCGGCCCACAGGTCGCAGTTTTTGTCGCGTTTCCACAGATAGAAGATGCTGAAGATAAAGCAGAGAAAGCTGCCCAGGAACATTGAGAAGGCAGATGGGACGTGGTAGTAGAATATTTTTTGTGCCAGTCCCATTTCTTTTTCTATTCCGGCGTACATGAATACCAGATAGGGGGCGATAGTCAGGCAGATGAGCGCGAGAATGCCGAAGACAAAGGGAAGGATGTAGGGTTTTTGGTGCATTGTCAATCCTCCAGGACATATTCAAATAAGAGCAGGCATGCAGCGATGTAGAGTGCGACAAAAGCACTGCTGAGTACGAGCCAGTCTGTGATTTCACTGCCTTCGAGAACTGCGCGAAAGGATTCGATGGCTGCGAGAAGTGCCGGGATGAATATGGGCAGTGTGAGGAGGGGTAAGAAGGCTTCTCGCAATCGGGTGTTGAGCGACATGGCAGAGAAGAGGGTGCCAATGGTCGCAAGACCGAGGGTGCCCAGCAAGACGGGCAGGATGAGATGGGGGAGTGCTTGTGCGATTTGCAGGTTGAGAAAGATGACGAGGATGGGCAAGATGAGTGCCTGGAGTATGAGCATGGTGAGGGTGTTGCCCAGCATTTTGCCCAGGAAGATCGCACCCGGGTCCGCGGGTGTGAGGCGCAAGCCCATCAGGCAGTCGTTTTGTTTTTCGATAGCAAAAGATCGGCTGAGGCCCAGCAGTCCTGCAAAAGCCGTGGCGATCCAGAAGATGCCGGGGGCTACTGTTTTTATGATTGGCGAGCCGGGTTCGTATATGAAATTGAAGATGATGACAATCAGAAATGCGAAGAAAGCCATGGCGCTGAGGCGTTCTCTGGTGCGCCATTCGGTTTTGAGATCTTTTTGGAGAATGGCGAGGGTTTGTGTGAAGAAAAGAGGCATTTTTTAGCGGGTGGTTTTGTTTTCGTACAGGGTTTGCAAGTCGGATTCACGGATGTTTTTTGTCGATGCTTCGTGTACTAATTGGCCCTGGAAGAGGATGCCAAAGCGGTCTGCGAGCGCGAGGCCCCGCGCGAGGTCGTGTGTGACGAGGAAGATGGTGCGTCCTTCTGCTTTGAGGGTGGTGATTATGTTGGATAATGTCGATTGGGCCGATGTGTCGAGGCCGGTGAAGGGTTCGTCGAGTAAGAGGATCGATGGGTGGTGCAAGATGGCTCGGGCAATGGCCAGTCGCTGTTTCATGCCCCGGGAGTATTTGTGTATTCGGTCGCGCTGGCGATCTTTCAGGCCAACGGTGAGGAGGACTTTTTCTATGCGGGTGTTGAGATTTTGAAGGCCGTACATGCGTCCGTAAAATGCGAGGTTTTCTCGCGCCGTGAGGTCGTCGTAGAGCATGGTTTGATGCGAGATGAATCCGATGTTTTTGCGTATTTCATGCGGGTTGCGCCGGGTGTCTATACCGCTGATCCAGATGTCGCCAGATGACGGTTTTGATAGTGTGGCGATGAGGCGCAATAGGGTTGTTTTGCCCGCTCCGTTTGGTCCAAAGAGTGCAAAAATACATCCCGTTGGTACGGCGAGGTTTATGTTTTGCAGTGCCGTGATATGACCAAAACGGCGGGTTGTGTTCTGTATGTCAATGGCCGTGTTCATTGGTTGCTATCTGATAGATCAATGACTTCGGCTTTGAGGGCATTGCGTCTGTTTTTGTAATCGTCTTCCGAGAGTTTGCCGCTTTCATATCGCTCGTCGAGGTCGGCGATTTGTTCGAGGAGAATTGTGCGCCGATTGGGGGTTGCTTTGTGTGAGCGCATGTAGATGACGAGGAGTGCGAGCGCGAGCGCACTGGCAGCAATGATTCCTATTGTGGTTTGTAAATTGGGTGTGAGGCTGAATTCGGATGATGAGAGTCTGATGTCGATTTGTGTGCCGGGCGCGAGTTGTTCGGCGCCAAATCGCTGAAAGGCGTTATTGCCCAGGTTTACGATTCCGAGGTCTTGAAGTACTGTTGTGGAGACGGGGGTTTCGGGCGGTTGGACGAGCAAGTCCATGCCCGCGGTGGGATAGGTGATGCGTTGCGCGATGCGGTTGGTCGGGGGTATGGAGAATGTGAAGAAGGTCTGGCTATTTCCGGGGATGATAGGGCGTGGGTCAACGAGCAATGTATCGTGCAGGTGTACGCCTTGGGGTGCGCGGATAAAGTCGGTTACGCCGTCGGGTAAGGGTATTTCCAGGCCGTGACCGTGGTCGCCTCCCGTGAGATAGGTGCGGTCGCCGTGGTTGTGTACGATGAAAATATATGTGACTGTGCCAGCCTGAGCGTCGAGGAGGATGTGGTGTGAAGATAGGGATATGGCGGTGTCGGAGTCCGTGGTTTCAAATACGGGGATGTCAACAATGTCGCCCGCTGGTGCCGGGTTGCCGGGATAGTCTATGCCGTTGTATCGAGCAAATAGCATGGGCGGTGGTTCGGCTCCCGGGTCTGGGGGGACGTCGAGGATGAATTGGCCTTTGCTGTCGGTGGTGTCGCGCACTACGGTGACGTCTCCGGCTTCATGGAGGATATAAGAGACTTCCACATCGGGTTCGATACGGTTGAGGGTGTGATTGATGACGCGACCCGTGAGCGCGAAGGTAGGGGTGGTGATAAAAAGGGCAAGCATTCCGATGAGGAAGGCGAGATGCGGAGCGGATAATAGACGGAACATGGTATGAAGGTGAGTAACCAGTGTGATCATGGTTGATGATCCCATTCTTTTCGAAGGTTATCCATATATGTCCCCCGTTCCATGTATCCCCCTGTTTGAATACGATTGATTAGTGTTGGATCATACTCTAACCCACTCAATATCATCAACCTGCCCAAAACAGTCAATCTTTATTGATTCATCCACTGGCAGAGCATGCGTAACGTCAGTTAATCTATAACTTCTGGCAAACAACAAAGGCTACGTCTTTCGAGGCGTAGCCTTTTCTCATTCCCTCTTTTTTCTCAATCTATCCTATAACCTCTATTTCCACGTCTCCAGTTGTGCCATCATAATCCGGATCTGGAAAGGTATCATAAGAAAGCCCAACAAGAACCATCATTGTTGGGCCTGATGCGATTAGATCATCCGGATTCTCAAATCCTACTTTGGTAGATTTTGTTGGCATTGTGCCTTTTCAAAGTTAATAGTGGAAGCGGCACTCAAAACTGTGGGTAATCCACTTCTATATAGACTTTCTGGTGCCCCAACTTGAAGGATCAAGAAAACGCGGTCTCTGAATTTTTTGACAGCTTCGAGTATCGCTTCATCCTCCGTATCAAAGACCCCATTGAGTTCACCTTCGTAGATAATAACCCACTTACCAAAGTGGTCAAGCTCAAGGCCCTCTTCGCACAATTTGTTGTACGCGGAAATTTCATCTTTAAGTGTCCTGGCCTTCATGGCGGTATCTCTCTTTAGGGTGGTTGGACAAGTGTCTCTTTAAGATTTTTTACAATAGGTCTTCCATGATCTATTGTCAACACATTGTATGAGGCAAGGAGATCTTCAAGGACGCGTTGCCTACCCCCTTACTCAATGTCTTCTTCAATGCCTTCTTGCTTAATGTATTGTGCAAACGACGATTCGCGCATAATAGCGTCCATAAGACCCTCCTGTGATAGAATACGATTGATTAGTGTTGGATCATATTCTAACCCACTCAATATCATCAACCTGCCCAAAAGGTCAACTTTTATTGATTCATCCAGCGGCAGCGCATTCGTCGCGTCAACACATTGATGTAACCAAGCTTCCGAATCTATCCTATCAGGACGTTTCATCAACGGCGCAAATGGAAACAAGCCCGAAGGTCCTCCCTCAAGAATGTCTTGTCCTTCGATCTCACTGAGCCGAATCACTTTGTATTCTATCAAAACGCGACAGCCGTGAATATCCTGGATGTAGCGTCCCGGGTCGCGCCGACCCGCATTGCGCCGCAAATAGATCACGTTGGAATAAATCGGCAGGTCGTGATGCTCAAACACATATCCGATATAGCCAATCATGCGGAGCGGCATAGATGAATCGTCAGTGGTTTGAAATTTGTAGTGTATCAATGCCTCCTTGCCCTCGATATGGGCGCGGATGAGGCTATCGGTATGTTGTGTTCCAACCCTGATTTGCTCTGTGTCGAGTATGTCCAGGACTTCCACATCGTCCTGTTCAAATGTGAATCGGATGAAGTCTTTGGGATAGGTTTGGATGAGATGTTTGGAGATGGTTTCGTATTTGGCCATGTGAAATACCTCGCGTCTGATGGGGTGAGTAAGCGGGATACGCGCAACACCCAGACATAAAGCAAATGGCATGCCAACAAATGGTAGTTCTCCAAAAATTGAGCGATATTTTGCGTTGGAAGATGTCTAAATACTTTAAATATGGTGTTTTACACACTTTTTTACATTCCGAATTTAAATCCGCAGATGGACGCAGGCATGTCCCTGTGAAAACAGGGATGGGCACAAATGAAAGGCGAAAGGGTACATTTTGAGCGATGAATGGGTGGTTATGTGAAAGATATGTACCGCTTGACCAGGTGGTTATGTCTGCGGCCCCGTGTATCCCTTGTTTTTAATATCGGTTGCGCTTTAAGCCTTAATGCCGTATTCTCAAAAGGATAAAGGGAAAGGCCGCGTATAAAATCTCGGGTTGGCAGAATAATCCGCCTTTTACTCACGCAGTGAAAAGCCTTTGGAGGTTGTTATGGCTGAAGCCACCATGAAATCAATACAGGAAGAAAATCCTATCTATCCATTCTCTGATCGGTTGTGGAGAAATGCTCTATATTATGACAATCTAAACCACTCTTCTGGTAAAAATATAACGAAATTTGTACTATCTACTACTGGTCAATGGCCTATTGTTGCTGAAAAATCTGATGATGGGTCATGGGCGGTGTATTTTAAGGATTCTCCAGATATAATTGCGGGTAGTAATGATAGTTTAGAGGACGCATTAGTTGGTTTAGCAGAAATCGTCAATGACGATCTCCAGGACAGCAGAGAAAACCAAGATAATATCTCTCCATATCAGGCAAAACGGCACCAGTTTCTAAGAAAGGTTTTCAATCGTGAATTTGAGGGAGCATCGAAGCAAGGTACTTAGAAAACTCGGATTTAAGCCAGATAAGGGAAAAAAACATGAAAAATGGGTTCTTAGAGACTCGAGAACAGGGAGATTATACTTAAAAACAGTTGTAAGCCGCAACAATAGAGATATTGGAGATAATCTCCTGAAGGCAATTTGTGGGCAATTACATATCACAAAAAGCCAATACAATGAGATTGCATCATGTCGCATGTCCAGACAACAATATTACGACCATCTCCGTGAGGCTGAAATTATTACTTAATCTACAAACTGCTGGCAAATAACAAAGGCTACGTCTTTCGAGACGTAGCCTTTTCTCACTCTCTGCTTCGGCACTATTCTATGGGGATTATGTAGGATAGTGCCGAACCTTAGACAATTTCCAAGTTTATTTTTATGGGGATGTCTGCGGCTTCAAATTGGGAGTTGAGGGCGTCAACGAGATTCACCATAACATTTTTCAGGCTGTCTCGGAGTTTGTTAATTTCTTCTCCGAGAATCTGGCCCAATTCCGAGTTGGCATCAAAGGCTTCTTTAAGAACCTTGACCTGCTTTTCTATGGGAGAAATATAAAACGCTGATGTGTCCCTGGAAATTCCAGCCGCGAGAAGTGATATTGCAAAAACTTGTTCTGGTGTAAATTCGGAGTCTCTTATTAAATTTTTAAGGGTGTCCGAACCAGGTTCTAAACCTGGGTGTTGTTTGGTGAGTTCGTGCATTACTACATCGAGTAAATGTTCAGTCATTCTAATTTCCTTATTTTTTCTTGCTCCACGCCTTTCATCTGCGTCTATCTGCGTCATCTGTGGATAGTATTCATCCGCTTTTTCTTCTGGTACGACGAATAGCGGCGATTTCTTTTTCTATCTGGTCGGAGATTCCCTGCGGTTTGGGCGCGGGACGGTCTGTGCGTTCAGCGGCTTTGTCGAGGGATTTGATGAGTTCTACGGCCTGTGCTGTATAACGGGCGCGGGTTTGCCGGTAGTCGTCTTCTTCGACTTTTCCCATGCGGTGGTCAAAGTCGAGTTCGCGGATGGCTTCATAGACCATGTCGCGCTGTTCGATCAGTTCGCGTCGTCGCGCTTCTCTGCGGGAGATCTGGTTGATGGTTTTGGCGTCGTCGCGGGGGTCGAACAGCGGTGTGAATATAAAGAGCAAGATGCCCGCTGCGATGAGGATAAAAGCGGCAATGATCATTACTCGCGCTCCTTGAGGTCGCTTTCGAGGCGGTCGAGGTACGGGTCATCGTGCGGGGGTTGTGATGCTGGTGTGGCGGGTATTTTTGTTTTTGACCAGGTTCGGAGTACGCTGCGTACGCCAAAGAATCCGAGGAAAAGAACGAGGGGTGGCATGATCCATGCTACGAGGTTGAAGCCTTTAGCTGGCGGTTTGGAGAGGATTTCCAGGCCAAATTCACTTATATAAGCATCGATAATGGCCTGCGAAGTTTGACCGGAGGCCAGCATTTTTTTGATGCGTTCTTTCTGTTGCAGTGCATACCCACAAATGCATTCGTCAAGTGGTCGGCGCGGACAGTCCCCGCACAAACAGGCGAGTTCTTTGCCCACTTCATCGATCTGTTCCTGGGTCACTTCGGCACGGACGGGTATTGAGAAGAGGAGAAAGAATATTGGGATGAGGATTGCGGGCTTCATGCCATCGCCTCCCGCATTTGCATCACCTGTTTTTCGCGCTTGTCGGGCCACATGACGACGATGGTGCCGATTGTGATTATCCACGCGCCTATCCAGACCCACATGACGAGGGGGTTGATGTACAGGTGAAAGAGGGCGATTTCTTCGCCGTCTCGCATGTCAACGCCCTGGTAGAGCGCGTAGAGGTCTTCGCGCAGGTTGGAGCGGATGGCGACTTCTGTGGTTCTTTGTTGATCTTGTCGTTTGTAATAGACTTTTTGGTGGGGCCACATGGTGCCCAATCGCTGTCCGTGTTTATAGACGCCGAGCTGGGCGACGATGTCCGCGGTGAGTGGGTTGACGGATTCGGTAATGCCTTCATAGGTGAGGGTGTAGGGTCCGATGTCGGTAGATTCCATGTATTTGAGTTCGACCTGGGAATCTTTGTTGAACGCATTGCCGGTAAATCCGATGAAGAGCAGGACCACGCCAAAGTGGATGATATAACCGCCATATCGACGGCGATTTCGCCGGGTGAGGTTGACGATTGCGCGGAGATAGGATTCGCCAGAGCTGCTGCCGCGCGCACGCGCGCCGCGGTGAAATTCGGTGATGATTGTGCCTGTGACAAAGCCGCAGAAGATGAAGGAGATGATGGCGTAGATGTCGCGTACGCCCAGGGCGATGGCGACGATGCCGCAGATCAGTCCCATGATGCTCGATCCCGTGAAGTGCTTTCTCAGGCTTTTGCCCGAGGTGCGCCGCCAGGCGAGCAAGGGTCCTATGCCCGTGAGGACGAGCAGGAGCAGGCCAATGGGTACCATGACGGTGTTGAAGTAGGGGGGACCCACGGTGATTTTGTCACCGGTAACGGCTTCGGAGATGACGGGAAACATGACGCCCCAGAAGACGGCGAATGTGGCGGTGAGGAAGAGCAGGTTGTTGAGCAAAAAACCACCTTCGCGCGAGATGGGAGATTCGTATTGCGTTTTGGTTTTGAGCAGGTCCAGACGCGAGACGAGGAGGAGGCTTGAGAAGATGACGATCAGGACGACGAGGACGCCAAACCAGGGCCCAATGGGAGACTGGGCAAACGCGTGTACGGAGGATACGACGCCACTTCGCGTGAGGAAGGTGCCGTAGATGCACAGGGTGTAGGTGGCGATGATGAGGACCATGTTCCAGATTTTGAGCATGCCTTTTTTTTCCTGGATCATGACGGAGTGCAAGAAGGCCGTGCCGGTTAGCCAGGGCAAGAGGGCGGCATTTTCGACCGGGTCCCAGCCCCAGTATCCGCCCCAGCCGAGTACGACGTAGGCCCATTTGCCGCCGAGGAGTTGTCCCGTGCCCAGGAAGAACCAGGCGAGGAGGGTCCAGCGGCGGGTGGTGCGAATCCATTCTTCGTCGATTTGTCTGGATAAGAGGGCGGCCATTGCAAAGGCAAAGGGTACGGTAAAGCCGACGTAGCCGTGATAGAGCATTGGGGGGTGGATGGCCATGACGGGATGGACGAGCAAGGGGTTCATGCCCGTTCCATCGGGCATGGCGCGCGGCATGGTGACAAATGGATTTTCGTGGATGCAGATGAGCGCGAGGAAGAAGACCAGCGTGAAGGACATGATGGCTGTGGCATAAGAGGCGAGGGGGCCGCGAAAGGCACGGGTTTTGATGACGGCAAAGAATATGAATCCGGATAGGATAAGTGCCCAGAGTAAGAGCGATCCCTGCATGCCAGACCAGACGGCTGTGAATTTGTAGCCGGTGGGCAGGTCGCGGCTGGAGTGGGTGGCGATGTAGTAGATGTCGAAGCGGTCTGTGAGGAAGAGCACTTCGAGAATGGCCATGGCGGAGAGGCAGAGCAGAAAACCTGTGAGGACTGCGCGTTCCGTGCTCAGGATGAGGCCCATTCGCCGGGTTTTTGCCGCTAATATTGCGGCGATGACCGCATAAGCCGAGGTGAATAAGGCGAGATAGAGAAGAAAATTGCCGAGTTGTGGGAGCATGTGTTTGGGTCTCGTTTATTCGTATGACGCTTTGATTTCTTCGTAGCTCTGGCTTTCGTATTTGGACGGGCATTTGGCGAGCATGTTTTCGGCTATGAAGATGCCATTGGGTCCGATTTTGCCTTCGAGTACGACGTCGGCTTCTTCGCGGAAGGTATCGGGTACGACGCCGGTGTAGCGGATGGTGCGTTTGTTGGCAGATGGATCCTGGTCGATGAGGTCAGCGATTTCAAATTCGACGGTGCGGTTGCCGTCGCGCTTGATGATGGTGCCGGGGATGACTTTGCCGGCGAGTTTGAAGCGGGTGTTGGCAAATTCGGTTTCGCGCGCTTCCAGTTCAGAGACGGTGAGGTAATACAGCGACATTTTTTCGGAGCTGTACACGATCATGGTGAGCAAGCTGGCGATAATGACGGCAAATCCAGCGATGAATTTTATTTTTTTGGTGGTCATTTCAACCTCTGTGAAAAAAGTATCCGCAGATGGACGCAGATGGACACAGATGAAAGGCGTTTTATGCCTGGTATCTTGAGTGTGTTGAAAGTAAGAGTTGTTGCCTTACTAACGCAGGACAACCCTTGCCTGTGTTCGGGATGGGCAATACAGCAACCATCGGTGTTCATCGGTGTTCATCGGTTGTTGCTTGCCCAATATCAGTTACAAAGATAGACAAGTCTCATAATATGAACAACTATTTTAACCCCAGTTGTGCGCGGTAGGCGATGTCTTCAACTTTGTTTTTGTTCCAGTAGTCGAGCATCGTGGCATGCGTTTTGCGCGCTGTGGTCGTGGTCCAGCGGCCCCGGCGTTGCGTGGATTCTTCCCAGCCGAGGATGGCGTGGGGATAGTTTTTTTCAAAGGTTATGGCGAGTTTGCGGCCGATGGAGATGTACGCGAGGGTGTAAACCGAGGTCGTGTCGCCTGTGGTGAGTTCCGCATTGGCGGTTTGGACATCGGGGAGGGTGTGTGTCAGGCGCTGGAATAGCATGCCAGGGATGATCTGGATTTCACCTGTGGGCAAGCGTTCGGGTGCCAATCGGATGCGCGTCCAGATTTCGTCTTCGAGGATGGCGCTGGGCAATGTGAGGTCGTGGTCGCCGTCGCTTTGAAAATAAGACCGCAGTGTGGCTTTGTATTCGCCGTTGCGGTGGTTTATTTGGGCGAAGGTGTGGCCGCACCATTCCTGTGCTGTGCTGGTGACTTTGAGTGTGCGCGTCTGGTCGGGGGCTACGGGTGTGAATACAGAGGTCATGAGGGAGTAGGGATAGAGGCCCGTTGTAAATTGGCGCATGGCGTTGAGTTTGAGTACGGAGGTGCTCGGTCCGTCGCCGCGTTCGTGCTTTACGTGTTTGTCTGTGAGAAAGTTTTCGGTTACGAAGATGAGGACGGCGTCGCCATCGTAGGTGTCGCGGTATTGCGCCTGTTTGAGTTCATAGCGGGTGATTTCCGCGAGTCCGGCGTACCACTGTTTTTTGAATGCGTCATCCCAGGGTTTGACTTCTGCATGGGCTGGGGCGATGAGGATGATGGTGAAAAATATGGTGATTAATTGTCGCATTGCGTGCTCCTTTTGAGGGATATGGGAGGGGCCAATATAGTACCGCGAAATTTTTGTATTGGTCGTATATTGGTATGTACGCGGCATGAATATAAACACGGAGCGATAATATGCGACCGAATTTTTTGATTTTTTGCGTGGATCAGATGCAGGCTTATTGCATGGGGTGCAATGGACATCCGGATGTACAGACGCCCAATCTGGATCGTCTGGCACAGGATGGGGTTTTGTTTCGCCGCAATTATTGCTCGCATCCGGTGTGCCAGCCGTCGCGGGCTTCTTTGATTACCGGGTTGACGCCTTCGCAACACGGGTTGATACAAAATGGCATGAGTCTGTCTGAAGATATGCCGACTGTGACGGGGGCGTTGTCCAGGGCGGGGTATCGCACGCATGCGGCGGGGAAGTTGCATTTGCAGCCTTTTTCGGGGGGTGATTCATGGGAGAACCGATATCGGTGGTATAGCGGTGAGGTGACCCATTTGCCCGAGGGGTATTACGGTTTTGGGGAGACGGATTATGTGGGTGGACATGTGAATTACGTTTGTGGGGATTATCGAAATTGGTTGGAAGAAGAATATCCCGATGTCGCGCAAAAGGATCATCCGGAGGACGGTCCTTCAACATGTGTTCCGTATGCTCAGTCTTCGGCGTATCAAAATTTTGGCTATCAGACCTGGAAGATCGACCAGGTTCCGGCTGAGTTGCATTACAATCACTGGATTACAGATCGCACGATGGCTTTTATAGATGGTTTGGGCGAGGATGAAAATTTTTTTGCGTGGTGTTCCTTTCCCGATCCGCACCATCCTTTTGTGGCTTGCAGGCCATATAGTGAGATGTACGATCCCCGGGCTTTAACTCTGCCGGAGACATTTGTTGTTGACGAAGATCCAGATCCTGATAGTTTGCTGCGGAGAGTTGGTCCCGCCTGGTTCAATGGCGGTGAGGAGGATTTGCGGCAGGTGATGGCGCAGACTTATGGCATGATTTCTCATATTGACGACAATGTGGGTCGCGCGATTGATTTTTTGCAGGCGAAGGGGTTGTACGATAATACGGTTGTTGCTTTTATTGCGGATCACGGGGAGTACCTGGGGTCACACCATTTGTGGCATAAGACGCCTTGGCAGTGGGAGGAGTTGTTGCGCGTGCCGTATATCTGGCGGGTTCCCGGGGGACAGACTGGTGTTTGCGATGATGTGGTGAGCAATTTAGATTTTGTGCCCACAGTGCTGGATTATGCGGGGATAGATCAAATTGCTATGCGTTTTCGGCGCGACGATTGGGCGGTTGAGGATTTTGAGTTGCCCGGGCGTTCGTTGCGTGCTTTTATTAATGATGGTGCGGATATGTCCGACCGCGCGGCGTTTGTGGAGATGGGGTCTATGCGGACGCTGATTACAGAGCGCTACAAAATTGTGGTGGATGCTTCGGGGATTGGACATAATGTGCTGGTGGATCTGGAGAATGATCCACACGAGAAAGTAAATTTGTGGGATCGTTCGGAGGCGCGGGATGTGAAGGCAGAGCTTTTGACGCGCCTGATGCGGGAAAGTATTCGCTGTACGCGTATGGATAATCCCAAAATTACACCTGGTGCATGAACAAAAGGAGATGTTATGGCTAACAAACCAAATGTTATTGTATTTTTTACGGATCAACAGCGCTGGGATTGCATGGCAGCGCATGGCAATCCATTGGGTATTACACCCAATCTGGATCGCGCGGCTCAGCACGGGACACATGTTTATAATAGTTTTACCTGTCAGCCTGTGTGCGGTCCGGCGCGTTCGTGTTTGCAGACGGGGATGTACGCGAGTGAGACGGGGGTGTATCGCAATGGGATTGGGCTGAATCCCGATCACGAGACGCTTGCACAGTGTTTTAATGATGCGGGTTATCACACGGGGTATATTGGAAAGTGGCATCTGGCGACGACTGGGCGCGGTTTTGTGCCGGAAGAAGCGCGCGGTGGGTACCAGTTCTGGCTCGCGGCAAATGCGCTGGAGGGGACTTCTGATACGTATGATTGCGTTGTTTATGATAATGATAATCAAGAGGTGAAGTTGCCCGGTTATCGGGTCGATGCGCTGACCGATGCGGCGATCCAGTATGTGGATGAACATCAGAGCGATCCCTTTTATCTGTTTATTTCGTTTTTGGAACCCCATCACCAGAATCATCTGGATGATTATCCGCCGCCGGATGGGTATCGCGAGATGTATGCCGGGCGATGGACGCCGCCCGATTTGGCGGGGTTGCCCACGCATCCTTCTGCTGAAGGTGAATATCCCGGCGCGGTTCCCACGGGGGGGAGTACGCAGCAGCATTTGGGTGGGTACTGGGGGATGATCAAGCGGTTGGATGAGGCTTATGGGCGTTTGCTCGATGCGCTGAAGAGTTTGGGGCTGTTAGAGGATACGATTGTGTTGTTCACTTCTGATCACGCCTGCCATTTCCGCACCCGCAATAAGGAATACAAGCGTTCGTGTCACGAGAGTTCTATCCGTACGCCAACGGTGTTGACAGGTGGCCCGTTTACAGGGGGAGGCACGTTAGGCGAGTTGGTGAGTCTGGTGGATTTGCCGCCGACGCTGTTGGATGGCGCGGGGTTGGAGATTCCCGATCAGATGTCGGGGCGTTCCGTGCTTCCCATTTTGGGCGGTGGCGGGAGGTCGCTTGCAGATCCCTGGCCGGATGATGTGTTTGTGCAGATTTCAGAGAGTGGTATTGGTCGCGCGGTTCGCACAAAGCGATGGAAGTACGCGGTCCAAAGCGATGCGGTGCCGTCCGGTGCAGAGGGTGCGAGAAGTTATGACGAGGCGTATTTGTACGATCTGGAGGCAGATCCGTACGAGTTGCGCAATTTGATTGGTTATGAAAGCCACCGTCCGGTTGCAGATCGAATGAAGGCGCGGTTGCTCGGGTATATTCGAGATGTTGAGGGGTATGTTCCCGAGATTGTCGATGCGGAAGGGCGGCAGGGCGGTCAACGGCGGGTGTCCGATGCCGAGGTTGAGAGTTAAAAATTAAGGAACGGTACAATTGCTTAGCAGTTTATTGGGATGTGAAAGGTGGTAAAAATGTACATTCAAGATCAGGTTCATTACGACAATTTAGACGATGATATTTTGAGTTTTTACAGGGCGATTAGCGTGGATTCGATTCATCTCGAGTTGCGGGGTGGACGACCGCCCGCAAAATCAGCGAGGCGCAGTGGCACGGGTGTGGCGAATACGACACTGGCGCAGCGGCTTCGCGCGGGGGAGGATTGTACGGAGGAATTTGAGAAGGCGCGGGAGTTGGTGGAATCCCATGGCATGAAGTTGAATAATATTTTTATGCCGTGTTGGGAGGAGATTGCGCTGGCTATGGAAGATCGAGATGAGAAGATCGGGATCTGGTGCCAGATGCTGGCGTCGCTGGGTAGGGCGGGGATTCCGTGTTTGGGCTGGAATTTCAAGCCGATGGGGAATTTTCGCACGCCTTCGGATACGGGTCGCGGTGGGGTGAGCTATAGTACGTTTGATTATGAATATTTTAGTGAGAACCGTCCAGAGCAACACGATCCGCCCGTTTCAGAAGAGACGATGTGGGCAAATATGGAGGTGTTTTTACAGGCGGTGATTCCCGTTGCGGAAAAGGCGGGGGTGCGTATGGCGCTGCATCCGGATGATCCGCCGGTTCCTGAGCCTCTGGGTGGTATTGCACAGATTTGTTCTTCGCTGGATCAGTTCAGGCGCACGCTTTTTGAGATTGCGCCCGGCGAGCACAATGGCATGTTATTTTGCCAGGGGTGTATGACGGAGTTGCTGGGTGCGGGCGTTTATGATGCGATTGCCGAGATGGCTTCGAATAATAAAATTGTGTGGGTGCATTTCCGCAATGTGAAGGGTCAGTTGCCGCGGTTTGCCGAGGTTTTTATGGATGAAGGCGATATCAATATGAAGCGCGCGATGGCGGTTTATCGCGATAATGGGTTCAATGGTCCGTATATGATGGATCATACGCCGAGGTTTGCCTATTCCGCATATACGCAGTTGCACGGCAAGGCGTATGCGATTGGGTATATCCGCGCGTTGATCGATGATGTTTATAGATGACGCAAATTTTGGAATTGACGATGTGAGATGGCGTGACTATCCTATGCGGGCGAATTAATGAGGTAAAGTAATCCCATTCTGGACGCCTGCTTAAGGCATGCAGGCGTGACGGTCGTCATTGCGGCATGTTTCCCTGCTCAACACCATACAGGGACATGCTTGAGCCGCAATCCAGTATGTTTTTAACGATCCGAGTAGCAGAAGGGAAACTATGTTTGGATTTTTGAAGCGGTATATGCACTGGTTGCACACGCGGTGGCCTTCAGGCACGGTGGAGAAGTTGCCCGAGATGAATGAGGATGGGTCAACGGCGGTGCCGGGGTTGTACATTGTGGGGGATTTGACGGGGATTCCGCTGTTGAAGTTTTCGTCGGATACGGGGGCGCGGGCAGTGCAGACGATTGCGGATGATGCGGGGTTTGAGAGGCGGACGCAGAGGGATGGGGTGCGCGATCTGGTGATTATTGGTGGGGGTGTGTCGGGTATGGCAGCGGGTATTGAGGCGAGAAATCTGGGATTGGATTTTGTGCTGTTAGAGGCGTCAGAGCGGTTTTCTACGGTGGTGAATTTTCCAAAGGCGAAGCCGATTTATACGTATCCGACGGAGATGGTTCCCGCAGGTGATTTGCAGTTTTCGGATCGGGCAGATGTGAAGGAGCGGTTGTTGGAGGAATTGGAGGAGCGGACCGCGGATATCGAGCCGGTGTTTGCGCGGGCAGAGTGCGTGCAGCGGGAGGGGGATGTGTTGCGGGTGGTGATTCCCGAGGGTGAGGATTTGCTGGCGCACCGGGTGATTGTGGCGATTGGTCGGTCGGGCAATTTTAGAAAGTTAAATGTGCCGGGTGAGGATCTGGATAAGGTGATGAATCGGTTGCACGATCCAAAGGATTATGCGGACCAGGATGTGCTGGTGGTCGGTGGCGGTGATAGTGCGCTGGAGACGGCGATTGCTATTGCCGAGTCCGGCGGGCGGGTGACGCTGTCGTATCGACGTGCGGAATTGAGCCGCCCCAAGCCCGAGAATGTGGAGAAGATTGACGTGCTTTCGGGTGGGGAACATTTGCGGATGGCGCTGGCGAGTGAGGTGAAGGCGATTGGTGAGGATGAGGTGGTGCTTTCGACGGGTGAAGGTGATGAGGCGATGCCCAATGATGCGGTGTTTTCCATGATTGGGCGCGAGGCGCCGCTGGATTTTTTCAGGCGGTCAGGTGTGCCGATTAGAGGGGAATGGCGCGTGGGTACGTGGGTGTCTTTTGGGTTGATTATGCTGGCGTGTGTGTTTGTGTATCACTGGAAGACGGGTGCGGGGATTCCGATTTACGAGTGGTTTAAGGGGGCAGAGCTGTTTCCGTTTAATTTGACGCCTGCAGAGGATAAGTCGGGTCTTTTTGGGACGGTGTGGACGTCGATGATGCAGCCGGGTTTTTATTATTCGCTGGCTTATTGTGCGTGTGTGGTGGGGTTTGGGATTCGCAGGATTAATCGACGGCAGACGCCTTATGTGACGGTGCAGACGGTGACGCTGATGGTTATTCAGTGTGTGCCCCTGTTTTTGTTGCCGTACATTTTCTTGCCGTGGCTGGGGCACAATGGTTGGTTTTCCGATGGTGCTTTTCTGAAGCCTGTGGCCGATGCGTTGTTCCCGGCGACGGAGTGGGATGCACACGGGCGGGAGTACTGGCGGAGTTTGGGTTTTATTCTGGCGTGGCCACTGTTTTTCTGGAATGTGTTTACGAGTCAGCCGCTGGGGTGGTGGTTGGGCATTAGTCTGGTGCAGACTTTTGTGGTGATTCCGTTGATTATCTGGCGCTGGGGCAAGGGGGCTTATTGCGGGTGGATTTGTTCGTGCGGGGCACTGGCAGAGACGATGGGAGATATGCACCGGCAGAAGATGCCGCACGGTCCTGTTTGGAATCGGATGAATATGGTGGGGCAGGTGATTCTGGTTCTGGCTTTTGTGCTTCTGGCATTGCGGATTGCGGGCTGGTTGTTGCCTTATGATCACTGGGTGAATGCGGGGTATATGGGGCTGTTTATGGGGAAGGATGTGAATTGGGGCGGTCTGGTGTTTCCGCTGACGTTTTTGAATTATCAGTGGTTTGTGGATTTGTTTTTGGCGGGTATTATTGGGGTGGGTTTTTACTGGCATTTTAGCGGGCGAATGTGGTGCCGGTTTGCGTGTCCCTTAGCTGCGTTGATGCATGTTTATGCGCGGTTTTCGCGGTTTCGGATTTTTGCGGATAAGAAGAAGTGTATTTCGTGTAGTGTGTGTACGTCGGTGTGCCATCAGGGTATTGATGTGATGAATTTTGCGAATAAGGGTTTGCCTATGGAGGATCCGGAATGCGTGCGGTGTTCGGCCTGTGTGCAGAGTTGCCCGACGGGTGTGTTGTCGTTTGGGCAGATCGATCCTGTGACGGGTGGAGTCGCCAGGGTAGATGGGTTGGCGGCGTCGCGCGTGGTGATGGCGGAGGAGGCGGGGCACGGGAAATAATGTTGATCTACCGTAGGGGCGAGGCATGCCTCGCCCGTCATCGCGGTATGATCCCCTGCTTAAAGCATGCAGAGCCTGCCCCGTAGTGCCTTTATACGGGGGGCATGGTTGAGCCGCGATCCAGAATGTTTTGCTTTTAATTAGTTTAATATAGAGCCGGGGTTAATTTTTTACAGGAGGGTGTAATGTTGAGCGTCATACGTTTGTTGTGTTTGGGATTGGTGTCATCGCTTGTGATGGCGGATACGGGTTTTGCCGAGAAGTACCAGATTGACCGGGCGCATTCGTCAGTCGGGTTTTCGATTCGGCACTTTGTGAGCCGCACGGCGGGCAGGTTTAATCAGTTTGGTGGTACGATTGATTACGATCCGGCCGCGCCCGAGAAGATGATGATTGAGACGACGATTCAGACGCGGAGTATCGATACGGGGAATCAGCGTCGCGACGATCATTTGCGCGGTGCGGATTTCTTTGAGGTGGAGACTTATCCGACGATCGCATTTAAGAGTACGTCGGCTGTGAAGGAAGGGGAAAAGATTCTGGTGACGGGTGATTTGACGATGCACGGCGTGACGAAGAGTGTTACGTTGCCGGTGACGGTGCTCGGTGTTGGCACGCATCCGCAGCGCAATACGCCTCTGGCTGGTTTTGAGACTGAGTTGACGCTGTTGTGTTCGGATTTTGGCGTGAATAGCTGGGCGAATTTTGCCAATGTGCTGGGGGATGAGGTGCGCGTGAATATCACGATTGAAGCGGGTCCGCCGAGACAGGCTCGGGGCCAGCAGGGTCGGCGCGGTGGTGGCGGGCGCGGTGGTGAAGGTGGCCGTGGTGGTCGCGGCGGTGGCGGGAATTGAGTTGCGTAGATCACAAGAAAAAATCCCATCCTGAATTCAGGGTGGGATTTTTTTTGATTTCTCCTTCATCGGGTGATGGTCAGGATCCAGTCGCGGATCAGGTCCAGGACTTCCGGCGAGATGGTTTCTTCGATTACACCGTACTCGCCAATTAGTCCTGTTTTTGCATGTTGAAATAAGTGGTTGAGGCCCGGTAGGCGGTGAATTGTGACGTTGCTGTTGTTCTCCAGCGCTGCGGCAATGGCGACGAGGTTTTGCCCAGCATCGACCTGAGTGTCCAACTCGCCGTTCAATGCGAGTACGGGAACGGAAATTTTTTTGAGTGCAGGGCGAGGGTCGTAAGCGAGCAAGTAACGCATTCCGGGACTGATCGCTTGTTCAACGGCCATTCTGACCTGGGTTTCGTCCTGTTGTGTGCGAGGAATACCGTTGGTCTCGAACTGTTGCCGTACGACTTCCTCAACTTTCTGACGCACCTCGGCTTCGGGCAAATCCGAGGTTAAAGCTGTGGATAGCTGATCGAAAAGCGCAAGGCGTATCTCTTTTTGCTCGCCTACGATGCCAGCGGCATCCAGAATGCGCTCGTTTTGCTTTCTCATCATTTCGTTTCCGGGAACACCTGGTGCGGCCAGCAATACGACAAAGGCGATGCCTTCTCCGCGAGTGGCGGATAGGGGTGCGACAATACCGCCTTCGCTGTGTCCGATGAGACCGATTTGATCGGGGTTGATGCGGCTGTCGCGCTTTAGAAAGTCAACGGCAGCGATGGCGTTGTCGGCAAAATCTGAGGCTGTGGGGGGGTGCGGATGTGCCGTGGATCCGCCTACGCCGGGGTCGTCAACCCGGAGTACGGCGATGCCGGCTCGTGTCAGATAGTCGGCGATTACGAGGAAGGGCTTGTGACCGAATATTTCGCTGTCGCGATTCTGCGGTCCGCTGCCGGAGAGGAGTAATACCGCTGGAAAGGGGCCTGTGCCCGAGGGGATAGTCAATGTGCCGGCGAAGTTTATTGAATCGCGTTCGAATTTCGCTTCTTCAATCTGGTAGGGGAACGGTGCTTTGGGTTCCTGAGGTCTCGCTGGTCCGACACTATCGCGTGAGAGTTGAAATTTCAGGCGTGCGCCACCCTGGGAGAATGTGCCGAGAATGACACCATCGCTCTGCAAGCGGCCCTCGAAGGTGGGGTTGCCCGGTACGCCGCTTATCGCAAATGTGACCCGTGTGTCTGCTTCGTCGGGTTCGACGTTGATATTGATGAGTGGGAGGCCTTTCGCGCCCTGAGCCGGGATGTCGATGGTGCCAGTCCAGTCCGCGTCGGTGTGATTGAGAACAATTTTGATAGCAAGAGGTTGTCCGGGGATTTTGATTTCTCCATGCCAGATGCCCGCGATCTCGTCTTGCGCTTGAGCCGAGACGCCTGCGTGTACCAGGACAGCGATTGTCAATACTTTGCGAAACATACCAAATGAGTCTATAGACATGGGCGATTTCCTTTTTTAAACTTCGTATGTGGAGGCGAAGGTTTTAATGGTCGTTGAATTTTTTCATATTTATTCTTGAAAAAAAAGAGAGAATCGAAGTACAAATCTTTTGGCTTGTTGTCAAGTATTTTGTGGAAATAAAAAATCCCATCCTGAGTTCAGGGTGGGATTTTTCCCTTTGTTTCACATCTCGTGTCTCACATCTCGGTGATTGCAACTCTTTTTTTAAATGTGTCGAGGTCGATTTTTTGGCTGGCGTAGGCGTCAATGTCGCGTTTGGCAACGCGGAAGAGGATGCGGTCGGGATGTTGGATAATTTCGGATGTTTTGTCTTTTTTTATACGCACGATCCGCATGATTTTGTGGTCGCTGTCTTTGATGAGGTTGGCATGAACGATAATGGATTCCTCTGGCGATAAGCCGCGCAGGGTGGGACCGTAGTCTGCAAGGGTTTCTATGACCGCGGTTTTGAAGGTGACGAGTCCGTCAATTTTATTTTTTTTGTCGGATTCTCGTTTGTACCAAATCTCATCGTACCCAAATAGATTGCCCTTTTGAGAGACGAGAAAGAGTGCGCCTATGCCTTTTTGGTAGAAGCCCGTGCTTTTGGTGTTACTCAAAAATCGGAGATCTGTATCCTTTTTGAGAATATTGGTCAAAATGTCGGCCATGATGTCGATTCTATTATCGCGCGAGGGCTGTGGTTCGTGCTCTCGAAAGGTGATTCGATCATAGAAGGTTTGTTCGTCAATTTTCCCCCGGTTGTATGCTTCGATATCGCGTTTGGTGACTGTAGCTTCAAAGAAGCTGCCCTTGGGGTTGGCAATTTTGAACGCCATGTTTTTGGAAGTTTCATGTCTTTTTTTTACCTCCTCGATTTTTTTCTTCAAAGCCTCCATCTGTTTTTTATCACCTTCGTCCGTTTTCCCCAAAGCCTCCATCTGTTTTTTGGAGGTTTCATAAGTTTTCTCCAAAGCCTCTATCTGTTTGTAGGGGTGTAAGGAACCAAAGCCGTAGCTGTGCTCCGACAAGTGCAAGAGAATGGTTACGTGATCGTCATCTTTGAGTTGTCCAATAGTATTTCCATAGATGCTTAAAAATTCAGTGAGTTGTTTTTTTATTTTTTCATTTTGACTTTGAGAGGTCTCTGGTTTTTTTTCGACCATAAAAAATTCAAAGATTTCTTCCTCTTCATTTTCACTGCTTTTATCGCCTCTATTCTTCTGTATATGAAGAACTTCAGACTCGTCTAAAAAGTCCCATTGACTCTTAGCATTGCTTCTACTCTTCTGTATTTGCCAAACATCCTTGTCGGATATAGCAATGTTAACACTTTTGTCATCAATCATAAGCACTCGAAACTCAGGTTTTATCCCGCCGCTGGCAATGAGTAAGACGCCGTGATTTTCGATGTAAAGACCGGTTGTGGAGACTTTTTTCTCGTCAAAAAATTGGTCGAGTATGCTCTCCTGAATGGCGAGGTCGCGTTTCATGCGTTTCCAGTCCATGTCGGCGAGGGCGGATGTGCAAAATGTAAAGAGAGCTATTCCCGCAAAGAGGACGGTTTGTACGATTTTTGTCACGAAATGTCTCATTTTGATTTCTCCTTTTTTGCAGGACGATGTTTTGTCGTGCTGATTGGTATATATATTATTTTGTCATCGGGTCTTAAAAGCAGGTCGCTTGTGGTGTAGGTGGCTTTGTCAGCAGGGCGCAAGAGTAAGTCGCGGGCGTTGGGGTTAGAGCGTTCTGAGATAAAAATTTTAATTCTCCTGCCCAGAGAATCGGAGAGTGCCTTGCTCAAGGAATCGAGTTGTACGGTATGGGGCACCGATATTCTATCGGGTTGCGCGGTTTTTACCCGGGTGTCTGATGCGTGAATATTCCAGACGAGGGATAGCAAGATCGGCGCTGTTATCAGTACTGTGAGTTTTCCGATTTCGCGCTTCATGGGGTTTTTCTTCCTGTGGGTATCGTGCGGTATGGTCGGTTATCTTCAGGTACGATGAGAACTTCAACTCCGCTATCATAGACGATGTTTTTAACAGAGTCCATCTGTGTCAGGATATGGTCATAGCGGGTTGCATGGGTGTTGTAGAGGGTCTGTAACCCGCGGTCTATGCGCAGGAGGTCCTGTTGGCGCTGGGTTTGGAGTTCGCCTACGAGGCGGATGAAGGTGTTGTTGATTTCATTGCGCTGTTGGTTTTGCGATTCCTGGACGAGGCGATTGGTGTAGTCGATCAGGTTTTGTTGGTGGATGATCAATTCGCCGAGGGTGATGGGGGTGTCTAATGAGGGGACTTCAGTGGTGTCGGCTATGGCGATTTGTTCAGGTGGATCACTGGACCGCAGGCCGATAGAGGTGTGGAATGCACCGTCTCGTATGGCAAATTCGATGTTGATAAAGGTGAAGATTAGGATTGCGGCGATGGCTAAGCCCGCAGCTGTCCAGGTTTTGGGATATTGCGGGGGGAGCAGGTTTTGCCAGAGGGTTTGACGTTCCTGTACGAAGACGAGATCCAGGTTGGGTTTTTCGTCGCCCCAAGCATTGAGGATGCGAGATGTGCTGCCCAGTTCTTCAAGGGTTTGGCTGCATGAAGGGCAGGTTTCGATGTGGGCTTTGAGGCGTTCACGCTCGTTTGGACGGATGTCTTCGTCGTAGAGGTAGGCGATGAGTTGTTCGCGGGTGATGTCACAGTTCATAACGCACCATGTCCTCGCTGATGTGCCAGCGATCAAAGATTTTTTTGAGGGCAGAGAGGCCGTAATACATTCTGGATTTGACGGTGTTGATGGGTACTTTGAGTGTTTCGGCAATTTCGGTGAATTTGAGTCCCTGATATTCTTTCATGATGATGACGACGCGCTGTTCTTCGGGCAAGTTTTGCAGTGCGCGGTTGAGCAGGTCTCGAACGCTTTGTTCGTGAACTATCGCGTCTGGGGGCGTTGTTGTGTCTGCTATGGGGATGTCGAGTGTGTCCAGGGAGACGAGGCTGCGACGGCGGCCAGCGTCTCGGCAGGCGTTGAGCGCGATTTGATAGATCCACGAGGTGAATTTGTCGGGGTCGCGCAGACGCCGCATGCTTTTGTACGCACGGATAAAGGTTTGCTGGCACAGGTCGCGCGCGTCGTCGCGATTGCCCACATAGCGCAAGACAAAGTTGTAGATCGGGCACTCCCAGCGTTTGACCAGGGTGTTAAAGGCCGCGATTTGTCCGGCCCGGAACTGGGCAATTAATTCCGCATCGTTCATACAGTGAACCTGAGTTGGCGTTTTGTGTGTTGTTCACCTTTCAAGACGTTTGGTTGAGGCAAAAAGTTTTAATGATTGTTGAATTTTTTCATATTTTGAAGAAAAGTGGCTTCATGGTTAAATTTTTTACTTTAACTGGTTCCTAACAACAGAGCCGTCATCGCGGCAGGGTGTAAGCCGCGATCCAGAAGGTTTTTGCTGTTGGTTTTGTCTGTTATCGCATGGAGAAATGATGGCTTCAAGCGAATTTGAGTTGTTCGGTTTTGCCCATGTTGCCGCGATGGGCGTCATTCTCGCCGTGCCGATTGTTTTGGTGCTTGTTGTTAAGTGGCTGGATTCGGCGAAGGCGACCCTGGCGATCTGCTATGGGTTTGCAGGGGTGATTGCGGTCAACGAGGTGTTGAACTGGAGCCATCGCATAGCGACGGTTGGGGTACACGAGTTTGTGCGGGAGTATATGCCGCTGCATGTTTGCGGTATTACTGTTTTTGCGGTTGTGGTTATGCTCGTTTTCAGGCGGCAGACGGCTTACGAGATTGCCTATTTCTGGGGGCTTGTGGGCGCGACGAATGCGGTTGTGACGCCTCAGCTCGATATCGGCTATCCGCAGTATCGCTTTTTTCAATATTTTATCGCGCATGGGGGTATTGTGGCTGCTGCGCTGTTCACTACGTGGGGTCTTGGTATGCGGCCAGGAGCTCGATCGGTTTTGCGCGTTTTTGTTTTGCTGAATGTTCTGGCTGTTGTTTTGATCGGGGTCAATGTGATGCTGGGAAGCAATTATATGTTTCTCTGCCAGCCACCCGCTACAAAATCGCCTTTTTTCTTTTTGCCCTGGCCGTGGTATCTGTTGTTCCTCGATGGCCTGGCACTGGTGTTATTTTATGTGCTGTTTGTACCTTTCTCGCGGAGAAAGTCTCAAATTCATTGCGATGAACAATAACAATGGTATGAGATTCCAATTGCTAAACAGCGCGATTTTTTGTATTTTCACAGGGTCACTACCAAGCAGATACCCGTTATGTCGGGTGGCCTGCTGAATACAATAGCCGATATACAAAGGTGACGGGTAGCTCCCTGATCCTCGGTAAATACGCAGGAACTTTCCCGCATCTATCTGCTGGTAGTTGACACTGCCCGGCACTCTATAAAGAATGATAGAGTGCCAGTCGTCGGCTACCAATTTTTTTTGTAACCATCCGGAAACGTTTGTATATATGCCTATGGAGGAAATGATGATTAGTCGTAATCAATATCCCAACTTCACGCTCAGTATCACTGGTTTGCTGAGCCTTCTGCTCTTGATTTTCCCCTGTTCTCTTTTTTCACAGGATAGTAGTCCGCCTTCTCCGGACTTTAACGACGATGGGATCGTCAATTTATTAGACTATGCTTTGTTTCGGGCTCAGTGGGATACGCGAGAAGGTGGACCAAATTGGGATGCGAAGTACGATCTGCACAGTGATGGGGCCATCAACTTATTGGACTACGCGCTCTTCAGGTCCTATTGGGGCCAAAGAGTAAGAAGCACCACTGGCGAATCGCCCCCGCAACAGGAGGTGACCCCACAGGTGACGATTACGGCAGGTACTTCACCAGTGACTGAGGGCACGGCAGCGATGTTTACGATTACTGTGTCCCCTGCACCGACCTCTGCACTGACAGTGAATGTGGATGTCAGTGAAGATGGCGATGTGATCAGCGGGACACCGTCCTCAAGTGTCACGATCAATGCCAACGCGGCCAGTGCCACGCTGACGGTAGCGACAGATGATGATCAAGCAGATGAGTCCAATAGTGTGGTGACAGCGCGATTGCAAGGCAGAACGGGCTATACCGTGGGCAGTTCATCTTCGGCGAGCGTGACTGTCAACGATAACGACGATACGCCACCGCCATCACCACCGCCCCCACCATCCCTGCCACCATCAGGTGGCGGAGGTGAAGGCGGTACGTCATCTCCACCACCGCCACCACCTCCGATGCCGCAGGTGACGATTTCAGCGGGCACTTCGCCTGTGACGGAGGGTACGTCAGCGACGTTCACGATCACTGCATCCTCAGCACCGACCTCTACATTGACGGTGAACGTGAATGTCACCCAGACCGGCGATGTGATCAGCGGCGCGGCTTCTTCGACAGTCACTATAGATGCTAACAAAACCAGCGCCACATTGACGGTAGCAACGGATGATGATGCAGCAGATGAGACCAATGGCGTGGTAACCGCAGAAGTGGAGACCGGGACAGGCTATACCGTGGGCAGTTCATCTTCGGCGAGTGTGACTGTGAACGATAACGATGATCCCGAACGACAGCAACAGCAGAATGCTCCAGAGGTGTCCATCTCTGCGGGTACTACCCCTGTGACGGAAGGGACAGCTGTGACCTTTACGATTACCGCGTCCTCCGCGCCGACAACAGCAATAACCGTGAGTGTGAGCGTGACCGAGGATGGCGATGTGATCAGTGGTACAGCGCCTTCGACTGTGACTATTGACGCCAATGAGACTACCGCTACACTGACGGTCAATACGGTAAATGACCAATCAGATGAGTCCAATAGTGTGGTGACAGCGGAAGTGGAGAGTGGGACAGGCTATACAGTGGGGAGTTCATCGTCTGCGAGTGTAACGGTTGAGGATAATGAAAATCCGAACCTGGAGGTCTGGGAGCAGACGGTGGATAGCGCGAGTCCGGTGCAGGGTGGGCAGTTCACGCTGTCGGTGAGGGTGGTCAACACGGGTAAGGGAAAGTCGGCGGCCACGACGCTGCGCTATTACCGGTCAACGGACGCGACCATCACGACAGGGGACACGGCGGTAGGGACGGACGAGGTGGGTGCGCTGTGGAGGTTGGGGAGCGCCAACGAGTCGGTGGACCTGACGGCGCCGTCAACGGCAGGGACGTACTACTACGGCGCATGCGTGGACGCGGTGGCGGACGAGTCCGACACGACCGACAACTGCTCTGCCTCGGTGGAGGTGGATGTGCAGGCACCGGCGAAGCGAGTGGAAATCTCGCCGCGCTCGCTGACCTTTAATGCACTGGACGAGACCCAGACAGTGACTGTCAAGGTCCTGGAAGCGAACGGCGACGAGGACGAGGACGCATCATGGATATGGATTTCCTTTTTTTCCGGCTTCTCCTCGGGAATCAGCATCGAGAAGGTGGATGGCGGCATGGAGATCACAGCGACCGGAACAGGGCGCGGAAGAGTTGATATATCTTCGGATGGTGCCAAAACCGCTATGCTGTCCGTGAGCGTGTTCCAAACACCGGCGTCTTTGGAGCTTTCACCGAGTTCGAAGAACCTGACGGTAGGCGGGACGGTGACGCTGAGTGCAGCGATCAAGGACGCAAAAAGTAATGATATTCAACTGTCCGAAGGCGGCAGAAGTGGTCTCGTGGTGTATTGGGAAACGAGCGACGCGACTGTGGCGACGGTCGCTGGCGTTGGTGCCGATGAGGATGATAATACAGGTAGCACTGCTACGGTTACCGCAGTGGCCGCTGGTACTGCCACTATTACGGGACGTTGGGGCAGCACCATTACAGGTACGGCGACGATTACGGTGACGGAATAACAGATGTGAGTGAGGGATCTTGCGCGGATAGCGAGAGCGGTGCTGGTGATATTTATCGCCAGTGCCGCTTTGTTATGGATGGATTAAGTATGATGGATCAAATTTCAGTCAAGGGTAAGGATTGTTTGGCTATACAAATGAGCCATTAATCGTCAAATCCTTTTTACCGTGATGTTAATATCCTTAAAACGCTCTAATCTGCGATCATTCGTCAAAAATATATCGCATTTCGAGACAATAGCTGCCCCCAGATGAATGGCATCGGGCGTCTTGATGTTGTATTGTGAACGGATATGTGCAGCGCGTTCCAGGACTCTTCGGGACAGTTCGACAATTTCAATGACAGATTGACTGAAAAATTTATCATAATCCGCCAAAAGTGTTTCATTGTTCTCTGTCAATGGTTTAACGCGGCACTCCATCCATGTTAAATCGCTCATAACAAGCTCGATATCGGGTTTTTGGATATAGTGCAAAATCTTTTGTGAAAAATCTGGTACTTGCTCAACAACATAAATGACCGGGGCTGTATCCAAATACAGTCGCATGATTAATCATTCCAACTATCGCGTTCAGCTTGCAAATAAGTATCTACTTGCTCACGCACTGGAGGTTTGTGACCACGGGCATTTTGTTTTTTATGAATATCTGAAAGCACATCGCGCACAGGACGTTTTGAGACTTTTTCCAGGGATTTGACGACAACGCGCACCTTGCCTTTTGGCACTGGAATTTCCCTATTTAGTGTTACTGTGCGGCCATCAACCAGTGTTCCAATCGCTGTATATGTATCGGCCATATCATTCGCTCCCCATCATGTATCCAAAGCATACATTGACGATCTGGAATATACTCAAAGTTATACTGATATGCAATTCAATGCAAGACGCAAAGATCATTACTGTGCATCTTTTTTTTTGCCGTGGCCGTGGTATCTCCTGTTCCTCAATGGTATAGCTCTGGTGTTATTTTATGTGCTGTTTAAGATTCAGCGAAAATGAAAGTTTGGATAATAGAATAATCTCTTGACTTTTGTTTTTTTGAATACATTTTATACAAACGTATGTGTATATACATTGGTCTGTTTATGTTGATCAGGGAGGCCATCTTTTTTGTAAATATTTGAAAACGTTTGCTTTATCCACTCTATTTTCATCTCACGGAGAAAGTGATGATTCGTCGTACCCAATATCTCACTTCCACACTCAGTATCGCCAGTTTGTTGAGCATTCTGCTCTTGCTTTCCCCCGTGTCCCTTTTTTCACAGGATAGTAACCCGGCTTCTTCGGACTTTAATGGCGATGGGGTTGTGGATGTCTCCGACTATCTGCTCTTTGTCGATGTGTTTGGGTCAAAGGAAGGGGAGGCGCAGTATGATGCGAAATACGATCTGGATGGGAATGGGGAGATAGGAATTCCCGATTTTCTGATTTTTATGGATAACTTTGGCAAACCCGTGCTGGCAGAGCCTTCGAATGTGGTGGTGGAAGCAGGGGACAGTGAGTTGACGGTGGGTTGGGATGCCGTGTCCGACGAGGTGGGCAAGCCAGAAGTAACAGGTTATGAGGTGGGGTATCGGGAGCGTCCGGACGATCCTTCCGCGGACAGTGGTGAATGGTCAGGTGTTGAGACGGTGAGCGGTCGGTTGAATACGAGCGTGACGCTTACAGGTCTGGTGAATGGTCAGGCGTATTTGGTGCGCGTTCGCACGCTGGTTGATGGGAGCATGAGTGCGTGGACATCGCCCGTTTCAGGTATTCCTGTAGCAGCATCGACTTCACCACCATCACCACCATCACCGCCACCACAACAGCAGGAGGTCCCACCTGTGACAATTTCTGCCGCTACCCCTGTGACGGAAGGGACGGATGTGATTTTTACAATCACCACGAACCCTCCTGTACGGGGAATAGGGGGTTATTTTGTAAACGTGTACGAGACTGGTGCTGTCATCGACAAAGTGGAGCTTGGTACGAGTACGACTCCCGTAACAGATGATTTTACGATCGAGACCCACATTCCGGTTACGATCAAGACCATAGATGATGATGTAGATGAGCCCGATAGTGTGGTGACCCTGACCGTGCAATGGTACGACACAACAGGCAATAGAGTGGGTAGGACATTTTCGGCGAGTGTGACTGTTAACGACAATGATCCTCCATAGGTGACAATTTCTGCCGCGGTGCTAATGACCACGAGGATAGCAATACGGGCGGCACAGGTGATATTTATCGCCGGTGCCGCTTTTTTTGTGAAGGGATTGAAATGATTGGTCAGTATGCAAGATATTTGATTCTTCTGATGCTTGTGGGCGCGAGTGCGTGTTTTGGGGCAGAGCCTTTTACGCCTCGTCATCCAGATTCCGTGCATGAGTCCTGGCGCTGGCGATCTTTTCCAGAGTTGAAGGGGCAAGGGGTGTCGTGTTTGGCGCAGGATGGGGATGGTAATTTTTTGTTTGGGACGGATGATGGTATTTATCGCTATGACGGGATGCGTTGGCATCTCTTTCCGTTTGATGAGGAGATGGAGGGGACGCGGATCAACACGCTTTATGTTGCTCGGGACGGAGGTGTTTATGTGGGTTCTGATCGGGGTATTAGTCGTTTTGAGAATGGGATGTGGGAACGGGTTTTTTCATCTGAGAGAGAATGGAATACCTATGATTTTATGGAGGCACGGGATGGGAGCCTGTGGGCGGGTACGGAATGGGGTGCGCTCAGGTTGACGCCGGATGGGGCAATGTTGTATGTGGCTGCGGGAGATACGACGGATATTCGGGAGATGGTATCCGATGCTGTGACTTTTGTTGTGGTTCCAGAGCGCGTTTTGGACAGTCAGAGGTTGATGGTTTATGATGTGTGTGAAGCACCCGACGGAGCGGTCTGGTTTGGGACGTATGGCGGTAGTCTGATTCGGTTTGATTTTGCGTCGGGCTATCAGCGTTTTAGTGGGGAAGATGGGATCGATCAGGGCGTGTATCCGAGGATGTGTGTGACAGAGGATGGTGCTGTTTGGGTCGTGTATGGCGATAATAGCAAGAGCGTCAATCGGTTTGACGGGAAGAAGTGGGAGGCTCTTGAAGTTGGTGATCTCCGTTATGGTTATACGTCTATTCTTGAGCGTCGCGATGGGACGCTCTGGATTGGGGGTAGTAGCCTGGTTGCCTATAAGGATGGTGCGTGGCGCGTTTATGATCCGAGGGATATTGTGTCGTTGCCTTCGCATCGTATGGAACTTTTCGAAGCAGCAGATGGCGCGCTCTGGATTATGGGCCGCGGACAGGAAGCTGCGCGTCTGGATCTGAGTGAGAAGCAATGGCAGACATATCAGGATCTCATTTTTCAGTGCGATACGCCCGACGGGGCGCAGTGGTTTATCTCGCAGGATAACGGTGTTGTGCGTCGTGATGAGCAGGGGTGGACGCGGTTTGGTGTGGCGGATGGCTTGATGGATACGCCGAGTAAGCTGATTGTGACGCGAGAGGGTGCGTTGTGGGCTGCGGGTAGTCACGAGCAGGTCGCCGCTACAGCGCGGTTGAATGGTTCTGAATGGGTTATGGAACGCCATCCTCAGCTTTCAGGGCGTGTTGATCCGCGCGCGGTTTATGAGGCTTTTGACGGCTCTCTGTGGTTTGCGGCGGCTGTGGATTGGTGGTTATATGGCGACAGAAATTTTCTCGGTGGGGTCGTGGTTTTTGATGGGGTGAGATGGACACATCATACCCCTCCGGAGATGATGCGCTATGCTTATGGAATCGGGCAGAGTTCTGATGGTGTCTTGTGGTTTGGCGGGCAGCTGTTCGGTTTTGATGGGATGCGAGAGGTGCAATTTACAGGTCCGGAGGAACTGACCAGAGATTATATCGATACTGTCTATACACAGGGGGACCTGTGGTTGGGGTCCCGAACTTATGGGGTTTTTCGGTATGATGGGACGGAGTGGCAGCGGTTCGATTATGGAGACGGGCTGGCGGATAATGAGGTTCGCAGCATTTTCCAGGATCGGGACGGCGCGATCTGGGTGGGGACAGCAGAGGGTGTTAGCCGGTTTGATGGGCGTTCATGGTTGCCACAGGCTTTACCTCCTGGACTTCCGCGTACGGAGTTTTATGATCCGATTTTTCAGTCTGGAGACGGGGCATTCTGGCTCAATTTTGTATCTGATGCTGACGCCTGGCTCAAACGGTCAGAATCCGAGGGCGTTGTGGCATCCTGTTCTCTGAGTACGATCCGATATGTGCCAGAGACAGACCCACCTGAAATCCTGATGACTATTGTTCAGGATGAAGTCTCTCAGGGCGGAAAGATAATTTTTGCGTGGACAGGGATAGACGCCTGGCAAAGTACATTGGGCGAGGATCTGCAATACGCCCACCGTTTGAACGGCGGGGCGTGGTCGCCGTATAGCGGGGATACGATCCTATCCTTTGAGGGTCTGGATGTGGGGACGCATACGCTGGAGGTTAAAGCGCGGGATCAGGCGTTTAATGAAGATCCCATACCGTCTGTGATGTCGTTCAATGTTGTTCCGCTGGTGTGGCGCCGTCTGTGGTTTATTGGCCTGATTCTGGGATTTGTGATCCTTACGGGTTATCTGGTCTCGCGGATTATTGTTCGGGATCGGAGATTGCGGCAGGCAAATGAAGATCTTGCATCTGCTAACGAGACGCAACTTCTGCAGTCTGCGCGTCTGGTGTCGCTGGGGCAAATGGTTGCTGGTGTGGCGCATGAGCTCAATCAGCCGCTGACGGTTGTCGAGACAACCACTGGGGATATTTATCTGCGGCTGATAGAGGGTAGGCCGATTGAGACGGACGAGTTGAGGGAGATGATGGAGGATGTTCGAGGTGTGGTCGATAGGATGTCGGGTACTGTTGATCATTTGCGCGTGTTTTCGCGCGATGTGTCCGAGGAGCCGCGCCAGGCGATGGATGTGAATGAGGTAATAGAGAGCAGTCTGAAGTTAATGGGTTCGCAGCTTGAGAGGTACGAGATTGATCTCTCGCTGGATCTTTCCGAGGCGCTTCCAGAGGTCTGGGGACATCCGCATCCGCTCGAACAGGTGGTTCTCAATTTGCTGTCAAATGCCCGGGATGCAGTGGATGAGCGGACGGAGATGGAGGGGGCAGGGTATGATAAGCGGATCTGGATCAGAACACGGGGTGAGAACGATGCGGTTGTTATTGAGGTGGGGGATAATGGGGTTGGGATGGAGGAGGTGACAAGGCAACGTCTTTTTGAGCCGTTTTTTACGACTAAGGATGCAGACCGGGGTACGGGTTTGGGGTTGTCGATTATTTATGCCATTGTTCGCAATCACGATGGGGAGATTACTGTGGAAAGCGAGCAGGGTGTGGGGACGACGTTCAGGGTGATGTTGCCGGTGGTGGCGTAGTAGGGTTTTCTATATAGGACGCATAAGCCGATCGCACGACTTCCTCGGACAGCTTGCCACGGATGGCGTAAGTGCGGCGGCGTGCCCAGTATCTCGCCCACTGCTCATCGCTGGTTATCCAATTGTCCCAATAGAAGACACCATTTACGATTCCGGGGTACTGAGCTATGGTGTTGATTAATGCCTGGTAGATGTTGGCCTGAGTTTCTCGCCCGTCATCCAGTCCATTGCGGTTCAAATCGGTAAATACAAATCGCCGGTTTTGCGCTGAGTAATCACCTGGTCTTTGGGGTGTTTCAACCACATCCATAGCACCGTATTCGGTAAATAAAATGGGCCAGTCGGGGTTTGTGTTTGCAAGGGGAATGAGCTGGTTTTGGAATATTTGCTCATAACTCGTCTGTAAACTTTCGACGCTCAGTACTGTTGACGGACGCGAGTCCGTCAGTGGAAACCACGCACTGATTCCAATAAGGTCGAGATCGAGGTCTGCCCATAGATGACCGGCTCCCGATCCCGGTCCGTAAAAGTGGGATGCTGTGAGTACGTCGTAGTGCATGTCATAGGTTAGCAGGCCACTGTACACGGCACGCACGCTCTGCACCATTGATCTGAGTTCCCGACCAAAATCATTGGTCATATAACGTCCTGAACGCGTGCGAAAAAGCCGATCAGTTTCCGTGCCCAACGAGTATAAACGCACGCCTTCGTCCTCTGCAATTCTGGCAAAGTGTACCGCCTGTTGCGTATAGGTTGCCCAGAATTCGGCGACAAAACGCCGGTGATTCGGATGATTTGGACGCCAGGGCCAGTATTGGGGCAATATCTTCCCGAAGACATTCGGATTATCAGGAGGAACGCCGGTAGGTGCCGGGTCTCCGAGTTGCCACCTTCGTACCGGACGTGCGGCAGTTTCAGCCTCATAGGCTTCGAATGCCAGGGTCAGATATACGTCAATCCCGTGATTTCTAAATTCCCGAATCAATTGTCTGAGTGCTTCATCGGTAAAAGTGGGGATATCTACATCTGATGAGTACACGCGCTCGACCGTGCTATCCATGCTGTCGTTGTAATGCAGCGCGATGGATAGGCCGATCCAGTTTATATGCAGGCTTTTTAGCCATTCGATATAGTCCAGGGGTATGAGCGTTCCGACTCTCCCTGCGGCTTCCCATTTATCTACGACATAGCCAGTATCTCCCCAATTGCCCGCAGCATGAATGGCGCGTAGTGGGAAATTTATCATCCTGTCCATCTGGGGCACTGTTTTGCCAAAGGCGCTGGCAAAGATCAGAAAATCTGAAAATGCGATTGCGCCATCGCCATCCAGGTCGAATTGGTCTTCATACGTTTCATCACCACGACTTGTCCCGAAGTGTTCGACAAATAGCAAGAAGTCTGGAAGATCCACTACGCCGTTTTGGTCAAAGTCGGGGAGAGGGCTGGATTGTGATGCGTGCGCCAGAGGTAGCCAGGTCCATAGACAGCTTGTAATGACCACAAGCAAGATACAAAAACGCTTCATACTGCGCCTTTCTGTGCGTTAGAGATAGGTCTTGCGGTCAAAATATATTTTCAGGGGCGATAGGTAAAGCGTATTTGACCTGTTTTATTGAGGATAAAATAAAGAAAAGCTCAATGGTCTATAGAAGGCTGTTGGACTTTTGTGTGCTATATCTCAATGTTATATAATGTTTTATATCGATTTTTGGTTTATTCGACAATTTTGTTGACAACAGTTTTGTTGTATGATATATTTATTCGACAATTTTGTTGACAACAGTTTTGTCGAAAAAAAAGGAAGCGAGGAGCAATGAATTCATCGACCGGCCGCTGGGTAAGCGACGACGACTTTTTTAATCGAGAACGCGAGTTGCGGATACTGGAGACACGGGTCCGTGACGGCAATCACATATTGCTTACAGGACAGCGGCGCATGGGAAAGACCAGCATTGCCAGAGAACTCGGAAGACAGCTCGAAGCAGAGGGTTGGATCTTTCTTTTTGCTGATGTCGAGGGGGCGACCTGTGCGGAGGACGCAATCGCGGACATCGCACAGGCCGTGCATCCTATTCGTCCTATTGCGTCTCGTTTTGGTGCCGGGATGAAACGCTGGTTGGGTGACAACATCGAAGAATTCAACGCGTACGAATTTCGCGTCAAGATTCGTGCTGGTCTGGATGCCGGAAACTGGCGCCGTTACGGAGAGCAACTGCTTCGTGATTGCGCTGTGCAGGACAAGCCAGTGCTCCTCGTCATTGATGAGTTGCCGATTCTTCTCAACCGAGTGCTTAAGGGTGACGACGGTGCCAGACAAGTCGATGAATTCCTGAGTTGGTTGCGCGGCGTGCTTCAAGGTATTGGAGATGGCTCCCTTGTCCTCATCGTATCCGGCAGCATTGGGCTTACACCTATCGTAAACCGACTCGGCATACCTGATCGCATTAACCATCTCTATCCTTTTCGCCTGGGACCGTGGAACCGCGACACCAGTATCAATTGTTTCCAAAGTCTCGCGGAGAGCTACAAATTACAAGTTGAGGACGACGTGGCAAATGCGGTGTATGACGCACTCGGCGTCGGCATACCTCACCATGTGCAGTCCTTTTTTGCCCGTTTGCGAGATCACGCCATCATGCAGGGGAGGGACCAGGTGACGGTGGAAGATGTTGAGGAGGTCTATCGCACGGGGCTTCTCGGTCCTTCCGGACAGAACGACCTTGTACACTACGAGACGCGTCTCAAAGAGGCGTTGGAAGATGAGAATCACACCATCGCTATGGAGATTCTCGCCGAGGCAGCCACCCAGAAGGCGTTCACACCAGGAGCGCGTCGTTGCCTTGAAGATCTATACGCCAGGGTGGTTGACGATGCCCGGGGGCGTATCGCGGATACACTCGAAATTCTGATGCACGACGGCTATCTTGAAGATAGTGACGATGGTCATCGCTTTCCGTCGCGCCTGCTGAAGGACTGGTGGTCGGCGCGTTTCCGCGATCACCACATACCCCTCGAAAACCGCCGTTCTGACGATAAATCATCGGAAGACATGCAATGAACAAGTCCGATCAACGCATCCGCAAGTTCAATCCGGGGACGTTTCTATCCGACGAGGAGGTGATCGAACAGTTCGTAGTCAGGAAACACGAACTCAATATCGTACTTGAGGTCCTGCGTAGAAATATTGATTCACCATCGTGCCAGCACGTTCTGGTGGTCGCGCCTCGTGGTCGAGGAAAGACCATGTTGCTCGCGCGCGTCGCGGCAGAGTTGAAAACTGATGAGGAACTTTCCGATAGTCTTTTACCAGTTCGGTTCATGGAAGAGAGTCACGAGGTACTCAATATCGCCGATTTTTGGCTCGAAACCTTGTTCCACCTTGCGCGGGAGAGCGCTAAGCACGATCCCGATCTCGCACGGGAACTGCGAGAGACACACGCCGACCTGATTGATCGCTGGCGCGAGAAGGAACTCGCAGATCGCGTCCTTGCTACTGTCCTGGACGCATCGGACCGGCTGGGCAAAAAACTCGTTCTCATGGTCGAAAATCTACAGTCAATCGGCGAGAACGTGGATGACGATTTCGGCTGGCAACTCCGCCGAGCACTGCAATCGGAGCCACAGATCATGCTATTCGCCACCGCCACGAGTCGCTTCAAGGGTCTGGACGACGCGGAGCAGCCGTTCTTCGAGCAGTTCCGAATACTGGATCTGGAACCATTAAATACCGAAGAATGCCGTCGTCTGTGGCAGGTCGTTAGCAGCGACGAGGTGAGTAATCGCGATATTAGGCCCCTCGAGATCCTGACCGGTGGGAATCCCCGCCTCCTGGTCATTGTTGCCCAGTTCGCACAGCACCGGTCACTGCGCCAGTTGATGGAAGAACTGGTGACACTGATTGACGACCATACCGAGTATTTCCGCAGTCATCTGGAGGTTTTGCCCAGTACCGAACGCCTTGTGTATATCGCGTTGCTCGACCTTGATCCCTTTAAGGGACCGTCAAGTGCGGGCGAGATCGCGGAACGGGCGCGCAAGGATATTCGAACCGTATCAACCCTGCTCGGCCGTCTCGTCAACCGGGGTGCGGTTATCGTGGAGGGGACTGGCAGAAAGCGACTATACACCGCCGCGGAACGTCTCTATAGCATCTATTACAAACTGCGACGCGAACGCGACGAGGCGGCGGTTGTAGCAAATCTCATCTACTTTATGGCAGTGTTCTATAGTATAGGCGAATTGTACCAGATGTCCGGCAAGCTAATTTCGGAGGCGGCAGAGTCGAAGGTTATTCGCGAGGGTATTGGACAGGCACTCGCCAAGAAGCCTCCTGTTGAGGACTTTTCCTCGCGTATGGCGTGGTCGGCCATCAAAGATATATCGGATAAAGCGACGTCAAGAGCTCAATTTGAGGCGGAACTACGTCTTGAAAAAGAAATCAAAATGGCATTCGAGGAGGAAGCATTCGAAAGAGTCATTGAGATTATTGACAGTTTTGAGGCTTCTGGAGACGTAGATTCATCACAAATGAGAGAGGTACGCATCGCTTACATATTGCATATGAGGGCTGTTGCTTATGAGAAATTGAAAGATTTCCAGGCGGTGATCGCAGTCTGCAACGAGATACTCGAGCGATTTAGCGATACCCGCGAACAAACACTCTTGGCGTGGATGGCTCCGGTATTGGTCCACGGGGCAAGAGCGCGAAGTGAACTCGGCGATTTTCAAGCGGCAATTGCGATCTGCGACGAAGTAGTTGAGCGCTTCGGTACCTTCGATGATCCATGGTTTCAGAAGCTGGCCGCCGCGGCGTTGTTAGATAAGGGGATTGTGCAAGAGAAACTCCGTGATTTCGAGGCGGCGATTGTGTCCTACGAAGAGGTGGTCAAGTGCTTTGGGGGCAGCGACGCGCTGGAAATACGGGAGTGCGTCGCCATGGCGTTAATCAACACAGGATTTGTGCGACAAAAACTCAATGACGCTGAGGGCGAAATTGCAGCCTACAACGAGGTGATCAAGTGCTTTAGCGACCAACAGGTGAATGTAGCCATCGCGTTGAGCTATAAGGGAATGAGAGAAGCCGAGATTGGTCGTGTAGCAGAAGCTCTGAAAACCTGTGAAAAACTCGAACGAAGACTCAGTACCTTACCCGAAGATGGAAACACCTGGTTTGAGTGGAAGGTAATGTGTGTGAGGGGGCTGGCACTAATGGTCCAAAAAAAACGTCGAGCCGCCATGGATGCATTTCGCTCCGCGTATGCCGCTTTCCTTCCCAACAACGAAGTAACCATGCACGAGATGCAAAGAATTGTGCCCGAGTTGATAACACATGGTGCCTCGGAGCGTGAACTTTTAGAGATTCTGTCCAGCGATAAGGAGAAATCGGACGCGTTGGTACCCCTTATCGTTGCTTTAAGACTACGTGCCGGTGAGGAGGTCCGTGCGCCTGTGGAAGTCCTTGAGGTTGCGAAGGATATCAACAAGGATATTGACGCGAAAATGGCGAATTGAGGTGGGCGGCTGGCAGGTTTTACATATCTGAAGTTCTCATAAGAAAAGCCCAATGGTCTGTAGAAGGCCGTTGGGCTTCTGTGTAGTTTTCTATTTCCATTCCATTTGGCGAGAATGCGATACAAGCCCTTAAAACGGGTCAAATGGCATTTCCATCACAGTCCATGTTCCCTTGATAGGAGCGTTCCAACTCTTTGTAAAACTGAATCTACTATCTCTGGGGGCAAAGGACATATCAGCGTTGCATTTCTCGCCCGCCAATCCATGTTCTTGACCTGATCTGACAGAATAATACCCGTCACATCTAACCCCGCAGGAATGGCGACCTCAAAGGGATACCCCTTTACTTGATTGGTAATTGGGCAGAGTATTGCCAAATGGGTCTTGCTGTTATAAGCTCCCGGTGAGAGCACAACGGCGGGGCGACGTCCGGCTTGCTCATGTCCTGCTTGTGGATTGAAGTTGATCCAGACCGCATCGCCGCGCTGTGGAACGTACTCGTCTGGCTTCACCATATTTCACCGCCTGTCGCAGGTCCAGTATCTACTTCACCGTGTAAGTTGTGTTCCGTCACCTGGGATAAAAGGTCGTCCAATTTCAAGTCAGATGGCTTCACAGGTTCAATGACCAACTCCTTACCGCGTAGCGATAATTCCACCGGTGAATTGGGTTCAAGCCCGATCTGGACAGCGAGTGGTTTGGGAATACGCAGGGCTAAACTATTGCCCCATTTCTGTACACGGGTTTCCATATCTTTTCTCCTTTGAGTAGTAGATACAATGAAGATACATTGAGACTTGGAATTTATCAAGGCCGATTTTGTATAGCGCTCGCGCAATGGCAATACGTGGTATTGTGTATTATATCTCATTGGTAGAGAATGGTTTATGTCACGAATAAATTTTGTCAACAATTTAGTTGATATTTTTTTTTCAAATATTATTTTGTCAACTATTTGGTTGACAAAGATTTAATGAATCATTAGGAGACGCATAATGAACAATTCTGATCACCCAATCCGCAAGTTCAATCCGGGGTCGTTCCAATCCGATGAGGAGGTGATCGAGCAATTCGCGGTGAGGAGACGTGAACTCAATATGGTGCTTGAGGGTTTGCGCGGGAATATCGATTCATCGTTGTGCGAGCATGTTCTGGTGGTCGCACCTCGCGGGCGGGGAAAGACTATGTTGCTCGCGCGGGTTGCGGCGGAGTTGAATACTGATGAGGAACTTTCCGAGTGTTTTTTGCCGGTTCGGTTTATGGAAGAGAGTCAAGAGATATTCAATATCGCCGACTTTTGGCTCGATACCCTGTTCTATCTTGCGCGGGAATGTGTTAAGTACGATCCCGGTCTCACACGGGAACTGCGAAAGACGCATGCCGATTTGACTGATCGCTGGCGCGAGGAGGCGCTTGCGGATCGGGTTTTTGATACTGTTCTGGACGCGGCGGATCGGTTGGGGAAAAAACTCGTTCTCATGGTCGAAAATTTGCAGGCGCTCTGTGAAGATGTGGATGACGATTTTGGCCAGCAGTTGCGCGACGCGTTGGTGTCCGAGCCTCGGATTATGTTGCTGGCTACTGCGACGAGTCGCTTTGAGGGTCTGGATGATGCCAAACAGCCGTTTTTCGAGTTGTTTCGAATTATCGATCTGGAACCGCTGGGTACCGAAGAATGTCGTCGTTTGTGGCAGGTGGTCAGCGGCGATGTGGTAAGCGGGCGCGAGATCAGGCCGCTAGAGATCTTGACCAGTGGCAATCCCCGCCTTCTGGTGATTGTCGCCGGGTTCGCGCAGCACCGATCACTGCGCCAGTTGATGGAGGAACTGGTTGCGATGATTGACGATCATACCGAGTATTTTCGCGGTCATCTGGAGGTCCTGGGCAGGGTTGAACGCCGCGTGTATCTCGCGTTGATTGATCTATGGCAACCGTCGAGCACTGGCGAGATTGCGGCGCGGGCGCGTATGGAGGTTCGGCCCGTATCGACTATGCTGGGACGACTGGTCAGCCGGGGTGTGATCAAATTTGAGGGTTCTGGCAGGAAGCGACTGTATAGCGTTGCGGAACCTCTTTACAGTATCTACTACAAGCTGCGCCGCGAGCGCGCCGCGGCGACGGTTGTGAGAAATTTGATCCATTTTATGGTGGCGTTCTACGGGATCGGCAAATTGTACCAGATGTTCGGTCAGCCGCGTTTGGAGTCGGCGATTGTTCGAGAGGGTATTGAACGTGCGCTTGCCGGTCAGCCGCGTTCTGAGGATAGTTTTTTACGCGTGGCATGGTCGGCGGTTAGATATATATCGGATAAAGCGATGGCAAATGCTCAATTTGCGGCGGAACTGCGTTTAAAAGAGGAAATCCAAACGGCTCTCAAGGAGCAAGAATTTGAAAGGATTGTGGAGATTGGTAACCATTTTATGGATTCAGGGGGCGTGGATGCATCTCTAATGCCAGAGTCACTCGTTGCTTATATTTTGCATATGAGGGCTATTGCGTATGAGAAATTAGAAGATTTCGAGGGGGTGATCGGGGTGGGTAATGAGATGGTTGAGCGTTTCGACGATGCGAGCGATCAAACAGTCCTGGCGCGGATGGCTCGCGTATTGATCCACGGGGCAAGAGCACGACAGGAACGCGGAGAGTTTGGGTTGGCGGTATCGACGTATGATGAGATGATCGCGCGTTTTGGCAATAGTGAGGTAGCCGACTTGCAGTTTCCGATCGCTTTGGCGTTGTTCGAAAAGGGAAATATGCAAATACAACGCGGAGAGTTTGGGTTGGCGGTATCGACGTATGATGAGATGATCGCGCGTTTTGGCAATAGCGATGCGCCAGAGGTCCAGGTTATAGTCGCGCTGGCGTTGTCCCAAAAGGGAGATATGCAAGTGCAACGTGGAGAGTTTGGGTTGGCGGTATCGGCGTATGATGAGATGATCGCGCGTTTTGGCAATAGCGATGCGCCAGAGGTCCAGGTTCTGGTCGCCTGGGTGTTGTCCCAAAAGGGTATGATGCAAATCAAAATAGGGCGTGCGGAAGAAGCTCTGCGCATGTGTGCAGAGCTTGAAGAAAGACTCGGTGCTTTGGCCGACGATGAGAAGGTGGTGTTTGTATGGCGAGCAAGGTATGTCCATGCTTTGGCACTGTTGCTAAAGAACAGACAACGGATGGCTATGGATGTGTTCCGATCGGCGTATGCTGTATTCGTGCCCAACAACGAGATGATGATGTCCGAGATGCTTCAGCTCGTGCCCGAGTTGATCGCAAACGGTGCCTCAGAGCATGAACTTGTCGATATTCTCCTGTCCGAGGGGAAATCCGATGCGTTGGCACCTCTTATTGTTGCTTTGCGACAGTGTACCGGCGAGGTGGTTCGCGCGCCTGTGGAGGTTCTCGAGGTGGCGAGGGATATCAATAAGCGCATTGAGGTGGGGAGTGTGAAGTGAAGAACGAGTAAGTTGTGATGTATAAAAACATTAAGATGTATTAAGACATATTCTGAATACGTGATCTTGTTTTTTGCCATTCCCATCTTATTTTCTTAAAAACAAACGATTGTAAATTTGGGGAGAAGGGAATAAGAATGGAGCAGCAGGTCAGCATGACGGTTTTGGTGATCGATGACGATGCACATATCCGAGTTGCGATTGGAAAGTTTCTCATTGCGAGGGGGCATACGGTTATCGAGGCGACGAATGGCGAGAGGGGGGTAGAGGTGGTGGAGAGCCAGGCTGTGGATATTGTGATTACAGATGTGAAGATGCCCGGTATGGATGGGTTTGAGGTGCTTCGGCGGGTGCGGTCTGTTGCTCCCGAGACCGAGGTGATTGTGATTACCGGGGTTAAAGAGGCGGAGAATGCGTTTCGGGCGTTGCGAGAAGGGGCGTTTGATTTCTTCAACAAGCCCTTTAAGGTGGAAGAGTTGCATGCAGCTATCCAGCGCACTGTGCGCTATCAGGTGCTTCGCAAAGAGAAGGATAGGGTGCAAGATAGGCTGGATCAGTTCGTGGCACAGGAGCGGGAGAGAAGCGGTTTGAATGCGATTATAGGGGAGAGTGAGGCGGTTGCGAAGATGAAGGCGCAGATCCGACAGGTGGCTGCCACTGATAATACGACGGTGCTTATTGTTGGGGAGACGGGTACGGGGAAGGAACTGGTTGCTCGGGCTGTGCATTGTGAGAGTGATCGCGCTGGCGGTCCGTTTGTTGCCGTGAATTGTTCTGCAATTCCAGGCAGTTTGTTTGAGAGTGCGTTTTTCGGGCACAAGAAGGGTGCGTTTACGGACGCGAAGGCAGATCAGAAGGGCCATTTTGAACTGGCGAATGGCGGTACGCTGTTTTTGGATGAGATTGGGGATATGCCGCTGGAGATGCAGGTGCGTTTGTTGCGTACGCTGGAGGATCGGAGCATCCGTCCCGTGGGGAGCATCCGTGAGATCGCCGTGGATGTGCGCGTGGTGGCCGCTACGAATAGAGTGCTTGGTGTAGCGGTGCGGGAAGGGTCTTTTAGAGAGGATTTGTATTACAGGCTGAATGTGTTCGCGATTCAGGTGCCGCCGTTGCGCGAGCGAGCGGGAGATGTTTTGTTTTTGGCGCAGCACTTTTTGGCTGATTATGCCCGCGATTTGCGGAAGCCGTTGATGGGGTTTTCAAAGGAAGCTGAGGATTTGCTCCAGCAGCAGATGTTTCCGGGCAATGTTCGCATGCTAAAGAATGCGGTTGAACGGGCGGCTATTTTGTGCGGGGATAGAGAGATTGAGGCAGATGATCTGGGTTTTGATCTGGTTGAGGGTGCTCCGATTGCGGATAGAGGCGTGGACAGCATGGTGCAATCCCTACCCGAGGACCAGATGAATCTGCCCGAGGTCGAGAGGGCTATGCTCCGGGAGGCATTGAGACGGACAGAAAGGAATCAGGTTCAGGCGGCCGCGCTCCTGGGTATCTCGAGGATGGTTTTGAGGAGCAGGATGAAGCGGTATGGGCTGGTTTGAAGAGGTCGGGGAGCACGCGACCGATATAACTTTTTGGCGAATCCACATTCGGGAGCACGCTTCTTATGATGGCGCATGCGATGGCGGGGAGGTTGCGGTGAAGGGGCAGGAAGGTAGTTGTGGTGCCTGGATGAACACCAGGCGAGTCACGCAGATATGACCTCAAAGGCGGTTATGTTGCGGGTGTTTTTGCTGAATTCTACGGCGATCAGGTGGATCGGCTGGTTCAGGCCGCGGTATTTGTCCGCGTATCCCTTCTCTTTTAGTTGCGCCATTGCCGCACCCTCTGATGCCAATTCTACCACTTTGAACTCGAACAGATACACATTGTCGTTGAAACGAACCGCCATATCCAGACGCCCATCACTGCCGCTGTCTTCCACAACAATGTCGAATCCCACCGATGCGAAGTAGGAGTAGAAGACGCTGGCATAGTAATCGCAGCAAAAAGTCAATGGACTGTATGGGGGGCTGGTTGGGTGTTGTCATCGCGGTAAGTTGTTAGCCGCGATCCAGAAGGTTTTGGCTGACTGCTGACCGCTGATAGCTAATCACCACACAATTTCGTGGGCGTTGACGACGGGTCCTTCGAGGCAGACGCGGCGATAGCGCTGGTCTTCGGTGGGATAGGTTTTGTATTCGACTACGCAGCCGACACAGGCGCCGAAACCGCAGGCCATGTGGTTTTCGAGGGAGGCAAAACAGGGGGTGTTTAATTCGGCGGCGATGTCGGCGACGCGCGCCATCATGGGATGGGGACCACAGGTGAGGATGGTGGTGTGGTTCGGGAGGGTGTGTTCGGCAATGCGTTCTGTGACAAATCCGCGATGCCCCACACTGCCGTCATCGGTGGCGATGTGGAGGGGTAGGTCTGAGGGTAGGAGTGCGGGCATGTCGGGCAGGCGCGCGGCATTTGCTGCGCCCATGAGGTAGATCATGTCGGGACGGCGGTCGGGGTGTTCCCACGCCAGAAATGCGAGGGGAACGAGGCCGACGCCGCCTGCGACGAGGAGGATGCGTTTGGTTTTTGGGGGGGCAAAAGGACGGCCCAGGGGTCCGATGGCATTAAATTGGTCGCCGCATTGGGCAACGGATAAGCGCTCGGTGCCGGGTCCGATGACGTCGTAGATGAGGTCGAGCCAGCCGGCTTTGCGGTCTGCGCGCAATACGCTGAAGGGTCGGCGGAGATATGGGGATTCAGTCAGGATTTGCAGGAATTGCGCCGGGCGAGAGGTGGCTGCGAGTTCGGGCGCGTGCAGGCGCATGAGATATACGCCCTGTGCTATGGGTTCATTTTTTTGTACGGTGGCAGTTTCGGAGATGAAGTTTGGGATTTCGGGCATTGTTACTCTGGTGGTTCAAAGTAGATGGATAAGTCTAACCACATGTCGCGCGGGGCGTCTTCGTGTCTTCCGGGTTCAAAGGTGTATCGCTGTACAGCTTTTACTGCGGCATGGTGAAATAATTCGGGTCCAGAGGTTACATGGACTTCACTTATGCTGCCGTCTTTTAAGATGAGCAAGCGCAGGATGACCGTGGCGGTTTTGCCTTCGGCTCTGGCTTCTTCGGGGTATTCGGGTTCGATTTCTTCTACGATCTGAGGTTCTTCGTCGGCATCTACGGCTTCCATGATACCGCCTCCGATAATGACATCGGGTTTGAAGGCGGGTTTTGGGGAGGGTGTTTTTTGTGTTCTGAGTTTTGATATATCAGACGGGATATCCGTTGAGTCAGATTGCGTTGTGTCGGGCTGGGCATCCGACGGTTGCGTTTGGGTGGAATCTGCTGGCGTTGGTTCGGGCGGGGGGTCGAGGAATTTACCTTCGAGTTTGTCGGTTGCAATTTTGCCGTATTGTGTCAGGGGATATCGCTCCTGCACTTGTTCGTAAATGGTTTTTGCCTGTTCGCGTTGGTCCAGGTCATTTTCGTAGGTCCAGGCGAGGGCAAAAAGTGCCTTTGGAGCAAAGAGGCTGTTGGGATATTCGTCGGCTATTTGTCGATAGATGGGTGCGATATCCTGTGCGGGTGTGCCTTCCTGGATGCGTTTTTCTGCTTGCAGAAATTGCGTTTCAGCCAGGGCATCATCGGTGTGTTTTTGATTGAGGCGCGTCCGAGCTTCAACGGCATAAGGCGTGTTGGGGTGTTGGTCGAGGAGCAGTTGGAAGTGTTCGCGCGCTGCGGTTTCATTTTTCAGGCTGTCGGCATAAATAAGTCCAATGGCATAATGCACTTTGGGTGCGAGATCAGTCGTGTCGGACAGGCTCAATACGCGCTGGTAAATACTCAGGGATGAATCGGGTTCGCTGAGGTTAAAGAGGTATAGTTCGGCGAGATCAAAAAGGGGCCCCAATGCTTTTTGCGGGTCTTCGGCTTTTTCGATCTGATTTTGATAGCGTTCGAGTGCTACGAGATCTTTTTGCCGTTGCAAAGCGAGTTGGCCTTCGTCCGAGCTTCGATCTTCGCGAACGGCTTTTTCAAATAGCTCTTTGGATTTTTCCAGATTTCTACGCGATTTTTGCTCCATGAGGCCCAGACGATAAAAAGCTGCTGCGCTGTATTCGCTGCGGGGATATTTTTTTCCTACTTCGCTGTAAATTTCTTCTGCGGTTTCAACTTGATTTCTTAGTTGATATATCTGGGCTTGTTTGAGTTGGATTTCGGCTTCGTATATGCGAAGCCGTTTGATTTTTAATATTTTTTTGTAGGTGTCCAACGCCTCGTCGTATTTCTGCTGGCGCTCGAGGGTTTCGCCAATTTTGACGCGGGTTTCAAAATTTGTTCTGGTATCGGGTTTTGATTTTAGCACGTTTTCGTAGGCTTCAAGTGCTTCGTCATATCGGTTCAATTCGAGGAGGTTATTGCCCACGCCTTGCCAGGCGCGCGCGCGCAATTTGTGCTTTTTGTCGAGTGTTTCGAGCAGTGCTTTATAGGATATAATCGCGTCTTCTCTATTGCCCTGTGAGGCTTCCATTTCCGCGAGTGCCAAATTTGATAGGCCGTACAACTCCGGATTGGTGTTTTTCTCGAAGAGAGAAAATGAAGTCCGTGCTTCATTGGTGCGGTTCATTTCCCAGAGGGCGAGGCCCTGCCAGTAGCGCGTTTCGGGGATTAGTTCGCTTTGTGGGAAGAGTTTTTGCAGTTCTTGAAATTTGGTCAGTGCTTCGGCGTAGTCTTCGCGCCAATAAGACGCTTTGCCGATGAGTAGCAGACTGTCGTCGAACCATTTGCTATCGGGAAAGTATTTGAGCACGATAGATGCTTTGAGAATGGCCCGCTGGTAGAGCGCGCGATAGGTCGCAGGCGTTATTCGGCTGCCGGGGGTTTCGGATTCGGCGCGTTTTAGTTCGGCAATATTGTACTGTTGTTTGGCATTGTAAAAGGTGTTGTAATACACGCTTTTGCAAGCCAGACAGAGGAAGCAGATGGATGTGATGTAGATGAGACGAGACATGGGATTTAAGAATTGTGAAAGTCCTGGAGTGAACGGATGCGAATTGCACTGTTGTTTTTGAGCGATTGGATGCCGGCAACAGCCGCCGCCGCGCCCGATAAGGTGGTTGTGTAGGGCAGGCCGTATTGAACGGCGGCCTTGCGAATTTCGGGGTCGGCGGCTTGGGATTGTTCTCCTGCGGGCGTGTTGATCATGAGAGATATTTCGCCATTTTTGATGGCGTCGAGGATATTGGGGCGCCCTTCCTGAATTTTGAAGATCCGATTACAGGCAATGTTGTGGTTTTTGAGAAATGCACAGGTTCCCCCTGTGGCAATCAGGCGAAAGTTCATGTCGGATAGTTGTTGGGCAATCGGTATAAGCCCTTCTTTGTCGCGGTCATTGACGCTCAAAAATACAGTTCCCTCCTGGGGCAGGCGCACGCCTGCACCGAGTTGCGCTTTTTGGAAGCTGAGGCCAAAGTCGGTGTCTATGCCCATGACTTCGCCGGTGGATTTCATTTCGGGACCGAGTACGGTGTCAACGCCGGGAAATTTGTTGAAGGGCAAGACGGCTTCTTTGACGGCGATGTGGTTGATGGGCACTTCTCGGGTAAAGCCCTGTTCTTTGAGTGTGCGCCCGACCATTGCGCGGACAGCGACTTTTGCCAGGGGCACGCCGATGGCTTTGCTGACAAAGGGGACCGTTCGGGATGCCCTGGGGTTGACTTCTATAATAAATACGTCTTCGCCTTGAATGGCAAACTGAATGTTCATGAGGCCGACCACGTTGAGTGCTCTGGCCAGGGCATGTGTGTGGCTTCGCAGTTCGTCGAGGTTGGTGTCGGAGATCTGATACGGGGGCAAGACACAGGCACTGTCGCCGGAGTGTACGCCCGCGCTTTCGATGTGTTGCATGATGCCGCCGATGACGACTGCTGTTGGGTCTGCTACGGCATCGACATCAAATTCGTGTGCGTCTTCTAAGAATCGGTCGATGAGGATGGGGCGCTCGGGAGAGGCTTCTATGGCGTTGCGCATATAGGCGATGAGGGCGTCGCGGTCATATACGATTGCCATTGCGCGGCCCCCGAGTACATAAGAGGGGCGTACGAGGACCGGGTATCCGATTTGTTCGGCTATGGCGATTGCTTCGTCGGTGCTTATTGCGGTGCCGTTTTCGGGTTGTCGTATGCCCAGTTTTTTGATGAGTGCGCCAAAGCGTTTGCGATCTTCGGCCAGGTCAATGGCGTCGGGCGATGTGCCGGCGATGTTGAGGCCCCCGCGTTCGAGGTCGCGCGCGAGGTTGAGCGGTGTTTGTCCGCCGAATTGAACGATGACGCCGTCGGGTTGTTCAACGTCGGCAATGCTGAGTACGTCTTCGGCTGTGAGCGGTTCAAAGTAGAGTTTGTCGGATGTGTCGTAGTCGGTGGAGACGGTTTCGGGGTTGGAGTTGACCATGATGGTCTCAAATCCGTCTTCTTTGAGGGCATAGGAGGCGTGGCAACAACAATAGTCGAATTCAATGCCCTGTCCAATGCGATTGGGACCGCCGCCCAGGATCATGATTTTTTGGCGGTCGGATCGGATGGCTTCGTTGTCTGTTTCATAGGTCGAATAGTGATAGGGTGTGTAGGCTTCAAATTCGGCTGCGCAGGTATCTACGGTTTTGAATACGGGTGCGACGCCGAGCGCTTTGCGCAGGGCGCGAACAGCCCATTCGTCACTGCGCCACAGGTGGGCGAGTTGGCGGTCGGAGAAGCCGTGTTGTTTGGCTTTGAGCAGGTCTGCGCGAGAGATGCGCGATTTTAAGTCGTTGAGGGTGTGCTGTTTTGTCATGGTTAGTCCATTAGTGCGGCGAGTTCTTTTTCTACTTCGACGAGTTGTCGCATGTTGTCGAGAAACCAGGGGTCAATTTTGGTGGCGTCAAAAATTTCCTGTACGGATAATCCCGCGTCATAAGCTGTTTTGAGATAGGCCAATCGCTGCGAGTTGGGTTCGCGTAGGCCGCGTTCGAGGGCTTCGCGCGAGAGGGTGTTGGGATGGATGTCTTTGCCATCGGCACCAAATCCCGCGCGTCCGATTTCGAGAGAGCGCAAGCCTTTTTGTAGTGCTTCTTTAAACGTGCGACCTATGGCCATGGTTTCACCTACTGATTTCATTTGTGTGCCCAACAGGTCAGCGGTTTGGGGAAATTTTTCAAATGTCCAGCGCGGGATTTTGATGACGCAATAGTCGATGGTGGGTTCAAATGAGGCGGGTGTTTCGCGCGTGATGTCGTTTTGTATTTCGTCCAGGGTGTATCCAATGGCGAGCTTGGCAGCTATTTTGGCAATGGGAAAGCCCGTGGCTTTTGAGGCGAGTGCAGAACTGCGGGATACGCGGGGGTTCATTTCTATGACGACGCGCCGGCCCGTGTTGGGATCTACTGCGAATTGGATGTTGGAGCCGCCGGTTTCTACGCCAATTTCGCGGATGCAGGCGATAGCGTCATCGCGCATTTCCTGATATTCTTTGTCGGTGAGGGTCTGCGCGGGTGCCACGGTGATGGAGTCGCCCGTGTGAACGCCCATGGGATCGAAGTTTTCTATGGAGCAGATGATGACGACGTTGTCGTTTTGATCGCGCATGACTTCGAGTTCAAATTCTTTCCAGCCGATAATGGATTCTTCTACGAGGATCTCTGTGGTGGGCGATAGGCTGAGTCCGTGTGCCGCAGCGTGTCTGAATTCTTCGATGTTGTACGCGGTGCCAGCGCCTGTGCCGCCCAGGGTGTAGGATGGGCGGATGATGGCTGGGAATCCGATTTCAGCAGTGATGTCGAGTGCTTCTTTGAGGGTGTAGGCAAATCGGCCTTTGGGAAAGTCGAGGCCGATTTTATTCATGGCTTTTTGAAAGGCTTCGCGGTTTTCGGCTTTTTCTATGGCGTGTGGTTTTGCGCCGATCATTTCGACATCGAATTTTTCGAGTGTTCCCTGTTCGTGCAGGGCCATGGCGGTGTTGAGGCCCGTTTGTCCACCCAGTGTTGGGAGGAGGGCATCCGGGCGTTCTTTTTCGATGATGGCTGTGCATACTTCGGGTGTGACGGGTTCGACGTATGTCTGGTCAGCCATTTCGGGGTCGGTCATGATGGTGGCGGGGTTGCTGTTGACCAGCACGACTTCGTATCCCTCTTCTTTGAGGGCTTTGCAGGCTTGTGTGCCGGAGTAGTCAAATTCGCAGGCTTGTCCGATGACAATGGGACCAGAGCCGATGAGCATTATTTTTTTCAGGTCGGTTCGTTTGGGCATGGGAACTTTCAGTAGTCAGTGGTCAGCAAACCAGGTGCTGTATGGCCGTCATTGCGGCATGGTTTTAGCCGCAATCCAGTGGTTTTTGTCATTACTGTCATCGCTGCGTATCTGGTGAATGGCGGCGGCAAAGTTTTCGATGATGTCACTGGCGATGAGGCTCATGTGTTCAGTTTTTTGCGCTGCGATATCAGCGGCGAGACCGTGAAGATAGACTGCCGTGCATGCGGCGTCTGAGGGATTGAGTCCCTGACCGATCAGTGCGGCCAATAAGCCCGTGAGTACGTCTCCTGTGCCGCCGGTGGCCATTCCCGGGTTGCCGGTTGGGTTGATGTGCGCCTGGCCGTCTGGGGTTGCGACGATGGTCGGCGCGCCTTTCAGGACGATGGTAGCTCCGACATGGGAGGCAAATTCTATGGCGCGTGCTATGGGGTTGCGCTGTATTTCGGCGATGCTACATTCGGTCAGGCGCGCAAATTCTCCGATGTGCGGGGTGAGTACCAGGGGTGTCTCGCAGGCGCGGATCGCATCGAGGTCTCCGGCAAGGGTGTTGAGTGCGTCGGCGTCGATGACTGCGGGACAACCCAGGTCTCGCACGAGGCGGCGGATGAGTTCGACGGTTTCTCGATGGGTGCCTAATCCCGGTCCAATGGCGACGCTGTCTGCTGTGCGACAGGCGCGTTGTATTTCGCCCCGGGCGCGCAGGGACAGGCATCTGACTTTTTTCACTTCGGGTAGCGGGTGGGTCATTGCTTCTGTGACTTTGATTTCGAGTATGTCGTTGAGGCTTTTGGGTACGCCGAGTGTGACGAGGCCCGCGCCTCCTTTGAGTGCTGCGTTTGCAGAGAGTGCCGCCGCGCCTGTGAGTCCCACGGATCCGGCGAGGATATATACTCTGCCGCAATCTCCTTTGTGGGCGTCGGGTTTCCGGTGGGGGAGCAGGTGAGCGCAGCGGCGGTTGTCTATCAGGTAGGTGCTGATGCGTTCGCGCTCAATTGCCGAAGCTGGAATGCCGATGTCGATGAGGTGCAATTTGCCGCATTGGGCGCGTCCAGGGTAGAAGAAGTGTCCAATGCGAGGTAATGCAAATGTGACTGTGCATGTTGCGGTTGCACAGGGTCCTTCGATTTTGCCCGTGTCGGCGTTGAGTCCAGAGGGTATATCTACGGCGACTATGGGGCATTTGACGCGGGTGAGCGCGTCTATGAGGTCGGCGTAGATGCCGCGGGCAGAACCTCGAATGCCCGTGCCCAATAGGGCGTCAACGGCGATGTCGGCATTGGTGAGTGCATTTTGCACTGTTGCGATGCGGTCAACCGGCTGCACAATGTCCGGGGGCAGTCGGTCGAGATTGGTTTTTGCATCGCCTGTTATTTCGCTGGCGGATGTTGCTGTGAATACCTGGACTTTTGCACCGCTTTGGGCTGCTTGTCTGGCTACGACAAAACCGTCGCCGCCATTGCTGCCTTTGCCACAGAGGATGACGATGTGCCGGTTTTGGGGTTCGCCCAACAGGTTTTCTACAACCTGGGCTACACCCTGTCCGGCGGCTTCCATAAGTTCAATGCTCGGCACACCACTGTCAATTGCCCGACGGTCAATGGATGCCATCTGGGAGCCGGTGATAAGCTCAGTCATAGGGGAGGGTGCGAGGTCAAACGCGCGGTGTGAGATTTTCTGGGTTATGTTACAGGTTTGTGCCTAAAAATACAGGAAGGGCACTGGCAACGCAAATCCTTTTTTGGTGGATGTGATTTTTGGATTTTTGATTGCTAAATAGAAGAAAAACAAAGTGTAAGTGTGGTTAAGCTGAGTTGATACAAACCGCTTGACACAGATGGTGCACTTGTCTATACTTTTTGGATGATGTGGTGGGGTGCGAGAGCGGTCGAATCGGGCGGTCTTGAAAACCGTTGACCCTCACGGGTCCGTGGGTTCGAATCCCACCCCCACCGCCATATTAAGGGTGAAGGGTGAAGGGTGAAGGGTGAGATGAAATACCAACCTTTGGACGGTTGGACGGGGTTTCTCACTTCTCACTTCTCACTTCTCACTTCTAACTTGCCTTTATACACGTCCTTTGTTACTTTTCGGCGGTTCTTTTTTACAGCGGAGAGGTGCTGGAGTGGCCGAACAGGGCAGATTGCTAATCTGTTGTAGGGGGTTTCCTCTACCGAGGGTTCGAATCCCTCCCTCTCCGCCAAATAATTCACAGGTCGATTTTTGATGTCGGATACGGTTTTGCGTTTCGCGCCGTCTCCCACAGGTGGGTTTCATGTGGGGAATGCGCGAACGGCGATTTTTAATCATCTTTACGCGAGGCACTATAAGGCAAAGTTGTTGTTGCGCGTGGAAGATACGGATCGAGAGCGTTTTACAGAGTCGTCGCTTCAGACGATTCTGGATGGTTTGAACTGGCTCGGTGTTGATTTTGACGCCGAGCCAGTGTTTCAGTCGCGCAATGCCGAGGCGCATAAGCAGGCCGCAGCGCGTCTGGTGGAGACGGGTCATGCGTATTATGGCTATGAGACTGCCGAGGAGCTTGACGCGATGCGCCGGCAGGCGCAGATTGAGAAGCGGCGCGTGCGTTACAATCGGGATTTGACGCCCGAACAGCAGGCGGCTTATGAAGTCGAGGGGCGGTCAAAGGTTGTGCGGTTTAAGGTGCCAGCGGGCGAGACGGTCTGGCACGATCGCATTCGGGGGGTGCAGCGGTGGGATAATGCCGAGGTTGAGGATTTTGTTTTGTTGCGGCCCGATGGCTCGCCTGTATATAATCTCGCGGTGGTGGTGGATGATCACAATATGGGTGTGAATATGGTGTTGCGGTCTGCGGACCATTTGTCGAATACGCCGAAGCAAATTATGCTGTTTGAGGCGCTTTCGTGGATGGTGCCAGAGTATGGGCATTCGACGCTGATTCTGGGTCCCGATGGCAGCAAGTTGTCCAAGCGCCATGGGGCGACGACGATTTCGGAGTATCGAGAGCGGGGGTTTTTGTCGGATGCGATGTTTAATTATCTCGCGCTGTTGGGATGGGCGCCCGGGGATGAGCGCGAGGTGTTTGCGCGGGATGCGTTGACCGAGGCGTTTTCGGTTGCGGGGTTGCTCAAGCGAGATGCGATTTTTGATGAGAAGAAGCTGGTGTGGCTCAATGGCGAGCATATGCGTCTTCGTCCGGTGAGCGCGGTTTTGGACGATGCGATACCAATTTGGATTGCGGAGGGGTGGCTTACAGAGGCAGAGGCTTCTGAGCGGCGGGATGAGTTGTTGAGGATTGCCGAGTTGTTGCAGCCGCGGTTGCATACGCTTGAGGATTTGAAGCATACGGGTTATTTTTTTGTGGATCCGGAGGCGTATGATGAAAAGACGGCTAAGAAGAATTGGAAGACGGATACGCCCGAGCGGGTTGAGATGATGATTGAGCGTTTGCAGGGTTTGGATTCGTTTGGCGAAGGCGATATTGAGGGTGTGACGCGCACACTATCTGGTGAATTGGGGATTTCGGCTTCCAGGCTTATTCATCCGACGCGGCTCGCGCTTTGTGGCGTTGGGTTTGGGCCGGGGTTGTTTGAACTGATGGCTGTGCTCGGGCGGGAGACGTGTATTCGCCGGCTGAAGAAGGTGCTGGAGGTTTTGGGGTTGTGATGGTGCGTGCTATCCCGAAATTTTAATTATATATTTTTGCCCCCTGGTCTAATGGCAAGACATGCGGCTCTGGACCGTAGAATCGGGGTTCGAATCCCTGGGGGGCAACCAATTTTTTTGCTGAATTTTGATTCTATCCGCACTCTGATGGGGTAAAATATGAAAACATTAAATATCCCATATTCTGAAGACCTGCTCTTGATCACCGGGCAAGAACCCGAAGTCTTTGAACGAGAAGCGCGCTTTCTATTGGCGTTGAAATTTTTTGAACTCCGCCGGATTTCTGCTGGAAAGGCAGCGGAGTTATCCGGTTTAAGCAAGCCCGAGTTTCTCACAAAGGTCAGTGCATTGAATATCTCTGTTGTTGATCTGGATGATGATCAACTCGATACAGAATTTGGTTATAAATGACGTGTTTCTAATCGCAGATTCCAGTCCTCTCATTGCGTTGGCGGGTGTGAACCGACTCAACCTATTGCCCAGATTGTATTCTCGGGTTATTGCACCATCCGCTGTAATAGATGAAATTCTGGCCGGAGGCGAAAATGCCTCTGGCCTTAACTTTTTGGATCGCGCTTCATGGCTCGAGCATTGGACATTACAACAAACAACAGAATTGATTTCTGTTGCACTGGGGCTTGGAGAAACTGAAGTATTTCAGCATCTGTTAGATGAGTGACACGATTTCCAAAAGACCTGATCCATGCGTGTCCGTTGCCCAATGGATAATGTGGGCGTTGTTGGAGGTATTCCTGACAAAACACGGAAATTGGATCTATTGAGATAGACAATTTCGGGAGATAGTCTCTATTGAGACTGACAATTGTAGGATTATGTCTATGACTTTTGATGCCTGAAATGTCCCCTATCTCACGCCAGTCCCTGGGAACAAAAAAATGCCTGTGCGATTTTTGCACAGGCATTTTCTTATTGGAGTTACCCCGCTTGAGTAGATAGTGTACAAGGTTCATCCCAATCATCCTGTGCTATCAGTTTTTCATAGGTTATGGGTGAGTTATAATGTTATACACCAAAGCGGGGTAACTCCAAAAATTCTTGACTTTTTGAAAGGGGGTTCCGTTATATATGGTAATAGGGGTGAAGATGCCCAAGAGGTTAAACAGTAACAACAAAGGAAGGTGGGTATGAGTGACTGGACACTTAAAGACGAAATTGCTGCATACAGAAAAATGTGCAAAGAAGGCCTTGAGCTTGAGCACTTTGGTAAATGGATTATCGTTTACGAAGGCAAACTCAGAGGTGTCTTTGACACACAGAATGAAGCGGTAATTAGTGCTGTCAAGAAATTCAGAGACAACGCTTTCTTGATAAAACAAGTGGGAGCAACAGAAAGCCTATACAGAAGTGGATTACCCACAGTTTTTGGGGCTGTTTCCTCTATTAACTTTGAGGGAGCACAATGCCTGCAAAATCTACCAAAGTAGGATTCGTAAACCCGGAAAGTCTAATTAGTCAAGGTCCAACCATTATGGTTCGGGTAGGGCTTGATTATGACACATACCCAGACCCTAATCTGGATACAATGACATCACCAGTATATGCACTAATAGACACAGGAGCCTCCAATACTTGTATTGATAAAACCTTTGCTATGCAGATGGGACTACCAATTCACGGAGAGCCTTTTCTTATTGCTGGTATTTCGGGCCCAGAGACGGTCAATATACATTTGGGACAGATTTATATTCCAGCACTGGGAGAAACGCTCTCTGGGCTGTTTCCTGTTGTCGATCTGGCTGGTGGTAGTCAGCATCACAAGGTCTTGATGGGTAGGGACTTCCTGAAGTCCTGTCAAATGTTCTATGATGGCATAACAGGAGATGTGCAAATAGATTTATTGCAAACCACCTAAAGACGTTCTAAAACATAGTCGATTGAACATACCTGAGGAGATACCTAAAAACGCTGTCGCTGGTAGGGTAACGTGACAATGTATTTTCCAGTGGCACTTTCGTATATAATCCCCATTCTCGGGTTATTGCACCATCCGCTGTAATAGATGAAATTCTGGCCGGAGGCGAAAATGCCTCTGGCCTTAACTTTTTAGATCGCGCTTCCTGGCTTGAACAAATGAGGGGACGGCAGGGAGGGATACCATTTACCTTGCCGCCCCCGAAGACCGGACCTGGAGTGAAGGGATATCTCGGCCCGGTCGTTGTTTTCATAGGGATCTGTATTAAGCTGATCGAACACTTAGACGGGCTGCAAACGCTTTTGGTGTCAAATTTCGAGGGAAAAAATGGATCTTGGTACAAAAATATGGAGAGGTGTAAAAAAGCCGAGTATTTGTGGGATTTTTCTACTAAATTATGATACCAGCAATTTTCGTGTTATGTGTGGCATGAGTGATTCCTTTCCACCCTTTTTGGAGATTTTCTATGATTTACGACATGCGAACCTACGATCTGAATCCCGGTGCTTTGCAAGCCTATATGGATGCGGTGCGCGAGGTGGCGCTTCCACTGCGCGAAGACTATGGCATCAAACTCGCCGGGTGGTATTATACCGATATTGGGAAATTAAATCGCGTGGTTCACATCTGGGCGTATCGCGATTATACCCATTTTGATCAGGCGCGGCAGGCTGTCCGCAGCGATCCCCGATGGGTCAATGAATATTTGCCTCGCGTCAAGGGGCTGGTAGCGCGCCAGCAAGATCAAATTATGCTCGCGTCCGATTTTTTCGAGGCCCGGGTCCCGGCTCTGTCGGAAGATGCGTAATCCCATTTTATTTAGTCGTAAAAAAGAACGGGTAGAGAATGGTGATATTCTCTACCCGTTTCCTTTTTGCCTGGGAGATTAATTAGTCAGGCAATGTCAGTCGTCATCCCGGCTCGGGATGTTCAGGCGGAATAGCACGGGATGGTGATCTGAGTAGTGCTGTGCAAATAGATTCCCATTGTACGGGTCGCCGGGATAGGCACTGTTGCCTTGCCAGGTGCCGCGCATCTGGTCGATGAGGTTGATGACTTGAAAATCAAATGTTTCATCTATTTCGTCGAACTTAGCCGGGCGATACATGACGTGGTCATAGGGTTTGCTGCTTTTGACCGCTGTGTTCGTTTTTCGGCATTCGTCGTTGAGCGATACAAATCCCCGCGGTGTTGCTGCTTTAAGTTCCGCGGCGTTTTCGATGTTCATATCCCCTACGATGTAGAAGTCCTGTTCTTGCGCGTCATTGAGATCGATCCACTGGGCAATGCTCAAAAGTTCGGTTTTGCGTGCGTTTTTTTTGTTTTTGCCGGGAGATAAGTGGACGTTGATGACGACAAAGTCCATTTTGCCATCTATGGTGCGGAAGCTGTGGGCGTGTGGTACGCGGGGATATACGGGATGGGCAGAGCGGTCTTTTGCGAGGAATCCATTGGGTAGGTCATGGGCAATTTTCAGTTTGTCGGGTTTGTAAAAGACGACGGACCATTCGGTGCTCGATCCTCTGTTGTGGATGTTCTCGCCTCTTCCCGTGTCTTCACAAGATAGGGAGAATTCAAAGCCCTGTGCGCTCATGGCGTCGAAGAATGCATCGGCTTCAAGGTCTTCACTATAGGGTGTGCCATCGCAGTATTGACCATCATCAGGTGGGGAAACGAGTTCCTGGACGACGACCATGTCGTATTTTCCGACCAATTGGGCAAGTGCTTCGTTGTCTTTCTTTTTGTACAGTCCGACGAATTTGATGTTGAAAGAACAGACTGTGATTTGTTGGTCAGAGACTTGTGGTCGGCAACCGAATAACAATAGTAGAGTGAAAAATAAAAAATATTTTTTCATTTTAATCGTCAGGTCCCTTGTTAAAGTTCTGGCAGGTCGCGGTTTGCAATGGCGTTTTTGAATATAAAAGTAATTATACGGAAAAAGTAACTTCTTCAAAATCGGTATCCGGGGGAGGGGTCAGAAAAAAATACTTGAAGTTCGCTTGCATTTTATCGACCATGAGCGCGAATAGTTATCTGATCATTCTGGATAGGAGATTTATGATGAGCGATGGACAAATCATTTTTCAAGATATGTTTGACGGTGCGCTCGATAGCGGGTGGTCGTGGTTGCGGGAACAACCCGATGATTGGCGGATTCGGGATGGCGGCCTGGAGATTTGTGTGCGTCCCGGTGTGAAGGATACGGTGCAAAATGCTTTGCTCAGGTCCGCGCCAGATCGCGGTGAGGGGGCTTATGCGGTTGAGGTTACGATTACAAATCACAGCCAGCCGACGCAGCAATACGAACAGGCGGGTATTACGTGGTATCACAATGGGGAGCCGGTGTTCAAAGAGGTCAAGGAACTCATTGATGGCGATCTGTACATTATTCCCGGGAAACAGCCTATGCCGACGCAGAGCGTTCGTTTGCGTCTTGTTGTTACCGCGAGTACATGGGAAGCGCAGTTTCGCGCTGAGGGTGAGACCACATTTCAGACTGCGGCTTCGGGCGAACTGCCTCCGCCGGACGATGATCAGGTGAGTATTCAGTGCTATAATGGTCCAGAGGAAGGCGATCACTGGATACGTTTTTCGGATTTTTGTATTAGGCGCGTATAAAAAAAAGCACCATCTCGAAAGAGGTGGTGCTTTTTGGTTAATTCTGAATTAATTTCAGATTATTGCTTGGTGACATTCGCCGCCTGGAGGCCTTTGGGGCCCTGGGTAATGTCAAATTCGACGAGGTCACCTTCGGACAAAGACTTAAAGCCTTCGGCCTGGATCGCTGAGAAATGGACGAAAACGTCTTCGCCACCTTCTTGCTCGATAAAGCCGAATCCTTTGGCGTCGTTAAACCATTTAACTCTTCCTTCTGCCAACGTACTTCACCACCTTTCTACATCGAAAATTGCACATCAGATCGAAAAAAAGGCAAGAATCAGAAGTTTCGATTCTTGCCATACCGTCTTTTCAGGCCGATTGTACAGGAAACAAAACAACACATTCTTAATACCTGGGCACAAATACCCATTATACAAGGGCAAAGATACCCTTTATTATCTCAGAAGTCAACGCTTTTTAAGAAAAAAAGTTCCAATTCAAATTGTAGCCCCGGCAAGTAACATCTGTCCTTTTTCCGTGTACTGCGCTTTATCTTCTGGTGCTACGGTGCGCCAGATCAGGAATTGTTTGCGTAGCGCGTTCATAAAATTCTTGTTGACCCGCCGCCATGATGAGGCATCGCCCGATAGCCGATCTATGGTCAATGTCATGGCAAAAATATTGTGCTCACCTGTGGGTATCGCTTCAAAATGCACCTGCTGGCTCACGCCCAGATCATAAGGCGCCAACCAGATTGTTGTGTCAATTGTATGTCCCTGTCCGGTCGCGGTTTCAACCGAGCCGAGCCGCGCGCCATCTGTGTAAAATGTGCCCAAACTCTCACCTGCGTGTGCCTGGAGATAATCGACGAGGAACACGGACAGGCCGAATACGTCTTTGCCGCCTACGGTAAATGGAAATTCAAAATGCCAGCGGTCGCCGTCTGGATCGGGGAATTTCCATCGGCGCGTCACGTCGGGTACGGCCATCATGGATGCCTGGCGCGCGGGATAGATAGACGAGAGCAGAACCACCAGCATGACCAGCATTGAGGATGTCACGGTCGAGAGTGCCGAATAATTTACGGTAAGCCCTTGCAGGGCATCTTGCCACAGTAAAATTTTGACGACGCTCTGTCCCAAAAGATATCCGGCAACGGTTCCCAGGACAGCGTAAACACAGGCTTCGGCTATGAATAAGAAGGCGATGTGTACGGGTGCTAATCCCACGGAAGAATAGATGCTGATTTCGCGGAAGCGTTCATACACCGATCCCATCATGGTATTGAGCACGATCAGCGCGGCGACCAGAATGGGGATAAACAAATTGGCCATGCCCTGCAAAGATGTGTCGCCCAGGGAACTGTAAACCGCGACGCGTATGCCGCCATCTGCTGTTGGTATGCCAGCGAATAATACCACTGACAACCGGGATAAAAACGACTTGATCTCGGATTCGACATCCACTTCTTCGTGAAACCGCACGGCTACGGACTGCAGTGGGCTGCCCACATCGCGCAACAGAGCATAGGGTACGATCAGAGTATCATCGGGGTCCAGATGCTCAAATGGCACGGTATCGACTTCGGGGCGCTCCAATCCCTGCCGTTCGCGGGTCTCGGTTTGTGACATGGCGGTGATAAATTCGTCTTCGGTAACCTGAAAATCTGCTGGCGTTAAAATCTCCTCATCCAGATCGACAAACAGACGCATTTTCTCAGCGTTGATCAGTCCAATTACTGTGAGTTGTTTGCCAAAGAGGCGAATGTGCGCTTTGCCGACGTCTTGTTCTGTTATATCCAGGAGTTCCGCTATTCGATCGGGTAAAATACAGGCTGACTCTCCCGGTTGAAACCAGCGTCCGACTCGCAGCAGGGTATCGACCTGCGTCACCTGGGCTTCTTCTGGTGCCAATCCCAGGATCCCCTGAACGCGAGAATTTTTCTCTCCATAACGCACCACGGCTTTTGATTTTTTGTCTTCTCTTGTCGCGATATACCAGCTTCGAGGCGTTACGGTGCCTCTGTCTTTGAAATTTATCTGCGCGTAATCATAAGCTGTATCTTCGAGTGGTCCCCAGAATTTGCTTCTGATCAGTATGCCGGGATATGGGCCTTCTACATCGCGGTGAAGCTGGTGAAATTCCAGTGCGGATTTGATAGAGGTAAAGGATAGCACGGTAAATGTCAGCAATACCAGGGTTGCAAATGTCAGCCAGGTGCGCATTTTGCGCTTTTTCATGTTGGCAATGCCCAGTTGAAATGCCGCCACTGATGCGCTGATCCGTCCTACGTCAGTGTCGTGCAATAATACCTCGGCACTGCGGAGTCGCCGGATGTTCTCGTTGAATCGGCCCGATAAAATCGAGATCACAAAAAGTGCCAGTGCCAGAATTACAAAAGCCAGCAAAATTACAAAAGGATTGGAGAGGTCAAATGCGGGGTGTACCTGGGAGAGAAATACCCAGATGACGACAAAGACCAGGCCGATCCCGCCGATTTGCATGCGAATATCGGAAAATGTAAAGATCAATCGTTCGAGGAAAAATGCACAGGGGATGACCAGGAGCATGAAGAAAATCACGCCGCGGATGACGTCGTTTTGCGTTGTTTTTACGTCTGGATATGCCCGCGATTCAATGCCCATGCCCGCGCGCGTGTGTTTTACAAAAGCATCCCATTGTTTTTCCTGCAGTGCGGTTTCTGCGTCGTCTAAGTGTTGTTTGGCTTGCGCGTGCAATACTTCCAGTCGCTGGTTTTCGATTGAGTACTGGCGCAGTTTTCGCATGCGCGACTCGTTCAACATCCACATGTCTCGCGCCGCCTGATAGGGCGTGCGGATTAAGGATCCCGATGACAGGGTTTGAAATCCCTCGCCCCGGGCATCCCACTCGGTGTCTGCGCTTTTTGAGTTGAGTAGCAAATAGCGCACGCCGATTGCGCCTGCGCGCATGGCTATTTTCACTTTTTCACCCGGGGATGTATAGACTACGCCGACGGGTTCGTCTGGCCCAAATCCGATGTCATAACCGTATTCTTGCGGTGCGGTATTGCCTACGCCATAGACGCTGATATTGGATAGTGTGTTCAAATATCGGGGATCGACTGTGCCGTAAAAATCGGTTGCCACACAGGGGAATAGGATGACGGTTTGCTTTGTGATCCACCAGTTCATATTGAAATGACCGCTGTAAATTTTACCCTGCCGTCCCTGGTTGGGCGCGTACGTGATTTCGCCGCTGTGCGGATCGATGTAGTATGCCCGCACATGTACGCGGCGCTCTGCTACGCCCGGGATATAGTATTCGCCGTTTTCATCTGCGAGGTCGTAGTAAATGCGCCGCACGCCTTTGATCGATTTTTCCAGGCCCATGCGCATGGCTGCTATCGCACCTGGTCGCGATTTGTCGGGGGTGATACTGCGCCGAGGGAAGGTGCGCACATATCCCTTGAGGCCGCGCATGCGGTCTGTGGGGTCCAGTTTGTAATCGGGCAAAAATTCACTGCTGTTGAAGGATAAATCCAGCATGCCCGCGAGTACGCGAATCTGTTTGGTCAAGTTGGCGTAATCTACATACTCAGCCCGGTCCAGAGGGGTATCTACACGGAATCGCGCGTCGTTCACGGTTGTCAATGATAGTGCCGGGGTGCCGGCATAGAGTACGACTTCGCTGTCGCTTTTGATATTTTCGCCGGGGATGTACATATCCCAGGTCATGCCGCCTTTGGGGTTGATCCCATTGACCATGACATCTTTTGACGACACGCCCATGCCTTCGGCAATGGCGGTTGCATAGCGTACAAAGGATTTGCTAAATGTGGCAAAAAATCGCGTGGAGAAGTAATTGACAGCGGTATTGACGCCAAATCCGGCTGTTTGGGTCGATACGCCTATTTCGTCTGTCTGGCTCGAGAGATCCAATCCGATGAACAGGTCGATGTCAATGGGTTCGGTCATGAGCGCGGCAAAGTGTTCTTCTTTGCGCGAGTGCCGGTTCAGGAAGTCGCATATACCCCGGAATCCCAGGTGGTGTGCGGAGGATGCGAGGAAGAGGACGGTGTATTTGGGACGATGTGCTTGAAAATATTCAGCGAGGCGCATGAGTGCGACAATGCCACACGCCATTTCAGCGCCGGGTGCCTGCGCGGGTACGACAGACATGGCGTCGTAGTAGGCGTTGATGACTACGATTTTTTTCTTCATTACTGGATCCGATCCTTCGATCCAGCCCAATACGTTGGCTGCGTCGTCTTTCTTCCAGGGCATCCGGGATTCGAGTTGTATTTCTATTTCGCCCTGGTCTGCCAACAGAGTGCGCAACTTCTCACCGTGTTCTCGGTCGATCCAGAATCGCTCTATGGTGTTGGGTACTTGCAAAAATTTTGTTTCGGCCTGTGTATAAGATGTGGTATCTGGCGCGATGAAAATGATTTGTTGTGCGCCCAGAACAGCGGCATTGAGCCATTTGTTCCAGGTGTTGAAGTTGAGTAGTACGACTGTGTTTTCCATGTCTTTGCCGTCGTACGCTTTAAATTCGCCGTCGCCGCCGTCAATCAGGCGCGTTCGCACACCGCCCGGTGGTAAGGTAGAAGTTTTTACGAGGTTGGGCCATAGTCCGGAGAGCGGATATACTTCGCCGGATGAGACGATTGTCAATTGGCTGCCTTCATCTACGGGCGAGGTTACGCCATAGGTTTCTGTTTCTACGTTTTTTAAATCCAGTTCCCGGAAGCGTTGTTCGATAAATTTCGCGGCGGCATCGTGACCCGGATAGCCGGGTACGCGAGATTTATATTGGGTAAAGGTCGCCATTAATGCGCGCACTTCTGCTTCCGTGATTTCGCGTTTTACGCGATCAGCTACGACTTCAGCACCCGGTACAGGGGCTGGTTCTATGGGTTCAGGGGGTTGCAATCCCAGCACATTACGCAGCAAAGGGTCAACCGTACCGGGTCCTGAGATGACCGCGCCAAACCCAAATACAGCAACCCCGATCAATGCCAACCAACCGATGCGACGATACATGGAGGGTCCTTTCAAAGAGGAATTTTAGCGAGCCGAACCAAAGCGCATTCGCGCGTTGGGCAGTGTAATGCCAACAAGACGTTTGTCGCGATAGTGGTAAATATTCCCGTCATCTTCCATCACGCTGTCATTGGCACACTGGGGTTTTTCAAAGCTGAGATACAGGACATCAGCCCCTTCATCGTAATCACTCCAAACTTGCGAATATGGCAAACGCAACAGTTCGGTCGCAAATGTCAGGTCAATTGTGGACGTGTCCATATCGTAGTTCTCCTGCGCATAATTTTATCCGGCCTTGAAGTTAAAAATGCTGTAATAATGAATCCATCTTCCTCATCGCGATATATGGCAATACAGGTCTTCTCTGTAATATTAGTTGCTGCATAATGCCGCAATGCAATGGTTGCTCCTAATTCTCCTGTGACCAGGCAATCAGGATCGGCAACTGTTTCGAGCACCTTTTCCCGGTTTCCGACCATATAATCATGAGACTCAGTGATATGAACCCATTGCCTGTGGGTCAATCTTACCGTATGCCCGTTGACAGAGGGCACTGTTGATAAAACAATATCTTCAAGTGACATAGAATCAAAATATATAGTATATAGTGCAGGGAATCAATCCTCTAATCAGTGGGGTTCTTTCTCTGCCCTGCCGCCATCGCGACCTGATTTTGAGTCGCGATCCAGATTTTTTTTGCCATTATCCGCAGTTCATCAAGTCCCTGGTAAAACGATTCCGCACTCGCGCTGTGTAAGCCTCTACTGTTCCATAATTCTTTCTATGGCCCTCTGAAATCTATCTGAAAGAGTTTCTTCCTCTCGCTTTGTTACGCGTTCATTGATTTCATTTTTGTTTAAAATAAAAAGGGCTTCTTGAGAGCTTGTTTGCTGGCTGATCAAATCATGAACCTCGACTTCAAGCTGATATAGACCCGGTTTTAATTTTTCGGTATCCAATTCAATATATACCGGCTCTGTGGTGCTTTTCCCATTATAGTCATAACTAATCGAGATCTCTGGCTTTTGGTCGGTAACCAATTTGCCCATAAAAGATGATATGCTGCCCAATAGACTGGCATTTTTTCTTTTATCTTCCCAGATTGTGTATTTAATGCGGAATTTCGTTTGACCAAATGCATCTTTTTGCAAATTGTAAATTTCATAATAGATATTGACTGCCTGATCTCTGAGATAATTACGTGTGGGCATGGGAATGACCCAAACATCGCCCTTTTGAAACTTGTATGATTGGGGTTCAGTGAAGATGTGCCAGGCCATTTCAATATCGCTTATGCTCAGTGAATCAACAGCATAATTTGGGATGTGAATTTGCTGTTGATAGAACCCCCATTTTCCAGAATTTTGGTCCGTGAGATGAATGATGAGCCGATAGTTTCCCGGTAGCGTGTTAAGAGATATCGCATCAATAGCGATACCAGTTTGCATACTTGGCAAAGACACCGTCTGTTGAGTACTGTTGATGACAGTGCCTTCGTCATTTAGGAGAGATGCTGTCCAGTTAATAAGTGCAGAGGTTGTTGTGGTATCATTTTGGGCAAAAATATCCTTTGGCAATAGTCCAAGATAAATATTCTGATCTGTTTCGAGATTCTTTCCCCGGAATGTTGCCAGGTCATAGTAAAAGTTCAAAATATCAGTGCCAGGTATTCCATTATAAAAATCAGGTGTCTCTTTGGCATGGTGCCCAATGATAAATTGAGGATGGAAATTTTGTGACGCTACTGCTACAAGAGGATTCTTGGGAGGGAGCGGATAATCCCAACTGCCATTCATGAAGTGATCTGTAAATACAATTTCTATGCCTTTGCCAATACCGAGATAAATCCACGATTCCCAGGGGGATATGGGTGAACCATCGGGGTGGCGATCTATGGGATAAATAGGATCTGTTAGAGCACTTTGACTCTGTCTGTGCTTCATGGTGTTCCATTCGGGAATTTGCTCTACGCGCTCAGTCTTTTGCAAATTCAAAGCAAGTTCGTAAGCCAACCGTTCCTTCAAAAGTCCAACAGATAGGGGAGGAAGCCTATTTCCATGATTCCCGCCAAATTTGTGATCCGGTTCACCAAATTTGATATACACCTCGCCGCGCCGATCATAGGGTTGTTTCCCACTAAAAAACTGGCGCGCATACCATACTCTTCTATAGTGTTCTACTTTCCTGATATTGGCCCCTGCAATCAATAAGGGGTCTCGCTTTTTCCAAAACTCATTTATAAATATGCCTCGTTCTTCTTCTTTTAGGCTGCTAAAGGTATTTTGCTCTTCGGGCGACATCATCAATGTGATGTTATCGTAATATCTGCGCTCATCTTCTGGAATCAACCGCAGGAACCGCTGAAATAAATAATCAGCCACCTTTACTTCACCTATGGCTGCGTAGGCTTGAGCCTGAAGCGGTAACCAATTGTCCTTGTCCGCGTGACTTGCTGGTAATTGTTCAATAATCTCTAAAACCATCTTATACCGATAGTCCTTTGCGTAATTCAGTGCCATTCGGTAAAGAAAATCCACATCTTGCGAAACTAATTGAAGATAAGACTTAAAATATGATAGCATTTTCTGCTCGTTTTGCTCTTTTGAATACCATTCTGCAAGTGCCATATGAGCAGGTGCGTATGAAGGATCATCTTTGACAATGCCTTTTAGAGTTGATACGGCCTCGGTGCTTTCGTCTTTTAGTTGAAGACGTGCGATCTCCATTTTTACTTCTGTCATATTTGGATCTATGGCAAGTGCGCGACGAAGATTATAAAAAGCTTTCCGCTGGTTGCCTTTTTGATTCGCGTATGTTAAACCCAGTCCGCGATACGCCTGTGCTGATTGTTTGTAACGAATGGCTTTTTTAAATGCTTCCTCTGCCTGCTTAAAGTCTTTTCGCTTCAAAGCAAGCCAACCCAATTGCATCCAGGCATCACCGTCTTTGGAATGATTCTGTAAATGGGATGCGAGAACCTCAATAGAGTCTGTTAATGCCTCGAGATTTAATAGGTCACGCGCCTCAAGCCCCCACAAGAGTTGCGGAAACAAGAAGACCAAGAGTATCAACCAATGGTTCTTTTTTTTTATGTAACTCATATACGATCAATACCATTTGTGAACCGTATGTCCTTGAGGCATGAACCAGATTGCATCTACGATGAGGCCCAGTGCGGTTGACAGGACATAAGCCACGAGCATGCCGACGAAGAACGGTTTGGAGCGGCGGTAAAAGGGCGCTCCGCCGATGCGCAATAATGTGAATTTGATCAGCCAGGCGACAAAGATGGTGAAGCTGGTGAGGCGGGCGAGCCCGGTGCCCGATAGGGCGAGTCCAATGGGGTGCAGGGGCCACCAGGTGAATTGGTATCGCAGGAATAACAGGGCGTACATGGCGAGTGCCCCGATAAGAAAGAAATAGTAGTCAATCTCTTCCATCGGCTGGGGGGATATGATCGCGTTGACGGAATTTTGATACCCGCCTATGCCTGCGCGAATAATGAGCCAGTTTGGCGAGAAATTGTACCCGCCAATGCGATAGCCCAGCCAGATTGTAAAGAGGGTGGATGAGACGATGCCGACTACAAAAGCCACGCAGAGGCCGCCAAAGAGGGGGCGTTTGTTGCCAGTGATGAAGTCGGACAGGCGGTTGAGGTGCGTGCCCACGGAAAAGGTAAATCCGCGGAAGTGATCGATGGCGACAGATGCCGGATAGATCATGGCCTGAGACGCCGCTGGGATGGCGCGGGCACCGCCCATGAGCGCGGTTGTCAGTGTCCAGGCAGTAGATGGTGCCTTGATGTAAATAAGTCCGGAATCGGCCAGAATTTTCGATACGGCACCATAGGACAAAAACATGAATGGCAACAAGATGGCGAGGACTTTCCACGCCATGCCCGATGCGGACAACCAGACCAGTGTGTAGGCAATTGAGGCGGCGAGGCAGCAGAAGGCTGCGCGATAGGATATGAGTTCTCGGCTGTCGTCTATGTGCTCGCTTTTTGGATGGAGAGCTTTTTGAAATGCCTGTTTCAGATGCGCCCGCGCTATCCACACCCACCACAGAGATAGGGCGATAAATGCGCCCGTTGTTTGCCAGAGATAGCGTTTGGAGGCGTAGTAGCGGTTAAAGGCCGTTATGCCCAGTTGATCAAGGATGCCCGATTCTACGATGAATACGAGATCAAAGAGCCACATGCTGAACAGTAATTCCAGGCTTGCAAAATACGAAAAGCATATTCCCACGGTGCTTATGAATACCCACTGTGGTGGAAAGTTCCGGCCAATAGGTACCCAGGTGCCAGCAGCGGTTGGAAATTTTGGCAGTGCGGGGTGAAACCACGCGATGATGTTCCAGACGAATATCACGCCTACGACGCCGAATCCGGTCCAGAACATCCGTCCCTGCATAAATTCGGGCAAATAGGTGCGACCCGTGCCGGGTTGTGTGGTCAGTTCGATGATGGGTTCCATCGCGGGATAGACCAGTTTTTCGTGCTCTGCCCATTGTTTCCGCATGATGACCGAGGCACAAAAGCAGGCGAGTGCCACGGCACATATAAAGGTGAACCACCAGAAGAGGGGACCGAGCCAGGCAGCCCAGGGCACGGGTGCGCCTGCGGGCAAGCCGTCGTAGAACCAGTTCATTGCGCCGTCGCGATTGGATGGTATGATCCATTCGGGCAGGTAGGGGTGCAAAAACTCTGCCCACCGGTTTTCGGGCGAGGAAAAATAGTAGGGGGTTACGATGACGCCGACCAGATATCCGCTTACGCCATAAGTGGGACCGAGCGAACAAATAAAGCCCATTGAAAAGATCGCGAGCCATTCGCTCGGGGAAAAGGCAAAGCGTTTGCCAAAGTAGCGCGCGAGCACACTGCAGACGATCAAACACAGCAGTGTGAGCATCAGATTGCCCATGGGCATGTGGCTGTAGGCCATGAAGGAGCTGTGCATGATATATCGCGCGACTGTTGCCAGTGCGTTGATTGCAATGACCAGCACAAGCCCAAAGATCAGCGACCGCACGGTTACGCCTCTGTCTGTGCGAGCCGCCGGGTCTGCGATTGGATATGTTTGTTCTGCGCTCAATTTTTAATTTTTACCGATTTACAATTCGGAATATTCCTTCCCGAACAGTGGTCTGGGCGGTGTTGAGGTCTTTTACTGTCATGATTAACCGATACCGTCCGGTTTCAATGCGGCCGATGTCGAGTTCGACGTAGTCGGCAGTCCAGAGGTCGCGCCCCGTTTGTTCGTATTGTACGGTGATCAGTTCGCCATCTCTTCGCCGTATTCTGGGTTGCGTGGCGAGTTCGCGTCCTTTTTCCGGTGCTACGGCAAAGGCGACCTGGTACTGCGTTTGTCCGAAGGTGTCTCGCGTCAGGTTGTAAATTTCAAAATAGACGAATATTGGGGTGCCCGGGAAAAAGGTGCGGGATGGCGATGTAGTGATGCGCCATTTGTCGCGTGCAGATAAGGTATCGCTCTGATTTTCGGTTGGGGATGGTTCTTCAATATGCTGTGCGATCTGTAGATCGCTGAGCATTAAGCTGTCACCTGAAAAGTCGTGCAGGCGGACTTTTTCCCGATAATTGCCCAGGCGATTGGTGTTGACGCGCCACATTTGTACGGCGAGGTCGTATTCGCCGGGGGATAGGAGGATGTCGATGCGGTCTCTGGCGATCAGGCTTTTTCCCCGAAGTCCAGGGGGTATGGGAATGCCTACGTCTTCCCTCAGGCGTTTTGCTTCGCGGTTCTGGTCATCTACAAGGGCGATGCGTCGCTCGATTACGACTGTGGTGTCCGGGTCGCTGGACATCGCCACTTCGTCTATTGGAAGGCCGATGTTGATCTGGAGGTCTGTTTTGCCACTTTTTCCGCGAAAGGCCAGGGCCTCGTAATAAAAGTTGAGCGGATCGAGGTCGGATGTGTCGTAGCGTTCGGGTTTTTTTGCTGCTGCTGCTGCGACTTGCGATGCAGGTGAGAAATCGTTCATCATTTGGAGGAATCTGAGCGGTGACCCGCGGGAAGCGACGTCATAAACATCTTCTCTGTCAATGGTCGGTACGGGGGCATAGCCGTAGATATTCGTGTGCATTTCGTCGGTGAATACGACTTCTATCCCGTGGTTGATGTCGGGATAGATCCACACTTCCCAGGGTACGCTGGAGAAATCGTTCCCGGCTGTTACGGGTTTCCATCCGCGCAAGCCGAGGGTGCCGTCGTCTTCTTCGAGGGGGAGGTTGCTTTCGACGTTCCGAAGCGCAATGCGGACGGGAAATACGGGTCCGGTGTAGGTTGCGGTTGTGCCGGGACGGCCGTAGAGTTGAAATGCCAGTTTTTCCTGGATGCGTTGCACGGGGATCGGTACGCTGGCATTTGGTTCTCGCCAGGTTGAGCGGTAATCCGGTTCTCCGTATCGAATATAGATTTCGCCCCGCTGGTCAAAGGGATAGTGATAGCGCCCGAAGAAGGTCCGCGCATGCCAGACGCGGCGGTAGTGTTCCGCGCGTCTCTGGCTTCCTCCGGTTGTGCCAAAAGGGTCTTTGCTGATCCAGAAGGCGTCTAAAAAAGCGTCTCTGTCTTCGTCGGGAATCGCGCGATATGATGCGATTTCTTCCGGGGTGGCGATCAGGGAAATATCTTCATAGATTGCTTTTTCTCGTTGAGATAGGGTGTCCAGATATTTTTGAAATACGGATAGGGCGTCTTCATAGCGCCGCGAGGATAGGAGTACTTGCGCCAATAGCGGAAGTCTTCGCGCATCGGCCATGCGCGAAGCGATCTCGGTTACGACGTTGTAGCGTTTTTCGGTCAAAAATTCAAGGGCAAATTCAAGTGCGGGGGTTTCGTCCTGTGCGCCATAGGACAGGTAGGTGTTGTAGTGGGATAGTGCCTGGAAGGTATCGCCTTTTTTGCGATAAAGGCGCGCCAATAGCAGGTGGGCAGGACCATAGCGGGGATTGATTTGTAGTGCCTTGTTTGCCGCTTCTATGGCGTCTTTTTCTTTACCGCGCGCCAGATGGGTTCTGCCGAGGACTTCGTAGCTCTCGGCGCGGTTGGAGTCGGCCTGGATCGCCTGTTTGAGATGGGAGGTCGCGCGTTTGAGTTTGTTGCGATATTCCAGTAGAACGCGTCCCAATCCGAGGTTAGCTTCTCCATGGTGCGGGTCGTTTTTCAGCGATCGCTCAAATGCGACTTCTGCACTGTCGGGCAGTTGTAGCCGGAGATAGAGATGGCCGATACGGGCGAGTAGCAGGGTGGAGTCCGCAGAACTCGGTACTGCTTCTTTTAGTGTTGTGAGTGCTTCTCTGATCAGGGTTTTCCGCCCGAGAGCCTGAGCTTTGAGATAAATGGCGTCCAGGTCTGAATCCTCGGCAGAGGCATGTCCGATAAAGCAGAAAAGTAGAAGGAAGTGTATCCAATAGCGAATATTCATAAGTATCTCACTGTACTACAAAAAGGGCATTTTTAGAGGCGGTCTGTTCGCTGTTCAAATCGGTTATCACGACTTCCAGCGCGTAGCGTCCCGGTTCGCGGTCGCCCAATTCCAATTCGGTATAGACGGTTTCCAGGTCCATTGTTCCGACCTGTTCATATCCCATTAACACTTTTTCTCGTTTGCCGCCGAGCGTTCTCACCAGGCGAGATACGGCACCGCCCACGCCTTTGCCTTTTGGCGCGATTGTGTATTCCACCTGGTATTTTGTCTGACCAAATTCATCGCGTTTTAAATTGTAGATTTCGTAATAGACAAAAATGCTTTGTCCCTTCGGGTAAGTTCGCGTGGGCATGGGCACCACGTGTAGCTCGCCTTTGCGGAATTTGTCCTGGGGTCCGCCTTCTGCAATGCGCCATGCGAGTTCCAGGTCGCTCACTTTCATTGAGCGGGTCTGATATTTTTCCAGTTCGATTATTTGGCGATAACGCCCCTGTCGCCCGGACAGGCGGTCCTGCAGATGTACTTCCAGTTTGTAATATCCCGGGGGGGCGTCCAGGCGCACTACGTCGGGGACAAACGCACCCTGTATGCCGGTTTGATCGCCTTCATTGCGAAAGCGCACATCGCCTGTGCGCCGATACACGTCTCCGGTTTGTTCGTTCAAGAGGGATACGGTTCGTTCTACGACCAATTCGGTGGTATTGTTTTCGGCAAAATACCGCCCCAATGTCCGCGGGATCCCGGTATAGACTTCCAGCGCGCTTACGCCATTTTGGAGGCTTTGAAAATCCGCGAGATCGTAATAAAATTGTAGAGGGCGGGTGTTTTCTGGGGTTGCGTAATAATCCGGGGTTACCCGCGAGGCGAACTCGGTGACTCGGCGAGGATTGTATCGGTTCAGCAGAGCGAGTGTGCGGATGGGGATATTGGGGTCCAGAGGCGGGGGCGCATAGTCGAAATTGCCGTTCATTGCTTCATCGGTGAAGGTTATTTCGATGCCGCCGTTCACATCTGTATAAATCCAGGTCTCCCACCGAACCATAGAGGCGTCTTCCTGTACAGAGACCGGGTTGAAATCCGGCTGGAGATCGAAAAATCCGCTTCCCATGTTCCCGGCATTGACGACTGTATTCGCCAGCCGTTCAAAAGCGCTGATGTCCTCCCCGGTCTGGTCATCGCCTGTTGCCTGTCCCGAACGCACGGTGCGCCGCTCTTCATCGCCAGATTCCAGTTGTTGCCGCTCCTGTTCCTGTGTCTGTTCGATAGACTGTTGTATGGATTCGGCATCGAGTCGCGCTCTGAGTGGGGTTGCGCCACTTAGTCTGGCTTGAAGTCCCCGCACGGGATATACCGGGCCAAAGTAGGTCTGTTGCGCGGCTTCGCCACCAAAGAGCGTTTGGGCCACGCGCTCTTTCACCCGCTGCACGGAGAGGCTTTGATTCAGATTCAACATGTTGGACCGCGATCTGTAATCCGGTTCTCCGAATCGGATATAGACCTCGCCGCGCCGGTCGAAGGGCTTTTTTTTCTCTGAGAAATTTGTCAGGGCATACCATACCCGTCTGTAGTGCTCCAGTTTTCGTTCATTGGTTGCCGTGATCAGGTTTGGATCTTTCAGTGCCCAGAATTGTCGCAAAAATGAGGAACGCGCCGAGTCTGTGTTGAGGCTGTTGTATTCTTCGAGTTCTTCGACGGATGCGAGGAATTGGATGTCTTCATAAAGTGCGCGGTGTTGCGGATTGAGGTGCGTCACATAGCGGGAAAAATAGGTTTGTGCCCAGTTCAGGCGTTTCTGTTCAAGACATGCCTGCGCCAGGATGGGCAGGGATGCGATTTCTTCGGGGTGTTCGCGGATGTGGTCTTCCAGCAGGTGTACGATGCGGTCGAAGTTTTTGCTCCGCAAATAGGCTTTCGAAAGCAGTTCTCTGCCTTCCGGGTCCTCGGGGGCGAGTGTTATATAGCGGGCATAGGCCATGGCTGCCTGTTCATGGTCTTCTTCCTGCTCTTCCCACCATTTGCCCAGCAGTTTGTAGGTCGGCGCGTAGTTCGGGTCCATTGCGATTACGTGGTCGAGGTCGCGCTTAGTATCGTATTCTTTGAGCTTATATCGCGTCTGTGCCATGTGAAAACGGGCATCGCGGTGCGTATTGTACAATTGCGATAGCTGTTCATTTGGAGGCCACTGGAGAGCTTTTCTGAAATAGCGGATGGCATTGTACATGCCTTTGGGCCGATTTTGGAAAACGAGGCCCAGTCCGATGTACGCCTCAGATAGGCGGTGGTTGAGGTCAATAGCGCGCTCAAAAGCGTCCCGCGCGCGGTCGTAATTCTCTATTTCTAAATAGGCATAGCCGAGGAGGCAATGGCCCAGTTCCATCTCGGGTGCCACATGGGAGAGTACGGTTAGTATTGGTACGGCGAGGGTGTTGTTTTGCGATAGTAGGGTCTTGCCTATTGTTAGAAGTGAGTCTATTTGTGTTTGTCCAATGGGACGATCCTGTACGCGGTAGTTTTCGTTCTGTCGAACCAGTTCTACGAGGCGGCCGGGGTAGTAATAGCTTACGACAATGGCTTCGCCTGTAGCGGCGTTGGGTCTGTAAAAATAGCTGACGGGTCGCGTATTGTCTCGGTCTGCGGGTGCGCGGAACAGGCTGGTGACGGTTTCGGAGTCTGCCCGGGATTGTGCAATAGCCCATTGTTGAAGCGCGGCCAGTTGGTCGGGTATTTCCCCGCGGTGGTCGCGGCGATATGCAATTAATAGCCCGGCGATTGCGGTGAGGTGGTCGCGACAAACCCAGCGCGATCCATTTTTCCGAATTTCCTGGGCGGCGGTTTGAAAGGTTTGCACATAGTCCCGCATTGGTGATTCGGATAGACCGTTTTTCGCGGACTGCCTGGCCAGTGTTTCAAAATGGCGCGCGGCTTGTTTGTAATAGGCAGAGGCTTGTTTGAATTCCCAGCGCGAGAGGCTCAATTGCGCCAGGCGCACGGCGTTGAAGCCCGATGTCAGGTTGAGTAGGGCATTTTTGTCAATAGCGGGGACGGTCGGTTTTAATCCTTTTATCGCTTTTTCAGTTGTCCAGATGATGGATTCCATGTCTGGATCATCTATTATGAGGATATCGCGTTCCGGCGATTTCAGTTCCCAGTATCGAGATGGGGCAAGAGAGATGGTGTGTCCCCTGTGCAAGATGTCGCCGGGTGCGGGCAATAATAGGGGGATGGATTGGTAGATGATGGTTCCAGTTTCTGTTCTGCCCAGTTGACCTGGTCGCCCGGGAAAAATACCGAGACACTGTTCCCGTTCCGCACCATTGGTCCACAGTTCCGTCAGTGCGATTCCTCCCATTTCTCGAGAGTAGGTCCACACATGACTGGTCGCTCCGGTGCGGAGGATTAAATCCTCCTGAGCGTCTGCGGTGCTCCAGAGTGCGATAGCTATGAGTAGTCCGTATCTGACTATTGGTGAAGTGAACACGGTATGTCTCCTTAAAGGATACACCGTTCAATGCAGTTTGCGAAACGCAGTCCAGCAAACGCGCAGAAGCAAAAAGCCGTGCCGAAAGCGGTGGATCTGCGTGGTTCCGTACACCCGATCCCGATAGCGCACGGGTACTTCTATGATTTTGCGAACCAGTTTGGACGCGCCGAGGAGGAGGTCAAAATCTCCAAAGGGATCGAAGTCACATACGTCTCGGCGCGCTCTGGCCAATTTTTTGTAGTCCGAGGCGAACAGGACTTTGGTGCCGCACAGGGTATCTACAATGCGCTGCCCCAACAGGCAACTCAATACCCAGCCGAAAAACCGGTTGCCCAGAAGGTTCAGGAATCGCATGGCCTGTTGTTCCATGGGATATACGAGGCGAGATCCCACTGCGAGGTCGGCGCGGCCGGATACGAGGGCGTCGAAGAATTTGGGCAGTTCCTCTGGGGCGACGGTCAGGTCGCCGTCCAGGATCATCAATATATCACCTCTGGCTGCGTCAAATCCCTGCCGCACAGCGTCACCTTTGCCCGTTCCGGTTTGCCGGATCAGGCGGATGTCCGTTCCACTATATACCGCCATGCATCGCTCGACTTCTTCGGCGGTGCCGTCTGTTGAATGTCCCACGACAAAGATTAGTTCTGTATGTGCTCCCATCGCAGGTGTGCGCGCAATTGCCGCTTCCACTGTGCCGCGCTCATTTTTGCAGGGGACTATGACCGAGCAAGTAACTGCGGATGCTTCTCGTGCGGGAAAGATGGGTCGCGCGACGATTGTTTGTATGAGACACAGGCGTCTCAGTCCCGGCACTCTTGCCAGGAGGCGATTGGCAAACCATGCGAGAAGGGGTACGCGGCGGGGCAAGAACAGACGGGTTTCCCGTCGGATTTCTTCAAAGCCCGATAGATAAAGTAAATTCTGAATGTCCCGGTGTGTCAACCAGTTTTGCACGGGTTCGGGCATTTTTAAGCGGAATATTTCTCCGGTTTTTAGCAGGGGTTTCCACAGGGGATTGTAGTGCGTGATCAGGACGCGGGAGCCGGGTAGTACGACTTTCCACAGTTCGCTGAATACGCGCTGGATATCCGGCAAAAAGCCCAGCAGGTCCGATAGGATGATCCAATCGAATCGCTCTCCTTCGGGTAAATTCTCGGCGCGTCCCAAGCGAAATTCCAGTTCGGGATATTTTTTTTTGGCGCGCTTTATCATTGCTTCGCTGAAGTCAATGCCGAGTCCCCGTCCCGGTTTCAGGCCCGCGAGCAGGTCGCCAGTGCCGCATCCTATGATCAGGACAGACGATCCTTCGGGCACAGCGCAGCGGCAAAATCGCAAGACTTCTTCGTGATAGGTGCGGTTGCGCCTGCGCCAACGGTCCCGGTTTTCGGCGGCCTCGTCGAAAAATTTCCGAATGGCACGGCTATCGGGAAGGGGGTTTTTCATTGAGTTTTTCCAATTCAAGACGTGCGAGTTGCGCGACTTGTGGGTCGCCTCGCCAGAGTTCTATAAAGCGCGTGTACGCCTGTATGGCTGCGGTTTTTTCGCCGTTGTCCCGATGGGCTTTTCCCATGTTAAAATACGCTTCAGCCCAATTTGGGCGCAATGCGATGGCACGGGCATAAGCAGTGGCCGCCTGAGCGGGCTGGGCCAATTTTTCGCGGGCTACGCCCAGGTTGTAAAAAATTTCTGCGTTGGTGGGGTTGAGAACCGCGGCTCGTTCAAAGGCCGAATGCGCGTCGGTTATTTGTCCGGATTGCATTGCTGCGAGTCCTTTGTTCATATAGGCTTCGACGTAATGCGGTTCTATTTCCACTGCTTTTTGATACGCGGCTGTTGCGTTCTTAAAACGGGCTGTTGCGGCATAGAGATTTCCCAGGTTGTTATAGGTCAGGGCACTTTTTTGTACTGATAGGGCATTTCTATAAGCTGTTTCGGCTTCGGATATCCGGCCGCGTTCGGATAGGGCGTCGCCCAGGGCGTGTTGCATTTTCGCGCTTTTGGGATACGCTGTTACTGCACTCTGGTAAAGTGTTAAGTCGTCGCGCCATTCTGTGTTTCGGACAATTGTTCGGACGCTATATCCCACAAGGATCAGGACGGCGAGGGCAAGGGCGCCCGTTTTTTGATATTTTTCAAGGCGTTCAAATCCCAGACCGCACAGTGTGAATAAACCGAGAACTGGAATGTATAGAAATCGTTCCTGGAAAATGGCGTTGAGCAGGACGAGTGTTTGCGATACGGCTGAATAGGGTACAAAAAATAGTGCGAGAGCAAAAAGTACGCAGGGCCAACGCCAGCGAAAAGCACCTGCCCACAACAATAGTCCTGCGATGCCGAGGACTATGCCCGCTATTGCTTCGGGCGCGCGTATAGAGGTGATGACGGGTATGGCGTTGTAAGAGTAATCTACGGATAATTTAAAGGGAAACAAAACGAGAACACAATATTTCCAGAAGAGTCCGGCGGCTGTCAAGAGTCTGTGGTCGAGGGGCTGGTCTATGAGTGGGTTGTTGAGAACGAGTATATTTTCGGCTGAGAATCCCAGGTCCGCAGCGACTTTTCGCATGGTTAGATAGATGGCAAAAATTCCGATGAATCCGGCCCAGCGCACGCCGCGTTGCCACAGGAGATCGCGTATTCCTTTTGAACGGGACAGAGCAAAGGTCAGATCGATGGCGATGACCAGTCCCAGTACGGTTATCGCGCTTTCTTTGCAGAGCAAGGCGAGAAAAAATCCCGCGAGAGCCAATCCGTAATATTTTTCTGCGTTCCGGTTATGCCAGTGGATGTACAGGAACAGAGCGGATAGAGAAAACAGGCCGGCCAATAAATCTGCACGCCCAAATGTGATGCCGGCGACGACTTCGGCATGGATGGGATGTACGGCAAATAGCAAGGCGGATAGGATCGCGCCCCGTTTTAGTCCCAGACTCAGGCAGAGGAGATAGGCGAGGAGGCTGTTGACCACGTGCAGGATTACGTTGGTGAGGTGAAATCGGAAGGGCCATATCCCTCCCAGGCCATCCAGCATAAAAGACAGGACTGTGAGGGGGCGATATTGCCCGTTGACGTTGGCTTCACCCTCGTATCCGCCCCAGTAATGCGTGGTGAAAATACCCCATACATCGACTTCGCGAAGCAATCGGTTGCGTTCGATCAGAAAGTGATCGTCATAGACCAATCCGTTGCCCAGGCTGTTTGAGAATACCAGAAAGGCAGCCATTCCCACCGCGACGAGAGGCCAGGTTTTCCCGCGTTGTTTTATAGGCATTTTTTGTACAGAATACAAAGGGCGATTGCCAGGGTGCAACCCCGGCAGTCGCCCGAAAAATGTACAAACTGTGGAAATCGCAGAAACTGCGATAGCCGTTCATTAGAACGTGCCACCTATTGATATGCGCAGCGGTGAGTCAAATAGCGCTACGCCCTCAATATCCTTCAGCAGCGAATAGGACACATCTATGGCGAATGTGCGCCCACCAACTGTTTGCTTGACGCCAGCGCCAAAGGCAAAGGATTCGAGGTCGTAATTCCACTTATAGCCCGCGCGCACAGCTACCATGTTCTGGACCCAGAGTTCGGCTCCAAAGTGATAGCGTTGCTCGAAATCTACGGGAAATACGCTCTCGGCTGCCAGCGTCAAATAGGTCGGATCGCCCTTTTCGCCATAGACTTCGGCTGCCAGGCCCATGTTGTAGGTCAGGGGCATCAGATACGAGAATGCCTCTTCCCTGGCTTTCTGATCTGGGCCGAAGTTCTTGAACGACATGGCTACGCGCAGACTTCTGAACCCGGTGTAGAAATGACTGCCCAGATCTATGGTAAATGTGCTGGTTTTTTGCGTGTAAAGCTTTTCCTGCACATAGCTGGCTTTGGCGCTGAACGAGAATTTGTCTGTGAATTTTATGGCGTAGAGCAAGCCCACTGCCATGTAGTTCACATCGACAAACTGACCGGTTCCACTCGGCTGGAAGATGGTGGTTTCTTCGATGGGTTCGACCTGCTGTGTAATCAGGCTGATACCCAGCACTTCGCCCCGAGACGAGTGGGTGTTGAAGACGGCAGCCGCCGAATACAGTTCTGTGCCTGCCAGCCACTTGGTGTAATTGGCCTGATAGGCGAACCTTTCCACGTGGGTCAGCCCGGCGCCGTTCCAGAAGATGGCGTTGATATCATCGGCAATTGCCGTGTATGAATCACCCATCCCCACGGCACGAGCACCCTGTCCGATTTTCAAAAACTGCATGCCTGCGATGTTGACTTTCTTGACCCCTTTGATCGCGGTTACGCCTTCATATTCAAGCCCCAGAGAGGGACTGGCGATCAGCAGCAGGCTCAGGAATGCTGTAAGTATGAGATTTTTTCGTTTCACAATGAATACCTCCTCCGGCTACTTGATCACTACAAAAGTACCGCGCTGGATCTTGTTTTCGCTACCCGGGGTTTCGGATACGACGACAAAGTAGTACAGCCCGGTCTGGATTTCGCCAGCCAGATTGTACGTAACCTGCCGAAACGCGGCTTCGCCCCGGTCTGGATTATCGTGCGTGATGGTATAGACCCTATCGCCAGAAGCCGAAAAGATGTGGATTTTGCACTTTTGGGGAATTCCCACAAAGCGCAGATTTCGGCTGTTGGGATATTGGTGCTTGCCATCCACGAAATAGGGATTGGGCACCACTGTCACCTTTCGGTCGAGCTGATCGGTTTCGGCGGTGGTCGGCTGGAAGGGTCGTCTGTCATCCCCGTCATAGGTGCGCGCAGTAGCGGGCCCCCAACCGCTTTCGTACCCGGCTGTGGCATTGGCGCGCGCCCTGCCTGTAGGCAAATCCGCGATCACCATTCCGCCACCCATCCAGTCGCTATATCCACTGTTGTAGGGCCGCACGGAATAGTGATATTCAAACCCGGCGGCGGTAGCCAGATCTTCATACGTGTATTTTCCGCCAGCGAGCGACCACTGTCCGTTGAGGCTGGAACCGCTTTGACCCTTCAACACGGTATCGTGCAATTCCCAGGGTCCCCAACCAAACCAGGTGGAGCGATAGACGCGGTAGCCCACGATGTCTTGTTGTCCGGTGTAGGGATTGACCGCGCGGTCTGAAGCGTCTGTCCAGGCAATCTGTTGCCGGGCAAATCCACTGGAAGTGAGATCATCGGGACTGATAAATGCATTCGTCGGTGCCGGTGGATGGTGAAAATTGGAATCGTAAATAAAATGCGCGAGTTGCACATTTTCAAACGCCGCTTGTTCGCCCAGAGTTTTGAATTCCTGAATTTTTGTTTCTACTGGCGCATCCGAACGGTCCCAGGTCAGGATATCCTGGTTCTTTATCTGAGCCGGGTGACCGGCGACATAAGCCATAACGATCTTGGCGCTTTCGCCAGCCTGAAGCGTGTACGGACCATAGACTTGCGAGAAAATGTAAATTTTTCGGTCATCTACATTGTTCTCATTCGGGTTGTCTTTAATTCCTCCTTTTAACATAGCACCATACATCTGGGACTCGGTGTCTTTCTCGGTATAGGGATCGTCAAAGTCGTCCTTGGACCGCGCCTGCCACCACTGCGCCGAGAAGGGCTGGTCGCCCTGTGGCTGCACGTATTTGCCCATGTCCCGGCTGTTAAAGGTGTGCAGTCCCGGTGCATCGGTGAATGCGATGGGGGCCATCACGATGTGCTGCGCGGCTCGAAGCTGGCCTTCGGTTTGCAAAACATCAATTTGACCCAGACGCTTGAAAAACGGGTCGCCCGTGTCGTCATCTGGCGTCAAGGGGTTGTCGGAATCGCGGAAAATGCTGGCTTTATAACCGGGGTCAAAAGCACCTGTGTAGTTGCCCGCATCGGAATAGAAATAAATATCATCCACTCCGCGACCACCCGACGATACATAACCATCCCAGCCAAATGCCTCCTGAAGCCCCATGGCTGCCGATACCCAGGAATTTACAAAAGAGAAATAGATATCGTACTGCGTGGCTGTGCCGCCGGGATTGTCTTCCTGTCCGTCCCCGTCGAAGTCACCCGTATTGGTGAATGTCAGATCTACGAGATAAAAATCGTCAAAGTTCGGGTGGCTCCAATTATAGACCCGCCGCGTTACCTGAATGCCCTGCTTGATGTGTACCCAACGGGTGATGATGGTCTCTTCGGGAAGCGACAGATCGTTGATATACCCGTGGAGATTGTAGTTTGCGATTACGAGAGGAACAGACGAAGACGGATCCAGGTCGTTCGAAAAATAATACCCGGGATCCGCTGCTGTTATACCTGGCCAGTAATTGGACAACCACGGCAGGTCTTCGCCACCGCTCCAACTGGCAATGGCGCTTCCTGTGCTTTCAGATACCGGCACAGGCTCTACGCCCCAGTGTTCCTCTTCGTTGCCTCTGGGGTCATAGGGCAATGGACGAATAAAATCCTTGATCCACGGCGATGCCCTCGGTCCGGTCAAACTGATTTGTCCGTCGGACGTCATAATCCACAGGCCATCGCCCATCGAGGTTTTGTAGTCGTTGTACACCTGGGACTTTGGACCGCTCGTGAATTGCGACAGCACTTGTCCGAAAGAACCTGGACCCACGCCATTGTGGGGATAGGCGTTTCGGTCGCCGCCGCGGTTGATCTCGGGATTGCCTCCCTGGATGCCCATGTTATTCCATGAACAGGAAATCAATGCCCTGGTGTTTTCCCTGAAAGGGACTATGTTCGGGTCGAATTGCGCTGTGGCATCGGTAGCTATAATAGCTCCCACTACAGCAAATAGTGCGACCCACCATGTAAAAATTTTAAATCGCGTCATAGTATTCCTCGCCCTCCATGTCGGGTTTCGGAAAGGGCAGGCGAGCGGGCGCGAGACCCACTCGCACAACCCACTACCAGTTAAATCGCACGCCTACCTGGGTCAGCCTGGGTGTGCTCGCAAAGGTGCGATCGCGCACATCGCCGTATTCCAGATAGGTGCTGTCGGTCGGTCGGGGTCCGTCAACCCCGTAGTAGGTGTAGTCATTCCTGTTGGTCGGACTCGTTCGATCTTTCTGGTTGAATATATTGCGTATATCCAGGAAGAGCGAAGTCTGAACCCGAGACGTCAGGGCGAAGGTCCTTTCCAATGCCAGGTCTGTGCGAGAGTCCATAGCCAGTTCGCGGTAGGGCCTCACGCCACCTTCTGGCGGGCTGTAGAGGAATAACCCACCCGTTTCAACCCGCGTGACCAGGTTGATGCGCATGTTGCGCAATACTTTGCTGACGATGGCACCGCCCCGTTCGTAATCGGCAGGGAAGGACGCCAGTATTGAGGCACTGCCAAACTGCCGTCGATCTCCCGCGCGGGGTCTCAGGAATAGCTGGCTATAACCGCCAGTGATGATGTAAACGCCCGCACCATCGGGAGTTCCCTCAGCCTGCCGCGGGCCATCCCACTCGCCCGTACCCAGGGTCCTGCCATAAGCGAGGGACGTGGAATTTGATTCGAAGCGATTATTGGCCCGAACAGCATACAGGTCAATATCTTCCTGTGACATCATTACAGGCACTTCGCTACCCGAGGAGTGGGCTGCCCATTCTACCCACACATCGGGAACCGGTACGCCCAGTTCGGGATGTGTATAGGCGATATTGACAGCACCTTTTCTAACGCCCTCTTCATCCATATAGGCTCTGCGAACCACATTGCCGCGCTTGCCCGTGGTAAATGATGCCCACTGGTAGTTGTAGGACAAATTGAACGAGAAATTATGGCTGAACTGCTTGCGCAGTGCGAGTTCCACGCCTCGCGTATCTCCATAAGCTCCGTTGTCCAGTGTGCGGGAGTAGCGCAGATGGCTGACGCGAGGTCCTCGCCAGTCTTCGTTGGGATACCAGGTGTATTGCTCGACCTCGGAGCGATAATAAGCGGTTAGGGCTACGGTATAGTCCGAAACAAAGTTCCAGTCTGCACCCACTTCAAATGCCGTGGTTTTGGCGGGTCGCAACAGGTGCGTGCCATTTCGACCGCTATAAGTCGTTTCCAGGTTGTTGTAGCGTTCTGTATCGTCGATGCGGCCGTTGCCGTTGACATCTCTGTCTTCGGCTTTGCCCGCTACCCAGAAGTCTTCGCCAAAGTAGAACCACAGGTCAGCCCACTGCAGGTAAACACCCGACGAGAACCGGAATTGCGCCCGTTCGGTGATGGGATGCGAAATTCCGATGCGGGGGCTAAATACCACGTGCCAGGGGGCTTGTGTTGACCAGATCGATCCTTCATTATAGGCGTAATCCCGCGCCAGGGTGGGTCTGCGGAGCATCTCGGAGCCGCGGAATCCGCCGTGCGTGATTCTGCGGGCATTGGGATTGAAAGCATCCATGCGCAATCCCAGGTTCACGATCATGCCCTCAAATTCCATCTTGTCCTGCACATAAGCATTGATGGAATACGGCTTGACGCCTTCCTCGCCGAACCGACCCTCATCTGCTACAAACATCAGGTGTCTATCCGCGGGGCTGGAATTGGCGATGATCATCATCATGATGTCCCGGCGCATAAGTTCAATACCGCCCTTGAGCAGGTGGCCTTTTGTTACCTGAGAAGTCATATCCACCTTAATGCCGAGCCGATTGCGGTCTCCTACTTTCCAGCGGGCGGCGGTTCGCCCGGTGTTAAACCAGTTGGCATCGCCCGTGTTGTTGGCCGATGTTGTCTGATATACGCCGCTGGTATCTGTTAATGAGCGGCTGCGCGAGATGCGCACTTCGTAAAATGTTTTGGGCGAGAGTGTGTGGGTCACAACCAGATATTGCATTTCTTCGCTTTCTATGCGCCTTCCCGCTGCGGACCATTCTGGCGGCAAAAACAGATCTCTACCGCTATTGCCCAGGCCCCGATGCACGCCTGGAATTGAATCTGCCGTGCGGATCCACGGATCGGCTACGCCGTCAGACCAGTATTCGTATCCCTGGTAAAGCCCGCCCAGTTTGAGCTTCAGATTTGGGCTTGGCCTGAAGGTGAAGCTGCCGGAAAGCGTCAGGTTGTCCGGTCCTGTGGGGATAAATTTGTTGACATCGTTGTAAAATCCGGTCTGTTTGGATCCGGGATAGCGATTGGCCAGGCGGCTGTGTTTTGCCGTAGCGACAAAAGATACGTTGGTGCCGATTGGTCCCGAGAGATTTGCCTCTACATCCACACCGCTGACTTCTGTATAGTCTTCACGGATATGCAGGGGTTCGCCGGCTAATTCTGTCAGCGCCAGGTTGTCCAAACCCAGGTCGGGTCTGCGTTGCGTCAGCCAGTCGGGGTTGTCCCACTGCATTTTGTCCTGATGTTGGGGAGAGTCATAGACATTCGTGCCCCAGTGCTTTTTTGCGGCAGGCTCATAGCGAAATTCGCCCCAGCCATTGTACTGGTTGCCGCCGTCTTTTGTGACGATTTGCACCACGCCAGCCTGTGCATTGCCAAATTCGGCGGGTGTTACGCCAGTGAGCACTGACAATTCCTGGATCGCTCCGCGGTTCACGGTTCGGAATTGTCCGCCAGCACCGCGACCATCGTTGTAGTTGATCCGTATGCCATCTACCATATAGGCGACGTCGCTGCCCCAGGCTACTTCGCCGGAACTGGTGCCACTGCCGCCACGGCTACCGCGCAAGCGATTGCCACCATCTACGGATACACCGGGCTGCAATTGCAGAATTTCGGCTGTGTTCCGCACGATGCTCAAAAGGCGTTCGGTTTCTTCGACGGTTACGGTGTATTTACTCGTGGTCTTGTCTGGTTCCACAAGTGGACGTTCGGCAACGACGACCAGTTCGCCGAGTTCTACAGCGGCTTCTTTGAGTGTGAAATTCACAGTGACGGTCTGGTCGGCGATGATCAGTACGTCTTGAACCAGAACGGTCTCATAACCGACGAGCGAGCCGGTGAGGGTGACGCGCCCCGGGTCTGCCTGGATAATTGCGAAGTATCCATCGGCATCGGTGACAGCGCCACGCTGAGTGCCTCTGATGACTACGTTGGCGCCCGGCAGTGGCTGTCCGTTGGCATCTTTAACGACCCCGTTGACCTTGCCCGTGCTGCCCGCCCACAGGTCGCCGGTTCCTGCAAATAGGAAACCAACAGCTATCAAACTGAAAAACAACAGTCTGTGCTTCATAGCACGACCTCCTTAAAGGGTGAATGGTTTAACGCCAGAAATAAAACTTAACTCCGGCACCTATATCAAAAAACATTAACGGACGAGCGCGTTCCAGATCGTAAAAGAGCATGGGTCTCAATTCGCCCACTACGAAGTTTAAGCGCCCGCGTACATCCAGGCTGATATTGTCGGTGACAAATGCCTCCATACCCGCACCAGTGGTTAGTGCAATGGTGGTGCGTTTGTCAATTTGCGGATCCATTACGGTGTTTAAGTCGATAGGATCGCTGGTTTGAGCCGGCCATACCAGATTGCTATTTTCGGCGTTATAACGGAAAAAACCACCGCCGAGGGCTATGTAATGGCGATAGTCTTTTGCCCGAAATCCGTGTTGCCGATTCTCTTCGCCCACAAAGACGAGCGCGTTTACGGCTACGCTGTTGAAGGTCATTGTCGATGAAGCGTTTGGGCTGGTATATTCAAGGCCGTCAATCGGATATACAAACGATTTGGACGCCAGTTTTCCGTTGTCGAATTTGGAATAGTGGTATTCCACTTCAACGGTTACGAGGTCGCTGGTCACATAGTTCACGTTTATGCCGTATTTCCCCGCCTGGTCGTAGCGGTCCCGCAAATTGGACAGGGGCATGTGGTAATTGGCAAATCCACCAAGACCCCATCTACTCTGCTGGGCAAACAAATCTCCCGATACAAGTACCAGTAGTACGCCTACCAGGAAAGTAGCCAAGGTGCGTATCATAAACTCTCCTTTCTACAGCTTAAAACTGCGGTGATACAATTTCCCAGTTACAGGTTGACGAGATACTAAATGTGTTAACCCGGATTATTCAGTGCATTGGCCTCACCTCATTTCTTTTGTTTAGAAATGCTAATAATAAATAAAAATAAATATTAAGAATTCCTAAAAAAACAATAAGTTATATATGATATTTCATGCCATGATAGCTCTATTGATATAGACATGTCAAGCCTTTTTTGATTCGGTTGTAAACTTTTGTAAAAAAAATCTCAAATCCCGTTGCGCGCTATCAGGATGTCAATTTGTCGAACAGGTGTTTTACCTCTTCTTCTTTTTTCGGGGTGCGCGTTCCGATCCATCCTTCGCCGAAATACAAGCACAGGCCGACTATGATTTCGCCTCCGGTATAAATGGCGAAGTTGTCCGTTATTTGTACGAGGATGGCGTAGGTCAGCAGGCCGCCTGCGAGGGCGAATATCGCGCCCCGTGCTGTGGGTTTTTGGAAGAGCATGCCGAACATGAGCGGTATTGCTATGGGAGATAGGAGTGCCCCAAATATCTGGACAGTTACGGTGAATACTTTTTCCGCGCCTTTGCTTTCGGCGATGATAATGCCTGTGATAATGATGGCTATTCCAAAGATCAATGTGACGATTTTTCCGACGCGGAAGAGTGCTTGCTGTGTCCATTCGCGCTTGATATTGCGCTGATAGATGTCTTTTGTGAATACGGCGGCGAGCGCGTTGAGGTCGCTGTCGATCATGGACATGGTGGCGGCGAACATGGAACATATCAACAGGCCGATCAATCCGGGCATGAGTCCGGAGAGCATGTGTTGGGCCATTAATACGTAGGTTTGCTGGAGGTCAAAGCCGGGCAGGGGCGCGAGTGTTACGGAGTCGAAGTATTCGGTGAGTAATAAGGGCGCGGCCCAGGCGGGTACGAAGATTACGATGGGGTATAGCAGGTAGAGGAATCCGGAAAGTAGTGCGGCTTTTTGGGTGTCTCGCGGGTCGGATACGGATATGAATCGTTGCGCTAATCCCCAGGTAGCGCCGTTATAACTGAAGATGACTACGATTAGATAGACAAACCAGAAGTCTATCCCAATGCCCGCTTCTGCGTTGAAAAATGCGCCGCGTTCGGCGGGTAGCTGTTGCCACAGGGGGTTCCAGCCGCCGATGTTGTCGAGTACGAGATAGAGTACGATCAGGCTGATGACGAGCTGGACGACAAATTGGATCAGGTCGGTTAATACCGCGGCCCAAAGCCCGCCGAAGAGCACGTAAGCCACGGTGATTATACCTGCGACCAGGACGACGGGTAAGACAGCCCAGCCGGTGACTGTTTGTACGACGACGGATATTGCGTAGAGTTTGATTCCGAGGTCTATAAATTTGACGCCGATGCCGGAGATTGCGACCAGAAAACGCACGGCGTTGCCGTATCGCGCTTCGAGATATTCTACGGGTGTGAGTACTTTGAGGCGAGACCAGCGCGGTGCCCATACGAGGCAGCCGATCATCATGGCGATAAAACACGATAGGGAAAATAGCGTCCACATGCTAAATCCGGCGGTTGCCGCTCGTCCTGCAAAGCCCACAAAGACGACTGCGCTATATCCAGAGACGTGATGGGATATGGCTGCCATCCACCACGGGAGGTTGTGTCCGGCGGCAAAATACGCATCTACGTTCTGAGATTTTCGTTTGGCAACGCCGCCGATCCAGGCCATCAATAGGGCGTAGAGAAAGATGACGATAAAGTCTGCGTGTGATAGCATAGTTACCCCGGCAGTCCCGAGATTAGTTCTTCCGATTTGAGAGAGTAGTGTCCAAACATTTCCAGAAAGAGTACGGCGCCCCGCGTTTGTCCGAGGTTTTCGTGTGTTTCAAAAGATTCCATTCCCGTGGTGCAGTCCCGAAGGAGGATGATTTCATATCCGCGGCGGCCCATTGCGAGGGTTCCGTAGTCTCTCATCAAGATGCAGGCGTTGGTGTTGAAGCCGAGATAGAAGAGAAAGAGGATGCCCTGTTGTTTGCACCAGCGGTGGAGTTCTTCGCCCGTGGAGATGATGGCTTCTTTGCCTTCGACCTGTACGAGGGGATGCATTGCGAGTCTGGCGCGGGTTTCGGTGAGTTCTTCTTCGCGCGGTTCTATGGGGCGCGCATAGTGTTCATATATTCCCGTTTTGCTGCGGAATTCTGTGGGAGGCCAGTCGTCTCTGCCTTCGGCGTCTCCTTTTTCGATCAGGTTTACCCAGGATGGATGCGCTTCAGCCAGACGAGGTGCCGGGGCGTGAACGATGGGCATTTCCGCTTTTCTGCAGGCGCTCAGGAGGGGGACGATGTTGTTGCGTACGATTTCCTCGGATCGAGCTGCGGTGTCTTGCAGGTAGTGATGCGACCAGATATCGACGAGGACGAGTGCTGTTTGCGCTATCGGGATTTTCCAGTTGAGGTGGGCATAGCTCGTGTTCTTTTCGACCCAGACTACGCCTTTGTCAACGTGCCAGCGGTAGTAACGAGGGGCGATGGTTATTTTGTTTTTCATGTATTCTCCTTCACGCTATTCGTCTGGATTCTCCGCGGCTAATGGTATGTATTCCCTCTTCTCCTTCAATTTTCACTTCTGCATGTTCGGAACTGGAGACGTAGAGTGCCCCGTCGGGTATGGCGTCTATACGGGCGTCGCCTTCTATGTTCAGTATTTGGACAGCGCGGAGGAGGCAGGCTGATTCGCCGCCGATGGGGATGCGGTAGTGTGCGCGGTTTCCATGCGTTTCAAGGATGGCGCCGGGAAAGACTGGTAATAGTTCGGTTCTGTTTGCGGTGAAGGTGCATATTTGTTGCGCGGTGCCGAAGTTTGCGGCGGCGAGAAATCCTTCGGCTATCAAGCCGATGCTATCTTCTGGTGCAGTTAGAGTTTCGAAGGGTGTGTCGGGTGTGTCGGTGGCGTTTTGTTCGGGGATGAGCAGGGCGGTGAGACGGCCCGCTTCTTCGCCTGCGTGAAGGGGTTTTTCACCCGATAGCCGGGAGAGTGTGAGGTCGTCGGCTATGGCGCGGTAGGGGTTGAAGTAGTGCCGGTTGTGATAGATTGTGTCGCCGGTTCCAGTATAGTGTATGCCCAAGCGGTTGTCTATGTTGAGATGGGGGGGATGGCCCAGGTTGTCGATTATGTCGTCGGATTCCAATTCGCCGTGCCAGCCCGCGTACCGGGTTTCTTCGTCGGGGCGATATAGTACGCGCTCTCCGCGGCAGTTGGGGGCCATGTGTGAGAAGTGTTCGTTGGTGATGCGCAAGAATCCCTGGTTGAGTTCTTCCAGTACGAGGTCTTCCAGGGCAGTGAATTTTTCAAAGGACAAGATGCGTCCGTCTGGCAGGCTGGCAAAGAGTGCGTGCTGTCGCAGGGATTCCTGACAGCGGTCTATGACGAGGGCGGCGGCAAAGCTGTCGTCGTATTCGGCAACGCGCACGGTTTTGAGACGGTGGCTGTCGGGTCGGTTTTGTACGACGGGTGTGCCGAGCCATGTGTCTGAACACGGGGCGATGGTGTAGATGCCCTCTCGCGTGAGGGGCAGGGCCATGATTGAATTGCGCCAGGCAAATGAGGTTTGTCCGTGCGGGTGTCTGTGGTGTACAAATCCCGCGTGGGGAAAGTGGCGCACCCCTGAGAGACGCGATTCCATTTCTTCGGTGGGGGAAGGCGATGGGGCTGGCCCAAAGAGGCGATGGAGGAGGTACAGGTCGGCGGCGCCCGAGATCGAGACTTCGCGCATGATCATGGGGTCTTGCTGGTCGTGTGCTTTCTGGGCGAGGTCCTGGTCGTACATTCGTCCCTTATTTCCGCGCTGGCGGTGTTCGGCATGTTCCAGTCCCAGATGTTCCAGGGCTGCGGCGTCCGCGTCGTCGAAAAATAAGGCGGCAATCGCATGCGCGGAAATGGTTGAGAGTATGTGTAGATAATGCCAGTCCATGCCCTGAACGGCCTGGGCATATCCGCCGCCGTCGGTGAGTGCTTTGAGGTTTTCGTACACGCGCTGTTTGTTCCAGAAGAGTTCTGGCGGTAGTTCACGTCCCCAGAGTTGGTATAGACAGCCGACGCTTATGAGGGGAGAGAGGCCAGAGGCCGTGTAACTGGGGTGTACCATGCCGTGGTTTTCCGCGAGATAATCGGGTAGTGCTGTAAAGATTTTTGCGGTCAGGGTTCGCGCGGTTTCGTCTCCTACGAGGCCGAGGTCTTTGGTGTCTTGCGGCGCGGCGCAGGTGGAGAACATCCATCTGCGGGCGGTTGCTTCCCAGTCTGCGGCGTCCGTGTGTTCGGATAGGAAGAGGAAGCAAGAGGTTAGTCCATGAGAGGTCCAGGCATTTTCTTCCATCTGTGTGTCTGTATAGACGCCGCTTTTGGGCGCCATGTCGCCGAACCGCGCGGCGTAGTCTTCATGTACGCGGGCGACCATCATCCAGGTTTCTCGGTCGATCCATTCCCGCAGTAGCAGACAGATGCGCGCCAGACCAGCAACGGTGCTGCCACACTGGCTTTCTCGGAAGAAGCCTTTGCCCCGTTCTCCCCATTTGGTGCCGCAGTTTTCCGGACGGCCCAGTCCTTCTGATGGTCGCACGCAGTCTTCGGGACCAGAGTCGTGCGTGAAACAGAGGTAGCGCACGCCTTTGATCGCCATTTCCCGCAGGGCGTCGCGGGATACGCCCGTGGATGTTTCGTCGTATTCTGGAGACGTACTGGCGTAGGCAAAGGTTTCAGCACAACTGATGGTTTCGATTCCATACCAGTGACATCCGCCGAAGAAATGCCCGCAGTTGGGGCGGTCGGGCCAGTCGGCAAAGTACGCGATGCCGGTTGGTATCCACTGTTCGATCATCCGAAGATAACGGCGACTCATTTCGTTTTCCGTGTTCGGAAGTTGCGGATGCTGCAGGTCTGTGGTGTCGGTCATGCGTGCCATTTTGTTCTCCTTGGGAAATAAGCGGTCAGGGGTCAGTGCCCAGCGATCTCAGCGATCAATCCCATCCATCGTCATTGCGGCACGCTTAAGGCCGCAATCCAGAAGGTTTTGTTTTTAGCAGTCAGCGATCAGTTTTCCATTCATAATCAATGGTCGCACATAAGGTCTCGATTTTGCCATTGGCGATGTGAAGGTGTACCGCGTTTTGTATTTCGCACGGGTCGCCTGTAGAAATATCATAAATAAAGCCTTTTGTGTAATCCTCGCGAGATACGAGGCCGCGGATGAAGGAGGTGTCGCCCACTTCTACGCGCACTTTGTTTGTTTCTATGGGCGATATGTCGGAGATGGTGTAACAGGCGTCCCGGATTCCGTCGTTTAAGATGCGTAGTTGCGCGCCGATGAGGCGTTTGTCCGCTGGTAAATCGCCTTCTATTTCGACCCAGGCGGGGCCGGTTTCTTCGCGGTGAAAGTCCGTTACGGTGCCGCGGTGCGTTGGGGTGTTGGTCCGCAGGGTTCCTGAGGGGGTGTTCACCCGGGTGCCTCCGACTATAAAGATGGATGTTTGTCCGTTGTCATGGGATATGATTGCAAACCGTGCTGCGGCCGCGATGTTTTCGCTCAGGTCGAATACGCGATTTGGGTCGTCTGATGAGAGGATGTAATCTGTTCGGCCTGTACGAATTGTTACCTTTATGGCCGCTGCTGTCAGGTCGTCTGGTTCTGTGCCGAGGTCAATGCGGGTGGCGTCTGTTATATGAGGTTGGCTCTCGCGGTAAGTTTCTATGATGGAGGCAAAGAGGCTTTGCTCTGAGCCGGAGTTGTGTAATAGTACGTAGCGGATGCGCCGGGGATTGCCGGGTTTGTTTTGTGGCGGGTCGCCCCATGCCAGAGCCGCGTTTTCTGCGTTGGATAATACGCGGTAGCGCAGGTGTAGTGGTGTTCCTCCGTGCTGGGTTTTCCAGGTATCTGCGAGTTTCCAGTCTGCCCACCATTCGGCTGTGGGTTTTGCTGCGCGGTGAACGCCGTAGAGATAGGCAAAGCCACTGCCGCGGTAGCGTCCATCAGGCGGTCCGTCGTAGTGGGTTCCAAAGGGGATGGTTTCGCTGGCATACGTTCCCTGTTTTTGTGGGGTGAGTTCGATCCCATGGGTGGTGACGTGGCCTTCTCCGGCGTGGAAACTCATGACGTGATCGTTTCCGCCATCTACGCGGAAGAAGTCGATGAGATAAGATTCTGTGGCGGATATGTCGATCATCGCGAGGGTGCGCCGATAATCCCGTGCGTCGGGATATATTTCGGGGGATGCGATTTCGACAACGCCTATGCCCTGCGAGGCGGCAAAGTATTGGCAGTGTCCGATCCAGTTTATTTCTTGCTGCTGGCGGTTTACCATTACTGTGTTGTGCGAGATGGTATTTGTTGTCCAGCCCGCTCGCTTGGGCCATTTGCTGTCGGCGTATTCGGGGTATCCCAGGTCGGGCAATACGTCCATTCCGCGGTAGTACATGCCAAAGTTCAACCGGTCTTTATGTCCGTGTCCGCCGTTGCGTCCGTAATACAGATAGGCCGCCCGCTGGTCTTCTCCTTTGCCATGCCGAAATACGGTGAGTCCATAGCCATTAAGGTTTTCGCTTTTTAGTTCTATTTCGCCGTGTTGTTTTACGATTTCGAGGACGGTTTTCTGGATTGCTTCGGGTTCGGTGTCGAAGATGGAGGTGTGTAGTCCGTCGGTGCGGTTTCCGTTGAGTTTGTACGCGAGGCGCGCGAGGTCGGTGTCGCCGAGCCGGGCGAAGGCGCTGATGACTGTTTCGAGATCTACGCTTACCATTCCCTCGCCTCCGGTGTTGCCGGTGTCGCCGATGTGGGGGGTGTAGCGGTCCAGTGCGGTGAGGCGATAGGGCGCGCTGTACATGCGCTTGAGGCGGGGATAGTCGCGGTATAGGTCGAAATCTCGATATTTGTGGCACCGATCCAGTATCCAGGCACAGCGGGCAAATGCGTTCATCCAGCCGAAGCAATAGCCGGGTGCTGCTTCGTTGCCAACGCCGTCTCGATCCACTTCTCCGATCAGGGTTGCCGGGATGTGTCCCCCACCGGTACCGCGGGATTCTCCGGGTTCAAAGAGCCAGTCGAGTGCTTCGGGCGTTTCCTGTGGGTCGTCCAGTACTGCCGCTGCTGTGGCCATGGCGGTTTGGGTCATGCCTTCGTTGCCGCGGATGCGCCGGTCTCGACAGGAGCGTATGAATTCTCGCAGGAGTCCGCGTTCGATGTTTTCGCGGATGTGGGCGATGTTCGTTTTGGGTTGTGTGATCTGCCATTTTTCCGCTTGTATGGATAGGAATTTGACCAAATCTTCGTCGTCTTCTATGCCTTCGGAGATCATGTCGTAGGATAGGGATAGGGTTTCTGCCATGCCGTTTTCCCATATACAGCCTTTGATGCGGCCCATGCCCGTGCCGCCGTGGGAGTTGTAGAGACCCAGGTCCGAATAGGGGGTTAAGTCCATGTCGGGATATACGTCTGCTATGCGGTCGAGGATGATGGCGCCTTTGTGGGCATAAGCGGTGTTTCCCGTGTAGAGATACGCTTTGCCCAGGGCGAGGGCGGCTGCTGGCAGTTCGGTCCAGGTGCAATAATGGCTGTAGTAGGCGATGAACCACCAGCGGTTTCCCGATTCGTCGATCCAGCCCATGCCGTCATCTACTGCGAATTGGGGATCATTGGGGTGTTCGGCGTTGTATAGCAGGGTTTCATCGGCGAGTTTGTGATCGAAGATGCCACCGGTTCCCAGTCCGCTTTTGTAAAATGCCTCGAAGTCATTTTTGGGCCAGATTTCTCCGCACGACGGACATTCCAGTTTATAGGGGCGGTGCAGCGATACTTTCCAGGGGTAGTTGCCGAATGCATAGACGTCTCGGCCGCATTCGGGACAGCCGAGGTCGGGGTTGACGTGGATGCCGCGGGGGATGGATTGTCCGGTGATCAGGTTCCAGATTTCTCCATCGCTTCGCGCTATCCAGGGCGCGCATGTTTCGATTGCGGTATCTCGCTCAGTTTTTGCCCAGGCGTAGTGTTCGATGTTTCGCCGGGCATTGCTTATTTCTTCGGGTGTGTACAGTCCCATCGGGGTTCTCCTTATGGGGTGTCAAAGGCTTGCACAAAGATCAAGAAGTCGCCGAATCCCACTTTTCCGTCCAGGTCCAGGTCAAAAGGGGCGAATACGGTTGCGTATTCGCCTACTATTTTTCCGTAGGCGTTGGCGAATAGGAGAAAGTCTTCGAAACCTATTGTTCCGTTGCCGTCAAAGTCTGCGCTGCGGGAGGTGCTGGCTTTGAGAAAAAGCCGTCGAATAGTTTTGAAGATTTCGTCGTCGGACGCTTTGGGCAGGGCGTAGGTTACGACGCCTTCGCAAAAGCCTTGTCGCCTTTGTACCAGTGCCATTTTTACCTTGTCGCGGATGCGCTCGGCTGTGCCCGGTTCGCCATTCCGTTTTACAAACTGGTGTCGGGTTGCCGCTATCATGACGATTAGTGGGATGTGGTATCTGCCCTCGCCTTTGTACGCGGGTTCAAAGTTTATGGTCCAGCGTCCTTGAACTGTTTGTTGCCAGTTTTCTTCGGGTACGAGGCCCTGTACAATGGGTTCTTGTATTTCTACGAGTACGGGATAGTTGGATACGCGCTTGCGGTCATATACGCGCAGGGTCAGGGTTACATGGGTCTTCTGGCTTACAAATGGGGTGAGGGGTATTTCTACTGTTTGCCAGGCTTTTTCGCCGCCGGCTACGTCTTCTTCCCACAGGATCTGATTATCTACGAGTACTTGCTTGAAATGGTAGCCCGCTGTTGGTCCTTCATAGCTGTCCTGTTGCGTCAATCGAAGCGTATAGCGCTCGGCGTTGGGCTGTACGCGATATCGCCTCTGGAGACTTGCGGCGTCGCCTATTGCCGAGCGGGTGTATTGGGGATAGGAGAATTGCCATCTCGCGGGTGTGTCTCTCTGGTCGTTGAGCAATTGCCATGTCCTTTGTACGGTTTGCGCGGTTTTGGGATAGGCCGCGACTACGCCGTCGATTGCGCTTCCATAGTCCCTTACAAATGCCCGGTCCATTTCCGGATAATACATCAGGGGCCAGAATTCCATGTTGGGGTTGATGGCCCGCGCCCTTTGGCGCATGGTGGATACATAGGCGGGGGTATATACGTTTCGGTTGGCCCAGAAGTCGTCGATTACAAATGCTTTCAAGTTGGGATGGGCGAGTGATAATAGCGCGATTTCTTCTGCCCAGCGCATGTAGTCCAGGCGGAATGGTTCGGAATATCGCGTGCCGTATATCGGCGGGCTTTCTGTAGGTGGTACGAGATAGACCCAGGTGTCGATGCCCGCGTTTTGCGCTGCGGGCAAAAATAGTTTCAGGTCTTCCCAATCGGTTTCCCTGTGCCAGATGAGAAAGAAGTACGCGTTGACGCGCAGTTCAGTCAAGCGGCGTACGAGTACAGGTATATCTACGCGGCCATCGCTGCCTCTTATTTCTGCGTTGTAATCGGCGATTACAGGCGGCGGACTCGCATGCAGGGGTCTGGTGGTGAATAATAGTAGTATGAAGACCAGAATTTTCAATTTGTGATTCATTTAAAATATCTTTGCGATAAATTTTTGTGGCTTATCGCCGCTATGTGTGACTATATTAGCTTCGTTAAAACAGAAAGTTACATGACGTATTTTTAAATACAAGAAAAATTGAAATAGCTTCCGAAAACACTATGGCCCTTCCCGAATCCCTGTCTCCCACATCCGAAGATGCCCAAAGAAGAGCGGCACGCATTACGCCTCGCAGTGTCGCGCTGGGGCTTCTGATTGCATGTCTGGCGAGTGCATGGGTGACGTATTCCCGCACGGCTGCAAATACTTCTGCGGTTAATATTACGCATCTTCCGGTTTCTATTTTCGCGATTTTTTTGTGCGTTTTTATTGTCAATACGCTTCTGAAGATTCGGTTTGATAGACAGGGTCTGGCTTCCCGAGAATTGGCTGTTATTTTCGCTATGGGGCTGGTCGGGGCGATTATTCCCGCGCGTGGGCTGACCGGTGTCTGGCTGGGGCTGATGGCTGCGCCTCATTATCTGGCTACGCCGGAGAATGGGTGGATTGACAATGTTCAACCCTTTCTTCCGTCCTATCTATTTCCCTCTAATGATCACCAGCAGACGACGTTTTTGTACGAGGGCTTGCCGTCTGGCGTGCCCATTCCGTGGGCGGTGTGGGTCGGTCCGATTTTCTGGTGGGTTACACTGATTCTGGCCGGGTTTGTGGTGTGTTTTTGCATTGTGGTTATTCTTCGCAAGCAGTGGGTTGAGAGCGAGCGCCTGGATTATCCTTTGCTCGCGCCTGTTCTGGAGATGGTTGCCGAGGCTCGCGATTCTTCGGGGCGGAGTGGCTGGCCGGTCCTGTTTCGAGGATATCTCTTTTGGATTGGTTTTGGGCTGGCGTTTGGGATTATCGGGTGGAATATTATTACTTATTTTTATACGACGGTTCCCCGTATTAGCATGAGTCCCAATGGCGGGCTTTTTTATTTTGCGCGTCTTTTTCCGCCGCTGTTGACGCATATCAATACTTATACGATTGGGTTTGGATATTTTGTCAATCTGGAGATTCTTTTTTCGATCTGGTTTTTCCATTTTTTGTTGATGGGCGAGATTGCGCTTATTCGGAAGACGGGCTTTCAGTTTGGGCGCATGCACCAGAAGGGCGGCGGTTGGGGTGATCCTCTGGTGCAGTGGCAGTGTATGGGCGCGCTTTTTGTGTTTGTGGGCTGGGGGCTGTGGACTGCGCGGCGGCATTTGAAGGCGGTTTTTCGGAAGGCATGGAATGACGATCCCGATGTGGATGATGCGGGTGAGCTTCTTTCCTATCGCACGGCTGTGATTGGCTTGATTGTGGGTGTGGCTTATATCATAGCCTATCTTTTGAAGGCGGGGGTTGCGCCGGGTCTTTTGATGATTACGATACCGGCTGCGATTGTTATTTATATCGCGCTTGCCCGTTTTGTGTGTGAGTCGGGTACACTTTATCTGGGTATTCCCACGACGCCTCTGGATATGGGTTTTCAACTGATCGGTACGGTTACGATTGATCCGAGGACGATTGCGATGGGTTCTACGGCTCACGCGTTGCGCTGGATGCTGTTTATGCCAGCTTTGTCACAGAATGCCAAAGTTTTTGATCGCGTGCCGGGCAATAAGCGCGCGCTTTTCTGGGTGTTGCTTTTGGGGTTGGTCGGCGCGCTTGTGGTCAATATTTCGATGGTGCTCTATCTGGGCTATACACACGGGGCGTACAATTTTACGGAGTATCCGTTTACCCGGTACGCGCCGCGCCTTTACGATGCGATTGTTACGAAGATCAAGTCTCCCGAGCCAGCTTCATGGGAGCGGATGGTGCTGTTCGGCTTTGGGGGCCTCATTTTTGCGATTCTCACGGCGCTTCGATATCGCCTGCCCTGGTGGCCCATCCATCCCGTGGGTTTTATTATTACGACGACGAGTATTCTTCACGAGATTACGTCTCTTATTATCGTCTGGCTGTTCAAAGCTATTGTGATCCGGGTGGGTGGTGTGTCCTTGTACGAAAAATACCGTCCGCTCTTTTTTGGGATTATTGCAGGCAGGGCGACAGGGGTGCTCGTTTCGTTTGTTGTGGATTTGATCTGGTTCCCCGGTGGGGGGCATGGGGTACACGGTTGGGCGTGAGGGGAAGGATGAAGTGTGAAGGAGGAAGTGAGAACACCCGTCATCGCGGCATGGTCCCCTGCTTAAATCATGCAGGGACATGCTTAGCCGCGATCCAGTCTTGAGGTGAGGATTGGGCAGAAGCAGGTCCAGAGATCAGGGTGACACTTACGGCTATGGTAAGAAATACAGATTGGATAGTCATCTCTATTGCATTATTAGAAATTGAATGTGAGTGCGGCGCGAAGTCCTTTGTTGGATGTGGGTGCAAGGCTCAGGTTGAGGCGTTGAGGCGACACCTCAACCCATTTATCGGATTTTGTTATCGCGCCAATCAGCGTGGAGATAACAAAGACCGATGGAGCGGCTATAGTCCCAAATATGAATACGGCCAGACCATCGATATTGTCAGGATTACGGGATTCGAGTTTTTTCACGTACGCGTATGAAACTGTAAAGATGACGAGTCCGGCACCAAACCCGATTTTAAAGCCTTTGCCTGTGTTTCTATATTGTCCCATGCTTACTTCGAGATGAGAGATTGAAGAAATAGGTACTTGATAAAATGTTGTATGTCCTTGTTGTATGCCTTCTTGGGCACGAATCCGGCGGGACGAAATTGCGCGTACTTGCTGAGAAGTTCGTGTTGCCTGTATAACCAGCGTGTCTTGCTTCATTTTAATAAGTCTGCCAACCATCTGTCCTTTCTGAATTGACGGGGCATACACACGCACTCGAGGTGGCCTGGTTGTGATGGTCTTTTGATTGAGTGATTGGATAGCGGCCTGCTCTGTCTCCTTTGCTGTTTCTGCCATATTTCCAATAAATCGATCTACCTCATTCATTTGTCCTATCGTGGTTGCTTCTTCGCTCATAACCAGTGACAAGATTTTGTCGTAAGCAACCGTCTTCTTCCCCCACAGACCATTCCGAATGGTAAACGAAATCTCGTCAATAGCATCAATCCAGCCCTTGTCTAATGTCTGTTTGTTCTTGCTATCGTAATAGGTGACAGCAACATAAGCATCTTGAATGAGCGTGTTGGCATTGACCTCTGCACCTTGCAGATATGTAGCTGCATACGCGAGCGTTGGAGCCATTGCATTGAGCAAGATGGTTGCAATTACAAAGACAGCAGCTAATTTTTTCATGTGTCTCTCTTTTTGAGACAAATATATTTCATTGATTCTACTTAAAAGTCAATCGAACTGAAGTCTATTATACCAGATTAAAAAAAGAATAACTGGAAATAGAACAATGATAGCTATAGCTTGTTCTCTTGAGGACTTTTTTTTTATAAGCAATTCTATCTTATTGATGTGCTTAAAAGAGATATGGATTTCCTTATCTTTAAATCCATGGGTAGAGGTGACGATAACAATGGCATCTGCTGTGACAGATTTCACCCGTCCTATCTGGCGTTTTGGTTTTGTAGATGAGCCATCCAGATAGGTAATACGAATGAGTTGTTCCACTTTCAGATTCAGTGGCTTGTGCTGCTCTGCCTTCAGTTCTTCCTGTTCAATAGATTTCAGGACTTTTGTTGTCTGGCATCCCGTCTGAATCAGAAGCACGCACGCCAGTAGCAGGCACAGGATTTTGCGAGAGACCTCAAAGCCATTGACTTTACGAATTTTCTGGTTCATCAATAATACCTCCTTCAAAACACAAAGGCACGGGTAGCTGTCTCCTGCTCAAAAAAATCAACCATCATTGGGAAAGTGACTTGAAAATATCAGAAAATCGGCAGTATCAATGGTCCCATCGCCATTCAAATCCATCTCTCCATTAAAACCATTCTCACCTTCGGATAGACCAAATGCGGCTACAAAAAGTAAATGATCTGACGTATTGACCGCACCATCACCATTAAAATCGCCGATCAGACTGACAGACATAGAGAAACTGCCTGTTCCTGTCCTGCCGTGAACATCGGTCACTATCACGGTAAGTTTGAAGTGCGAAGTGGGATGAGACAATGGAGAGGTGTTGGGAGGTTCTTACTTTTTACTTCTAACTTCTTTCCACCTCCACCCACAATTCATTTAGTCCGCGCAAAGTGATCTGATGCCTACGCACGGGTTCGGTGCTTAGTCGAATTGAGGCGTATCGCTTCAGCAGGGCGGCAAAGGCCACTTTGGCTTCCATTACGGCAAGTGACGCGCCCAGGCAGTAATGGATGCCGCGTCCGAAAGAGAGGTGACTCGTTTGCTTTCGGCCTATGTCCAGGGTATTGGGATCGGAAAACACGGCGGGGTCGCGGTTTGCTGCGCCGATGAGGGAGATGACGGGTTGGCCTGCGCGGATTCGCTTGTTGCGGATTTCTACATCTTCGAGCGCGATGCGCCGGTCCATCTGAACGGGCGGGTCATATCTGAGAAACTCGTGTATTGCCAGGTCCAGCAAGTCGGGCTGGCGGCGGAGACGCTGGAACTGGTCGGGGTTTCTCAGGAGGGCGAGCATGCCGTTGCCAATCAGGTTGCGCGTTGTTTCGTTGCCAGCCACGAGCAAGAGAATCAGGGTAGTCACCAGTTCTGCGTGCGTCAAGCGGTCGCCCGCCTCTTCTGCGGCCACGAGGTCGCTGGTCAGGTCGGCCTGTGGTTTGCGCCGTCTCTGTGCTATGATTTCCTCGAAGTACGCTTCCAATTCCACCCGGGCCTGCCGCGCCTGTTTGATGTTTTCGTCATCGAGGATCGGTTCGATGCTGAGTGAAATCAGATTTGACCACGCTTTGAACCGGTCCAGGTCCTCGGTGTGGACCCCCAGCATTTGGGCGATGACAATAACCGGCAGGGGAAATGCGAAGGCGTTCATCAGGTCGAAGCGGGTTTGTCCTTCGATGGCGTGCAGAAGGTCGTCGGCAATTTGTTCGACTTTGGGTTGAAGAGCCGCGACAGATTTGGGGGTGAATGCCCTGGAGACCAGGGCACGCAGCCGGGTGTGGTCGGGGGGATCGAGGGCGAGCATGCCCAGAGGGCCGATGCGAACATAGGTATCGGTGGGCAGTCCTTGGTTGGAAAAACGCGCGTGATCCCGCAAAATAGCATCTACTTCCCGGTAGCTGCTTATGGCCCACGCGTTGATCAGTCTCATGCGGTGGATTGGGTCTTTGCGGCGCAATTGTTCGTACAGGTCGTACGGATCGGTGAGGACTTCGTCGGAACCGGGGTGGTAGGCAACGCCCGATTCGAGGCGTTCATAGGTGAGTAGTGCCCGTGCGGCAAGCGGCTTGAGACTTTTCTCGATTGCCCGAGTTATTGAAATCATCGTTGCGTTCTTTCACACAAAAGCCCCGTTTGACTTTTGCCAGACGGGGCTTTCGGTATTGGCGGGTATATCTCATGCATTCTTCAGGGCATTTACCGCTTCAATCAGTCGCCTGTCGGCTTTGTAGCGCAATTCTAAGATCGCGTCTATATCCGATAGTGCGTTCGACTGAGCCTGTAGTCGGCACACGTCAATGCGGTCTGACAGGGCATTCATCACCACGTCGAGCAACATCAAATCTGTGACATCGTCGGCAACCATACACTCATCGGCCAGAACTTTGCGGATCATTTCCAGGGGCTTTTTGAGCCTTTCAGCGTCCGGGATGGATTCACTATTTCCATTGTTGACCAGTTCGGGCGACAAGCTGCCGATAAAGCCTTCGCTGATGAATTGCCGCGTTTTGTCTTCGGTCCAGGATTGAGCTAGAATTTGTGTCAATTTGTTCGATGGTTGATCGGGTTTCTGGCTGCGACTGCGATCGCTTGTGCGCTTTGAAGACCGCTGTTTGTTCTGATTGCTCTGATTGCTCTGATTGCGTCCTTTAGGTGGGCGAGACACTTTGCGCGTGTCTTTTTGGCGAGGCAGATTGCGAGTATCTTCTTTTTTTGGTTCATCCCGCTGGGCCTGAGCAGGTGTTTCGGTTCGCGCTGGTTCCGCTGATGCTTGAACGGTTTTTTCCTCTGTGTTCGCGTCCTGCCGCCGAGTGGGTTGAACAGGTGTGCTTACACCGGCGCGGTCTTCCCAGCCAATTGGTGCAGACCGCCTTGTTCGACGCCCCCATTGCATTTCTTCTGTTTGCACATCCTGGGGCGTTTGTGTTTGCGCGGTTTCTGCTTCTTTTCGATTCTGTTCGGCGGAAGCCTTTGCCTGGACCTTTTCCCTTCGCTGTCTGGATGGCGGCGATGAGATCACCGTGCGCTCTTCCTGTGCGGCAGACCTTTCAATCTTTTTCGCAGGTTTTTTGGCTTTCTGCGCAGGTTTTTTGGCCTGTTTTACAGGTTTTTTGGTTATTTTTTTGGATGGCTGCTTTTTGGCTGTTTTTTTGGATGGCTGCTTTTTCGCAGGCTTTTTAGACGACCGCTTTTTCGATACACGCGGTGTAGAAGACCTGGTGCTCGTTTTCTTAGCTGGCTTTTTGGCTGTTTTTTTAGTTGCCTGCTTTTTGGACGGGCGTTTTGCTTTTTTTGCTGTGGATGTTGCGCCTTCAGTTTCCCGAGGTTCATCGGTCTGTGATTTCGTTTTTGCCATACTATCCTTTCGTCAAATTTGGTTTAAGTCTTTGCATAATATAGATAAAACTGCCCACAAATTCAACCAAACACAAAAAAAAGGCTGACCATTGGTCAGCCTTTTGTGGAGGTTGAGCATATTTTGACAGTCCGATTTAGTGCATGTGCCCGTGATGGGGGTCGTGGGCGGGCGCAGCACCTTCGTTTTCTTCTGGCTTATCTGTCACCAGAGCTTCGGTTGTCAATAACAGTCCCGCGATGGACGCTGCATTTTCGATTGCCGTGCGCACCACTTTTGTGGGGTCAATCACACCGGAATCTACCAGGTCTTCGTATTGCTCGGTGCGTGCATTAAACCCATAAGCGCCTTCGCCTTCGTTCACTTTTTGCGCGACAAGGCTGCCTTCTAAGCCAGCATTGTCGGCGATCTGACGCAGCGGGGCTTGCAGGGCGCGACGCACGATATCTACGCCTGTGCTCTGGTCGCCCTGTACATCCGTTTCATCTAACGCACTAATACTGCGCAGGAGGGCGACCCCGCCGCCGGGCACAATGCCTTCTTCAACAGCAGCGCGTACGGAATGAAGCGCATCTTCGACGCGGGCTTTCTTTTCTTTCATCTCCGTTTCGGTTGCCGCACCAACGTTGATGACGGCTACACCACCGGCCAATTTCGCCAATCGCTCTTCGAGTTTTTCGCGGTCATAGTCAGAGGTGGTATCTTCAATTTGCCGACGAATCTGACTCGTTCTGCCCTGGATATCGGCTACGGATCCCGTACCTTCTACGATTGTGGTGTTGTCTTTGTCGATGACTATGCGCTTGGCTTGCCCGAGGTCGCTGATTTCGACGTTTTCGAGCTTTATGCCGAGGTCTTCTGTTATCACGCGTCCATCAGTCAGGACGGCGATATCACCCAGCATTTCTTTGCGGCGGTCACCATATCCCGGTGCTTTTACGGCGCAGGCAGCAAGCGTGCCGCGCACTTTGTTGACGACAAAAGTGGCGAGGGCTTCCCCTTCAACGTCTTCGGCGATTACCAGAAGCGGCTTGCCTGCGCCGGCGACTTTTTCGAGGAGAGGCAATAAGTCGTTCATGTTTGACAATTTTGCCTCGTGAATGAGGATCAGTGCGTCTTCCAGTATGGCTTCCATGTTTTCCTGATCGGTCACAAAATAAGGCGATAGATAACCGCGGTCAAACTGCATTCCTTCGACCACATCCAGTGTTGTCTCAATGCTCTTGGCTTCTTCGACTGTGATTGTGCCGTCTTTGCCAACTTTGTCCATTGCATCGGCTATAATTTCGCCAATGCTGTTGTCACTGTTGGCGGAAATTGTCCCTACTTGTGCAATTGAATTGCGGTCTTTTACGGGCTGGCTCTGGCTTTCCAATGCTTTGACCACGGATTCAACAGCCGCGTCGATACCGCGCTTGAGGTCCATCGGGTTGGCTCCGGCGGTTACATTGCGCAAGCCTTCACGGAAGATCGCTTCGGCCAATACTGTCGCTGTGGTTGTGCCGTCGCCTGCAATGTCAGAAGTCTTGGAAGCGACTTCTTTGACCATCTGCACGCCCATGTTTTCGTAAGCGTCTTCGAGTTCGATTTCTTTGGCTACAGTCACGCCGTCTTTTGTCACGGTGGGGGATCCCCAGGATTTTGCGACAACCACATTTCGTCCAGCAGGTCCCAACGTGGCTTTCACAGCTTTGCTCAAGAGCGTTACACCATCGAGAATGCGCTCTCGAGCATCTATTCCATAGGCAATCTGCTTTGCCATAATATCAATCTCCTTCTACTGAATAATGCCCAATACGTCGTCTTCGTTTACGATTACGTAATCATCGCCGTCAACTTCAATTTCCGTGCCGGCGTATTTGCCAATTAAAATTTTTTCTCCGGATTTTACCGCTGGCGCGATTACGTCTCCATTCTTATTGCGTTTGCCCGGTCCAACGGCAACGACCTCTGCTTCCTGTGGTGTTTCTTGAGCAGTATCGGGGATGATAATGCCCCCCTTCACTTGCTCATCAGCATCCACCCGTCGCACCAGAATGCGATCGGAAAGCGGACGGACATTCATGAGAACCCTCCTTGAAAAACAGTTGGTTAAATGTAATAAATTTAACTTGTTATATGTTATTAGCCACTCATCCGATTGAGTGCTAAGGCGGGAAAATATACAGAAGCGTCAATATTTGTGCAAGTGTAAAAAGTGAGATCCGCAGATGGACGCAGATGGACACAGATGAAGAAGGGCTGGGAAATGTGAACGACTGTAGGGGCGAGGCATGCCTCGCCCGTCATTGCTACATTTCAGCCAACTTCGTTTTTTTCTGAGCCAATACTTTTTCAAGATGATCAATTTGCTCTTTGAGCAGTTCGGGGGTTTCTGGCGCGCCTGTTTCTTCCGGTGGCGGCGGTATTTCAGCCGGCAAATGCGCATCTTCCCAGTCTCCGTATCCGCCGTCCATTGAGATTACCTTTTCGTATCCCATGGCTTTCAGGGTTTCGCCAGCGAGGAGGGATCGCACGCCGCCTGCACAAATTACAATTACTTCACGCGATTTGTCGGGCATTACCGCTTCAGCTCTGGGTTCCAGTTCTCCGCGCGGTATGTGTACCGATCCTTTTAAGTGCCCGCGCTCCCATTCGTCCAGTCCGCGCACGTCGAGTAATACGGGATTTTTGCCTTCTTCTATGTACTCATGTACTTCCTGTACAGTCATTTCTGGAATGTTTTGACGCGCATCATCCAGCAAATTTTCACGCGACTTCATACGTTTATCTCCTCATTGATTTCAAACTCTTCCATGGCAATGCTTGTACTTCTTTCCACTGCCGCACGGACATGGCGCGTTTCGTCCCACCTTTTTTTCGACGCGCACCGGCTGTTTTTTGGGCGCATCGCCTTCTGTAGAATTAGCGGTCAATTCATCGGCGCCCGGTTCGGGCATGCCGGCAAAGCCCATTCCCGTGGCATCGCGGTGTTCCAATGACAGGCGTGCGGGCTGCTGGGTGCGCGGCTGTGCGGGTGTTTCTTCAATAGAAATGCGGAATAACAATCGCAATGTTTCGCGGTTGATGTCTTCGAGCAGTGCCACAAACATCTCGTAACCTTCGCGCTTGTACTCGATCAATGGATTTTTTTGTCCGTAACCGCGCAGGCCAATGCCCTCTTTCAGATCGTCCATTTCGCGGAGGTGTTCTTTCCACTTTTCATCAAAGACGCTCAGGTAAATCATGCGTTCTATCTGGCGCATGCGGTCTTCCCCAATGACCCTTTCTCGGCGATCATAAGCCTCGCGAATCCCGCGCAATATGCGATCTCGCAAACCCGCTTCGCGCAATTGGGGCAGGTCTTCATCGGGTATGACGGGCGCTTGCAAAAACACATTGCGCAAATCTTCCATCAAGCCATCAAAATTCCAGTCTTCGGGATGTGCGTCGGGCGGTACATGAATATCGAATAGCGCATCGATGGTTTCGTCGATCATCTCGCTGATCATCGCGGAGATATCTTCTTCTTCCAGCGCGTGTCGGCGTCTGTCGTAAATCACTTCGCGCTGTTGATTCATGACGTCGTCGTAATCCAGCACCTGTTTTCGAAATTCAAAATTGCGTGCTTCAACCCGTTTTTGCGCGGTTTCAATGGATTTTGTCACCCAGCTGTGTTCGATCACTTCGCCTTCTTCAGCGCCCAGGCGGTCCATGACGCGGGCAATGCGCTCGGATCCAAATAGACGCATTAAATCGTCTTCCAGTGAGATGAAAAACCGCGAGCTTCCCGGGTCTCCTTGTCGTCCTGAGCGACCGCGCAATTGCCGGTCGATGCGCCGGGATTCGTGCCGTTCGGTGCCGATAATATTCAATCCACACGGGACTTCATCCCGACATCCATATTCGTCTATGTAAGGACACAGGGGCTGGGTATTATCGGGATCTGCAATCAATGCACACTGGTGTCCTTCGGGTGCTTTTATGATGCCGGGTCCCAGTTTGATATCTGTACCGCGCCCGGCCATATTGGTTGCTATTGTCACGGCACCTGGTTGCCCGGCCTGTGCGATGATCTGCGCTTCTTGTACATTTTGTCGGGCATTGAGTACCTGGTGTTTGATTTTTTTGCGCGTGAGCATCCGCGAAATCAATTCGGAGGTTTCAACGGAAATTGTGCCGACAAGGACCGGCAATTTTTGTTCGTTCAAATGCACGATTTCATCGAGTAGGGCATTGTATTTTTCGCGTTTTGTGCGGTAGATCCAGTCGTTAAAATCGATGCGGCGCACTGGCTCATGCGTTGGAATCGATACCACATCGAGCTTGTAGATTTGATGAAATTCTTCGGCTTCTGTTTCGGCTGTGCCCGTCATTCCCGCCAGTCGGTCGTAGAGTCTGAAGTAATTTTGCAACGTAATGGTTGCCACTGTTTGCGTGTCGCGTTCGACTTTTACCTTTTCTTTTGCTTCTAATGCCTGGTGCAATCCATCGGCAAAACGGCGTCCGGGCTGTGGCCGTCCCGTAAATTCATCGACGATGACAACCTTGCCGTCGTCGATCATGTATTGCACGTCTTTTTCGTATAGAGAATAGGCTTGCAACAATTTTCGCACGCTGTGGATAGACTCATTCTTTTCTCCATAATCCTGATAGGCGGCTTCTTTTGCGTGGTCTTTTTCTGAATCGGATAGCGATTTATTCTGTTCGATATCCCGAAGTACTTCGTCGAGGTCTGGCAATACAAAATCGTCTGGTTTGCTGCTGATTTCGTCGCGTCCCTTTTCTGTCAGGTCGATGATGTGGCTTTTTTCGTCGATGCTGAAATAGAGATCTTCGTCCAGTTCCCCGGTGCGCTTGTCGCGGATATAATCAGCTTCAACCCGCTGCACGAGACGCTTGATGCCCTCTTCCTGAAGTCGCTTCATGAAGCGACTGTTTTTGGGCATTCCGCGCTGAACCTGCAATAACAAAATGCCTGCCTCGTATTCGTCGCCGGATTCGAGTTCTTCTTCTGCTTGTTTTAAAATATTGTTTACGATTCGGGTTTGCGCGCGCACCAATTTTTCGACCAGCGGACGCATTTCTTCATACCGATGCGATGTGGATTCCGACACGGGGCCCGAAATAATCAGCGGCGTGCGTGCCTCGTCGATCAGGATACTATCTACCTCGTCAATAATTGCAAAATAGTGCTCGCGCTGTATCAGGTCTTCGGGGCGAATCGCCATATTATCGTAGAGATAATCAAAACCAAACTGGTCTTTTGTGCCGTACACGATATCCATAAGACAAGCTTCTTTGTGGCCGCACACGCGCATGCGATACCCGTCTTTCCCTTCTTCTTCCATAATAAAACCTTCCACACCCAATGCGCGGTCCTGTATCACGCCTACGGTGAGGCCCAGGAACAGATACACGGGTCCCAGCCACATGGCGTCGCGCTTGGCGAGGTAGGAGTTTACGGTGACGAGATGTACGCCGCGCCCGAGCAAGCCATTTAAGTACAAAGCCAGGCCCGCGGCCAGTGTTTTGCCTTCGCCCGTGGCCATTTCGGCGATCTTGCCCTGATGCAATACGGTCGCACCGATTAATTGTACGTCGTAGGGTATTTCATGCCACACGATTTGATCGCCAGCTCGATCCCAGGCCTTCTCCCGTTCATTGAAGCGCCGACATGTTTCCTTAAAGACGGCAAATGCCTCTGGGTGAATTTCGTCGAGCACGTCGCGCTCAATATCCTTGATTTCGGCTTCGATTTCGGCAATGGCTTCCAATTGTTCGGTGCGGTCTTCGTCTCGCTGCAACGCGGCCAGTTCTTCCTTGAGTTGCGTGAGGTATTTTTGAGCATCGTCAGTCGCTTCGGCAATGCGCGTGCGAAATTCCGTTGTTTTGCCTTTTAATTCCTCGTCGGACAAAGAGGCATACGTTTCGTAGAGTTGATTAATTTCATCCACAATCGGTTGCATTTTCTTCACGTCCCGATCGTGCTTGCTGCCGAAAATTTTTGTCAGGAAGTTCATAGTGATTCGTCCTGTGGATAATGAGGTGTCACATTCCGAGTTCGATGCGTTCGGCCAAAAAAGGCGGAAGTCCCGCAGATAGAATTTTGGCCTGTGCTGTTGCCACATCGTAAGACACGCGGCGCAATTGGAGGTTCCCTTTTTCTCGATCCCACACGACAAAAGCCGCTCGCGCATCGCCGTCCCGAGGTTGTCCTACACTGCCGACATTTACGAGATAACGGTCGTCAGTGGATAACTGCACTTCTCCTTCGCTCAGCAGCACTGTTTGTTGCGATGCCGAGCACAAAAATGCGCGGTGAGAATGTCCGACAAAACACATCTCAAAATCGGTTTGATCGAGCATTGACCAGCCATCTTCGGGATCGAATAAATAGTGCCATAACTCGGGTTCAATTGGCGAAGCATGGGCATAACAACAAGCAGATTCATTTTGAAAGGGTTGATAAGATCGCAATAGCGAGGCGTTTTCATCACTCAGCATCTGAGCAGTCCATTGTATTGCCGCCAGTGCCACAGGGTTAAAAAACCCCGGATCTTCCAGGCCCACAGCCGCCCAATCGTGATTGCCCGCGAGTACGAGGTCCGATACTTCGCGCACGCGTTCTATGCACATATTGGGATCTGCACCGTATCCGACCATGTCGCCCAAACAAATAATCCGATCCACCCGTGCTTCTGCAATTTTTTCCAGTACTGTTTGCAAGGCTTCGAGATTTCCGTGTACATCTGAGAAAATCGCAATGCGTCCAATATTATCCATTGGGTTGTTCCGCATCTTTGGACAGGGTGTCGAGAATACCGTTGATAAAGTTAGAAGCCTTGACTTCGCTAAATTGCTTGGCCAGTTCTATGGCTTCGTCAATAGAGACTTTGTAGGGAATATCTTTGAAATAGCGCATTTCCGCAAGGGCCATCCAGAGCACGATGCGGTCGATGCGCGAAACCCGATCTAATGACCAATTTTCCAGTACGGGTTCAATGGATGCGTCCAGTTCTTCGCGGTGTTCCCAGGCTGTTTGGGCCAGGTTTATCGCAAAATCCGAGGTTGATGCCGAAAGGCGCGCGCGGATGCACATGGTCTGCGCTGTCTGTTGTACGGGATCGCCCACGCTCGCGGTCCAATAAAGTGCTTGCAATGCAGCCTGACGCGCTTTGCGTCTCGATTTTATCATTTTTCCGACTCCCAGGCAGCGATAACGCCAATCATTTCAATTGCGCCCAGTGCAGCTTCCCAACCCTTATTGCCGGCTTTTGTACCTGCCCTCTCAATTGCCTGTTCAATGGTATCGGTTGTCAAGATGCCAAATATGGTGGGTACACCTGTTTCGCGACCAACAGATGCTACGCCTTTTGCGGCTTCGTTGCATACGTAGTCAAAATGCGGTGTGCTGCCTCTGATTATTGCGCCCAGACAGATAAGTGCGTCATATCGACCGCTTTGCGCCATTTTTTGCGCTATGGTGGGAATTTCAAAGCTTCCCGGTACCCATACCACGTCTATGGCGTCTGTATCGCCGCCGTGTCGCGCAATACAATCGAGCGCGCCACCGAGCAATTCTTTGCTGATAAATGCATTGAATCGCCCCACCACAATGCCAAACCGTTTGCCTTTTGCCGATAGCTGACCTTCATAAACTCTGGGCATCGCGATCTCCTTCTTCGCCTAATTGCAATTCGTCCTCTTTAAACAAGTGCCCCATCTTTTCCTGCTTGGTTCGCATATATGATAGGTTCCACTTGTTGACCTGAATGGCAACCGGGATGCGATCTATGATTTCTATTCCATACGCTTCTAATCCCACGCGCTTTGATGGGTTATTGGTGATGAGTGCGACTTTTTTGATACCCAAATCCGACAGAATTTGCGCGCCAATGCCGTAGTCTCGTTCATCCATTTTAAACCCGAGTTTCATGTTGGCTTCTATCGTATCATATCCCTCTTCTTGTAATTTGTACGCGTGCAATTTTGCCCGCAGGCCAATCCCCCGCCCTTCCTGCCGCATATACACCAGTGCCCCCCGCCCTTCTTTTTCGATCATCTCGAGGGCAGAGTGCAAATTTTTCTCACAGTCACATCGCAATGAGCCGAGCGAGTCGCCCGTCAGGCATTCGGAGTGCATCCGCACCATTACGGGTGTATCGCCGGAAAGGTCGCCTTTTACCAGTGCGACGTGTTCGCGTTCATCTACGTCGCTTTCATACAGGTGTAATTGAAACGCGCCAAATCGCGTGGGCATATCCACTTGCTCCACACAGCGCACCAGTTTTTCGGAACGGCGGCGATAGGCGATCAAATCGTGAATTGTCGTTACTTTCAAGCCAAATTGATCGGCAATTTCCAAAAGCTGTGGCAAGCGTGCCATGGTGCCGTCTTCATTCAGGATTTCACACAATACACCGGCGGGATACAGGCCGGCCAAACGCGCCAGATCTACCGCTGCTTCTGTGTGTCCCGCCCGTCGCAACACGCCGCCGGGCATTGCGCGGAGGGGGAAAATGTGACCTGGCCTGCCAAAATTTTCAGACCGCGATTTGGGATCTACAAATTGTCGAATTGTTTCCGCTCGATCCTGTGCGGAAATACCGGTTGTCACGCCGTAGAGCGCGTCGATGCTCACCGTGAATGGCGTGCCGTGAAGCGCTGTGTTGGTATTGACCATCATGTCCAGGTCGAGTTCTTTGAGACGGTCGGGCGTTGCGGGCAAACAGATCAGTCCGCGTCCATGGCGCGCCATAAAGTTAATGGCTTCAGGCGTGACCTTTTCCGCAGCCATGATGAAATCGCCTTCGTTTTCCCGGTCTTCGTCATCAACGACAATGACGATTTTTCCCGCTCGAATATCTTCGAGGGCTTCTTCTATTGTTGCGATTTTGCCCATACACACCTTCCTGTAAACTATTGGCCGCTCATCATTGCTCGAATGCGATCTTCTGTGAGCTTATTTTTACCATCTCCGAGTTGCACTAACCGCTCCAGATAGCGCGCGATTATATCCACTTCGATATTTACCCGGTCGCCCGGATATTTTTCCGACAATGTCGTCACTTTTAGTGTGTGAGGAATTGCCGCGACCGAAAAGGTGCGATCGGTTACTGAAACCACTGTCAGGCTGATTCCGTTGACGGTGACAGAGCCTTTTTGGGCAATATAAGGTGCCAGTTCAGACGGTACTTCAAACTCAAATACAATTTGATCGGGAGATTCCGTGCGGCCTTTCACGCGCCCCACGCCATCTACGTGTGCGGCAACGAGATGACCGTCGAGGCGGTCGCCGAGTTTTAATGACCGTTCCAGATTGACGCGGCTACCCACGCGGCAATCACCCAATGTGGTTCTTTGCAGTGTTTCTGCTACGGATTCGATCACAAACGTGTCGGTATCAAAATGTACGACGGTATGGCACGCGCCTTCAATGGCAATGCTGTCGCCTATTTTTACGCCGGTGAGTACCTGTTTTGCTGCTATGGTCGTGCGCTGATAACCCGCGCGCGATTCAATATGCCGAATTGTTCCCACTTCCTCTACAATGCCAGTAAACATGATTGCTCAGCCGTTTTTGGACGATTTTTTCACGCGGGCAGTGAACAGAAAATCATCGTCGATGGATTCGACTTTCACATTTTCAAGTGCAATCGCATCAGTTATTGAAACAATATCTAAGGATCCGATTGCAGGTATTCCCGCGCCCAGTATTTTGGGGGCGACAAATGCGGCTATCCGATCTACCAGGCCCAGGCGCAATGCCGATGCAGCTACGCGACTGCCGCCTTCGATCAGGATGTATTGCAATCCCATTTGAGCGGCTTTTTGCAAGACTGCCTTCAAATTAATTTGACCATTCAGTATTGGCAACTGCCAGATCTGTGCACCTTTTTTTTTACGTTCTTTTATTTGTTTTTTGCACACCTCTTCAGCGGTTGCTATAATCAGAGGTGCCCCGCTAAAAATTTTGGCGTTTAATCCGATTTTTAGCTGAGAATCCAGAACGATTTTTGTCGGGCTGCATCCATTGACATAGCGCACAGATAATTCCGGGTCATCGGCCATCACTGTGCCGCGCCCGACCAGAATCGCGTCGGCCTCTGCGCGAAGTTGATGCCCGCGCACCCGCGATGCTTTTGATGTGATCCATTTCGAGTCGCCCGTGCAGGTGGCGATGTTGCCGTCTAATGTTTGCGCCAGCTTTAAGGTGACAAAAGGCAATCCGGTTGACCGATATTTGGTTTCGAATTGGTTCATTATTTCACTTCAAAAACGGTTTTTCCAACCCCCACGTTGCCCAGTGCATCTTCCGCTTTCACTACGAGTGTATAAGAGCCGGTTTTCAGATTTTGAATTGAAAAATTCAGTGTCTCTGTCGGCGAATCAAATATCTGGTCAGTGGGGAAGACGACCTTCCAATCGTCGGAATTGAGTGAGTACGCTGCCTTGTGAATTGCAGTGGTAGCGTCCTGGATTGAACCGGTTATGCGTACTTTTTTGTCGATCTGCCTTATGTCGTGCAACTGCACAGTTGGTGCCGAATTATCAATTTCAAAGGGCGCACTGACCGCCTCGGCTGTTAATTCGATAGGGTTGTCCAATCGGTCTGATGCAACGACCTTAACTTCGACTGTGCCATCGGGAACAGCTTCGGTGTGCCAAAAATAATGTGAGGTCTTCAAATCGTCTTTTAACAGCCGCCAGTGCGATTCGCCAATACTTCTAAAATACAGGGTATAAATCAAGGTATCGTCGTTGGCATCACCGGCAGTCCAATCAATTTTCCACACGCCTTTTTCCATAAATTCTGGATTTTCACTTTCGTTGCCAGACAGGTCGGCCTCGGCTTTAACCCTTAATATTCTGGGATGAACATTGTCCTGCAAGCCCGCGAGTTTGATAGAACGCACCAGAGGTGTCGCATTTTCTGATTGTGTCTTTAAGACCAACCGATATTGCAAAAAACGCCCGGGGCGACTGGTGATGGGTTTTCCCGATGTGGTGATTGGCTCTGACCACGCGCTCCACGTATCATCGGGTTCTTCGCTGTTGCCGGACCGCGTTTGAACAGCGACTGATGTTTTTGCTGGTGTTTCGCTTTGCCATGATACGCGCCCCCAATGCGATACCCGATCAAAGTCATAGGGTTCAGAAGTGAGTTGTCCTGCTGTGGCAAATCCTTTTTGAAGACGATAGATCTCACCTGATCCACTGCATCCAATCCACAGTGCATTTTTGTGCGCGGCAACCATAACATAGGGATTTACATCTTTCAATACTGTGAGCAAAGTGGCGTTGCCATCGGGCCAAATGCGATGTACTCGGCCGTGTTTTCCAGTGATTACTGTTACTGTTCCATCGGCATCTATTACGGAATCCAATAACATCGGGTCATTGGTATTCCACAGTCGCATTGTCAATCCCGAAGGTCGGATCGCATACAGTGTTGCTCCGGGTTGATCTGATCTTTTTTGCTCTCTGTCATTTCCCTCTATTCGACCGCTTTGCGCCATCGCTGTTGCGTAAATTGTGCCATTGGGTGCTACACTCAGCGAGTGAATCTCTTTTTCGCGGGCATCGTAAAGCACATCCGTACCACCCTGATCGCGCACCCGATAAATCAGGCCGCTATTGTCTGTGCCCGTATAAATTTCGCCTTGAGCACCTATCGCGAGCGATACCACATTGGGGTCCTTGCTCGCGTACAGCGCGACGACTTTGCCCTGTTTGTCAATTTTCAAAACGCGTCCGCGGTCACCACCTGTACCCGCATATAATCCGCCGCCCGGACGCGCGACTATTGCAAATACATGGCGATCACCTGTCTGACAAAATTCCGTGGGTTCTCGTCCTGGTGCGATGCGATAAATCAGCCCGTCTGGCGATGTGCCCGCATAGAGCGCGCCATCTATACCAATGGCGAGGCTAAATATGTGAACTTCAGGGGAATCAAATAATAATTCTGCCCGATCACTGTCGGGTTTGAGCATGTAAATTCGACCTTCTTTGCCGGTTCCGATGTACAGGGTTTTGTTTTTATCTACAGATAGTGCCCACACAAAGTCTTCACCTGTATCTGCTACCCGTTTATAGGATGGTGCCAATGTAACCGTGCCTTCCCGGGTGAGCGACACGCCATTGGGTTCTCCTTTCAGGAAAGCCGTCTGTGAATCTTCCCGCCAAATTTTGGGTGACACTGCGTTTGCGATTGTCCCAAGAAAGACAAAAAGCAGCACATGTGTAATTCCTGCTCTCAATATTCTATCTTTTTTCTTCACCCGAACCTCTCCTACCTGAAAAAGTTGCACTACCGTCTTTGCCTACGACCAGAAGTGCCGTTTGACTGCCGGTCAATACATAGTTGGTCATCACCTGTTTTTGGCTATATACCGACTGCTGTGATTTTTGCACGACATCTGATCCACGCGCCAGCGATAGTGCTGACAGAACCGATGTGGGCAATCCCGAAATTTCGCGTCCGCCCATTGTCACGCCGGGGCGGGAAGCGATAAAGCGCGCAACGAGTACATCATTGCGCCCCGATTTCTGGATCAGACCAATCAGTTCTTCCAGTGTTTTGGGTTGATAAGCGGTGCGCTTCATATCTTGTAATCGCTGTTGTTGCTCATTCACAACCTGCAATATCAAACGCCCCGGTGTTATAAACTCGGGGATTGGCAGGGCGACATCTACGATTTCGCGCTTGCCCAGCAATGGAGATAGGGCAACAGAGACATGTACTGTATCGCCTGGTTCGTATTGCAAACGATCCAATCGCAGCCCCTCAATACGGGCACTTTGGGCGCGTTCCTCAACGGATAATTGAAATATAGCCGAGTCAATATTGGCTTCGACAAAAGGATTCTGAATCACTTGTGAAAGGGGTTGTGTTAAGCCCAGCACCGCCAGTCCAAGCCCCTGAGCACCTGCGTATTTATTTTTTAGAATCACGGGTTCGCGTTTGGGCATGTGCAATGTCAATTGTCCTGCAACAGTGGTTTCACCCGTCAATTTTTCAGCGGAGATAACAGAGGTTGCTACAGCCATCCGCACCAGTAACGGACCTAATTCTCTGTGGCGAAATACCTCCATATTAAACGAAGCGTGGTGGTCGGGAGATACGACAGAGATACGCACGGGCATCATTTCTGCTTCAGATCCTATCAAGCCAGCAATGCCCGGTGCGCGGTCTTGTAAAATTACACCGATATGTTGCGATGCAGTGCCCACCTTAAACGAGAGCATCTGGCTGGAGATTACTTCGTGAATAAATGCTGCAGTCATAGACATGGCCGTGCGGCCACCAAATAACAGGGGATGACCAAACCCCACGACTTTATTACCCACGCGATGCGTCAGCGTGCCAATGCCCGTAACACTGAGATCGCCCCGAACCAATTGCACGCCCAGAGGTGCGCCCGGTTCAAATGCCCCCACGGATAACGATGGGTCTGTTCCGCCGCCGCCCTGCATGGGCAACAAGCCGTATTTTGACAGTTCTTCGCGAAATTCCATAACTACTTGCGGGGCAAATCCCGAAAGCATCAAAGGTACAGCCACGGGTTTTAGCACACCGCCGTGTACACCAGCTATTTGTCCATCCCAGGGCGCGGATCCAAATGTCGCGCTCGACATGGTATCCCGCGATGCGCGCTGGAGTACCGTCATCATCTCGCCAATTGGCGTGATCCCCGCGATTGGCTCTTCTGCGAATGCACCAATACTGTAGCCGACTGCGCCGACGAGTTTGCCTTCGATATATACCGGGCTGCCACTCATGCCGGCGATGACGCCAGTTTGCGCCATGGGACCGCCGGACAGACGAGCGAGAATCATATCGCTTTTTGGACCAAATACATTGCGTAAGACACCTAATACTTCAACGCCAAATGTATCGATGCGGGTGCCTTGAAATACCGTGCGCCCCACGCCTCTCATGCCGCGCTGTATATCATCTACGGACATGTACAACTCGGCACAGGTCGATCCATATAGCATGCAGATCGTAAAAAATGTCAAAAATCGAGAAAGCATGCGTTCACTTCCGCGTAGAAGGGGGTGAGAGAAAATTTTTGCATTCTGATATTATACCGTTTTTTGGGGCGGTGAACAAGTTTCTTGTAAAACATATCTAATCTGTGTATAATGGCAAATATGCAGATCACTTTGCTCACTGTGGGTAAGTTCAAAGACGCCTGTTATCGAGACGCCGCACAAAATTATATCAAGCGGCTGCAACACTACGTCGCTTATGATGAGATTGAAGTGCGCGAAGAGCGCGCGGGCAAAAATGTTCGTGTGTCTGATATTATCGAGAAAGAAGGTCATCGCCTTTTAAGCGCGCTGCATCCAGATGCCACTGTGGTTGCCCTGGGGCCTTCTGGCAAATTGTGTCGCTCTGAAGCCTTAGCCAAACGCTTGAACTTTATGCGCGTACAAAGAAAAAGCCGCCTCGTTTTTCTCATTGGCGGCCCTTTTGGGCTTGCATCTCGAGTTTTGTCGCGTGCAGATTGGCATCTGTCACTTTCACCTATGACTTTTCCGCACGAATTGGCGCGCGTGATTTTGCTGGAGCAACTCTATCGCGCTTTCACGATTATCAGAGGTGAAAATTATCACAAGTGAAAAAGCGCGAATAGACGAATAGACGAACCCTACCCAACCGCCCAAAGTAGTTACAAACTCCGCCGTAGATGAACTGCTGGTGCAGTTGTACATCGTTCCGTAGATTCGCTAATCAGCCCGGGGGCAAACGACTCACACAGCCTGGGAGAGATGATTCCGCGGGAATCCGGCTGCATTGAGTCAACTCGCCCCCGGGTTTTAATATGTTAAAACCAAACATGTGCTGACAAGAGGTAAGTCAGTAATAGCGAGTTCTCTTGTATGGTAGAGAGAATTGGAATGGGGAGATCAGATAAGCTATTCACAGATGACGAGAATATCCGATGGGGAATCGGGGTCACCTGCTTGACTCAGGGGGATTGATGAGTTTTTATTCCAAAGACGGCATTAAAATAAGCCATTGTTTTTATTAAGTCAAGATTACTTTTTTTTTAATTAAGTATGTGCCAGATATTGTGTATTAAATCACTATGCCCACAGCCCAATGTGGTCCAGATACATCTCGTCTCTTCAAAACGGCCAGGTTCGGATTGTGCCGTTAATTTAAGAAAAACACACGCTTGTATTTTTGGATATAAAAATATATCAGAAAAATGCAAGTGATGAATGGCATTTCTTATTTTTTAAATAATCGCGTGTACGCAGTCGGTTCTTCAAAAATCCCTCCGCTTTGATCGTAGTAGGTCTCATCCAGCACATAAGCACCACCTCTGGGTCGCAACCACGATGCATTGGGCACGGGATATTCCGAGAGCATGCGATTCCAGGTGCCGTAATTTTCCGGGCCGTTGGATTCCATTAACCCCCCTTTCACTCCCGGAAATGCGGGCAATCGCGCAGCCACGTTTTTGTTCCATTCCACCAGCACGGGCACACATGCATTATCCGCTACAAAACACGGCACATTATTTTTTACTGCTTCGATCATGCGAAAAGCCAATGACAGGGTTTTACCCGCGGGTTTGATCGCCATAGCACCGTATCCCTGCTCCAACCGGGTGTGTACATCTGCTACGGTTTCGATGCTTTCATCCCCTGCAAACCGCGCAGGTAAGCCGTGTACATCGATATCTGCTGGATGTAAAAAAGGTTCTTCAATCAGGACAATGCGATCCAGAATACTTTCATTGTCCGCATGATCTAATAAGCGCGCCATGCTGTCTTTTTTGCCATAACGACCATTGGCATCGAGATAATAGAGCACATGGCCCGAATCGGTCATTTCCGTTTCGTATTGAGATGCCAGACTGTGAACCCGAGACAGGCAGGCCATGTCTTTTTCTACCATTTTAGTTTCATCTCCCGGATGCCCAATTTTGATTTTTAGTATGTACGCCCCATCATCTAAAATCTCCCGCAATTCATCTATGGGCAGGGTATAACTCACTGCGGGTACGAGCGCGACATGCGATTGGCGATGGGATAAAAATGAGCGAAATTTTTCTGGGATTAAGTCATCGAATGCCGCCAATCCCATCCGTTTTGCATGCAAGATCCATGCGGCGTTGTCCAGTGCTACCAGCGCAATCAGTGCAAATGTTCGGCGCAAATCCCCATGGCCTGTAATGGCTTTGGCATAAGAAAAGACATCGTTTTCAATAGCGTCAAATAATGCCATCGGGTCGGCAAATTCTCTTCCCTTGATCTGCTGCAGTGCAAATTCCAGAAGAGACGCTTGAAGCAAATTGCCGCCCATTTCTGTATGTGCAGCAAATACGGCAGCGTCTGACCACAGTACGGCCAAACCACCTATACCAAAAGCTTCATGTCCGTCGGCATCTTTTAAACGCACGATGAGGTTCCACTTTTCGTGAAAAGCCGATCCCTTAAACGCAAAGGGCCGCGCAAATGGCTCGCGCTGAATTTCTAAATCTGTTTCGACAATTTGCATATATTTGTTTCCTTGGATAGGGGACGTTGTACTGCGCGCGGTCCATCATCGCGGCATGCTTAAAGCCGCGATCCAGTGCTTTTTGCCCCCTGCTCAAAAGCATGCAGGGGCAGGCTTTTACTCTGTGTCCATCCCTGTTTTCACAGGGACATGCCCGCGTCCATCTGCGGATGCTTTTTCATCAGCACGGATAATACACATGTCCAACGCGATTTACAAGCCCTACATCGTTGGTGTTGCCGGAGGCACTGGCGCGGGTAAGACCACACTTGCCCACATACTTTTTGAGCACCTCGGTGAAGATCGTGCTATACGGATTGCCCACGATGCGTATTATCGCGATTTTGCCCATGTCCCGTCAGACCAGCGCGCGCAAATCAATTTCGATCATCCGGATGTACTCGAGACAGATTTGCTGGTGCAACATCTTCAGGCGTTATCCCGCGGGGAGACCGTATTTATACCAACTTATGATTTTACTACCCATTCCCGTTCTTATAGAACCCTTGAGTTATGCCCTCGTCCCATTATTATAGTGGAAGGCATTCTCGTATTGGTTGAACAAATACTGCGCGATGCTCTGAATTTGAAAATTTTTGTGGATACACCGCCAGATATCCGATTGATTCGTCGCATTAACCGCGATGTTGAGGAACGCGGGCGCACGCCCGAATCCGTTACCCTTCAATATCTCGAAACAGTGCGCCCCATGCACGATTCTTATGTCGAACCGTCCCGCAAATATGCCGATCTCATCGTTTGCGGAGATCGCGATTTTACCATTGCCACGGATTTGATTTTGGGACATCTATATACTATTTTTGAAAAAAAATAAGGGGAGATCTTTTGAGATCTCCCCAACTCGCCTGGTCGCATCTGATTAACCACGCCACGAAGCAAACCAGAAATGCCGACCCGGGTCGAGAATTGAATACCTTACTGCCCAAATCCGATGCTTATACCCCCCCAGAAAGTGCTGTTGTCGGGGTTGATTTTTGTATCGGCATAAGAAAATCCAATAGTTGGCGCGATCGAGATTGCACAAGCATTACAACTGAGAGAAGCTGTGACCGTGACATCGTTAAAACCCGTTTTATTTTCACCCGTTTCATCTGCGTAATTGCTCATGGCAACACTTGCACCAATACTCAGTACTTGCCCTTCTTCTGAGCCGAGCGGAATGTCATAGCCACCCGACAAGGACACGTACCATGCCTCGACCAGACCAAAGTCGTAATAAAATGTCAGTGCAGGTGATATGGCGTTATCCAGAGATAGCCCAATATAAGCTTCTTGTGAGAGATTTGAGTCTTCGTCCGCACTGGGAAATACATATTGAATATAACCAATCGAAACGCCCATGTTCTCGCTCAAGGACCTCGAATAGTCCGCATAAAAGTCAAGCTCATCGACATTTTGGGTTTGGGTGTCGGGACTTGTGTCATCAATGCGGTCCTGCACAAACCACGATCCCCACGCGCCTATAGACAAACCCGTTTCACCGAATCCCACCTCAATACCCGGCTGGGCCACAATTTTGTCATCGGCTCCAAGCACATAACCACGCCAAATATATCCCGTATAGCTATCCAGAGTAATACCGACCGACATCTGGGCGTTTGCGGGGGCGATCAGAAAAATTCCCACAAGTAAAATGCCACATAATTTCTTCATAAGTCCCTCCTGATGGATTTATACACAGTGATGCATTATGACCTGTATGCAAAAATTTGTGGCGTACACACAGACCATATTTTGGATTTTGAAGCGTGCATTCCTAATTTTTCATTTTCTCCTTTCTAAAAATATAGGTGGAAGATGTTTCATTGGGATTTCTTAAACATAAAAAAAAATGAAATAAAAAACAAAAATACGTCCAATGTTTCAAATGTGTAAACGGTTTTCAAAAATAATAAATCAAATAAATTGCCAAAAAAATGATTGCAATGAGCACATTGCTTTGCGATAACCACGAGCGGCCAAACAATCCCCTATTATTGTGTTGTTTCTGAACGCCCGCAATGAGTTTTCGAACCAGGGCCTTTCCATTCTGAAAAAAGGCATTGACGAGCGGTCCGCCTGTGCGGACAATGGCGCGAATACCTTTGGGTAAAGCGCGTCGATAAATCCAATCCACATCGAGGTTGACACAGGGCAGTTCGGGCGGGTGATTGCCCGTTAGCATAAGGACCACAAATGCCAGTACCGCGAAGAATACCAGTTGCAGTTGGAGTACCACATGGGTTGTGGTATAGGGCACGTAATCTACGGGATGCGGCAACAGGTTGTAGAGCAGTGGCGGATACGAGCCGATGACGATACAGAGTACGGCTGAAATCGTCATGGCGATTCGCATGTTGAGCGGTGCTTCGCGACAGCGAATCCCGGCATCGTGCGCGAAGAATGAAAAAAATGGAATTTTGACGCCTGCGTGGTGAAGCACGCCCGCCGATGCAAATAAGAGCACCAGCCAGAAGACCACAGCACCGCTGTCGGCAACGCCCTGCATGACCATGGACTTGCTGATATATGCGTTGAACAGGGGTATTGCAGATATGGATGCGGCGCCTATAATACAGCAAGCGCAGGTCCAGGGCATGGATTTGTAAAGGCCGCCCAGTTGCGAGGCATTGATACGCCCGGTGCGATACAGGACAGCCCCCATAGACATAAATAGCAGCCCTTTGAAGATTACGTCATTGAATGCATGCGATACTGCGCCGTTAATGCCCAATGCGCCTCCGATGCCAATGCCTACGACCATAAATCCGATCTGGTTGATCATGCTGTAGCTCAATACGCGGCGCATGTCGTTTTCGATGGCTGCATAGAATATCGGAAATATGGTCATGATGGCGCCGATGTAGATGAGCAGTTCTTCTCCGGCAAATCCGCGCGCGAGGACATATACAGCGGCTTTGGTCGTAAATGCACTCAAAAATACCGTGCCCACGGGCGTGGATTCTGGATAGGCGTCGATCAGCCAGTTGTGGAGCAGGGGAAAGGCGCATTTGATTCCAAAGGATAGAAGTAACAGATAGTGATAACCCTGGTTCAATCCGATGTGATCAAAGGCAAGTGATTTTGTATTCAAATAGTGGAATACTGCGCCGAGCAGTAGCAACAATCCCGACGAGATGTGCATTACCAGATAGCGCATTCCCGATCGCAATGCGCGCTCACCGCCGCGCGCCCATACCAAAAATACCGATGTGATTGCCAGTAATTCCCAGAAGATGAATAGTGTGATCAGGTCACCGGCAAATACCGCCCCAACTGCGGATCCAGCATAGATCAATGCTGTGCCGATCTGCAACCGGTCTTTGAGATGTAACGCGTAAATTGCACCGATAAAGGCCGCCAGATGGAACAGGTATCCAAATAGCATGCTCAATCGGTCCGCGCGCAGTACGGTCAGTTCGTAGCCGCCATAGGTGATGTGCCACAGGGTGCCTTCGGCAATGGTCAGGAGGTTTAAAAAGCCGAGCACGGGCAAGCATACCGACACGATGCGGCGCGGTGTGGTTGGCAATGCAAATAATAACAGGCCGCCCGCCAGCAGGATCAGTGCGGGATGAACCTCATTCATCGTAATAGTCCTCCGACCGCATGATCATTTTTCGCAGGGGAATAGACCCCACGACGATCAGTGCGTAGGCGACGAATCCGTAAATGGCGTAAAATCCAAACCAGCCCTCAACGGGGAACAAATCTTCGGCAAAAGTCAAGTGCCGATGCACGATGAGATCTGTCAGGATCAACAACGCACAACAAACAAAAAAGCCCAGAATCAAGCGGCGCACATTGCTGAGATTGTCAAAAATATGTGTGCGTTTATTCTCTTTTGGAGATTCGGGATTGTTCATGGCATGGCCCCTCCGATCAAGCGCAATAGGTTCAGGATAGGATCGGGATAGATATAGAGTACCAGACAGCCAGCGGCTGTGAATAATAAGGGGAGTACGCACGCAAGAGGTGCTTCGTGCAGACCTTCTGCGTGATGGTCATTGGTTGCGGACGCAAAAAATGCATAGATGGGAATGGGCAACAAGTAGAGTACATTGAGTAGTGAACTCATCAGCAATACCCCTGCCGCGACATAGCGATGGGCTTCAATCGCAGCCAGCACCAGATACCACTTGCTCCACGCACCCGCCAAAGGCGGAATTCCGATAATGCTCAGAGAGCCGATCAAAAAGGCGAACATCGTAAAGGGCATCTGCCGCCCAATGCCTTTCATGTCGCTGATTTCTGTTTTGTGCAAAGCCACCAGGATGGCTCCGGCACAGAAGAACAGGGTGATTTTGCCAAAGGCATGAGTTACAATGTGCATGCTGCCGCCCAGTACACCCAGGTCATTTGCAAGCGACGCTCCCAGTACGATATAGGATAATTGACTGATTGTGGAATACGCCAGTCGCGCTTTCAAATTGTCCTTTGTCATCGCCACGAGCGATCCCACCAGAATGGTGAAGCCGGCGATGTAGGTCAGCCATTCGCTAAGACCCGCATCCGAGAGCAGATCTGTGCCAAAGAGGTAGATCACCACTTTCATTATTGTGAATACGCCGGCTTTTACCACGGCTACTGCGTGTAGTAATGCACTGACTGGCGTGGGTGCGACCATTGCCGCGGGCAGCCATCTGTGGAAGGGCATTAACGCCGCTTTCCCGGTTCCAAAGGCATAGAGACCGAGGAGGACGATTACAATACTTTCGCTCGCTTTGCCGGTTAGAATACCACCCGGTGCAAATTCCAACGTACCGGTTAATTGCCAGGTCCACACCATGCCCAGCAACAGAAAACCCACCGATGTGCTCATCAAAATGCCCATGTAAATGCGCCCGGCGCGCATGGCCTCTTCACTGCGGTGGTGCGTTACAAGTGGATATGTCGATAGGGTTAATAGCTCGTAAAATATGAACAGAGTAAACATGTTGCGGGCAAAAGCCACGCCCAGAGCAGCCGAGATCGCAAATGCGAAGAAGACAAAAAACCGCGTCTGATTTTCTTCGTGATGCCCGCGCATGTACCCGATGGCATAGACTGTGGTGACAATCCACAAACCCGACGCGATGAGGGCAAATATCATGCCCAATGGCTCTATCTGAAATGCCAGTGCCAGACCCGGCATTACGTCTATGACATGCGCGGCGGGTTGTGCGCCGTCCATCACTGAAGGCAAAAGTGAAATGACTGTGCCAAAGGTCAATACAGCCGTAATCAACGTGATTGTTTCACGCATATTGGGGCTGCGCGAGGTCAGAGCTATAAAGGGCATGCCCAAAAGCGGTAACGCGATGGATACGAGTATGGCGGTTGATCCACTCACGGCGTTACCCCTATCAATAATTCAGCAGCGCGTTGTGCCACGCTGACGGTTAAGTCCGTTTGTATGCCAAAATACACTGTTGCTCCTGTTAAAACCCACATGGAGATCTGCATCATCAATGGTGCTTCCTGTACATTGGAATCATCATTGGCTTTCTGAAAATAGGCGACTTCAACGACGCGCCACACATAAATCACGGCGAGGAGAGAACTGAGTAAGGCCAATAATGCTATGGGCCACCATCCGGCTTCCAGCGCGGCTAAAATCAAATACCATTTGCTGATAAAGCCCACGGTTAATGGCACGCCAATCAAGCTTAAACCCGCCAGTACAAAGGCTGCCATTGTCACGGGCATGCGCCGCCCCAGGCCTTTCCAATCGGCGAGATTAGATGAGCCGAGGCGCACTACCGCGCAGCCTGCGGCTAAAAATAGGGCGGCTTTCATCAGTGCGTGGTTAAACAGGTGAACAATCCCACCGGTCAATCCGGTTACTGAAACAAAGCCGATGCCCAGCATCATATACCCGATTTGTGCCACGCTCGAATAAGCCAATAATCGTTTTACATTGGTCTGGTAAATGGCGGATAGGGATGCTACGTAAATCCCGATGAGGGATAGGGGGATTAAAAAGACATCGAGGTTGAGTTTTTCAAATACAAATTCGGCGCCCCATACGGTAAATGTGAATCTCAGAAATACGTAGATGGATACTTTTGTCGCTGTTGCAGCCAAAAAAGCCGTGACTAAAGAGGGCGCGTAACAATAGGCATTGGGCAACCACATGTGCATGGGGAACATCGCCAGTTTGATTAACATCCCCACGGTCAAGAAGGCGAACGCGACCATTGCTGTGCGGGTTTCGAACATGGCGGGCAATCGCTGGGATAGATCAAACATATTTAGCGTGCCGGTCATCATGTACATCAGTCCAATGCCGATGACAATAAACGTGGCTCCCAATGTGCCCATGAGCAGATATTGATAAGACGCCGTCAATGCGCGCCGGTCGCGTCCCATGGCTATCAGGGTGTAGGAGGATAGGGATGAGATTTCCAAAAATACAAAGACGTTAAACGCGTCGCCTGTGATCGCGATGCCCATCAATCCGGTGAGGCACAGCAGATAAGCCGTATAAAACAAATAATGCTGCTTACCGGAGATTTCATCGGCCACGCTCGGCTGTGCAAAAAACATCAGCACAGCGGCGATGATCGAAACCAGTAGCAGCACATAAGCATTGATTGTATCGACGCGGTATTCAATGCCCCAGGGCGCAATCCATCCGCCTATTGCATAGGAGATCACGCCTTCTTCGAGTACGCGGATGAGCAGCATAGATGCCATGCATAGGGAGGCCAAACACACGAGCGTTGCAAAAGCCCACACCAGCGTTTTTTGCCGCAATAACACACATAAGGGGGCTGACACGAGGGGTACAACGATCAATAATATGGGCAGATGCATATCAATCATTCACGACGTCCCGTTCTATAATTTCATCTTCTTCAATTGTGTCATAAGCTTCTCCGATTCGCACGACGAGTGCCAAACCCAGGGAGAGGGTTGCGATGCCCACGACAATTGCCGTCAGGATGAGTACATGGGGCAGTGGGTTGGAATATGCTTCAATACCTTCACCCAATATTGGCGCAGTACCACCGCTGACCTTTCCCACAGTGATATAGAGCAAGAAGACCGAGACCTGAAAGATACTCAGGCCAATCAATTTTTTGACGAGATTGGGACGCGCAATCGCGGTGTACAATCCTATCATCATCAAGACCATACAGGCCCAGTAGTTGAATAATCCGACGGAGATCATCGCAATCGCCTCCGACCTGCAAAAGAAAAAAAGATCGCTATCATTACCGCGGCCACAGTAATACCCACGCCGAGTTCGACAAGAAAGATGCCCAGATGTTGTCCGTGTGGTGTATTTTGCGGATCCAGAGCACTATAATCCAGGAAGTTGTAACCGAGAAATAGGGAGACCAATCCCGTGCCCGCATAAAGCAAGACGCCGAGTGCGACGAGTATTTCAATGACCCGGGGTTTTACAATTTGTTTTGCGGCTTGCAGGCCAAAAATTAGCGTGTAGAGCACCACTGCTGCGGCAAAAATCACACCAGCTTGAAATCCACCTCCAGGCCCGAAGTCGCCGTGAAATTGCACGTAGAGCGCGAATAACAGTATCGGAGGAATTAACCATTTGCCCACTACGCGGGGAATACTCTCATGTTTCACGGTTTGTCCTCCTTGCGCCAGATATGTCCCAGGAGCAATATTACGCCGATACCTGCTGTAAATATCACCGTTACTTCACCCAGTGTATCGTATCCCCGGTAGCTCGCCAATACCGATGTTACAATATTGGGGATTCCCATTTCTTCTTCCGATTTTTCAATGTAGCGATCGGCAACGTGCTGGTGAACGGGCGCATCGGGGTCGCCGAACATCGGCATGTCCAGTGTGCCGTAAATAAGTGCGCTGCCCGTAATGAATACCACGAGCAGTGCCAATGCATTATTTTTTTTGGCAATTTTTTCTTCGCGCGTCGTCAATGATAGTGTGCCCAGCAGGAGCACGGTTGATACGCCGGCTCCGACCGCCGCTTCGGTAAATGCGACATCGACGGCGTCGAGCAATGTAAATAAGATAGCCGACAGGAAGCTGAAAATACCCATCATTATTGCGGCCATAAACAAATTGTGCATTCGGGAGACCGCAATCGCGAGTACGATCATAAAAGACAGCAGGGCGATGTCCAGAATTTCAGTCATGCTCGTTTTTCCCTTTGTTGTTGGGATCGCTTAAAAAAGGCTTGAGGCCCGACGACAATGCCGCTTTGCCTACCGCGTGGGTTGATGTGGGGCTGGTGAGGAGCAATATCACCAGAATCATCACCAGTTTTACTGTGATTGTCGTCAAACCGCCCTGAAACATCAGTCCCAGCAAGACGAGGCTCGCCCCCAGTGTGTCGGTAATACCACCGCCGTGCATGCGGCTGTAAAAATCGGGCAAGCGCAACAGCCCCAGGCCGCCTATCATGCACAGAATACATCCCGGGATGAGGCAAATCCAGCTCAATATATCGACAATCGTCATGGTGTTCAGGTCCTGTTTTGTTCTTCGGGATCGGCACCCAGGTCATTATAGGTCACAAATTTTAGAATGGCCAATGTGCCGATAAAGTTGATCAATACATAAATAAGGGCGAGGTCCAGAAAATCGGGTCGGTCAGTTAAAAATCCGAGTACGGCAATAAATAATACGGTTTTGGTGCCAAACATATTTACCGATAGGATGCGATCATACACAGTTGGCCCCAATAGGGCGCGGCAAAGTGCCAATGCCATGGTGACCAATATGCCGATCATTGCCGCAATAAACATCTCATTGCTCCAGTGCCGTCGTCACGCGGCGGTCCATATCGCCGCTCTGTACATCGTCAGCAGCTTCTTTTGTCAGGGCATGTACCACAATATCTTCTTCGTCCAGGTCGAGTGATACGGTGCCGGGGGTCAGGGTTATTGAATTGGCAAAAATGACGCGACATAGATCGGTTTTTTGCGTTCCCCTTACGCGTACTATGCGCGGGGCAATGGGCAATCTGGGATTCAAAATGCGTTTTGCCACGTCGATATTCGCTTTGATAATGGCCCAGGCCAGCCACGGAATATACACAACCAGATGTCGGGCCAGATTAATCTGGATCCCTTCTTCATCTACAATAGATAGACGTCCCGCCAGATAAACGACAAAAGCACATGACAATATACCCATGGCGAGGACGAGCGTGTGATGAATCGCGTAATGCCCAGACAAGAGCAGCCAGAGGGTAAATGACAAAACGAAAAAAAAGATGTATCGCATATAAACCTCGGATGAAAAGCGGTGAGACGTGGATTCAAGAGGAGGGTACACCGCCCAACCACCCAGCCCCATAGTTGAAACGCAATCGGGAAAGGCACAAAAATTCCACTCATCCGGACGGATGTAGTGAATGAGTGAATCTTTTTATTTATATTTATAAACGCGAAAAATCAAGCAAAATATCGCGTTGTGTCCTATCTTGGGAATAGAAATAATCTCAGAGGCGATTTAATTAATAGAAAGGTATAATCCGTGTCAACTATTCTGATCGCGTATTTGTTCACAGCGCTTATTTTTGGATTTTTTCTCTATTATTTTGTTTGGCGCAATCGCTACGTGACGCAGATTCGTCTATCTATTCACAAGATTGAAGGGCGAGCTGTGAGCATTGAACGCGTTGTGAGAGAAACAAAAAAAATCCGGGCGGATCAACGTCCGGATCTGTTGGCATTAACGAGCATCGAGTGGAAGGTTATTTATAAAGATCGCAATGACAATCTCTGCGAGACCCGCTGCCGTGTTAGAGATGGACAACTCGATTGGCATCCGCCACTGCGCTGACTATCACACCTTTTCCGCGATGGAAGCGGTGGTCTGATCTCAAAGAACCAGGACTTAAAAAGACCGGGCAACTCGAAAACCGAGGCCGCTGTCCCGGAGTTCGGAGGTCTCCCCGATGCGATACGCCGAGCGTAAGAACTTGGGGCCGCTGACATAGGAACCGCCACGCAACACGCGCATAGAGCAATCACCTGACTCCCGGGCAGACCCATCACCCGATACATTGGAATAGTTATCATTCCAACAATCTTGCGTCCATTCCCACACATTGCCCAATACGTCGCACAAACCAAAAGCGTTTGCCGTATATGTTCCCACCGGGGCCGTGTGGTAATGACCATCGTCGCACGCCTCAACAGGCCAGTTATTGTGATATCGCCTCGCGGTCTCATCCGCTCCATTCGCATAACGACACTGCGCTCTTGACGATTCTCCCCAATAACGCGCTGTGTTCGTGCCTGCTCGCGCCACATATTCCCATTCCGATTCGCTCAACAAATGGTACTCAGCACCTGTCTTATTCGACAACCACTGCACATAAGCCTGAGCATCATTCCAACTCACATTGATCACGGGACGTTTTCCACGACCCCAGCCTTTGTCATCTGGTACATACCCGCCGCAACCACCAGCATCCACGCACGCATCCCACTCCTCAAACGTCACTTCGTACACGCCTACGGCAAAAGGATACCACATTTTCACCTGATGACGGGGCCCCTCATCAGCATAACGTCCTGACTCTCCACTGGGAGAACCCATCGCGAATGCCCCCGCTGGAACAACCACCATTTCGGGACAGGCTTCACAATCCCTGAATTTACGGCCTGCTCTCTTTTCTCGGTTACTCTCGGCCTTCCTCGCGGCGGCCTCCTGCTCCTGACGTCGCCTTTCGGCATCCGCGGCCTCCTGTCTTATTCTTTCTAATTTTTCTTTTTGTACCTCCTGACGTCGCTTCTCGTCCGCACGGGACGCCGACAAGCGATCTTCCATTTCCGACAATCCAGGCGCATTCGCATGAACAGACCGAATCTGAGACACATACCTTTGCGCTTCTGTGAACTTCTTACGCCTCAAGGCCGAGTCAAACATAGATTTGTAACGTGCTATTACATTATCCATTCCCTTCTGGGCGTCTATGTGACCAGGTGCCAACTTCAATACCGCCTGATACTTTTCCCATGCATTGTTACCCGCAGGACTCGTCAGGCGATTCGCCGATAGGTCTGCCTTTGCGCCGGACAGTAGCGCGGATATTTGGGCCTCTTGATCTAATTGACGCGGTCTCTGTGCCTGACTGTCCTCCTCTGCCTGATTGTCCTGCTGTGCCTGACGGACAATTTCCGACGGAAGTTCTAATTGCCATTGATATACCCAATACCCACATATTCCCACAAACAGACATAGCAACACCTTGGGCCAGATCCTGCGCGGTTTACCACCGGGCTGTTCAGGATCGGGCGGTCTCCGCTGTTCAGGCTCTACGCGACGCGTCGGTTCATGACCGGTCGGAGGCATACTGGTCGTTCCCCCCAACTCAGCACGCCACGCAGATACACTTTGAGGTCGGTCTTTTTCATACACCAATAGCGCGTGATCTATCGCCGAGAGAAACTCAGGACTCGCACGCCCCGCATATTGTTCGGACAGCGGAATTAGTGCGTCGTCATGTATCCGATCCATCGCTTCATCCACCATTTGACCTGTCAATGCGCGGTAGCATACCACGCCCAGCGCGTATATGTCTGTCCAGGGGCCTTGATTTCCCCGGCTCGAATACCGCTCTATCGGCGCGTACCCCGGGGTCAGCATTGATGCAACAGAACGACTGCGGGCACCCATTGCCTGACGCGCTGCGCCAAAGTCCAACAATACAGGCGAATCGTCTTCATCGCGGATGATGATGTTGCCAGGCTTGATGTCGCGGTGCAGAAAATCTGCTCCATGCACGACCTCCAGGCCATCGAGGATCGGATACAATATGCTTTTGAGTTCGCTTTCGGTCAGGGTCTCTTTGCGTTCGAGATACGCCGATAATGTCTCGCCTTCGACATATTCCATCACGATATACGCCGTGCCGTGCGCCTCGAAGAAGCGATATACTTGAACAATATTGGGATGCTGAAACCGGGCCAGGGTGCGCGCTTCATCTAAGAAGCGATCCAGACCCCACTCAAAATCTTCTCGAAGATCGCTGGCTTGTGGCGCAACGCTGTGGTCGCGGGTGCGCGTGGCTATCTCCGAGGGCAGGTATTCTTTGATCGCCACACCTTTGTCCAGATTGTGGTCAAAGCCGAGATAGGTCATGCCAAATCCCCCAAAGCCCAGTACGCGCAACAGTTCGTATTCCTCGAGTCGGTAGCCCTGGGGCAGGGCATTGAGGGGTTGTTGTCCTGCGTTCATATATTTCCCCGTTTACGCCGTGTTGGCGGTTTTTCATCAGGCTTCGTTTCGCCAGAGCCAGAACCAGAGCCACCGGAGCCTGCACCACCAGCACCAGAACCACCAGAGTCACCAGATCCTGATTCGTCAGCCTTCGATCCACCAGAGCCAGAACCAGAGCCACCAGAGCCACCACAACCATCGCCGCCAGTGCATTGTTTGACAGAGCATGATTCATCAGTGCATGGTTCACCAGAGTCTGATCCATCAGCTTTCGATTCATCAGCACCAGAGTCTGATTCACCAGCCTTCGTTTCGCCAGAGCTTGATTCATCAGATCCTGATTCACCCACCTTCGTTTCTCCAGCTTTTGTTTTTTCAGCTTCGTCCTCAGCTTTTTGAGCCAATTCTCCGCTCACTTTACCGGTGTCCAGTTGCGCGGTTGCTTCAGACAACGCATCCTTTGAGGGCATTGCCTCCGTCAGTGCTGGTGGTGTGCTGGGTGTCGGCCAGAACCAATAAAGCAAGGCCAGGAAGACCACGCCTAACGCGACAAGACCTATCTTTAGCCGACGGCCCCTGGATTTTCCTTCACGGGGATCAGCAATCACCGCATCCACACCTTTATCGGCGTCCGGGGTATAGAGCAAAACAGTCGTATTGTCCTGATGGGGATGTGCAGCATCTTCTACGGCCTGGATGAGTGCTTCGGCGATTTCAGATAGGGGCGCAGTCTGCAGGGTCTGTAAAATGTGTGCGATCTCACCATCTGCAAGCGTCAGCAAGCCATCACTCGCCAATACCACGCGGTCGCCGCGTTTGAGGGCAACAGGTTGTGAGGACACGTCAATCAGGTGGATTTCATCGCCCATCACCGCCGAGCGCAGGGCATGGCGTTTGGGATCGGTTGCGGCTTCTCCCTCAGTCATGCGCCCAACTGCGACCAGATCCGCAAATACGGCTGCCATTGAGTGATCCGCATTCAGGCGGCGCAACTGTCCTTCGCGGAACAACCACAGCGGGGAATCGCCCACACTGATCCACTCCAGACCGCGTTGAGAAATGACAGCCGCGACCACGGTGGTGCCCATGCCAGCCAGTGCGGGGTGGGCGTCAATAGCCGAAGCAAGGGCATCATTGGCTGCCTTGAGACACGCACGCAGGCGATCAGATATCAGCCCGGTTGTATCGGAATAGGTCTCAATAAATGTTTTGATAACCGTGTGGCTGGCCGTATCGCCGCTGACCTGCCCTCCCATCCCATCGGCGATTACAAGCACTTCATCACTATCGGAATCGCCGGATTCAATCAGGCCGTAATCGTCCTCCTGATATTCCCGCCCACCGGGAATTTGTCGTGCGGCGAATCGTCCTTCTAATCGGTTCATGATATTCCTCTTATTGTTCGGCGCTTTCTTCTGGATTCTGCCAATCAAATTCCTCGCCGCACAGGGGCACGAATCGCAGAACCGTATTGCCGATGCTAATATGACTCAGCGCGGGCAGTTCAATCGGGATGAGCACGGGCTGGTCGTCGAGGTAGGTCAAGTTGGTGCCTCCGCCGTGCTGCACGTAAAACTTTTTGCCGCGCGGATCGTAGGTGACAATCGCATGTCCACCGCGCGAAATTTGATCATCGCCGAAATCGAGATTGACGCGGGCGGTTTCCCCCCGTCCAATGGCATTGGAACCATACCCCAGTTGCAGAGCATTTCCTTTTCCAGGTCCTTCGACGATAGCCAACCACCCCACAACCGGGTCGTCCATGCCATCGGCTTTCTCTGCGCGTTCTGGCATATCCCGCTGGCCTTCCTGCCCGCGCCGACCACCTATGATCCGAGTTTTTTCATCCGGAGGCAAAGGGGACGGAGAACGGCCCACATCCATCTTCTGAGTTGGTGCATCCAAACGTCCCGAACCGGGGGCTGGGAGCATCGGCTTTCGCGCCCTTTCAGTTGGCTGGTTTACCTCTTTCCCTTTATTCGTTTTTTCTTCTATAATTTTACCGTCGGGTCCCCGATAAACAGGCATAACACTACCCTCCTATTTTTCATATAACCGGTTGATTAAATTGTCCAAACAGTATTGCCCGGATCGATTCAAAGCCATTTCTTCCCTGCCCTGTGCAATATGCAGGGCAAATACCAGCACTGCGGATTGGAGCAACGCGAGCAAGGTCGTGTAAAACGCCACGCCGAGTCTTTTCGTGATTTCTTTCAGCAAAGTCGGGTCCTGTGGATTTTCAATACCTGCCGCATACGCCAGCGCATCCGCAATCCCCATGATCGTGCCAATAAAACCCAATGTTGGGATCAGCCACACGAGATAGCGCAGCATATTGTATTTGAGTTCGAGTTCGTGCTGAAATAATTCCAGAGAAGAATTTAGTAATGAGTTGGCCTGATCAATGGACCGGCTTCCCTGAAATTGTAAAATACAGCGCGTGATCAAACGCTGTAAAAAGAAAATGCGTTCACCCTCCACGGGCCTTACCTTTCGATAATAGGAACCCAGGTCCTGCGCCCGCAACATACTCTCATCGTCTTCTGGAAGATATTTTTTTCTTATTTGTGCCCCTTCCATCCTGGATTGATAAAATCGCACATAGAGTTCGCCGCATCCCACCCAAAACATCAGCCACATGATATTTTGGACTGTAAAGGGATAGTATGGTGTGGCGCGGTCCAGCAGGAATATACCCAACTTGGATTCGGGGGTAAAAATAACACTCATGACCGCAAGAAAAACAAAGCCCACAATCAGGTTGATACCGAATACTGTTATCCGCTGTTTGACTTCTACACTCGACATATCAAGATTCCTCTCCAATGATCTCGCCTGTACCTGGGTCGCGTCTCACCGGGCCTTTGGGTAAGTCATCCGCAGGCAAAGGCTTTCGCTCTTCGTGCGAATGGAGATTACCTGTATTATAGCGATCCCCATGAGCGGTCATAGAAATGAGTTGTGTGGCCGTGGTCTGATAAGTACCCAGTGCAATGTGCTCAGTCGGTCCAATAAAATCCTGCTTGATGGGCATCCAAACGCTGCCCCGCCATACGAAACTGCCATTGGAGCTTTCACAATCGGTCAAATAATACGATCCGCTTTGTGTCGCAATGAACTCCGCGTGGATACGCGAAATAGAGGCATCGTCAATTTGAATATCCACATCTGAACCGCGACCGATTCGATAGAGAATAAAATGAGACAAACGCACCTCCTCTGGTTCAACCGGGTTTGGCAGCCACGAGAGCGCCTCCATTGCGCTTTGTCAATGCCACCAGAAAATCGATGAGATCCCGATGCGATAAATAATCGCCAACAGCGATACCGTGTATGGGTATTTTTTGTGTATTGAGCCGGGTTATGGTATTGACAACGCTGCGCCAGTCGTCGTCGGGTTGACCATCGGTCAAGAGGATAATTTCTTCGGGGTTGAGGGCAAGGGCTTCCCGCAGGGCTTCGAGCGTGGGTGTGCCGCCATACACCAGTCCCATCCACTTCTTTATTTGGGACATAACGCGATCGCGACTTTGCCTGTTCTTTCTCATTCGAAAATAAGTCCTATCTGCAGGCCAATAGTGCAATTGCACGTTATACCCATCCGGAACGTGAAAACCGATCATAGCCAATTCTATTCCCGTCTTGAAATTAGCGAGTATCGTCTCTACTGATGTTGTCATAGATTGGCGATGATCCCGGCCGTCGGGATATTTACCGCGATACATTGGGTCCGTTAGATTCAAACTTCCAGACATATCCACGACGAACACAAATTTCTTCGCGTTTGTCTTAATCCCCAACAAAATGGGCGTGCTATCAATCTGCTTTTGCAGGGCATCAGCCTGATCTTGCAGGGCTTCAATTTGTCCTTCAAACTGTGCTTTGATCTCTGCCACCTGCTCCTCTGAAATACCGGTATCTGGAAGCGGAGCGTCAACCCGTTCCTCGCGCTGTGCTTTGGCCTGTGGTTCCCGTTCTTCAAACTGCGCTTTGGCCTCTGCCACCTGTTTCTCAAACTGCGCTTTGATCTCTGCCACCCGTTCTTCTGATTTGCCGGTATTTAGAACGTACGGAAACAGGACGAGGGTAATCAGGATGAACGCACCCATCGCCGATGCGAACAGGTCAAGTGTGGACATGCTGAAGATGTTGATTTCCCGGTTGCTTTTTTTCATTTGTAACGCCCTTCTATTTTGAAATCCTCCGGTTCAACCGGGTTTGGGACCCACGAGAGTGCCATCATTGCGCTTTGTCAATTCGATCAGAAACTCGACAAAATCTCCCTGAGCCAAATAATCGCCAATGGCGATAGCATGTATGGGTATTTTTTGCGTATTGAGACGGGTTATGGTATTGACAATGCTACGCCAGTCTCCACCGTATTGACCTGTACTGGGTTGGCCATCGGTCAAGAGGATAATCTCTTCGGGATTGAGGATAAGGGCTTCCTTCAGGGCTTCGAATGTAGGTGTACCGCCACCCACTTGTCTCATCCAACCCTTTACCTGGGACGTAACGCGATTTCGCGTATTCTGGTTCACCTGAAAATAAGTCCTGTTTGCAGGCCAATAGCGCAAAGGACCAAAGCCGATCATAGCCAATTCCATTTCTGTCTTGAAACCGTCAAGTAGCGCCTCTACTGATAATATCGTAGATTGGCCATGACCTCTCATACTTCCAGACATATCTATGGCGAACACAAATTTCTTCGCGTTTGTCTTAATCCCCAACAAAATGGATGTGCTGTCAACCTCCTCTTGCAAAATTGCAACCTGTTGTCTCAGGGCGTCAACCCGTTCTGCAAGCTGTGCTTTGATCTCTGCCACCTGCTCCTCTGATTTGCCGGTATCTGGAAGCGGAGCGTCAACCCTTTCTTCGCGCTGTGCTTCCCGTTCTTTGAGCTGCGCTTTGATCTCTGCCAACTGTTTTTCGAGCTGCGCTTTGACCTGTGCTTCCCGTTCCTCTGATTTGCCGGTATTCAGAACGTACGGAAACAGGACGAGGGTAATCAGGATGAACGCACCCATCGCCGATGCGAACAGGTCGAGTGTGGACATGCTGAAGATGTTGATTTCCCGGTTGCTTTTTTTCATTTGCAACGCCCTTCTATTTTGAAACCGTGACCTCCAAATTACCCAGCGCGACTGTGGCGCCATAGTCTAATCGCGCTGGCTGAAATGGAGACAAACGATGACGGTTCAAAAATGTTCCATTACTCGAGTTCAAATCTTCAATATAAAATTGATTATCGCGGAGTGAAATTCTCAAATGCCGCCTGGATACACTTTCATCATTGACCACTTCATCTACCAATTCGGGATGTCGGCCCAGTGAAAGTCCCAGGTGCTGACCTGCGAATCTATCTGGCGATAGTGAAATGTGAATGACGTTGCCGCGCCCGTCAAAACCGGCCAGTACCAGACCGCGCGTTGTTTGCATTTTTCACTCCTTACGCCTGAAAAACTTACTTTGTGGCAATAAGTTACGATGCCTAATATACATAATTAAAAAAAACAAAAAGCCCCGCAAGTGATTTACAACTGCAAATCAAATGCGAGGGCTTGTATTGTTAATGCGAAGCTGATAACTGACTACTGACGGTCTTTATCTCCGCCGTAACACGCGGTCGCGAATTTGTTTGAACTGCGCGGATGTTTTTTTTAGACCGACCGTGGAGGGAAGTTTGGCAATTTCAGATCGGACAAAATCGATGCGCGATTGCGTGGGCGGATGTGTGGAAAACCACACCTTGACCCCACTGGGTTGGCTTTTGTGCAACTTCAACAGCGTCTCAAAAAAACGCGCCAGACCATCGGGATGAACACCCGCATTCAACAGACATTGTATGGCGAACTTATCGGATTCGCGCTCGGCTGCTCGCCCGTATTTCAACGCGACCATGTTCCCGCCCAATCCCGCGAAATAACCGGCAATTTTTCGATTCAGCGATGGGTCACCCTCTCCATGTATAAATTCGACCAGCGCGCTAACACCAATAAGCTTTGTAACTTGCTTCGCCCCGTGACGCTCCTCTACATGCCCAATTTCATGCCCGATCACCCCGGCCAACTCCGACTCAGTCTCAGCCGCTTTAATCAGGCCGAGATTCACATAGATATATCCCCCAGGCAGGGCAAACGCATTGATCTCAGGCGCATCAACCACCTTGAAATAATATCGAAACTCCGACAGTCCAGACGCCCGCACCAGAGCTTGCCCCAGGCTATCTATATAAGCGCGCACCACCGGATCCCTGTATAGTCGCACAGACCGATCCACCTCACGTGCGGCTTGTCTGCCGAGTTCCACCTCTTCCTTGTGTGAAAATATATTCAGCCGATTGATCGCCGCGCACGACGCAAAAAGCGAGAGGATGATCATGCAGGCGAGGATATTTTTTCTTTTTAAGTGTATCATGGCATTGGCTGCTTTTTGAGTGAATAATCCCCACCCCGCACACTTATCCCAAGCATCCCACACGCGGCAATAGTCGCCACTGCACTGATTATCACACCTTTTCCGCGATGGAGACGGTGTTCTGGTCTTTTTGCGCTTTTTTGCGCCGTGGACATGTAAAGCACGCGGAGTCTTCATCGGGACTCTGTTCATGGGTTTCTAATACGTCGCCACAACAACTCTGCTGCTTTTTTTTGTACTGGGCAAATGTCAACGCACCCGCCATGAACGCAAATGCCACGATGAGAAAGATCGTCGCTGTTAATATTGTTTCCATTATAAAGTCCTTATTTGAGCAATGCCTCAAAATTAGACGTCATTTTTTCCACGAACCCATCCCCCTGTCGTACAATCATAAATACGGCGAGGTTGCGTTTTTCCGCAAATTCAAATCCCTTTTCCGGTCCCATGACGTTGATTGCCGTGGCCAATCCATCGGCATAGGCGCAGCTTTTGTGTAGTACTGTTACGGAGGCCAGAGCATGCGTTATGGGGCGTCCTGTGCGCGGGTCAATGGTGTGGGAATACCGGATGCCGTCGCGTTCAAAATAGTTGTGGTAATCACCCGAGGTGGCCATGGACATGTTGTTCAGGGCGAGTGCTTTTTGTAGTTCGCCCTGTCCCGCGGGGCTTGCTATGCCTATCCGCCAGAGTTGTCCCAGAGGGTTGTGTCCCTTTGTTCGCAGTTCGCCGCCGATTTCAATAAAATAGCGATTGATGCCCAAACTGTCCAGATAACTCGCTATGCGATCTACACCATATCCCTTGGCGATTGCGGATAGATCGCAATAGATTTCAGGGATTTCTTTTTTTAGTGCAGGAGCAGAGAGATCAATGTGAATTTTTTTGTAGCCTACCAGTGCTCTGTGAGCGTCAATTGAGTCGGGCGATGGTACGCGCTCGGGGATGGCGTTGGGTCCAAAACCCCACAGGTTGACCAGCGGTCCGATTGTGACGTCAAATGCGCCATCGGACCAGGTGCTGATTTCTCGAGCGATATGTAAAACATAAGCAAAGTCCGATGAGACCGCAAACCAGTCTGTTGAAGGCGAGCGGTTGAATTGGGTGATTTCAGAGTTGTCCTGATAAGTGGACATCTGGCGATTGACTTCTGTTAGACGCGCGTTGATTTCTCGCTCCAATACATCCGCACTTAGGGTTATTTCGCTCTGGATAATTTTTACCTGAAACGTCGTTCCCATCGTAGGACCGGAAATCGTCACCATCTGATCCCGATCCTGACATCCGATAATAGCGGAGATCAAGATTGGAAAGAAGCAACGCCAAATTCTGTCCGTTATCCCAAATGTCGTGTTGAAAAAACGCATCGCTGTGTCTCTCTGTCTCAGGCATTAGCGATTCTGAATGGGAATTAGGAATTATACAGCGATACTTATAGCCTCACTGTAAGCACCCTATATCTATCGCTTTACTCCAAAATACATTTTAAAATTTGATTGTGCTGTAAATATAAATAATTTCAATAGTTTATACAAGTATTATTAAACTATTTGACATGGCGTTTTTATCTTTTTATATTCTCCAAAATAGCGGATAGTCCGACAATTCAATGAGGAGGTTGACGATGTTGCCCAAACCCGATTCGTAGTTGGGGCGCAATAAATATTTGGTGGAGATTTTTCGGCATACAGCCTGTGCATTTGTTTGACGGGCGGATCTTGACAATTAACGCACACGAGGAGGAGGGCCATGCCACCAACGCATTTATGCGGCTCCGATGAGAAGTCATACTGTGAATCACTTTTGATCGAGGCCGTTTTTTATTTTTTCTGAACCCATGAAATTTTTCCCCGAACTCATGGAGGTATGATCATGACCATTCAAGATATTCTCAACCAAAAAGGTCGCCGTGTGATTACGATTGGTCCTTATCACACATTGGATGTGGTGCTGGCTACGCTGATCCAAAATAGCGTGGGTGCGCTTGTCGTGCAGGATCGAGCAGGGGATTTGCTCGGTATTATCACTGAGCGCGATCTGATGCGCGAGGTGTATAATGGCGCGGATTTGCGCGTTGTGCGCGTTGAAGGTGTGATGACGCGCGATCTCGTTACGAGCAATCCGGATTGCGATATTGAATATGTGATGGCAGAGATGACCGAGGGGCGATTCCGTCACATGCCGATTGTTGACGAGGCGGGTCGTCTCGCTGGCATTGTGTCGATTGGCGATATCGTCAAGGCCAAGTTGGAATGTGCTGAGGAAGAAGTGATGATATACAAGGATTTTGTCACGCTGGATTGGCGGGCATCGTAATACAGGAGGTTGATGTGTCTGAATTACCCTACAAAAAAGTCTTCGGTTCACCAGCAACCGAAGACTTTTTTATGTACTTTTAATTTTTAAATTATCCGCCAAAGTCGTCGAATAAGATATTTTCGGGTTCAACACCCATATCGTCCAGCATTTCCAGGCAGGCAACTAACATCAGCGGGGGACCGCAGATATAATATTCACAGTCTTCAGGTGCGGGGTGATCTTTTAAGTACTCGTCGTAGAGTACCTGGTGGATAAATCCGGTCAGGCCCGTCCAATTGTCCTCTGGCATGGGGTCGGATAGTGCCACATGCCACGTAAAGTTGTCGTACTCGCTCTGCAATCCGTCGAAGTCTTCGACGTAAAACATTTCATTCAGGCTGCGCGCGCCATACCAGAAGGTTACTTTGCGGTCTGTCTCAATGCGTTTAAATTGATCGAAGATGTGCGACCGCATGGGCGCCATGCCCGCGCCGCCACCGATGAAGATCATTTCGGCGTCGGTTTCTTTGGCGAAGAATTCGCCGTAGGGGCCAGATATGGTCACGTCATCGCCGGGTTTTAGATCAAATGTCCACGACGACATTTTGCCCGGGGGAATGCCCGTTGTGCCCGGCGGTGGAGACGCCACGCGGATGTTGAGCATGATGATCCCTTTTTCTTCGGGATAATTCGCCATTGAGTACGCGCGGAAGACGGGTTCATCTACTACCGAGACATTGTCCCATACGTTGAAATGATCCCAGGTGCCTCTAAAGAGGTCTTCGCCATCGGCGGCTTTGATATCGAAGTTGCGATAATCAACGGTGTGGGGCGGGCATTCGATTTGAATAAAACCACCGGCTCGGAATCCGACGTCTTCCCCTGGCGGCAGTTCGAGGACGAGTTCTTTGATGAATGTGGCGACATTGTAATTCGAGATTACTTTGCAGTTCCACTTTTTGATGCTGAATACTTCGGCGGGCACTTCGATATCCATATCGCCCTTCACCGTGACCTGGCACGAAAGCCGACACCCTTCCCGCGCTTCTTTGCGGTTGATATGCGATAGTTCGGTGGATAAGATATCGCCGCCACCTTCGCTGATCGTCACTTTGCACTGTCCACAGGTGCCGCCGCCGCCACAGGCGGAAGATACAAAAATTCTATTGTCGGCCAATGTGTTGAGCAATTTGCCGCCCATGGGAACCGAAATGCTGTGGTCGGGATCGTCATTGATGGTGATGTGTGCCTGTCCTGAGGCAACCAGTCGCGACCTGGCAATGAGTATAACCGCTACCAGCATCAGCACAATGGTGGTAAACATCCCTACACCGAGTAAAATTAGCCTTACGTCTTCCATATTATCTCCACGCTTGCCTGGATCTAAAGTTGAATCCCCGAAAAGAGCATAAATGCCATTGCCATCAATCCCACGGTCATAAATGTGATGCCCAGCCCGCGCAATGCTGGTGGTACATTGCTGTATTTCATTTTTTCGCGTATGCCTGCCAGCCCGACAATGGCGAGTGCCCAGCCCGTGCCACTGCCCAGTCCAAAGACGACGCTTTCTGAAAAGTTAAAGTCGCGCTCGACCATCAGGAGTGAACCGCCTAAGATCGCGCAGTTCACTGTGATCAGGGGTAAAAATATGCCCAGGGCGTTGTACAGGGTGGGTACGTATTTGTCCAGTACCATTTCCAATATTTGAATCATTGCGGCGATTACGCCGATATACGTGACCAGACCCAGGAATGTGAGATCTACGTTTGGCAAACCCGCCCAGGCGAGCGCGCCTTCGGTCAGGACATGGGTAAAAATGAGATTGTTGATCGGCACTGTAATCGTCTGCACCACAATCACCGCAATGCCCAGGCCGACAGCGGTTGTCACCTGTTTGGAGACGGCGAGATATGTACACATGCCCAGGAAGAAAGCGAGGGCCATATTTTCGACAAAAACGGCTTTGACAAATAAGCTGATATAGTGTTCGGCCATTTTAATCCTCTTCCACTTGCTCGGGTTTCCACGCTCGCACAACCCAGATGAAGAACCCGATTAAGAAAAACGCACTCGGCGATAGCAACATCAAGCCGTTGGGCATGTACCAGCCACCTTCGGTGACGAGTGGAAAAACGTCAACGCCCAGAAGTTTACCCGATCCCAACAGTTCGCGGAAAAAGCCCACCACAATCAAGATGGTGCTGTAACCAAATCCATTTCCCAGGCCATCTAATAAGCTGTGCGTGGGGGGATTTTTCATTGCAAACCCTTCGGCGCGTCCCATGATGATGCAGTTGGTAATGATCAGTCCGACAAAGATCGACAATTGCTTGGATATATCGTAAGCAAATGCCTGGATCGCTTCGTCGGCGATAATCACAAGCGCGGCAATAATGGTCATTTGAACGATGATGCGCACGCTGGACGGAATGTGATTTCTGATCAGGCTTACCGATATATTGGAAAGCGCCATAACAAAGATGACCGCCATAGACATGACGATTGAGGTTTCCAGCTTTGTGGTCACCGCGAGTGCCGAACAAACCCCCAATACCTGACGCCCGATTGGATTGTCATCAAAGACGGGCGTCCATAACAGACTTTTGGCTTCTTTCGCCGTCAGAGACGGAGATGGTGGCACTTCTGGCGCTTGTTCTTCCCGTTCGATTACTTCAGCCACGAACACCCCCTTGTTTTAGCGTATTTAAAAATCGACCGTATCCTTCGTTGCCCAACCAATATTTGAGCATACTGTCTAATCCCCGCGTGGTGATGGTTGCACCCGAGAGGCCATCGACCTGGTATTTTGCTTTTGCACTTTTGGGATTTACCTGACCTTTGATTACAGAAATTGCGACATTGCCCACATCGTCAAAAGCCTGTTTGCCGGGCCACAAGTCCTTCCATCTGGTGTTATCGACCTCGCCACCCAAGCCCGGGGTTTCGCCGTGTTCGTAAAATGTGATGCCCTGAATGCTTTGCAAGTCATTGCCCAGAGATACAAAACCGTAGAGCGTGGACCAGAGGCCATAGCCGTAAATGGGCAAAATAATGCGCTGCAATTTGTCGTTTTCCATCACTTTATAAACGAAGATATATTTCGGACGGTTGCGAATATTTGCAATGTCTTTACCCGCATCAACAGAACGCCCGAAAGTGGGGTCGGCGGCCATTTTCTTTAAGTCATACGTATCTGCGTCGATGCCATCGGGATATTCTTCGCTGTTCAAGATCTGCCCCGTGTCCAGTTCGATAAGCAGTGGTACGACCTTTTTTTCGTAAACGGACTGGACATCGACCGAGGGATCGTATAGCCCACCCGCAATCAGGATATTTTTCACTTTGTCGAGGCGTTTGTTTTCTTTCTGGATATCGTGTAAGGACACAGCAGTCAGAGAAACAAAAAGAGAACAGACCAGACAAAGAGCCACCGCAACAAAGATCGTTTTTTGGATGCTGTCATTCTGCACGGGCCAGTCTCCTTTTGATATTGCGGTCGATAAAGACGCGGTCGATAATGGGCGCGAATACGTTGGCGAATAATATGGCCAGCATGATGCCTTCGGGATAGGCCGGGTTGGTCACGCGGATCAATACTGTCATGACGCCTATTAAAATGCCATAGACCCATTTGCCCTGGCGCGTCATGGCTGCGCTTACTGGATCGGTTGCCATGAATACGGTGCCAAATGCAAAGCCGCCGATGACAAAATGCCAGGCTGGAGATACGTTGAGCAGCGGATTGGTGGTGCTGCCGATCCAGTTGAAGAATAATGCAGATACAATCATGCCGATGGTTACACCGGCCATGATTTGCCAGGAGCCAACGCGGGTTAATATCAAGATGCCTGCACCCAATAAACAGCAAAGGGTTGAGGTTTCTCCCATGGATCCCGGGATCAAACCGATGAATGATTCCCACCATGTGTAATCCAGCTGAATATGGGTATCCGCATACGCCGCGAGTGGCGTTGCCTGGCTGTATCCATCGACAGCGATCCAGACCGCATCGCCGGAGATTTGCGCGGGGTAGGCAAAATAGAGAAATGCGCGGCCCGTGAGCGCGGGGTTTAAGAAATTCATTCCCACGCCGCCGAATATTTCTTTGCCTATTACGACGCCAAAGATGATGCCTATGGCAACCTGCCACAGGGGGATCAGGGGCGGCATTGTCAGGGGGAATAGCGTGCTGGTGACGAGAAATCCCTCGTTGATTTCGTGTTTGCGAATGACTGCAAAGATGGCTTCGCATAAGCCGCCTGCGGCTATGGTTACGAGTTGTACGGGTACAAAATAAATGGCGCCAATCGCAAAACAACTGAGTACGTCGGAGGGCAGGAAAGACAAGCCCAGTGCCTGGGCGAGATAGACGTGCCAATCGCCGGTGCCGATTGCGCCGATATTTTGATAGGCCAGGCTCGCTTGCAAGCCCGTATTGTACAGGGCAAATAAAATACAGGGTTGAAGTGAGAGGACGACTGTGATCATCATCCGCTTCAAATCCATGCCGTCGCGCACATGTGCATCGGCCTGGGTAACCTCGCCGGGGGTGTAAAGGAATGTGTCCCCGGCTTCGTAAAACGGATACAGTTTTTCGAGTTTGCCGCCTTCTTCGAAGTGCTCTGCCTGTTTGTCCAATAAATCGCGTAGGGGCTTCACTATCCTTAACTATCCTTCCTTTTCAATTGTCGTGAGGTTTTCGCGCAAGATAGGCCCAAAATCCATTTTTGACGAACACGAAAATGTGCATAGTGATAGGTCTTCTTCATCCAATTCCAGAATGCCGAGTTTTTCAGCGTCGTCGAGGTCGTAGGTGACGAGTGCCCGAATCAAAAAGTTGGGCAATATGTCCAGTGGCATGACGTCGTCGTAATTGCCATGCGGCACGAGTGCGCGATGGCTGCCATTGGTGGAGGTGTTCAATTTGAGGCGTTGGCCGAAGAACATTTTGGACAGTGCCAGATTTTTGATGGTGAAAAATTCGAATCCCGGCGTGATCCAACCCAAAAAGGCGCGTTTGTTGCCTTCTTCAAGTGCGGTGATCTGCTGGTGATACCGTCCCAGGAAGGCGCGTGTTTCGTCTGCTTTGCGCCCGGAGAGGACAGAGCCGCTGATGACCCGGTTTTCGACGTTTTCGAGTTCGCCTTCTACCAGGTCCATTATTGAAGCTCCCAGACGGGTGCGGATCAATTTGGGGTGTTTTACGGTGGGACCGCTCAGAGCGACCACGCGCTCGGTCATGATCCGCCCGGTTGTGAACAGATGTCCATAGGCTATGACGTCCTGAAGGCCGATGTGCCAGACTGTTTTGTTGCGGTTTACGGGATCTAAGAAGTGGATGTGCGTGCCGACCAATCCGGCGGGGTGTGGACCGGTAAATTCTTCGACCTGTATGCGGTCATCATCGATTTCGGGCAAGTCCAGTTCCGGGTCTCTACATACAAAAATTGTTCTATCCACGAGTTTTGAGACGATTTTCAAGCCCAATGCGAAATTTTTTTCTTGCCCGGCTAATACACGCGCCATGTCCGGGGATAGCGGGTTGGTGTCCATTGCATTGACAAAGATGGATCGGGGTTCTGTCGCGGGATCGGCTACTTTGCTAAATGGCCGCGTTCTCAGGGCGGTCCACTGTCCCGATGAGATGAGTTGTTCTTTGACTGTTTCCCGGTCGAGATTGTCGATTTCATCTTCTCGATGGGATTCAAAGGTGACTTCATCGTTGCCTTCCAGGCGGATGACCGTTGATAAAAAGGCGCGTTTTAGCCCGCGGTTTATGGCGATTACCTCGCCTGCGCCGGGAGAGGTGTAGAGAACACCTTCCATTTTTTTGTCGGTGAACAATACATCGCCGAGTTTGACGCGGTCACCCACTTGAGCCACGATTGTGGGACGCATGCCCACATAATCTTCACCTAAGAGTGCTACGGTCTGGACAGGTTTGCCATTTTGTACTGTGGATTGGTCGGGTACGCCGCTGATGGGAAGGTCGAGTCCCTGTTTAATTTTTGTCAATGCCATAATGTCCTCGGGATTTTGCAATAAAAAAAGCAACCACAACTGTCAAATGGCCTTAATAGATAAGGGGGAGACAGACAGTGCAGTTGCTGTTTTGCAGGTGCTGTGAGCACCTACAGGCATTGGAAACAAATCCATCGTAATCCAAAAAAAGAACAGATGTGTTGTTCAAAAATGCAATAGTTTTCTTGTTTGCAAATAAATTTATTATAAGCGTTTTTAATTGTCAAGCAAAAGGCGTTGTATCGGAAGAAATAAATTTTTATCCGTTCCCGTGTTTGCGACTAAGGGTGAAAGATCTGAGATGGTGTTTGATCGCTGACTGCTTGTTTAATTGTTAATCGCCTGTCGCGTCGCTTCTAAGAACGTTTCGTAATTCCGAGCACCAACAAACTTGCGGACAATCACGCCCTTGGCATCAAGAAAATAAGAGGTGGGAATCGCCGATGCCTTATACGTCCTGCTCACTTCCCCTATCGAGTCGAGAACAAAAGTCCAGGTGAAGCCGTATCTTGTGACAAAACGCTGCACATGGCTGCGCGTTTCTAGCTGGTCAATGCCGACGATCTGGATAGAGTCACCCATATTATTTTGCAACTTTTGTATGCCGGGCATTTCAACAATACAGGGAGGACACCAGGTTGCCCAGAAGTTGAGGAATACGGGTGTGCCGCGTTGTTCATAGAGGTTGAACTGCTCCCCATTAAGGGTTCTCAGCGTAAAGTCAGGAGCTTGCATCCCAACTTGAATGCCAACGGGAACTGGCGGAGGAGGTGACGGACCATTCCCACCACCACCGCCTGGTAGCGACGGCGCAGAGGTGCTCCATTCACCCGGCTCAGACCACTCACTTATACCTTCCGCATTAGTCGCTCGAACCTGTATCGCATAGCGCGTGCTTGAGGATAGTCCCGTTAGACGCAGTGACCGCTTTGTCCCGTCATATTCCGCATCTGTGAACGCATCACTATCGGCTTGTCGGTATTGCACATCGTAATCCGTGATCTCAGGCCCCGTGTTTACAGGTTCCTCCCAGATCACGGTCAGGCTCGTCGGAGCAATCGCCGAGACACTCGGTGGGGCAGGCTGCCCGGGGGGTTCGTCGATATCATTGATGGCAATATCTGCTGAAAGGCTGGCCTCGCCACCTTCGCCATCACTGACATGGGCAGTGAGGGAATACCTGTTCTGCTGCTCAAAGTTATACTTCCCTTTTGTCTGAATTTGTCCTGTGCTCCCTTCTATGGCAAAACTATCTGCATCGGCACCGCTGAGGCGGTAGGTAAGCGTATGGCCATCGGCATCAGTCGCAGCGATGGGATCACCTATGGCCTGTCCAGGTGCCGTGTTCTCATCTATGGAAAGCATCACAGCAGACTTGGACGTGAAGACTGGCTCACGGTTGATCATTTTGCCGAAGCTATCGCTAAAGAGCAGAAAATCGGATATCTCTATCTCCCCATCCCCATCCAGATCGTATTTCTCATCATACTTCTCGTCACCTTCCTTTGACCCAAACACATCGGCAAAGAGCAAAAAGTCCGAGACATCAACCATCCCACTCCTGTCAAAGTCCGGAGAAGGTAGTTTGGCTACCCGCAAGGTAGTACTCAGGTCCAGCGATACGGTCTCGGTCTGTCCATCTCGTACAAGCCTTGCACGTATCAATCGTATATCTGTGCCTGAAAATGTCTCTGTGGTGCGAAAGTGAATCGTGCCGATAAGACCGCTACTTGGACTGTTAGCCGATAGGGTTATCCCGATATTTGCAAAGTCCTTGCTTGTAAGTGCAGAGGTGCCAGATACGATATTGGATAGCTTAAATGCTTCGTAAACAATCTGCGTGGGATCAAATTCAAAACGCAGGGAGATAGTGCTTGCAGACGCAATATCTGTGGCGAAGATTTGGATGGGGACCGTGCGATTGGGAAAGACATCGCGAGAGGAGACCGCTTGATCGCCTGGGGTGCTATCCACATCCACTGATAGGGAAAAGCTATTCTGGGACGAGAGAGACAGGGGGTATATCAGAAGTGCGGATAAAAACGTTTGTAAAATCAGGTTACGCATTGAGTCCTCCATGAGTTACAAACAAATTCTGCACACCGAATATGGTCTTGCAAGCGTATTCAGGACATAAAATAATATTAAATCATATTTTGCAAAGAACAATTTGCCCCTTCCAAATTTCATTCTGTTTCTCAGAAGGTTTGCACTTGTGCAAATGGGATAAATAGAGTATGTATGAAAGTGGCGGGTTTTGTCGCGGAGCGAGTTCTCGAAAATATTTATAGAAATGGAGTTGACATGAAATATTTGATACTGAATTTGTGGATTATTTTGTTTCTATTATTCGCTGGACGGGCAACTTCCGAGGTTGTGGATTCGCTGTCTGTTTTGGAAGAAGCTGTGAAAGCTGCGCCCAAAGATGGCGATGCATGGGTTGTGTTGGGCAATTTGTATCTCGATGCGGGTGAGATCGAGAAGGCGGATAATGCGTTTCGCAAGGGGATTCGGTATGCCGGGTCGGCGGAGGCTTATATTGGGGTGGGACGGGTGTATATGGCGCGGGGACCAACGCGGGCGCGACAGGGGTTGCCGTATTTTCGGATGGCGCGGACAAAGGATCCGAAGTCGATAGATGCCGAGTTGTATCTCGCGCGTGCAAAGGTGATGTTGCGCGATCTGGATGCTGAGGATGCGTTTCGCCGCGTGATTGCAATAGCGCCGGATTACGCGCCGGTGTATTTGGAGTTGGCGGATTGGTATGTCAATAACAATTTTGAAATGTATTACGGCGAGATTCGCCTGCTGTACGAAAAGTATCTGAGGCTGAGGCCGGGTGATGTCGATGCGCTTTACGGATTGGCGGTGTCTTATACCGAGGAGCAGAATTACCGGTCTGTCGTTGGGATTGGCGAGATGGCGTTGGCGAGAGATCCGGGGGAGGCGCGATTGTTGGCATTGCTTGCACAAGCTCACGCTGGTATGGGCGATCCGGATCGGGCATTGGCGTTGTTCGCGCAGTATTTCGATGCGATTCCAGCAGAAGAACGGGCGTTCTACAAAGATTTGCAGTTGGTGGCAAGGCCGGAGGAGTTGGAGGTTTATGAGTCGCTGCCCGAAGAAGAACGCGCAGCGTTTTTGACGACGTTTTGGCGCAAACGCGATTTGACGTTGATATCGGGTGGTCTTGCGCGCGAGGCAGAACACTATCGCCGGGTGTGGTTCGCGCGGACGCATTTTGCGAAAGGTGTGCAGCCGTGGGACAGGCGTGGCGAGGTGTATATTCGGTATGGGGAGCCGGATTATCGGTCGCGGTCGCACGCGCCCAATGCCGTGCCGAGTGCTGAGGCTGAAGTGGTGAAGGAGCGGTTGGCTCTGGGTATTGAGGGATATTTTATCGAGTCGGGTGACATGACTGAGGAGTCGTTTTTTGGCGGTGTGGATGAAGAGGAACTGGCGGAACTGGCGGTTCCGGATTACGATCTAATTGAACCGGCTTATCCCGTGTCGTTTAACGGACGGTCGATGCCGTGGGAGTCGTGGATTTACACGCAGGTTGGCGGTGGTGTGGAATTTGTGTTTGTGGATGAGTTGCTCAATGGCAAGTGGCAGTTTCCCCCGCTGCCAGATGGTTCGCGCATGTCGGGCGAACGGCTGTCCGCGCTTTTGCGAACCCATCCGGGCGCAGTGTTGAACGATGTGGTGGCTTCCACGCCGGAGTATTTTGATTTGCCACCGGGGATTGAACCGCTGGCGTTTTATTACGATGTGGCGCGTTTTAGAAGAGAAGAGGGTAAGACCGGGGTCGAGGTGTATTACGGGGTGCCGACGCTGGAGGTGGATATTGAAAATGAGAGTGGGCATGTGCGTCGTTCGGTGGTGATTTCAGACGATGAGGGCGAGGAGGTGTTTCGGACGCGGGATGATTTGCATTTTGGGGGTATTGATTCCACGCTGTTGAAGAAGGGGACATTTGTGCCCGATCTGGCTTATCTGGAAGTGCCACCTGGGACCTATCGCATGGCGGTGCATTTGGCCGATGTAAATTCGGGTAAGTGGGGGGTTTATGTGCAGGATTTGGAAGCGCCGACATTTTCCGATTCACTGGCGATGAGCGATCTGGAATTGGCGTGGTCCATTAGTGAGGGAGGAGGGTTTCACGACAAATACCGCAAGGCCGATGTGTGGGTGATGCCCATGCCGTCGCGCAGTTTTGTGAATGATCGCAGCGTGTTTGTGTATTATGAGGTCTATAATTTAAAACGCGATGAATTTGGGCAGACGCGATACAAAGTGTCCTATACGATTCAGCAGGATGTGCGGTCGGGTTCTTCGATTTTTGGGCTGTTGAGTGGGGGATTCAAAAGATTGATGGCGAGGGGTAAAAAACCACAGGTGGCGGTGAGTTATGAGCATGTGGGGCGAGATGTGTGGGAGCCGATTCATCTGGAGCTGGATTCCGAAAAGATGATCCTGGGCCTCAATCAGGTTGAGGTTGAAGTGACGGATTTGTTGAGTGGTCAATCCGTGAAACGCGAGGCTATTTTCAGGTTGGAACCAGCGCCTCAGGTAGCCGAGAGGCAACGGGGAATTCAGGGTGATGATGCGCGGCAGGGTAGGCGCGGGCGGCGGGGTGAGAGACAACGGCGTTGAGTGGTGAGTTTTAAGAGAAAAACAAGAGGCGGTCACAGTTGTGTGATCGCCTTTTTTTATGCGCCGGGTGGTGTCCAGCCCAGATCGCCGAACCGTATCCCACCTACTTCAAGTGCCGGTCGAAAAATTCAATGGTTCTGGGCCAGGATGTGTGGTCGCCTGCTTCGTTGTAGCGAGAGCCGGTAAAGTCCATGAAAGCGTGGCCGGCGTTGGGGTAAGCGAAGAATTCGTGTTCTTTGGCGTGGTGGGTGAGTTTGGTGTCGAGAATTTTCATGTCTTCGGGAGATGGGTTCTGGTCTGTTTCGCCAAAGTGGAACATGAGCGGGCAGGCAATGTCGGCGGTTCGTTCGAAAGGAGACGGGATGTTTTCACCCAGGGCAGTCATCGTGTTGCCACCGTAATAGGCAACGGCGGCTTTGAAGCCGGGAATGGCGGCGGCCATAAGATAGGCTACGCGGCCGCCCATGCAAAAGCCAGTGATGCCGAGGGCGTTGTTATCGACTCTGGGGTGATCGTTCAGGAAAGCAATGGTGGCTTCGACGTCGGCGATCATCTCCAGGTCTTTGAGGGTGCCTGGACTTCGCGTGTCATTGATGCCCAGGCGGTGGTAGAGGTCGGGCGCCGCGGCGACATAGCCATCTTCTGAGAGACGGTCACACATGGCATGAATGAAAGTATCGGTGCCACCGGCATGCATGCCGACGACGACACCGGGAAAGGGACCGTCGCCATCGGGGAGGGAGAGATAAAGGCCCATGTTTTGGCCGTTGACGGGAATGGTTTCAGTGAAAGTTGGCATTGGGAATCTCCTTTGCGTCCATTGCGGGTTTCCTCGCGTTTTTATTCCGGAAGTAGAGTCCGTAATGAACTTCAAAAATGTCTAAATTTCAAGTTAAAAAAGCGGTCAGTGTTGTATCCGTTGTTTTGCAAGCGCGACTGCGCCGAGAAGTACGGAGTGGTTTTTGAGTTTGGCAGGGGCGATTCTGAGGTGTGGACGGTGAACCGGCATGAGGAATCGACGGGTTTCTCTGTATAGCGGTTCAAATAGAATGCGTCCTGCGTTTGAGACGCCGCCTCCGATGACGATGACATCGGGGGCGAATGCATTTACAGCCATTGCCAGCCCCTGTCCGAGGTCGGTGCAGATTTCATCGACGAGCGCTCTGGCATAAGGGTCTCCAGAACGCGCGGTGTCGAATAGGGTTTTGGCTGTGATGGGGTTGTTGTTTGCGGTCCGTGTGATTGCGATGCCTTTGCGCGGGTGTTTTTGCACTGCTGCTGTTGCGCGCTGGCCGATGGCAGTGCCCGAGCACAGGGCTTCGAGACAGCCGCGATTGCCGCAATCGCATTGGGGTCCGTCGCGCACGATGGGCACATGTCCGAGTTCGCCGGCATATCCGTTGCCGCCGCGGTAGATTTCGCCGTGGATGATGATGCCCGCGCCGATGCCAGTGCTGACGGTGTAGTAGATGATGTGGCGGCTGTTTTTGCCCGCACCAGAAGTAAATTCTCCCAGTGCGCCCACGTTGGCATCGTTGTCGATTATTGCGGGTACGCCGAGGTGTTGTTCGACAATTTCCGGCAGTGGGCAATCGTCCCATCCCAAGACGTGGGTGGAGTTGACGATGCGCTGTGTGTCAAAGTTGACGGGACCGCCAAATCCTATGCCACAGGCCAATACGGATGATTGTGAGATCAGTGTTTTGCTTGCGGCGAGTATGAGGTCAATTCTTTTGTCGGCGTGGTCTGCGCGATCTGTTTGGTGCTGGATGTGTTTGATGACGCGGCCGTCGGGCGTGGCAAGAGCAAGGCCAAATTGGGTACCGCCGATGTCAATGGCGAGGATCATGGTGTGGCTCCAGATGGCAATAGCGTGCGGCGCACGAGCAGGGCAATGACGCCTGAAATGGCAATGGCTGTGACCATAGAGATGGATGAGGCGCTGTAAAACTGACTGAAGAGGGTGACAAATAATCCCGCTGTGCTCATTTGTATAAATCCCATAAGTGCGGAGGCGAGTCCGGCTTTTTCCGGATAGGGTACGATTGCGCCAGCCATTGCCTGGGGGCGCACCATACCGCCGCCTATTGTGAATAAACACATTGGGGCGATGATGGTGATGACCGAAAATACGCCCGCGAGTTTGAGTCCCAACAGGAGCAGGCCCGCGCCCGCTGCGATCAGGCTGCCAATTTGAATGATGCGTGCGCTGCCGAGGCGATTGTTGAGACGGCCAGATAAAAATGCGCCGATCATGAGTCCCACGGCGACCGATCCAAAACAGAGGCCGTAGAGTTGGGGAGAGACGCCCAACTCGGTGATGAGTACGAAAGATGAGTTTGTGATAAAGGCAAACATGCCCCAGAATAAGATGGCGACCATAAAGGTATATCCGAGGTACTGGCGGCTGGACAAGAGGTCGCGGTAATTGGCTATCATGCGCGTTGGATTCAGGGCTGTGGGGTCTATCATGTTATTGGTCTCGGGTACTGCCCAGAGGTAGCCAAAGAAGAATAGGGCGCCCAGCGCACTGAGTACGACAAAGACGGCGTGCCATCCAAAATAGGTTTGTAAGAATCCACCGATTACGGGTGCGAGTATGGGGGCGAGGGCAATGGCTGTGGCCATGTAGGACATTATTCTGGCGGCGTGGATTTCGCCGTATATGTCGCGTACTACAGCGCGGCTTACAGAAGGGCCACTGCCGCCAGCGAATCCCTGCAGTACGCGAGCCAGGACAAGAGCGCCCACTGTGGGTGCAAATAGGCAGCCCAGGCCCGCGAGGGCGTAACAGGCCAGGCCGATGAGCAATATAGGGCGGCGACCATATCGGTCGGAGAGGGGGCCAAAGACGAGTTGTGCAGTGCCCAGTGCTATTAAGAAGAAGGTGACGGCGGGCTGGATTTGGGTGGGTTGGGTTTGAAACTCCTCAACCATTGCGGGCATGGAGGGCAAAAACATGTCAATGGATAAGGGGGGCAGGCCAGATAGGCCGGTTAGCAAGATGGGAATGAGTATGCGAGATGTGGGAGATTGTTGTTCTGCACTCAAATTATATCCTTTTATGGGTCGGAGAGGCATTACTGCCTCGATTTCTGTAAGAGAGGGGACTAAATCAGGAATATGACAAACCAGATAATGATCAGGGCGATAAAGGGCGAGATGTCCAGCCCACCCATGTCGGGCAACAGACGGCGAATGGGTTCGAGCACCGGGTCTGTGATGGCATATATTATTCTGATGAGTGGATTATATGGATTGGGATTTATCCATGAGATGAGTGCCCGCGCAATGATGATGTAGCCGTAAATTGTGAGGAGGTTTGCTAACAAGAACATAAGAGGACCTTTCGCAATAGGTTTCAGGGGCGATGTGATAAATTATTCGTTTGCGCGAGAAAAGCAACGGAAAAGCCACGACTGATCGGCGCGTGTTTTTTGGGCACCAGAGGCTTTTTGGATGTTGCACACGTTAGAAAAATTTGATATTAATAAGCGATCAACTAACCACTGACTGCGAGGACTTTGTAATGCGCTCTGTATATTTTCTTCTGATCTGTCTTTGGCCGATGCACGCCCTGGCAAGTTTGCCGCCCTACCAAAAGGTCGCCGATGTTTCGCTTGCAGGGTCGCTTTCTCTCCAGCACTATCACCTCGCCAATGGCCTTCAGGTTGCGATTGTGGAAGACGATACCCGACCCGTCGTGACGTGCCAAATCGCCTATCGCGTGGGGTCCGCTCACGAAGCACCTGGTCGGCAGGGCATGGCGCATCTGGTTGAGCACCTCGTGGTGGATCGCTCATTTTTAGAATCGTTCTACCTTTCGGACACGCCACACGCCAATGCCAGTACGTCGAGAGATGGCACGAAATACTACGCGACTGTTCCCAAAGCGCAATTGGACGCGCTGATCGCCAGTTTTGCACGCGGTATGACACGGTTTGACGTTTCGCGGGAAGCATTCGACCTCGAAAAAGAGGTCGTTCTGGGTGAATGGGCGAGAAGTGCAAGTCTTGCGCGTCGGCTTTTATATAAAAAGTTATATGCTCGTATGTTTGCAGGACATCCCTATCAGTACGATATTTTGGGCCATCGAGATACGATTAAGACTTTTACTCTGGAGCAAGCAATCGCATTTCACAGGCGTTATTACGTGCCGAATAATGCGTGTCTTGTCATTGTAGGCGATGTAGAAGGGGCTGATATTTTGCCCGTTGTGGTTCAACATTTTGGAGGGATTCCGAAGGACGAGGGGTTTGTGCACAAAGATATTGATTCGCTGGATGGCGCGTCTGTACCCCAGGATTCCATTCAATCTACAACTGATCTGCATTCTTCTGTTTGGGGTGTCTGGCATGTTCCAATAGATACGCATCCAGACTCTTACCCATTGTATTTGTTTTTCAAAGTCCTTTTCGAAGGTGAATATTCTCTTCCTCGCCAGAGCCTGGTCGGTTCGGGAAAAGTGCTTCAGCTAAGCTACTCTCAGTATGTTCTGCGCAATAAAGGGCTGTTTTATTATATCGTTGATTTACCCTCGGGTGTGGATTATGACGTCGGGGAAATGCCGAAGATTATTCAAACGGCTGTCGACTCTTTGTCTGAGGAGCATTTGTTGTTAGCGAGAAACGAAGCGCGGAAGGTTTTATATCGCATGATAACCAGTCAGACTCGTCTGGCAAACGCGATATCTTTTGGTTTTATTTGTGTCAATGACCCTGCCTTTGATCTCAAGTGGATGCAGAATTTTGATGAGATTACTGTGGCAGATGTCAAGCGGGTGGCAAAGCAATATCTTTTGGACCAGCCGCCCCACACCTTTCTCCTGATTTCGGCTCCAGAACGAGTACCATCATGGAATGCGTGGATTTATGTGGGCATTTTGGGGGTTCTCGTGATCCTGGGGGGATGCTGGTACTGGCGACGGCGAGCATTTGCTGTCGGATTATTTGCAGTCTTTTGCAATGTTTCGGCAGCAGATGCAGAAATCCCCAATCACAAGATATATTATGTTCAGGATACGCGCGTGCCGCAAACGCGGCTTTCAATGAGGTATTATACAGGGGGGGATTTGCAGGAGACAATGGAGACGCGCGGTTTGTCCTTTGCTTTTTTTCGACTGATTGATCTGGCGTTACACGAGGACGAAAAAAAAGAAATGGACCGGCTTGGCGCAGAGTTCTGGTTCAATATTTCTGATCGATATGTCACTGTTGGCCTGACTGTGTTTAGTGAAAATTTGGATGCAGCCTTAAAACGCCTGAAAGCGATGATGGAAGATCTCAAATTTTCTGAAGAACTGCTGAATAGGGAACGGGCGCGGATCAGAGACGATTTTGAGGATTATGTTGATGACCATGATATAACAGAGGTTTTTCGCTATCATTTGTATTACGACAAAGACCGCCAGCGGATAGGTTCGCGCACAGCAGTTGAAAATTTGACAGCGCAAGACTTACAACAATTTTGGGATCAAACCTTGCGTGCACAAGTCCTCTTTTTTAGAGTGACTTCCGATCTGAGTAAGTCGGAAATTGAACGCAGTTTGCGCGTGATGACAGATAACCGACCTCGGGATGGTTTTTCGCCACTTCCCCGGCCAAAACGCAAAGAAATTGCCGGTGTGCATGCTATCATTTCTCCGTCTTTCCATTTGACTGATAATTGCTATTGGCTAACCAATGGTTTGCCCCGCACAAATGAGGATTGGTTTGCACAAGCGGTTTTGGTCAATGCGCTAAACCGCCTTTTGTTTATTCGGCTTCGCGACCAGAAGGGCTGGTGTTATTCGACTGGCGTGATTATTGACGAAAGGACGTCACCACCAGTACTGTATTTTTGGGCTAATCCTCGAGGTGTTTATACCTCTGAGCTTGTTCCCGAGATGTTTCGGTTGATTTACCATTGTTTGTCCGAGCCAGATTTTTGGGCGCAGGTGGAGAAAGGTCGCGAAAGGCTCAAGCGGGCATATCATTTGCAACTCGGTCCGCAGACCAGGCTCAATCAGCAGGTGCGCTATGACCGCGATGGGGTGCCTGTTCTTTCGCTGGAGGAATACGAATCAGCTATAGATCGGGTGACAGAGGAGGATATTCGCCGCGTTTTCAGGCGACTGTTGAACCATCAGGTCAAGGATTTTTTGATGCTTTTTTTTGGGGATGCCGACCGCATTAAAGACGCATTGAGGCGGGGGGATATCATGGGTAGGACAACGGTTTTTGATATTCAAACGTTGATTGAGTAATAATTTCCTTTATACTCTTGACGTTGTTTTTGAAGTTGGGTATGTTTTATGTATAGCGGGTTGCCTCAGCATTTCTGTTTATTTCCTCCCTCCCGATAAATAGAGTGCTGTTGGCAGCCCGCTTTTTTTATTGACAGGGTTATTTTTGGAATTTATTTTGCTTTTGTAGCAGAATTACAAAGCCTTTGAGGGTGTCGGGAGGGAGCCCTCAAAGGCTTTTTATTTTATAAAAAAATAGAGCATGCTTCACGCGATTGTCACTTGACAGAAACGCTGTCGTAACATCCTGTGCGTATTTTTGCGCCAAATATCGCGCTATTCACTCACAGGAGGAGAAGATGGTTCCCGTTTCGGCAGATCGCACGACGGATTTGTTGCATGCTTATACGGTGGATCTGGCCACTTGCACACCTCTCTCTCCCGAAAAAGAACGCGAATTGGCTGTGCAAATCAAACAGGGTGATTTAGAGGCGCGAAACCGGTTGGTGGTTGCCAATTTGCGCTTTGTGATGCGCGTGGCCAAAGGGTATCAAAATTTGGGCCTGCCCCTGAGCGATTTAATCGGTGCTGGCAATTTGGGTTTGATCAAGGCCGCAGAGCGATTTGATGAGGAAAAGGGTTTTCGGTTTATCACGTATGCTGTTTGGTGGATACGCCAGTCGATTCAGCAGGCTATCGCGCAACACGCTCGCACCATTCGGTTGCCGGCCAGTCGCGTTGAGCTTTTGCGCAAAATTGTCCAATTTTCAGAGGAAGAACCCCGCGATGATCCCCAGGGGGATATTGCAATGGCTTTTAATTTGACACGCGAAAATGTGGCTGATTTGCTTTGCGATATGCAGCCTATTATGTCTCTGGATATGCCATTTCACCCCGATGATAGCTTTTGTTTGAAAGAAAAGTTGTCAGGTCCGCAAACAGGAGCCGATGCCTCTTTGTTTCAAAACGCGCTTCAAGATGGTATTGCATCGGCACTGAATCTGCTCGATGCCCGCGAGAAGGAGGTGATCTGTCTGTATTTTGGACTGGATGGCGCACCTCAAATGACGCTTTTGGAGATTGGGATGCGGTTTCAGTTGAGTCGCGAGCGCGTGCGACAAATTAAGGCTCACGCTTTGCGAAAACTGCGACATCATCCCGATATGAGGTTGCTGGTGCGAAATGTGCATAATAATTAAAGGAGGTTTGTATGCGTACAGAATTTGTTGATCCGCGTTATGGGTTGAATCCCGATGAAACGCATTGGGTTTATACCGCGGATGATGTGCGGTCTTTGCTCAGGTTTATTGAGCAAGGACAAAAAGATAAAGCCAGGCGTATTTTGCAGGAACGGCGGTTTCCGCTTGGCTGGCAGTCCAATAAGTGAGGATGTGACTACTCCCAACGCTGAATCAGTTGGGCTTCTTGGTGGTTACCCGATAAAATCATTCGGGCACATGCATTCCACCTGACGTTGTAGCCCCAACGTCAATATGTTTATGGCAGCGTTGTGGTCTCTGTCGAGAGACACCCCACACGCACATTCATGCCATCGTTGGGAGAGTGGCTTTTTCTCTACAATACCACATCCTGAGCAGGTCTGACTTGTGTATTTGGGGGTGACGGGTTTGAATCCAATACCAGCTTCTTCCGCTTTGTATTGGAGGCAACGCCGAAACATTGACCAGGCCGCATCGCTTATGGATTTAGACAACCGACGGTTCTGTTGCATGTCTTGAACATCGAGTTTCTCTGCCGCAATGAACCCGTGGCGATTGACCATTTTTCTTGCTTCTTGATGCACAAAATTATGTCGTTTATTGCGGATACGCTC